>NZ_CP152046.1:3807500-3816549 GCF_038630865.1 Metasolibacillus sp. FSL K6-0083 | reverse complement strand
GTTGCTGGCGGAGAAGGAGGGATTTGAACCCTCGCGCCGGTTACCCGACCTACGCCCTTAGCAGGGGCGCCTCTTCGGCCTCTTGAGTACTTCCCCAAAATTGGCTCCGAAGGCAGGGCTCGAACCTGCGACCAACCGGTTAACAGCCGGTTGCTCTACCACTGAGCTACTTCGGAATACGCTTTTATGGTGGGCCTAAATGGACTCGAACCATCGACCTCACGCTTATCAGGCGTGCGCTCTAACCAGCTGAGCTATAGGCCCTTATTTAGAAGCGGGTGATCGGAATCGAACCGACGACATCAGCTTGGAAGGCTGAGGTTTTACCATTAAACTACACCCGCGTAGAAATGGTGGGTCAGGACGGAATCGAACCGACGACACTTAGAGCTTCAGTCTAATGCTCTACCAACTGAGCTACTGACCCATCTTTTTTTAAAATGGCGGTCCCGACCGGGATCGAACCGGCGATCTCCTGCGTGACAGGCAGGCATGTTAACCGCTACACCACGGGACCTTTTGGTTGCGGGGACAGGATTTGAACCTGTGACCTTCGGGTTATGAGCCCGACGAGCTACCGAGCTGCTCCACCCCGCGATAATCAATATGTTGTTCACCAATTTTAGTTGTTCTTAAAAGATGGCGGAGGAAGAGGGATTCGAACCCCCGCGCGGTTTAACCCGCCTGTCGGTTTTCAAGACCGATCCCTTCAGCCGGACTTGGGTATTCCTCCGTTATATGAACGTTTAAAATGGTGGACCTTACAGGACTCGAACCTGTGACCGGACGGTTATGAGCCGTCTGCTCTAACCAACTGAGCTAAAGGTCCTTAAGATGGCGGCGGAGGGGGTCGAACCCACGACCTTACGGGTATGAACCGTACGCTCTAGCCAACTGAGCTACGCCGCCAGGATCTTTACTTATGGTTGGTGGAGCCTAGCGGGATCGAACCGCTGACCTCCTGCGTGCAAGGCAGGCGCTCTCCCAGCTGAGCTAAGGCCCCATAATTTTTTACTACCCATTGGTTGTACATGGTCGGGAAGACAGGATTCGAACCTGCGACCCCTTGGTCCCAAACCAAGTGCTCTACCAAGCTGAGCTACTTCCCGAACTTTTTTGGCGCGCCCGACAGGAGTCGAACCCATAACCTTCTGATCCGTAGTCAGACGCTCTATCCAATTGAGCTACGGGCGCTTTTTAAAATGGTGCCGAGGACCGGAATCGAACCGGTACGGTAGTCACCTACCGCAGGATTTTAAGTCCTGTGCGTCTGCCAGTTCCGCCACCCCGGCACATGTTGGAGCGGAAGACGAGGTTCGAACTCGCGACCCCCACCTTGGCAAGGTGGTGTTCTACCACTGAACTACTTCCGCATGTGCTATTTTTTATTCTGACAGGTTTGTTTTTATTGGTGCGGGTGAAGGGAGTCGAACCCCCACGCCTCGCGGCGCTAGATCCTAAGTCTAGTGCGTCTGCCAATTCCGCCACACCCGCAAGAATTTTGGTCTTTAATGGTGAGCCATGAAGGACTCGAACCTTCGACCCTCTGATTAAAAGTCAGATGCTCTACCGACTGAGCTAATGGCTCAAAATGGTGCCGGCGATAGGAGTCGAACCCACGACCTACTGATTACAAGTCAGTTGCTCTACCAACTGAGCTACACCGGCATTTTGTTTGGTGGAGGATGACGGGTTCGAACCGCCGACCCCCTGCTTGTAAGGCAGGTGCTCTCCCAGCTGAGCTAATCCTCCATTTGCCTAGCGATGTCCTACTCTCACAGGGGGAAGCCCCCAACTACCATCGGCGCTAAAGAGCTTAACTTCCGTGTTCGGTATGGGAACGGGTGTGACCTCTTTGCCATCATCACTAGACTATTCTCTATTTCAGAACGTTCATCCGTTCTTCAAGACAAGAATTAGTATATAATGTTCTCTCACATTATGCAATACTTTTTTTGAAAAAAATAATATTTTTTTCTAATTGATAAAGTGAAGCTTCAATTAGTCGATTTTCAATTAAATCTGAAGTGGGCGTCTTACTACCCGTTAATGCGGGATAAAATAAAATACTCTGTTGCCCATTATAGCAAGTGATTTTCTAAAAGAAAATAGCTAATTTCACTCAGTTGAAATTAATTATAATAGTATATTAAGAAACTTGATAGTACATGCTCTTTTCAATACATATAAGAGTTTCTTATTTTCTTTAATAAGGGCAAGAGCTGCTCATTTTCTTTATCGTATTTTATAAATAAATCAATTACTGGTAATTCAAATAAATCAAAATCGATAATATTAAATCTGCCTTCCATCATCTCTTTATATATCGTTGATTTTGGTAAAAAGGCCATCCCTAGTCCATCTTTAACAAACTGTTTAACAATATAAGTTTGAGAAATTGACATTGTACGTATAAATGAAAAATGTTTCTTTAGCAATGGCTCGATCAATACCGATTCTTTTAAATGTCCAGTAAGTAAGGGGTATTTTTCAAATAAAGAACGATAATCATAATGTTCTCCCGTCTCATCATCATAACTATCTAATGGAACAGCAAGCTGTAGCGGACTCGACATAATTTTTTCAGCGTGTATAAGGTGATGCCTGCTTCCTCCAATGCCAATGCCTATATGTACTTGATTAGCTAAAAGCTGCTCGTCAATTTGCTCTGAATCCACAACCGCAATTTTAATTTCATATTCCTTATGCTCCATTAAAAATTGATAAATAATAAGTGGTAAATTTGTTTCTACTAGAAGTGGTGATAAAGCAATTGTAATACTTTTTCTATACTGATTTGCGTAAAACAATGTATCGCGTTTACTGTCCTCCACTTTTTGCAAAATTTCCTTTGCTTGCTTTAAAAAGAATTTCCCTTCCTCTGATAGCCATATTTTTGTGTGCTCTCGATGAAACAACTTAACTTGCAAGCTTTCTTCTAATAGCTGAATATGTATTGTAATACTCGGTTGAGATATAAATAGCTTTTCCGCTGCTTCACGGAAATTCCCTGTATCAGCAGCGACGACAAAAGACTGAATCCACTTTAGTTCCATTTTACACCTCTGATTAATTTTTTTAATTAATTCAATTAAATTTAATTAATTTATTTAATTTGATAATTATTTTACAGTGATAATATCAAAGTATATGGAGGATTATCAATGGAAAAATTGATTTTATCGTTTACTCGCTTTGCCGAAATAGAAACAAAGAATAATAGTTCATTATACTACTTTTGGTGCAAAAAAATTATTCATGACGAGGAAATGCTACAATTGCTTATACAAATTCCCGCATCCCAACCGAAACCTAATTTGTTTTTTGCAGCAATCCAATTTTTATTAATGAGATATGATGACCCATTAAAAAGATACATTCCATCGTTCGTGTTAAATCCTTTACCTATAGAAGAAAGTTATTCAGCCTTACAAAAGTTTGTAAAAAAGTATGAACAAGCGCTCATTCAATGCTTTCAAACAAGGCGTGTTCAAACAAATGAAGTTCGACGGAGCGCTTATTTATATCCTATTTTTAGCGACATTGCGAAAAGAGCTCAAAAACCGTTAGCCTTAATTGAAATTGGCACAAGTGCGGGTCTTTTATTGAATGTTGATAAATATTGCTATGAAGTAAAGGAAGGTGATTCCTTTATTTATTACGGTCATCTAGAAAGCCAAGTACTACTTAAATCCGAGAATATAGGAAATGCTTTGACGTGCTACAGAGACTTTCAAGTATCTGACCGTTACGGCATTGATTTGAATGTTTTACAGCTACAAAATAGGGATGATTATATGTGGCTAGAAGCTTTAATATGGCCAGAGCATAAGGAGCGACGCAAGTTATTACATCAAGCGTCAACTATTCATTCAGAAGTGCCCAAAACATTATTAGAGGGAGACGTGCTTCAACTACTACCATCTATCATTCAGAATATTTCTAATGCGCATCAAATCGTTATTTTTCACACACATGTCGCTAATCAGTTTTCAAACGAGTTAAAGGAAGCGTTTCAACAAACTTTAGCAAATATAGCGAAAGATAAGCCCATTTATCACGTTTACAATAATATGTATGATGAAAATATTCATGTCGATTACTTATCGGCACATTTGAATGAAGAAATCCGGCTTCTCCCTAAAGCAGGAAGCCATGGGCAATTTTTTTCTTGGTGTTAAGCGTGTAAGACCCCTTTACAATGAGCGTCCAAAAAGCCGTGCAGAGCCGGCTTTTTTGGACACTGTCGTTAGTGTTTCTTCAAAAGGCTCTTGGAAAACGGGAGAAACATTGCGCTTAGCGCATTTTTCTCCGAATGAAGTGAATTGGTGAAATTAAATTTTCCTTGCATCGTAAAAACCCCACAGCCGCCTCACTTAATCAACAGAAGAGCTTGTCGTACTTTTGTTAAACTCTCAATAGATGTGCTTTCCCCAAAAGACATTCTAAAAAATTGGCGAGCAGCGGTTATTGAATAGCCCATTGATAAAATGGCCTTTGTACCTGAATCACTGTGAATATCACAAGCACTTCCAGTAGATATTGCAATTCCAGCTTCATTTAACTTTAATAAAACATACTGCCCTTCAACCTTTTCCATTATTACGCCGCAAATATTCGGTAATTGCTCCTTTGATTCAATAAGTTCACAGCTTTCTGGTAAGCTTTCTTTTAAATATTGACGTAATTTTTCATAATGGTCTCTTTCATAATGGTATTCTTCAACGGCTGTAGCAAAGGCAACAATGGCCGGTGTATCTAACGTACCTCCACGCAAGCCTTTTTGGTGTGTAACCCCCGGTGCTAAAGGTGGCACACCTAGTTTTGGATTTATATAAATTGCTCCACAGCCTTTTGGACCACCAATTTTATGAGCTGATACAGTGATGGCATCGACTTGAATTTGTAGCGGTAATTTACAAAAAGATTGCACACAATCAACATGCATGAATATATCATGTGTTTTTGCAATGTGAGCTATTTGTTCAATTGGCTGAATCGCGCCTATTTCAGAATTGACATGCTGAATTGCAATCAATGCAGTTTCTTCACATATTGCTGCGCGCAATTGTTCCACATCAATACAGCCATCCTGCTGTAGGGCCAATTTCGTAACACGATAGCCCATTTTTTCTAATGTATTTAACGCGGCATGAACGGACGTATGCTCCGCTTGTGATGAAATAATATGCTTCCCCTTACTTGAGGCAAGCGCTAATGACAAAATTGCTATTATATTTCCCTCTGTCCCACTACCTGTAAAAATAATACCGTCTTTATTACAATTAAGGGCTTGTGCAATGACCTGTCTCGCCTGTTCTACAAAATATTGTGACTGCCCACCTAAATCGTGCAAACTAGCACTGTTGCCATAATATTTTTTTGCAACTTCACAATATACCGCTAGTGCCTTTTCTGTCATTGGTGCTGTTGCTGCGTAATCTAAATAAATCATATTTTTCTACCCTTCTTTCTTCTTAAGTCTTGTTTTCTTCTTTATTTTATGTAAAGATATGTGTCAAGACAACTGTAAAGAAGGTTTTATTATGTACATAAAGACAGATGTTCTTATTATCGGTAGCGGTATAGCTGCACTTCAAGCCGCTCGTATATTAGGGCAATATTTTCAGGTGCAGCTTGTGACAAAGTCTTCTATAACAACAAGTAGCTCTTACAGAGCGCAAGGAGGCATTGCTGCCGTTACAACACGAACAGACAATATTAACTTCCATATTCACGACACATTACGCGCTGGTGAATATCATCATATTTTATCGAATGTTGAGCAATTAATAAAAAATGGTGCACAGCTTATTGATGAGCTTTTACAACAAGGTCTACCAGTTGATAGGGATACGAATGGCGAACCAATCCTCGGTTTAGAGGGAGCGCATAGCCATAACCGTATTTTGCATGCTGGAGGAGACCAAACTGGCAAATGCTTTATTCATTATTTAATAGACCAGCTACCTCGAGCCGTTACAATTAATGAACACGAGACAGCTTATGAATTGCTATTAAATACAAATGGTGAGTGTATCGGTGCACTTACAACAGGAAATCAAGGTTCAAGACGCTATCTTGCCCATCACACTGTCATTGCAACAGGCGGAGCTGGTGCTCTTTATAGCTGCACCTCTAATTTTTCTACTAATACTGGTGATGGCATTGCCCTTGCCTATCATGCTGGGGCAGCTATTAGCGATATGGAATTTATGCAGTTTCACCCTACTTTGTTATGGTGCAATGGCAAGGCAAAAGGTTTAATATCCGAAGCGGTACGTGGAGCAGGAGCTATTTTTGTTAATGCCAAACGACAACCGATTATGCAAGGTCGTGATTTAGCACCTCGACATATTACGGCGCACACACTATTTATGAAGCGCCTTGCTGGAGAAGAAACCTTTCTAGATATTTCAATGATTGAAAAATTCAAGGGAAAATTCCCTACGGTTACAAAGCTATGTATTGAAAATGGCATATCTTTACAAGATGGCTTAATTCCTGTAGCACCAGGTAGCCATTTTTTAATGGGTGGCGTGATTGCGGATAGTTCAGGACAAACTTCCATCCCTTTTTTATATGCTATAGGAGAAGTTGCCTGTACTGGGGTACATGGCGCAAATCGCCTTGCAAGCAATTCCTTATTAGAAGCAATAACGTTTGGACAGCGAATGGCACAAGCGATTATTGAAAAAGGCTTGCAGCAGCAAAATTTTATATTTAAGCAAAGCAGTAATGAGGGTGCTATGCCCCATTTATGGACTAAAGACCAATTACAACAAAAGATAATGGAAACATTGGGTATCGTGCGAAATCCTTTAAGCATTCAAGATTTTTTGCAGCAATTGCCATCATTACAAACGCTGCTTTCTACTAAGAAGGAAAACTTAAAGTGCGAGCAACTAGAGCTTTACATGATGCATATTGTTGCTATATTAATGGCAAAAGCCGCATTAACTCGCACTGAAACACGCGGTGCACATATCCGTACAGACTACCCTAGCGCGGATACAAATTGGGCAAATCGTTGGATTATTTTTTCACAAGGACAAATGGAAGTGAGGGATTCTTTATATGAATATAATCAAACTCGAGGAAATGCTAAAGCAGTTTTTTAATGAAGATATAGGTGATGGCGATTTATCAAGCGAGCTTATTTTTTCAGTAGATCAGCAAGGAGCATTTTCTTTTTATGCCAAAGATAACGGAATTTTTTGTGGTGTCCCTATTATCGAGCAAGGCTTTCGCTTACTTGACCCATCTATCGTCATTACTTTTCATAAAAAAGATGGAGAAATTGTTAAAAGCGGTGATTTAATTGCCCATATTCAAGGCTCACTTCAAAAGCTTTTAATAGGTGAACGCGTAATTTTAAATTTAATTCAACGAATGTCAGCAATTGCTACTGCTACTCAGTGTGCCGTCAATAAAACGCTTGGCACAGAAGCAAAAATACTAGATACTCGTAAAACTATTCCTGGTTTACGCATGCTTGATAAATATGCAGTACGTGTGGGCGGTGGCTATAATCATCGCAACGGCTTATACGATGCAATTATGCTAAAGGATAATCATATTGCTTTTGCCGGAAGCATTACAAAAGCAGTTCAGGCTGCTCGTGCCAAAATTGGTCATACTGTCAAAATTGAAGTAGAAATTGAAACAAAAGCACAATTAGATGAAGCTGTTGCTGCTGGAGCGGATATTATTATGTTCGACAATCGTTCACCCGCTGAAATAAGCGAGTGGCTACCTTCTATCCCTAGTCATATTGCAACGGAGGCTTCTGGCGGTATTACACTTGAAAATTTAAAGGCCTATGCGCAATCTGGCGTGCAGTGGATTTCTCTTGGTGCACTTACACATTCCGTACAAGCTTTCGATATTAGCGCACTTGTTCAATTGAAAGGAGAAGATTGTCTTGTCAATCACTAATTTACTACAGCAAACATCTTTATTACCAGAGCATTATCGAACATTATCAGTGGCTGAGATGGAGGCTCGCATATTAAAAATAAAAAAAAGTTTAGGAAACAAACTTTTTATTTTGGGTCATCATTATCAAAAAGATGAAGTAATTCAATTCGCTGATGCTACAGGGGATTCCTTACAGCTTGCCCAAATTTCAGCAGCAAATAAGGAGGCAGAGCATATCGTATTTTGCGGTGTGCACTTTATGGCAGAAACAGCGGATATGCTAACAACTGACAAGCAGCATGTTTATTTACCTGATATGCGCGCAGGGTGCTCAATGGCTGATATGGCTGATATTTATCAAACAGAGCAAGCATGGCCGGTTTTACAAAAGCTTTTCAGTGATACGATTATCCCTCTAACTTATGTTAATTCTACTGCCGCAATTAAAGCATTTACTGGTAGATACGGTGGGGCTTGCGTTACATCGTCCAATGCTAAAGAGATGGTTAAATGGGCATTCACGAAAAAGCAGCGCATTTTATTTTTACCTGACCAGCATTTAGGTCGCAATACGGCGTATGAGCTAGGCGTTCCGCTTGAGAATATGGCTGTTTGGAACCCACATAGCCAAAAGCTTGAAACAGAACAACCAATTGAAAATATTCAAGTGATTTTATGGAAAGGTCATTGCTCTGTCCATGAAGGTTTTACAGTTCAACACACAGCGATGATTCGTCAAACGTATCCCGAGATGCGCATTATCGTTCACCCTGAATGCAGTCGTGAAGTTGTAGCGGCGGCGGATGACTCAGGCTCGACAAAATACATTATTGATACAATTAACCAAGCGCCAAGTGGCTCATCTTGGGCAATTGGTACAGAAATGAACCTTGTGCGCCGCATTATCAAAGAGCATCCAGATAAGCATATTATTTCTTTAAACGAAAACTTCTGTCCTTGTTTAACAATGAATCGCATCGATTTACCACATTTACTATGGTCACTAGAAAGTATTGCTGCTGGTCAGCCACAAAATCGCATTGAAGTAGATGAAAATACAGCTATAGAAGCACGTATCTCACTTGATCGTATGCTAGCACGTGTTTAATAAGGAAAGGCAGTCGGTTTC
>NZ_CP152046.1:3352500-3802500 GCF_038630865.1 Metasolibacillus sp. FSL K6-0083 | reverse complement strand
TCATCGACTCCTAGTGCCAAGGCATCCACCGTGCGCCCTTAATAACTTAACCTTCAGCTTTCGATATACATCGCCATCCTGCGTCAGCTACTTTCGCTCATTCAGTCACGTACAGAGGTACGCTCCTTCATTCACTCAAGCTGCTTCCTTGGCTTGCTCGCATCTCGAAACCTTCATTTTCGGCTTCCAATACACATCGTATGACTGCGTCAGCTTCATTCACTCTGTCAGTCACGTACTTAAGTACGCTCCTTCCATCGCTCAATCGCTTCCTTGTCCTACTCGTGTCTTGAAACCTTCATGTTAGTTACAACTTATCTCATAAAAGAAATAAGATTTAAGAACTTACACGATCAATTACTTGATCTATTTAAAACTTGTTACTTTCAATGTCGTTTTATCCAGTTTTCAAAGAACAAATAGGCTACCTGCATTTGCTTCCTCGCGTATTTGCGACGAGTAACCGCAGGAGCACAATAAGAAGTATTCATCCGTTGATGAACCTTCAAAACTGAACAGCAATCCGTGAATGTTATCTCCGTAGGAGATATTCCGAAAATATCCTTAGAAAGGAGGTGATCCAGCCGCACCTTCCGATACGGCTACCTTGTTACGACTTCACCCCAATCATCTATCCCACCTTCGGCGGCTGGCTCCAAAAGGTTACCTCACCGACTTCGGGTGTTACAAACTCTCGTGGTGTGACGGGCGGTGTGTACAAGGCCCGGGAACGTATTCACCGCGGCATGCTGATCCGCGATTACTAGCGATTCCGGCTTCATGTAGGCGAGTTGCAGCCTACAATCCGAACTGAGAACGGTTTTATCGGATTAGCTCCCCCTCGCGGGTTGGCAACCGGTTGTACCGTCCATTGTAGCACGTGTGTAGCCCAGGTCATAAGGGGCATGATGATTTGACGTCATCCCCACCTTCCTCCGGTTTGTCACCGGCAGTCACCTTAGAGTGCCCAACTGAATGATGGCAACTAAGATCAAGGGTTGCGCTCGTTGCGGGACTTAACCCAACATCTCACGACACGAGCTGACGACAACCATGCACCACCTGTCACCGTTGTCCCCGAAGGGAAAACCATGTCTCCATAGTGGGCAACGGGATGTCAAGACCTGGTAAGGTTCTTCGCGTTGCTTCGAATTAAACCACATGCTCCACCGCTTGTGCGGGCCCCCGTCAATTCCTTTGAGTTTCAGTCTTGCGACCGTACTCCCCAGGCGGAGTGCTTAATGCGTTAGCTGCAGCACTAAGGGGCGGAAACCCCCTAACACTTAGCACTCATCGTTTACGGCGTGGACTACCAGGGTATCTAATCCTGTTTGCTCCCCACGCTTTCGCGCCTCAGCGTCAGTTACAGACCAGAAAGTCGCCTTCGCCACTGGTGTTCCTCCAAATCTCTACGCATTTCACCGCTACACTTGGAATTCCACTTTCCTCTTCTGCACTCAAGTTCCCCAGTTTCCAATGACCTTCCCCGGTTGAGCCGGGGGCTTTCACATCAGACTTAAAAAACCGCCTGCGCGCGCTTTACGCCCAATAATTCCGGACAACGCTTGCCACCTACGTATTACCGCGGCTGCTGGCACGTAGTTAGCCGTGGCTTTCTAATAAGGTACCGTCAAGGTGCCGCCAGTTACTACGGCACTTGTTCTTCCCTTACAACAGAGTTTTACGATCCGAAAACCTTCTTCACTCACGCGGCGTTGCTCCATCAGGCTTTCGCCCATTGTGGAAGATTCCCTACTGCTGCCTCCCGTAGGAGTCTGGGCCGTGTCTCAGTCCCAGTGTGGCCGATCACCCTCTCAGGTCGGCTACGCATCGTTGCCTTGGTGAGCCATTACCTCACCAACTAGCTAATGCGCCGCGGGCCCATCCTGTAGCGATAGCAGAACCATCTTTCAACTTTAAAACATGGGTCTCAAAGTATCATTCGGTATTAGCCCCGGTTTCCCGGAGTTATCCCCATCTACAGGGCAGGTTGCCCACGTGTTACTCACCCGTCCGCCGCTAGCGTTATTTCGGTGCAAGCACCAAAATAACGCCCGCTCGACTTGCATGTATTAGGCACGCCGCCAGCGTTCGTCCTGAGCCAGGATCAAACTCTCCATAAAAAGAATTTGAGTAAGCTCAAATTTGTATCTGTCGCTTCGCTTTCGATACATTAAAACATTTGCTGGCATCTTCATTCGATGTCCAAAATTGTGTTTCATCTATTCAATGAAACTTTATTCATTCACGTCTTGCTTGTTCAGTTTTCAAGGTTCATGTTACTATCATCGCATCGCTTTTTGGTAGCGACTTTTATACTATAACTCATCCTTAACTGGCTGTCAACAAAAACTTTATTGTGTTGTTTTCATTTCATTCTGTCGTTAAGGACAAGTAATAATATATACTATACAAAATTATAAATCAATAGTTTTTCTAAAAAAACTTTTAATTTTTTTAAAATCCATTACAAACAGCAGTATTCCTAATAGGACAACAACGCCTCCAATAATTTGAGTCGCAATTAAATATTCTTTAAAAATATAATACGCCAATATAGCCGCACCGATTGGCTCAAATAAAATAGCAATCGATAATACATTTGTGCTGACAAACTTTAATGACCAATTAAATAAGGTATGTCCAAGTAAATTAGGAATAATGGCTAGCAATAAAAACCACATCCACTCCATTCCCGGATACGGACCGAACGATTCTCCCTTAAATAGGACATAAAAGAACAGACAGACTGTGCTACTCATATAAACAACCATTGTATATGTAACAAGTGAAATTCTTTTTCGAACATCTTGGCCAAATAATAAGTAGCCAGTTACTAGCGCACAAGCAATTAATGCCAAGACATCTCCATACAAGGCTGTACCGCTAATTTGAAAGTCACCCCAACTAATTAAAATGCTGCCCGTAATAGCGATTGCTGCAGCAACAATCGTTTTCAATGAGATTTTTTCTCCAAAGAAAAAATACGTCCCTACAAAAGCAAATAAAGGTTGCATTGTCACAAGAACTGTTGAGCTTGCTACAGATGTGTAATTTAATGATTCAAACCATAAAATAAAATGAAACGCTAAAAAAATACCTGCGATGCAAGAAAATAGCCAATCCTTTTTCGTTAATAATTTTATTTCAGCTGTATACTTCCATAAAAAGATTGGGAGCATAAGTATAACTGAAAACAACATACGATAAAAGGCTATGACGCCTGCATCCGCGCTCGCTAATTTTACTAGAATCGCTGATAATGATACCGATATAACGCCAATAACAATTGGAATATAAGGATTAATAATTGGTTTATTCATAGATGGTAATCCTCGCTAAAATTTTTCTTGTACATCCATCCATTTTACAGTAATATAACGCATTATCAATAGATGATTTTGTTTAGAAGGAGGACAACGATTGTTATCCATTCTCACCGAAGCCTTTTCAATGGAAACTCTAATTAAACTAGCTATTGCTGCTGGATTAAGTTTAATTATAGGGATTGAAAGGGAACTAAAAAAGAAACCGGTTGGATTAAAAACAAGTTTAGTTATTGCTACATTTAGCTGTTTGTTAACGATTATTTCTATTGAAACTGCTTATACGACACCTGCTCGTGACGATATTAATATTACGATGGATCCGCTACGGCTAGCGGCGCAGGTTGTTAGTGGAATTGGTTTTTTAGGAGCCGGAGTCATTTTACGAAAAGGGAATGATAGCATTACAGGGCTAACAACTGCCGCTATGATTTGGGGAGCAGCGGGAATTGGGATTGCTGTCGGGGCAGGTTTTTATGCCGAAGCCTTTATGACAGTGCTAATAGTTGTTCTCGGCATTGAGCTACTCGCACCATTTCTAACTAAGATCGGACCTAAACGTTTACGGGCGCATGAATTTTCATTGAAAGTACAATTGAAAAACTACGATGATATTTCGATGCTCCTCACCTATATGCAACAACATGAAATGTATATTGAAAATGTTCGTATAAGTGACAAGTTAGTAGCAAATGATACAACTGAACATGAGGTTGCCATACGCTTTACTACAGTCCAGCAAAATACAATAACGCTCTACAAAGATTTGCATACGCAACATTATATAGAAAAAATCGAAATTGAGTTACTATCTTAAATAATTAAAAGGAGACGCTTATGCGAGAAATTCTCACACTACTTAAAAGTGGTAATAAACCTTCCTTGCTAGCCGCAATTGTCAATGCATTTTTAGGCATTATTAAAGGAATTGCTTTTTTCTTTACAGGAAATGTTGCAATGTTTGCTGAAATGATGCACTCCTTAGGTGATGCGGCAAATCAATTTTTCGTTTTCATTGGATCTGCTCTAGCGAAAAAATCACCTACAGCACAATTTCCTAATGGGTTTGGTCGTCTTATTAATTTAGTTTGTCTAGGAGCGGTCTTAATCGTTGGTATTTTATCTTACGAAACAGTAAAAGAAGGCTGGCATCACTTTTTATCTCCAGCCACAGAATCAAATGGCATGTTCATTGCACTTGGCGTATTAGCAATAGGTGGTGTAATGGAGCTGATAGTATTGCATAAAGCAGCGAAGGAAGTGCTGCATGAAGTCGGTGCCGAAGATGGTGGATTCGCCTCAATTCCAAAATCAGTAAAATATTTAAAGCGTGCCAAACCTGCTACAAAGCTTGTGTGGATGGAGGATTTAGTAGCTACTAGCGGGAATGTTCTTGCATTTAGTGCTATTTTAATTGCTTACTTTACAGGTTTTTATCGACTTGAGGGACTTGTTTCGATGATAATAGGCTTTATGATGTTCTACGTAGTTGGTCGTGTATTTTTAGACAATGCGAGAGGTGTGATTGGAGAAACAGACCAAGAAATGCTTAATCATATAGCCCATTTAGTAATGGCAGAGCCAAATGTAAAAGACATTGTTCGTCTAGAAGTTATTAAGGAAGGAGAGTTTTTACATGTAGAGCTTGAAGCAGAGGCAGACCCGAAACTCTCCCTTGCTTATTTAGATGACGTCCGAGATTATTTAACACATCTTATTTTAAGTCAAAAAGGTGTTACGGAAGTCGTCATTTTATTTGACGAGGATGACGGGCAAGTTAGCTGGCAGCACATCGATGAAAAGCCTACTTCCTAATAGATGTTAAAAACAGACTAGCAAGCACTGTACTTGCTAGTCTGTTTTTTATAATGCATTTTCTAAAATCATACGCACATCTTGCGCTTCAAGCTTTTTAAAGTTGCCAAATGGACCATTAAACATTGTGTGCTCAATTATTTTATCAAAATGAGTGCTATCAATATTGTAGTCTGCTAATTTATTTGGTGCTCCTATAGAAGTCCAAAAAGCAGCTAAGCGATTGATTCCTTCGTGGGCAATCTCCTCAGCTGATTTTCCATTTGCCTCAACATCAAAGACGCGAACTGCTAGCCTTGCAAAGCGCTCCGGATTTTCCGTCACTGCATGGCGCATCCAGTGCGGTTGAAGAATAGCGAGCCCACCTGCGTGCGGTATATCGTACACCGCTGATACGGCATGCTCGATATTATGTGTAGCCCAATCTCCGCGTGAACCCATTGATAAGAAATTGTTTAAGCCGATTGTTCCAGCTAATAAAATCGTTTCGCGTAGTGCAATATTATCCAAATCCTCCACTAATTTTGGCGCCGCCTCCATAATGGCACGCAATACCCCTTCACACATGCCATCCGTTACAGGTGTGTTTGTAGCATTGTGGAAATATTGCTCGAATATATGCGACATCATATCAACAATTCCGTATATTGTATGGTTTTTTGGCACAGTTACAGTATACTTAGGATTTAAAATTGAAAATTTCGGGAATACTGTTGGACTGCCCCAGCCGAATTTCTCTTCTGTTTCAATATTCGTAATAACAGAGCCCGAATTCATTTCAGAGCCTGTCGCAGCTAAAGTTAGCACAACACCTAATGGCAATGCTTGCTCCGCAACCGCCTTTTTGATAACCAAATCCCATGCATCGCCATCGTATTTCGCAGCCGCAACGATTAATTTCGAACAATCAATAACCGAGCCACCTCCTACTGCTAATACGAGGTCAATACCTTCTGTTTTACAAATTTCTGCACCGCGGCGCGCTGTTTCAACGCGTGGATTTGGCTCCACACCTGCTAATTCAAATACTTCCTTATTAGCTTGCTTCAATATTGTTAGCACATCATCGTAAACACCGTTGCTCTTAATGCTACCACCACCGTAGACAACGAGAACCTTGTCACCATGTTTCGCTAGCTCCTGTGGCAATTTTTCCATTGCATCGTTTCCAAAATGAAGCGTTACAGGGTTATAAAATGTAAATGGATTCATTGTTTTCTCTCCTTTCAAAGCTCCTTATATTGTCTCATGTTTTATCAAAAGAGCAAAGAAAGAAACCTTTATCCGTAGTATTTAGCGAATGCCTTGTTAGCAATGTTTCAAGATGGAAAATCAAGATAAAATTTGACTTGTTATGCTAAAAGTAATCGTTATATCTTCATCTAACACTGCCTTTAAACCGTTAGAACGATAATTTATTTTAGAAAACTTTAATGTCACAATGCGATTAGCTAGCGCATATTCTTGTCTATTTGTTAAAGGCAAGCCGTTAATATGACAGCCTAAAATGAACTTGCCATCAATAGAATGGCCGATAACATTTGGATGCATTGATTCATAGTGAACTTCTTCAATTAAACTGCCTTCATTTATTTTCCCTTCGGTAATTAAGTAATTTGCTAGCGCCCCCTTCAAATCAACCGCAACTGCTGTTTCACCTAATATAGTCCTAAAAAAGACAGGTACAACTTGTTTATTTTTTAGATAAGGTGTAATTTCCGTTATTATAGTTCCCGTGTTTTGCACAGTAAGCTTTATAAACGCTTTCTTATCCCCCTCTGCCAATTTAATTGTTGTTGTTCCGGGACATACAGCTTTCAAATAAATTTTTTTATCTACGATATAACCTACAACGACGTCCCTATCTAACACAGTTAATGAAGTTGCTTGAATACCAAATACATCTTGATTATTAACAAGCTCCTTTACATTGTTTTGAAAATGAGCAACCCTTTCCTGCAATAAGCTTTTCAACATTTTTCATTCCTCCAGCCTTTTTCTCTCAGTATAAAAAGTCCAACTAGACAAATACTGAACAAAATTCAACAAATTCCGCTTTTTTTCGTCAAAAAGAAACTGTCCAAAAAGCCGTGCATAGCCGGCATTTTGGACAGTGGCGATGATATTTGACAAAAGTGAACTCACCTAAATAGAGAAGACATCTTTTAAAAATGGGATGAACATTGGCTTTAGCAGTATTCTCCTTCAATAAAAGTGGAGCAATCAAAATCTTTATTTCAATGCGGTGTCAAACTTTTCGGATATCCTACTACCGCACGTATTTATGGCTATTTTATATGAGCTTTTCTATAAAGCTCAAAGCTGCTGTTTTTTCATATAGCCTTCATATAATTTTTCAATTTCTTCTGGTACAGAAACCTTCAAATCCACTTCTAGTTTCGCTTTTATTTCATGATAAAATTTCATGCATTCCATTTTCCGATTGTTCTGCACTAAAAATTGTAAAATTTTAAACATAAATCGTTCATTATATTCATCTAAAAGCAACATTTTTTGTAGGCAGCTCAGCTTTAACAATGTGTTTTCTGAAACTGTATTCTCCACATAACGCTCTAGGACATGTAAAACCTGCTGCTTCATATCATTTTTAATCTTTATTGCCCAATCATAATCTTCATTTTCTAAAAAATCACTTTGATAAATATTTAATATTCGCTGTATCTCTAGTTCATTATGATTCTCTTTATTTAATATGCTTTGTAAATTCTCATAATCACTCTTTACTTGAAGATTTAATTGATAATGGTTGTTGACAAGTTCTATTGGGTTTTCAACTCCCTTGTCTTTAAATAGTTTTCGCAGTTGGTAGACTGTCGTATATAAATTGGCGGAGCCTTTGTCATATTCGCTATTAGGCCATAAAATTTCGATAATCAAGACATTTAAGTTAGGTTTTTGCTGATTCAACCATAAATAGATAAACAATTCCTTTACTTTTTTCGTGCGCCATTTTATCGTCTGGTTGTTTTGGTCTAATAATTGAAAACTATCGAAGGTTTGTACATAAAATACAGGCTGCTCATCTATAACTTTTACCTTTTGCTGTAATTCTCTTTTCTCCTTTGCTTTCGTTAAAGCTTTGAGCAATCTTTTTTCATGTACAGGCTTTAATAAATAATCTGTTGCCTCTATTTCAAAGGCATCTACAGCAAATTGCATATGTGCCGTCACAAAAATAATTGAAATTGATGGCTGCTTTGCAAGTAGCTGTTTTGCTACTTGCAAACCATGCATATCAACCATCTCCATATCAAGTAAAACAACATCTATTGGCTCCCGTTCGAATAGTTTGATAGCATCGCTAACATTTGTAAAGGCACCTTTTATTGAAATTGGGAGTGAATGAATATTTTTCAGCATAATTTGCAATACATCAATCGCCATCTGCTCATCGTCGATTATAGCAATATTCATAGCCCTTCCTCCTTCGGTAATAAAATAATAATCGTTGTTCCATGCCCTTCCTTACTGTGCAAATTTAAACTTACGTTTTTTAGCAAATCGAATTTTTTCCATGGGTTTGTAAAACCAATACGCGAGCCTTTCCCACTTAATAATTGCTGAAGCTTTTTCTCCGACATTCCCGCTCCATTATCCGATACTTTAATGCGGACAAATTGACCCTCACGCTTTACACTCAGCTCAATAATACCGCCTTCTTTTTTCTTTGAAATACCGTGGACAACTGCATTTTCTATTAAAGGCTGAAGCGATAGAGCAGGAATCATTAAATGAATCGATTCATCAATATCATAATGTACAGTAAGCCGCTCGCCAAAGCGCATTTTTTCAATATATAAATAAGCTTTTACTAGCTCAATTTCCTCTTCTAATGGCACTTTGCTATTGCGATAGTGGACATTTAATTTTGCGCGGAAGTAGGTCGCTAAGCAGTAGAGCGCTTCTCTCGTATTCTCTATATTTGTATAGCTTAAACCGATAATCGTATTCAGTGTATTGTAAACAAAATGCGGTGTTACTTGTGCATATAAATAATTCATTTCCGTTTCTATTGCATCAATAGAAGATTGGCGTATTGCCAATAGTGACTCAATGCGAACAAATAATTCATCCATTACGATTGGCTTTTGTAAATAATCGTTTGCGCCAACTTGCAATGTCATTAACAAGTCGGTTTGCTTCATAATTGCCGTTAGTACGATAATCGGCAATTCTAGCATATCGTATCGCTTGCGTACTAGCTTGCAAAGTTCATAGCCGGACATATCCTTCATTAATAAATCTGTCAGCACGCACTCTACTTTGTTTTTCTCAATATAGTGCAATGCATCAAAGCCGTTATCTACTGCAATAGCAGAATAACCTTTTGCTACACATGCATCAAACAGTACTTTAATATTTGTGTGGTCATCATCAACAATCAGAATCGTTTTATCGTTCCCTTTATGGATTAGTGGTAATTGTAATTGTGGTAAAGCTGCATGTCTTGTTGTTAATGCTGTTGTAACCATTAAAGAATGCTGCTGCTCCTCTTTTGCAAAAGGCATTGTAAAAGTAAATGTGGTTCCTTGCCCTACCTTGCTTTCCACATAAATTTCACCATTTAATTTCTCCACAATATTTTTCGCAATACTTAAGCCTAAGCCTAATCCCTCTGCCTTTGATTCATTTGGCGCTTGATAAAACGCATTAAATATATGCTCAATATTTTGTTCTGCAATCCCAGCACCTGTATCACTCACTCGAATAGCTAGTTGCTGCCCCTGAAGAAAGGCAGTAACTGCAATTTCTCCTTCTTTTGTATGCTGGATAGCATTGTGTAGTAAATTATATAATACTTGCTTAAAGCGTAGCTCATCTGTCCACATAGAGGGTAGTGTCGCATCAATTGCCGCTAGCATTTGCACATGTGAATTGTTCGGCATGACACTTTTGATTTCTTCTACCACCTCATTTATTACTTTGACAGACACTACGGTCGGTGTAATTTTTATTTCCCCTGTCATATGATGTGATGAGAACAATAAATCATCTACTAAATGCCCTAAACGATTCGTCACATTATGAATTAAAATCGCTTGCTCCTGTTGCTCCCGCTTTAATGGACCCTCCAAGCCCTCCATTAAAGACTTTGATAAGTTCAATATGCCATTTAACGGCGTCCGTAACTCATGGGACGTTTTTAGTAAAAATTCATCCTTCATTTGATTATGTAAAACGAGCTCCTTCGTTAAATTTTCAACTTTTATTAATGCGGCATTTGCTCGATAATTTAACAATAAAGAAAAACTAATTAGCACTACAATGAATAGCACAAATTCACTATAATCAAACGGAAAATCCGTGATAAAATTGAGAGCCAATAAAAAACTGTAACACCCTACAGCCATCACAACAATTAATACATATTTAGCCTCCTCTAATCGTTGGATAAGTACACGTATTAAAATAATAGCATTATATATAAAGGTAGGAGCTAAAAGAGCAATGTATTGAAGCTTTCTAGAATTCAACTCCGCCCCTGTCGTAGCTCTCCCTTTGTAAAACGGATCATAAATACCGTATTTTACAAAAGCAATGCACAGCAAAAGAAGCAATAAATAAAGGATTGGCTTTTTCGTCATTTGTGGGTACATATTATGAATAAATAATGTCAAGCATATAAGAGCTAATGGGATAATTCCTAGCTGTAATTTCGTTTCCAGTGCCGTGGAATTTATAGATGTCAGCAAGAAAAATATTTTTTCGTTGATAAAGGACATATATATGCCAAATAAAATCGCAAATAAACCAAAGAACAACTCTTCTTTCCGTCTGCGATTCAGTATATAAGCAAAGCTATAAATGATTCCCAGCACAATATAGCCTAAACTAACAAGCGCACTTAATACTAACTTTTTCAAATAGTACGCTTGCACTTTATCCGCAGTGCCAAATTCGATTGGATACAATATACCTGCTCGTGGATAGTTATAAATACTAATATGAATCAAAATATGTAATTCTTTTTCCATACTTTGTGCAAAAACAGTATATTTGTCTGCACTTTCAGATTCATAGTCTTGTAAATTACGCGCAGGCTGCCCTCTTCCTCCTACCTCCACACCATTAATAAATATACGATTAGCTTGACGAATCGTATTAATATATAAGCCATACTGACCATCAGCCGGTACTTCTACTTTTACATAGTACGTCCCAACAGCTAATCCCTCTTTATTTGGCTCCATATAACTACTTAAATCGCTTGGTACCCTAACAGTTATGCGGTTATTTGCATAGTTTTCTAGCGATTCATTCGGTGCAATCAGTTCATTCGGATAAAAAGACCATTCCCCCTCAAGCTTTGTCGTCCTTTTTAATTGCTCAGTCGTTATTGAAGCAGCACCGTTTTCTACAGTTATTTTTTTGTCATCCCAAAAATATTGTTGATTGCCAATAAAAAAGACAAGCACAAATAGCATGATAATACTTACCGCAATTAAAATATATTTTTTCATCATCATGCCTTCCTTCTCCGTATATTTACTCCCTTTCAGTATAGCGGTTGTTTCCTATAAAGCAGTATCTTTCTTTGGATTTTCAGATGATGTTTTGGGCGGATTGGATTTTAATAAAATATCCAGACGCTGTATCATCACCTTCTTCTTTTCACGTCGTAATGCTTTTTGCTTCTGCTTGTATATTAGCCAGCTCAAGACTGCGCAACCTATGCATAACGTAATTATCATCATCATAAACAAACCCTTTTATTATGTATACTACACATATTTTCTTGACAAAAACTAGACAAGTTAATTAGTTAACAATATAAGTAGCTACCAAGAAGGGGCTGTCCGAAAAGATATTCCTTTTCAGACAGCCCTAACTTTTATAACCAACTATGCCTCGTCTAACTCTTGTCGGGATTTATATTATTTAACAAATAGCTCATGCTTATTTTCATCTACAATATAAGAATGCTTACGTGCTGCTTCCTCAATATCCATAAATGCACGATGTGTTTCTGGTACATCAGAGAAACTTGCATTTTGTACACCGTATAACGGTCCTCGCTCTAACATGCGATTCATCATACGCACTGCTTGTACACGTGTAATGGCTTCATTTGGTGCAAAGCGTCCATCTGGATAACCGCTAATAATACCCGCATCGCGATTTGCCTCAATAATCCACTGTGCCCAATGATTTTTTGTATCGCTAAATGTTAATGGAATGTTCTCTTCTACATGTAGCTTTTTGAAATTTGCCACGACTTTCGCCATTTGTGCACGTGTAATATTGTTCGATGCATTAAAGTTCCCTTTTTCATCACCATCCATAATTCCTGCTGCTTTAACAAAGGCAATTTCACTTGCCGCAAAATGCGTGCTTGGGATGTCTTTGAATGGTGCTACATTTATCACTGTATCTTCTTCATAGCCTAAAATACGAGCAATCATACGCGCCACTTGTGCACGTGTAATATTTTCCTCTGGGCGGAATGTACCGTCCTCAAAGCCACGAATATAGGCAGTATGCGTTCCTTCTTCACTTACTTGAATAATTGTAAATGTACTGAATTTCTCTACTGTAAAGCGTAATCCAATGTTGCCGTCATGCATCGTCACGACTTCTGGCTGAACTACTTTCTTTTCGCCATCCGTATGTTCGATAAATACAGCTAAGCTATTTAGATACGCCTGGCGCTCTGCATCTGCTGTTGGTAATGTGATACCACGTAACGGCAATGTTACAATCACTGGGCGGGAAGGTAGATTTGTTTCAATCGTCATCGGACGAGCAACTACATGTACGTTGTTGCTTTGTAAAGCTTCACGTACAACACGCTCCGCACGAGCACGGGCTTCAATTGCCTGACGCTCATCTTCCTTTTTCACAGGCACTAAACGGAAGTAGAAGTTGTCCTCTACCCCTCCCATAGAGCTGTTTGGTATTGCAATATGTGCATTATCTGTAGAAATTTCTAGGTCTAAGCCATTGTCACGTAAAATACGCAATGCATCTTTTGGTACTTCAACTGTCGTTTGGGCAACTACATCCTGTACATCCGGAATTACGATACGTGCAATTGTATTGCCAATTTGCTTCGCTTTCTCTACCGCTTCTAAAGCTTGTTCTGGCGTTAAATTCACAAGATCTGTAATACGTCCATCTGGATGTGTCGTGCGCTCAATTTCCACTGTTGTTTTTTCCAGTGGATTTTCACCATCCACTTCTAAATCAACATGAATAATTGTTTTTGTTTCTGCTGGTGCTTCTAGGCTTGGTGTTGGTGTTGGCGTTGATGTACCTCCACCACCCGTATAAGCAGCACGATATACAATGATTGTATAGCGCTTCACGAAGCCATTGGCATCGGTCACTGTAATAACAATTGTATTCGCCCCAACTTGTAATGGAATTTGCCCTAATGTACCTGGCTGACCATTCACCGTTGTCGTCACTGTCGCACCCGCTTGTACTGGTATTGCGTCAAAACCAATAACAGTCGTTGAATTTCCTACATTCATCATATAATCTGTGACATCTGTTTGGAAGCTCGGGCTTAATATACCTCCTGTTGAAGGTGTTAAACTATTTAACCCTTGCCCCACTGTTGTCACAGGGACAAGTGCATTTTGTGCTGCTGCCAACTCTGCTAATGCTAGATTAACTTCATCCTGTGTTGCATGTGGATTGTCTAACACATTTTGCGCTTGCAATAAGGCCGCTTGATAGTTTGTCCAAGTATTTGGTGTGTACTCACTAGCATTTAAACGAGTGCTTTCATCTACTTTGTTTTGTAATGCCGTTTTGTCTACCGTAATAATTGTAAATGTATGCTCTTTTATTGCCGTATTTGTACCGTCTGTTGCTGTCGCAATAATTGTGTACGTACCGTCTGGCAAATCTGTCGGTGGTGTAAATTCCCAAGTACCGTCCGAATTCACAATGACTGAGGCTGAATCGGCCGTTGCGATTACACGACCACCCGCATCCTTTAATTCAATTGTAACTGTTGATGGTGTCGTTATTGATGTCTGCACTGTACCGCTGATTGTTGGCTTTGAATTATTTATTATTTCAGCAGGTTGTGTAATAGTTAGTGCATCTTCATAGGAAACTGGTGTGATAGTATCTATCTTCAATGTTTTTGTCACTGGTGCAGATGTTTTACCATCTTTCTCAGCTATAATTTCTACATTGTAATCACCGTCAGGAAGGTCTGTATCTGGTGTAACGCTCCATTTTCCATCGCTCCCCGCTGTTACTTCTAACGTAATCTCATCAGAAATTTTCACAGTCACCTTTGCACCAGGGGTTGCTGTTCCTGAAAATTCCGGTCTCGCTGTTATAACTGTGTTGCCAGCTGGTTTTTCCACATTTAAAGCTAGCTGTTTATTGTCAATTGTTTTTTTGAAGTTTTCAACAGCTACACCATTTGTTCCTTGTATATTTCCTTGACTGTCATCATAATCAACAATGATTTCTTTATCAGTCACGTCTGTACCATTAGGCAATGTGATAATGACTTTTGTTGCATCGTCTGGGTCAACCTCAATTGCATTAGCGTCTAATGTAATTTGTTGACCGTCGATTTCTACTGTAAAGCCTTCTTCACCATCCGTTAGTTGAACCTCTTGATCAAATGTTAAAATAATTTGGTTGCCTTCAGCTATTACTTGCTCAAGGTGCGCACTTTCAACTTCAGGTATTGGTGCAGCAATCGTAAAGAATGTTCCATCAGTAAGTAGGCTACTGTTTAGTGTAATTTCCCCATCTATTAATGGATAGAATAAATCATTTTCATCAAACTGATTGTCTGAACTTACAACTAAATATAACGGATACTTTGTTGCATCCTGTACTTTATCTACTGCCAAAGTGATAATTGTATCATGCCAATTCGTCTTTTGAACTTTGTAAATACGCGCAATATGCTTTAGCTTTTCTTCATCTTTCTTTAACGAAGTAACAAAATTAGCTTCAGCACCATTATCACTGAATATGAAGAAAGATTTGTCATTTGCTATCGTATTTTGATTTTTAGCATTAGTTTCCTTAATCTCGCTACCTAATGCAATTGTGACATTCGCGTCGTCAATTTGAGCCTTCGATTGCTTTTGATTCAATGCTCCATTATCGTCACGTCCAATGCCTGTGATTCGGTTGCCGTAACCAATATTACTAGTAGCCTCCCACATTGGTGAGCTATCGCTAGCAAGATAATCTATTAAACTATCATTATCGTCCTTTAATGTAAGACCATATTTTAAAGCCAGATAGCTGTTAACTCTCATTCGTTCATCGACTTCTAATTGACGATTAAATAGAATTACTTCGGCAATCATGCCATTAAAACGACTGGAATGACCTGCACCAATATAGTATCGACTTCCAGAGGTACTAGTAGTAAAACTCGGTGTATTATCTTTTTCTTCATGCAATTTACTTCCATTTAGTGAAAGTGTCCAATCATCTTGCGCACTCCATATGTTTAACATTGCCCCGTTTTTCAAGTCGTAATTATCAACATTAATAGTTAAACTATCTTCTCTACCAAAATATGTTGCTATGCTATTTCCTGTACCATATCTAGCTGTCGATCCTTTTCCACCGAGCTCCCAAGGAAATCCTGTATAATTTTCACTTGCTTGTACAGAAAATACTTCACGCGCTGAATCGTTTACATTAAATTCACTTGCAGAACGAGTATACATTACTTTGTTTGTTTGAAGTCCACCATTAAAATTCATACCATTTTCATTATAAGAAGTGAGCGCTTCTCTTACCCAAGGTTCATTATCAGCTAAATCTGTTACCGCAGTCACGTCATTTCCTTCAAGCTCTGCACTACGCTCCACATCTATCCAAGAGATTAAGCCATTACTTACCCCTCCTGGTGCAAGTACATTGTCAGCCGCCTTTACTTCACTAGTCGGTACTGCTACTGAAAGGCTGCTAGCGACAAGCATAACGGAAAGCGCTGTCGGAAGTGCTTTTTGCCACCAACTTTTTCGTTCTTTGTATGTTTCCATTTTTATCACTCCTACCTTTTTCTATATTCAGTTGTATTTACGTCCCTCCCCTTCATTTTTTATCCCCGACCTTCTCCGACATTACTATAAAGTGACTGAACAAAATCTGAAAAATGAGAGCACTCTCTCATAGTTTCGCTACTGAAAGAATTACCTTAAAAAACACAAAAAAACTGCTGGCAGAGAATTCTCTAGCCAGCAGTCTTTCTTCTATTATATTACACCCAACCACGGAAGCGAGATGCTTCGGCAGTGCGGCGAACACCTACCATGTATGCAGCTAAGCGCATATTAATGTTGCGATTCGTAGCTGTTGTGTAGACGCTGTCAAAAGCATCTACCATTTTGCGAATTAATTTTTCACGTACTTCTTCTTCTGTCCAGTAGTAGCCTTGGTTGTTTTGTACCCATTCGAAGTAAGATACAGTTACACCACCAGCAGATGCTAGTACGTCTGGCACTAAAAGAATACCACGCTCTGTTAAAATTTTTGTTGCTTCTGCAGTCGTTGGTCCGTTAGCAGCTTCTACAACAATGTTTGCTTTAATATCGTGTGCATTATCTGCAGTAATTTGATTTTCAATAGCTGCAGGTACTAAAATATCACATTCTAACTCTAATAGCTCTTTGTTTGTAATCGTATTTTCAAATAGAGTTGTTACAGTACCGAATGAGTCGCGGCGATCTAATAAATAGTCGATATCTAAACCGTTAGGATCATGTAATGCACCATAGGCATCAGAGATACCAATAATTTTTGCACCTAAATCGCTCATGAATTTTGCTAGGAAGCTACCTGCGTTACCGAAACCTTGGATAACAACACGCGCTCCTTCAATATCAATACCACGTTTTTTTGCTGCTTCTTTAATAACAATTGTTACACCTTCCGCTGTTGCACGGTCACGTCCTTGCGAACCACCAAGTACAAGCGGCTTACCAGTGATGAAGCCTGGTGAGTTAAATTCGTCCATGCGGCTATACTCGTCCATCATCCATGCCATAATTTGAGCGTTTGTAAATACGTCTGGCGCTGGAATATCTTTTGTTGGTCCAACGATTTGACTTACTGCACGCACATAACCACGACTTAAGCGTTCGATTTCGCCCATTGACATTTGACGTGGGTCACAAATAACCCCACCTTTACCTCCACCATACGGTAAATCTACAATTCCACATTTCAATGTCATCCACATTGAAAGCGCTTTAACTTCCTCGTCAGTAACAGCTGGGTGGAAACGTACGCCACCTTTAGTTGGTCCTACTGCGTCATTATGCTGTGCACGATAACCTGTGAACACTTTCGTCGTACCATCATCCATTTTAACAGGGATGCGTACTTCTAACATACGAAGTGGTTCCTTTAGTAATTCATACATCGCTTCATCATAACCAAGTTTTTGTAACGCTTCTTGAATGACATCCTGTGTTGATGTAAATAGGTTTAAATTTTCAGCCATTATTAATTCGCCTCTTTAACATTTTTAATTGTTTTTTGATATCGCCAACATTGTAACATATTTCAACATAAATTTGTTTATAAAATTGTCACATTTTAAAAAGTCTTCAAGGAATTTTACGTATTCGCAAACATGACCTATGAATTTTACGCAAAAT
Source organism: Metasolibacillus sp. FSL K6-0083 (assembly GCF_038630865.1). Lineage (NCBI taxonomy): Bacteria > Bacillati > Bacillota > Bacilli > Caryophanales > Caryophanaceae > Metasolibacillus > Metasolibacillus sp. FSL K6-0083. The sequence continues at coordinate 3,784,736 of NZ_CP152046.1, read as the reverse complement.
TCACTAATTTCACTACAAAACTTCGAAATTGAGCTTTACTTTTAAACACTGAAAATAGCGGGCATACCATTGTCTACCCGCCATTTTTCTAATCAATAACGCCTCGGCGTTATTGCGTCCAGATTTTTTCGAGCTTGTCAGTGGAAGTTAACCTAAAACCATCACGTCCTGTGACAACGGTTAACTAATCTGCGACATCCGCCGACACGATGTTGGTTGGTCACTCAGTCGTCGCCACAGAATGTGACGCTCTTAGACTGAGTTCCTCTTTTTCAACGGACATTTGAACACCCGCTAAATTATATTCATCTCACATTTGAAAAAACGGAAGATTTTTCTTGAAAAAAATTAAAGCATTTCTGAAGTTGTTTTCGCTTGCATGTGTAATTGTAAGTAGTCTGGACCACCTGCTTTTGAGTCTGTTCCTGACATGTTGAAACCACCAAATGGTTGGTAACCTACAATTGCACCTGTACAGCCACGGTTGAAGTAAAGGTTTCCTACGTGGAAATCCTCACGTGCTTTTTCTAGGTTAAGGCGATTATTTGTAATAACTGCACCTGTCAAACCGTATTCCGTATCATTCGCAATTTCGATTGCTTGATCGAAATCTTTTGCTTTTGCAATTGCAACAACTGGGCCAAAGATTTCTTCTTTCATAATACGTGCAGACGGATCTACATCTGCAAATACAGTTGGATGTACGAAGTAACCTACAGAATCATCTGCTGTACCGCCAGCAACTAAACGGCCTTCGCCTTTACCAATTTCAATGTACTCTGTTACTTTATTGAATGCTGCTTGGTCAATTACTGTTGCCATGAAGTTCGATGGGTCTGCTGGGTCACCGATTGTTAACGCTTTTGTTAATTCTTCTACACGATTCACAACTTGCTCGTAAACATCTTCTACGATAACCGCACGTGAACATGCTGAACATTTTTGACCAGAGAAACCAAATGCTGATTTCACGATTGATTGAGCTGCTAATTCTAAATCAGCCTCTTTATCTACAACGATTGTATCTTTACCGCCCATTTCTGCGATGACACGTTTAATCCAAATTTGACCTTCGTTTAATTTCGATGCACGTTCGTTAATACGTAAACCTACATCACGTGAACCTGTAAAGCTGATGAAACGTGTACGTGGATGATCTACTAAGTAGTCCCCAACTTCTGCACCGCTACCTGGCACATAGTTAACTACGCCTGCTGGTAAGCCTGCTTCTTCTAATACCTCGATAAATTTATAAGCAACAACTGGTGTTGTTGAAGCTGGTTTTAATAATACTGTATTACCTGTAACAACAGCCGCTACGGTTGTACCAGCCATAATAGCGAATGGGAAGTTCCATGGAGAAATAACAATTCCCACTCCTAATGGAATGTAGTCATAACGGTTGTATTCGCCTGGACGGCTTTCTACTGGTTGACCATTTTTAATGCGTAGCATTTGACGGCCATAATATTCTAGGAAGTCAATCGCTTCAGCAGTATCTGCATCTGCCTCATTCCATGGCTTACCCGCTTCTTTTGTTAATAAAGCTGAGAATTCGAATTTGCGGCGACGGATAATAGCAGCTGCTTTGAATAATACGTCTGCGCGAATGGCAGGATCAACTTTTTTCCATGTTTTGAATGTTTCATCTGCAATTTTCATTGCTTTTTCAGCAAGCTCACGTGAAGCTTTTGATACGCGACCAATCACTTCTGTTTTCTTTGCTGGGTTGTAAGAAACAATCTTGTCTTCTGTTGTGATGCGCTCGCCACCAATAATTAATGGATAGTCTTGACCTAAATAGCTGTCGACTAATTTTAAGCCTGCTAAATATGCATCTTTGTTTTCTTGTTGTGCGAAATCAGTGAATGGCTCGTGCTTATATGGAATCATGAAAAATCCTCCTAAATAATTTTTTTAATTATTAAATGCAATTTCACGCAAAAAAAATTTGCACTCAATCACACTTTATATTTATAATAATGCAAAAGATTATTGCTTTTTTCAAGTATTATCTTTTAAAAAATTTTAAGAAAATTTGAGGTGCTTGCATTGTTTGAACAGCAAAGACAGCTCATTCCCTTTTACATACATGCGATTGAGCATATTTCTGTAGGGATTCACGCGATTGATACTGAGGGGAAAACATTACTTTATAATGCAAAAATGAAAGAAATTGAAGGCTATGCATTTGAAGAAATGACTAGCCATTCCCTTTTTGAGCTTTTTGCATTCCGCAAAAAAGATAGTACATTGTGGCGCGTTATACAAACCGGGCGCAAAGAAATGAATGTGAAACAAACATATCGCAATAAAGATGGGCATGAAATTACAACACTAAACGATACTTTCCCGATTTTTGATCAAGATAAACTTATCGGTGCGATTGAATTTGCACGCGATATTACATCACTTGAGAAGCTGATTTATCAACCTTTAAGAAGATACGGTGAGCCGCTGACATTTGAGACAATTACAGCTGTTTCCGATGCAATGCAGCAAGTAATGACACATGCAAAAAAAGCTGCCCATGCACGTATTCCTGTGTTACTAATCGGTGATTCTGGTACTGGAAAAGATTTAGTTGCTGAAAGCATCCACAATGCATTATTGCCAAATAATGATGATTTTATTACATTTTTCAGCAGACGTGATGAGCGGATTGTCGAAAAAATTCGCAATCATTTGCAAGCTGGCGGCAACTTTACTTTCTTTTTTGAGCGCATTGAATTTTTGTCGATTGAAATGCAGGAGCAGTTACTTCAAATTTTAAAGGAACTATCCGTGACAAAGCATATGATTATTGGCAGTATAGGCAGCGACCCTATTGACTTAATTAGCGAAGGTCAATTATTGAAAGAGCTTTATTATTTTTTCGCCAATTTAGTCATTTCTATTCCGCCCTTATGCGAGCGTAAGGAGGATATTGAGCCATTTGTATCAGATTATTTCGCTCGCCATCGCGCACGTTTTGCTTCCTCTATCCAAGGTTTATCACCTGAAGTAATGAGGCTTTTTATGAGCCATGATTGGCCGGGGAATTTGAAGGAATTAGAGCTATTACTTGATGAAATTGCAGCAGTTATAACGAATGAGGAAATAGTCACATTTGAAATGTTGCCACTCCATTTCCGCTTTAAGGTACAGCAGTCTGGTACGCCGTCAAGTTTGATTTTGAATGATGAGCAATTGCTACCGCTTGATGAATATTTGCGTGATGCCGAAATATTTTACGTGCAAAATGTGTTGAAAATGCATAACGGCAATGTCACAAAAGCCGCTGCCGCACTTGGTATGAGCAGACAAAACTTGCAATATCGTCTGCGTAAATGGAAGCAGCTTGATTGAGACCGCTTTATGATGACCGTGCTGGCTGAAAAGATAAATCTTGTTCGGTCAGCTCCTTTTTATATTGCATCTAGTTAAAAAGTCACAATTCGCTCGTAAACATGTAAAATTCGCTCATAAACACCCTTAATTCGCTCGTAATTTTTTTCTGTAGCAAAAAAACATCATCAAAAACGCCCAAAAAGCCGATTATGCACGGCTTTTTGGGCGCCTTCTTCACTTTGTTATTTTTGTCCTGATTGTTCAATCCATTCCTGTAGCTTATCTTTTAATGGCTGAAAGCCTGCTGCGTCATCCTCATCAAGTCGCTCCTGCAATGTTTTGCGCTGCTCCTTTTTCAGATGGGTAGGCTCTTCTTGCAACGCACGAATGGATAAGCTTATTTTTTGGGATTCGGATTCAATTTCCAAAATCTTCACAGTAATTTCATCGCCAACTTTTAAGAAGTGACTAACATCCTTTACAAATCCATACGTAATTTCTGAGATGTGAACAAGTCCTTGAGTTTGCTCATCTAACGCCACGAATGCTCCGTATGGTTGAATTCCAGTTACTTTTCCAGTTAGCACGTCACCTACTTTGTATTGTTTTTCCATCATACGTTCCTACCTTCTGTGTCTATATACGAAAATGTCATGTTAAATTATAACATAATGCACTACACAGAACAAAGGAACACCCCAAGGAAAGAGGGGTTTTACATGATTTACAAAATCTTAAAAGGCTGTCCAAAAAACAGTTGCCTCTTTCAAAAGAAATCTTTTACTATTTTTAAGTAGTTTTTACTTCAATGAAAGACGAACAAAACGCAGGACTTTTCGAACAGCTCCTCCTTCCATATTCGTTAAAAATACTTGTAGCTGTCGCTTCGCTTTCGAAACAAAAAACATGTGCTCCTGCAAAAGGGACATCCCAAAATGACTTTCCAGACATCTCTTTGTTACATAATTGCGAATATAGTTTTATTTCTGTAAAAAGTATTGTAGAATAGGTACTTGTTTTAAATATTAAGGAGGGTTTTTATTGGCTTCTAGAGAGCATTTTGCATCAAAGATTGGTTTTATTTTAGCTGCAGCCGGTAGCGCTATCGGTATTGGCGCGATATGGAAATTTCCGTATATGGTCGGAACAAACGGAGGCAGTGTTTTTATTTTATTATTTATTATTTGCACATTATTAATAGGGCTCCCTATTCTAATTGCTGAATTTATGATTGGGCGTCGTGGGCAAGCAAGCGCCATTCAATCATTTAAAAAACAAGCACCAAATCGTCCATGGTTTTTAGTTGGATGGCTCGGCGTGATTACAAGCGGTTTAATTTTATCGTTTTATAGCGTTGTTGGTGGCTGGATTTTAAGCTATTTGCTGCGCGCACTAACATTTAGTTTATCCGGTCAAGGTACCGATTTTTCACAACTATTTCAGCAAATCATTGAAAACCCCATTGAAATAATCATTGCGCAAGGTGCATTTATGCTTCTAACATTATTAATTGTGCAGGCTGGTATTAAAGATGGGATTGAGCTAGCGAGCAAATGGATGATGCCGCTGTTATTTATCTTTTTTATTTTGCTTTGTATTCGCTCGCTAACGTTGGATGGTGCGATGGAGGGCGTGCGCTTTATGTTCGTACCAGATTGGTCCTATTTCAATGGCGAAACATTTTTATTGGCGCTCGGCCAAGCATTTTTCTCACTAAGCGTTGGAATTTGTATCATGATTACATATGCTTCATATTTACCGAAGGAAGAAAACATCGTAAGCTCAGGCATTAATGTGGCAACGATGAATATTATTATTTCTTTACTTGCAGGACTCGTTATTTTCCCAGCGGTATTTGCATTAGGCTATTCGCCAACAGAGGGACCAGGTCTTGTTTTCATGATGATTCCCGCCGTTTTTGAACAGCTCCCTTTTGGTCAGGTTCTGCTCATCATTTTCTTTATTTTACTATTATTCGCTACAATAACATCTGCGATTTCATTGCTTGAGGTTGTTATTTCAAACAGCATTGGCGAACGACTCCATTTGCGTAAAAAGGCCTCTTGGTTATTCGCTGCCATTATTTTTATCATTGGCATTCCAAGTGCCCTATCTTTTGGGGTATTGTCGAATATAACAATTTTTAATAAATCAATTTTTAATTTTATTGATTATTTAACGAATAGCATTGCTATGCCAATTGGCGCAATATTAATTTCATTATTTGTCGGCTATCACTACCGAAAGCCAATTGCACAGCAGGAGCTTCAAGCAACACCAGTACTATTTACAGTTTGGTATACAATCGTGCGCTACATCGCCCCAATTGTAATTGCTGTTATTTTAATTCGTGGAATTATAAATTAAAAAGCATAGACAAAGTGGCGCAGTTCAGTTCGCACTTTGTCTATGCTTTTTTATATTATGCATTTCGCTTCAAATTTAATTGCAATTAATTTATAGGCCATTTCCACACAACGCTCAAATGGAATCCATTGTTCATAAGAGTGTTCATAAACAGTTTGAATAACCTTTGCTAAGTCGCTCGGATCATCTATCCCCTGCAAAGCTGCAACTACATCCGCAGTTTCTGTGTCATAGCTGTCAGCACCCAACTGAAATGGGTCCCACTCCTCAAGCACTTTAACAGCCTTTTGATTCATTTCGATATTTTCCAATTTTCCTAGTCCCCTAAATTATTATGTTTATATGATTCGTATGATAACATATAATAAAGTCAAACTAAAATCAACGAGGAAATACTTAATCTTCGATGATTATTAAAAAAGCATGGATAGTTAATGCGAGTCTAAATCGATTGTGATGTGCTTTTACACTTCATCATCTATAGCTTTTTTAGTTTATGCAAAATCAAATTATTACAAAGAAAAGAGTGATTATGTATGTCAAATTTTAATGCAACTATCGATCGCCGTAAATCCCGTTCTTACAAATGGGACCGCATTGAGCAAATTTTTAATATTGAAGATGCTAGCGATATTTTACCAATGTGGATTGCAGATATGGATTTCGCAGCTCCAAAGGAAGTAATTGAGGCAATTGAAGAACGTTTAAAGCACCCGATATTTGGTTATTCATATGTCTGTGATGGCTGTAAAGAAGCGGTTGTTAACTGGTATGAGCGCCGTCATCAATGGACGATTCTTCCTGAAACAATTTTATTCCATCACGGTGTTGTTCCAGCAATCGCAAGTATCATTGAAACATTTACAGCTCCGAATGATAAAGTGGCGATTTCAACACCTGTCTATCCGCCATTTTCGAGCGTTCCAAAAAATCAAGGTCGTGAGCTTGTTTTTTGTGATTTAGTAGAGGTAAATGGCTCTTATACGTATGATTTTGCACAGCTTGAAGAGCTATTTAAGCAAGGAGTGAAGCTATACATACTATGTAATCCTCATAATCCAGCAGGTGTTGTTTGGAGCCGCGCGCAATTAGAGGAGCTAGTAGCACTATGCATTAAGTATGATGTTTATTTATTAGCAGATGAAATTCATGCAGATGTAGTGTTACCTGGTGCAAAATTCGTACCTGCATTATCTGTTGCAGGTAGCGAGCAAGCGAAAATAATTTCGTGTATTGCCCCTACAAAAACGTTCAATTTAGCTGGTATTCAGGCAGCTATGATGGTTGTTCCAAATGAAGATTTACGCAAGCAGCTAGAGGAAAATGCTACCGCACATGGCAAAATGGACTTAAATGCATTTGCTTCCGCTGCTGTACAAGCTGCTTACACATATGGCGATACATGGTTGGATGAATTAATTGATTATTTATCAGTAAATATGGATTACGTCAGCAAGGAATTAAATGCGCTTGATGGTATTTCTGTTGCTAAACCTGAAGGTACTTACTTAATGTGGATTGATTATAGAGGCACAGGCTTATCTGAAAAAGAAATGATGCAACGATTATTAACAATTGGTAAACTTGCTTTAGAGCCCGGCACAAAATATAGCGAGGCAGGACGAGGCTTCTTACGTATGAATGTCGCTTGCCCATTCTCTGTCGTTGAAGATGGCGTTGCCCGCTTTAAAAAGGCACTTGCCACTAATTAAGCTTTGTACAATAAGGGTTTGTCCGAAAGTAGGCTAGCGCGCCGCTTTCAGACAAACCCTTACTTTTTATTGTTGATTTTCTTGTTTCATGCGTTCGTCACGCTCTGCTAATGCACGCGCTTCGAGTTCCTTCGCCGCAAGCTCTTGCTTTTTCGAAAATTTACGTATAAGTTTAACGACAAATACGCAAAACACCATTAAGAGAAGGACTTCGATGGCAGCCGGCAAGTAGGAGGACTTATCCTCTGGGAATTGAATAAAACTAAAATTTAAAATGAATGAAGCCATTTTTTCACACTTCTTTCAATTAATTATTTAATACCGTAATTGATTCGATTTTAATATCTTCAAGTGGCTTATCACGCATATCCTTTTTCACACCTGCAATTTTATCGACAATATCCATACCCTCAACTACATGACCAAATACTGTATGTTTATGGTCTAACCATGGTGTACCGCCATGTTCAGCATAATACTCAATTGCTTCTTTCGGGAAGCTTGCTTGCTCCATTTGACGAATCATATCGCTTGGAATATGAGGCATTTGCACGATGAAAAATTGTGAGCCATTTGTATTTGGACCAGCATTCGCCATTGATAGTGCTCCGCGGAAGTTAAATAAGTCATGGTGGAATTCATCTTCAAAGGAACCGCCCCAAATTGATTCGCCGCCCATACCTGTACCAGTTGGGTCACCGCCCTGAATCATAAAATCAGTAATTACACGATGAAAAACAATCCCGTTATAATACCCTGATTTCGCATGACCTAAAAAGTTTTCAACTGTTTTTGGTGCATGCTCTGGGAATAATTTAATTTTAATTGAACCCATTGTTGTGTTCATTTCTACTAAAATTTCGCCTGCATTTAGCTCTGTCGTTAATTGTGGAAACATGCATGTCTCTCCTTTAAATTTAATCATTAATCTTTCCTATTCTAACATATTTCTTTTTACTTTTCCGCTTTTAGCAATCAAGTTGCTTCCTTCGTGTTACGAAATAAGTTATACTGTATGTCAATATCTTTTCTCAGCTAATTCCCCTATATGTTTAGTTGTCTCGAACTTCTGCTGAGTATTATTACTAAGTTGGAAAGAAAGTGACGCACAATGAAAAATCGGAAACACAATTTTATTATTATTTTAATCGCAAACTTTATCGTTGCAGGATCCACAACAATGATTATGCCATTCCTTTCACTATACATTGATACGCTCGGTAATTTTTCTGAAAGCTATGTGCAAAGATGGGCTGGTCTTATTTTTGCTGCGACCTTTATTACAGCATTTTTAATGTCACCAATATGGGGGCGGATTGCGGATAAATACGGTTATAAGCCTATTATGATTATTAACTGCTTCGGTATTGCAATAAGCATCTTTTTAATGGGCTATGTGCAAGATGTTGGGCAGTTTTTTGTATTGCGCTTATTTATGGGTGTTGTGACAGGATTTATTCCTACATCTATCGCATTTATTAGTAGACATACGCCAAAAGAAATCGCAGGAAAAACACTCGGCACATTACAAATGGGCAGCGTTGGTGGAACTCTATTCGGTCCGGTTATCGGGGGCTTACTTGCGGACACTTTTGGCTTTACGTATACATTTTTATTTACCGCGGCTGCTATCGTTCTTTCGGGCATTATTATTATTTTCGGTATTAAGGAACCTGAAATTATCAAAAAGAAAAAAAGTGCAATTTATTCACGCAAAAATGTTTTGTGGGCTATTTTCCACCACCGCCTTATGTTTAGCGTGATGATTGTCACTAGCTTAATTCAAATTGGCAATTTTAGCATCCAGCCATTACTTTCCTTGTATGTGACCCATTTAACCTCAGCCACCAATGTTGCAATGCTTGCAGGTGTTGCATTTAGTGCGGCTGGCTTAGGCAATATATTATTTGCACGCTTTTGGGGTCATTTAAGCGACCAAATTGGCTACGAGCGTGTGCTGACTGGCTTATTAATTTGCTGCGTTCTTTTTGTCGTACCGCAAGCTTTTGTTACTTCACTTTGGCAGCTTATTTTATTGCGGCTTTTATTCGGCATTGTAGCAGGTGGCTTAATTCCAATTACATCAGCACTTATTCGCCGTGATGCACCTGTTGCTGTTCAAGGAGAAGTAATGGGCTATAGTCAGAGCTTCCGCTTTTTAGGGAATATTATTGGTCCTGTACTTGGTGGAGTTGTAAGTGGATTACTTAATATTCCATCTGTTTTTTTTGTAACAGGTTCTTTATTCCTTATAGCCTTCGTTATTTTATACTTTATCCAAAAAGCACCAAAACAATATATGGATGACATGCTAAAGGAGCATGCCTAGGAGAAGCGCCTGAAAACATGCTAAAGCACTGTTTTTCGGGCGTTTAGCTTGGTTTTTATAAAGTGAAACTTCATTCAGTGGACGCTCTTCCCCACTGATTGTTAGTTGAACCATTCGGGCTTTTACGGGCAGTTGATTTCTCACTTTTCCTTAGGTCGATTTCACTTTATTCTTGAAGTGGGAGGCTTACTGCCCGTTAATGCGGGATAAAAATTAATTTTCTATGTACCAAAGATAGCTCGGTCTTTTTAGATGGCTATTTTATTAACCTTTAGTCATTCCCGAAAAACCCAAATTATGCTATGATAACAGGCGTATTGATTATGTAAATAATGTATATTAATTAGCGTGTTTTATAGGCGGAAATGCTTTTTATTAGGCATACGCTCGTTGATTGTAGTGGGGGCGACTCCATCGTGATAAAGTGTAGGGAGGCTAAAACCGCCGCGTCCTGCGGCAACGCCTCCATGACCAACATCCTGCGGACCTTGAGCTGAAAATCCATTTATTTCGGCGAATGCCGAAATAAATTAGTTGAAGCCGTCCCCCGCAACGGAAATCAACTAATTGCTAGGCTTTCTAAAATAAAGGCTAATAAACACACCTGCTATGATAAGTCATTATCGGAGGCATCATTTATGAAAAATTTTTTTGGCTTTCTTATTATTCTTAGCTGCTTTCCTCTTTTGTTTTATTTAAGCGGCGAAATATTTCAGGAAATTGAAGCAGCAAAAGCGTTTGAAAATCAAATGAAGCAATCTATCGAATTACCGACTATCACTTCTGCCCTACCTATTACATTATTAGATAAGGATAATAATGTATATAGTGAGGAATATGTAGAATGGCGGCAGCCAATGCCGCTTGAAAATATCCCTCAAATCGTCAAGGATATTTTCATCGCTAGTGAGGATAGTGATTTTTACGAGCATATCGGCTTTGATTTAAGTGCGATTGTTCGTGCATTTGTTATTAATACGAATGAACAATCTGTTCAACAAGGCGGTAGTACGATTACACAGCAACTCGTGAGAATGCGCTATCTATCTGAGGAAAAAACATACGAACGAAAATTAATGGAAATATTTTATTCTTATGAGCTCGAAAAACGTTATAGTAAAAAAGAAATTTTAAATATGTATTTAAACGAAATTTATTTTAGCAATCAAGTATATGGCATCGCTAGTGCAGCCACTTATTATTTTGGCAAACCACTAAATGAACTTTCATTAGCGGAAATTGCCTTTATTTCTGCTATTCCCAATAATCCGTCACTATACGACCCATTAAAAAATTTCGAGCAAACAAAGGCACGGCAGGAACGTTTACTTCAAACATTAGCTGAGCATCATATAATTACAAATGCAGAAGCGGAAACGCAAAAAAGCTTACCAATTCAGCTAAATGTTAAGCAAAAAATTCAGGCATATCCCGCATATAGTACATACGTCTTGCAAGAATTGAAATGGCTCATCGCTCAAAACGAAGGATTAGATATTTTAATAGCCAATGCGACGACAGAACAGGAAAAACAGCTGCTACAAACACAGTTACAGGATAAAGTGCAAGCACTGCTTCAGCAAGGTGCTGTTGTACATACTGCGCTCAATCCTACGAAGCAACTAGCTGATGAGCATGCGATTAATAACATCCTATCAATACCAGAGCTACAAGCGAGCGCCATTAGCATTGATAATGCCACACGAGAAATTACAAGCATTTATGGCGGCAAAAATTACAAAAAGTTTGATTTACATCGTGCCTACCAAGCACCACGTCAGCCGGGTTCTGCTTTTAAACCGTTAATCGTTTACGCACCGTATTTCGAAATAACAGATTACGCACCTAGCTCTACTGTAAGCGGCGGAGCATATTGTATTGGTACGTTTTGTCCGCAAAATTATGGTGGAGGGCTTTATGGTCAAGTGTCGTTATCAACAGCTTTTCGTTACAGCTACAATACGAGTGCATTGCGTCTTTATAATACAATTGGTATCGATGCAGCCTTTCATTATTTAGATAAATTTCATTTCCGCTCTCTCGATTCGAAGGACAAAACATATGCTGCAGCACTGGGTGGATTAACATACGGTGTCACAGCACTTGAAATGGCGGATGCTTATACAAGCTTTATCGATGGCTCTTATTCTCAAGTCCATGCCATTCGCAAAATAACGGACACAGAGGGTAATGTTCTTTATAAATGGCCGACTGAGCGCACCGTTATCTGGTCGCCAAAGACTGTGCGTTACATGCGCCAAATGTTAACAGAAGTTGTCACAAACGGAACAGGAATTGGACTTTACACAACAACAAATTATATCGGAGCAAAAACAGGTACAACCAATGATTTTAAAGATTTTTGGCTAGCTGGCTTAACAGATACAGAAACAGCTGCTGTTTGGATTGGCTACGACACGCCCCGCTCCATGGAGGCACTCGAACGCTACCAAATCCATTTTGCCATTTTCAATGCGATTGTCGACTGAAGTTGAGCGTGAAAAGAGCCGTGCAATTGCCGGCATTTTTCACGCTTTTGCTAGTGCTTTGATAAAGTGAACTTCAATCAGTGGGAGGTTTTCCTGCCCGTTAATGCAGGATAAAATATTTGCTCATGGAAATAGCGAGGGCTTCCTTTGAAAATGAAAGAAACATGGAGGCTAGCAATGTTTCCCCTAAGTAAAATAGAGTGGCATGAGGAAGTCGATTTACACCGTATATTGTGGAAAATCGACTTTTTTATTGCTATTTAGTAGGCGTTAGTTGAAGCGCTCCTCCGAACGGAAATCAACGAATTGTTAGGTATTCTTTATGAAACAAAGGCTGACTAAAAAATTTATAACTATAGGTGTATTGATTATGTAAGTAGTGTGTGTTTGGTAGGGAAACGCTTTTTATTAGGCACTTTCTTGTTGATAGAGGGGGGAAGGCGAATCAACACACCTGCCCCTTCCCTTTAATTCGCAAATGGCAAACTTGCTAACACACCATTGTAAAGCTTCATGACAACATAAAAGATTAAAACAATAAATAATGCCCAAACTATAATTTCAAAGAATATTAAACCAATCATCCCACCAATGGACATAAAATTACTCATCTTATATACCGTATAAATGAAGTATATGAAAATTGTCAGCAAAAAGATGACGAGTAATATGACGAAGGATTGTATACCGAATGCGGATAACAATGCACCGAAAAAGAAAATAACATAGCCTCCACGTGCTGCATTCATCATTTCTCCAGCTTTATCACTGGAAAAAAACAACATCCCTAACTCATGAATTGTTTCACCGATTAGCTTAAAAGCGGAAAACATCATAAAAAAAATAAGTGCAAAAACAATTAACAAAAACATACGCAGCTCTAAATCGGATAAAAATTCACGCATTCCAGTATAGACGCCAATCACTTTAAAAAACTCAATCGATTGTGTGACGGTAAAAATACCGAATGTCAAACTAAATAATAAAATGGTGAACAACGGTAAATAACCGTACAAATATGGATTTTTCATAAAAATTTTTTACCCTCAAATTTCGTTATTCTTTCCTATTTATAATAGCGAACAAATAGGTCAGACTGCAAGAGGATAAATACCCTAGAGCGCATGCAATTGCATGAAAAATCAGTTATAATGAATTTTGTTAGCATTTTTACACCGTTATGAAAGGAGGATTTTGATAGATGCAAGTTTTAGCGATTTTTATTCCTTTATTAGCTGCCATCTTTATTCCGTTTTTATTCCGTAATGTTCGAACTATACATACAGGTTGGTTTGTACTTATTGTGCCAATTCTACTTGTTGGCTATTATGCAACATTTATTTCCCGGGTAATGAATGGAAATGATGTTCTTGCTTCTTTTAATTGGATTCCATCTTTAAACATTTCCTTCATCTCGTATTTAGATGGACTTAGCTTATTATTTTCTTTATTAATAACAGGAATTGGTGCACTCGTTGTACTATATTCAATTTTTTATTTAGACAAAACGAAGGAGCAGCTACATAATTTTTATATTTATTTATTAATGTTTATGACAGCTATGCTTGGTGTTGTACAGTCTGATCATATGATTACTTTGTACTTATTTTGGGAGCTAACATCGATTTCTTCATTTTTATTAATCGCTTATTGGTTCCAGCGTGATAAATCACGTTTTGGTGCTTTAAAATCAATGATGATTACAGTAGCAGGCGGTTTACTAATGCTCGGGGGCTTTGTGCTTTTAGCTTTAATGGGCGGTACTTATTCTATTCGCGAGCTTGTTGCTCAGGCACCACAGCTTGTCAACGAATCTTATTTTGTTCTAGCACTTGTGCTTATTTTATTTGGAGCCTTTACAAAATCAGCACAGTTCCCATTTTATATTTGGCTACCAGATGCTATGGAGGCGCCAACACCCGTAAGTGCTTATTTACACTCTGCCACAATGGTAAAGGCAGGAATCTACTTAGTAGCACGCTTTACACCGATTTTCGCCGCATCAGAAGTTTGGATTTGGCTTGTAACAGGCATCGGTTTACTAACCCTTTTCTGGGGCTCATTATTTGCAGTAAAGCAGACGGATTTAAAAGGCATATTAGCCTTTTCAACGGTTAGTCAACTAGGCTTAATTATGGCTTTATTAGGGGCTAGTGCCATCGCCTTTCATGTAGAGGATGCAGCAAATACAGTGTTTAAATATGCAGCATTTGCAGCAATTTTCCATTTAATCAACCATGCAACATTTAAAGGTAGCTTATTTATGATTGCTGGTATTGTTGACCATGAAACTGGGACGCGTGATATACGAAAGCTTGGCGGATTAATGAGCATTATGCCATTAAGCTTTACTGTTGCTTTAATTAGTAGTTTATCTATGGCAGGTTTGCCACCGTTTAATGGCTTTTTAAGTAAAGAGATGTTTTTAACAGCTATGCTCACGCTTAAAGATTTTGAATTATTCGAATTCAGTACTTGGGGCATTTTGCTTCTTGTGATAGCAGTAATTGCAAGTATTTTTACATTTGTCTATAGCTTTTATTTTGTTTTTAAAACGTTTACAGGAAAATTACAAGCTTCGGAGCTACCACAAAAACCGCATGAAGCACCAATTGGCATGCTTGTAGCACCGATGATTTTAGCAGCACTCGTTGTTATTATTTTCTTTATTCCAAATTTAATCGGTGAGGTATTTATTAAGCCCGCTGTTTTTGCGATTCAACCATTTTTATATCAAGACCCATTTTTACAATTTACGCCAGCAGGTATTGATATTACAGTGAAGGCATGGCACGGCTTTACAGCACCTGAATTATGGCTAACAGTTTGCATTGTCATTGTTGGTGCACTTCTTTTTACAACGCTCGGAAAATGGCAGAAACTGTACCGTATCCAGCCTGCGAAGCTTTCATTAAATACATTTTATGATTTTGTGATGGATGGCGTTTTAAATCGCACAATGGTGAATGTATCAAAGCGTGTTATGCATGGCTCTATGCGCCATTATTTGATGTATATGTTTGCAGCAATTTGCTTCATCGTTATAGGTACTTTATTTTATAAAGATGCATTCAAAATATCCTTTGAAGGTGCTGCACCAATCGAATTATATCAATTAATACTAATTATCGTGCTCGTGTTAGGTACATTGACCACTTTAATTGCGAGGTCACGTATTACGGCAATTGTTGGATTAGGAGCTGTTGGCTATACAGTTGCACTGTTTTTCGTTATGTTCAATGCGCCAGACTTAGCATTAACACAGCTTGTTATTGAAACGATTTCAGTTGCGCTATTTTTACTTGTCTTTTATCATTTACCACGTTTAGGTAAAGTCCAAGAATATACACCTTTCCGCTTTAGACGTTTAGCAGTTTCTATCGGAATTGGTGCAATGGTCACACTTGTCGCTTTATCTGCACATTCACAAAAGCTAGTAGACTCTATTAATCAGTATTATAAGGACACTGTCTATTCTTTGGCAGGCGGTGGAAATATCGTCAACGTCATTTTAGTAGATTACCGTGGCTTCGATACATTGTTTGAAATTACAGTGCTTGGTATTGCAGGTATGGGCATTTATGCAATGATCAAATTGCGTTTAAGCAGAAAGGAGAAAACAAATGAAAGCGAATAAACTTAAAACGAATGACCTTATTTTGCAGTTTACAGCAAAAATCGTCTTTTTCATTATTTTCTTCTTCTCTATCCATATTTTCTTTGCAGGGCACTATACACCAGGCGGTGGGTTCGTCGGCGGTCTATTAACGTCCAGCGCCATCGTACTGCTAGTCATTGCGTTCGATTTAAAAACGGTGCGTAAAATCTTGCCAATTAACTATATGTATATGACAGCAACTGGGCTCATTTTAGCTTTAGCTACAGCTGCATTTCCAATATTCGTTGGCAAACCGTTTTTTACGCATTTTTTCGATTATTTCGATTTGCCGCTGTTTGGTAAAACCTCTTTACATACAGCCGCATTATTTGATTTAGGTGTATTTTTGGTTGTTGTCGGTGTAACGATGACCATTATTCAAACGATTGGGGAGGATGAATAATGGAGATTGTCATGGCATTTGTATGTGGCTTTTTATTTATGGCTGCCATTTATTTAATTTTATCGCGTAGCTTGCTGCGCATTATTATTGGGACAGGCTTGCTTAGCCACGGGGCTCATTTGCTTATTTTAACAATGGGTGGTCTTGGTGGTACTGCTCCCCCTGTTTTGGCTGAAGGTGTCACAGATTTTGCTGACCCAATCCCACAAGCTCTTATTTTAACGGCAATCGTAATTGCTTTTGGGGTAACAGCATTTATTTTAGTGCTTGCCTATCGTGCATATCAGGAGCTTCAAACGGACGATACAACGGCAATGAAAGGGAGTGGCATAGATGATTAACTTCCTTCTCTTTCCTATATTAATTACATTCTTCACTGGAATGATTCTGATTTTCTTCCAGAAGAATATTTTTATGCAGCGTAGCATTTCATTAATTTCGTTAGCTGCCGCAACAATCTGCGCCTTTTTAGTTATGTTACAAGTGCAACGCGAGGGCATTCAGTCTGTCACTTTCGGTAATTGGCCTGTACCCTACGGTATTACAATGGTTGCTGATGGTGTATCAACATTGCTCGTTTTTACCTCTTTATTGCTAGCATTTTTCCTTATTTGGTATAGCTTCGGCTCTATCGGTAAAGAGCGTGAGCATTTCTTTTACTATCCAGGTATTATGTTTATTTTAACTGGTGTCAATGGCGCTTTTACAACAGGTGATATTTTTAATATGTTTGTATTTTTTGAGGTATTATTAATGTCCTCTTATTTGCTTATTGTGCTTGGTGGAGAGAAGAAGCAATTACGTGAGTCAATTCAATATCTTTTAGTAAATATTATTTCCTCCGCCTTGTTTGTTATTACTGTAGCTTATTTGTACTCTGTTGTTGGTACATTAAGCATGGCCGATATTTCAGTGAAAATTGCAGAAATTAATCAACCTGGTATTATTACAACAATTGCAGTGCTATTTTTAGTGGTATTTGGCTTAAAAGCAGCCATTTTCCCACTTTACTTCTGGCTACCTAGCTCCTATGCTGCGCCACCAATTCCTGTTTTGGCATTGTTTGGTGCGCTATTAACAAAGGTTGGGGTTTATGCAATTATGCGTACATATACGCTGTTTTTCGTTCATGATATTTCCTTTACACATCAATTGCTATTGATTTTTGCAGTATTAACAATTATTGCAGGCTGTATCGGTGCTTTGGCACATTTCGATGTAAAGCAAATTATTATTTATAATATCGTCATCGCAGTTGGTGTCATTTTATTTGGTGCTGCACAAATGAATTTTGATGGATTAGAGGGTGCGATGTTTTATTTAATCCACGATATGATTATTAAAGCTGCGCTCTTTATGCTTGTCGGTATTATTATTTATATTACTGGCACAAGCGATTTGCGTAAAATGGGCGGCTTGATGAAAAAATATCCTTCGCTTGGCTGGTTTTATTTAATTGCAGCATTTGGCTTAGCAGGTATTCCACCTTTAAGTGGCTTTATTGGGAAATTATTGATTGTACAAGGTGGCTTTGCTGCTGGCAATACAGGAACTAGCATTTTCATTTTGACATCAAGCTTAATTGTTTTACTATCAGTCATTCGCATTTTTCTTTATGCATTTTGGGGTAAAGAAGGACAAACTGTACAAATTCAAGAAAAGACGTATAAGCAACTGTACTATCCAACTGTGATTTTAGTTGTTATTTCAATTGTTTACGGTGTTGGAGCAGAATGGGTAACACCATTTATGGATGCGGCTGCCCATGTATTAACAGACCCTTCTGTCTATATTGAAGCGGTCATGAAAGGAGCGCAACCTTAATGGCATTTCAAATATTATTAAATTTTTCACTTGCCCTATTATGGATGTTCCTTGGGGATAATTTTACAGCTAGCGGTTTTATTATCGGCTACTTACTTGGTTTAGCAGCTGTGCTTTTAATGCGCCGCTTCTTTAATGGGCGCCTATATACAGAGCGTGTTTGGGCTTTCATTAAATTAACGTTTTTATTTTTAAAAGAGCTAATATTAGCTAATGTCGCTGTTCTGCGAGTTGTACTAAAGCCTAATCTTGATATGCAGCCAGCATTTTTCAAATATGATACGACATTAACAGAAGAATGGGAAATTACGCTTTTATCTAGCTTAATTACTTTAACACCGGGCACCGTTGTTGTCCACGTATCAGACGATGCGAAAAGCTTATATATTCATGCAATTGATGCAAAGGATGTGGATGAGACGATTGATTCCATTCGTAACTCCTTTGAAAAAGCGATTTTGGAGGTGAGCCGTTCATGAGCTATTTTATTTGGGGTTCGATTGTCATTGTCATGCTATCGATGATTTTAGTTATTTATCGCTTAATTAAAGGACCAAATCCTTCAGATCGTGTTGTTGCGCTCGACTCAATAGGGGTTTCTCTTATTGCATTAATCGGAATGTTTTCGATAATGGTGGAGACGAGCTTTTATTTAGAAATTATTTTATTGCTCGCGATTTTATCATTTATCGGTACAGTAGCATTTTCGAAATTTATTGAGAAAGGAGACATTATTGAACGTGACAGTTCTCGCTAATATTTTAATTGTTCTCTTTATCTCGATAGGCGTTATTTTTATCGCAGTTGCAGCTATCGGTTTATTCCGATTACCAGATTTATATACGCGCGCGCATGCTGCTTCAAAAAGCGCTACATTAGGTGTTATGAGTGTGTTAATCGGCGTTTTTTTTCACTTCTGGTTAATTGAAGACCACTTCAATCCACGCATATTACTCGGCATTTTGTTTATTTTTATGACCGGCCCTGTAGGTGGACATATTATGAGCCGCTCCTCTTATATTGCAGGTGTCAAACCATGGTCAGGCACTGTCCGTGACGACTTAAAGCCTGAAATTGAACGCATGAAAAAAGAGCAAAACGTACAAGACTAAAAAAGTGTATGAAATCGAAGCTTCGATTTCATACACTTTTATTTTGTGAGCGAATCACGGTGTGTTATGAGCGAATTTTAGCTGTTTACGAGCGAATCATTACTTTTGACCTACTATCATCGATAATATGGTCCGTAAAATGGGCGTCTATACGGTGGGTATGGCGGGTATGGTCGGTATGGCGGATAATAGGGATAGCGTTGAGGATAAAATTGATTACCTAAAAATCCACCGAGAAAGCCACCTAAAAAAGGCGCACCAAAAGTAAACCACGGAAACATGAAAAACCCCTCCTTTGCTTTACTATATGACAAAAGCATAGGAAATGGTGACAAAATAGGATGGAGTTGTCCGAAAAGTCCATTTTGTTTTGCCACCGCATTGAAATAAAGGTTTTCATCGCTTCCCTTTTACTGAAGGAGTACACTGCTAAAGCGAATGTTCATCCCATTTTTAAAAGAGGCGTTCTCTGTTTATAGGAATCAACATTTTGCGAAACATCATCGCTACTGTCCAAAATGCTATGCACGGCTTTTTGGACAGCCCCATTTAATTAAAGTAGTAAATATAGTAAAGCAAAGAGCTACCCTTAAAGACCTCTAAGCTTTTTATTTTTCCTCAGCTAATTGCTCAATAAAGCTTGCTAAAGTTCGTACCATTACACCTGTACCGCCCTTTGGTCCAAGGTCATACGCCGCACCAGCATCTGAAGTGCCTGCAATATCTAAATGAATCCATGGTGTATCCTCTGCAAATTCACCGATAAAGCCCCCACCGAAAATCATATGGCCATCGCGACCAGGTGAGTTGTTTAAATCTGCTAATTCAGAGTTACGAATGCGTTTTTTATCGCTTTCTGTAAGCGGTAAACGCCATACAAATTCATTCGTATCTACAGTCGCTTCCATAAACTCCTCGAAAAATGCCTCATTATTTGTTAATGCGCCTGTCTTATCCTTTCCTAAGGCAACGATTACACCGCCTGTTAAAGTAGCAACATCAATTAAATAATTAGCACCCTGCTGCTTTGCGTATGTTACTGCGTCTGCTAAAACAAGACGACCTTCTGCATCGGTATTAAGCACTTCTACCGTCTTTCCGCTTAATGTTGTAATAACATCGTCTGGCTTCAACGCTTCACCAGAAACCATATTATCTGTAGCCCCAACTACGGCCATTACATTTTTATTCGGTCGTGTTTCACCGATAATTTTCATTGCGCCTAAAACAGCAGCTGCACCACCCATATCGCCCTTCATACCAACCATGCTTTCGCGAGGCTTTAGTGAATAGCCACCTGTATCATATGTTACACCTTTTCCTACTAAGCCAATTACATCTTCCCAAGTATCCTTTGCCTTATACTTTAATGTAATCATGCGTGGCTCTTGCACAGACCCTTTATTAACACTTAAAATAGCACCCATACCTAGCTCTTCCATCTGCGCTTTATTTAAAATTTCTACTTCAAAGCCGTATTGCTTGCCAAGCTCCTCCGCATAATCCGCTAAGTCTGTCGCCGTTAATAAATTTGGCGGCGTATTTACTAACGTGCGTGCCTCATTTGTTGCCTCCGCATAAATATGCCCTACCTCGTAGTTAGCAGCAACTTCCTCCGCTGGGCTAGCTGCTACAAAATGAACATCCTCTAAATATGTATCTGCTTCATTTGATGTTGTTTTGTAGTGTTTTACTTTGTAGAAGCCTAAGCCAATGCCCTCTCCAGCTAAAAATGCTGCTGCTTCTTCCGTAATATTTTCTGTTGTAAAGGACTCTAGCCAAATTGTATAAGCAGTCTTTTTTGACAGTTTTAATTGTTTACCAATTGAACCAAATGCGTTACGTAATACTTCTGCTGTTAAGCTTTTTCCTTCCCCAAGACCAACAAATAAAATATGCTTTACTGCTTTTCCAGCGATAGGTAGCTTTGTAATCGCTTTCGCCTCAAATGAAATTTCCCCACTACTCAACCACTCGTCAATATGGTCTCCAAAAGCACTCGGTAATGCTGACCAATTGTTCATTTGCTCACGGTGCTTTTGTACACCAACGATTAATACGTCTGTCGTCACTTGCTCTAATGTTGTCGATTGTTTTGCGATATTCATTGCATACATCCTCCAATTATTTTCTCTTGCATTAACAGGCTAAAAGCACTGTTGCCTGAAAATGTCTAATTAGCAAAAGCTAACAATCCATATGCTACAAGAGCATTTACTGATTGCAGTTTCAACTATATAGCTCTATTATACAATATTATAATTATTCGAATAGCGAAATATTTGCTTTTTTAAAATTTATAAAGTAAAACTTCAATCAGCGGAAGCTTTCCTGCTGATTATTAGTTGAACCAATCGGGCTTTTATGGGCAGTTCGGCTCCTACTTATCCTTAGGCTGGATTTCATTTAACTTGTGAAGTAGGATTTTTACTGCCCATTAATGCGGGGTAAATATGCTATACTTTAGATATTAGATAATTGGAGAGGTACGGTGAAGGATGGAGCTTTTACAAAACACCCCGCTTATAATCGGTATTTTTGCTATTTTACTGGCGCAATTTTTAAAAGTCCCGATTTATTTTCTTGCGACGAAAAAAGTTAATTGGAGCTTGCTCACATCAACAGGTGGAATGCCAAGCTCGCACTCTGCCGCTGTGGCAAGTATCGCAACCGCAGTAGGCTATGAAACAGGCTTCAACTCACCTATTTTTGCCGTAGCAGCAATGCTTGCTGGTATCGTTATGTACGATGCAAGCCACGTGCGTTTCCAAGCTGGACGACATGCCGCTGCATTAAATGAAATTCGCCATGATCTACAACATTTTTTTCGTGAAATTAAGCGCTGGCCGGAATTAAACGAGGAACAAAAAATTGAAGATTTGAAAACATTACTCGGCCATAAAAAAAGCGAGGTAGCGATTGGAGCACTGTCTGGTATTATACTGAGTGTCATTGTTTATCAATTTCTGTAAAAAAGACGCCTAAAAAGCGTGCTAGAGCACTGCTTTTTGGGCGTTTTGTTGATATTTGATTAAAAGTAAGTAGCTCATTATCAATTACACCGAAGTGTAATTACGTTCAGTTTTTTCAAGCTTGCTTGAAAACTCCTTTCAAAATCTGTGACATCCGCTGTCAGAAGTTGAAAGGTTGGAAACAGTTGAATTTAAGCTGGCATTTAAAACATGCGATAGCCATTTTTGCGTAATAAAATCATGACAATCCCTGCAATAATTGCCCCGACAAAGCCACCTGATAAAATAATAATATCCGCTAGCTGTAGTGCGAAAAATTTATCAACCAATGATGGATAAGCTGTGCCAGCGTTGAAAATATAATCTAAAAAGCTAATTTCATCCGCATCAATAATAAAGACAACGATAACCGGATACACGATTGCCATCAACCATGTCATGCGTAATAACATATTTAATAAAAAGCCGATGCCGAAAAACATCACTAAAAACAATAGTGTTGAAATAATTAATTCTGGAATTGAAACTGTCATTATGTAAACCCTCCGATATTCTCTCCATCAAGTTTACATGATTAAAGAAAGGCTTTCAATGTTAAGTCCTCACACAGCAAAAAGCCGTGTCAAAATCAAAATCATTTTGACACAGCTTGTTCACGATTATATAGCATCAACCGCCTTGCCTTTAACGAAGCGTGGACTGTTCCATAGGTCCTTCCATTTACGCGCTGCCGTCACAACGATAATCAATCCTAAAATCACCATAATAATCGATAAAATACCGTTTAATACGCTATAGCCACCTGCTGCCGAGTTCCAATACACATTTTTCACCATCCAGTATGCGGCTACGTTGACGGTAACATATAAATACGCCAATGGTATCATACAAGTCAAAACGTAAATACGTTTGTCTGCCATTTTCAAAATAATTGTCGCACCACATACTAGACCAATAGAAGCCATCAGCTGATTCGATACACCGAATAATGCCCAAACTGAGCTAATATCACCTGAGTAAAGAAGATAGCCCCACATAAAGCAGGCCAGTGCCGAAGCAAAAATATTCCCCGGTAGCCAATCCGTTTTCTTCAATGGCTTATAAGCTTGCCCTAAGAAATCCTGTATTAAGTAACGTGCCACACGTGTTCCAGCATCAATCGCTGTTAAAATAAACACAGCCTCAAACATAATAACGAATTGATAGAAATATGAAGTTAACTCGGAGAACCATTTAATACCTGTGAAAATATACGTCATGCCGACCGCTAATGTAACAGCTCCGCCCGTACGTCCTTCTAAATCCATACCGATTTGCTCAGATAGCATCGTTAAATTGACCGTATCCATACCAAGCGTTGCAAATACTGCTGGTGCAGAGTTAATAGCAAAATAGTCACCAGGATGTAAAGCCGTCGCAGCGATTAACGCCATAATACCAACTAAACATTCTACTAGCATCGCTCCAAAGCCAACAACGCGAATATCTTCCCATTTATCAATCATTTTAGGCGTAGTACCTGAGCCGACAAAGGCATGGAAGCCAGAAATAGCACCACAGGCTATTGTAATAGATACGAATGGCCAAACGGGACCTGCTACAACAGGACCTCCCCCACCTAAGAAATCAGGAATAATCGCTGGGAATTGAATTGCCGGATTAACGATAAAAACACCAATAATTAATGCAATAAATACACCGATTTTCATAAAGCTACTTAAATAATCACGTGGTGCAAGCAATAGCCAAACAGGCAATGCCGCCGCAAAGAAGGCATAAATCGGTAAAATAAGTGCTAATGTTTGACGGTCTAATGTTAATAAATCACCTAGCCAAGTGCCTTGAATACTCGGTCCTATGAAAACACCAATCATTAATAATATAAAGCCAACTGCTGATGTCATGAGTAAATTGCCTGTTTTCTTATAGGCAATTCCTACAAGCATGGCAATCGGAACCGTAATGGCTACCGCAAATGTCCCCCAAGGGTTTCTTTCCAGTGCGCCTAGTACAACCATTGATAAGCCGGCCATCGTAATTGTAATAATGAACAACATTGCCAGCCCTGTACAAAATCCAGCTACAGGCCCAAGCTCCTCTTTCATTACTTCAGATAATGATTTACCACCGCGTCGCATCGAAGCAAATAAGACGACTGCATCATGTACAGCACCCCCTATTACCGCTCCAATTAACAGCCATAGAAGCCCCGGTAAATAACCAAACTGTGCTGCTAAAACGGGACCAACTAACGGACCAGCCGCCGCAATTGCCGCAAAATGGTGCCCAAAAGCGACCCATTTGTTGGTGGGTACATAATCTTGCCCATCATTCAGCTTATGCGCTGGCGTAGGCTCGTTATCATTGATTTTTAAAACCTTTTTTGTAAAGAAATAACCATAAAGACGATACGCTATAACTAAGATACAGATTGCCCCTATAACAATTGAAATTGCATTCATCTTAACTTTCATCCCCCTTATTCTTTCTTTTTTACAAGAGTAGCAAAAAGATTAGGAAATTGGATAAAATCACATTAAAATGTCAGAATAATCTGTTAAAGCGTCAAATTTTACTGTTCAAATGCATATTAAGTTTCAAATATTTTTCGAATTTCCTTTGCATACATACGGCTCACAGGCACACTATGTCCTCCTTGTAAAATGACATTGTATTTGGACGTGCCCCATGATTCAAGCTCCTGCAAATGCTCTAAGTTAATTAAAAACGCGCGATGAATGCGTATAAAATTAGGGGTAAGTTTTTTTTCTAACATAATTAATGATTCTGCGCTGCTATAGCATTTTTGCTCTGTAATTACTTTTGTTTTACTGCCCTCTGAAGTGAAATACAGTACATCCTGCAATTTAATTAGTGCAATTCTATCCTCATTAGAAACAGCTATTTTCCCCATTTGCTTTATTTTTTCTTTCACCGCTGGTTCCTTGCACTCGCTTTTCTTTGTCATTGTCATTAATTTGAGGATGGTTTGCTCGATTCGCTGCTGCTCAAAGGGCTTTAAAATATAATCAAAGGCATTCATATTAAAAGCATCAATTGCATAATCGTCATATGCAGTAGCAAATACAATTAAAGGCTTGTCCTCTCGCTGTAGCAATTCCTTCGCTTGCTCTATGCCATTTTTATCAGAAAGCTCTATATCTAAAAATAAACAATCAATTTCTTCTATTAAGTTGCCCTCTAGCACTTGCTGTAAATCCTCTGATTCCCCTACTATATCAATTTCAGAAAATTGCGATAATAAATATTTCAGTTCATCACGTGCTAGAGGTTCGTCATCAATAATGAATACTTTATACATTTTTATCACCTAGTCATCTATCGGAACAAAAATCTTTACCGTTGTCCCTCTATTTTCTTTACTTTTAAACTCTACCTTTCCACGGTAATTATATATTTCTTTTAAACGCTCTGATATATTCCATAATGCTGTACCCGTTCCATTAGGCGAATCTATCACTTGATTGCCCAATAAAATTAATTTCGTCTTTTCTATACCGCAGCCGTTATCAGCCACAATAATTTCAAGCATCTCTACATTTTTTCTCGCGGTAATGCTGATTTCACCATTTTTAAGCTTTTTAAAGCCATGATGTATCGCATTTTCAACGAGTGGCTGTAACGTAAAAGGCGGTACAAGCACTTTTAATAAGCGTTCATCTATATCAAATTTCACCGCATATTTATTTGGGAAGCGCGCCTGTTCAATCGTTAAATAGGCTTCGATATGTTCTATTTCTTTTTCTAAAGGTATGCGCATTTGCCGCGCACCTTGCATATTGCTTCTGAAAAAAGAGGCAAGCTGTAATAGTAAATGACGTGCCTGCTCTTGGTCTGTACGGATTAAACTTGATATCGCATTAATGCTATTAAAGAAAAAATGCGGATGAATTTGTGCTTGTAGCGCTTTAATTTCAGCATCCTTTAATAATTTTCGCTGTTTTTCCACTTCTGCATACTCAAGCTGTGTAGAAAATAATTTACTTAGACCTTCAGCTAGCTCCTCCTCTACCGCAGTAATATGGGCTCCATCTGTAAAATACATTTTTAACGTCCCTACCGTTTGCTGGTGCACTTGTAAAGGTAGGACGAGGGCCGCCTGTAATTTACAATCTTTATGAGGGCAACTAATTTCTCCCTTTTTCGTTGCCTTAATAATTTTGCCATGTTTTAGCACATCATATGTTAGCTTTGTCATAATTTTTTGCTTCGTTAGGTGATGGTCTGCCCCTTCGCCAACATGCGCTAAAATACCATGCTGGTCTGTAATGGCAACTGCGACTACACCTGTAGCTTGCTTAATGATTTCCGCAGCCTGATAGCACGATTCCTCATTTAATCCTTGCCTAAAATGGATAACTGTTTTTTGTGCAATTTGAAACGCCTCATGTGTTTGTGTCGCCTTCGTACGTCGCTCCTCAGCAATTGATGTTTTAATAATAAGACAAAATAAAAAAATTCCAAATGCATTCATAAAAATCATCGGCACTGCGATAATTTGCACTAAATTCAATGCCATTTCAAAAGGTCGGGCAATTAGCAAAATGACAAGCATTTGCAGGCACTCCGCCAATATCCCAATGCCCATCGCGTGTCGGTAGGAAAATGTTTTTTCGACATGGAGCTTGCGCCCTAGAAACCCTGTAATAATTCCCGCTAAAATCGTTGAAATACCACAAGCAATTGCTGTATAACCACCTAGAAAAATACGATGGATACCAGCGATTAAACCAGCGCCTATGCCGACTGCTGGTCCGCCGAAAATTCCTGCAATTGCGACTCCTACTAATCTTGTATTGGCAATAGCTGCTGTTTCTTCAACCTGTATTCTTACAATGTTTGCACTAATATTCCCATTGTCAATGCGAATACCTAAATAACTGCTTATTATACCTAATGCGCCGAATACTACGATAAGTATGAGCTTCGATGAAGTATTTTGCTCCCGATACAATATGCTTTGGAACGGTCGCCATTTGGAGATTAAGAATGCAAAAATGACAATGATTCCAATACGCTCCAACATATAGACGGATAATTCAATCATTTATGGTCCTCATAATTGTTAAAAAATAAATGATAAGCTGTATAGCCAAATACTTTTCCGGGGTCAATATCTGTCCATAAGCCTAACTGGTGCTGTTTTACATGATATGTAGACATTTCTGCTAGCATTACAGATGATTTCGGATCTTGCGCCAACTTCTCTGGCGCAATCCAATAGGCTGCCACAATCTCCCCCTTCTGTATTTGTATATGCTCAGTTGTTGCTTTGCCATAAAATATCGCCATATTATCGCTTATATCCTCACGAATAACACCTGTTCGAAAGCCAATAAGTCCCTGTATCGTGCAATCAATGCCCGTCTCTTCCTTTACTTCGCGTCGTGCAGCCATATCTGCTGTTTCAGCCTGTTGCACAAAGCCAGCAGGTAAAGACCAACAGCCTTTTAAGCCACCGTACGATTTCTCCACTACAAGCCATTCCCCATCCCTGTTTTCAATAACGGCTGCGACGCCTAGCCATACTTTCCCACGCTCTTTTGACATACTCATTCCCCTTTCCTATGTACTATTATAAGCTTGCTTCTTTCAATAAGAAAAGCATATAAAGTGAAACTTTAATCAGTCGGAGGTTTTCCGACTGATTATTAGTTGAACCAATCGGGCTTTTACGGGCAGTTGGTCTACTGCCCGTTAATGCGGGATAAAGTGAAACTTTAATCAGTCGGGGGTTTTCCGACTGATTGTTAGTTGAACCAATCGGGCTTTTACGGGCAGTTGGTCTACTGCCCGTTAATGCGGGATAAAGTGAAACTTTAATCAGTCGGGGATTTTCCGACTGATTATTAGTTGAACCAATCGGGCTTTTACGGGCAGTTGGTTTACTGCCCGTTAATGCGGGATAAAAAAACGGCTATCTGAAAAGTTGTGCGTTAGCTCACTTTTCAAACAGCCGCTGTCTTAAAATAATTACATCTCGTCTAACTTTAGTCCAGATTTTTTCGAGCTCGCTCGAAAACGCTTCTTCAAAATCTATGACCTCCGCTGAAATAAATTAGATAAATTTAAACTTCCCTTTTTTCACTGTTAAGCCTACGCCACCTACTAAGTATAGTGCGCGGTTATCTACAATTTTCTTCAATGCAGATGCCGTTTTACCAGTAAGCTTGCGACCTACAGCATCAGCAATCGCATCATCATGCCCTAGAGAACAAACAGCGCCTTTGTCATCATAAACAAATGTTTCTGTTTCTTCACCATTCATCAAATGCTTAATGTTTTTCGCAATTGTAACAGCCTGCTGCATTGCAATTTGTGCAGTTGGTGGATACGGACGTCCAGCCTCTTCATTTAATAGGAAGGCACAGTCACCTACTACGAATACATCATCAAAGCCTGGTGCACGCATATCTTTACGTACAGCGATACGCGCACGATTTGATTCGATGCCAGATGTTTCAACAAGCTTGTTTCCACGTACACCAGCAGCCCAAATTACTGTACCTGCTTTAATGAATTCAAACTCATCTTCACCTTTTTTAATATTAACGCCTTCTTCTGTTGCTTCAACAACAGGTGTACCGATTGAAAACTCGATACCTTTTTTCGCTAATTGTGCTTTTGCATATTCTACTAAGTTTGGATCAAAGCCTGGTAAAACCATTGGTGCTGCTTCGACACATAGTACGCGCACTTTTTCTTGTGGAATATCAAACTCTTTGCAAAGCTCTGGTACACGGTTACCAAGCTCACCTAAAAGCTCAATACCTGTAAACCCTGCTCCACCAACGATAATTGTTAGCTTGCTATCATCCTTCACTTCATCTAATGACCATGAAGCAAATTGATATTCAATATGCTCGCGAATTTGGCGCGCAGCATTTAAGTTTGCTAATGATAAAGCATATTTATCTAAACCTGGAATGCCGAAAGTCTCACCTTCGAATCCTAAGCCTAAAACTAAATAATCATACGTCATTTCACCAGCAGTTGTTTGCACTTTGCGTTCATTAACATCAATGCTTTCTACAGATGCTTGTACAAAGCGAACATTGTTGTTAAGTACATTTGCAATTGGATAACGTGCAGCGTCAGGTGAAATTGTACCTGCTCCTACTTCGTGTAACCAAGTTGTTTCATAGTGGTAATCATTTTTGTTCACTAAAATAATTTCTGCTTGCTCACCACTAACCATTTTTTGAAGATTAACAGCTGTTGTTAATCCGCCATAGCCCGCGCCTAATACTAAAATTGTCGGTCTTTTCACTGAAATCAAAACCCCTTTAATTGTATTATACTAGCGCAAGGCAAATAAAAAAGAAGTACGAAATACTTCACTAATACTTACGCTAGGTCGACATATTTTCGACAAAAATCTCTCCCTACTATATTAGCCCTTTTATGCTACAATTTCAACACCTTAAAAGCAAAGTATTTTCATTTGATATATTGTTGTTTTCCCACTAACTCACAATGTTATTTTCATATAAATAATCGTACGATACATCCATAAACAAATATTCATTTTGAGGCAATGCCATTGAATATGTTCTTGTCAGCTCTGCTGTTTCAATATCGCTATATGTTTCGGAAAACTTGCTTTGACCGTCATGTCGCATTTTAATTAAATTTTGTAAAAAGTATGGTCGCCAGCTCCAATTTTTATGAATGGCATCCTGCTGAATTCGCCAATTTCCTTCTATTAGCATAATATTTGGTGTTGTTTGAAACCCTTCCCCATCACAAATATAGAGTCTAAAAATATACGGACGTAGCTTTTCGGCTAATTGTAATAAGCTATCAATATTTGTGCTTGTCGGCTCGACTTGTTCAACTGCTGCAATAATTTTCCTTTCTAACATTTTCGTTGCTTCATATTTTTGCTCTAATAGCTTCTTTTCCGTCATAATGAACTGCTTACATTCATCATGGAAGCGAGATTTTAGCGTATCTCTTGCGATAAATTCCTTTAAAGGCGGCTCTAAATAAACGCCTTTATAATAGCGTGCTCCATTTTTCCAGCCATGCTGTAGTTGATAAACCGCATCTACATTGCTTACTAGTAAAGATGCGCCAATTTTTAAAGCTAATGCGCGAAGCGTGGAGAATACATGGTTTTGCGCGCTCCAATGATTGTAATCTAATTGCTCCACTTTCATCTTTAATACATAGGGCTCTAATAATAGGATGTGATTCAAGTTGCTATGCGCTCCTATATCATCAAGCGCTATTTTAATTCCGTATGTTTTCATATATTTTACGACATGGTGTAATTGCTCGATATTCCCTTTATAATGGTGCTCGCTAATAACAAGAACAAGTTTTGACAATAACTGCTCTGGCAGCATTTCTTTTAATAATGTAAAATAACTCTCTCCAAAATCAAGCATTAATAAGTTTGGATTACACGGTATATATAAATCGACATCATTTATTTTATCCCCTACGATTTGCAGTGATTCGCGAATAATGAGCTGCTCAATTTCGGCACGAATTTCCTCTGGAATTTCTTCACTAGCTGAAAACATAGTTAAATTGATATTTTCATCCAACTGTCCCAGCACCTCATATGCAGCCACACTATGCTCATCTGCGCTATAAATAGGCTCAAACAATATTTCAATTTGATCGAGTTTATCTAACACATTTAATACATCCATTGCCAAGCCTCCCTATTTAATCTCTGCTCTTATCATAATCTATCTCACTTCTTTGTTCAAAGGTCTGCTATGTGTAAATCTATCAGAAAAAGCTGAGGTATCTTCGTTACCTTTTAAATTCAGTATTTAAGGTCTTTTAAAACAAATTATACATTATTTAATATAGTAATTATTTTAATAAAACACAAACGAAATAACTGAAAAACACTTCTCTGTATTACACTTTTGGCACCTTCAATCGCTATTTTTATCTACTACCATACAACATATTTTTCAATATGAAAATTGTATTGATTGAAGTAATTAAGGAAACCCTCTACCGATTAAAGAATTACAATTAAAAACCAATTTAGTGTTGATTTTGGTAATTACACATTTTATAATTCAATTATCGTTACCGAATTAAAATTAAGAGGTGTTTATAGATTATGAAAAAATCGTTTTTCTATATTTTAATCTTTATGTTTAGCTTAATAATTGGTGATACGATATATGCAAAAGAAACAAAAAAATAGCATTGAATCTTAAATATGACATAGGCGAAGACAGTGTAATATTTACTTGGGACGATTTAGGAAAATCATATGCAATATATGATGATAATGAGGAAATATGGTTTGGCGATGAAACTACCTTTGTTATGAAAAAGCTAACTAAAGATAATTATTCTCTAACTCTTATTGCATATAATGAGATTATCCCTATAGATATGGCTATAGTTAAATTCCAAACTAATTCAGAAAAAAGAAATACCCCATATCAGGTGTGTTGATTAGCCTTTATTTTACAGAGAAAACCTAGTCATTCGTTAATTTCCGCTGCGGGGGACGCTTTCCTCGGGGTGCGGCTTCAACTAATTTATTTCGGCATTCGCCGAAATAAATGGATTTTCAGCTCGCACTGATCCCGATGGAGTCGCCCCCTCCACTCCAATCAACGAGTGTATGCCTAACAAAAGGTGCTTCCTCTAAATAAAACATGCTAATTAATAGACAATATTTACATAATCAACACATCTGACCCCATATATTGATTCTTTAATAAGAGTAGATGAAATTAGCGAATTATCTAATGTCAATTTAGATGTAATTATGAGTAATAATTATGTACAATTAGAATTAAAAGGATCCATTCCAGATGACGATGGCATTTATGAGGTATATCGTGATGATATTTATATAGGTTCGTTGGACAATAAAAAATTAATTGATACAAATGTAATGGAGAAACAAACCTATACTTATAAGATTATAGGTAAAAAAGAGCGCAGTGATGTAGAAAAAGAAGAAGTTCAAAAATATATAAAAGAACATAATATTATAATAGATGCAATTCAATTAAAAGAACTTTATCAAAAACCATATGAAATGATTCGTGTAGTTAATGTTCCAAGTAGCCTGGATGAAACAATAGAGCAATTAACTTTAGAACCATTAGTATCTGCTACTCCACTGTATGTTTTTAGATATAAAACTTTTATTCCTGATTGTATGGTAAGTGCTTTATCAATTGTCCAAGGACTAGCAGGCTATCAATTTGGAGGAGATTGTAGAGGATTTTCGTTTAATGAAACAGAAAAGTATCGCACTTATGTAGAATCACCAATTAGCTTTACAGGAACGGGAAGTTCGTTAGATACAACTGGAAGGTTTGTAGGTTGGACATATTTGTACAATGGAAGCGGGACATTAGTTGAATCACGAAGAGCAAGTAATTCAGGGATTGTATATTCAAATATCACCAAATCATATAATCAACTTTCATATACTTTAACCCATGGTGTTGCAATTCCATTTGGAAATGCTCCGGAAATTAATTATAAGTATACAGTAACAATGAATCGTGGTGGAAGTTTTGTAGTTGAAGGCTCTCGTGACCAAGCACCCAATCATGAATTTTATGTATATAGCCCAACTAATGATATATGGTCTAGAACCTTGATACAAGCGACAAATAAAGGATTCGAGTATCTATTTCCTATATATCCCAATGCCACTTTTAAAATATCATATTGATTTCTAAATTAATTAACGGCTTGATCTAAGGTTAATTTATAGAATACGTTAAATTTCCTATTAGAAAATATTTTAATATTGTTGCCTTAAAATTTGATACGTTGGGGATGAGCACTATATTAAGACCATTTATCGATAAAATATTAACTGCATTTTTTTCAACAATACTTACCTCGTTTGCTTTGGCAAGTATCATGTACCGTCCAAAAGAATTAATGGCTCAGCAGCAAACATATTACGCAAGTTTTATTGAGCTATTTGTGTGGTATAGTATTTATGTATTTGTCATTTATATGACAGTTGGCATAGGCATATCTTTTTTAATTGAGCAGAGGACGTCTAATACATGGTACAGCTTGTTTTTACATGGTATTTTAGGCGGGCTAATAATCACTATTTTTTCTTTATTATCAGGAATACAGACAGATTTAGCTGAACTACTTGGCATCTTTGTAATAGGTGTTAGCGCAGGGGGTATATTTTATAGTGTACAAGCGATATTATTACGAAAGCGAAAAAAATAATGTGAGCGGAGGAGTTTTATGATTCATCAAATTGGACAAATTATGCTTTATGTAAATGACCAAGAGGCAGCAGCAAGGTTTTGGACAGAAAAAATAGGCTTTGTTTTAGTAAAGGATGAAGAAAACCATGGGATGCGCATAATTGAGATTGCCCCTGCAAAAGATGTACAAACATCTTTCGTTTTGCATAATAAAGCTATGATTGCGCAAATGCAGCCTGAGTTAAACTTAGGTACACCTTCCATTATGTTTTATGCAACAGATGTTGAGGCATTGTACGAGGAATTTAAAGCTAAAGGAATTACCGTTGGTGATTTAATTACCATTCCAGCAGGCAAATTATTTAATTTTGCAGATGATGAAAATAATTATTTTGCCCTAATTGAAAAAACGTTATAAACTACTCTTTGATGATTGACATGTAACCAAAAGGTGTTATATATTTATAACACCTTTTGGTTATACTTTTTTAAAAAAGGAGTTAGAATAATGACAAAGGATATTGTTAAAACGGTTTTACTAAACGCACCAATTACGAAAGTATGGGATATTGTATCGACCTCTGAAGGTATTAGCGCATGGTTCATGCCAAATGATTTTCAAGCTATTGAAGGGCATCATTTTACAATTCAATCCCCCTTCGGTCCTTCACCATGTAAAGTAGAAAAAGTGGAAGCCCCACATTTTTTGCGATTTGCTTGGGATGAGGATGGCTGGTATGTAATATTTGAGCTGAAAGAAGTTGATGGGCAAACTGAATTTACGTTAACACATGGCGGTTGGAAAGAAGGCGGTCATATTATTCCAAAGACGAATTTACCTGTTGATGCAGTGCGGAAGAATATGGATGGTGGCTGGACAGCGATTGTTGGTAAAAAATTAAAAGAGGTAGTAGAGGCTTAATGGCACAAACTGCCGAGAAATATGATGTATTCCAAGCCATTGCAGACCCAACAAGACGTCAAATTTTGCAATTGCTGGCGCATGGTAACCAGCCGATTACTAATATTTCCGCACAATTTGCCATAAGCCGCACAGCCGTTGTAAAACATTTAACTGTACTTGAGCAAGCACAGCTCGTAGCTGCCGAAAAAAAAGGACGAGAAAAAATATATACGCTTCATGTAGAGGGCTTAAAGGAAGTCGAGGATTGGCTACAATACTTTGAGCTGTTTTGGGATAATAAACTCCTGCAACTACAGCGTCTAGTAGAAGAATAATTAGAGCTGTCTTTAAAATGGAAAGCGAGCAATTCACTTTCCCGTATTTTAATTTCAAAGGAGGGCGGCTAAACTTAGTGCTTCTCACATTTTCAAAGAAAACTCTTACAAATATTTTACCAAAGCACCATTTTAAACGTTAAAAGAGCTGGCGACTGCACGGCTCTTTTAACGCTCCCCTATCGCTATTTTTTATCCACTACAACGTGCTCAAACTTCGTGCCTGAAGGGTTGACATCAAATGCTTTACCAAAACCAACAACGTAACGCCCTTCTATCGGTGTCAAAGAGAACAGTGAGAAGTCTAATGTTTTTAGGAGGGACATAATTTGATTGCCATGCGTATTTGAAAAGGCTTCAAAAATTGTCTCATGCCCCTCATTTCCTAAATTTTCTGGCGTACACTTAAAGCGTAATCGCTCTGTTGCAAAATGATTATGTGTACTAGCTTCATCTGCAATTAGTAGCATATCGACAACTTTACTATTTTCAATAAAGCGATAGTGGTCTGCTATACGACTAATATAAATATAGAAAGTATCGCCTATTTTCACGACAGGTGAATTGCTAATAAAAGGCTCGCCCTCGTCATTTAACATGCTCATGACACAAGTTTTTCTGCCTTCAATAAAATGTAGATAGTTTTCTTTTTCCTTTTCAATATTAATTGGCTTCATTTTTATTCCTCCTTATTTGACAGCACTTACTAAATGAATGCGCGGCGCTTGATCCCAAGCAACATACTCTACTTCTGATTCCATTTTGTATACTTCACGTATCATGCAAGTTGTCATAACTTCCTTTGGGTTGCCGATACATTTACAGCAGCCCTCTTGTATAACAATAATTTTATCGCTATAAGCCGCGGCCTGGTTTAAATCATGCAATACCATAACAACCGTCATCCCCATATCTTGATTTAATTCACGCACAAGCTGTAATACTTCATGCTGATGCGAAATATCTAAATAAGTTGTTGGCTCATCAAGCAATAGTATTTGAGGTCTTTGTGCTAAAGCCATCGCAATCCAAGCTCGCTGTGATTCACCGCCTGATAGTGCAGAAATCGGACGATCTTTATAATGCAATAAATGCGTCTTCTCTAAAGACCAGTGCACAATTTGCATATCCTCATCGTTTAAACGCTCAAACCACTTTTTATGCGGGTAACGCCCATAGCTTACTAAATTTTCAACTGTAATATCATTCGGTGCTTGGTTTCGCTGACTAAGCATACATAGTTTTTTAGCTATTTCCTTTGAGCTCATCGATTTCATATTTGTATTATTTAATGTAATCTGTCCTCGGTCATATGGATGCATGCGCGCAATCGATTTTAACAACGTCGACTTCCCTGACCCATTCGGTCCGATAATGGAGACAATTTCCCCGTCTGTTACTTGAAAGGAAAAATCTTTTACTACCTGCTTTTGCTCATAACGAATGCATACATTATCAACTGCTAGCATTAGAACGCCCTCCTACGCATTAAATATAAGAAATATGGACCGCCAATTACTGCCATTAAAATACCGGCTGGAATATCTAAAGGGGCAAATAATGTGCGTCCGCCAGTATCAGCTAATAGCAAGACAAGTGCCCCTAACAGCATACTCATCGGTAACATATATTTATAATCTGAGCCAACAAGGATACGAGCCATATGTGGCACGATTAGCCCAACAAAGCCTATCATCCCAATAGCTGCTACAGAAATGGCAGCTAAAAAAACAGCCAGCAATGATAATACGATGCGGATACGTGTGACATTTTCCCCTAAATTGATTGCTACTTGGTCACCCAAGCGGATAATATTCGCTTTACGAATGGCAAAAATGGATAAAATCCAGCCTACTAAGGCATATGGATAAATCATCAGCAAGGCGCCATTGCCTTTAGCTGCTAAGCTACCATTTAACCATTGCACTGCAGACGGCAATCTATCACTATATATAATAGAAAGAAAGCCGACAATTCCCCCACATAAAGCATTCACTGCTACACCTGATAAAATGATGGTAATTGGTGTGATGCCTGTACGACGCCACGCTAATAAATAAACAATAAAAGCAGCAATGACACCACCAATAAAGGCAGCAATCGGAACTAAGTATGTGTATTCTGGATAAACGAGCATAATGACTAGCACACAGGCTGCCGCACCTGCCGTTACACCTGTTAATCCAGGGTCTGCTAGTGGATTTCCCATCACCGCTTGTAGCAATGCACCTGAAATCGCAATATTAGCACCTATAATTAATGCTAGTAATACACGTGGTAAACGAATATCAAAAATAATCGTATGATATTTTGCTTCACCTGATGTTGTAAATAATGTTGATAATATATCTGGTACTGCTATTCGTACACTACCTAAACCGATTGCAATTACGGCAAAAAGCAGTAAGCAGCACAAGGTAATGATAATAATCGCACGACTTTTGGCTGTACTTACCATGTTGCCTCAAACTCCTTTTACTTATTTAACAAAATAATCTGCCACTTTCGTTAATGCATTTTCTACATTCATAATCGAAGTTACACCGAATATGCTGTAATCTAAAATATGAATTTGCTCATTTTTATAAGCGGATAGCTTTGTCCAAGCATCATTTTTCGCTACTTCTTCCTTGAACATTTCCTCACTAGCCCCATGGTCGCCAGAAGCTAATACTAAAATAACATCTGGGTCATATACAACAATGTCTTCTAAGTTGACAGCCGAATATGTCGATTCTACTTTTAATTCTGTTGTTGCAATATTCTCTGCACCTAAACGTTTTACTAAGCTACCTAAATAAGAATTTTCACTCATCACCATAAACGAATCAGATGTACCAATCATTAATAATACGCGAGGTAACTCCTTACCTTCTGCTAGTTTCATTAATTCATTTTCCTTATCAAGAATGGAGCTAAGTACTTCATTCATTTTCTCCTCTTGCCCTAAGTATGTGCCTAATACCTTAAAACTTAATTTCAAATCCTCAAATGAATCTGTCGGCAAGTAGGCTGTCGTTAAATTAAGCCCCTCTAAGCTTTTATCTAGCGAAGATTGCAATGATTTCGCACCAATTAATAAATCTGTTTCTAAATTCGTAATTACCTCTAAATCTGGCGCCATCGGTGAACCGATTTGTGCTATATGATTAAATGCTTCTGGAATTGGATTTGTAGAAGTTGGTACACCAACTGGCTCTACATCTAACAGGTGTAGCATTTCAGTTAACGGCACAGATGTCACGACAATGCGCTCAGGCTTTTCTGCTGGTAAAGCTGCTAATAGCTCTTGGAATTTCGCCTCATCAACCCCGTCATTTTCTAACGTTAGCCCTTCATCTTCAACCTGCTCCTCATTCTCTGTTTCAGTCGCTGCTTGTTCTTGCTCATTTGCTACAGCATCCTCTTTTTCAACTGGCTCTACCTCTTTTTCAGCACATGCGACTAATAAAAGTACGGCAAACATAAATACAACCATTATTTTTTTCAACTCAAAATCCCCCACTTAATTAATAATGAAAATCATTATCAATTATATTTCAAAACGTATGATTGTCAATATGAATTTTAAAAAGAATATTTTTTACGAACGCTCTCCTATGCTAAAATGACTTTACGCAAAGCAATAAAGGAATGAAATAAATGAAGAAAAAAATCCATATTATCGGTAGTGTCGGAAGCGGAAAATCAACTTTGGCAAGGCTGCTGGCAAGCAAATATGATATGTGCTATATCGAGCTAGATAATATCGTGTGGGAGCGCCATCCTAATGGGGATATACGCCGCTCAAATGAAGCAATTTCTCAACTAATTCAGCAAGTGGCGAGTCAAAATAAATGGGTTACAGAAGGCGCACATTATCAGCATTGGGTAACACCGCTTTTCGGACAGGCAGACTATATTATTCACTTACAGCCCCCTTATTTTACAAGGCTATGGCGCATTCATAAACGATTTTTCAAGCAAGTTTTAAGGCTAGAAAAATCGAATTATAAACCTACGTTGAGCATCCTACGCAATATGTATAAGTGGAATAAATCGTATGAAAAAACAGGTCAGTGGAAAATTAAAGAGCAATTACAGCCATTTCACGATAAAGTTGTAACGGTAAAATCACAAAAGGAGATGGAAAGGTTTATATATCAACTAGAGGGAGTAGTAGGATGAATTATCATATAGCAATTTCATTGAAGAAGAACGAAAAATTTTCAACCTTTTTACAGGAGAAAATTAGAGAATTTAATAATCAGCATTCCGTACACCATAAAGCAATAAGAAAAAAAGAAGCAATACAGCCACTTAATATTATCGTATCAGACGACGATAAGAATTGGATTGGTGGTTTAAATGCAGAGGTTTACTGGAATTGGTTAGAAATTAATAATTTTTGGTTTCATGAAAATTATAGAGGCAAAGGCTTAGGCGGAAACCTTCTTTCCCAAGCCGAGGAAATCGCGAAAGAGATGGGGGCAACGAAAGTACTTTTAACCACTTTTGAATTTCAAGCGCGCACATTTTATGAAATGAAAGGCTATCAAGTTGTTGGTGAAATTAAAGATTATCCCCCTGGAAGCGTCTACTACACAATGGTGAAAACGCTTATTTAACGGTTCAACGTCAAATGTTGGGGTGAGGTAAAATTCACGTCACCCCAAATGAACCCCGATATTTCTATACCGAATGTTTAATAAGATTTTTGCTTTGAAGTGATCGAAACGCCGAAAGCCATATGCGTTGCGTTTCATCACTTTTGTTCTGTTGTTAATGCCTTCTAAAAATCCATTGGAATAAGGGAAGTTAAAACTGTTCAAAATCTCTACCTGCCAGTTTCTAAAAGTTTTAATGGCCTTTAAAAACGCATGAATCTGCTTCGTTTCCACTTCCTGATAAAATACTTCTAACCGCCTTTTTACTTCTACTACATTTTCTGCTGTTTTAGCCCAGTCAAACCATTCGCAATAAGCTTCTTTCAGTTCGTATGCCTGCCGTAATTCTTCAGACATCCCCAAATAACGGTCCACATACCAGCGTTCTTTTCGGGTCAGTTTAGATGCCCGTTTATAGAGCACATGACGCATCCGCTTACACTTCTTCCGGTCATATGCGTGCCATTCCTTCTGCACTTTTCGCCGTACCTCATCCAACGCCCAGTAGATGTACCGGCAATAGTGGAACCGGTCTGCAATGATGACGGGCCGACTCAATGCTTTTTTGACTGCTGCTTTGAAGCTTGGATTCATGTCCATCACCACCAGCTCCACGCCCTGACCATATTGGCGCAGATAGTCCTGAATCGTTTCTTTCCGCCGGTTGGGTAGGATATCAAGCGGCTCCCGGGTTTTTGCATCCGCAATGATCAGTTGGAATTTTCCTTCGTCTGTATCTCCTTTATATTCATCAATCGCAATGGCTTTCGGCAGGCGCACGCCTTCTGCCATATGCGTTTTTGCGGCTGACTGAAAGCGGCGGATGATGGTGGAACTAGAGGCACCGAGAACCTCACCGGCTTCTTTAAACGTCTTGGCTTTCACGGAGCGCACCTGTGCCACCTGATTCCATTCCTTTGTGAAGCGCTGATACCTTTCCACAAATGGAGCGTGTTCAGAGAACCTTTTTCCGCAAGAACACGCATAACGGCGCCGTCTGTAAAACAGGCAAGTCAACCGTTCAAACCACTTCAAATGCTTGACTTTCTGCATGCGGTAATCATGGATTTTCTGTGTAGTTTCCCCGCAGTTCGGGCAGCGATGAGGTTTTTTAGGAAGAGACACATAAAGGCAAGTCCGCTCTCCAAGCTCCTCCACCTTCTCGATAATAACTCCTTTTAATCCAGGGATATTCATGATAAAATTCATATGCACGTCTCACCTTTCTCTTACTTGTTTCTCAACAATTCAAGTATAAAAGAAATCGGTGAGTACGTGTCTTTTTTTATCCAAATTGTGTGTACACCCCAACAAATATTATAGAACCTATTTAACTTATTTTCCGTAAATATACAAAAAAGCCACCTCAATTTGTGATGTTCTGTAACACACAAATCAAGAGGGCTCGATAAAACACAACCCTAAATAGGCTAATTTAAGGTTGTGTTTATATATTATTTGGATTGTGTATACTCAATTCACAATCCTACTTTGTCACTCACAAACCTCAGGCGTGCTCTCACGTCCTGCTGCACGGAAAGATGTGCCACAGCCGCATGATGCAAGGGCGTTTGGATTATCGATGGTGAAGCCACCACCCATAAGTGATTGTTTAAAATCGATTTTCGTTCCTTGTAAAATGCCTGCATCTTCCTTTGATACGACGATTTGCAAGCCATATTGCTCATCTAAAAAATCGTCCTCATGCTGTTCTGTATCAAAGGCCATTCCGTATGAAAGACCGCTACAACCGCCACCTTTAACCGCGACGCGCAAATAAGAGCCTTCTTCCTCATTATGTGTCATCATTTCCTTCACCTGAAACGCTGCCGCCTCTGTCAATTCAACAACTTGTTTTGTACTCATCACAGTCACCTTCTTTCTTACTCCTATCATATCAAGAGCGCCTCAATGTGCCAACAAAACTGTTTGTATTTCGACTTATTTCATACTTTCTTCTTAAATAAAAGTGTTATAATAATACTATGTATATAAATGAGGGGCGTGAATATTTGATGGAAATCTCACCTTTTTACGAGAAAAAAGTAGATTGTTTGCATTGTAAAAAAAGTTTTCCTACTTTTAAAATACGAACGAAATTTATTAAAGTCAAATCAACTGAATCCGACTTTCAGCCTATTTATGAGGATGACAATGTAAATGCGCTTTACTATAATGTTTTTGTTTGTGAGCATTGTGGATTTTCCTTTACAGAAGACTATTCAAAGTACTTTGCACCGGGTGTGTCTGAGCAAATAAATGAACAAATATCAAGTAAATGGGTACACCAATCCTTTAAAGGCGAACGCACTGTTTTTCAAGCAATTCAAGCATATAAGCTTGCTTGGCTTAGTGCTACAATCAAAAAAGAGCGCTTTGTCACAGTAGCTGGGCTGACACTTCGTTTAGCTTGGCTCTACCGGTCATTAAACAATAAAGAGCAAGAAGAGCGCTTTTTGCATGTGGCACGCGATCAGTATATGGAATCTTATTCTACTGAGGATTATGCCAATACACAAATGTCTGGCGTAAGAATTATGTATATGGTTGGTGAGCTGTCACGCCGAATAGGTGATTTCGAAATGGCAACACGCTTCTTTTCAAAGGTTATTGAAAGCCAACGTGTTGGTGGTGAAGCAAGGCTTGTTGACATGGCTAAGGAGCAATGGGAAATTATTCGCGAGGAGCGAGCAAAACAGTAAAGGGGTCGTCTGAAAAGTCATTTTTGAGACGACTTCTTTGCGACGTGTAACCGAGTTTAGTGCTGAAAGCGAAGCGACAGGTACAAACATTTAAGATAGAAGCAGGGGCTGTACGAAAAGATATACACTTTTCGTACAGCCCCTTTCTTATGAATTAGCGACAGCGCGAACATAGCGCTGTCGAGACAATCTAAACCCTTTTCAATTTTAAAGAACTATTTATATTTTCCACATAATAAAGCCGTTAAAAATTTAATATACCGATTGCATCTAAAAAGACAATAATAATAGCAATTGGTGCTACATATTTAATCGCTATGAGCCATATGGCAAATAACCTCTTGGCATAGCTTGCCCCATCACTAATTTCTGTTAGCAATGTGTTTCGAGGTATAGCAAAACCCGCGAAAATAGCAATTAATAACGCCCCTAATGGCATTAAAATATTGGAGACCAGATAATCCGCTGCATCGAATATTGTCTTATCAAAAATCGTAAAATCACTTAGCATACCGTAGGATAACGCTGAAGGAATACCAACGATAAAAATCAGCAGACCTGTAATCCATGTCGTGCTTTTTCGTTTTTTTCTATCTTGCTTTGTTACTGCTGCCACGATAATTTCTAGCATCGAAAATGCAGAAGTTAGTGTAGCAAATAGGAAAAGAATTAAAAAGACTAATAAGAAAAATGTCCCAAACGGCATTTGATTGAAAACAGCTGGTAGCACGACGAATAATAAACCAGGCCCCTCAGTCGGCTCAAAGCCAAAGGAAAAGACAGCCGGGAAAATAGCAAGCCCTGCTAATAGTGAAATAAATAAATTCATCAGCACGATTGTTAATGCTGATTTTGGTAAGTCCTCGTTTTTCGATAAATAAGAGCTATACGTTACCATTACAGAAACACCTACACTAATTGAGAAAAACGATTGCCCAAGTGCAAATAAAATTGTTTTCGAGCTCATATTTGAAAAATCCGGATATAAGAAAAAGTGAAGACCTTCTCCAACACCATCTAATGTTAACGAGCGAATAATTAAAATAAGGAAAGAAATAAATAATGCAGGCATCATAATTTTACCTGCTCGTTCAATTCCTTGTTGAACCCCTTTTGCCACGACGAAAATGGTAATTGCCATAAAAATAAATTGGAATAAAATTGCGTAGAGAGGATTCGCAATAAAATCATTAAATAGCGGCGCATACGCAGTTTCAGAAAGTCCAGATAAATTTCCAATTACCGCTTGAACCATGTAAAGAATAATCCAACCACCAACAACACTATAAAATGATAGCAAAATAAAGCATGTAATCATGCCGAGTATTCCAACAAAATGCCATTTTGAATTAGGTGCAAATGTTAAATAAGCTGAAACTGCATCCCTTTGCGAGCCACGACCAATGGCAAACTCCGCTAATAGGATTGGCAGCCCAACGAAAAGCGTAAAAATTAAAAAAATGAGGAAAAATGCTCCTCCACCGGAAACTCCAGCGATATAAGGGAATTTCCAAATAGCTCCCAGCCCTATTGCAGAGCCGGCAGTTGCTAAAATAAATCCTAATCTTGATGTCCATTGTTCTTGCTGTTGACCCATAAATAAACTCCTTTATAAAAAAACATACCTACTTATTATACATGATATTCAAACAAAAAAAGTGGCATTTGGATGCAAATTGCTTCCAATGCCACTTTTTCAGGTAAGCTATATTAGAATACTTGCTCTACTTCAACAATTCCCGGTACTTCCTCTAATAATGCACGTTCAATACCAGCTTTTAATGTAATTGTAGAACTTGGACAGCTACCGCATGCACCTAGTAAACGTAATTTTACGATACCTTCTTCAATATCTACTAATTCACAATCCCCACCGTCACGTAATAAGAACGGGCGTAATTTATCTAAAACTTCCTGTACTTGTTCGCGTTGTTCTAATTCTGTCATTTTTCTCGACTCCTTTCATTAAAATCATTATAATGTGAAGGAGAGAAAAAAGCCAATATTGTATTACGAAAGGTTGGATTTTATATGACAGCATCTAAAGCAGTAATCGAAATATACGGAGCAGATATTATTTGTGCGAGCTGTGTCAATGCACCTTCTTCTAAAGACACATATGAGTGGCTACAAGCAGCTATTGATCGCAAATATCCGAATCAACCATTTACAATTCGCTATATTGATATTGAAGGCGATTTAGGCGATAAACGTGATATCGACTATGCAAATCGCATTCAAGAGGATGAATTTTTCTATCCGCTCGTTTTAATTAATGACGAAGTCGTTGGCGAAGGCTATATCCAAATTAAGCCTGTTTACGCCGCACTCGAAAAACTAGGCTACACATCGGAATAAAAGTTTAGATGTTCAGTCGTACAGTTGCCAGCTAGTTAAACGCTTTTATCGGTATTGAAATAAAGTGAAGCTTCAATCAATCGGGTTTTTACGGGCAGTTGATCTCCCACTTATCCTTAAGCCGATTTTCACTTAAGTCTTGAAGTGAGAGTCTTACTGCCCGTTAATGCGGGATAAAATGTTGACTTAGCAAGACTTCCTTTGAAAGTGTGATAAACACTGGCTTTAACTATGCTTACCTTAAGTAAGGAAGATACGATGAAAACCTTCTTTTAATGCGTTACCACAAGAAAAGACTTTGAATCAACTGTTTTTAGCTTCTC
The DNA here is from genome assembly GCF_038630865.1 of Metasolibacillus sp. FSL K6-0083. NCBI lineage: Bacteria > Bacillati > Bacillota > Bacilli > Caryophanales > Caryophanaceae > Metasolibacillus > Metasolibacillus sp. FSL K6-0083. Next base: position 3,740,068 of record NZ_CP152046.1, on the reverse strand, counting down.
AAAAAGAAGCAAGCCCTTTTTCAACCATCCTCCCTTCAAACTAACAGCAAAAAGGAAAGCGACGCGCCAGCCTGCTTTCCTTTTTGCCTTAATTGTTTTGACGCTTATACATCCAAAGCAAGCCTGATTTCATTAAACGAGCAATACGCCCGGTTACTGTTGTATCTGCTAAATGAACAAAGCCTTGTTTCTTCCCTAGCGAGCCCATAAAGCCCTTTAGTTTAATTTCTGGCATCGTTGCTGGTAGCGGTTCATTATTCCAACGATGGCGTAATACCTTTACAATACGCTCTCCTTGCTCCTCTGCAAGCTGTGCTGTTGGCGGTAAATCAGATGAAGCGCAGTCTCCAACAACAAAAACATGTTCATCATTTAGTAATGTAAAGTAGTTTGTGACAATTGGGCGACCGAATTTATCTTTCTCCACTTCCATGTCTCGTACAATTTTCACAGGCTGCACCCCTGCTGTCCAAACAACAGCATCTACTTCGATTACTTGATCATGATTATAAAGATGATTTTCTTCAACCTTTGTAATATTCGATTCAGCGATTACTTCAACATTATGTTTAATAAACCATGATTTCACATAATTACTTAGCTTTTCAGGAAAATCTCGTAAAATACGTGTTGAACGGTCAAATAATTTAATATTTAAGTCTGCACGGCTTTCACGTAGTTCACTAGCTAATTCAATACCTGACAAACCTGCGCCTACTATAGCTACCGTTGAGCCTGGTGGTAAACCACATAGCTTTTCAAATGTTGTTCGCGATTTAGCAATTGTTTGAATACTGAATGTGTGCTCCTTGGCACCAGGTACTCCGTGATATTTATCTTCACAGCCAAGCCCAATTACTAAATCATCATATTTTACTTCTTGACCGCCCTCCAAATAAACCGTTTTATCCTCTCGGTCAATGCGAATAACTTCACCAAAAATAGTTTTTAAGCGCGGATGCTCTGGGAAGGCTACACGAATCTCTTTATCCGTCGAAGTCCCTGCTGCAAGTGCATAAAATTCTGTTTTTAAGCTGTGGAATGATGTGCGGTCAATTAAAGTAATTTCGGTATCTTGTGGGAAATTATTCGGTAATAGGCGTAGCAGTATACGCATATTTCCATAGCCCCCACCTAATAGTACTAATTTTCTCATATGCTGAGCTCCTTTTACTTATTTTCATTAAAACAGAGTACCCATTTCTCCCCCTCAGTAGAAATGGCGTGCCCCCTTTCCTTCATCCAGCAAATGCCCAAATACCTACTGAACTAAAAGAATGCCTCTGGCAGTTGTCACAAATTTTTCAAAAATGTTAGCCGAGGCGAAATTGATATAAGATTAACTATTCAATAAGAGTATAGCTCATTGTGATATGTTTCACAATATGTTCCGAAATATTTTGTGAAACATTTCACAAAATATGTTGTTTGACGTAATTACTAAAAAAAAGTAGCATACAATTGTGAGGTGACTTGTAGTGAATCCAATGGTTGAATTTTGTATTAGCAATTTAGCAAACGGCGCACAAGAAACATTTGAGGTGCTTGAAAAAGACCCCAATATTGATGTTCTTGAATATGGCTGCCTAAGCTTTTGCACAAAATGCTCTGAATGCTTTTATGCGCTTGTCAATGGAGAGCTTGTTGAGGCTGACACACCTAGCGAGTTGACTCAAAAAATATATGCTTATATTGAAGAAAACCCTCTTTGGTAATAAATAAGAGGCCTAAAATTCAGTGTTTTTAATGATGCTGTTCGAAAACACTGAGGTGTCTTTGTGGTTATGGAGGTATGGACTTTATTTATTTATTTTAAAATGGCTATTCTTTCAATAAAACACAAACAAAACGTCCAAAAAGCAGTGCTATGCACGCTTTTTGGACGCTCTTTATTATTTCATCTGTTTTAACACTTCTTCTTTAATAAATGGCTCTGGACTATAAAAGTTTGGTGACTTAATAATTTTTCCATCTTCACGACATTTCGCGTATTTATTGCCATTCTCATCTGTGAAAAGCTTCGACATATTTGCGCCTTGTACAATATCAAAAACGGGCTCAATATCTACTCCGATTTCTACTGCCGAACCGAATGAAAAATATAATTGGTCTGCTAAAGCATCTGCTTGGGCAATTACTTTTTCTTCAGTGCTTTGAGGAAACTCGCCATTTAATGATTTTTCATATGCCTTTTGAATACCAGCTAAAAAATACTCGTAGCTTGCCGCAAACTCCTCCTTCGTTGAACAAGAAGCTGCAATAAACTCAATCGCCTCCTCGGCTGTCCAAACGCTACGGTTAATTGCTCGCTCTCGCTCCATTGGCACAAGCTGCTCTGGTGCAGGGTGTTTAAACGCGATATGAAAGTCGCGAACATGATTTTGTAATTTGTTTGCAAATTGTTTCATAAAAACTTCTACTCCTCTTTCAATATAATTCTAATCATACACGAACTATATCCAAAGAGGAACCTTATGTGCCAATTTAAAATTTAGGCTATGTGAACAAGGGGACTATTTCAAAAGTCGAACTTCTCCTCAGTGCAGTGAAAGGTTAGCTGTGCCCTTATTTTAAATTCAAAAGAAAGCAGCTAAGCTCTGAATTTAGCTCATTTTCAAAAAGCTCTTCTTTATGATTCCTTTGCTTAAGCATCACAAAAAGCGTCCAAAACATAGCAATGCACTGTTTTTGGACGCTTCTTTTTCATCAAATTACTTCTCTAAAAAATCAAAATTAAACGTTTCATCTGTAATTGGCTGAACTTTTGCTAGTGCATATGTTGAGCCTTTTTGAGAGAAGAAATCGTATGTTGAACCTTCGTTACGAATACCATTCATAACAATTGGGTTTACTTCCTCCTCAGGGAACATCGTATCTAAGCCCAAGTTCATTAACGCTTTATTTGCATTGAAGCGCACATAAGCTTTTACTTCTGGGGAAAGCCCTGTTTCAGCATAGATATCTTCCGTATACTTCATTTCATTTTGGTACAGGTCTAACAATAGCTCATAGCCCCATACTTTTAGCTCGTCTTGCTTTTCTGGAGAGAATTTACGGAAAATATTTTGTGCAAAGAAGCCAATTGCTACACCATGAATTGATTCGTCACGTAAAATGAGGGAAATAACTTCCGCGCTATTACGCAAAGTACCTTGCCCACCTAAATAAAGCGGGTAGAAAAAGCCGGAGTAGAATAAAAAGCTTTCTAGCATAACAGAAGCAAACATCGCTTTCCATAATGACTCATCATCGTTTTCTTTAATTGCTAAATAAACATCGCTAATGCGTTTCGCCTTATATTGTAAAAATTCGTTTTTCTTAACCCACTCGAAGACCGCATCAATTTCATCGTTATTACATAACGTTGTAAAAATATACGAATAGGATTTTGCATGAATCGCTTCAAAAGAGCCGAAAACAGTTAATACGGCTTTTTCCTGCAAATCATTATTATATTTCGCAATTTCGTTCATGCCGATATTCGTTTGCACCGTATCTAACAATGTTAAGCCACCGAATACTTTTTTGTACGTATCTTGGTGCTCAAAGTCTTTCCACTGTTTAATATCCTTTGATACAGCAATCTCCTCTGGCTGCCACATTTGCTTCCATTGCTGGTCCCAAAATACTTTCGCCAAATCGCTTGTCGGCTTATTCCAGTTAACCGCCTCATATGGTTTTAAATTGAGCATGATACACACTCCTCTAAAGTTTGTAATCGTTGACGCACGTAATATACTGTTTTAATGCCCTTCATCCAAGCATAAATATACACTTTCGCTAATTGTTCTGTTGTCCAACGATCAGTTACATATAATGTCATTGAAATTCCTTGATCGACATGCTTTTGTGCTGCTACATATAGGTCGATTAATTTATATGGATCAACTTCATATGCTTCCACATATAAATGACGATTATCATTATTTAAAAACGGCATCGGATAAATTGTACGACTATCTGCATAGTCTCGAATTTCCACGCGCTCTGTACATGGTGCAAGTGATGCTGTGCTGCTGCGAATATAGGAAATACTGCCTGTCGGTGCAACAGCTAGGCGGTAGGCGTTAAATACGCCATGCTCAGCTACCTGCTCTTTTAACTCCTGCCACATTGCAGCAGTAATTAGCGGCACATTACCTAATGCTTCTTTAACCGCTTTCGATGGCTCTCTCTCTTCTTTTGCTATATAAGAGTCAAAGTAATTACCGTTGGCGTATTCGCTCTCCTCATAACGATAGAATGTTTCACCCTTCTCTTTGGCAATTTGCATAGATGCTTGTAATGAATAGTAATTTAATGCTTCCATAAAGTAATCGACAAATTCAATTGACTCTGGTGAACCATATAAAATATTCGATTGCACTAAATGACCATGAAGGTTCATTACCCCAAGACCAACAGAATGCATTAATTTATTCGCCTTCGCTACAGATGGCACATTTTTAATATTTGTCATTAATGATACATTCGTTAAGAGCTGCATACTTGTCGTAATAAGCTCTTCAAAGTTTTCGCTTTTTGTTGCGCGGTAAATGTCGATAGAGCCTAAGTTACACGATACATCTAAGCCGTAAACATTTGGCTGATCCATATCTGTAATATCACTCGTCGTTTGTACTTGTAAAATTTCTGTACACAAATTCGACATTTTCACTCGGCCTAGGCCTTTTAATGCGTGATTTTCGTTGACATTATCATCAAACACCTCGAATGGGTAGCCCGATTCAAATTGTGTCTTTTTAATTTCCGTATAAAGCTTACGTGCATTAATGCGCTTTAGTTTTCGAATGTTCGGATTATCAAGCAATTCATAATACATTTCCGTCATGCTAATTTCGGACATGCGCTTGCCATATTCACGATAAATATCGTATGGGCTAAATAAAATAATATCTTTGTCACGCTTCATTAGCTCAAAGAAAATCGATGGGATAATAACCCCTGTCGATAATGTCGCTAAGCGAATTTTTTCGTCAGCGTTAGGCTTTTTCGATGAAATAAATTCTTCAATATCACCGTGGAAAATATTCAAATAGACAACGCCTGAGCCATTGCGCTGCCCTAGCTGGTTGGAATAGGAGAAAGAGTTTTCTAATAGCTTAGCAACAGGCATAACGCCGCTAGCACGATTTAAAATCCCTTTAATCGGGTCGCCTAATGGGCGTAAATCCGTTAACAATGTTCCTACGCCTCCCCCTAAACGAGAAAGCTCTAGGCAATAACCGATATTTTCTGCGATGGAATTCATCGTATCATCAACCGTCAATTTAAAGCAGCTTACTAGCTCACCACGCGCCTTTTTACCGCTGTTTAGTGCCGTTGGTGTCGCGGGCTGATATGCCTCCATAATACTGCGTACAGCACGCTCTGCAAGGCTTTGGTCTCCCTGTGCTAAATATAACGAAATAATCGTAATGCGATCCTCATATTTCTCTAAAATCTCTTGACCGTCACGGCTTTTCATTGCGTAGCTTTCATAAAATTTGCTGGCACTCATAAAGGATGGAAAACGGAATTTATAAGAATAAGCTATTTTGAATAACCTTTTAATAAATTCCATCGGATACATTTCTAAAAAATCTCTTTCATAGTATCCTTCATCGATTAAATATTTAAGCTTTTCTTCCAAGTCTATATAATAACGCATTTTCACATTGACATTTTCTAAAAAATACTTACGTGTCGCTTCTTTATCCTTGTCCAAATCTAAAATACCTGTCGAGCTATAACTATTCAATAAATCATTATTGAGCTTTAAATACTCTTTCAAATCTTTTCCCCACCTTCAATAACAGTTTGATAATATTCTCGAATTGCTTCATAATCGTGTGCAAATCCCCGAAGCTCTAGTTTGCGAACAATCGGTATTTGATAAGTGGCATTTATTTTATCGGCGGAGCCGCAAAAAACATTGTGCCCAAAATTGGAATTGCCGCTTGCAATCACACCTTTACAAAACGTAGCGTTTTCTTGCAAAAATTCCTCTACTATTTGTGGCACTGTACCAAGTCCATCCGTATAAGTAAATAATAAATAGGGCTCAGAAAGCTTGAGCCCCTTCGTCATCTCAATGTTCGGTAATTGGAGCTGATTGATGATAAAGCGCACATTTCCTGTCCTGCTTGCAAAGACAATCATCCAACTAGCTTGCTAATCTCTTCGTTAATTTGTGAAAAATCATGGATTAGCTGACCGTCGATTTCTAAAATCGGAACCGTTAAGAAACCTGCATTGACGATTTTCTCTTTTGCCGCAGCATCTAAATCTATATTAACTGTTTCGTAGCGCCCCTCTAAACCAGCTTCATTTAACTCCGATTTAACAAACATACATTTTGGACAAACTGTTTTTGTGTACAAGATCATTACGATAACCTCTTTCCATTTATTTTTTCATAGCATGTACCATTGTGCTTTGCCACATATACAAGTGAAACGATTATGTATTAGCATAATTATTGCGAACAATTCTTATTGCTAGAAAACTAAATTTTAATTTTCCATTTTTTTCTCGCCATGTATACTTATAATCTATACAAAATCTGAACAAGGTAACGCGCTAGATGTATGAGGAAAGCCCTTTATATAGCCATCCTCGCTATATTTCCTATATGTAGTGCGTTTTTCAGAAAAACAACACTATATATAGTGTTTATTTTGAACTGCATTTATTGTATCATACTCGATTTTAAAAAAACAACTCTTGCAATTTTTTTATTTTCATGAAAACATATATTCCATTTTGAAAATCATCATAAATACCTATTGCATTTAATTTATGAGTCAACAATTTTGAATAAACAACAAAAAGCTATATCAAAATAATTTTGATATAGCTTTTATTCTTCTGTTTTACAGCCACTCTTCCAACGAGCTCAAGCAATAAGTAGGTCGTTCTTTCTGCAATTGGGCTTGCTCTGTAGGAGTAACACCTGTATTCACATGAACCGTATCACAGCCAAAGCGAATGCCGCATAAAATATCCGTTTGATAATTATCGCCAATCAATACCATTTCATTTTTACAATAATGATGTGTTGAGGCAATCGCTTCTAACATAATTGGTGATGGCTTGCCAATGAAGACAGGCTCTACACCTCCTACGCTTGCTACAAGCCTTACAAAGGAGCCATTGCCAGGCACGAAGCCTTGCTCTGTTGGAAATTTAACATCTTCATTTGTAGCAATTAAATGTGCACCATTCTGCACAGCCAAGCAGGCATTTACTAGCTTTGAATAATTTACCTCTCGATCAATCCCCATCACAAAAACCTTTGCATCCGCTTCATCTGTAATATGTATCCCTTGGGATTGCAGGGCCTCTCGAATACCATCCGAGCCAATAAGCTGCACTTTTTGCTGGGGAAATCGCTCACTTATATATGTCGCCGTCACGACTGCGCTCGAATAAATATGCTCTAAAGGCGCAGCAATGCCTAATGCCGCTAATTTTTGCTGCAATTGCACAGGCGTTTTTGAAGAGTTATTCGTTACATAAAACGGTTCAATGCCCTCCTGTTGCAATTTATGAATAAAGGTAATGGCACTGTCAATCCCTTTGTTTCCACGATAAACCGTTCCGTCTAAATCAAAACAATATGCTTTATAGCGCTTCATTTATTTATCCTCAGGCAAAAATGCGGAAACAGGTCCAAGCTCATTCGTTAAATAATCTTGCACTTTGCCTGAAAACTGTTTTAAGGCCCCTAACGAGCCTGAAAGCACTTTTATGACTTCTTCATCATCCACTTGAATAAATTCGCGTACAAGCATTTTACGCAAGCCTACAACAGCTTTTAGAGACGCGTCCATATCTGGTGAAATGACTTTCTCATCTACTAATATATCGATAATATCTTCATAACTGCCCGGGTCGCGCATAATAAAGCCATCAATCATTAAATTACCAACGTCCATCATCGATTCCATTACATTATGACCGATACGCTCAAGTGCTAGCTTTGTCATATCATTTTCAAGCCAATTTTCTTGCTCTTCAAAAATCGCCAGCAATGTATCTAAATGTTGTAAGTTTAATGAAATTTTATTTCGATCTACGAAATACATTCAAAACGCCTCCTAGTACCTAAATAGTTGATAGTGTTTTCTTATCTATAGTAACATATTCTAGAGATACGAAAAGGAGATAGAAATTCAAATGGAAAGATTTTTCTTATATGATGATGTAGAGGATACGAAAACGCGCTTCGTTAGCTTCGCAGGCAAAACACAGCGTTATGATTTAGCGATATTACAAAGTGGACGCTTTTTTGGTAAAGTACTTGTTTTAGATATTCAGTTCGGTCGCTTTGCGATTATCGGTCCCGACGATGTAGAGGAGCCGGGCTATTTAGAGCACGTCTACAATCGCACCGAGGAAGAGACAGCTGATTTGCGTGCGTATTTGACAGAGCTACTAAGCTAAGGACTCACGCAGCATGCTAAAAGGGCGTGTTTGAAAAGCTTTTTTGAGACAAAGTTAATGACAATTTATTGTGACTACCGCAGGAGCAATTATTTTCTGCGACGAGTAATCGCAGGAGCAATTATTTTCTGCGACGAGTAATCGCAGGAGCAAGTATTTTCTGCGACGAGTAATCGCAGGAGCAAGTATTTTCTGCGACGAGTAACCGCAGGCGCAAGTATTTAGGTTCAACGTCAAATGTTGGGGTGAGGTAAAATTCACGTCACCCCAAATGAACCCCGATATTTCTATACCGAATGTTTAATAAGATTTTTGCTTTGAAGTGATCGAAACGCCGAAAGCCATATGCGTTGCGTTTCATCACTTTTGTTCTGTTGTTAATGCCTTCTAAAAATCCATTGGAATAAGGGAAGTTAAAACTGTTCAAAATCTCTACCTGCCAGTTTCTAAAAGTTTTAATGGCCTTTAAAAACGCATGAATCTGCTTCGTTTCCACTTCCTGATAAAATACTTCTAACCGCCTTTTTACTTCTACTACATTTTCTGCTGTTTTAGCCCAGTCAAACCATTCGCAATAAGCTTCTTTCAGTTCGTATGCCTGCCGTAATTCTTCAGACATCCCCAAATAACGGTCCACATACCAGCGTTCTTTTCGGGTCAGTTTAGATGCCCGTTTATAGAGCACATGACGCATCCGCTTACACTTCTTCCGGTCATATGCGTGCCATTCCTTCTGCACTTTTCGCCGTACCTCATCCAACGCCCAGTAGATGTACCGGCAATAGTGGAACCGGTCTGCAATGATGACGGGCCGACTCAATGCTTTTTTGACTGCTGCTTTGAAGCTTGGATTCATGTCCATCACCACCAGCTCCACGCCCTGACCATATTGGCGCAGATAGTCCTGAATCGTTTCTTTCCGCCGGTTGGGTAGGATATCAAGCGGCTCCCGGGTTTTTGCATCCGCAATGATCAGTTGGAATTTTCCTTCGTCTGTATCTCCTTTATATTCATCAATCGCAATGGCTTTCGGCAGGCGCACGCCTTCTGCCATCTGCGTTTTTGCGGCTGACTGAAAGCGGCGGATGATGGTGGAACTAGAGGCACCGAGAACCTCACCGGCTTCTTTAAACGTCTTGGCTTTCACGGAGCGCACCTGTGCCACCTGATTCCATTCCTTTGTGAAGCGCTGATACCTTTCCACAAATGGAGCGTGTTCAGAGAACCTTTTTCCGCAAGAACACGCATAACGGCGCCGTCTGTAAAACAGGCAAGTCAACCGTTCAAACCACTTCAAATGCTTGACTTTCTGCATGCGGTAATCATGGATTTTCTGTGTAGTTTCCCCGCAGTTCGGGCAGCAATGAGGTTTTTTAGGAAGAGACACATAAAGGCAAGTCCGCTCTCCAAGCTCCTCCACCTTCTCGATAATAACTCCTTTTAATCCAGGGATATTCATGATAAAATTCATATACACGTCTCACCTTTCTCTTACTTGTTTCTCAACAATTCAAGTATAAAAGAAATCGGTGAGTACGTGTCTTTTTTTATCCAAATTGTGTGTACACCCCAACAAATATTATAGAACCAGTATTTAATGTAAAAAATAAGGCTGTCCGAAAAGGAATACCCTTTTGGACAGCCTTATTTTTTAGACTGTGAAACTTAGTTACTTTATAGTTCTTCTATCAATTCCTCTGTATCAACTGCAACTTCCTGCTGTGGTGCTCGCCCTATTTTTTGAACGATAAAATAAGCGCAGCCAAAATTACAGTATTCAAATAAATAATCCTCAAATGTACTGATTTTTGTATCAAAGGTAGATTTGTGATTGCGATCATCAAAAAATCCTTTTAGACGAAGCTGACCATATCCCCAATCTCCTACGATATAATCATATTTCGTCAAAATATCTGAGAATCGCTCTAAAAATACTTCTTCATTAAAGCCTTCTCGCACATTTTCGATTACTTCATAAATATAACCTTCTGCAACAATCATTGAAATACCACCTATCTATTTGCACATGGCTATGCTTTCGCCTGTGCCTGACGTTCTTTTGTTGCTGCATTTACTTGCTCATCTGCATGGTAGCTACTGCGCACTAATGGACCTGCCTCACAGTGACTAAAGCCTTTTTCCATTGCAATTTTGCGAAGCTTCCCGAATTCTAGCGGAGAATAATATTTTTTAACCGACAAATGCTTTTTCGTCGGCTGCAAATATTGACCAATTGTCATAATATCTACATTATTTGCACGCAAATCATCCATCACTTCTAAAATTTCATCCCATGTTTCACCTAGACCAATCATTAATGAGGATTTTGTCGGGATATCTGGCTGCATTTCCTTTGAGCGACGTAAAAACTCTAAAGAGCGATCATATTTTGCTCGTGCACGAACTCTCGGTGTTAAGCGACGCACCGTTTCGATATTATGATTTAAAATATCCGGTTTCGCATCCATAACCATCTGTAAATTTTCTTCTATCCCACCTAAATCAGATGGCAATACTTCAACAGATGTCGCTGGACTTTTACGACGAATCGCACGAATTGTTTCCGCTAATACGCCCGCGCCACCATCCTTTAAATCATCACGTGCTACCATTGTAATAACAACATGCTTTAAATCCATAATTTTTACTGAGTCTGCTACGCGCTCTGGCTCTGCTAAATCGAGCTCTGTCGGTAAACCTGTTTTAACCGCACAAAAACGGCATGCACGCGTGCATACTGAACCTAAAATCATCATCGTTGCCGTACGACGCTCTCCCCAACACTCATGAATATTTGGACAACGCGCTTCCTCACAAACTGTATGCAAGTTGTTATCGCGCATTAATTTTTTTAAGCCTTTATATTGTTCATTTGTATTTAATTTAATTTTCAACCAGTCTGGCTTGCGTATGTGCTCTTCTTTTGCTGTAGGTTTACAAGATGTCATCCAATTTCGCCCCTATCATAAAATCAATTACGCCTCGGCTAGCTTTTTCAAGCATGCACAGGAAAGCTTCTTCAAAATCTGTGATATTTGCCGGAGGCTTTATTTTGATTTGCGCGAGAAGCTGAACATCCGCGCAAGTCAAAATAAAACTTTAGTACTTTTAGTCAATGTACCATATTCCATGCGCTACAACAACTTTATTTATAGCGGGGCATTCAAAAAGCGTGCTTAGGTACTGTTTTTCGAACGTTTGGTTAATCATAAGGGACAGGTACCTCTAACGATGGCTGTATGCCTTCTCCACCATTCGTATAAATATGTGGAACCGAACCTTGCACTAGGCCAATTGCTACAGGAATATACTGCTCTACTGTCGATGATTTCGTAGCAAACGGCACAATAATTTGTACATTCACCTCTAAATGAATACTTACCTCAACATAGGCATTATTTATACCAAATTCTCTAATAGTGGATTGTACATCACTATGTACATTCCCTATAATATGAAATCGAATCGGTATTTTTGGTCCTAAATTTCCGAGTAAAGGAAGATTAGCAGCTTGCCCGAGTGGTACAAAAAAAACGATACCATCGCCCGCTTCCATTTTCCCGACATCGTATTCGACATTTTCTAAGTTTGGTAAATGTGTTAAATCTCCATTTTCCGCTTGCTCTAAATATTCTTTCACCAAAGCCTGTGTTTCTGCGCGAACACGATTAATGATTTCCGTATTAAACTTTGTCGTAATCATTTCACTTGAGCCCGACGGTAAATTTTCAATAATATCATTCACATCTAATACGCTAGAAGTGCGTGCATTAATCGCTTTATTGACAACAAAAGAAGCCACTTTATTCGTTTGCACTTCTGCATATTGTAAATAGGTTGGCATTAAACGAGCATTCATCCAATATAAAAATAATATAATGACAACGATAAGTGTCAAAATGACAAAAACGGCTGTATTTCCTCGTTTTTTATGTTGCCTGAATCGCATTTTTCTTCGTTGTAGAAGCAGAAAAATCCCCCTTGCTCTATTCGTATGAGCAAGGAGGGGGAACTATTCAGAAGGGATAAATTCTGTTTCTATTTTTTCAATAGTAATATTGAATGTATTTGCTAAATTGATTTCATATGTAGCTACAAGCATCTCACCGTTTTCCTCAAAAATTCTTATGTATGGCAGGGATGGGTGTAACTCATTTTGTCGTGAAACAATACCTCGACGTCCGTCTGATAAAGTAAGTACGGTTCCATTCGGATAATGAACAACGCATTTTTTCAATGCTTCGACAACTTTTGCATCGTATAATGTCCCAGCATCTTTTTCTAGAACGGCAATACCTTCTGAAGGCAGTACTTTTTCACGATAAACACGATTCGATGTAACAGCATCAAATACATCTGCTACAGCAATAATTTTAGCAAATGGGTGTATTTCAAATTCGACTAGACCTCTAGGGTAGCCGCTTCCGTCTAAGCGTTCATGATGTTGGAAGGCACAGTGTGCTACCAAGAGTGAGATGGAATGTAGATTACGTAGCAAATCGAAGCCATAACGAGCATGCAATTTCATTTCATTATATTCGTCCTCTGTAAGAGCACCTGGTTTTTTTAAAATTTCAGCTGGTACTAATAACTTTCCAATATCATGCAAGATTGCACCAACGCCAATTAAGCGCAACTCTTCGTAGGAATATCCTAATTCCTTCGCAATGGCAATTGAATATAATGTAACTTGGAAAGAGTGATGATATAAGTATTGATCGTATAAATATGCATCTGATAAAATAGTTAAAAATTCATGGCTATCAACAATCGTATCAAGTAGCCCCTCTACAATCCCATTAATAGCCTTTGACTGTTGCTCGATAATATACGAAGCCTGTGCCCCTTTAAGGTTTCTAACCGTTTCAAATGTCTTTGTAATTTCTTTAACTACTCTATGACGAACAATTGGGTCGACTGTTTCCTCAATTTGTATGCCGTCAGATATTAAATCATCTATATAAATATATCGAATGTTTAATTGTTGCAATCTTTCAATGATTCGGTGATTGATGACAACGCCTTGGTGCAAGAGTGGATGACCCGCTTCATTCCATATCGTCTTCCCAATGACCATGCCTTCTTTCACAACATTTAATGATATTAATCGCATATTTATAATTTAACCCCAATTCTACTATATACATTATTTTTATTATATAAGTAATAAACAAAATAAGATAGATGTACAAATGAAAAAATCATGCATATTGATTGAGCCAACAACATTTCGACTCATATTTGCCGCAGTTTTTCATGCTCACATAGAAGTGCCTCAGCAAAAAAATGATAGCTCCTTCATAATCCAAGTAAAACAATACTCTCAAATTAAAAAGAAATCAACATACATGATAATTTAATTTCTTTCAGCGAATGTCTATACACTTGCTGATAAAGAGGAATTAGGTCGTTGTCACAGGGCGTGACAATTTTAGGTTAACTTCAACTAATTAGCTCAAAAAATTTGGAAGGGGCTGCCCGAAAAGTGTACATCTTTTCGGACAGCCCTTCTTCTTACCTCCAGTCAATAGTTTTTAAGAAAATAATTAAAGTTTTGAAAAGACTTTTTTGTGAGGGTGGGGGTACCCCCACCCTCACAAAAAAATTGCGCATGCCAAAGAGACCTCACGAATTTTCTTTTTTTCGAAAGGTCATTGTGCTATAGTTAATTTACTTTGGTTACGATTTCTGAGCTGGTAGTGCGGACTCATAATCGTACAGAATGCCTTGTGTCATTAACTGAAACGTCATTTTCAGAAACTTATTGATACAGGCGACAATCGCAACCTTATGAGGCTTTCTCTGAGGTTGCGTTTTTAATTTATCGTAATAATCTACCAGGTGATTGTTAGTCTTTTTCCGTAACGTAATCATCGTACAAATCATAAAAAATAAAATCTTTCGTAGCTTCTTATTTCCTCTTTTATTGATACGATCACGATACTGCGTGTTACCCGATTGATAACGCATAATATCAATACCTACATACGCATTTAGTTGTTTCGCATTCTGAAAGCGGCGAATATCCCCTAATTCACCGATTAATCGGCAAGCTGTTGTATCGCCAACGCCCGGAATCGAACGAAGCACTTGGTATTCTTTGCGTTCCTGTGACATCTCCACCATTTGTTTCACAAGTGTTTCCTTCTTCTCAACTAAATCCATGATACGAGCTGCGTAGTCACGAATTTGATCACAACGAATATCGGTAGCTTTAATGGCTGGATAACTATTTTGAGCAGCCTCTAGTAAACATTCTGCTTTTGCCTTAGCACGTGCGAATGATAGGTTTTTTCGTGTATTGGCTTTTAACCGATTTTTAATGACTGTTTTCGAATGCGCCAGTAACAGGGCTGGATGTGGATAGAGCTGAACAATATTTAAAAACAGGGCCGAACTTGGTGTAATGAGTGCTTCCAACTCCGGAAAACTCAAATGTAATAACGCATGCATTCGACTTTTTAATCGCGTGATTTCTTCATCAATCTCATCATAATAACGTGTAAGTCCACGCATCTGTTCATAATAATCATCCTGCACATAGGTCGGCTCACGCTCCATTTTAAAATGGGTTTTCGCTAACTCATGCGCATCACTACTATCGGTTTTATTTCGACGCATCGAAGCCATTTGTAGATTCGCTTCAAGTGGATTCATCCGACAATAGGTGTAGCCATAATCGATTAGAAACGTTTCCAATGGTTTTGAATAAACACCTGTCGCTTCAAAAACGATTTCAGGTGCTTGACCGTCACGCTCCGCTATTTCTTTCATTCGCTTATGTAATTGTTCAAAGTCCATACGTGTATGATTCAGTTCACCTTCAAATTCACATTGACGATACGGATTATAAATCGCAATGGTACTTTTTCCTTTACTCACATCTAACGCAACCACATGTTTCATCATACTTTCTCCTTTTTAGCCAATCATAGAAGTCTTCACAGTGCCTTACCGATTCCATTTTCTTCTACACGATCTCTTGGACCCAACATACTAAACTGATTCAAATAAGGGTGTGAAGTCAGTCGGTTTTTAATACGGATTCTAAAATGATCCCAAGAGCTGTTCGACTTTCCTTCACTTCTACTATAAAAAAATAGTAGCACAAACCATGGCCTTGGTTTGTACTACTAATGTTAGTATGTTTCTATATTAAATATTGACTAAAAATACTTGTACCTGCGGTTACTCGTCGCAAAGAGTTCGTCTCAAAATAGCTTTTCCGACGACCTCTTTCATCACTTAAATTTATTTTGTCCATAAAGTTTTAATATATCTCGTAAAAATAAAGGGAGGTAATAATGTTTTTTGGCATATTTAAAACTCGGGAAAAAATAACCAAATGTAAATAAATCAAGCGTCACCAATTTATATGTGCGTTGCAAATCTGCCACTTCACCATTAATAATTAGCTCACGCTGGGCATTCAAATCAAAATGATAGGTTAACAGCTTGCCAAATACAATTCCTCTAAAGCCCAGCCCTTTAAATTGGAGTTGTGGCCATTCCTCGTTCATTGATTGCATATAAATTTCCTTCAGCTCCGTACCGGTAAGCTCAATCGTACATAAGTTAATTGGATGAGGGAAAATCCGATGAAGGTCGTATGCTGATACATAGCCTTTTTGCAAGTCCTCTAAAAAAATACCCGCATTGAAAAGGGCACAATCTGCACTTGAATATTGAATCATTGCCTCTGCAAATAAATTGGAAAGCTGTGAATAATGAAACCATTCTTTATTATACGTTTTTGGTGCTGTAAAAATCGGTTTATCTAGCTTTTCCTGCGCTTCTTGCATTAAACCTTGCAAAAATGCTGGCTCCTCTTTCGGGCTAGGGAGCAATGCACACTCGATGACCTTTTCTTGCTTCGTTATCCTTTTCGTTTGATGGTCAAAGTCAATGGTTAAATGCCCTACATATTGACCGAATTTTCCACAGCCAGTTAGCAGCACCTCTCCAATGAATTTTCCTGTCTCGAATAGATGATGTGTATGTGACCCAAAAATTACGTCGATTTCAGGGCATTCATCTGCAAGTAGCTCATCCTCTGTCTTTCCTAAATGAGATAAGCAAATGAGAATATCCACCTGCTCCTTTAACTGCTCGACAATCTGGATAATCGCAATTCTCGGCTCCGTTACTTGCCAGCTTAACGAACGATAAAATGCTTCGAACTGTGCAGTTGCACCTACAACCCCAATTTTCGTTCCATATTTCGTCGTTAAAATAGTATACGGCTTAAGCCATGCAGGCTGCTCCCCTTTTGATGCATATAAATTAGCAACAACAACTTCAAACTGTGCATCTTCGTACAGTGCTTCTAAGTCTTCAGTAGCAAATGTAATTCCCTCATTGTTGCCAAGCGTCACAACATCATATTGTGCCTCGTTCAATAGTTGAACATTGCCTTTGCCTTTCGTTGCCTCCGTATAAATATTTGAACGATCAATATGGTCGCCAATATCTAGTAAAAAGCTAGGCTCACCTTGTGCAGCTAATAATGTACGTTGTGCATGAATATAATTCTGCGTACGCATCCAAAATTCAAAATGACTATGTAAATCGTTCGTATGAAAAAAATGAATTCTTTCTTGCACAATGCACACCAGCTTTCTTTAAAAATCGATAATATTCGCCTGAGGCTCCATCTGTTATTTTAGCATCAAAATAGCCCATCTATAATAGAACGAACACCTAACAACAATAGAATGATTCGCAATACAAGTACCAATGTTTCTGATTTTAACTTTTTATTTAATTTTGCACCATATTTTGCTCCAATATATGCTCCCGGAATAACCGGTAATGTATATAGCCACGGGACATTTCCTAAATAAATATGCGAAGCAGAGTTGACAATCGATGTTAAAAATACTAAAAACATCGATGTAGCAATAGCCACATGCGGTGGGAATAAGAATAAAATCAGCATTGCCGGAACTATCATCGAGCCACCACCGATGCCAAACAGCCCCGACATACAGCCGACTGCAAATGTTAATAAAAAGGCAAACCAAATGGGGTAACCATACACATATTCCTTGCCTTCACTATCTATATATGTTTGCTTCTTTCCATGCTCGACAAACCAATAAACAGGCTTTAATTTATCACGTACTAATAAAATAATCGATAGAATAATTAATAAAATACCAAAATATAAATTAAATGATGGCAAATCTAACCCTTTATTAATCCATGCACCAAGCATCGTCCCTGGTACACTACCCGCAAAGAAAATAAAGCCTGTTTTATAATCTACCGTTTTTGACTTCATTTGTGTTACTGTAGAGGCGAGACCTGTAAAAATCATCATCACAACAGATAGACCAACAACCGTTTGTGGTGTAATATCTGGAATCAGCCCTAAATTAATACCTATAAATAGCGTAGCAGGTACTAAAATAACTCCCCCACCTAATCCAACAAGCGCCCCTATAATACCGGAGGTCATCGCAATAATAAATAACAATATAAATTCCATTAAAATTCCCCTTCAAAAATATTTAGTTGTTTTGGTGATAAATTTTCAAAGTGCAAGCCCAGTATTTCCTTTAGGCGCTGTGCGTTTGGCGCGGCATGATAATCAGAGTTATTATTAAACAGTACATAAACTCCCTGCGCCTGCTGCCGCAATTGCCTTACATAGGATGCTATTGATTGTAGCTCATCTTCATTATAATCATATAGAAAACGAACTTTGCGCCAATTATGTGCATTGCCACTATTGCGCCAGCCATGCACATTGCGACCATGAATACGAAATAGCACCTTATCTGCTGTCGCAACAGGTACGAGCGGAACAGAGCCCGTCCCTGCCTGCGGTTCATCACAAACAGTATGAATAAAGTTGTGCTCCTGTAAAAAGTGCAATGTTTTCTCCCTCATTTGCGGAGCATACCAAGTTTGATTGCGAAATTCTATCGCTAATGGCAAATTCGGTAATTGCTGTTTGACATAGCGAATATAATTAACATTTTTCGTTGTGCAATCAAACCAAGGAGGAAATTGTACAAGCACCATCGCTAGCTTATTTAAGCGCTGAAATGTATGTGCACATTCTAAAAAGGCTTGAAACATATCATTCCGCGTCTCATATGGTAACTCATCACGCAAATGTCCTGTAATTCCTTGATAAGCCTTTAATATAAATTGAAAATTATCAGGTGTATCCTGGCACCATTTTTCGACATTTTGATTGGCTGGAATGGCATAAAAAGATGTATCTACTTCAACAATTGGAAAATGTCCACTATAATCAAATAGTTTATCACGTGCCGTCGTCACCGTTGAATATAGAGCAGGATGATCTCCCCAGCCTGTTAGCCCAATCGAAATCATTTCCTCTCCCCCTTCCTATATGCTCCTTTATCATAACATAAAGTAAAACTTCACTCAGTGAGGACAATACTTAACCGCTGCTTGAAGAATATTATGGCTTCAAAATATTATACATGCCGATTGTAAAACTGCTGTTACGTTCACTCAAAGCTTATGTAACAATCTTTATCCTAACTACATCATTACCCTTGTTGCATTGTGCGTAAGCAAACATCTGTTAGTATCTCAATCCCATTGACAATGGCTTGATGATTAAATTGCATATGTGGGTCATGCAACCCGGGCATTACATCTGCCCCTAGAGCAAGCATCGTCGCCTTTAAATGCGGCCTTTCAATCGTGTAAAAATGAAAATCATCTGCACCTGGCGTAATAATCGTTGGGAAGGCAGGTCTTTCTAACACATGCTCAATTGACTGCGCTAAAAGTGCTGCCGCCTCGTCATGCACAACTGCTGCTGGAACATAATCAAAAAACTCAATTGTAATGGGTACTTGATGCAACGCACTTAATTGCGTACATATTGTTTTTACCTTCTGCTGTAATTCCTCCATTATCGCATTCGTTTGTGCACGTAAATCTAAACCAAATGTTGCTTTGCCGGGTATAATATTAAAATTTTCAGAGCCTGCATATAAATTGGTCATTTTTGCAGTCGCCGCTATATGTGGGTCTGTGTAGGTTAACCCTAAATGATGCACAATAGAAGCAGCTACTTCAATTGCATTGACCCCTTTATGCGGGCGCGCACCGTGATGATCCACGCCACCAATTTGCCCTTTTACAAAGGCACATGAGCCATGCTGAATGCCTGCTGCACAATTTGGAAAAGCAATTTCATCAAATGGTCGTAAATGAACGCCGTAAAAATAATCTAAATCATCAATCACACCTTCTTGAATGACGCTTAAAGAACCATTGCCAAGCTCCTCTGCTGGTTGGAAAATAGCGCGTACTGTTCCGTTGAATTCACCTACTTCCTTTAGTCGATGCATAACGCCTGTCACAATCGTCATATGTGCATCATGCCCACATGAATGATTTGCCTTCATTTCTCCATCCACTTCCTGCCATAGTGCATCCATATCTGCGCGCAACCCTATTTTCGGTGAGCCCGAACCAATTTCAACAGAAAAACCAGGTATATTTTTAAATCTTTTTGGCTGAAAACCAGCTGCTTCAAATAATGCAACGAGATAATTAGTCGTTTCAACTTCCTTAAAGCTTATTTCACCATGTGCGTGTAAATGGCTGAAAATATTCAACATTTTTTCTTTCATAAAAAAACTCCTCACATAATGCATTGTCGTTTGTCTATACGTTCATCCTATAATCTTTTAGTTTGTTCTTGACTTCATCACTTTTGCTTTGTACGATACAATTAACGACCATTTAGCGACATGGTTTTATTGTAAAAAAGATTGCTGTCATATGCAAGAAATTTTCCGACAACAAAGTAGTGCATCACGTTATTTCACTAATGTTGGAAGCTGTAAGCGGTAAAGTGCTGAGGGACGACCTTTTTGGTGCGCAGATTGCTCCCCGATAATCGTTACATAGCTGGCATCATGTAATTTTTTCAACATGCGCTCAGCCGTTCTTCTTGTTACTTGTAAAAATTTCGCTAACTGTGCCGCTGTAAAGGGCTCACTAGTTTGCAATGCCGCATATGCAAAAATACGCGATATATTTTGTGGGCTTAAGCGGACTTCTTGTGCCAATGCTGCAAGCTGTGGATGCTTTACAGAAAATGCAGTTTGTTTTTCTATAATCGGGTAAGGTCCATGTAATGTTTGTTTAGCATCCATAAAATAAAACTGCTTTGATTGTGTAAAGGAGCTTGCTACAAGTGCATTATTATAAGCAGCTTCCATTGAATGCCCACTGCCGAAAGCAATTCGCACATTAGCATTTAAAGCGCCATGCCATTTTTCGAACAAAGGGTGCGCAATAACCGATTTGATTTTACCAACTGTCGAATAGACAACGGTGCCATGCTCCTTCTTCGTTAATGTCGCATCTAGTAACTGAGCAAAAGTAGCTAGCTCCTCAGGCAAACAATACTGCTCTTGAATGAGTCCAACCACAACCTGAGCAGCTTCAGCCTTCGCTAATAATGCCTGTTCTTTTGCCTTGGCTAGCGTATGAAGTATGTCATTGTCCGTATCAACAATGTGGATAGCTGGATAACCTTCCTCACATAATTGGTCATATACTGCATGAATGCTCGTAATCGCAAAATCTACTTGGCCACTAGCTAGTGCTTTGCGATGAAAGGCGACTACAGGCTGTGATGGCTGGGCATTTTGCAAACATAATGTATGAACAGTAGGTGGAGTATGCAGGTCGTTACATAAGTTTCGCCACTCTTCCTCATCGCGATAATCAAGAGAAATACGTGTTAAATTGTAGCCTAATTGAACAGCCTTTAATAAAGTAATTGCTAAAGCTTGTACATCTTGACGTAAATAAACAACAGGTATTTGTAGCTGCTCTACTTGCTGCTTGGCAAAAGCATAGGGCAGCGAACCTGAAAACATTAATACATCACAATGCTCAAGCATTTTTACTAGCTCAGGTGCTTCAGCTGGCTCTTTATATGCATAACATTTCAGTTGATAAGAAGAATCCGATTCAGCGAGTACTTGTGCTTGCTTGCAAAAGCTTGCTGAACCAATTAAAGCAATTGTCATCATAAAAAAGAAAACCTCCAAATCAGAAAGGATGTACAATATGAAAATAAAAAAAATTGAACTATTTGCTATTGAGCTCCCATTAAAAGAACCATTTATTATTAGCTATGCTACCTATTATACGATGCCTTCCTTAATCGTCAAAGTGACTTTAGATAATGGTGTTATCGGCTATGGCGAAGGCGTTGCAGATGAGCACGTAACAGGTGAAAGCATGTACGGCGCATTTGAAATTATCGAGAAAATTTTAGCCCCTCGCTTAATTGGTCTAAATCCGCTGAATATGGAAGCCATTCATGATGTCATGGATGCTGCAATATTGGCAGCTCCTACAGCGAAGGCTGCACTTGATATTGCGTGCTATGATGCCGCTGCAAAATCATTGAACATTCCTGTCTATGATTTACTAGGTGGACGCTTCCATGAGGCATTTCCAATTACCCACGTTTTAAGCATTCAAGACCCTTCAGTAATGGCACAAGAAGCAATGGGTAAAATAGAAGAAGGCTATCGTTCATTCAAACTAAAAGTTGGTGAAAAAATGGTAGAGGACGTTAAGCGTATTCAAGCAGTAAGAGAAGCAGTCGGCCCTGAAATCGCCATTCGCGTTGATGTTAACCAAGGGTGGAAAAATAGCGCAACCGCATTACAAGCACTTGCACTCCTTGAAAACTGTCATCTCGACTGGATTGAACAGCCCATTGTAGCACATGATATTGACGGCATGGTCGAAATTAAACAGAAGACTGCTACACCTGTAATGATTGATGAGGGACTTGTTGGCATGACAGAAATGCGCACAATTATCCAAAAGCAGGCCGCTCATAAAGTGAATATTAAGCTGATGAAATGTGGCGGTATTTATAAGGCAAATAAGCTCGCTATTATGGCTGAAATGGCCAATATTGAATGTCAAGTAGGCTCCATGGTCGAATCATCAATTGGCTCAGCAGCAGGCTATCACGTGGCCTTCTCTAAAAAATCAATGACTAGCGTTGAATTAACAGGTCCACTAAAATATAGCGAGGATGTAGGCAATCTGCAATTCGATATTCCATTTATTCGTTTAAGTGACAAACCGGGTCTAGGTATTGATGTGGATGAAATTAAGCTTGCGAAGCTAACAGTAAAACAAAGTGTTATAAGCTAAGTTAGTCGTCCGAAAAGCCAATATGAGCCCCATGCGATAGTGACAATTTATTATGACTATTGCGTGAGCGCACAAGTTTAGCAGCAAATTAATAAAGAAACATGTGATTGCCATACAAAATTACCTTAGCGGACAGTCCTCTTACGTACTAAAAAAATCGATTGAATTGCACCCCGATTGTTAGACATAACTAGAATCGAAGGTGCAATTTTTTATGGCTAAATTCGATAAACAAGAAAAAACAGTTTCTTAAGTAAATTATAGGATTTGTTATTATTGCCTAGGCAAGTAGATAAATATCTCTATTATAATACATTTATTGTATATTTAAACCTTATTTTGGCACTCTTGTAACGAATCCTATAATGGATTACTATTACTTTGGATAGTTAAATTTTCTGAACATTTAATACAAGGAGGATATTTTATAGTGAAAAAATTGCTAGGACTGCTTTTTTTAATGTTGCTATTAGCCGCGTGTGGCAATAATACACCAGAAGAAAGCTCGACAGATCATAGCGAAACAGAAAATAAAGAAGCTGCTGCTTCTGAAAATGAGAGCGAAGAAGTGGAAGCGGACGAAGAAGCCGTTGCTAGCTTAAGCTCCCTAGCCTCTTGTGAAGGTATTTTATTTGAGGTAGGGAAAACGATTGAAGGCAAGCAGCTAGCTGCATGTATGGCAGATGCGATGATAGCAGCAGGCACTGGCTCGCATAAAGCGATTTCATCAACGGGCACTACAATGGTCGATTTTCAATGGAATCCTGATTTTTCAATGCATGTCAAAAGCCAAGACATGTCTGTTATTGTTGATGGCGACACAGGTTGGATGAATATGCCCGACGTAGGCTGGGTAGAGGAAACAGACGAACCGAGGACAGGTGAGCAAGTCATTGCATCAAATGTTATAAAACTAACTCGTGTTTTAGGACACCCACTTATCATCGCTGAAAACTTTGCACAAGCACCTACATGGCATGTTGTCGAACAGGCCTCTGTACCCGATGCCGATGCTTTCGTTGATACAGCATGGCATTTAGTCCCAGAAGAACCGATTAATCTTCTTGGCACTACACTCACAGATGTACAGCTTTGGGTAACGAATAATTATTTAGGTGCCTATTACATTGCAACAGCAACAATTGGTGAAGTGTCTGAGACAACGAGCAATACCTTTACCCAATGGGGAGGACCTGTCCATATTCCAAGCCCTGAATAATAGGAGCTTAGCATTATGAAAAAAGTTTGCTTATTTTTTAGTATGTACTTTATTCATTTCAGCTTGTAGCAATCATAAGGTCAAAAATCAAACTGCCGCCTAAATGGCAAGTACAATTACCTCTAGTAAAAAACAAATCTTGACAGTTCAAACTACTTAATTTAAAAATACTTCAAGCTAGCCAAAAACGTCTGAAAAGCGTGTTAAAGCACGGTCTTTCAGACGTTTATTAGTCATTAATTAATTTCCGCTTTTAAAAATACTAAAACAAGATATTTGGAAGCATTTTCTGAAACGAATATTTCGAACTAATTCGCTTCATTATCCTCTAAAATTTGTACACGCTCCTCAAAGCTAACTACCCTATGCATTTCATGCAGCATCCAAAGATAGCCGAATTCATCACTGAATACAGCATTTGATACGCCAAAATCAGGCAGTTCAGTAACTGCTTGTACTTCCTTACAGCCTGCTTTCATTGCTTTTTCATATGTGTCTGCAATATTTGGCACTAAAATATTAAACCAAATTGGCTTTGGGTCATTAGGCTTCGGTGCAATCATTTGATATTCAGGATTTTCATCTAATAAATGAAACCTGACATCATATAATTTAAAAACTGCTTCATTTTTGCCAACAGGGAAATCTGTTACTTCCACACGCTCTATATCAAAAATTTTCTCATATAATGCTAATGCCTTCAAACTATCCGTTACAACCATATCGATTTCTACACCAACCATTTTAGACACTCCTTTAATTTTAATGAAATCCTATTATTAGAGTACCACAATGACCGTTAATTATTACATCATTCGCATTCGAGTTATTGCGATATGCATAAAAAAGACGTCCGAAAAGCAGTGCTTTGCATGCTTTTTGGACGCCCTGAGTAATCTATTAACCGATAGAACCTTCCATCTCATAGTTGATTAGGCGGTTCATTTCTACTGCGTATTCCATTGGTAATTCTTTTGTGAATGGCTCGATGAAGCCCATTACAATCATTTCTGTTGCTTCAAGCTCAGAAATACCACGGCTCATTAGGTAGAATAATTGTTCTTCGGATACTTTTGAAACTTTTGCTTCGTGCTCTAGTGACACGTTGTCGTTTAAAATTTCGTTGTATGGAATTGTATCTGAAGTTGACTCGTTATCCATAATTAATGTATCACATTCGATGTTTGCACGTGCGCCAGTCGCTTTAGGACCGAAGCGTACGATACCGCGGTAAGAAACTTTACCACCGTGGTGCGCAATCGATTTTGACACGATTGTTGAAGATGTATTTGGTGCAAGGTGAATCATTTTTGCGCCTGCATCTTGGTGCTGACCTTTACCTGCTAATGCAATTGATAATGTCATACCACGCGCACCTTCACCGCGTAAAATACATGATGGATATTTCATCGTTAATTTCGAGCCAATGTTGCCATCAATCCATTCCATCGTACCATTAGCGTCAACTACTGTACGCTTCGTTACAAGATTATAGACGTTGTTTGCCCAGTTTTGAATCGTCGTGTAACGGCAGTATGCATCTTTTTTAACGATAATTTCTACTACTGCTGAGTGTAGCGAGTTTGTTGTGTAAACAGGAGCTGTACAGCCTTCTACATAGTGTACATGTGCACCTTCGTCTACGATAATCAAAGTACGCTCGAATTGACCCATGTTTTCAGAGTTAATACGGAAGTACGCTTGTAATGGTGTTTCAACTTTAACACCTGGTGGCACGTAAATGAATGAACCACCTGACCAAACTGCTGAGTTTAAAGCAGAGAATTTATTGTCTGCATAAGGAATAACTGTGCCCCAGTATTGCTTGAAAATATCTTCATTTTCTTTTAATGCTGAGTCTGTATCTTTGAAAATAATGCCTAGGTCTTCTAAATCCTTTTTCATGTTGTGGTAAACTACTTCAGATTCGTACTGAGCAGATACACCAGCAAGGTATTTTTGCTCCGCTTCAGGAATACCTAATTTATCAAATGTTGCTTTAATTTCTTCTGGTACTTCATCCCATGAGCGCTGTGTTGCTTCAGATGGCTTTACGTAATAAGTAATTTCATCGAAGTTTAACGCTGAAAGGTCGCCACCCCATTGAGGCATTGGCATTTTATAAAATTGCTCAAGAGCTTTCAAGCGGTAATCAAGCATCCACTTTGGCTCTTCTTTCATATTTGAGATTTCACGAACGATTTCCTCTGTTAAACCACGCTCAGAACGGAAAACTGATACGTCCTTGTCGTGGAAGCCATATTTGTAATCGCCAATATCAGGCATCTTTTTAGCCATTTTTTCTCCTCCGTTCAGTCTAATTATTGTGCTTCGCTTTTCACGCCTTTTTCCATTGCCTTCCAAGCTAATGTCGCACATTTAATGCGGGCTGGGAATTGTGATACGCCTTGTAACGCTTCTACATCACCTAAATCGTATTTATCTAGGTCGTATTCCTCGCCAAGCATCATTTTCGAGAAAATATCTGCTAGCTCTAACGCTTCTTCAAGTTTTTTCCCTTTGATGATTTGTGTCATCATCGATGCAGAAGACATTGAAATCGAGCAGCCTTCGCCGTCAAATTTCGCATCTTCTACAATACCGTCAGTCAATTTTAATGTTAAATGAATACGGTCACCACATGTAGGGTTGTTCATATCAATTGTGACGTTATTTTCTTCCAAAATTCCCTTGTTACGAGGGTTTTTATAATGTTCCATAATAACAGAACGATATAGTTGGTCTAAATTATTAAAAGACATCGTTGAAATACTCCTTCGCTCTGCGCAGTCCTGCAACTAAACGGTCAATATCTGCTTCATCATTGTATAGATAGAAGCTTGCGCGCGCTGTTGCAGTAACTTGAAGCCATTTCATTAACGGTTGAGCACAATGGTGGCCAGCTCTTACTGCGATTCCATTCATATCTAATACTGTCGCAACATCATGTGGATGTACATCATCTAAATTAAATGTAACAAGTCCGCAACGTTGCATTGGGTCGCGAGGGCCAAAAATTTGTAAGCCTTCGATTTTCTCTAGCTCATCCATTGCATAGGCTGCTAATTTATGCTCATGTGCAGTGATATTGTCTAAGCCAATCTCATTTAAAAAGTCAATTGCTGCACCTAAACCAATTGCGCCTGCAATGATTGGTGTACCACCTTCAAATTTCCACGGTAGCTCTTTCCATGTTGAATCATAAAGACCTACGAAATCAATCATTTCGCCGCCAAATTCAATCGGCTCCATCTTGTCTAAAAGCGCCTCTTTCCCATATAGTACACCAATACCTGTTGGTGCACACATTTTATGCCCGGAAAACGTTAAAAAATCACAATCTAATTCTTGCACATCCACATTCACATGCGGTGCCGCCTGCGCTGCGTCAACGACCATAATCGCTCCATTTTCATGTGCAATTTTAGCAATGTCCTTAATTGGATTAATCGTTCCTAAAACATTCGATACATACATCATCGCAACAATTTTCGTTTTATTTGTAATTGTTGCACGTACTGCGTCTAAAGAAATAGTGCCATCCTCTTGTAAATCAATATATTTCAAAACAGCGCCTTTTTCTTTTGCAAGCTGCTGCCAAGGAATAATATTGGAATGATGCTCCATATACGTAATGACAATTTCATCACCTTCTTGAAGCGTTTGACGACCATAGCCTGCTGCAACTGTGTTTAAAGCTGTTGTCGTACCACGAGTAAAAATAACTTCCTTTGTAGAACGAGCATTAATAAATTGGCGTACTTTTTCACGTGCTCCTTCGTATGAATCTGTTGCACGGTTACCTAAAGTATGTACACCACGGTGAACATTGGAATTATCTAACTCATAATATTTTTTTACTGCTTCAATTACTTGAATAGGCTTTTGCGACGTTGCTGCACTATCGAGATAAACGAGCGGATGCCCGTTTATTTCTTGATTGAGTACAGGGAAATAATTTTTAATGTCTTTTATATTCATTATCGAACTTTCCTTTCGATAACCTCCGTCAGCTGCTTTTTAACGCCTTCAATTGGCAAGTTTGTAACAACTGGCGCAAGGAATCCGTGAATTACAAGACGCTCTGCCTCTGCTTTCGAAATGCCACGACTCATTAAGTAATAAAGCTGAATCGGGTCAACACGCCCAACAGATGCCGCGTGTCCTGCTGTTACATCGTCTTCATCAATTAAAAGAATTGGGTTGGCATCGCCACGTGCTTTGTCAGAAAGCATTAACACGCGAGATTCTTGCTCTGCATTTGCTTTTGTTGCACCATGTTCAATTTTACCGATACCATTGAAAATAGATTGTGCACCGTCTTTCATTACACCGTGCTTTAAAATTTGTCCATCAGAGTTTTTACCCCAATGACGTACTTCTGTTGTAAAGTTTTGCTTTTGTGTACCGCGACCTACAACGACTGTTTTCGTATCAGCAACCGAACCGTCACCAATTAGATGTGAAATATTTTCAGAAATTGTATCTGAATCATTCATTAAACCTAGTGCCCACTCGATTTTGCCATCACGTGCAACGTTAGCACGGCGATTTACATATGTTGTAAAGCCTTTTGCGAGAACATCTACAGCACCGAACACTACTTGCGCATTGTCTTTTACAACAACCTCAGCAATGATATTTGCTTGCCCTTTTGATTCCTCAATTGTTGATACATATGTTTCAACATACGTCACGCTTGAAGATTCTTCAGCTACAACTAATACGTGGTTGAATAATGAAGCCTCTGCATCATCGTTAACGAAAACAACTTGTAATGGCTCTTCTACGATAACGTTGCGTGGCACGTAAACAAATACCCCACCGTTCACAAGTGCTGCATGATAAGCCGCTAATTTATGCTCATCTACTTTAACAGCTGTTGTCATGAAATATTTTTGTACTAAGTCGCTATGCTCGCGAACTGCTGTTTGAATATCTGTGAAAATAACACCTTTTGCTTGAAGCTCTTCTGATACTTTAATGAATGCTGGTGTGTTATTACGTTGAATATAAAGATTTTGCTGACCCTCTACATCGATTAAAGCCGCTACCTCTGCGGATAAGCTATCTAATGATGTGTACGGTGCGCTTTCTACTGTATGTTTAGGAAATTCAGTGAAATTCCATTTTGTAATATTTGTTTTATCAGGCGTTGGTAATGCTAGTTCAGCCGCTTGTGCAAGTGCTGCCACACGGAAATCAGCAAACCAAGCTGGCTCATTATTGCTTTGTGAGAACGAGCGTACTTCTTCTGCTGATAACGCCAATTTTGTGTCAACCGTCATCTTGTTCGTCCTCCTCTACTTATAGATCTGCTTCTACAGTTTCTTCTTCAATACCTAATTCTTGCTTAATCCAGTCGTAACCTTCTGCTTCTAAGCGCTGAGCAAGCTCTGCACCACCAGATTTTACAACTTTTCCTTGCATCATTACGTGCACATGGTCTGGTGTGATGTAGTTTAATAAACGTTGATAGTGCGTAATCATTAAGCAGCCGAAGCCTTCACCGCGCATCTCGTTGATTCCTTTTGATACAACTTTCAATGCGTCGATATCAAGACCTGAGTCGATTTCATCAAGAATAGCGATTGCTGGCTTAATCATCATTAATTGTAAAATTTCATTACGCTTTTTCTCACCACCAGAGAAGCCTTCGTTTAAATAACGTTGACCCATTTCCTCTGGCATTTCTAAAAATTCCATTGTTTTATCTAATTCACGGATAAATTTCATTAACGAAATTTCATCGCCCTCTTCACGACGCGCATTAATTGCTGAGCGTAAGAAGTCCGCGTTTGTCACACCAGCGATTTCCGATGGATACTGCATAGCAAGGAATAAACCAGCTTTCGCACGCTCGTCTACTTCCATTTCCAATACATCTTCCCCATCTAATAACACTTGACCTTGTGTTACTTCATATTTAGGATGCCCCATAATTGCAGATGCTAACGTTGACTTACCTGTACCGTTAGGCCCCATAATTGCGTGCACTTCGTTTGTGTTGATTGTTAGGTTTACACCTTTTAAAATCTCTTTTCCGTCGATTTCAACGTGAAGATCTTTAATTTCTAAAGTTGCCATTAAATTACCTCCATAATGTTCATTGCATGGGTATCCCATTGCATAATTATTGTCATGTACAATCTTAACTGAAAAGGAGTATCGTTGCAAATAGTTTAGAATAATTTTAATTAAATGATGTAAGAAAGTTTATTAAGAGCTTCTATACT
This sequence comes from Metasolibacillus sp. FSL K6-0083, assembly GCF_038630865.1. Classification (NCBI taxonomy): domain Bacteria; kingdom Bacillati; phylum Bacillota; class Bacilli; order Caryophanales; family Caryophanaceae; genus Metasolibacillus; species Metasolibacillus sp. FSL K6-0083. The sequence continues at coordinate 3,709,996 of NZ_CP152046.1, read as the reverse complement.
ATGCATAATTTCCTAAGAATAACTTGAAATGCTTATCAATTAGGAGATTTTCAATAAGAATGATTTAATTGAGAATGGATTTCAATTAAAAATTCAGAATTGTTTGAGTGCCTGGCACCCTGTATAATAAAAATAGAGGTGATTATATTGGAGCTACGTCAATTACGCTATTTTGTTGCAGTTGCGGAACGTGAACATATTTCAGAAGCGGCAGAACATTTACATGTTGCACAATCCGCTGTCAGCAGGCAAATAGCTAACTTGGAAGAAGAGCTAGGCACGCCGCTCTTCGAACGCATCGGTCGCAATGTCAAGCTCACACCTGTCGGGAAAATTTTCCTCGAACATAGCATTACGGCATTGGAGGCAATTGATTTCGCTACAAAACAAGTAGAGGAATATTTAGACCCGAAAAAAGGAGTCATTAAAGTTGGTTTCCCAACGAGCTTAGCGAGCTATGTATTACCGACTGTTATTTCAGCCTTTAAGCGCGAATATCCTGATGTGGCCTTTCAATTGCGCCAAGGCTCATATAAGTATTTAATTGAGGCTGTGAAAAATCGAGAGCTGAATTTGGCGCTGTTAGGCCCTATTCCACCAAAGGATGAATCGCTAAATGTGAATGTACTATTTAGTGAAAATATGTATGCCTTGCTTCCTCTATCACATCCATTAACTAAAAACGAAACAATCAATTTAATCGATTTGCGAAATGATGATTTTGTGATGTTTCCTGAAGGCTATATTTTACATAAGGTCGTAATGGATGCTTGTCGCTCTTTAGGTTTTGCACCAAATATTACCTCTGAGGGAGAGGATATGGATGCTTTAAAAGGCCTTGTAGCAGCTGGCATTGGTGTTACGCTATTGCCTGAAAGCTCGCTCTATGATTCCACACCACGCCTCACAGTAAAAATCCCTATTGCGATGCCTGTTATCCGCCGGACAGTAGGCATCATTTATCCAACAACGCGAGATTTAGCCCCTTCCGAGCAAATTTTCTTGTCGTTTGTTAGCGACTTTTTCTCTCGTTTAACACAGTTTCAGTAATTTACTACGACGTGCTTTATTCGAAAAGCTTAAGTTTGCGGTTAATCAGTGCAAAAAATAGTTCAGCAGCGCACTACTCTCCGACTGAATTAAAGGGCATTGCCTGCCCAAAGAGTAATCCTCTTCACGGTTCGTTCATATATGTAAAACAAAGCCCGTACCATTTTACACAACATAAAGTGGTACGAGCTTTTTAGCTATAAGGGAGAACTTTCAAAATAGTTGTAAGCGATTTAGAAAGTTATCTATTATTTTTTAACTGGTACGACAGCGCCATCCCATTCTTTTAAAATAAAGTCTTGAATTTCTTTCGATAATAATACTTCCACTAATTTTTGAATCGCCTCATTGTTTTCATCACCGCTACGTGTCGCAATGATATTCACATATGGCGAATCCGAGCTTTCGATAGCAATTGAATCATTAATCGGGCTAATCCCTGCATCGATTGCGAAGTTTGAGTTGATAACAACAACATCACCTTCACCATTGTTGTAATACGTTACTAACATTTCTGGTGCAGAGTTTGCATCGATATTTAAGTTTTTCGGATTATCAACAATATCCTCTAATCTAGCCTCTGATTTTACTACGCCTTCTTTTAGCGTAATTAAGCCTAAGCTTTCAAATAATGTTAAAATACGACCTTGCTCTGTAACAGAGTTGGAAATAATAACTGTTGCCCCATCAGGTAGCTCATCAAGTGATTTATATTTTTGTGAATAAACACCGATTGGCTCGATATGAATACCACCTGCATTGGCAAAATCATAGCCCTTTTCTTTCATTTCATTCTCGAAATACGGAATCGTTTGGAAATAGTTTGCATCTAATTCACCAGAATCTAAATCTTGGTTTGGCATTACATATTCTTGATATGGGCGAACTTCAATTTCTACCCCTTGCTCAGCTAAAATCGGCTTTGCTTGCTCTAAAATAATATCGTGTAAGCCGTATGATGCACCGATAACTAATTTTGTCGGCTCGGCTGTTTCTGTAGTACCATTATCGCTTTCTGTGTTACTGCCTGTATTTGCTTCTTCATTACTGTCATCCTTTGCGCCACAAGCTGCTAGCACTAGCACAAGTGTTGATAATAATAAGACTGATAACCATTTTTTCATTCTTTTTCTTCCTCTCTTTTTTAACTTTCTATATGTCAACAAGTTACCTTGTAAAGACCTAACGCTTATCCACTTTTTTCGTCATCATATCGCCAATCCACTGAAAAACAAAAACGATAATGACAATTAATATTGTTGCCATTTGCGTCACATCACTGCGACTGCGCTGAAAGCCATCGATATAAGCTAATTGCCCTAAACCTCCTGCACCTATAATGCCCGCCATCGCTGTATAACCAACAAGCGCAACAGCTGTCACTGTAATACCCGAAATCAACGCGGGTAATGCTTCAGGAATAAGCACTTTAAAAATAATCGTCGATGTTTTTGCCCCCATCGAACGAGCTGCCTCGATTACCCCTTTATCAATTTCTCGTAGCGCAATAAGCACCATACGCGCATAAAATGGCGCTGCACCGACAATTAAAGCAGGCAGTGCTGCATTCGTTCCGCGAATCGTTCCAACGAGAAATAAAGTAAATGGAACTAATAAAATAATCAAAACGATAAACGGAATCGAACGGAAAATATTGACGATGGAGCCTGTTATAAAATGAACGATTTTATTCGCCCAAAGCTGATACGGACTCGTTAAAAATAGTAAAATACCAATCGCTAGCCCTAATATAAATGTAATTACTGCAGAAACAGCAGTCATATAAATTGTTTCATACGCTGCCTGCCACATTTTATCCCAATTGACGTTCGGAAATAATTGTTCAACCACGCTCAATCACCTCCGCTTGAATATTGTTTGTTGCTAGCAATTGCAGAGCACCTTCTATATTTTCCTGTGCCCCATCAATATGCACAATTAACGTACCGTAAGGACCATTTGCTGTATGCGATATAGCTCCGTGTACGATGTTTATCTCTACGTCGAATTGCTTTATTAACTGCGACATAATCGGCTCCTTTGTCGCTTGTCCAACAAATGTAATACGCACAATTTTCCCAGTTGGATAGTTTGCGATAATTTGCTCGATGGATTCCTTCGTTTCGCTCGAATCGGACACTTGTGATACGAAGTTTTTCGTAATCGTGGCCTGTGGGCTTTGAAACACCTCTAATACCTTGCCCTGCTCTACTACTTGTCCCGCTTCCATTACCGCAACGCGATGACAAATTTTGCGAATAACATGCATTTCATGTGTAATTAAGACGATTGTCAATCCAAGCTTTTTATTAATATCGAGGAGCAACTCTAAAATTGACTCTGTTGTTTCTGGATCAAGTGCTGAAGTTGCCTCATCACAAAGCAATACTTCAGGATTATTAGCTAATGCTCGTGCAATACCGACACGTTGCTTTTGCCCACCTGATAATTGTGAAGGATAGGCCTTTTCCCTTCCTTCCAAACCGACAAGCTTGATTAACTCTTGCACACGTATAGCTCGCTCACTTTTACGAATACCTGCAATTTCTAAAGGAAATGCAATATTCTCCTCCACTGTACGTGACCAAAGTAAATTAAAGTGTTGGAAAATCATACTAATTTTTTGGCGCGCTTGGCGAAGCTTAGTGCCAGAAATTTTCGCTATATCCTCGCCACTAACAATAACCTCACCTGCTGTCGGCTTTTCCAAACCATTTAACAGGCGAATAAGGGTACTTTTACCAGCGCCACTATAGCCGATAATACCGAATATTTCACCTTGCTGTATCGTTAAATTAACATCACGCACAGCAGTCAATTCGCCATTTTTCGTTTTATAAATCTTCGTTATATTAGTTAATTGAATCATCGTCATACTCCTTTAAGGGTGGGGCGTCTGAAAAGCGTGCAATACGCCGCTTTTTAGACGATTCAGTTGTATTTTAATCAATTACGCCTTGGCATAATTGCGTCCAGATTTTTTCAAGCTCGCTTGAAAACTCCCCTTTAAAATCTGTGACATCCGCCGGAGGCGATGTTCTTAGACTGAGTTCCTATGATTCAGCAAGTGTTTGGATACCCGCTGAAATAGGTCTAATGCTTGCATCCATCTCGACACCTATAGAGGTGGAAGACTACTGCTGAAAGACATTAAAATTAATTACCATGTATAAAAAATAAGTAACTGATTTTGAAATTAATTAAGTGAAAAGCAAATTTTTCACTACATCCAAGATGAATTAAGCCTTTCAGACAACCCCGTTTTCATTCGTGTTTTGTTACCGTTTAGAAAGATAAGAAATTAAGAAAAAGCAAAAAGCCCTTCTACTTTGAACAAGCAGAAAGGCTTACATAACAAAACATATGTTGAACCGTTCTCTCATCTTTCAAAGTGTTATACTTTGCGTGACTTGGCACCTTTTCACATATGTGATGGTTGCCGGGCTTCATAGGGCACTTCCCTCCGCCGCTCTTTATAAGAGTACTTTATTTAATTTGTAGTTTTAGTATGAATGTACTTTATCATGATATAAAAAGGGAGTCAACTACTTTTTAATATTTCATATAAATTTAGTACGGATTGAAAGGCATAAATTTTTTCAAAAACACCTTCACCTCTTGAAATAACTAGGCAAGGGACACTTTCGACTTGCAATTCAACCGCTAGCTTTTCAGAATAATTTAGATTCATTTTTCCAATAGGCATAGTAGGTAATAGCTGTTCTACTACATTCATCATTTTAGATGCTACAGCGCAAGTTCCACAAATTGGTGTATATAAATATAGTGTAACTATATCGTTTTTCGTCAACTGTTGTTGCCATTGCTCAATTGTCCATTCTTCCATTCTCATTGTCCTACTTTGTTCGTATATTTACTTTTTTCAGGAGCGCAGCTAATACCGTTGCTGGTGTTTTTGCTACCTCTTTATACTGTGCAGGTATTTCAAGTTGCACCGCCTCTGAGTAAATGCGCCTCATTAGCTTGCGCATTTTTTGCCCCGATAAATCTGCATCAAAAAGCGTATAAAGACTAAGATACTCATATGGTGCTAAAAGTTCAAGTAAACTGTCTTCACTCATCGTTCCGTTTGTACATAAAATAATCGCCTCTTCAGCAAGTACTTGCTCGAGCTTTAATTTATCCGAACGCCCTTCCACAACCATACAAATCATCGAAACTTCTCCTTCCAATATGATAAAACACCAAAATCCAGCATGGACTTTGGTGTTTTTATGTTTTATTCTGCAGTCATTCCATCGTATTGCTCAGCAGTCATTAACTCATCTAATTCAGATGGGTTTGCTAGCTCAACAACTACCATCCATGCTTGTTCGTATGGAGATTCGTTTACGAATTCTGGGTTATCACCTAGCTCTTCGTTTACTTCTACCACTTTCCCCGATACTGGCGCATATAGCTCTGATACAGTTTTAACTGACTCAACGCTACCAAATGGCTCATTAATTTGTAGTTCGTCGCCTACTTCTGGTAGTTCAACGAATACGATATCACCTAGTTCATTTTGTGCAAAATGCGTAATACCGATACGAACCTTACCATCTTCAAGTTTTACCCATTCGTGCTCTTTAGAATAACGTAATTCTGTTGGTGTGCTCATGAAAACCCCTCCAAATATGTAATACATTCAATTTCAGTTTGCCATATTTCTTGCTTAAAAACAAGTTACTATTCACGTTATTTCCACGATTCTAAGAAGTCAGACTCCTTGAAACCTAATGTCACTTTTTTGCCATCTGTTACAAGCGGTCGTTTAATCAGCATTCCATCAGATGCAAGCAATTCTAGCTGCTCTTCCTCCGTCATATCCTGTAGCTTATCCTTTAAACCAAGCTCCTTATACTTCATCCCAGACGTATTGAAAAATTTTTTTAATGGTAGCCTACTCGTCTCATAAATTGCTTGTAACTGCTCTTTTGTTGGCGTCTCCTCCACAATATGTATCGATTCATATGTTATATTATGATCGTCCAGCCATTTTTGTGCTTTTTTACATGTTGAGCATTTTGGATATTGAAAAATTGAAATTGTCATTTATCAGTCGCTCCTTTTCATTGCTTATTAAGCAATAATATCATAAATCATAGAAAATTCTTTTAAAAAGCGCTTGAAAAACATTTTATATCATATTACCTTACCTATGAAAGGTGGCTGAAAATATGAAAATAACCATTGAAGTATTACTTGAATCACGAATTGCCTATTTCCGAAATGTTGGCGAATATGGTGGAGAACAAAATCAAGCATTAATGGCATCTTGTAAAGAATGGGCAAAATTGAATAATGTTTTTGAGCATTCTACAATTTTAGGTATACCACAGGATAATCCAGCAGTTACTCCTAAAGAGGCATGTCGTTATGATGTTTGCGTTATTGTAAACGAAGACTTCCATGTGGCAGAACCCGCTCAGGTTGGGCAATTTTCAGGTGGGAAATACGCCGTTTTCTTACTTGACCATACTAAAGAAGCCGTTAGTGAATTTTGGGGCAATATTTTTTCTGAGATAGAAAAGAATAACTTGTTAATAAGAGAAACGCCAATTATTGAGAGGTATACTGCACAAATGATCGAGAACCATTTATGTGAAATACTAGTTCCTATTCAGTAACAAGAGAGTTAAATAAATGTTGTTAGGACAGACCTATTTGTTACTGGTCTTTCCTAACACACTCACAATTGCATAAAGCTTGCAACAATTTATCAAGCTGCTGTGCCTTATGATAAAAATAATCAATAGCTTGCTTCATTGCTTGTGCATCCTTTTGCACTAACATTAAAATTCCTTTCAAATACCACAGGCCAATAGTTCGGCTAAACATAGGAAAATCTATTTCTCTCTCATAAAGCGTAAAAAATTCCTCTATATAATTCTGTAATATTTCATCCTCTGGTAAATAAGACGTGAAAAGTGCGACTAAATCAAAATATTTTGTGCCTTGACGAGCTTCGCTAAAATCTATAAATAGTGCCTGCCCGTTTAATTGACATAAAACATTCCAGCGCCCTAAATCTCCATGAATCCAAACATCCTTCTGTTCATCTAATTGTATGAAACTGTCTATATTCGTGTTGAATGCTTGAAATATATGTGGATAATATTGCTTTAAAAGCTGCTTATTTTGATTCCATAATCTCGCTAATAAAAAGCGATTTTCATTGATATAATCTGTCTGAAAATGCTGCATACTTTTTTGTAAACCTTGATAAGCTGTTAGTAGTTTAGATAATGATATCGGTTGTTGATGATTTTCTATATATAGCTGTACTTGATAGATGCTTTCTTCAATTTGGATAAAGGGCTTATTTGATGCGGTACGTAAAATTTCTGCTACAATTGCGGGTTCTGTCCTTCTAATATGTGTAAGTAAATCATATTCAAACTGTGCCTTTGAAGTTGATTTTATCGTTTTCACAATATATTTGTGCTGGGTTTCTGTCGTAATTAAATATGTTGTCGCAGATTGCCCCTTTGTTATTTTTTCGCTATGGATAATGGAATCAATCCCGTATTCCTCCATTAACTGGGCTAAAAAATCCATCATTATCGCCTCCTTTAGATTGAAAAAGCACCTGATTCATTTATAAAATCAGGTGCTTTTATAGTAAATATTAAACGATATACTTCTCTGCTTCAATTAACTTGTCAGCAGCTTCACGTTTTTTCGTAATTAAGTTATATGGATTGTTACGTGTTAATTTACGTAGTGCTGATAAAGTCATGCGGCCTGCGTCGCCTTCAACTGAAGCAAGTAGCGTGTCTTTTGCTTCTTTTTCAATTTCAGCAAATGCTTCTTGGCAGAAGATTTGCGTGTATAGCAGCTTTTGTGCAGCTTTTTCTGCACCGTCGCGCTCGATTGCTTTTTGTGTACGAATAACAGCCGATTCCATTGCATAAAGCTGGTTCGCAATGTTGGCAATGTTCACTAAAACTTCTTGCTCTGCTTCTAATTTTACACCGAAGCGTTGAGCTGCTGCGCCCGCTGCTAATACTGCGATTTTCTTCGCGTTTTTCACTAAGTATAACTCTTGCGCTAATGGCTCATCGCCTACTTCTTCAGGCATCATCATTAACAGCTCAGATTGTAGGTTTTGCGCTACTTGTAATAGCGGTAATTCACCTTTTAATGCTTTTTTCATAAATGTACCTGGTACAATCATGCGATTAATTTCATTTGTTCCTTCGAAAATACGGTTAATACGAGAGTCACGGTAAATGCGCTCCACTTCATATTCAGCCATAAAGCCATAGCCACCATGTAATTGAACCGCCTCATCCGCTACATAGTCTAATGTTTCAGAACCGAATACTTTAGCAATCGAGCACTCAATTGCGTACTCTGCCACAGCGCCAGCAATCGCTTTTCCATCCTTTTGCTCTTCAGCTGACAATTGGCTTAAGCGATCCTCGAAATAGCCTACTGTACGGTAGTTTAATGATTCAGATGCGTAAATATGAGAAGCCATTGTTGCAAGCTTTTCCTTTGTTAAGTTAAAGCTTGAAATTGGCGTATTAAATTGCTTACGTTGATTTGCATATTGCACAGCTAGCTCAAATGCACGCTTTGAGCCACCAACTGTACCTACACCTAATTTATAGCGACCGATATTTAAAATGTTGAAGGCGATAATATGACCACGTCCAACTTCACCTAATAAATTTTCTACTGGAACTTCTGCATCTTCTAAAATTAATGTACGTGTTGAAGAAGATTTAATCCCCATTTTCTTCTCCTCTGGGCCTACAGAAACGCCTGGATATGAGCGTTCTACGATGAATGCAGAGAATTTATCGCCATCAATTTTAGCATACACTACAAATACATCTGCAAAACCAGCGTTTGTAATCCATTGCTTTTCACCATTTAATACATAGTGTGTACCAGCAGCATTTAATTTTGCTGTTGTTTTTGCACCCAATGCATCAGAACCTGAGCCTGGCTCTGTTAATGCATAAGCCGCAATTAATTCACCTGAAGCAAGCTTTGGTAAGTATTTTGATTTTTGCTCATGGTTACCGAATAATACGATTGGTAATGAACCGATACCAACATGTGCACCATGTGTAATCGAGAAGCCACCTGCTACAGACATTTTTTCTGCGATTAATGCAGAAGAGATTTTATCCAATTCTAATCCTTCGTATTCTTCTGGTACGTCAGCTGCTAAAAGCCCTAGCTCCCCAGCTGTTTTAAGTAAACGAACAGAATGCTCGAACTCATGGTTTTCTAAATGTTCTACAACTGGTAGTACTTCGTTCGCTACATACTCCTCAGTTGTTTTCGCAATCATTTTTTGCTCATCAGTGAAATCCTCTGGTGTAATTACACGATTAATATCTACTTCTTCTACTAAAAAGCTTCCGCCTTTAATAATATTTGTCATAACAAATTCCCCCTTGAAATATATATGAAAATTCATTCAGTAAAAAATTATAAAGTAGCTAGATGACTACTCCACTTCATCATCTAGCCTTATGGTTTAAAGTACTTCAAACACGCCAGCAGCGCCCATACCGCCACCGATACACATTGTCACAACGCCGTATTTGCCGCCGCGACGCTTTAATTCATGGATTAATTTCAAAGTTAAAATCGTTCCAGTTGCACCAAGTGGGTGACCTAATGCAATTGCTCCACCATTGACATTCACTTTGCTTTCATCAATGCCTAAATGACGCACTACTTGTAGTGATTGTGATGCGAACGCTTCATTGATTTCCCATAAATCAATTTGCTCCTGCGTTAATCCTGCAATTTCTAACGCTTTTGGCACTGCAACAATCGGACCAATCCCCATTACTTCTGGAGCTACTCCACCAACTGCAAAGCCTAAAAATTTAGCAAGCGGCTTTAAGCCCTGTGCTTCCGCTTCCTCGCGTTCCATTACAAGAACAGCTGCTGCGCCATCTGAAGTTTGCGAAGAATTCCCTGCTGTAACAGAGCCTTGAATGTTAAATGCAGGGCGTAATTTGGCTAAACCTTCAACTGAAGTGCCTGGACGCACACCCTCATCCGTATCGAAAATAAACTTCTTTTCCTGTAGCTTATTATTGGCATCTACATAATGCTGTACAACTTCGACAGGTACGATTTCATCCTTGAATTTGCCTTCTTTAATCGCCTTTTCTGCCAATTCGTGAGAGCGTACTGCAAATTTATCTTGGTCTTCGCGACTTACTTCATAACGCTTGGCTACTTCTTCCGCTGTATGACCCATACTCATATAATATTGCGGCGCTTCCTCAGCAAGCTTTGGATTTAAACGAATCGTATTTCCTGTCATCGGAATCATACTCATCGACTCAACACCGCCGGCTAGTATCGCCTTTGAGTGCCCAAGCATAATGCGCTCGGCAGCGTATGCAATCGTTTGTAAGCCTGATGAGCAGAAACGATTAACAGTTAATGCTGGCGTTGTATCTGGCAAGCCAGCTAATGCGCCAATATTGCGCGCTACATTCATCCCCTGCTCCGCCTCTGGCATCGCACAGCCCATAATTAAATCATCAATTGGCCCTGTATAACCTGCACGATTCAATGTTTCCTTTACTACAAGTGCACCGAAATCATCTGGACGAACTGTTGCAAGTGACCCCTTTTTCGCTTTTCCAATTGGTGTACGAGCACCTGCTACAATGACGGCTTCACGCATCATTATTCTCCCCCTTTTACTACAAGCTTTTATTAGTTACGTAATGGCTTCCCTTTTACAAGCATGTGCTGCATACGCATTTGCGATTTTGGATCAGCAACTAAATGTAAAAATGCCTCTTTTTCTAAATTTAATAAATATTCCTCAGTTACCTCTGTTCCATATGGCACTAAACCACCCGCAATAACATAAGCTAGCTTTTTAGCAATTTTCAAATCATGCTCGCTAATATAACCTGACTGGAACATGCCTTGCGCTCCGAGAAGTAACGTAGCATAGCCGGGTGCACCAACAACCTTTACTTTCTGTTTTAACGGTGCTGTATAGCCTGCTTCATAAAGTGCTAATGCCGCCTGTTTTGCATCGTATAATTGATGATCTACGTTGACAGAAATGCCATCTGCGAAGTTTAAGAAATTGTTTTCACGCGCTTCTTCACCAGAAGTCGATACTTTTGCCATTGCAATTGTTTCAAACACCTTCGTAGCGATTGCTTGATAGTCAATTTCTACACCATTCGGCAGCCCTTTTAATAGCTTTTGGTAGAGTCCGATATTACCGCCGCCACCTGGAATTAAGCCGACGCCCACTTCCACAAGCCCCATATATGTTTCAGCCGATGCTTGGATATGCGCTGCTGGTAAGCACACCTCCGCACCACCACCTAACGCCATTTGGAAAGGCGCTGCAACGACAGGCTTTTGACAATATTTAATGCGACGCATTGCATTTTGGAATGCACGCACCACGTAATCTAGCTCGAAAATATTATCATCCTGTGCTTCCATTAAAATCATGCCTAAGTTTGCGCCAACACAGAAGTTTTTACCTTGGTTGCCAATGACTAAGCCCTTATAATTCGCTTCCACTTCATCAATGGCAAAGTTAAGCATTTGAATAATATCTAAGCCAATCGCATTGGATTGTGAGTGGAATTCCAATAAGGCAATCCCATCGCCTAAATCAATTAAGCTCGCACCTGTATTTGATTTAATGACACCGTGCTTTTTCTTATAGCGCTTTAAATCAATTACTTTCGGATTTACCGGTACTTTTTCATATGCTGTACCGTTATAAAAGGCTAAATCGCCATCGATTTCTGAGTAGAATTTGTCAAAGCCCTTTTCTAATAAACCTTTTACAAATGCTGGTACTTCTCGACCTTCTGCTTCCATTTTCGCAACGGAATCTTTTACGCCGATTGCATCCCAAATTTCAAATGGTCCTTGTGTCCAACCGAAGCCCCATTTCATCGCATTGTCGATTGCGACGATATCATCTGCAATTTCGCCATGGAGCTGTGCGGAATAAATTAATGTTGGTGCAAAGACATTCCATAATAGCTCACCAACACGGTCATTGGCATAAACAAGCGTCTTCACCTTATTTGCTAAGCCCTTCACTTGCTTTGCCATTTCCATCGATGGTGTTTTCAATTTTTTCACTGGCTCGTATTCGAATGTTTGTAGGTTTAATTCAAGAATTTCCTTTCCTTGCTTTAAGAAGAAGCCTTGCCCTGATTTTGCACCGAGCCAGCCATTGGCAATCATTTTTTCCATCACTGGTGATTCTGTAAACACTTGCTGTTCTTCACCTGTCGTATTGTCGTAAACATTTTTTGCTACATGTGCAAACGTGTCTAAGCCTACAACATCTAGCGTGCGGAATGTCGCGGATTTCGGACGACCGATTAAAGGTCCTGTTACGGAATCCACCTCACCAATTGAAAAGCCGCGCTCCTGCATTTCACGCATCGTCACAAGTAGACCATATGTACCGATGCGATTAGCGATAAAGTTCGGCGTATCCTTCGCTATTACGACGCCTTTCCCAAGCACATCCTCACCAAAGTCACGCATAAACGCCACAACCTCTGGCGCAGTTGTTTCTGCTGGAATCACTTCTAATAGCTTTAAGTAGCGCGGTGGATTGAAGAAATGCGTTCCAAGGAAATGCTTTTTAAAATCCTCTGAGCGCCCCTCTGCCATCGCATTAATGCTAATGCCAGATGTATTTGATGTAATAATTGTGCCTGGCTGTCTAACTGCATCAATTTTTTCATATAAGCTCTTTTTTATATCTAAATTTTCAACGACTACTTCAATAATCCAGTCCACATCTTTTAATTTTTCTAAATCATCCTCGAAGTTCCCCGCTGTAATTAAAGCTAGATTTTGCTTTGATGAAAGCGGTGCTGGCTTTTGCTTCAATAATTTTTGCATTGCGCCTTGTGCAAAGCGATTGCGTACTGCTGGATGCTCAAGCGTTAACCCCTTCGCCTGCTCCTCTGCTGTTAATTCCTTCGGTGCAATATCCAACAATAATGTCGGAATACCGATATTCGCTAAATGCGCTGCAATACCTGAACCCATAACCCCTGAGCCTAAAACGGCTGCTTTTTTTATGCTGTAAGCCACGAGCAATTCCCCCTTGTGCAATCTTTTGAATGAACAGTCATTCATTTTGTAGTGAAAAAAAATAGCTCACTACGATATTATTTTTTAAAACATATTTTCTGTCTTTAGTGTAGTTTATTTCTTTTATTAAAGCAATATTTTTTTCGCATTATTTTCAAAAAATTGAAAAAGAAGCACCTCCCTCGCCGCATTAAGCTAAATTTCTTCCGTTACTTTGTGAAAATGTGTACACTATTCGTAAAAGGAGTGATATAACAATGGAACAAATAACGACATTAGAACGCTTTAATGAGCTGATTTCTACGGAGCAAGCAGTCATTATGAAATTTTTCGCCGGCTGGTGCCCAGACTGTACGCGCATGGATATGTTTATCGACCCAATTATTGAGGAATACAGCCAATATCAATGGTATTCAATTAATCGTGATGATTTCCCTGAACTGGCGGAAAAATATCAAGTAATGGGTATCCCATCATTATTAATCTTCAAAAATGGTGAAAAATTAGCGCATTTACATAGTGCAAATGCAAAATCACCAGCACAAGTAACTGAATTTTTAGATGCTCAGGCATAAATTAACCTTTCTGAAAAATAGACTATCATACCATTTCTTAGAAAGAAGTTAAAAGTCGTCAAAGCTAGGGGGTCATCTGAAAATTCATTTTGAGACGTCCCCTTGTGGCAAGTAATTATTTTCTGTGCTGACAGCGAAGCAACAAGTACAAGTATTTTTAGCAATTATTTAATATAGAAGCAGGGACTATCCGAAAAGATATACGCTTTTCGAATAGTCCCTCACTTTTCATTTTAGAAATGCATATTGCTCTTTATTTCTTTAATTCTCTGAAATATTTATGTGGTTCTTTATACACAAATGTCATATTCGGGATATTTTCGCTCTTTCGCTCGTATCCACTCAATTTATTTATATTTGACGCCAGTCTATTTTCAATATTTGTCTTCATATTAAAACGGATACCGTAGCCAAATACATCTGCACTCTTCTCTTCCCACCATCTGAGCTCACCGGCAATTTCAAAATGCTCGTTCATAATATCAAATGTTACATTAAACTTCATATCCTGATTAACAGGCAGTTTTAGGTTAGATAATATCTTCATCCCGCCTAAGCTTATATTCTCAATTAAAACGGGGGATTTCCCAACCGTTACTGCATGTCCATTAAACTCAACAATTGTTAAAAAGCCTAGTATTGGATATGGGAAACGATAGCGATAGTACCGCCGCCTTTCCACAGTTACAGCTTTATTATATTTGCTTTTCGGTATAACATAGCCAGTTTTTAATATCGCTTTGAATGTTGATTCTTTTGCAGGCTTTGAAAAAATATAGCCTTGCACAGAATCACATTCTATTTGCTTCAAAAATTCTAGCTGCTCTACTGTTTCTACTCCCTCTGCTACAACTTCCATCCCGAGTGATTTTGCTAAATGAATTGTCGATTTAATAATTACGTCATCAATGCTATTTTCTTCGAATAAATTTTGCACAAAAATTTTATCCACTTTCAAAATATTCGGTCTTATTTTTCGGATATAATCTAGTGAGGAATAGCCCTTGCCGAAATCGTCAACGACAATTCGAATTCCAAGTTGCTTAAATCTTTCAATGGATTCACTAATAATTATTTCCTCATGTAAGAACATGCTTTGGCTAATTTCAAAACGCAATAAAGCTGGATTGATTTCATATCGCTCTAATAAATTTGAGACCGAATCATAAAAGCCTTTCTTTAGTAAACGTAGCACTGGAATGATAATTGTAATCGGTTTTAATGGAATTTGCTCACTTTGCCATACTTGCATTGATTGAAGCACTTTTTCTAACAGCCAATCTGTTATTGGATTGATTAAATGATTCTCTTCAGCTAGAGAAATAAATTCCTCAGGCATAACAAGTCCCCAGTCTGGATGATTCCAGCGAATAAAAGCCCTTGCCCCCGTAAGTAATCCCTTTCTAGGGTCGACTTGAGGCTGATAAAATACCGCAAATTGCTTTTCAATAATCGCTTTTCGCATATCTCGTTCTAAAATATATTGCTTGAAAGTAGAGATGCTTGCAACATGCGACGAAAGCTGATAATTATTCTTTCCTTTTTTCTTTGCCTCCTGCAGGGCATTATGTGCTTTTTCAAGCAGTGTTCTCTCATCTAAAGCTTCCTCTGGGTAAAACGAAATACCGATGCTTGTCGTGACGCTTAACTCAAATTCTTGAATGGTAAATGGCTGTCGAATATTTTTTAAAATGTCTTCAGCTAACTTTAGTATGTTGTTTTTATTCGCATGATTATGTGCGAGAATCATAAAGCTATTATTACCCATTCGAGCAATTTCACCATCAGATGGTGTCATATTTTTCAGTTTTTGCGCTAGTATTTTTAAAGCTTCATTACCAATTGTATAGCCTAATGAATTGTTTATTATGTGGAAGCGGTCAATATCAATGTGTAAAACTGCAAATGGCTCTTTATTTTTCGTAAATTGCCCTAATGTTTTTCTCATTTTTGCTTGATTTGGGAGGCCTGTTAACGCATCATATTGTGCCAAATACAATAGCTCTTGCTCCATTTCAATTTCTCTCGTAATATCAAGCACAAGTCCAAATACATTCGTTACGTCGCCACTTTGGTTAAAACGAGGTATGATTTGTTCAAGCAACCACTTTTTTTGACCATTAAGACAAGTAATTGAATAAATTTCTTGTACTTTTTCACCTGCAACAACACGTGTCTTTGCTTGATTAATACTATTTATATATTCTTCATTAATAAGCTCAAACCAAGCATTATCATTCAAATAAAGCGTTTTTGTTGGAAGGCATAATATTTCCTCCAATCCCTTCGATGTGTAAATAAAGGGACCGTCCATTGATTCACGCATCCAAATCCCCGAGGTCAAATGGTCAAAAATATACTGGTATTCTAGCATATGCTTTTCTATGTTGCTGCTAACCTTCACATACACACTTGTTATTCTATCCCCTTCCTTAATCGGCACAAACGATAAAGTAAGCGGAAGTTCTTCAAGTTGCTTATTGCGAACTGTAATGTCGACTTGATTTGTTATTCCTTTTAATGCGTTAATAAAGCTTATTTTTAATTGTTTAAGTGTTTCAGGCGAAGTAAATTTACGAAAGTCATTTGTTGAAGTGATTTCTGTGCCGAAAAATGCTTCCATCTTCTCTCGGCTTGCTGCATACAATTCTCCTTGTCGTGAAAAGACAAAGACAATTTCCGGGTCATTTGTTACCAGTGAAGTATAAAACTGTAGTAAATCTTCGTGAGTGGTTTCCATTACATATGTCGAGCTGTTATCATTACTTTTTCTCTTAGAAAATACATTAAAAAAACGGCTTTTTTGGCTTGGTGTTTTCATAGTATATCCCTCCAAATGAAAAAGCATGCTCTTTCAATATCCATTATAGTATAAAAGGACTTTTTCTTTAATAAGTACAATAGACTAATTTGAGAAAAAGTTACCAAAAAACACGAAAAAAAACGGATATTTGCAAGCTTAAAATCATTAGAGTTCAATTTATATAGTTATTTTAACCTATCATTTTAATTAATTATGACTCAACTAACTTTTCCTATCAGTAAAGTTTTGCTGTAACCAATTGAAAAAGGGACATCCAAAAAGTCATTTTGAGACGCCCCTCGCGATGATTAATCGCAGAATCAAGCATTTTTAGTAAATATTCCAATATATAAGCAAAAGCTGTGCGAACAGATGAACACTTTTCGCACAGCTTACGCATTTATTAATTATGCCTCGACGTAATTGCGTCCAGATTTTTCAAGCCGTTTGGTAGAAGTTAGCTTAAAACCGTCATGACACGCGCTAACGGTTAACTGACCTGCGTCGTGCATGCCTCCCTTCAAAATCTGTAATATCCGCCGCACGATGCTAGTTGCCCAGTCGTTATCGCAGGAGGCGATGTTCTTAGACTGAGTCCTATGATTCAACGGGTGTTTGGACCCCCACTGAAAATAGCCTAATACTTGCATTCATCTCGTCACCTATAGAGTTGTGAAACTTCTGCCGAGAGAAGTTAAGCTTTCCTTCTATTTCCTAATGTCAAAACAATAATCCCTGCAAAAATCATTATAATACCTAGCCATGATGTCCACGCTAAATATTCGTTTAAGAAAAACGCCCCTAATAGCGCAGCCGTCAATGGTTCTGCTAAGCTCAATGTTACCGCAGCCGAAGAGGGGACCGCGCGCAAGCCATTCAAAAATAAAACATAGGCAACACTCGTAGCCATGATGCCCATATAAAGCATCGCTAAAGCATTCGATGGCATTGCTAGCCAGCTAACACCATCTGACCAGGCAAGCGGTATTAAAAATAACGCACATAACGAAAACGTCATCGCCACAGCTGGTAATGTCGCTACCCGCTCTGTTAAACGTTTGCTGACATTCGTGTAAAAAGCAAACATACAGCCACCAAGTAGGGCTAACATGACACCAAAGCTATTCACCGTTGCGTCTCCGCCAATTGCAAATAGCAATATGCAGCCGACAATCGCAAAGCTCGTCGATATTGCCCAAATGCGTGTCGGCTTTACTTTCCAAAAAAGCCATTCAATAATCCCTGCAAAAATAGGAGCACTACCAATTGTTACAACTGTACCAATCGCTACACCTGTATATCGGATGGATGAGAAAAATAAGCATTGGAACAGGGCAATCGATAATGCCGCAAGTATATTCCATTTCCATGGCCATGTTTTCCACTGAATTGCTCGTGCAAAAAGGACAAAAATAAGTAGTATGCCCCCTCCGATTGCCGAGCGTATGCACGCAACCGCAAAAGGTGAAATGCTTCCTTGTAAAAAAGTTTGAGTTGTACCTGTCGTTCCCCATAAAACAGCAGCTAATAACACTGCGATATATGGTAGTAAATTCATAGCTATTCCCTCCGTCTAAGTATCAATTACGCCTCCGCGTAATTACATCCAGATTTCTCGAGCTCTTTACTGAAAGTTAACCTAAAACTGTCCAACGGTTAACTGACCTGCGTCGTGCAGGCCACCTTTCAAAATCTGTGACATCCGCCGGAGGCTCTATCTAGATTCAGTGAGTGTTTGTACATCCTTGCAAGATAAAGGATTTGTCTCACTACCTGTAGCAATGGACGTTCTCAATATCTGTACCTGATAACTTGCTTTTAGTACAAATAAGCATTACTAAATCTAGATAATTCTTTTTAGCGAAGGTTTGCTGGTACATCCTGCTCAAATAATGGCTTCCAAAGCATTGAATTCCCCCTCCTTATTGGCTTAGCGCTTTTTCTAATGATTGCAAATGATAAAAAGTTGACGCTTGGAAATATTCTTCTTGATATTGTAAATAAAAGGCGTTCCCACCAATCATGCGCACAAATAAAAAATCTGTCAGCCATGCAGGACTATCTACCTCATCCAAAATAGCAATTTGCATGAATGTGCCATCCTGAATGAAGGCGATATTCGTACCCTTCCCATCGAAAGTATATAAAACTTCCTCTGTCAATTGCGTTTGATAAGAATTAGTCCCACTTAATTCGCTGAGTGCTCCTTTTGCATATTGAAAATTATTCATATGCTCATTATAGTAAATAACATAATATTCTGCACCCTCAAAATAGTTAGTCGTTATATGAATTGCACGCTTATCCTCTAAAATATAATATTCTGCCTGAGGGTTATCTTTTAAAGTACCAATTTCATAAAACTGCCCTTCTTTTTCCAATATTAAATAAATTTCGTTAACACGATTGTCCTTCTCAAGAGAGCGTTTTTTCATAAAATGAACAATCGTAGCTGAATGATTTAATTTTTGAGGTGATTGGACGTTAACTGTAGCTGTTATATAATCATTTATTTGTACAATTTGTGCTGCCGGTGCCTCTCTCGGTACTAGCTCTAATTGCTCTGGTGCTAAAAATGGCTCAAAAACCGACCATTCCTCATAAATATTTTCATATATTGTAAAATTACCATCCTCTAATTGCTTCACAAACAAAGGATGAATATATGTCAGCTCCTGTGTCACATCATTATGTGTAATATATAATTTATACATCTGCTCCTCAGTATGTGGAATCATCTTAATTATTTTCAATGTACTAAAATCAATAGCGTTGTACTTTAAAAAAAGCTCTTTATTCGAAGCAACTACCTCTGTCGTTGAAACTTCTTCTATTAAAGCATAATCCTTCCGTTCGATTGCTTGGAAATATTTAATCGCAGCATCAGCAGCTTGCTCTGGAAGCAATTTTTCAAACTGCTTTGTAATTAGCTCACTTGCCGGTTGCACTTGCTCATTAGCAGGTGGGAGCAAATAAATAATAAAGGCTAGGCATGTTATTGCTAGAACAGCAAAAAGTGGCTGAATGAAGCCTAAAGGTCGATGCTTTTTAGGTTTTGTTGCTAATTGTTTCACCTTGTCCTCTGTTAACCAATGCTTCTCACCAATGACTGCGTCAATTCCCTTTTTAATTTGTGAACCGCTCATCAAGCCCACTCCCCTCCAAACAATTTTTAAGCTTTTCTCGTCCTCTACGAAGTCGTGTTTTCACCGTATTGACAGAGCAATTTAAAATTTCCGCAATCGTTTCGACTTTCATGTCCTTATAATAATGAAGCACGATAACTTCACGATATTTGATTGGTAACGCTAACACAGCATGACCAATTTGTTGCTGTTCGCTATTCATAATCGCTTGTTTTTCTGCGGAATTTGCCCCTTGAAAGATTGTTTGAATTTTCATTGATAGTACAGTGTTTTTATAGCTCCAACTTCGTAAATAGTCGTAGCTGCGATTAATAGTCATACGGTATAAATATGTACGATAACTAGCATTGCCTCGAAAATCCTGCTGTTTTTCAAAAGCTTTTAACAGGACATCTTGAACGATATCCTCTGCTACTTCCTTGCTTTTCACATATGTAAAGGCGAGCCGCAACAGTTCCTCACCATGCTCACGAATAAATTGCTCTAGCTGTGACAACCGCTATCCCCCCTTTTTCGTTTCACGTTAGACGGAGCACCTGCTCATTTGGTTTCAAATTTTGAAACTATGTTTTATTTACAGCGTATAATAAAGTGAACCCCCAGTCTATAAAGGCTCTCACATACTTCTATGAAATTGATGATAAAAGAACGGTTAAAATTTGGGATTTTACAAATGGAGGGATGGCAATGCGTGTACTGCTAGAAATCAAAGGAACTTCACAATACGATGCGAGCGTTCAGCCAAATTACCAAAATTCTGCATGTGGTCCAACAACGCTACACGTTATTTTAAAGTATTTTCACATAGCCAAAGAAATTAATGATTTATATAAACAGCTAGGTACAACAAAAATCGGCTTATTTCAATGGCGTCTCATCAAAAGAATGCGCAAGTTGTTCGGTGCTAATTTTACTATTCAAGGTTGCTCGCTTGCAGAAGCATTGGCACAGCTTGAACAAGGAAATCCTGTGGCATTGAAATTCGACCAATATTTTAACCTACAGTGGCGGTCAAAAAAGAAGCCTCTATTCAAATATCATTGGGTTCCACTCATTGGCTATGAAAGAAAAGACGGGGAATTATATTTAATCATCCATGATAACGGTGGACGAGGCCGAAACAGCCAAATACGTTCATTTTGCTATGAGGACAATAAGCATGTGTTAAACTTTGTAAAAATAGAGCAGAAAAATACATAAGGGCTATATGAAAAAGCAACTGCCTTTCCATATAGCGCTAAAACCTGCTGCTCCGTTTATCCCGCATTAACGGGCAGTAAGACGCCCACTTCAAAACTTATGTGAAAATACGCTAAGGATTATTAGGAAGTCAACTGCCCGTAAATGCCCGAATGGTTCAACTAACAATCCGTGGAGAAAAGCATCCACGGATTGAAGGTTCACTTTATCCCGCATTAACGGGCAGTAAGACGCCCACTTCAAAAATTATGTGAAAATATGCTAAGGATTATTAGGAAGTCAACTGCCCGTAAATGCCCGAGTGGTTCAACTAACAATCAGCAAGGATGAGGAACATCCGCACTGATTGAAGTTTCACTTTATGATACAGAAGCTATGCCATGTAATTTTTTTGCGACGAGTAACCTTATTTTCTATATCGTTTCAAAACGCTTTGCAAATACAGTGTTGCGCAAACTTACTGCAATAATAACCCCTAGCACCGCACCAATTGCACTTGACACGAGGAAGGCTGGCATAAAAGCAAGTGCCGTAACAGATGTACCCATTAATATTTTTGCATATGGGACAGCTACTAATGATGCAATCACACCTGTACCAATCACTTCACCAATACCCGCCAGCCATACTTTATGGCTATATTTATAAGCTATAGCCGCTAAAAAAGCCCCGATGACACTACCCGGAATCGCAAGTAACGAGCCTGTTCCCGTAAAAATACGAACTAATGCTGTAACGAAAGCAATTACTACAGCTGGCACAGGTCCTAACAATATAGCACTCACAACATTGACAGCATGTTGAATAGGATATGCACGCGCAATACCTGTAGGAATCGCTACAAACATTGAACCTGCCACTGCAATGGCCACAAACAGCGCCATAACAGTTAATTTACGAACTGACATAAACAACACCTCTTTTAATTGTTATTTTTGAGCATTACTTATCAGCGGATTTGCGCAAATTATTTGCACATTTCTTTCCAAGCAAATTTTCCTCCTAAAAATAAATTTAAAAATGCCGCACCCATTGTAGAAAGGGAGCGGCATAGAGTGAGCAAATTCAATCAATGTCGCCACTTCCCTACGCTAGTGTGAGCTAGATCAGGTTCAAAGGGTCTGCATAGTACATATACATCTCAGCCTTTCAAAAGGCTCCCCTAGTGGTGCAAGCAATTTTCTTCTATTATTACGGTAATTTTGTTATTCGTCAATGTCTTTATAGACCAAGCGAACGTGCGTGGCGGATAATTAAGCGCAAGCCTTTATTATCCAGCTGTGATGCAACCGCCTCATTAAACGCAGGAACTACTAAGTCATTCAGCTCCGCTTCAATGGCTGCATCGCAATTAATTGTCGCGAGCTGATGCGAGAGCTTTAGCATGTCCATACTTTCATGGATTTTAGTACGCTGCGCAGGCTTTAGTTGGTCAAGTGCTGCTAGCACTCCCTCAATTGAATGATAGGTTTGAATGAGTTGCAGTGCTGTTTTAGGACCAATTCCTTTGACACCCGGATAGCCATCGCTCGCATCCCCCATAAACGCCTTCACCTCAGCAAATTGCTTTGGGGCGATGCCATATTCTTCGCGAAAGCGCTGCTCTGTGTACGTATCATATTCTGTATAACCCTTTTTAGTAAAAGCGATTGTTGTCTTATCATTTAATAATTGTAATAAGTCGCGGTCACCGCTAATGACAGTAATCTCCGCATCGTCTTTCCATTTCTCAATCATGGAGCCGATTAAATCGTCTGCCTCCAAGCCGCTAATGCCGAAGTTTTTCCAGCCCATCATTTCTGATACATCCTTCACCATATCAAACTGTGGCAGCATTTCTTCTGGTGGTGCAGGGCGGTTTGCTTTATATCCCTCGAATAAATCATTGCGGAATGTATGCATGCCCATATCCCAACAAACAGCTAAATGTGTCGGCTTCATCAAGTTTTGAGCTGTTAAAACATGACGGGCAAAGCCTTGTACTCCATTTGTTGGCGTGCCATCCTCTAAACGAATATATTGTTTCATCGCAGCGGAGGCGAAAAATGAACGAAATAGTAGTGCCATGCCATCAACAATAAGTAAATGTGGTTTTTCCATATGTATTCCTCCATTCCCCCTTAGCATAACATGACGCTAGCGAAAAAGTCATTTTGCGCCTGCTTCTAGCGTCTTACATAGGCGAAAAGAGTCATGCCTACACCTAGTGCAGCACAAACTAAATACATTTGTGAATAGGGCAGTAAATCTGCGACTGATCCCATCACTCCCCCTCCTAAAGTAATACCTATGTCTGCTGTCGCAATAAATAGACCAAGCAGTATGCTACGATTAGCGCTCGGCAATACAAAGGTTAAATAGGTTGTTAAAAAATGATTATCACAAACAATTGTCAATGCTTTTTCTAAGGGAAATCGAAAACAGCTGCTTACCTACTTATCCAAAGGATTTTCGGTAAACAGCTTCGTTAATAATCAATAACGCTTCAGCTAACTATAATCTAGATTTTCTTAAGCTTGCTTAAAAACTTCTCTTTATTAACGAGTGTTTAGCTACCCGCTGAAATCGGTCAAATGCTTACATTCACCTCCCCATCTTTAAAGGTAGGTGACCTCTGTATCTGTCGCTTAACTATCGGTACAGAAAGCATTTGCCCAAAAAATTAAGGCATTAAATATTGTGCAATTTTCTCTACATCTTTATTGAATACACGGTCCTCTGTAATACCTGCCGCAATTTCACGGATTTCTTGCCATTTTTCATATAACTTTGGAGCCATTTTCTTCACATCTCGATATTCAACAGCTGTCGCAGCACAAAATGCTTCAATAGCTAAAACACGTCGTGTATTCGCAATTATATTATAGGCATGGCGCGCGCCTGTTGTCCCCATGCTAACATGGTCCTCTTGATTTGCAGAAGATGGAATAGAATCAACAGATGCTGGATGTGCAAGTGTTTTATTTTCTGATACGAGGCTTGCTGCTGCATATTGTAAAATCATCGCTCCCGATTGCAAGCCTTGGTGTGCACTTAAAAATGCTGGTAACCCTTCGCTTAGAGCTGGATTGACAAGACGCTCGATACGACGCTCAGAAACATTCGCTAATTCAGCAACACCAATTTTTAAGAAATCCATCGCAAAAGCAATTGGCTGACCGTGGAAATTCCCTCCTGAAATAACGCAGTCCTCTTCATCAAAAATTAATGGATTATCTGTCGCCGCATTCATTTCAATTTCTAGCTTTTCCTTTACGTAGTTTAAAACTTGCCAGCTTGCCCCATGAATTTGTGGAATGCAGCGTAAAGAATAAGGGTCTTGTACACGCAATTCACCTTGCGTTGTCATGAGCTCGCTGCCTTCAAACCAATCGCGCATACGAGCTGCTACAGCGCTTTGTTCTTTAAAGCCGCGCACCTCATGAACAGTAGGATGGAAAGCATCTTTAATACCTCGTAAACTCTCCAATGTTAAGCCGCTAATCCACTCGCTCGCGTAGGCTAACTTTTCAGCTTCAATATAGTTTACAACACCCTGTGCTGTCATTGCTTGTGTTCCATTAATAAGTGCAAGACCTTCCTTTGCTTGCAAGACGATTGGCTCTACATCGTATTTATTCCAAACTTCACTCGCTGCAAGCACTGTACCACCTCGCAAAACTTCGCCTTCTCCAATTAACGTTAAGACTAAATGAGATAATGGAGCTAAATCGCCTGATGCCCCAAGTGAGCCTTGCTGTGGAATGGCTGGATGAATTTGTTCATTGACCATCATCGCCAAACGTTCCAATACTTCATAGCGAATGCCTGAAAATCCTTTTAATAGAGCATTTAAGCGTAACACTGTCATCGCTCGTGTCACCGTTTCAGGAAATAGTTCGCCAAAGCCACAAGCATGTGAACGAATTAAATTAATTTGTAATGCGCCAACCTCAGCTTCGGCAATTTTCACGTCACTAAACTTGCCGAAGCCTGTGTTAATACCATACACTGTTTTATCGTCGGCAACGATGCGCTCCACATGCTCACGGCTTTTTAATACGCGCTGTTTTGCTGCTTCATCGATGGCGATTTTTTCCCCTTTATATAAAATCGCTTTCATTTGTTCAATCGTTAAGTCACTACCATTTAAAATAATCATTTTCCCGTCCCCTTTGTCATTATCTCTCCCTTTATATTATTAGCTAAAAAATAATATTTTTCTAGTTATTTTTTTCAAAAACCCCTTCATTACAATAGAGTAAGAAAGTAAAATTTTATATTAATATAATTTTACTATAAACAATTATAAGCAAATTTACCGCACAAAGAGATATAAAGCTTGAATACGGCTACAACCTTTGATTATCTACTAAAGCAAAGTGATATTTTCCTCTCAACAATAAATTTTTTCATTTACGTGGAGTATTTTGCGAAAAGAAGTTCTCAAAAAATGAATCTTTTTAGCGGAAAAGAAAGTATACTATTCATATACAACGAAAAGAGAGGGGTTTTTTTATGGGCTTATTAAAAGCAGGTATTGGTGCAGCACAGGGAGTTTTAGCAGACCAATGGAGAGAATACTTTTACTGCGAGTCTATCCCAGCAGATGTCCTTATTACAAAAGGCATAAATAAACGAGGCAAACGCGGCTTTAACTTTAAAGGCAGCGATAATATTATTAGCAACGGCTCTATAATTGCGATTAACGAAGGACAGGCAATGATTATTGTCGACCAAGGACAAATCGTAGAATTTTGTGCTGAAGCTGGCGAATTTGTTTACGATACATCAACAGAGCCGAGCATCTTTTACGGCGATTTAAAAGAGAGCATTATTGAATCTTTTAAATCATTTGGAAAACGTGTAGCATTTGGTGGTCAGGCTCCAAAGGACCAACGCGTTTATTTTTTCAATACAAAAGAAATTACAGGCAATAAATATGGAACTCCGACCCCCGTTCCGTTTCGTGTTATTGACACAAATATCGGGCTAGATATCGATATTTCAATTCGCTGTAATGGTGAATATTCGTTCAAAATTGTAGACCCTATTTTGTTCTATACGAATGTTTCTGGTAATGTGCAAACAGAGTTTCGTCGCGAAACAATTGACAGCCAACTACGCTCTGAGTTATTAACAGCTCTGCAGCCTGCCTTTGCTAAAATTTCAGATATGGGTATTCGTTATAGCTCTTTACCAGGACGTACGATGGAGCTATCACAAGCTTTAAACGATGTGCTATCTGAAAAATGGGGTAATTTACGTGGTATTTCAATTATCTCGTTCGGTGTAAATACGGTGAAAGCATCTGAAGAAGATGAAAAGATGATTAAGGATTTACAAAAAAATGCGGTATTGCGTAATCCAAACATGGCTGCTGCCACAATGATTGGTGCCCAAAGCGATGCGATGAAAATGGCTGCCCAAAATGAGGCGGGCGCTTTCGTTGGCTTTGCAGGTATGAATATGGCTGCTCAGGCGGGTGGGGTGAATGCACAAGACTTATTTAAAATGGGACAGCAAACGCCAACGCCGTCTACGGCAAACGGAGCACAAGGTTGGACTTGCTCATGTGGTGCTGCAAATAGTGGAAAATTCTGTGTAGAATGTGGGAAGCCTCAACCTCAAAGTGGCTGGGTTTGTTCATGTGGTACACAAAATGAAGGAAAGTTTTGTAAGGAATGTGGGTCGGCAAAGCCTGCAAGCTTCAAATGTGATAAATGCGGCTGGCAGCCAGAAGGAGCGGTTCCTAAGTTCTGTCCAGAATGTGGTGATGTATTTGATGATAATGACCGCGCATAAATAATAGGGTTGTCTGAAAGCGATGCGCTAACCTGCTTTCAGACAACCTTTTTTCCATTTTACTAAAATATTAACCATTTAGAAAAAATATAAGCATTCTTTAAAGAGCATTTTTTCTAAGTTTTAAAATGGATACGTTTTTTAAGTACGCTTCATATCGCGAATCGCTTGAATTGATAAACGAACAAGTAAAATAGCACATAAAAATAAGCCGACATAAGCAACCGTATTTAGATAAATTGCGTAAGCAGTATGCATAAATTGAGAAATTGCTAATAGTGCTACCGAAATTAAGCCGAACGTAATGCCGACAAATAACAACACAAAGCGAGAAAATAATTGTGTTACAAACATAGCATTATGCTTATCTGAAAAGACATCGTGATGTAAAATAATTTTACCACTCTCTACTTTTTTAAAAAGTTGATTCATGCGACGTGGAATTTTTCGAATTGTTGGTAAAATGAGCGCTAACTCTTCCTCCAAGTATTTTTTCGTCGTTAGTGGCTCTTTAAATGGACGTTTCATTGCCGCTTGAATATAATGGCTAGAAAATGCCCTTGCTTCTTGGAAAATGTCGAAATTCGGGTCGATTGTATGAAGCGTGCCATCCAATGTTACAAGCGCACGTAATGCGGTGCTGACAGATGGATAAAAATGAAGCCCAAACTCCCGTGCAATGGAGAAAATTGAATAAATAAGCTCATCTGTTTGTACAGTTTCTGTATATGAAATTTTTAGCAATACTTGCCCAATTGCCTGCTCCATCTCTTCCTGATCGACTTCTGCTGCATTTTCAACTAATTCCGCAACCCCTTCATAGACAACACTTGCGTCATTTAATGCAATCCCAATTAAAAATTGCTTTAATCCGTCCTGTTGCTTCGCAGCCAGTCGTCCAACAGCTCCAAAGTCTAACAGCGTCATCGTCCCTGTACGTTTCGCAATATAAATATTGCCTGGATGAGGGTCTGCATGAAAAATACCTGAAATTAATGCCTGCTCCAAAAAGCTGTTGAATAAGTTTTGAGCAAATTGATGACGATTTATTTGAAACTGCTCATACACTTCATCAGCGACTGCTACCGACTTACCATCAATATACTCCATCACTAAAATATTTGCATTACTATAATGTGTATAAATGCGAGGTATATGCACCTTATCAGCGCTAGCACGAAGTACATTCGCTACTTGCTGGGTGTTACGTGCTTCAATTTGAAAGTCAATTTCCTCCATAAGTGAAGCAGCAAAGCCAATCGCTAAATCGCGAAATCCTAGATTTTCTGCCCATACCGACTTACTCGAAACCCACTGTGCAAATTCTACTAAAATGCTCAAGTCATCACGCATGATTTCTTTCACATCGGGACGCAATAGCTTTACTGCTACTTGCTCATTTGTTGCACGTAGCACAGCCTTATGAACTTGTCCAATCGATGCGGCCGCAAGAGGCTCCTCGCTAAAATATGAAAATACTTCTTCAACAGGCTGCGTTAAATTTGCCTGCAACACTTCATTTACTTGCTCTGCTGTTAAGGGGCGTACATTTTGCTGTAGCTTTTCAAGCTCATCAATAAAAACCGGTGAAAATAATTCCTTGCGTGTCGATAAAACCTGCCCGAATTTAATAAAAATGCCGCCACATTGCTCTAATGTGTCACGCAATGCAATCGCTAACTCACGATCATTATCTCGGTTACGTGCATACTTGACAGTGCGCGTAATGCCGTTTGTTACAGCAATTTGTACTACTTGTCGTAGGCGCTTTTGTCTGCGCCATTGTTGAATAATACGCATAATGAAGGATTTTCTATCTGTCATGCGTGCACCATTTTCATCAATAGCAATAGGG
Source organism: Metasolibacillus sp. FSL K6-0083 (assembly GCF_038630865.1). Taxonomy (NCBI): domain Bacteria; kingdom Bacillati; phylum Bacillota; class Bacilli; order Caryophanales; family Caryophanaceae; genus Metasolibacillus; species Metasolibacillus sp. FSL K6-0083. Next base: position 3,681,493 of record NZ_CP152046.1, on the reverse strand, counting down.
TCAAATAGCTCAAATAGCAAATAAAATAACATAGAAAGCAGAAGCATGCTACCAACCCATAGCAATGTAGCAATATTCATGACGTTTTGCATCACGTCACCCATTAAATAGTCCGTATCACGAACATAAGTGTACCAAAAGACAAATGTGGTTAAAATAACGCTTAATACAACGGATAATATACGGCGAAATAAATTGACCTGTGAACCAATCAACCGTCCACTAAGAAAAAATATAACGATGGAAAATAATACGACTTGTCCGATAAATTGTAGACCGTTCATCCTCTTCTCCCCTTACGCTATAGTCAATTGTACCAATACTTCCACATTGCCTCTTATTGCTTTACTAATCATACAAGTAGATTCAGCTTTTAATGCTAACCGTTCTGCCATCACTTTATTTTTTTCAGTGCTGTCAGCAAGCTGTATCGTTAAATTATGAATAATTTGCTTATATGTAAAGACGCCATTTGTCACATCTACGATGCCCTCTGATTGCATGTTTAAATTTGCTGCAATGCCCGTTCTTTCAAGCATTGCAGCAAGCGAAATAATATAGCATGTAGCTGCTGCCCCTAGCAACATTTCATCGGGATTTGTTCCGATGCCTGGTCCATCCATTTCAGGAGGAATCGAAATCTGTGTAGATAAACGCTCAGCCTGTAAAGTGCCAACTGCATTTCTCCCTCCGTCCCATCTTGTTTGTAACAAAAATGTATGATGCATCATTTATCCTCCCTTATTATTATTTTAGATTTTCTGGAACAATTACTTAATAAGATGTTGCTGGCAGAGTTTTAGTTTCTGTTACAACACTATTTTCTGAAATAGAATGAATGATAACTTCGTCCGTCCCCTTTGTCAGGACAATTCCATTTAGTTGACCATCCTTTAGGATGACACCACCATCAAGACCTATTTTTTTCCCACATGGAGAAATCCACAACTCCCCTGTGCCACTGTTATTCAAATAAGGCGTTGGTGTATGCCCAAATACAACGGTCTCTTTTGCTAAATGTGGTGTATGGTGGAATTTTTCACGAATCCATATGAAATCACGTGGCTCTGTTTGTGCTGCATCCTCTTTTTCTGGATCAATGCCACCATGTACAAAAAAGTATTTATCCCATTGGTGAAATAATGGCAATGCATCCATCCACTCCAGTAGCTCAGCATAATATTTTATAATACAACTTGCTATTTCTTCAGGCGTATTTGCATTCCATTCTGGTTGCTGTAAGCTAGCAAGTGTAGCCGTTCCCCCTATATTATTTCCTAGGTAATGTGCCCATTCTGGTTCTGCCAACCATTTTAAAAATAAGCACTCATGATTACCTGTTAAGGCAATAGCTCCTTGTTCTGTCAATGCCTTCACTTTCTTCAAAACAGCTAAACTTTCTTTTCCTCGGTCTATATAATCTCCTAAAAAAATGAGTTGTTCCTCCTCCGGTCGCCAAAACGTCAATAATTTTTCTAAACGATTATAGTGACCATGTATATCTGCTATGACAAATACCTTTTCCATTTTTACCTTATCAACACCTTTATGACTAGTTTATGTATGCGTTCTATCATTACCGCCTTCAAATCATCGGCAAATTCTCTAATTATTCTCGTATACAACTCATATAAACAGTCTAAACTATGATAATCAAGAAGGAAAGGCGAATGATATTTGTGAAAATTATAATTCGAACTTCATCTGCTAAATGGCACAAGAAAATTAATACAAAACATAGCCCTAACGCACAATATACTTTACAGCTCTTACATCTTCTATCCGACAATTCAAACGATATAATTTTCCAAAAAAAACAAACAAGTGAAGGGTTTGTAACAATTATTTATTCAAGCTCTCTTGTAGAAAAAATGACGCTACAAGCAGTTGTGCTTGTGCCGCTCTCGCATTCAATTTATCAAATTTATCAAACGGCAGAGCCAATACACTTTAAGCAAATCGCTGCACTTGAGCAAAAAATTAATGCGGGCAATACTATCTTATATTTTCATGAAACGCAGCAATATTTAGCATTAGACACATATAGCGCACCTATTCGCGCCATTACAAATACAGAAATCGAATCGACTGTGATTGGCCCACAAGACTCTTTTACAGAATCATTAGAAACAAATATTTCACTTATTCGACGTCGTATTCGAAGTCATTTATTAAAAAATGAAAGTATGTATCTTAGCAGTAATAAGCAATATCAAGTGTCCATTATGTATATTGATAATATCGTTAACAAAAAGTTGCTAAGGAAACTGAAAAAGCGCCTTCAGCACGTGAATCCAACATCACTATTAGACACCGCTATGCTGAAGCAGCTAATTGAGGATAATCCATTTTCCCCCTTTCCACAATATTATATGAGCGTGCGACCAGATACTATTGCACATTATTTATTAGACGGTCGAATTGCACTTTTAATAAACAATAGCCAAACCGTTATCGTATGCCCTACATCTTTTTTCGAAATGTTTACGAGCATTGAGGATTATTATAATCGTTGGACAACTGCTACATTACTTCGTTCTTTACGCTTTTTCGGCTTTTTTTTAACAATAATGATTACGCCAACGTATATATCAGCATTGACCTTTCACCCGGATTTATTGCCATATGAGCTATTGCTAAACTTGCAGGAATCTAGAAGTAAAGTACCCTTTCCACCATTATTCGAAGTATTATTTATCGAATTAATTATAGAAGTCCTGCGAGAGGCTGGTTCACGAATGCCTGCGAAAGTTGGACAAACAATCGGTATTGTTGGTGGTATCGTTATCGGAACAGCGGCTGTTGAAGCAGGATTAATTAGTAATATTTTAATTGTACTCGTTGCAACATCAGCGTTACTATCCTTTTTGCCTCCTACTTTTATAATGAGTAACACAAGTCGATTAGTACGTTATTTCTTTATTATTGCCGCGGGTTGCTTCGGCTTATTTGGGCAAATGCTTGTTTTTGTTTGGCTTTTCATCCATTTATTACGCATCCGCTCTTTAGGAGAACCTTATATGGCTCCTTTTATCCCACGTAAATGGACAGATTTATTGAACAGTGTCATTCGCTTTCCAATGGCTTTTTTAAAACATCGAATGGGTATATCCAAAAGCCAAAAAAGCTAATGTATTTACGAAAATGAGGATGAAAAAAATATGAGGTCAACACAAAAGAAAGTATTAACTAAAGTGCATGTACTGTTTTTAGTACAAAGTTGTTTAATTGGAACAGGGATATTACAGCTGCCTCAAAAATTAAGTTCCATGGGCTATAGTCAAGCATTTATGCCGATTTTATTCAGCATCATTGCTACCATTACTTTATGGCCTATGATATGGCTTAACTCTAAATTTCCAACTAACAATTTATTTCAAATAAATGAAATTTTATTAGGAAAAATAATCGGTAAATTTTTTAATTTTTTACTCGTTCTATTATTCACCATTATTTGTATAGATTCTATAAGTAGCTATATGCTATTAATTCAAAGCACTGCATTACCTGAGCAAACGATTACTCTACCTGTTATTTGTTTTTTGGCACTGCTTGTTTATTTAGTTAGAGGTGGTATTTTTGCCATTGCTCGTTTTTCAATTTTGACATTCTTTATAACGATTCCGATGGTTTTATTCACAAAATGGGCTATACAAAAAGGAGAGTTTAGTCATTTTTTTCCTTTGTTTAATTTCACATTCCAAGAGTTTTACGAGGCGACTAAAAACGGCTATTTATCTTTTTTAGGTTATGAGCTTATTTTGTTTTACTATCCGTTTATTATTCAGCAGAAAAGTGCCTTTAAATATGCAACAATCGGTATTTGGATATCTGGTGTTTTAATGCTGATTACGACAGGTGTGAGCGTTATGTATTTTTCTGAATGGCAATTAAGCAATATTGAATTTGCTGTTTTAAATATTTTTAAGGCTGGGGAATATTCCTTTATTGAGCGCATTGATATTATCGGAATGACGCTTTGGATTTTCTTAGTTTATTCCACTGTCGCTTTATATTTATGGGCAGCAAATCAGGGCTTTAAATCACTTATTTTAGCGAAATCTCAAATCCATTTATATATTTTAGTAATTGCCATCTTCATTGCGCTTATAATACCTCTTTCACAGCACTTGAAGGAAAAAATCTTTACAATTAATAACTATGTATTTTATTTATTACTGCTTTGGCCGATTTTTTTATCCATCATCTATTTTTTCAGAAAAAAGCAGGTGCAGCAATGAAGAATAGATTACTTCTTATTTTCCTTTTGTTATTTGTCACTGGGTGCTCTGAGCAAGAGAAGAAAATTCCAATTGAAGAAGTAGATATGATTGGGATTATGGCATTTGATTATGTTGATGAAAAAACAAAAAAGCTCACTGTCGCGATTCCGCAATATTCACCCGACGCTAAAAAAGACACGAAGATATTTTCTACAGAAACCGATTTAGTATCCCAAGGTATCGTCAAAATCGAAGCTTCTTCTGATCGTAAAGTTGTCTTAAACCAGCTTCGAGTTATTTTAGTCAGTGAAGAATTTGCTCGCAAAGGGCAGGTCAGGACAGTGATTGAGCATATTTATCGCAATGCAGAAGTGGGTAATAAAGCATTAATTGCTGTTGTAAAAGACCGTGCAGAGGGCATTCTTTATGCTGAATATCCTGATAAGCCAAATATTAATTTTTATTTAAACGATTTGCTACTACCTAGTCTTAATACAGCCTTTAATCCAAATACTAATATTCATGATTTTATTTATGGTACGACAAATACGACAAAGGACGCTTCCGCCCCATATCTTGAGCTACTTGGTGATAGAATTGAAATTGCAAATATCGCATTATTTAAGGATGATGTTATGGTAGACACCATCCCCCCGAATGAAGCAATCTTTATCCAGGCGTTACAAGGTAGAAAAAATCTTGCACCACTTGTAATTGATATACCTGATGATACAAAAGTATTGCTAAATCTTGTTAAAAGCAAAAGCAAAATCGAAAGCAATAAAGATAGGAATTATCCAAAGCTTACTATCCATTTAGAAATTAAGGCAACCTTAAGTGAATACAGTATTGAAGATACAGAAAAATTAAATTCATGGAAAGAAATCAGTGACTTAGAAAAATCAATCAATCAACAATTAGAGAAGGATATTAAAGCATTTGTAGAAAAATTAAATAAAAAACAAGTCGACCCAATTGGTTTAAGTGAATATTTCCGTAAATATACACATGGCAAATGGACACGCGAAATGACAGATGAAATACTAGATAAATTAGAAGTAGACATTCATGTAAAAACAATTATTGTTAGTACAGGGACACTAAAGTAAAAACGTAGGGAGTAACGACATAGAAAGCAGCATTTTCCCTTTTAAAAAACCATGCATTTTTCTAAGTAGCAAATATTTCAATCAAATAGCAAAAAGGTTATCTGAAAGCATGCTAGCGCACTGCTTTCAGATAACCTTTTAATTTAAAACTTTAATTTTCACTTTTTTTACTCCCCATTGCATTGCATTCTCATATTCAGGGATAAAGACGTCAATTTTATGCCCTTTAATCGCGCCTCCTGTATCACCTGCAATTGCCTCCCCATAGCCCTCTACCCATACCTTTGTACCAAGCGGAATTACCCTTGGGTCAACGGCAATTACTTTTTGATTTGGATTTGCGCGTAAATCAATGCCATAAGCTGTTGTTCCTGAACAGCCTTTACAATAAGCTGTATATGCAGTTGCGGTCACGACCATTTCGTCACCTTGCTGTTGCTCAAATACTTCTGTATTTTGTACTGGATTATTCGGTGGTGTAGCGGGCGTTGTAGCTACGACTTTTTCCTCATAGGTAGTAGCAGGCTCGTCCCCATCATTATAAATCGTCAACTGGTCTCCCGGGAAAATTAGTGTATTTGTAACACCGTTCCATGCCATTAAGGAATTAAGTGAGACGCCGTATTTTAATGCTATACGGTATAAATTATCTCCTTCTACAACTGTGTATGTGGTCGTTTCATCTTCCTGTAATTCCTCAATATTTAATGCGTCCCATGCGTGAATGCTGTAGTCATCAAATAAATGATCGCTTATAGGCAATGGAATAGCCGCCATTGGCGATATTGCTGCTATATTAAACAAAAACGACAACACTAAACTAATTACTGCTAGTTTGTATTTCAAAACAATGCTCCTCCTTTATGGATGCTATGAATTTTCAGTTAGTGTTGCCGCATATAAATAAAAATAAACATTTTTTCTCAAATTTGATTATTTATTTGGGTTTTCTTACAAAAAGGAGGACATATCGACATTACAATTAGCTTATGTATGATTGTAAAAAACGAGGAAGCGGTGCTTGCTCGATGTCTTGATTCAATTAAAGCAGTTGTTGATGAAATTAACATTATTGATACAGGCTCCACAGATGCAACAAAAAGCATTGCCGCAAAATATACTTCTCGAATTTTTGATTTTCAATGGATTCATCATTTTGCAGCAGCGCGAAATTTCTCCTTTCAGCAGGCGACAAAGGATTATATTTTATGGCTTGATGCGGACGACGTTATCACAAATGAAGAGCTGGTCAAATTGCAATATTTAAAATTGACGCTCTCTCCTACTGTTGATGCTGTCTCAATGCATTATCACCTCAACTTTGATACAGAAGGAAATGTCACCTACTCACTGAGACGTAATCGACTTGTAAGAAGACAGCGACAATTTCAATGGATTGGTGCAGTGCATGAATATTTAGCAGTGGATGGCACAATCATTCATAGCGATATTGCCATATCGCATCAGCCATTAAGCCGCGATGCTTCGCGCAATCTAGCTATTTATGAGCGATTGCTTACTGCTGGAGAAGTATTTTCAACGCGCGACCTTTATTATTATGCGAATGAGCTTAAAGACCACAGGCAATATGAAAAAGCAATATCGTTCTACGAACAGTTTTTAGCAACAGAGCAGGGCTGGGTAGAAGATTGTATACAAGCCTGCTATAAAATGGCTGATTGCTACAGCGCTTTACAAAACGAAAAACGTGCAATCCAATCAATTACTAGAAGTCTCACATTTGATTCACCACGCCCAGAGGCTTGCTGTCGCTTCGGTTTTTATTTTATGGAGCAGCATAAAAATCAGCAGGCAATTTATTGGTATGAGCAGGCACTCACTATAAAGGAGCCAAGTCATACACCATTCCGCAATCACATTTTTACAACATGGCTCCCCCATTTACAGCTCTGTGTACTGTATGATCGTTTACAGCAATATGAGCTCGCTTATGAACATCATATACAGGCAAAAAGCTTTTATCCAACGCATCCTCAAATACTTCATAACGAACAGTATTTTCAGCAGCTCTTTCCTGAACGATAATAGAAAATTTAATTAGGCTATTGAAAAAAACAGAGATAACTCTGCTTTCCCAATAGCCTTGAATATTTAGAAATTATAATTTAAAGAATATGAAATTTTCACATTAGCTACTGAAGCAGCCGTACCTGCTAATTGAATATCCGCAATATTATTTGCCGTTATTGATATAGAATTACCAGGAGTAATTGGGGGAATTGCTGGTGTTGCAGGGCTACTCGTAACTGTTAGTGTAACATCTCCTGTTGATGAGCTTGCGTTTTCCACTAAAATTGTGCCATTAATCGCGAAAGGCGTGGAATTCTCCCATACTGTAACTGCTGTCTCATCAGTTAATGTTAAGTCTTGACATACAGAATCATGGACACTTGTTTTACTACCGCAACAGCTTCCTAATTTCGCCATATTCTCACCTCCTTTTCTAAGCAATGAAAGCTTGGCATATAGATAGCTAGATTTTTGACGGAGTCCGCCTTCAAAATCTATGCTATTTGCCAAAAGCTTTATCCTGACCCAAAAGAGACCTTGTAATTTCAAGAGCTGAATCAGGATAAAATCATAGCTAGTATATGTGTCAGTGATTATGAAGCATTGGTCAACCGAACTACTAAAGGTAAATCTCTTGTAACTTCTTTGCTGTTATCGTTAATTCAATTGTGCTATTAGCCTGTGCTTTGATTTCTATTGCTTTCATATTGTGTAAGGTGAATGCTTTACATGTTTTATCTATTGTAACAATAGTAATAGCTCCTCCTCGCTTATAGAGCTTTAATTCAAGGGGTTGTTCCGTATGAACATTTAAGGTTACGGTATTATCTAAATTATGCATATTATTTATCCATGAAAAACTAGGCTTTCCTTCTGGATTGCCTGAAATTGTTGTGCAGATTTTTGTTTGTACAGCGCTGTTACATACGTAACTATCATAAATATGGAAACAAACTGGCATACAATAAAAGCAATTCAAATCGACAATAATCCTCTGTTTAGTGCGAACAAGCTTTTTTTGACAACAGCAAGGGAAAAGGATTTCAAGTATGGCACACTGACCATTTTCTATGACAGCAATTAATGAAAAAAACGCGAAATAAACGGACAGTTTTGTGAAAATCCTACAACTGTTAAAGGCTGACCATTTTCACCTAATAATATAAATGGTCGCCCCTTTTCTATTTTGGTCATGTCCATGCATTGCCCCTCCCCCCGTTTTCACTGCATTTTTTATAGTTTATGGAACACTTTTTAGGAAATATAGTTTTTTGTCCGTCCATTAATCAAATAAGGAGAATAAGTTAACATAGAGTGTCCAAAAAGCCGTACGTACCCAGAATTTTGGACGTTGGCAATGATACTTTAGCCAAAAATTCCCTTAGAGCTTTCTTTGGAAACGTGAGAAACAAATAGTTTAGCCGTATTTCTCACAAATTAAAATGAAGTAACGAAAACTAAAATTGCATAGTATTTGCAAAACAAGACAGTTTTTTAGATAGCTTCTCTCTGTATTCATCTTATCGCCTATAGAGAGAATGATTTCTACACCTATCACCTTGCTATCAGTATAAAGACATGTGCTCCTGCGCTTACTCGTCGTAAAAAAATTTGCTGAAAGAAATTGAAATATGCTAGAAAGGAGGAAACTTGATGGAAATACAAAATTGTAAAAAATGCGCTTCAAAAAATTGTAATTGCAACCGTCCCTTAGGTTGCAAAGGGGTCACTGGAGCTACTGGAGCTACCGGACCTACTGGACCTACCGGGGAAACTGGCGCTACTGGAGCCACTGGACCTACCGGAGAAACTGGAGCTACTGGAGCCACTGGGCCTACCGGAGAAACTGGCGCTACTGGAGCCACTGGACCTACCGGGGAAACTGGAGCTACTGGAGCCACTGGGCCTACCGGGGAAACTGGAGCTACTGGAGCCACTGGGCCTGCTTTTACCGAGGGATTCTCAGCCTTTAAACCCTCATTAGTAACAACTGGCTCAACTGTTATTACAAACTGGACAGTTTCCGCTCCTTATTACACAACAGCAGGCTTTAATGCGACATCAGGCGTCTTTACAGTGCCTACAACTGGAAAATACGCCTTTGCTGCTACGCTTAATTATTCGACAACTGCAACCATTAGTTTATCTTTAGGTAGTGGCATCAACCCTGCATTTTATCTTCGTCGAAATGGTTCTAGCAATGTAATTAGTGGATTGTTTCCATTGTTAAACGTGTCAGTCACTTTACTAACATTGCGTGCTATTTTAGGAAACGGTACAGTCACACTCGCTGGGGATTTATTGTTAAATGCAGGCGATACAATTGATTTATATTATGAGGCAAGTGGTTTAACAATTGGCTTAAATTTAGGAGGTGTCAACTCTGCAGGTATGGTATGGTCTTGTCATCGCATTGCTTAATCAAAAAGCGGCTATCGGGAAAATATGCGAATGCCTACATTTCCCGATAGCGCTGAAATTCATTTTTAATCTTGCTTTGGAAAGAGGATGCCTCCCCTATTTTCATGAGATATTAAAAACGGTACAAGCGCTTTTGATATTTCCTCTGGTGGATAAGGCTTTGTTAAATATTTTTCCACCTTATATTTCGCTACTAATTCCTGCGCTTCATCTAGTGCGGAAGAAATAACAATTGGTATTTTGCTTGTTTGCTCTGTTTCCTTTAATTGCTGAATTAATTCCCACCCACTCATATCATCACTTAACATTAAATCAACAATGATACCGATGAATGGTGTGCTTAACGCTTCTGTATATGCCTTTTGCGGGTCATTATGGTAAATAACAGTAAAGCCTTTACTTTTTAATTCCTCAGATAATAGTAAAGCTAAGCTAGAATCGTCCTCAACAAGCATGACATTTGCACCTTGTGATAGCAATAAATGGGATTGCTCATCTATCATGCTCTCATGCTCGTTTTCTAGAGGTAGTGTAAAGTAAACTATCGTACCTTGCCCTTCCTCGGATTCAATCCAAATATCACCGTTATGCATCAAAATGATTTCACGACAAATGGCTAGGCCAAGCCCAGTTCCTCCAATTTTACGTCTAGCACTATTATCAATCCGTTTAAACTTTTGGAATAACTGTGAAACATCTTCTTTTGCAATGCCAATTCCTTCATCTTGCACACCCACTTGCAGCATTTGTCCTTTATTTTCGAGTGTAATCATTACATTGCCACCATTCGGTGAAAACTTGATGGCATTGCTAATAATATTTACAAATACTTGAATTAGCCGTTCTTCATCTGCCTTCACCATAATAGCACGTGCTTTATCAATTAATTGGATATGATGTTTTTTTTCGTGGCGAAAACGATTAATGACATCCATAACAATCTCATTTACTTGCAAGGGCTTCATCATGTATTGCTGTCTACCAGATTCCATCCGTTGCAAATCAAGGAAGTCATTAATTAAATTTGTTAAACGCTGAGCCTCTTTATGAATGGTTTCGACATATTTTTGTTGACGCTCAGGCTTTAATGTTTTTGTTAGTAGTAGCTCTGTAAAGCCAAGCACACTCGAAAGTGGTGTACGCAATTCATGACTCACTGTGCTGACAAGCTCAGATTTCATTTTATCAATCTCGTATTCACGCGTAATATCTCGATGAACAAAAATTGTCCCTAGTTTTTCAGCACCTTCAAATAAGCATGTAGCATATACTTCGATGAATGTTTCCTGTTCTGTTGAAATAGAGTAACGTAGTTTGCGTGTATGCTTGAAGCTTTCCTCAATTGCCTTTTCAAAAAACGCACGCAAATCATCTGGCTCTTTGCTAAATGATTCAAAGTGGCTTAGCCACACCTTTTTGGCAGTTAACTGCGTATTTAGTGCTGATTGCATTTGCGTCATTTGTGCAAAGGCACGGTTAATTAACACGATATCACCTGCGCTTGAAACGAGCTGCAAGCCTTCATTAATCGTTTCGATAATATTTTTATTTAATTGTCTTGAGCGCTCTACTTCCTCATACATTAATATGCGGTCAAAGGCAATCGATACACGCTTTAACAAGCCATTTAGTCCACTTTGTTCCTCCGCTAAAAAAGCATGTCCTTCCCTTGTCGCCATTAATATTGCGACAAGCTTGCCTTGTGCATTTAAAATGGATGAATATAAGTCATAGACATAATATGGCTCCTGTGCTATACCGCGCTCTCCCGCTGCTACTTCCCGCTTTATAACAAAGAAACCTTCCTGCTCAAGGCGCATAAGCTTATTGCTGTCTAAATGCTGCATTAGATTAGTAGCAAACTCAATGCTAAGCCCCTTCATTGCATGAACATCGCCCTCAAGCCAAGTTAAAATGCTCGTATCAAATTGATAAATATCATTTAGATAATCATGCAAATTGTTAATCAGTTGCTGCTTATCTAACGTGAATGTTAATGCATGATTAAGCTGATTATATTTTTCAAGCTGATTCAACGAATGCTGTAGCTGCAATTGATTTCCCTGCAACTCATCCTGCTGCATTAATAATTCTTCATTTTGTGTCGTTAGCTCTTCTTCCTTATCCTGAATGGATAAAGTCATATTGACGAAGGCATTTGCTAAAATACCTAATTCATCGTCCATTTTCTCCAAATCTTTCGTATCGAAGGATTGTCCAAGAGCAAACGCATTTGTTGCAATCGTTAGCTGCTCAATTGGTCGAATTAAATTATCGAGCAGCCTTCTCACAATAAAGCTTATGAGTAGCACAATTAAAACACTAACGAGAAGTGATAAAGCTGCAGAACTTTGCCCATAGCTAATATTTTTTTCAAACAGGTCATCTAATTCCTTATCTGTTTTTTCTTTATATTCGTTGGTGAGATTAATTACTTTAGCAACAACAACATTCATTCGGTCATTCGAGAGCGTTCGTAAAGACTCATAATCCACTTTTTCTACATAGGAAACAGCCTCTGGCAATATATCATCTTGATAAATAAGCAAATAATTCATCAGCTCCTGATAAAGCTCTTGCTCTTCAAACGTTAGCTCCATCGTTGCAAATTGTTGGAGTTGTTGGTCAATTTCCGTTAAATCAGCATATGCTTGCTGTAAATATTGCTCGTTTTTATAGGCAAAATACCCTCGCGCTTGAAAAAAAGCATCCTTATACGTTTCAGTTAAAGAATCTACGATGACTGTTTTCTCTACGAGTAGCCTCTGTTCTTTTTCTAAACTTTTATTGCGTTCATTCATATAAAAGTAAAGTACAGCAATTAGCAGCAAAAAAAGGCTTGCTATCAAAAGCAGCTTTCTAAAAAAACGACTACGTATATTTTTCCTAAATAACAGCTTGTCATTGACCATTTAAAATATCCTCGACGACTTCCATTAACTTCACTGGACTAAATGGCTTTGACATAAAGTAATCCACCCCTTTTTCAAACACCTTTTGGCGATCCTCCTCCTGCGATTTAGCAGTCAGCATTAATATTGGTAGATTAGCCTTTATTTGTGCAGGTAAGCGTTCAATTACTTCAATGCCTGTAACATGTGGCATCATATAATCTAAAATCATTAAATCATAATGCTCTTGTGTCACTCTTTCTAACGCTTCCTGCCCATTCTCTGCTTCTTCAATTTCATACCCCATATCCTCTAGCGTATCGCGAATAAGCATACGCAAAATTTCCTCATCATCAACTACTAAAACTCTTGCCATCATCATACCTCCTTCTAGCAGCTTCTTTTTCTATCCTTTGCTGCCTTTAAAAATACGTTCTGCTAAATGTAATATACGTGATGATACATCAGCAATTTGGAATGGCTTACGAATATAGTCATCTGCACCATTTTTAAATGCTTCTAATACATACGTTTCCCCAATTCGCCCTGTCAACATGGAAACGATAACTTCCTTTGAGCTATAATTTGCCCTGATTTCTTTTAATACCTCAATCCCACTCATATTCGGTAGCATCCAATCTAATAAAATTACATATTTGTAGTTCGGGTCATACCAGCTTGATTGTAAAAATTCAAGCCCATCACCATATGTAGCTACTTCGATAATTGTTTCGCCGCTTGTTATGAGCCCTTCAAAATGCTTTGCGATTATATCGCGAATAATGTAAACATCATCAATGACAATGACTTTAATTTTTTCAGATTTTTTCATATCGATAATTGAATGGTCGAACAAAACAACGCAATTTCTCCCCGCTTCTTTTGCTGAATAAAGCGCATGGTCTGCTGCCTCTAATAATTTCTTTTCATGCTTATAATCTGGGCCCACTGTCATCATACCTGAAGAAAATGTTACATGAAAAACGGTATTATTTGCTGTAAAAGCCCTCTTTTCCATTGCTTGACGTACTTTTTCAACGAGCCTGTAGCCTTCCTCAACTGTCGTCTTCGGCATTAATAAAACAAATTCCTCTCCACCGTAGCGACAGAACACATCATGCTCCCTCTTCAATTCCTTGACGAGCGCTGCAAAGCCCCTTAACACTTCATCCCCAACTAAATGTCCATAAGTGTCATTTACTTTTTTAAAATAATCTAAATCAAGAATGGCAATCGTAAATACTTCTTTCATCCTCTCGTATTGCTGAATTAACATTTTTAATTGGCTTTCAAAATATTTTCGATTATACACTTGTGTTAATTCATCAATGACAATGGCATATTCAAGCTCTTTTCTATAAGCTAGACGATTCGTCACATATGCGAGCAAAACATCTTCATCAATCGGCTTAGCAACGAAATCCATTGCACCTAGCTCAAACGCTTTAATTCGATTTTCCTTGCTATGATGACTGCTCATAATTGCAATAAATGTGCGATCTTTTTTGATTTTTTTAATATTATTTAAAATAGAGAAGCCATCTATATCTGGTAACATAATGTCTAAAAAGACGATGGCAGGCTGTAACTCATAAATTAACTCAATTCCACGCTTGCCATTATGAGCAATCATCACTGAAAAACCTTTTTCCTCTAAAATATTTTTTAAATAAGAAATAAACACCATATCATCATCAACAATTAATATAAACTCTTTTGTTATACCACTCGTCACAAGGTTTAATGATGTTTCCTTTATTTCTTGTGAAGGATTATTCGTTTCATAAAATGAAAGAGCTTCAATTAGCGGACTTAAATAAAATGTCCACTCGCGCTTTCCCCATTCCTTCTCACTCGTATCATTAAGATTTACCAGCTTGTCAGTAGCGATTATCGTTAGCTCATTTAATCCAACTGAGCCAGCAGTTCCTTTTAACATATGTAAAAAAGAATATATTTCTTTTTCTATAATGGAGTCTGCCTTAGCCCATTCTTGAAATTTTTCGCGCATGCGTTGATACATCATTTGCTGGTATTTCTCTGCTCCCATTGTCAAACTCTCCAATCAACATAATCTTGTGTAAAGTATATCGCATTGCTATGAAAAAGATAGTTGATTTAATGAACAAATTATATATTTTCAATGGATATTATAGATGTATAATCAATTATAGTGCATAATTAATAGAGAGAATTTTATTAAGGAGATTTATATATGAACTTTTCAATTCGACAAGAGCGTCCGTCAGATTATGAAATTACTGAGGATGTAATACGTCAAGCTTTTTTAGATGAGGATATGAGCAATCAAAAGGAGCATTTCCTTGTACAGCGTATTCGTCAATCATCCGCTTTTTTACCGGAGCTTTCGTTAGTCGCAGTTGATAGTGAAGATAAAATAATCGGTCACATTTTACTATCGAAAATTACGATTGAAGATGGCGAGAAATCTATTGATTCTTTAGCACTTGCACCTGTCTCGGTTTTACCGGCATGTCAAAATAAAGGAGTCGGTAGTCAATTGATACAGGAGGTATTGCAAAAAGCAGCCGACATCGGTCAGCAATCGGTTATCGTACTAGGCCATGCGGCATACTATCCGAAATTCGGCTTCCGTCAAGCGCGAAGGTGGAATATTTTTGCTCCATTTGAAGTACCAAGCGAGATTTTTATGGCACTTGAATTAGTGCCAGATGCACTACAAAATGTGCAGGGTACTGTGCGTTATTCGGAGGCATTCGATAGCTAACTTAAGCACATCAAAAACAAATTTCCTATGAATACCTTTTACTTCCTTGTTCTAAAGAAAATACTTTTTTTAAGTCAAGGGCTGCCCGAAAAGGCAGCCCCCTCCTTTAAATCTAATATTTCCTTCATTTTCCAAAAACCTTTTTTCTCTTCTACCTTAGTAAGCTATTTTTTTAAAACACAGCTGCCAGCGTCCCAAACGTCCCACTAAAGCCTTTCAATAATCGTTGCATTCGCCATGCCCATACCTTCACAAATTGCTAGTAAACCGTAGCGCTGCTGCTCTCTTTGCATGCGGTAAAGCATTGTCGTCAGTAGCTTTGTACCTGTTGCACCAAGTGGATGCCCTAAAGCAATTGCACCACCGTCTACATTTAATTTGTCAATGCTCGCTCCTGTATCCCTTGCCCAAGCAAGAGGCACTGGTGCAAAGGCTTCGTTCACCTCATATGTATCCATATCAGCTAAAGATAAACCTGCTTTTAACAATACTTTTTCTGTTGCTGCCATTGGACCTGTAAGCATGAGTGTCGGGTCAGAGCCTACGACTGCACGGGCAACAATGCGAGCTAATGGCTTAATGCCTAGCGCCTCTGCTCTCTCACGTGACATTAGTAAAACTGCCGATGCACCATCACTCATTTGGCTTGCATTGCCCGCTGTAATAACGCCATCCTCTTGAAAAACAGCTTTTAAGCTGCTCAAGCTTTCCAGCGTCGTATCTTTTCTTGGTCCTTCATCCGTATTAAAAATAACGGTCTCACCTGTTTCATTTTGCACTTCAATAGGAATAATTTCCTCTATAAATTTCCCTTCAGCAATTGCCTTTAATGCACGCTGATGACTCATCACAGCATAGTTATTTAATTGCTTTGCACTCAGTCCCCACTTCTCCGCAATACGCTCCGCTGATAAGCCTTGGTGAATAATTTCATGCTGCTTTGTTAGCTGCTCACTAGGTGCTACTCCCATATAATTTGAGCCCATCATCATACGTGTCATACTTTCCACACCACCAGCAATAACAATATCCATATCGCCTGCTAAAATGGCCTGTGCCGCAAAATGAACTGCCTGCTGACTAGAGCCACATTGACGGTCAATTGTCACGCCAGGTACATGGACGGGAAAGCCTGCGATTAATAGTGCGGTCCGTGCAATATTCCCTGCCTGCTCCGCGCTTTGCGTCACACAGCCTAAAATAACATCCTCTACATCTGCCTTCTGAATACCAGCTCGCTTCACAACCTCTTCCAAAACTACTGCGGCTAAATCATCTGCCCGCATTTGACTAAGTGCCCCTTTACGTTTTCCAACCGCCGTTCGAGTTGCGGCTACAATGACTACTTCACGCATATTAAAAATCCCCCTTTGTTTAAATTATATATGCTGCGAATCATTTTCTAAAAACTGAAACATTAACGAAGCGTTCGTATACTGCTCAAGCGAATTAATGTTTTCCACAATAAACTCCCAGCTTTTTGCATATAACGTGCTATAATCCTCATTCTGCTCAAATGGCATATACTGTGCTAGAAATTGCTCAATTGGTATTTCTAGCTGTTCTAAAAAATCTTCTATCTTTTCTACCTTATCCTCTTTACATGGATTCATTTCATTAAACGTAACATGCTCTAAATGGCGCGAAAAATAATAAGCTTGATAGGCATATTGCGCAATATGAGTTGCTGAACTCATTATATGGACATTGCGCGACCTAATTTCATTGCGCTCCTCAATTCTGCTCTTTTGTTCCTCGGAATTAACCGTTATACAATCTTTATTATACTGTGTCAAAACGCCTTGCTCCGTATCGACTATAATATGCTCTGGCGCTATAAAACAGCCATCTGTATCAAGTATATGCAGCACTGCTAATATATTGGAAGCTTTAAATTTTCGCTTCATTAATATTTCTTTTACTCTGTCTCCGATTACTTCTTTAATAGCCAACTCTTTTTTCTCTCTTTGATAGAAGATATCGCCATTTTGTGGCTCAAAGCGAATTTCCTTCTCTTTAAATAACTGTCTTAAACGCTCAATTAGTAGTAATTCATCAGTGTCACCTTCGACTAATAAAATAACAACCTTTTTTTGTGCCCTAGCCAATTATTTTACCTGCTTTCCTAAAAGACTTTTTAATATCGTACATATTCGTTTCATTATAGATAGCCTCATCTTGCCCGCCTAATTGAATCGCTCTCAAATAAATATCACGCGCATTGCTTAATTTTTTCACACCTTTTAGCTGCATATAACGCTGTTCCTCATTTAATGTTGTAAACCATAAATTTTGAATTGGGAGCACCTCTAAAATTCTCAAATTATGCGACGTGAAAAATAATTGACCTTTCCCACTTTCACTAAGAACTTCTAGCATTTCCCCTAATAAGTATTCAAAAATACCCGCATCTAATTCATCAATCACAACACAAGCATTTGGATTATTATATACAGCGATTAATGTGCTTAAAATGGAAATAATTTTCAATATCCCTTGTGATTCGCTACGTAAAGGAAGCTCAATGTCCTCCTTTACCGACAAAAATTCAAAACGAACACCATCTTGTCCACTACTCATTTTTTCAATATTTATTTCACGTACTTTTATAAAAAGCCCTGGAATAATTGTTGTTAATACCATATTTGTTTGTTCCACAACTTTTTCAATTGTTGTAAACATTTCTCTAGGTAAAAGCATTGTATCCCTTAATTCATACGGTATGTTTCCTCTTACACCTTCCACATGAATACGAAAAGGCATAACGAGATTTGCGACAAGTAAACCGTAATGAATCGCATCAATTACATGGAAATTATCAGTAAAATCTTGCTTTAGATTTTTAATTATTTCATTTTCTGCTTCATTACAAAACGATGCCAACACGCACGCTAATTCTTCCCTAAAAATAAAGGATGTTGCATTTTCATCCGCTAAATGATTGGCTACTAGCAAGCTAACTCTTTGCTTTTCGCGAAACAATTCCATTGTTTTATTACGAATTGAAATTTTGTTATCCTGCTTCGATATTAGCTCTTTATAGCGTTTTCCACTTTTATTTTCCTTATAGGATAAAGTCTCCTTCAAAACCTTTAATGTTTCGTATCCCTCTTGCAATTCCACAAAATATTTAACAAAATATTGTCCTAATTGGTTGGTTATAAGAAATTCAATGTGTAATTCAATGCTTTTTTCTTTAAAATAAATAAGCTTTTTTCTATTATCAGGCAATGCTTTTGCTTGTAGCAATGTTTTTAAAAGACTAAATGCTTCAACAACAGCCGTTTTTCCAGAGCCATTTTGACCATAAAACCCGATGATATCAGCCCCATCTGGATTAAAAGTAGAATTCGTTTTAAATATGCCGTGTTTTACATTTTTTAAGCATTGAATTGTTACATGATTAATTCTTATAATTGTTTCCAATTTTATAGGTACTGTCAATATTATTGTGTAAATGACTTTTCAACTTCTCAAGGTAGATGATCACCTTCGTATTCAAATAGATTTGTTCGAAGTTTGGATTTGGGTGTCTAGGAAAGGGCTAGCCCTTTCCTAGACACCCAAATTTCGCGCTGGCACGTCCCGGTTAGTTTGTCGGTTCATGCAGCTGTTCAAACATTTCTTCTAGCTTGGCACGGGCCTGATTAAAGCCGATGTGGCAGCGTGTGGCGAAACGTTGATTGTAGTCCTCGAACTGCGTCACTAAAAAGCGTTCCAGTGATTCTTCATTCGGGAACTGTTCCTTGCGCTTTGTATATTTTTTGATTTGCTTATTGAACGACTCAATTAAATTGGTCGAGTAGATGCTTCGCCAAATTGCTTTTGGAAACTGATAAAACGTGAGTAAATACGGATTATCAAGTAAGCTCTGTGTAACTTTTTTATACGATTTGCTCCATTTCTCGCAGAACTGCCCAAGTGCTAGCGCAGCTGCTTCGGCGTCCTTGGCCTGGTGAATCGTTTTAAAATCTTCGCAGACTTCCTTGCGATCCTCTACGCGTACTTTATGCATGATATTGCGACCGACATGAACTAAACAGACTTGATATTTTGCCTTTGGAAACACATTGAAAACAGCGTCAGCCATGCCTTTTAAGCCGTCTGATACGAATAATAAGACGTCTTCTACACCACGGTCTTTCAGCTCTTCTAGTAGCTCTTGCCAGTTGTAAGCAGACTCGGTTGGGGCAATCGTGTAAGCGAGTACCTCTTTAGAGCCGTCTTCGCGAATACCAACAGCGATATAGACGGCTTCTTTAGACACCGTATCACGACGTACGGCAATATACGTCGCATCTAAATACACGCATACGTAACGATTATGCAACGAACGGTTGTTAAATGCATCGACTGTTTCTGAAACCGCTTTTGTCATATTCGAAATCGTTTGAGGCGTATAGTGATGGCCATACATTTTTTCGATTAACTGGGCAATTTCAGCCATCGTAATGCCTTTTTTAAACAGGTGAATCACCGTATCTTCAAGCGTATCATTCGAACGCTTATACGGAGCCACGGTCTGTTGTTTGAACTCACCATTGCGATCACGTGGAATTTGAATGGCTAAATCGCCGTACTCTGTGTGAAGCGTACGCGAATAAGACCCATTGCGTGAGTTGCCTGAATTAAAGCCCATACGGTCATATTTTTCATAATCTAGAAATTCCGTTAACTCTGTCACAAGTAGCGAGTTGATCGCCATTTCCAAGTGCGAACGAAAAACCTCGGTAATATCTTGTTTTTTTACTAGTGCATCGATAATTTCTGTTGTAAACTGATTCATAGGGAAGACCTCTTTTCTAGGATTGGTTGTGGTGACTTAATTCTACCAAGAAAAGGTCTTCCTTTTTACATGGAATTTTTCATTTACACAAAATATTTTATACTCTCATTTTATACCCCCAACAATTAATATCTGTAAATTCCCTTTTATAGAAAGGAATTATACTTCACTATGCTGTTTTGTTATCTCAAATCGTACATCCCCAGCAAATTGTCCATTTATAAAGCTGCGCTCTGCGATATCCCAGCCATTATTAGTGCTCTTCACGATGCTAGAAGCTCGCGTACCGTAGCCATCAAAATGGATGAAAATAGATGAAAGCTTTTGTTCCATTTCAAACGGCACGCCTGTGGCAGGTAAATCCCGATCCTCTGCTCTTATTGTGTCCTTTAAAATTGCAAATAATGCCTCATCTTCCGTAGTTGTTTCAATTGTTTCATTAAAAGCATTCTTTAAACGCATCACTTTTGGCCATGGTGTATTAAGCGTCGCATTTGATATACAATGAATACCTGGTGGAACAATCATTAGCTCATCCATCACCGTGTTGTAATGCACTAAATTTTCTTCATCATAAAGCAATACATTAAATGCTCCATACAAATGTCGCTCCTTCTGTAGCTGCTGTGCAAACTGTAGGGCGCTTAGCGGCGTATTCATAAAATCGACAGGCACTTCCCCCCTCGACTTTTCTCCAGTAAGCGGTAAGCGTGGGTCACGGTAATTTGTCACTGCTGCAAAGCGTCCATTATTACTTACAGCAAGCCATGTACCCATTTTTTCCAAATCTCTACCAGCCCAAATATGCGGTGCATCTAACCAATTTTGCATTGCTTGTGCTGGTCGTCTGTAAAACTCATCTCGATTCGCAGCTACAATTAACGAATGCGCTGGATGCACTTTATAACCTAATACGATAATACACATAAAAAATCCCCCTCTACTACTTGAGAGAAGTATAAAATACATTACATCTATGCGCAATTGACAGCGCTTACAAATAAGTGGAGAAAATATGATATAATAGAAATAATAATAGAATGAGGAGGGATTTTGATGCAAAAGCCGAACAAGCCCGTTACAGAAGTTTTAATTAAGCATAAGGAACAACAAAGTGTAGAAGAATTTGCTACAATGCTTGAAGCAATTGCTCAAAAGCTTAAGGAAAATGGAGAGTTTACATTTGTCCGAGGAACTGAACCAACAACTGTCCGCCCATCAGAGCAACTCAAAATCGAATACTCCTATACGAAAAAAGGTGAAAAGCATTCATTTGAAATTGAGTTTGATTGGTACACAGGTAACGAAGCATTAAAGAAAATAACGATTGAATAGTTGATTGAGGGCTAGGGCTGTCCAAAAAGCCGTGCATAGCCGGCATTTTGGACAGTAACGATGATGTTTCGCAAAATGTTGATTCATATAAGCAGAATATCCCCTCTTTTAAAAATGGGATGAACATGGGCTTTAACAGTGTTATCCTTCAGTAAAAGGGAAGCGATGAAAACATTGATTTCAGTGCGGTGTCAAAACAAAATGGACTTTTCGGAAAACTCCATTTTTCCTAAAATAAATTTAATGTATGCTTATTATATTTTTGGTTATAATCATCTAACATCTCTTGGAATTTCGTGACGAATTCAAAAACAGAGATGAAATCTGTATTGCTAATGCTAACACTTTTATCTGTGGCTGTAGCGCCGAGGTAATAGCCTAAAATTTGCGGATTAGTAAAGCGTACTGTCACACTATCGGCGGATGATTGTACACTTGAATTTCTGGACTAAAGTTAGCTGGGGCATAATTAATTGAATCAAGATAAACAATCAACATGGATTCCCCTCGCTGACAGTAAGTTTTGATAGTAATAATCCTTTCCTATTAATAGCACTCTGTCTGTAAATTGCTCTATTTCACTCATATCGTGAGAAGTATAAATTATCGTAGTTCCTTGTGTTTTAGCAAGCAACTGCAAAAAACGCCCAATTTCTTGCTTCGAGCGCATATCAATACCGACAGTTGGTTCATCTAATAGCAGTAGCTCTGGCTGATGAATAAGACTAATTGCTAAATTTAATTTGCGCTTCATTCCACCTGAAAGGCTAGAAACTGGCTCCTTCCATTGCATAAGCTGCATCTCTTCACAAATTTTTTTGCAAGCTTCAATACCGATATTTTTCCAGCTTAATTGCTCAAAATAGCGCATATTATCTTCAACTGAAAAATGCTCCCAAATTGCCAAATCCTGAGGAACAAAGCCAATCTTTTGCTTAATCTCTTGATAGTGCTGACGGTATGATAATCCGTTCCAATATATTTCACCCGCATCTGGTCGCATTAATGTGGATAACATATGCAGTAATGTTGACTTTCCAGCACCATTTTCACCGACAAGCCCAACGATTTCCCCACGTTCAATAGTTAATGAAATATTTTCTAAAACGCTTTTCTTTTTGTAACTCTTATTAATTGTTTGCACCTCAAGCATCTTTTAACCTCCTAAACAAAAGAAGAGATATACTGCAAAAGGCTAATCCTAACAATGGCACTTCCTGCTTCAATAGAGCATAAAGAGGCTGTGTCGCACTGAGTAATTGATGGATTATGCCGCTATCTCGAATCGGTACAATACCACTGCTTGTTAAAGTAAATAGCAAAGTAAATAAAATTGATAAAATATAATAGGTTAATACATTTTTACATAAGTGTGCGAGAACAAAAACGTAACCATTTAACGTCAATCGGAACAATAAAAGTGCCATTATTGCCCAGGCGGATATTTCATAACTAAATAGTAAAAGTGCTAATAAATCCATCATATAAAAAAAACTGAAATAAATTAAAGATAAGAAAAAGACGTATTTTTTATAGGACTGTGCACTTAGTGACCAACGTAGCATTGACGGTTCCTTTCGCTCCTTCACTAGCCAATCAAATAAAAAGAAGGTTGACAATATGGTGAAGCTAGACCAAATAACCCAAGCTGATATAAACGGCGATTTCTCCATATCATCTTGTTCCATCTGAAAAAAGGAAAAAGGAATGGAGATTAAATCGGTTCCATCTTGGCGAGCACTTACTTTCCCCTCAATTATTTGTTCATCAAATAAATGCATTAAATCATTATCTTGCAATAGCTGCTCAACATCACGTACTACCTTTGAACGAAGTGCCTGCTCCATTACAATCGAGCTAACGATTTCCTTTGCCGCCTCATATGCATAAGAGCGATTCGAGGCATACGCTTCAACGATTTTTTTTCTACCTAATTTCATATTTTCCTCGTACTTGCCACGAATGACAAAAACACTATCAAGCTCGTGCTGCTCTAAAAGACGTAGCATCTCAGACTTTTTCATAATGCGTACATCTAAATACTCTACTTGCTGTAAGTGCTCAACTACTTCCGCTGCATAAGTAGAATCATCCTCTAACGCAACACCTATCGGTATTTTGCTGTCATCTAAAAGAGAAAGCATCAAGTTGTAAATAACGATTGTCGCTATAAAGGGAAATAACAGCCATACGATTGTTGACTTCCATTCATATTTTAATTGCAATATTCGCAAATAAATAGCTCTTTTCATCGTTGTCTCCTCTCCAGAAGCCGTGCCAGTAGATGATAAAGTATGGCACTCACAGCCGCAAAAATAGCTAGACTACTATAGTTCGCATAGTTGCGATTTTCAAGTGCAATATCAATCATCCATGAAAAAGCTTCATAAGGAAATGTATATGTAATAAAGTGCTGTAGTGCGTATGGAAAATAAATAATCGGCAACACGGCTCCACTTATCAGAATAACAAACACTACTAAAGCAATTTGAAGCATAAGCCTCGCTTTAGCATCATGACAAATAAGCTCTACAAGCCCTAATAAATAAGTAAAGCAAATACAATAAAATAACACGAACAATAAAAGCCGCATATAATCAAGCGGATAAAGCGCTAGCTCCAGCCAGTAATTTGCCACGCTATAAAGCACAATTAAAAATACTAGCGAGCCGACTATTGCAACAATCCCCTTAGCAATAAAACCTTGTGCAACCGTCACACCAAACATTTGTAAACGCTTCTGAATACTAAGCGTTTCCTCTTTCATTAAAAGCATATGAAAGCCCACTAGCCAAACTGTTAGACAAATGAATAATGTTGAAATTGTGTAATAATAAACAGGCTTACTTGTGGCAATGTTATTGATTGTATTTTGAACAAGTAAATTATTTTTTCCTAATGTAAAAATAGCGTATTCAATAAATATTTCTTCTTGTAACTGCCTATATTTCTCTTTGCTTATCGACGTTTCTTGCGCATATTCATATACCGTCAAAATACTCGCTTGGGCTGATTCTATATAAGAAGACATACTGTGAAGCAAGTTTTTAATCATCGCATTTTCTACCGGCTTGTTTGGATTACCAACAAGCGGTAAAGCAATTGGATTCCCCGCATATAAATCATTTGTTAAACCTGTGGGAAATTGCACATAGCTTGTTATTCGTCGCTCTTTCATTGCTTGCTGCGCTTCCTTCTCAGACATGCGCTCTATCTCAATATAGTCATTGCCTTTGAGCGCCATCACAAGCAATTGTGTTAACACCTTCGTTTCTTCAGTGCGGTCATTGTCAACAATCGCTAGTGTAGATTTCTGTTGTTCACTAGGCATCATGAATTGTAATATGAGTAGAATAATTAAAGAAATCATGCAAATCGGCATGATAAAAAGAAGAAGAAGTGAGGACCACTTCTTCTTTAAATAACGTACATTTTGCGTTGTAAAAAAGAATATATTTTTCAGTACTTTCATGTAATATACCCCTTACTCGCCTAGCGCAAATAATCTATCTCTTTAATAATCATCTTGATTTTCTTCATAGTCTTCATCAAACTCGAAGTCATAATCTTCCCCGTAATATTCATCAAAATCGAAATCTTCATCATAGTAGTAATCATCATAATAATAGTCATCATAGAAGTAATCATTAAAGCCTGTTTCTTCCATAAAGTTTTCTGCCCAAACTAAAGCATTTTCAAGAACTGTAGCCATATAATCAGAAAGCTCTTCCTCTGATAAATTACTTACATCCTTTATTTTAGCTGGTAATTCGATAGCCTTCACTTTTTTACTGTCCTGCTCAATTGTTATAGCTATTTTACCAAGACCAGCCATTTCAATGTAGATTGTATGCTCCCCATTTACGCTATCTGCCCTATACTCCGATGTACCATCCCAATTTAACGTAACTGACTCGCCTGCACCTTCAAAAATAAATTTACGTTCGAAGTTGTGCTGATTTTTTTCCTTATTTTCCTCTGACTCATAAACAATTTTCACATCTTCTATAGCTAATTGAACACGGTCAGATGCTTTATCACTTTTTTGGAATTTCCCATCAATGGAAACCTGCTCTTCAGCACCTTTCAATTGATAGTCAAATGTAAACTCATTACCAAATGTTTGCTTTCCAGTAATGACAAAATCATCTGTTTCTTTAAATTTCAATTCTCGTTCAATAATTTTACCCTTTTCAACCCAAATTGTTGAAACAAAGCCGAACTCAATTTCACCCAATCCATCAATCAATTGCTTTTTCATTTCTGTAACGGTTTCATCATCACAAACACCTTGTGTTGCCATAACTTGCTTTAAAATTGTCTCAAGTTCAGGGTCTGTTTCTAGCTTTTTTGCAATGGCTTCCATCACTTTTTTCACATCTTGCTTTGATAAATCCATAACAATTTTATTTTTCTCTTTTGTAAAAGCTTCTTCCGGTAACTCTTTGAAAATAGTAGTAGCTAAGTTTTTCTTAATATATTCTTGTTGCTCCTTCGTCATAATTTCTGTTTCAAATAAAACATCTTGCCCACAGCTTAGTTCGCCATCGGCTAGTTCATTTAACTTTTCTGCTGAAACAGATATTGCCTCTGTTAAAAACGGTGCATTGAATACATATTCCTCCTGTGTCGCGAACAATTCAAAATTATCTACTTTGACATCTGCAATCTCCCCACCTAAACCGAATGCAAACTTTTTATTTTTCACATCTGATGTTGCCGAAATATTAATTGCTGAAGAGTTAATAATATCGAATATTGGACTTTCCTCATAATCACTTTGAATTTCACCAGTAATTTTTAGGTCATTTTGGATAACAGCCGTTTTTGCTAATTCGGACCATTTCAATTCTTCTTTATACTTATCTTCAAAGAAAGCAACCATTTCACTAGCAGTTTCAGATTCAGCAGCAAGATATGCGGCTTTCGGAGATTTCATAAATAACGCTCCTGCACCAACCCCTCCTGCTAAAACAAGTGCTGCTACACCTCCGCCGATTAGCCATTTCTTTTTTGAACCACTCGCTACTTTTTGTTCTTGCACTTCCATACATTCTCACCTTTCTCTGTATTAATACGCCTCGACTAACTCTAATCCAGATTTCTCCAAGTTCATGCAAAAAAACGCCATAAAACTTATGACTTCCACGAAAGGCTTCGGATTAACTTAAACTGAATTTCCCTCTATTAGCGAGTATTAAAATAATGCATTCTGAATCAGACAAGTATGTACTATATTTTTTGTCGAAATATTTCTAATTTCTATGTCAAAAGTTATGTCTGAAAAACAGAATAGTTCTAGTATACAAAAAATGGCGTAAAAATTATAGCAAAATTTGTTTATTTATCATACATTAGGTCCACATGTATATAAAAGGCTAAAAACAGAACTAAACTATAAGACCTGTTTTTAGCTCTACCTTTGTATTTAATTGTATTTTAATAAGGTCTTAAGATATTAAAACCTTCAAATACTAGCTATAAAATTCTTTTTAAATTTTTCTCAATTATTATCTAGGTATATAGAAGCGGTTTATCACGCATTAACAGGCAGTAGGGCTTCCACTTCAAGACTTAAGTGAAAATGATACTGCCCGTAAAAGCCCGATTGGTTTAACTAACAAGCAGTGGGGATGAGAAAAACCTCCACTGCTTGAAGTTTCACTTTATTTAATCAAGCCCCTTTTTACGTAACTAAACCTACTCCTATCAAAGCTCTGTGCGTAGCTGCCATAGCTCTGGGAAGAAATATTGGTCTAACACTTTTTTCAAATAGCTAACACCACCTGAGCCACCTGTTCCCATTTTAAAGCCAATAATGCGCTCAACCGTTTTCATATGGCGGAAACGCCACTGCTGGAATAAGTCCTCAATGTCGACAAGCTCCTCAGCAAGCTCATATAAATCAAAATATTTCTCAGGCTCGCGATAAACAGCCTTCCATGCCTCTTTCACACTGTCATTTGCCTCATACTTTGCTGTTACATCGCGTGATAATACTTCCTCATCAATAGTAAATCCGCGCTTTGCCAGCGTGCGAATCGCTTCATCATATAGGCTAGGCGCATTATAAGCTTCTTGAAGCATTGCTAATATTTTTTCATCATGTGCATAAATTTGCAAAATATGCGGTGTTTTATAGCCAAAATAAAACTCTAGTAAACGATTTTGATAGGATTGAAAACCTGATGAATTCCCGAGTTGGTCTCGGAAATTTAAGTAATCAGCAGGCGTTAATGTTGCAAGCACATCCCATACGTTTTTTAGCTGGTTTTGCACTTGTGAAACACGCGCTAGCTTTTTAAATGATTCAGGTAAGCGCCCATTATGAATATCAAGCGTTGCCGATTTGACTTCATGTAAAATTTGCTTCATCCAAAGCTCACTGACATGATGGACAACGATAAAAAGCATTTCATCATGCTCATCTGTTAGCGGCTTTTGACAAGCTAAAACCTCGTTTAAATGTAAATAATCTGTATAGGTCATACGGTCTTTGAAATCCGTAACGATTTTTTTCTCATCTTCAAATGGCTTGTAATTGTTCGACATTATTGCTCCTCCTCTTTGATGACTGCTCTTACAGGACTACCATCTGCTCCTTCTATTAATAGAGGTAAAATAATCATCTCATAGCGCCCTGCTTTGATATGCTCAAGCAATAAGTTTTCTACTATATAAATGTCACTTTCTACTAGCGCATGATGTATTGGTAGCTCCTTTGAAGTTACTTTATCAACTGATGGCACATCCACTCCAATTAAATTAATGCCGCTTTCTTTTAAATACGCTACAGTTTCTATTGTTAGTGTAGGTACTTCCTGAGGAAAAATATGTGCGTTAGCTAGCGTTTTTGTTTTAAAAAATACAGCATTTACTCCTGTAATTTTCCCTGCAACATGCGACATTTCAATAAATTCACTATCCAAGCATTCCACAACGACCACTTTTCCGATACAGCGCTCTAAATCAAGCTGCTCAAATGTCTGTCCATTGTTATCAAAATGAAATGGTGCGTCCATATGCGTGCCTGAGTGAAGGCTCATCTGTAGCATACCGACATTGACAGAGCCTGTTTGCTCCTTTGTTGCAACCGTTTCATAGATGAATTTTGTATCGCCTGCCCATGTCGCGATATTTTTGTTCAACGGCTGTGTAATATCAATCCACCCCATTACGCTACAATCTCTCTTTCATTCGTAAATTTCTCATATGCTTTCGTTTCCATAATATCCTTTAAAATTTCAAAACATTTATACACTTCTTCAAATGTGTTATACATTGCAACTGCCGCTAAGCGAATCCCCTGTGGTGCACGGAAGTCAGGAATAACACCGCGCTCCTTCAATGCCTTGCAAATGCGTGCGGCATCTGGATGCTCTAGATAAATATGACCACCACGCCTTTCATGCTCTACTGGGCTACACACTTTAAAGCTATATTCACCAAGCATATCCTCCACGCATTGCAGCATGTAATCTGATAATGCCAACGAACGCTTTCGCACATTATCAATGCCCATTTCATTAAACAACCCAAGCGCTCCTAACAATGGCGCCATACTCAACACATTTGGTGTTCCTACCTGAAAGCCCCCAGCCTCAAATGCTGGCTCAAATGTATGACTCATCGTAAATTGCTTTTCTTTATTTGAGCCAAACCAGCCAGCTAAGCCCGGTGCTGTCCCAAAATGCTTCTCATGCACAAAAAGAGCCCCTGTACTACCCGGTCCGCCATTCAAATGCTTATACGTGCACCAAAAAGCAAAATCCACATTCCAGTCATGTAAATGATGTACAACTGAGCCAACTGAATGACATAAATCAAAGCCAATTATAATACCACGTTCATGTGCTGCCTTCGTTAATTGCTCCATATTTAAAATTTGCCCACTGCGATAAAGCACACCCGGTAAAACAATTAATGCTACTTCATCTGTCATTGCCGCAATAATATCTTCTTCATCTAGCATTTGCCCATCTCGTGATGCCACACGAATTAAATGTGACTCATCATAACCCTTTAATGCTAGTTGTGATTTTAAAGCATAAATATCAGAGGGGAAATTTAATTCATCCGCTAAAATCTTCGTTCTCTTTCCCTCTGGCTTGTAAAATGTTGCAACGAGCTGATGTAAATTGCTCGTTGTCGAGCCAGTGACAACTACCTCTTCCTTTTGTGCGCCTACAATTTGTGCCATTTGTGCACCAAGCTTCTCGGCAAGGAAAAACCAAGCATGCTCGCCCTTTGTCCAACCATCAATACCGTATTCTTTCCATGAATTCATCAAGCTGTGTAACGTCTTTTCTGCGCGCTTTGACATCAGCCCTAATGAATTGCCATCGAAATAAATACGCCCCTCTTGCATATAAAACTCCTCCCGCATTGAGGCAATTTCATATGTTTCATCTAAGCGTTTGGCATATGCCCATGTGTTTGCTGTCATGCGTCAGCCACCCCTCTTCTTATTTTTAACACTCAAATTGATAGTAACATTCATAAGGATGTGAGAAAACCTTTATATTGAGCTATTAAATAGCCTTAATATTATGACAGGAAAAGAGAATGGAAATTTTGAGCCAAAAGTTCCATTAACTCATGGACAAACGGCAAAAATACTAAAAAGAACGCTACAAATTGCAAATATGATGTAATATTTTAAATTTAAAGGAGGCCATCTGAAACATTTATTATTTCAGATGGTCTTTTCTCTTTTTCTAACTATTTCGAAAACCAGAGAATTATGCTACACTTACCAATAAGTGAATAGTAACTGCAGAATAAAGGTGCTCAATTTATGAGCTTAATAGGGAATTCGGTGCAAAACCGAAGCTGTTTCCGCAACTGTAAGTGTAGATGACTACAGAGTATACCACTGTCCAACGAGGAAAAATGCCTCTAGTAGATGGGAAGGTTCTGAACTAGGATACACGAGCCAGGAGACCTGCCTTTATTTCATCGTATTAACTCTCTTCGGAAGCTAGGAGAACTTACGGCAAATAGACGGACAGGCACACTATGCCTATTTTCTGTTTTCCATGAGATGCTTCCCCTTTTTGGAGGAGCATCTTTTTATTTTTGAGTTAACTGCAAAACATTCACGAAATAAAAAATAGGAGGTTTTGTAAATGGTTCAATTCAAAAAATGGTGGCATCTAGCGTTTGCCCTGCTTTTGGCAGTTTCGCTCGTATCACCAGCAGCAAGTGCGGCGGTATTACAGCCGGTAAGTCAAGAAGTACTATCAGCAGACTTTGATGTTCAATTATCAGTGACTGGTTTGTACGATGAGATATTAGGAGAAACAACTGTAAATGTCCAAGACGGAACAACTGCACTAGAGCTTGTAGAGCAAACATTAGATGATGCTGGTATTCCTTATGTAGTAGTTTCTACTCAGTATGGTCCATATCTTCAATCAATTGATGGACGTGCTGCAGGCAGTTTGAATGGTTGGGATGGCTGGGTATACACAGTAAATGGCGATAGTCCTGATTATGGGTTAGCTGAGTATCAATTAGAGCCTGATGATGTAGTTCATATTTATTACACTACATGGGCTAAATTAGAAACAGCAAGTGCGATTGCTGTAAACGATAATAACCCGTCTATTACAGTAGATTTAACTGGTGATTTATTTATAACACCAGGCGCTTCGAATCTAGCAAACTGGACAATTAATACTGGAACAACGGCATTAACAGCTCAGTCTGTTACTGTGAATACCGACCAACAAGCAGTTATTACATTTGTAGGTCAAGCGCAAGCTGGCACTATTACCATTACTGCCTCAGCTAATGCATTATTAGGTGGTTCAGTAAGTGAGCCACTCGTAGTAGAAGTGCAATAACTAAGTAAATTAATACTGACAAGGTAAAATACTTTACCTTGTCAGTATTTAACTATTTTATCAAGGAGTGATTTTTAAATGGCTATATGGAAAAAACAACTACATATAGCGCTTGTCTTTATTTTAGTCTTATCGTTATTCTCTCCATCCAGTGTAATCAAAGCACAGCATTTTGAAGGAGAAATAGCCGAGCTAAATATTGAAAATGCTAATGATATCAGCGATAGTAATCTTGATAATTCGATAGAGCAAGATAATACTACGAAACCTGATAATGAAATAGAATTAGAAGATTCAACAAAGCTGGATAATGCACTTGAATCTGATAATGAGGCTGAATTAGAGCAGCAGACGCAAATAGATGATGCAGCAGGATTAACGTTTACTCCATTTATGGAGATTGCCCCCTTAGCAAGTAGCGATATTCAATTAAATAGAGAAGAACCATTACTATTACAAGTAGCTGAGACATTTGAACTTATAGCAACTACTTCAACAACAGATGATAGTGCAACAGTTGAATGGACTTCAAGTAATAACGGAATTGCAACGGTAGATAATGGGCTTGTAACTGCTAAGGAAATTGGTCGAGCAGTAATTACTGCTAAACTAGACGATACAACTAAAACAGTGGATGTATTTGTTATTTCACTTGAAGCGCAAGAAGCAATAAATTTCATTACCTCCTTACCAACAATTGAACGAGCAGATGATGCAACTTATCAACTATTGCTGGAAGCACGTGAACTAGATACGAAAGTAAAAGCACCCGCTCGTGCACTCTTATTGAATGACCTTCCTTATTTCGGTCTGTTACTTGAAAAAGAAATGGCATATTTTAAATTATATATGCAAGATCCTAATAATATTTTACCTGATCTTGAAGATATTATTTTAGATGATGGACTAAACAATAAGCTAGATGCATTACGTGAAAAATATGCTTCTCTTTTTAAATCTGGTTATAGAAAAGCTACAGATCCAGAAATACTTGCATTTAATGAAGTTCTTGTAGCTAAGGAAATCAAATACGCTATTCTTACTATCAACGAGCTTCCTCAATTAGAAGATATAGCATATAATTCAGCAACAAAAGAGCAACTAGAGCATGCGAGAAAAAAAGTTAAGGTCCTTTCTACGAATGATCAAAAAAAGGTAACAAATCATGAAGACCTTGTTAATAAAGAAATACGATATATTGAACTGTTCATTGATGCTATTGATATAAATGATCCGCTAGCAAAAGAATTAGTTGCAGAAGCAGAAAAAATTTGGAAAGCGTTACCTAATATCTATCCAAATGCCAAAGTTGATGGTGTATCAACTAAAGGGGTTGCCAATTATCCCGTTCTCCTTGATAAAAAGAAAATGCTTAGTGCTGAAGATGATATTAACAAAGTTATCGCTAAAATCGATGCATTACCTTCTGTAGAAATGCTCGTTTGGGCTGATATATTAAAAGTAGCTGAGGCCCAGCTTGCTTATGATAAGTTATTAACTATTCATAAAAATCAAGTAACTAACTATGCTAAGCTTGAAGCTTTACAAAAACGTCTATTAGATTTACAACCGTCTACAGTTGAGGCATACAATGCAGTTGCTGATTATTTGACGGCAGGTTCATATGAGCCATCTTATAACTCTGAATGGACGATTTTAACATTAGCACGTGGCGATATGAATTTAGATAAATATGCGACTTATTATGATAAATACTATCGCAATATCGTCAGTCATGTAAAAGCAACAAATGGTGAAATAGATACTCAGGCAACGGATTGGGCTCGAGTAATTATTGCGCTTACGGCTATCGGGAAAGACCCTAGAGATGTAGCTGGTTATAATTTAGTTAATAAATTAGCAGATTTAAGTTTTGCTACAAAGCAAGGTGTAAATTCAGCCACTTATTCATTGATTGCACTGGATACTTGGAACTTTGAATTACCTGAAACAGCGACAACAACGCGTGATAAATTAATTCAAAACATTATATCAAAGGAAATAAAAAATGGTGGTGGATTTGCATTTAGCGGTAACGTTGCTGATCCAGATATGACAGGTATGGTACTTCAAGCATTAGCACCATATCAAAGCAATCCACAAGTACAAGCGGTAATAGATCGCTCAATAGCTAAATTAGCTGCGATACAAACAACGAATGGTGGCTATATATCGACAGCAGGAAGTCCTGAAACTGCTGAAAGTGTTGCTCAAGTTATAACAGCGCTTGCTAGCTTAGGTATTGATGTGAACAAAGATGAACGTTTCAATAAGATTATTGACAATGCTATGTCATTTAGCACTGGTGACGGTGGCTTTAAACATATTCATAGCTTATCAGCAAATGGCATGGCAACAGTGCAAATGGGCTATGCATTAGCAGCCTACAACCGTTTACTAAGTGGACAAACAACGCTATACGATATGTCAGATACGAAAGATAATCCATCTAAGCCTGACGACGGGGATGATAGCGATGAGGAGGAGCCTTCCCCTCCTGATAATAATGGAAATCCACCAACTGTTCCTTCTGAAAAAGAGGAAATTGGCTATGCAACGGTATCTATTCGAATTTCTTCCAATGAAGTACCGTTAAGAGCAACAGCAACTAAATTATTTGCTGGAGAAACGGCTTTTGATGTTTTAAGACGTGTAACTGAGGAAAATGGCATTGCACTAAGCTATCGCCAAACAGAGTATGGCGTATATATTGATGGTATCGCGGGTCTTTATGAATTCGACCGCGGGGCTTTAAGTGGTTGGATGTATCGAGTAAATGGTCATTTCCCTTCATACTCTGCTGCCAATTACGTTCTCTCTGCAAATGATTCTGTTGAATGGCTTTATACAACTGATTTAGGAAAAGATGTTGGTGGTTATGTTGACGGAATTGAAAGTGGCGGCGCTGGTGGTACTGTCTGCGCTGAGGATGATGAGGAATGCAAAGAAAAGCAATGTCCTGAAGGCGTGGAAGATTGTGAAACTGAACAAGCTGAAAATGTTGGGGAAACAACTGTAGTGGACAGTGCAGTTACTGAAATTACAGTTGAAGCTGGCAGCAACAAAGCAGTCATTACATCGGAAAATATTCAAGAATATCTTGAAAAGAATATTCAAACGCTTATCGTTCAAAGTGAAAATAACTTCAAAGTAGAAATTCCGACAGTTACATTTGCAGGAATTCAACTTGCGGAAGATGAAAACGTAGTAATTTCAGTCACTAAGCAGCCTGAAAATAACCAATTCACTGTCAACTTTGGAATCGAAACCGCTGATGGCAGATTAAAACCACTTTCAACAAAGCAAGATTACTTAAAAGTAACGATTCCTTCTAGTGATATTTCGCCAAAGACAGTTGTTTTACAACTTGTTGGTGGTCAATATAAAGCAGTACCACATAAAATCGTGGATGGTCAAATTATTGTATTAACGAAAACAAGCGGTACATTCGTTGTTACGGAAAGCTCAGTTACATTTAATGATATTGCCCATCTAGCAAACAAAGAGGAAATTGAGTATTTAGCAAGTCGTCTTGTTATTCAAGGTGTAACACCTGATACATTTGAACCGAATAAACCGATTACTCGTGCACAATTTGCAGCATTGGTCAGTCGCGCACTTGGCTTACAGCTAACAGGTGAAAATCCATTTAGCGATACTGATGGCAAATGGTATGAACGAGATGTTCAAGCTTTGTTTGAAGCAGGTATTACAAATGGGACGACTACTTCAACATTTGACCCAGAAGCGCATATTACACGTGAACAAGCTGCTGCCCTAATGGCTCGTGTACTTGAATATGTGAACTATCAGGCACAGACAGCTAGCGATACAAATTACAATGATCAAAATTTAATTAGCTCTGAATACCAATCGTATATCGAGCTATTAAATAGCCTTGATATTATGACAGGTAAGCCTGATGGCTCGTTTGACCCAAAATCTTCATTAACACGTGATCAAACAGCCAAAATTTTAAAACGTACATTAATGATTATAGATATGATGTAATTTTCTCCGTAAAAAAGGGGAACCTTGAAAGCATTGATTTTCAAACGATTCATACGACCATTTAAAAGGTTGTAAATACTGAATTGAACACCTTTTCTTTATTAAAATGAATAAGTAAAAATCAATTTTTCATTGTATCAAAGACAAGTCAAACTTTTTATACAGCCTTGTTGTGACAATATAGAAGCTAGGGCTGTCCAAAAGGTATATCCTTTTTGGATGGCCCTTTTAAGATGGAGGTCGATTAAATGAAGCAAAAATTATCTATGTTATTTATGATGTTACTTGCTCTAATGCTAATTGTAGCACCCGTTTCTGCACAAAATGCTTCGACGATAGATGCTTATAAAACAACTGGGCAATTTATGGTGACGAAAGCGCCAAATCCCTCTTTTGGGGATGAGTGGTTTATTATTGCGCTGGCACGCGGTGAATATGCTGTCCCAAAAGGTTATTACGATAAATACTATGCCAATGTCGTAAAGCATGTACAGGCGGTCAAAGGTGAACTACATAGCCGCAAATATACGGAGTATTCACGTTTAATTATTGCCCTCACTGCCATCGGAAAAGACCCGACAAATGTAGGTGGATATAATTTAGTTGACAAATTAGCCGATTTTGAAAAAGTCGTATGGCAAGGTCCTAATGGGGCTTATTTTGCACTTATCGCTTTAGATACATGGAATTTTGAACTTCCTAAAACAGCAACAACAACACGTGCCAAACTAATCGAGCATATTTTAGAGAAGCAATTGCCTGATGGGGGCTGGGATTTATCAGGAACAAAGGCAGACCCTGATATGACAGCGATGGCTATTCAAGCCCTTTCAACATATAAGGAGAAAACGGAAGTTAAAGCATCCATTGATAAGGCTCTTAACGCATTACAAAATTTGCAAGATAAAAATGGGAGCTACCAAAGCTGGGGCACAACTAATTTAGAAAGTGTAGCACAAGTCATTACAGCGCTTGCAAGCTTAAATATTGATGCCAATAAGGAACAGCGTTTTAATAGACTATTTACAAGCTTTTTCACGTTCTATCACGCAAAGGATGGTGGCTTTAAACATGTATTGGAAGAATCCACAGCAAATGGAATGGCAACAGAACAGGCTGCTTATACATTAGCCGCTTATAATCGACTGCTTGCAGGCAAAACAAAGCTTTATGATATGTCAGATACAAAGCCGAATAATGCGTCGACACCAGAGCAACCAAACCAGCCAGCAGCTCCTCCTCAGAAAGTAAGCTTTAAGGATATCGGGTCGCATTGGGCAAAATCAGATATTGAGGCGGCAGTAGCACAAGGCTTGCTAAAGGGCTACGAGGACAACACATTTAAGCCAAATAATAATTTAACACGTGTACAAGCTGTATCCATTTTAGTTCGAGCACTCAATTTAACAAGCACAAGCAATGCTCCTTTCACAGATATTAGCTCATACAGTGAGGAGACAAAGCGAGAAATTGCAGCAGCCTATGAGGCCAATTTATTAGTAGGCAAGTCAAATAAATTTTCACCCTCCTCCCCTATTTCGCGCGAGGAATTAGCCGTAATGCTAGCAAATGCTTATACACATCAAAATGGCAAAGCCTATTTAGCTACAAATATCGCACCTTTAAGTGATATTGCAAAATTACAAAAGGAATCACAGCAGGCAATTACGTTTTTATATGATTTTGAAATTGCACAGGGTGCAGATGGTTCGTTTAATCCTGCTAATTTTATTACTCGTGCACATGCAGCAAAAATGTATGTCAATTTCTTAAAGGTAGTGAATGATTAATATGAAAAAAACGTTACAATTCATACTCGTATCATTGCTAGCTTTTATTTTAATAGCTTGTAATATTCAAACAGTGGAGCAATTCGAGCAGATGCAGGAGCAGGAACGGAGCGTTGATTCCCCTGCTCCGGTTGAAAAACAGGAGCCAGCTCCGCAGTCAGAAGAAGAGCCTTCACCACAAAACGAGGAGCTAGCAACACAGCACGAAACAGAGGAAATTGGACAGCAGGAAGTTGGAACCAAACAAGAGATTGAAACGAAGCAAGAAATTGAAAAACAACAGGAAATCATAAAACCTACAACACCTAAAAGTGAGCAGCAAAAAGTTGATACTAAACCAACAGCTAACACAGCAACTACACCAACAGAAAAGCCAAAGCAACAAGAAACAGAGCAGCAACAGAAGCCGGTGCCTCAAAAGCGCACTGTCACAATCGCTATTCGAGTGGATACATTGCTAAAGCATTGGGATATGTTAGACCCAGCCCTCCAAAGTGAGCAATACGTTCCGAAAGATGGCATCATTTTAAAGCAAACTACATATGAGCTGTTATCTGAGAAGGATACTGTTTGGGACGTGCTAAAGCGTGCAACAAAGGAGCATAAAATTCAAATGGAATACCAAGGAGCTAACGAAAACATTTATAGCAGTGTCTATGTAGAAGGCATTAACCATTTATATGAATTTAGCGCTGGCGAATTAAGTGGCTGGATGTATCAAGTAAATGGTGTCTATCCAAATTATGGCTGTAGCCAATATGTATTAAAGGATGGAGATGTGATTGAATGGAACTATACAGTCGATTTAGGACGCGACTTAGGGCATTATTGGGATGGTAATTGATGAAGGCATTTGAAACATTTCATCCAATCGTCCTCTTTTCCTTTTTTGTCGCTGCCATTGGCTTATCTATGTTTTTTATGCACCCAATCTATTTAGCGATAACTATTTTTTCAGCCATTAGCTTAAATATTGCTTTACGGAGACAGCTTTTTTTTAAAGATTGGAAGCTCTACGTCCCTCTATTTTTTTTAATGGCTATTATCAATCCTTTAATTAGCCATAATGGGCAGCTCGTCCTACTCTATATAAATGGCAATGCACTTACAGTAGAAGCCATTATGTATGGGATTGCCATTGCCACTATGATTGTAGCGGTTATGCTTTGGTTTAGTTGCTATAATGCAGTGATTACATCTGACAAGTTTATTTATTTGTTCGGAAAAGTGGCGCCAGCCTTATCTCTCACACTGTCGATTTCATTACGCCTAGTTCCGCGTTTTCGCCATCAGCTAGCACAAATCGTACAAGCGCAAAAAGTTATTGGCATGGACTATACGGCTGGCTCATTTTGGCATCGCATCAAATGTACTGTGCGTATAATATCTATTTTAATTACTTGGGCATTGGATAATGCTATTGATACTGCTGATTCTATGAAGGCGCGTGGCTACGGAATAAAAAAACGAACTGCCTTTTCACTTTTTATTTTTGAACGGCGCGATGGCTTCGTCTTGGCACTTATTCTATTGCTTTTTCTGAGTAATCTAGCCGCAAGCTTCATCGGTACAACATCTTTTTATTTTTATCCAACATTTGGAGCAATTAAATGGGATAGTGGAAGTATTTTATTTTATAGTAGCTATTTCCTTCTACTTTCCATTCCATTAGCAATCGAAATCTGGGGGGCATTAAAATGGCGTTCATTAAAATCGACAATATGAGCTTTACATACCCTAATGAAGCACATTCTGTATTAAAAAATATTAATCTAACAATTGAGCAAGGAGAATTTATAGTACTTATCGGTCAATCAGGCTGCGGAAAAAGTACATTGCTGCGCCATTTTAAGCGAGAGTTGCGCCCACACGGAAATAAGACAGGAACTATTTTCTACAAAGGCTGTGATATACAGCAGCTAGATGCAGAAGTTGCTGCTGCTGATATTGGCTATGTGTTCCAGCATCCCGATAATCAAATTGTGACAGATAAAGTATGGCATGAACTTGCCTTTGGATTAGAGAGCCTCGGCCTCGACTCACCAACAATTCGTCGTAGAGTAGCTGAGATGGCTAATTTTTTCGGCATCCATAAATGGTTTCATCAAAAAACAACAGCGCTCTCTGGGGGGCAAAAACAGCTCTTAAACTTAGCAGCAATTATGGTCATGCAGCCAAAATTATTGCTGCTTGATGAGCCAACATCACAATTAGACCCAATAGCTGCCTTGGAATTTATTCAAACATTGCATCGCTTAAATAAAGAATTAGGCATTACAATTATTTTAATTGAGCATCGTTTAGAAGAAGTGTTACCACTTGCCGACCGAGTATTTATTATGGATGAGGGCAGCATTTTATTCGACGGTCCACCAAAGGCAATTTTAAAGAAGCTACCAGCGAATCATGCGATGCTGACGGCACTGCCGACAGCAATGAAGATTTTCCATCTACTTAACGGAGTAGGGCCCGTCCCTCTTACAATCCGCGAGGGACAACGCTGGCTTAGCAACCAGCAATTCACCGTTGCCTCATCGCATTTGCTAGCAACAACAGAAAAAAATACAGCAAATATTGTATTGGAGGCAAAGGATGTTGCCTTTCGCTACGAAAAAAATGGTTTAGATATTGTCCAGCATTTTAATCTACAAGTAAGAGAATGTGAGTTTTTAACAATTATCGGTGGTAATGGCACTGGGAAATCTACAGTGCTTGCTATTTTAGCAGGACTCCAAAAGCCTTATCGTGGCAAATTATTATTATTTAATAAAGCTTTAAAAAGCTACAGCAACAAAGAATTGTATCAGCAATATTTAACTTTATTACCGCAGGACCCAAAATCATTATTTGTACAAAAAACAGTTCGCCAAGAGCTAGATGATATGGCTTATTTACATAAAATAGAAGAGAAAAAAATACAAGAGACGATTCAATCATTTAACTTAACACATTTGCTTCATCGACATCCGTATGATTTAAGCGGTGGGGAACAGCAAAAATTAGCACTTGCAAAGCTTTTATTAATGGAACCTAAAATTCTGCTACTAGATGAACCGACAAAAGGACTAGATGCACATGCAAAAGAAGAACTTGCGAAAATAATAAAGGATTTACAAGTAAAAGGTATGACCATTATTATGGTGACACATGATATTGAATTTTCTGCCCAATATAGCAGTAGATGTGCCTTGTTTTTTGATGGCAATATCGTATCAGAGGATGAGCCGCGCGCGTTTTATAGTGGAAACAGCTTTTATACAACGGCTGCCCATCGAATAACAAGAGAACAATTGAGCAATGCCATTACATGTGAGGATGTCGTTACTTTATGTCAAAAAACATTCGTTTAATCATCTCTCTATTTGTCATCCTAGTGTTAATTCCTCTTACTTTATATGCGGGTATTACATTATTTGCTGATAGGAAATATTATTTTATTTCGATTGTCATTATAATTTTAGCATCTGTTCCCTTTTTCCTGTCATTTGAACGGAGAAAGCCTCAGCCGCGCGAAATTTTAGTAATAGCCGTAATG
This sequence comes from Metasolibacillus sp. FSL K6-0083, assembly GCF_038630865.1. NCBI lineage: Bacteria > Bacillati > Bacillota > Bacilli > Caryophanales > Caryophanaceae > Metasolibacillus > Metasolibacillus sp. FSL K6-0083. The sequence continues at coordinate 3,640,764 of NZ_CP152046.1, read as the reverse complement.
TCTGCTATTTCAGTGGCGGGTCGAGCGTTATTTGTCATTACCCCCGGCTTCAAGCCGGTCGCTGCAATCACAGCGATTACAGGTTTTTCACTTGGAGCGGAGGCAGGTTTTTTAACAGGAGCCATTTCTGCATTAGTATCAAATATGTTTTTTGGACAGGGTCCTTGGACGCCATTTCAAATGTTTATGTGGGGAATGATTGGCTTTATAGCAGGTTTGCTCGGTAAAACAGGTATCATGCATAAAAAAATTCCTCTTATTTTATTCGGTATTTTTGCAGGCGTTTTCTTTTCCTTCGGTATGGACATTTGGGGAACGATTTCCATGTACGGTGTTTTCAGCTGGGAAGCTTATGTACTTGCGTTAACTTCCGCTGTACCATTTATGATTGTTTATGCTGTTTCCAATGTGATTTTTTTATTATTATTAGAAAAGCCTATAAGGGAAAAACTCGAGCGTATTAAAAATAAATATGGCGTATTGGCTGCCAAATAAGCCTAATTGAAAAATGAGAATGAGTTAGGCTTGCTTTCATGCTAGTTGAAATAGAAGTGACAAGTGCCCCCGTAAACCTTCTAACGAAAATACATTAGTTGGAGGAAATGCGCCAACCGTAATGGAAATCAGCGCTATCTTAGACATAGCCCTAAAATAAAATAGTTGAAATCTAGCTAAAATATGTTATCGTAAAATCATAATCGAATATGATGGTTAAATGAGTGCTTAGCAATGCTGAGGTAAAAGGGAAATTAGTGAGAAGCTAATGCAGCCCCCGCTACTGTAAGTGCAGATGAAATCACGAAAATCACTGTTCAAGCGAATGGGAAGATGTGAAAGTAAAAAGAAGCACGAGCCAGGAAACCTGCTCGTTTAATTAGTCACTTGCTTTTCGGAGGGAGAAGTGTAGGCGAGACATCAAATGTAAGGAATGTGTATATACGAATATATACGCACTTTTTAAACATGGAATCTCATAGCCTGTATCTCTTCACTTTTAGAGATACAGCTTTTTTATTTTTAAGCACGTTAGACCATGAGGAGGGCTCATATGATTTTATTTATAGAAGGAATAAATGAAACTCGAGAATTAGCTGTCACTTTACAACAACAAGGGCACACTCTTATCACAAAAGGTACTTGCCTAGCTGGCACCTTTTTAATTAGCGATTTATCAGTTAATGAAATAGTTGATATGATTACACAACACGAGATTACTTGTGTTGTCGATGCTAGTCATCCCTTTGCTGAAGAAGCATCAAAAACAGCTATGGAAGCTGCTATCAATTGCGGAGTATCCTATGTGCGTTATGAACAACCTCAATTGCTTATGTAATCAATTACAATGTGACGCAATTGATTGTTAGTTGAACCAATCGGGCTTTTACGGGCAGTTAATCTCTCACTTATCCTTTAGCGTATTTTCACTTAAATCTTGCAGTGGGCGTCTTACTGCCCGTTAATGCGGGATAAACTATAAGTGATATTTTTCATTGTCATCTTTTAATGTTTTAAGTAAGATAAAAACAAGCTTTCATATTACATTATGAGGGAGGATGGGTGAAAATGAGTGAACAACAATTAATAAACGCTGGTTATCGTAAATATAGTGGAGAAAAAATCGACGTTTTTTACTCAAAGGATTTATGTGAGCATGTTGGGAACTGTGTTAAAGGGAGCATTGATGTGTTCAATCCAAAAAGAAAACCGTGGGTACTAGTAGATGCTAAATCTGCTGATGAGGTAGCTCGTATTATTGACACATGCCCAACAAAGGCGTTGCAATATGTCTTTAGGAAGGAAGCAATTATGGAAATCACTATTGAAGAAAAACGAGTTATCGCTACAAAAGATGGTGTAGAACTTGGCGAGATGACATTCGTCAATTCCAACGATAAGTTTTATATTATTGACCATACGGGTGTTTATGATGCTGCACGTGGGTTAGGTGTCGGTAAAAAAATGGTACAGGCATTTGTTGAACATGCACGCACAAACAATATAAAGATACTTCCATTATGCCCATTCGCTAAAGCTGAGTTTGAAAAAAATCACGAGAGCTATGCCGATGTCTTGCATTCGTAATGTAGTAACGGCTCCGCATGCTTCTTCTGTGAAGAATGCGAAGCCGTAGCAAAGTGATATTGCTTTCCACGACAAAAAGAAGGTGTCTCAAAATAGCTTTTCAAACACCCTCTTTCTGTATATAAAATTCCATTGATTATAGGCTCACTTTATTATCAAGAATGTAAGTGACACGCTACTGCCCTTGAGTCATTTGTAAATTGTAGTTGTGGCTGCTCCGTTTTGCATTTTTCCATTGCAAATGGGCAGCGAGTATGAAAGTGGCAGCCAGTTGGTGGTGATGTTGGACTTGGCAAATCTCCTTTTATAATGATGCGCTCTTTACTTTTTTCCTCTGTTACTTGAGGTACTGCTGAGATAAGCGCCTCTGTATAAGGATGTAAAGGTTTGGAAAATATCGTTTCCGTATCGCCAATTTCTACAATTCTCCCTAAATACATAACCATTATTCGGTCTGCTATATATTGAACAACAGAAAGGTCATGCGTGATAAACATATAAGTTAAATCATATTCCTCTTGTAAATCCTTCAGTAAATTTAATATTTGAGCTTGGACAGATATATCAAGTGCTGAAACAGGTTCATCTGCAATAATTAACTTCGGATTTAAGACAAGCGCTCTAGCTATCCCGATACGCTGACGTTGACCGCCACTGAATTCATGTGGGTATCGCGATAAATAGGATTCGTCTAACCCCACATCTTTCATAATGTTTTTAATAATTTTTTGCCGCTCCTGCTTTGTTCCAATTTTATGAACAATTAATGGCTCTAATAAGGTTCTCTCAATCGTCCATCTAGGATTTAAGCTTGCGTAAGGGTCTTGAAAAATCATTTGCATACTGCGACGTACTTCCTTTAATTTTGGTCCTTTGCAATTCATTAAAGACTTGCCCTCTAGCAAAATATCACCTGTTGTAGCTTCTAATAATTGAATAATGACTTTAGCTAAAGTTGATTTTCCGCAGCCACTTTCACCAACAATCCCTAATATTTCGCCTTTTTTAATATGAAAATCGACATTATCAACAGCCTTTACAACTGTAGCACCCGCTTTGTTTTTTTTCATCGGATAATATTTTTTGAGCTCTTTTACATTTAGTATTACTTCATCCTTGATTTCCATTCGTACTCACCGCCTCGTTTTCATATAACCAACAAGCAACGCTCGTCTGATTTTCTTGAGTTATTAATTCAGGTGGTACTTCATGACATTTTTTCATTGCTTGTGGACAACGATCCGCAAATCTACAGCCTTTAGACCAATTTCCTGGTCTTGGCACGTTTCCTTTAATATACGATAATCGTGCTTGTCCAGCTGCTGTTGTTGGTAAAGATGCTAATAATCCTTGTGTATAAGGATGTAAAGGCTTATGCAATACATCCTTAACCTTACCTATTTCTACAATGCGCCCAGCATACATAACCGCTACACGATCACAGGATTCATGTACAACACCTAAATCATGTGTGATTAACATCAATGCCATATTATTATTTGCCTGAATTTCTTTAATTAAATCTATAATTTGTGCTTGTATCGTAACATCTAAAGCGGTAGTCGGTTCATCTGCTATAAGTAATTTAGGCTTGCATATAATTGCCATAGCAATCATAATTCTTTGACGCATACCACCTGATAATTGGTGAGGATAGTTTTTTACGATTTCTTCAGGTCTTGATATGCCGACTTGTTTAATTAATTGAATAATTTCTTCTTTTCGCTCTGATTTATTTAATTTCGTATGAATTTTTAATACTTCTTCGATTTGTTTCCCTATTTTCATTACAGGATTTAAAGCAGTCATAGGTTCTTGGAAGATCATCGACAACTCAACAGCTCGTATTTTTTTATATTCTTTTCGTGTTAATTGGCTTAAATCATATTGCTCCGCAAAGCATAATGTATCAGCCTGTATTGTTAGCGGTTTTTTTATTAAACCCATAATCGAAAGCGCTGTTAATGACTTACCACATCCACTCTCACCAACAATGCCTATCGATTCTCGTTCATATATATCAAATGAAATCCCATCAACAATATTCACTTTGTCCTTCTCTTTATGAAATGAAGTTGACAAATTATTTACCTCTAATACTTTTTGTGTCAATTGAATCCCTCCTCACCTTCATAGCACTGTTTAAATTTTTGCTACTTGTTTCAATGCCTTTTCCATTGCCGCCTCAAGTATCGTTAATTCCTTGTCCTCATGTGCCAATGAAATAGCATGATGAGACAATGGCTTTGCTAAGCAGTACAATTGGTCGCCCTGCATTGATTGAATAAAAGCGATATATTGCTCTGCATTCCCATGTGCAGCCTCACGATAATTTGTTGGCTTCTCTTTTGTAAAATACCAATGAATATGCCCACCCTTTCCAACCATATGCGCATCAATGTTTAGCTCGCTTGCCTTAGAATTAAAGAATTTGATTAATCTTTCTGTACGTTCATCCAACTTTTGTAATACATTTTCTTCTTCATATACTTCGAAAAATGCTAAAGCTGCTGCTAAAGAAGATTGATGACCATTGTATGTTCCAACAAACGCATAACCGCCTGGTTTCGCCTCCGCAATTTGCATAATTTCTTTTTTACCAGCTACCGCTGATAATGGAAAACCATTTGCAATTGCTTTACCAAAAGTTGATAAATCAGGCGTCACACCAATTCTTTTTTGATAGCCGCCTTCTGATTCCCTAAAGCCTGTTAATAGCTCATCGAAAATAAGAACAATATTGTATTTTGTACATAGTTCTCTTACAGCCTTTAAAAATTCAATATTTCCAGATATATAGCCTATATCAATTAATGTTGGCTCTAACACAAGCGCAGCTAAACGCTCATGATTTTCCTCAATAATTTTTTGTGTTGCTTCAATATTATTAAAAGGAATCACAACTGTACTTTCTACAATTTTTTGATTTAAGCCTGTCGAGCCTGGTAACGGATTTGGTTTATCTGCTTCTCCCGCCTGTGATAAATCTGCCCAAGTGCTGACATTGACTACATCACTCCAACCATTATACGCACCTTCCACAACAGCTACATCTTGCTTATTTGTATAAGAGCGAGCCATCATAATTGCATGTAGCACTGCCTCCGTACCTGTATTTGAAAATCTAACTTGCTCAGCAGTTGGCACAAACTCTAAAAACTTTTTAGCTACCTTTACTGATAATGGTGTTTCAACCCCTGTAATAATGCCAGATTCTAAATTGGCATGATATTTCTCCATAAATTTCTTATGATTATGCCCTAAAATAATTGCCCCATTGCCTAACACAATATCTAGATATTCATTGCCATCTAAATCCGTTAAGTATGCACCATTTCCCTTTTTATAATATGTAGGATGTGGTGCAACAAAACGGCTGTTTGAATTCACGCCACTTGGTGAATAATTCCTCATTTCCTCGTACATTTTACGCGATAATTGTAAGCTCATCAAAATCTCTCCTATCAAAATATTTTTAACTCATCAGCAGTTAGCATGTTTTCATATAATAAGTGATAAAAATCTTGTTTTTCCTCTATGGGAACACTTTGTACGATAGGTAGTAGACTTTCTAACCCTCGATAATAAGAATAAATAAAAGGCCCTCTAATAAAATCCTCAATAAACGATATTCTCGATTTAATCCAATTTTCTTGTCCAAAAGCTTGGCTAGCTAAATAATTAGCAACCTCTGATTTATCTAGCTGTAATTCATTTAATAGATAGCTTGCATTTAATGTCGTACACATCTTTAATTGCTGAGCTGTTTTTGCGATTTCATCGTGTTCATTTTCATCCCAGCCTAAAAAGATTTGACCACAATCTGCAATTCCTTCAAAAATAGGGCTGGATGCAGAGTTTGTAATAACTAAGCCTGCATCTAATGGGATTTTTCCGCATTTGACAGCCTGTTCTCTTTTATACATATGTGTGAAATGCCCTGGAAACACTTCATGCGTCACTAAATGCTTTAAATCCTCATATGTGTAGTGATAGTCAGCATTAATAAGCATTTCGCGTGATTTATAATCTGCATATGCGGAAAATGGTACATCTTTTACAAGCTTTGGCTTTGCTTCAATGCTATGAATATCATCGAACATTTTGCGACTTACATCCTCTTTGGCGGTTTGTATTAAATTTGTTAAAACAGCTAGCATATCATCTGTTTCAACTTTTCTGTCTTCAAACCATTTTTTATACATTTGCTGCACTGTGCCGCTATAGCCTGCTGCTTTCAATTGGGCTTCAAGTCTTTGCTGAATTCTATTTATTTTCCACCCTGCTACAGGATTTGAGTCTACAAATAATAAGTTTCTTACTATGTTGCGAAATGAATGCGCCTTGCCCTCTAAATAGCGAATATAGTACATCATTCCATTTATTTGCTTTGCCATATATTCACGTCTTAATTCATTTTGAATATTATTCAATCGACTATAAAGCGACCTATAATCCTCTAAAATATGTGCAAAGCTACCGTATTGATAGACCTGTGATTCAACAAGCTGTACAGGTACTAGCCCCTCTGTTTTCAAAAAGCCATTTTGGCTACTGTTTTGTGTTTTTTTATAAAACTCATCTAGACCTAATGTGATTTTCACGAATTCCTCTGATAATTCAAAATCTCCGTCGCAATAAGTGATGGTCATTTTAGTCATTTTCCTTCGACTCCATATTCCCAAGCATCCATCCATAATCACCCGAATTAACCGTTCCAACATAGCCACGCATTAATATCATCACATTTTTTTCAAATGGTGCTTTAATCGTTTCTAGTAGCTCAAATGTTTTAGGGTTATAAATTTCTGCAATTGTTTGCTGCCCTTCGATAATTTTATTTACATAGCTAAAATCAAAGGCGGGTACTAGCATCCCTCCCTGAGTTGGTCGAATACTAGCAATTTCAGTTAATACAACTTGATTTTCTACTGTTTTCAATTCCCCATCTATTACTTTTAAATAAACTAATTGATTAATAATTCCTTCTACACCACGTGCAATATCCTTTTCGTAGTTAGGTCCCCCACCAATTTCAATTGTGACAGAAGGTATATTTAATTCTGTCGTTACGGTAGCAGTTGTGCCTTCATAGCTTGCTGCTGGTCTATATAAATAAGGAGATAAAAAGGCTTTTGATAAACCTTCATCATTATGAATGTAGACATAATCGACAATCGGGATTTTACCACCAGCGTGAATATCAATAAATGCATCTGTTTTTTCTAATATTTCCTTCGTAAACTTAAAGGCAAGTTGGTCTGTAATCCAGCCTTTTTCATCACCAGGGAAAACACGATTTAAATTATTCATATCGAGTGGTGTATTGCGTGTAACACTTTCAAATGCAAGTTGGTTAACGATTGGGATAAGCCATACTTGCCCCTTTAGCTCATAGTTCTCTAACTCCTTTGCTACACGGCGAATAATTTCTGCACCAATTAACTCATCTCCATGCACAGCACCAGAAATAGCAACAATTGGACCTTCAACTGTACCTTTATATTTATGAACTCCAAATGTCACCTTCTCACCATTTGATAAATGTGTGATTTCGATTTCTTCATATGTTTTTTTCATTGCTATTCTCCTCTTCCATTTGTTATTTTTCTAGTTTATTGTCAGTTAAATCGCGAATGCCATCACCTAATAGGTTGAAGCCTAACACTGTAATGATAATAGCTAATCCCGGATACAATGACAGATGGGCTGTTTCGCGAATATATTTCATTCCAAATGCCAACGTCCAACCCCAGCTGGCTTCAGGTGGCTCTATACCTAAACCTAAAAAACTAAGAGTAGCTTCAGATACAATAGCAACACCTAAGCCTAAAGTAGCTATTACAATAATTGATGACATTGTATTAGGTAAAATATTGTAAAAAATAATTCTAAAATTGGATGACCCAATTGTTTTAGCAGCCTGTACAAATTCTTCTTCTTTAATCGAGAGGACATTCCCTCTCACAACTCGAGCGTAATTTGTCCAATAAACGAGTCCAATTGCTATAATTACGTTTTCAATACCTGGTCCTAATGCAGCGACTAATGCAATTGCTAAAAGCACTACAGGAAACGACAGGAAAATATCAACAATTCTCATAAAGAAGGCATCAATCCAGCCACCATAATAACCTGCTATCAAGCCAATCGCTACTCCAATTAGCATCGAAATAGCTACTGAACTTATGCCAACGATTAATGATACTCTCGCACCGTAAATAATTCGTGTTAATAAATCTCTGCCATATTGATCTGTTCCAAGAAGATGACCTTTTTCTCCTGGCTTCAATAATATTTCATTCATATTCATTTCATATGGATCATGTGTAGCTATCAAAGGAGCAAAAATTGCACATAGCACTAGCAATATAACGATTGTGCCCCCAATTACTATGGACTTATTTTTTAAAATTCTCTTTATGTCAACGCCATTCAAAATTGTCCCCTCCTTTATGAACGGATCCGAGGATTGATTAGGGTATAAAGTACATCTACGATTAAGTTAATAATTGCGAATAAAAACGCAATGACCAATACACCGCCTTGTACGACCGTAAAATCTCGTTGACTTATCGCTGTAATAATAAGTCGTCCTACCCCTGGCCATGCAAAAATCGTTTCTGTTACGATTGCGCCCCCTAGCAAATTACCAAATTGTAAGCCAATAATTGTGACAATAGGGATTAAAGCGTTTCTAAATGCATGTTTTAAAATAATAATGCTGTCTGAAACCCCTTTTGCATCTGCGGTGCGAACATAGTCCATCTGTAATACTTCCAGCATCGCAGCTCGCACCATCCGAGTAATAAAAGCAGCGCTCATTAAGCCAAGTGCGAGAGCAGGTAAAATTAAATACTTCAAGCTTTCGAAAATATAATATAAATTGCCCGTCGTTATTGTTTTTAGCAATGCCTCAACAACTGGGTCCCCCCTGCCGAACGAAGGAAGTATATTCAGGTGAATAGAAAAGCCTAATATCAATAATAAACCTAGCCAAAACACCGGCATCGACACTCCGATTTGAGCGAAAATCATTCCTAAATAATCAATCCAAGTGCCCCTTTTCACTGCTGATAAAATCCCTATCGGTATTGCGATAAGTAGCGCTATAATTAACGCTACTATCGCTAGTTCTAACGTTGCAGGAAGGGTAGATAAAACAATGTCCACTACCGACTCATTTTGAATATAGGATTTTCCTAAATCCCCTTGAGCAACGCCAGCTATATACTTCGTTAGCTGCTCTAAATAGCTAGCATTGAGCCCCATTTGTTCTTTAAAACGATTAATTTCCTCTTGTGTCGCATCTTGTCCTAATAAAGTAACAGCCGGGTCACCGGGAATTAAATAAAGCAGGGAAAATACTAAAATTGTTATACCTAGTAGTACTAAAATAAGCTGCAGAAGCTTGTTCATTATTTTTTTCATATTTATTCCCTCTCCTCTGCAGTAAAATTAATTTTCAACTTGTACATTAACCATGCTATAGAAGCTTCCATTTGGTGAAGATTCAAAGCCAATTAATTTCTTCGAATGAATAACAACATAGCCTTGATATAGTAAAACGTTATAAGCTACTTCTTCATTAACAATTGTTGCGACTTCTTTATAAATCTCTTTTCGTTTCGCTTGCTCGCTATTTTCCCGACCTTCTTCTAGCAATGCATCGACTTTAGGATTATTATATTTCCCATAGTTGTTACCACTTGATGAATGGAATTGATTGTACGTAGCACGGTCAGGGTCAAATAAATTTAACCAACCTAATAAAGCAACTTCATATTTACCTTCCATCATATTATTGCTAAATGTTGACCATTCTGTAGTTGTTACCCTTGTTTTAATGCCGTTTTTAGAAAATTCATTTTGCAAATACTCCACTACTTGAATTCGATTTGGGTCCTCCGTATGCGTAGCAAGCTCAATTTCTAAATTAACGCCATTTTTATCAACAATGCCATCACCATTTGTATCCTCATAACCCGCTTCTTTTAATAATTCCTTCGCTTTTTCCGGGCTATATTCAAAATCGGGTACATCATCGCTATATGCCCAAGACGATGGCACTAATGGTGATTTTGCAGGCTTGTCCATTCCACGATAAATCGCTGATGAAATCGTTTCTTTATCAATAAGATGTGAGATAGCTTGTCTAACTTTCAAATCAGCTGTTTTTTCATTTTTCATATTAAAGTTTAAATAAGTGTAGCCAACGCCTTCTTTTTCTTCAGTAATGAAATCATTATTCCCTCTCATGCGCTCGACATCGGATGCTGAAAGCGGCGAGTGAATAAAATCTATATCCCCCGATTCTAGTGAGGCTACTCGAGTAGAGTTATCAGGAATAATAAAGTAAGTTAATTTTTCTGTTTTAGGTGTGCCAGCGTAATATTCTTTATTCGCTGTTAAAACAATTTTGCTATTTTTATCCCAGCTATCGAATTTATATGGACCTGTACCAATAGGCTTCGTAATTAATGATTCACTATCCACTTCAGCAATATGTTTTGGCACAATGCCTATTTCTAAATAACTAAGTAATGGTGCGTAGGCTTGTGATAAATTAAATTGCACCTTATAATCATCTACTATTTCAACTGATTTAATCGGTGAAAATAACGCTAAAGAATTTGATTGGAAGGCTGGGTCAAGAATTGTATCAAATGTATATTTCACATCTTCGGCTGTTAATACTTCACCATCATGGAACTTTACGCCTTCTCTTAAATTAAAAATCCATGTTAGCTCATCAGGATTTTCCCAACTTTCAGCTAAATCTGGTGTTGGCTCTAAATTTGTATTCAGACGAATTAAACCGTTATATACAACTTCAGTTACACGCTTACTAGATGAGTCGCTTGCTAATCTAGTATCTAATTTTGTTGCATCGACATCTAAACCAATTTTTATTTCATTTTTAAAGCTAGTTCCCCCATTTTCTGAAGAAGTATTTTCTTCAGGATTACTAAAGCTACATGCTGCTAATACAGCAACTGCAAATAACATCACAAACAATAATTTAACTTTCTCTTTCATCATTTTTCCCCCTTAATAATTAATATTTAGCCATTCATTCGAAAGATTGCTTAGTTTTTTTGCTCTTTCATGTTGAACGTGTACAACGTCTTCAATTCGCAGTCCGAACTGCCCTTCAATATAAATACCTGGGCCAATTGTTACAACCATTCCCTCTTGAAATACATCATTTGAAAAGTGATTAATATATGGGTACTCATACGCTGCTAGACCAATTCCATGCCCTAGATTATGCGTATAATAATCTAGCAAATTTCTCTTTTTTAACTCTCCTCTAACAAATAAATCTACTTCTTTAATGCCTAAACCCGGCTTTATCATGTCAATCACCGTAGATTGTATCTCCTTCAAAATATCGAAATATTCCGTTATTTTAGCATCTAACAACTCACCACATTTCATCATCCTCGTCATATCTGAACGGTACCCATTATATTTGCAGCCAATATCAATCAAAATAGATTCCCCTTCTTGAATCCCTACTTCCCTTGACAGGTGATGCGGATTTACCGTATTTCTCCCTGTTGCTACAATCGGATTGAAATTTAACTGATGAACATTTGATTGTGCAAATAAAGTAATAATTTGATGCTTAATTGATAGTTCAGTTGCAGGTAAATGAATAAGCTCCTGCAATTGACAAAAAACAGCATCCGTTATTAAAGTCGCTTGGCTTAAACAATCAATTTCTTTTTCATCCTTAATGATTCTCATATCCTCAATGTAGCTAGTAATGGATAGTTGTAAATCAGAGCGTTTAGTCTGCAAATATAAATAATCATGTAAGCTAAGACCACAATCAAAAAACACTTTTTGATTTAATGGTATATGCTTGCTTAACTGCTCAACTCCCTCCTCACTATCTAAGTAATAAATAATATTTATATTGCTTATTTTTAGCGGATGTTGTTTATACAGCTCATTAATAAATAACTCAAACGTATCATCCGGCTTTAGCAACAAATAATAGGGTCTTGAAGAAAAAGACATATCTTCACCCGTAAGATATTGGATATTTTCGGCTGAACAAACGATGGTGCAAGTTTTAGAAAATATAAGCTTTTCATAAATTTGATTCATTCTAATTTCGTGTCTCATAACATCCTCCTTTAAAATAAAAAAAACAGAATTAATATACGCACCATTAAATAATCATAACGATACGAATATTATTTCTGTTTGGGTTTGAAAAATGAATTCATAGAAGGGTTACTTCTAGAAGGTTTTCCAAGCAAATCGAAATAGCTGTATTTAATTTTAACTCGCATTAAGCCTCCCACTTAAAAACTTAAGTGAAAATAGGTTAAAGGCTAAGTGGCAGTTCAACTGCCCGTAAAAGCCCGATTGGTTCAACTAACAATCCGTGCGGGATGAGAAACGCCCCGACTGATTGAAGTTTCACTTTATAATATCAGAATAGTCTGAACTCAATTAATTGTCAACTTTTATTTTATTTTTATAAATTAAAAATTGATTATATGCATCTCGAATCGCTACCGAAACCGCTTTCTTTCCTAGGGCAAAATAGCGATTTTCAAATTGTTCGATTTGTTCCTCTAAACCTAATTTCATATCATGCCCAACAAATATGGATTGAAGAAAATCGGAGCACATGGAAGTGACAAATGTGGAAGAAACATTTATTATACGATCAGTTTCTGAATCAATTTCAAAGCCAATTCCCATTACTCCGTATAAATTCTTAGCAGCCATTCCCTCCGGTAAACGAGCATAGCCTGTACAAATAATCGTTGTAGATCGCATACTCCTTCCCCTCTCTAACTATTTCAATATATTTTAATAACAATATTCTGAAAAGTCAATCAGTCGGGAAATCCTAAATATAACCGAGTTACCATAATTTATTTGTACATTAAAACTTACGTTATTAAGGTAAAATTCACCTTCGAATAAAGTGAACCTTCAATCAGAGGGGGGTTTCGCACGCCCCCCACTTAAACATCTCGATTTTATCTGTTGTTTTGAAGTGGGGGTCTGTGCTCCTGCGGTTACTCGTCGCAAAAGTACAGCCTGTTCCTGCGATTACTCATCGCAAACAAATTTGTTAATACGGGATAAACGATATCGCCTTTGAAATATGAATTAAAATTCTTCTTCCTCTTTGCCATACGTTCTTTTCCAATAGCTTTATGTTGCTGCAGATGCAGCCGCTGCATTATCTGCCTTTACACAATCAATCGCTACAACGAGCGCAATGATTAACTTCCCCAATTGCTCATCTAAAACTTCCACCTTATAGCTATCACCCCATGTAAACCATTCTTTATTCACTTTTCCAACAACTTCTCCATGCTTAAATATAGAAAAATTCATATCGAACCAATTGCCCCGCACCTCAATTCCTTCCGCTACAATGGAATAACGTGCTTTAAAAAAGCTGAATTCTTTTTTAATTCGCACCATTTCTCGTCCATCTACTTCAACAAAAAATGTTGGTAAAAAGCTAAAAACCTTTTTCGTAATAACTGCTACCTCAGTTCGTGATGAATTAAATATCGTAAACGTTTTTGGAATTTGGAGAAAGCTTCCCTCAACAAAGTACACATCTTCTCCCTGTGCATTTTTCACTGTAAACTTCCCACTCAAGCTAAATACTTTTTGTTTAATATAGAGCTGGTTCATATCTGTTCCCCCCTGTTCCGTATTAATTTACTAATATATACGTTTTTCATCTTCCAATAGATTCATTCATTTAATCTATCATATGTAAGCTGTTGAAAAACAAGCATGCTTCCGTTTTTCAACAGCTATAAGCAGCATTTATAAACTGCGCGTAGCCATTCTTTCGCAATCTGGTAATGTGGATAAATCAATCCCCTTCATCGGTGTACCTAAATCTTTTGATAAGCGAGCAATCAGGTCGTAATCTTGAAAATTAGCCGTTGCTTGCACGATTGCCTTTGCAATGAGCTCTGGCTTCTCTGACTTAAAAATTCCTGAGCCAACAAATACACCATCTGCACCTAGCTCCATCATGAGTGCTGCGTCTGCCGGTGTTGCTATACCACCTGCTGCATAATTTATTACAGGCAAACGCTTCGCCTCTTTAATTGCAAGCAACACCTCATAAGGAGCACCAAGCTTTCTAGCCTCTGTCATTAATTCTGCTCGGTCCATATGAATTATTTTTTGCATTTGTGCATTTACTTCACGTAAATGGCGTACTGCTTCAACAATATTTCCTGTACCCGGTTCACCTTTTGTTCGTAGCATTTTTGCCCCTTCACCGATACGTCTTGCTGCCTCCCCAAGATTGCGTGCACCACAAACGAATGGCACTTTAAATTCACTTTTTAATAAATGAAACTCTTCATCTGCTGGTGTTAGAACTTCACTTTCATCGATAAAATCAATATTCTTCGCCTCTAGTACACGCGCCTCCGTAATATGACCGATGCGTACCTTTGCCATAACGGGAATGGAAACAGCAGCCTGTACCTCCTCTACAATGCGTGGGTCTGCCATACGTGCAACACCACCAGCTGCACGAATATCTGATGGTACACGCTCTAAAGCCATAACGGCTACAGCTCCGGAAGCTTCTGCAATTTTCGCTTGCTCCGCATTTATAACATCCATAATTACACCACTATATTTCATCATTTTTATCTTCCTCCTTTTCCTAATTTTAGGTTAGCATATTTTGACCACTTCAAAATATCCAGTTTTGTATTTTTTTATAGTGTCAGCAAAAAATCATTTGAAAGAACTTTCAGAAAACTCATTGCACTCTCTTATTGTTTATGATAAATTGAAGTCTATACTTCAGTTTGTTAAAAATGAAGGAGTGACTTCTTTCGATGTCAATTAAAAAGAGAATTGAGCAGCATTTTAGTGCATTATCAAAATCACAGCAAAAAGTGGCAAATTTCGTACTAAATAACCCTACTTTCATTAGTATGCATTCTGCAGCCGAAGTTGGAAAAAAGGCTGGTGCAAGCGAAACAACCGTAATACGTTTTTGCTATTCACTTGGTCTTGATGGCTATGTACAGCTCCAAAAAGAATGGACAAAATATTTACTTGAACATAAGACGAATAGTACATTAGGCAATTATGTAACATCTAAAGAGGCACTTGTGAATGAGCAGCTTTGTGAGAAAGTGATGGGACAAATAAGCAAGCAAATTGCAAATGTCGCTAACGAAATTGACCCTCAGCAATTCCACGAAGCAACCAAAAAAATTCATGAAGCTAATACTATTTATTTAATTGGAGCTGGTGCCTCTGCCTTCGCTGCCCAATGGCTACAGTTCACACTCAATATGCTACGCCCAAATGTGAAGCTTGTTCAAACCGATACGAGTACACTTATTCGAACATTGCAGGAAGTCGATGAAACAGCAATTGCCATCGTTATTTCCTTACACCGTTATTATAAAGAGCCCCTCCAAATTGCCGAGCAGTTTCAGAAACGAGGTGCTTATATAGTGGCTATTACTGATACGAACGTCGCACCGATTCATCAATATGTACATGATGCATTTGTTTTACAACAGGTAGAGCTTTCGACAATTGATTTAATGCCTGTGCTGATGGCATTTCTCAATACGCTAGTTGCTGGCATGATGTCTCACGATATACCATACTATAATCAGCAACGAGTCAATTATGATGATTTTCAAAATAGCTTTTTAGCAAATAGATGGAGTTGATTACTATGACAGTACAAACAATTACAGAACAAATGGAAAAAGTATTTATTCATTTACATGCAAATCCAGAAATTAGCTGGCAAGAAGTTGAAACAACTGCTTACATAGCACAGTTTTTAACAGAGGAAGGCTTACAGCCACAAACCTTCGATAATATGACGGGACTTTATGTTGACATTGGTCAAGGCATTCCTAGAGTCGGCTTTCGCACCGACATAGATGCTCTTTGGCAGGAGGTTGACGGCGAGTTTAAAGCAAATCATTCTTGTGGACATGATGGTCATATGACGATAGCTATTGGCGTAGCATTATTATTAAACAAGCTAAAAGACACTTTACCTAGCGCAGTTCGTATCATCTTCCAACCTGCTGAGGAGAAAGGACAAGGAGCCAAAGCGATAATAGAACAAGGAATTACCGAGCCTCTTCAATATTTATTCGGCACACATGTAAGACCATTAGTTGAAATTCCAGATGGTGTTCATGCACCAGCACTTTATCACGGGGCTGCCAAAATGTTTACAGGCACAATTACAGGTATTGAAGCACATGGTGCTCGCCCCGAGCAAGGGATTAACGCAATCGAGGTAGCGGCTGCTCTTGTCGATGCAATTAAGCGTCATTGGATTAGTCCTACACAATCAGCATCAATTAAAATGACACAGCTTCAAGCAGGCGGTT
The DNA here is from genome assembly GCF_038630865.1 of Metasolibacillus sp. FSL K6-0083. Lineage (NCBI taxonomy): Bacteria > Bacillati > Bacillota > Bacilli > Caryophanales > Caryophanaceae > Metasolibacillus > Metasolibacillus sp. FSL K6-0083. The sequence goes on along the minus strand of NZ_CP152046.1, from coordinate 3,624,286 downwards.
CATCAGCAAATATTATTCCTGGTACTGCAACATTTAGTATTGATGCGCGGGCGCAAACCAATGACACAATGGAGGCACTGACAGATGGCTTCAATAAAGCTGTCACAGCAATCAGCACACTTTATGGCGCAAAAATTGAAACAAACTGTGCCGCTCATATCGTTGCAGCACAAGTGAACGATGAGGCGAAAGCGATTATGAAGCAAGCAATTATCAAAACAGTTGGTGAAGAAAATTGCGCTAGCGATGTTATTACGCCCGGCGGTGAGGATTTCCATTATTACGCTTACAAGCAGCCGCATTTAAAAACAACAATGCTTGGCTTGGGCTGTGGTGTGACGCCTGGTCTCCACCATCCGCTCATGACCTTTAATAAAGAGCGTCTATATGTAGGAGCCGAAATTATTACGAAAGCTTTATTATTAGCCTTACAGCAAGTAGAAAGAAGCGGACAATCATGATTTTGATTAAAGAATTAACAACGATTGAAGAAATGGAGCTCGTCCAGCAGCTAGAGTATAAAGTATGGGGAATCTCCCCTATTCCAACACACCAAACATTTACGGCTGTTAAAAATGGAGGGATTATCGTTGGGGCTTTTGATATGGAGCGATTAATTGGCTTTAGCTATGGCTTTGCAGGTATGAAAAATGGGAAAAGCTATTTATGCTCACATATGCTCGGCATTGATGATGCCTATCGCTCTCAGCAAATTGGTGAGCGTCTAAAGCTAGCACAGCGTGAGATAGCTATCAAAAAAGGCTATGATTTAATGACTTGGACATACGATCCTCTTGAAACACGTAATGGCTTTTTAAATTTATCGAAGCTTAACGGTATTTGCGATACGTATATTGAAAATTGCTATGGTGAAATGCAGGATGGCTTTAATAAAGGATTGCCCTCTGACCGTTTCGAGGTGCATTGGCATTTAACGAGCAATTATGTAGTGGAGAAGCATCAACCTTTAGTGCTGGAAACTATTCCTCTTGGCGAAATCTTAATTGATGAACATAGGCTGCCAGCATTACAAGTGATTGAGCTAGGACATTATGATGCTGTGAGTTATTCTTTACCTGTCCCACAGGATTTTCAAATGTTAAAAAAGCAAAGCAACGAGCTAGCATTGCATTGGCGACTCGCCACACGCAAAATATTTCAAGGTTTATTTGCGGCAGGCTATACGGCAGTTCGCATAGAAAAACAGCCAAAATGGAATGAATATATTTTCGTAAAAAAAGCAACTTTAGCACTGGAGGAAGCATAAATGAAGATTATTGAAATGACGATACGCCATTTACAAATGGAATTAAAATCACCGTTTACAACGAGTTTTGGCACATTTACAACGAAAAACTTTTTACTTTTAGAGGCTAAGGATGAGGCGGGTACAATCGGTTGGGGTGAATCTGTTGCCTTCGACTCCCCTTGGTATAACGAAGAGACGCTTAAAACGAATTGGCATATGCTAGAGGATTTTTTAATTCCTCTAATTTTAAATAAAGACATCGCTCACCCAGATGAAGTCAGTGAAATTTTTGCACCAATCCGTAAAAACAATATGGCAAAATCGACGATTGAAGGTGCTGTTTGGGATATTTACACACAACAAACAAAACAATCATTAGCACAGGCTCTTGGTGGTACGAGAGATAAAATCGAAGTGGGCATCAGTATCGGCATTCAAAATTCAATTGAAGAACTTGTTGAATTAGTAGACGGCTACGTGAAGGAAGGTTATAAGCGGATTAAAGTGAAGGTGAAACCAGGCTGGGATGTAGAGGTAATGCGTACTTTGCGCGAAACATTCCCTCATGTGGCAATTATGGCTGATGCCAACTCAGCATATCGTTTAGAGGATGCTGAATTATTAAAGCAACTGGATGAATTCAATTTAACAATGATTGAGCAACCTTTAGCTTCAGATGATATTATTGACCATGCGAAATTACAGCAGCAACTAACAACACCCATTTGCTTAGATGAAAGCATTCATTCACTTGAAGATGCACGTAAAGCTGTGGAGCTAGGCTCTACTAAAATTATCAACATAAAAATCGGTCGTGTTGGCGGCTTAACAGAAGCCAAAAAAATTCATGATTATTGCGCAACGGCAGGCATTCCTGTATGGTGTGGTGGCATGCTAGAATCTGGCGTAGGTCGCGCACATAATGTGGCTCTAACAGCACTTTCGAACTTCACCCTGCCTGGTGACACAGCAAGCTCAAGCCGCTATTGGGAAAAGGATATTATTGAACCCGAGGTTGTCGCTGAAAACGGCTATATCCAAGTACCTCAAACAGTAGGTATTGGCTATGAGGTAAATAGAGAAACAGTGGATGCTTACACGATAGCGTCAAAAATTTATCGTTAATTATTCATTGTGAAAGGGAGCTGTCCAAAAAGCCGTGCATAGCTGGCATTTTGGACAGTAGCGATGATGCTTCGCAAAATGTTGATTCCTATAAACAGAAAACGCCTCTTTTAAAAATGGGATGAACATTGGCTTTAGCAGCGCTATCCTTCAGTAAAAGGGAAGCGATGAAAACATTGATTTCAATGCGGTGTCAAAACAAAATAAACTTTTCGGACAGCTCCCGCTATTATTTATTGAAATATGTCTTATTTAGAAAACAAATAAATTTTTTAGAAGGTTGAAAATACTCCATATAAAGACTTTGCTTTAACATACAATCGTATAAGCAAAACTGTATTTTGTTAGCTTAGGAAGGTTTTTTACTTTCCAAACAGCCTCTAACATATTAACAGCCTATAAAAAATCCATTTAGTGAAACTAGCAATCTGTGAAAATTCCTATTCGCTGTTGATTCACTTTATATGGCATATGAAAAGTCAGAACTTTTAAAAAATATAAGTGAAGGTGAAAAAATGAGAAAAAGTTTACAAATTGGTGGCGCATTCGTTGGCTTAATTGTTGGTGCAGGCTTTGCCTCAGGGCAAGAAATTATGCAATTTTTTACGAGCTTTGGCTTAATTGGAATTGTGGGGGCACTACTCGCCACTTTTGCCTTTTCATTTTTAGGTATGACATTGGCTCAGCTTGGCTCACAGCTTCAAACTACCTCACATAAAGGTGTTATTTACTATATGGGCGGGCGCTATATTGGGCTTGCACTTGATTTTTTAATTACCTTCTTTTTATTTGGTGTAGCCGTTGTTATGTTTGCTGGCTCTGGAGCAACATTCCAGCAAATGTTTGGCATCCCTACAGCCATTGGTAGCATTATTATGGTTGTATTGACAATCGCTACGTTGCTATTAAATGTTAAAAATATCATTAATGTTATTGCCATTTTAACTCCTTATTTAATGGCCGTTATTTTCATTATTTTAATCTACTCTTTATTTACGATGGACCTATCTTTGTCAGAAGCAAATCAAATAGCAAAGGAACAAGCATCTGCGAGCTCCAATTGGTTTGTCAGCGCATTGCTATACGTTTCATATAATCTTGCGGCAGGTGCTGCTATGTTAATCGTTATGGGGGGTACTGTCAAAGACCGTAAAGTGGCGGGAATGGGCGGGATTTTAGGTGGTATTATGCTCGGCTTTCTAATTATTTTAATTAATGTCACTATGTTTGTGAAAATAGACATTGTTGCAGGTGTTGATATGCCCACACTAGCATTAGCGAAACAAATCCATCCATTTATCGGTATCTTAATGGCAGTCGCACTACTGGGCATGATGTATAACACTGCTGTCGGTATGTTTTATGCATTTACAGTGCGCTTTATTGCACCTGACCATCAAATGTTTAAACCAGCAGTTGTTCTTGTTGGTACTGCCGGCTTTGTGGCAAGCTTTATTGGTTTTACAAACTTAGTAAGTAAAGTATATGCTACAATGGGCTATCTAGGATTCGTCCTTATTCTTGTCATTATTTTTGCATGGTTACGGAAAGATAGGAAGGGTCTAGCAAATTAAAAATAGATTAATTCGAGAAGGGGTGGAGGGGCGTCTGGGAAGCAGGTAATGCACTGCTCTTCGGACGTTTTCGATGATACATAAGCAAAGTAAAGTAAATTAGCATAAAAGTACAATTAAACTTACAAAACAAGAAGCTATCTTTTCAGTAGCTTCTCGTTTTATTTGCGGCTTGTCCTGATTTATTTGGACTTTCCTCTATCAGCTCTTCGCCTCTATTATTTGATGAATCTGATTAATCGAATGACGTGCTGCAGATTTTCCAGCAGATATACAAAAGGCTAATTCCTTACCAAATCTTATTTGATTAAAGCCTAGGTCTGGGCGAATAATAACATCCGCTAATTGTAGCTCCTCTTTTACAAGCTTGGCACTCATCATATCAATCGTATTCATCAATGAATCAACAATATGTCTTGACGTCCCTTTAGCAAAGGATTCTGCGCAAATGTTGACACCAATCACAATATCTGCCCCCATACTTTTAACAAGTGCAGCTGGGACAGGATGAACAACTGCACCATCTACCAGTATTCTACCTTCATATTGAACAGGTCGCATCACTGCTGGAATACAAGAGCTCGCTCTTAACGCATGGGCTAAAGAGCCTTTTTTCATAATATGTGCCTCTCCAGTTAAGGCATCTGAGGCAACAGCAGCAAATGGAATAGGCAAATCTTCAATCATTCGCTGCCCGATATGCTGCTCAATAAATTGAATTACGGGTGTATTGTCAACAAAGGAGCGTAGCGACATCGCCGGACGTACTAATTGTCCCCATGTCACCTTTGACAAAATCTTTTTCATATCTGCCACAGAGGCTCCTGCTGCATATCCTCCCCCTACAATCGCCCCAACGCTCGTTCCAGCTATAATATCAATAGGTATCCCAGCTTCTTCTAGCACTTGCAATACACCGATATGCGCTTGCCCTCTTGCAGCGCCACTTCCTAAGGCCACCCCAATTTTCGGTCTTTCTCCTGGTTTACGATTTGTAGCAAAACGCAGATGCTTACTATAAATTGTTCTTCCCTCACTTAATACAAATGCTTTTTGTATTACCGCTTTTAATTCTTCCACATTGTTGCGCACAAACGGATATAGCTTTAACAGACGAATTGCCTCTTCTGAAATCGAATATTCTCGATTAACGCCCATTTTCTCTGCATAATATTTGGCTAGTAATGGAATATCCCCCACTCGATTACGTAAAGGTGGAATAGCAATTTCTATTGCCGTGCGTAGTATTAGCTTTTTCGTTGATATAAAAACAATCCTTGTTTGTTGCTCAAGCTTAGTCAATTCCTTTATTGCATTACTATCGAGTATTTCTGCATTTTCAACTACAAGTGTTCCTCCTTGCGCCAGTCGAGATTTTTCCCGCCATTCTTTCAATGTGAAATGCTGCGCATCAATTAAAATAAACGGATAATTCCTATATGTTGATAAATCATGTAAATGTTTAGCAACACTTAATTTTTCTGTTCCAGGCTCACCTATACATATGACCGGCATTGTTTGCTGCGAAGCAGCAATAATTTTTTTGCGTAGCTTCACCATTAAATCCGTTTCCCCAATCAATGCATCATATTTCTCCTGCACCTCATGCTCATGATGCTTAAGTAGCAATAAACTTTTCGTATGTTCCTCCACAACACGCTCATTAGAATTTTGAATACGCGTTACCATAGATTCAATAATTTGCAGTCTAAATGCAGCATTTTGGTCCATTAACAACATCATTCCGTCACGATTTAAACTCACAGTTTGTACCTCATCTATCGCTTCAACATGTGCACTGACAGGGTCGTTCGTTAAACAAGACATTTCACCAAAAAATTGGCCTTCACTTAAAGTAGCAAGCTCAATCTTTCTTTCCTGTGCAATAAAAACACGTACTTTTCCTGAAACGATAATATGAATCACCTGAGATACTTGCCCTTTTTCTAAAATTAGTTGCCCTTTTAAAAAAATATTCCTCTGCAAGTCAAGGTTCGATTGCTCTAGTTTCCTCATTATTTCTTCATTAATTAATGGATGTATTTCTTCTGATAACAAATTATTCCCCCCTAACTAGCTATTTCAATAATTATTTTCTGACGTTCCGCCCATAGGAACATAAAAGCAAAGTTATCTAGAAAATATTGCGCTTTCTGGACAGCCCAATCAAAGGACCTTTGCTTTTCATTTATCCTATGTGCCATCACACTCCCTGTGGTGGTGGGATATTCTCTCCTGGTGGTTGCTCCTCATATGGTGGTTCTTCTTCATACGGAGGACCTTCCTCCTCATTTGGTGGCTCTTCTTCATACGGAGGGTACTCTTCCTCATTTGGAGGATTTTCTTCGTATGGAGGGGCTTCCTCCTCATTTGGTGGCTCTTCTTCATACGGAGGGTCTTCCTCCTCATTTGGTGGCTCTTCTTCATACGGAGGGTCTTCCTCCTCATTTGGTGGCTCTTCTTCATACGGAGGGTCTTCCTCCTCATTTGGTGGCTCTTCCTCATACGAAGGGTCTTCTTCTTCATATGGAGGATTTTCTTCGTACGGGGGGTCCTCTTCCTCATTTGGAGGATCTTGCTCGTACGGAGGGTCTTCTTCCTCATTTGGAGGATCTTCTTTGTACGGAGGGTCCTCCTTGTACGTTAGTTCTTCTTCATATGATGATGGTTCTCCCTCTACTAGCGGTAAATCCTCCTCGCTTGTATGCTGTTCCTCATTTGGCAATTGTTCTTCTACTAGCGGTTGTTCTTCAATCGGCAGATTCTCTTCTACTAATGGAAGCTCTTCCTCATTCAATGGCGATTCTTCTTCATTTGCCGACAGCTCTTCGTCTAATAAAGGTAATGCTTGCTCCCCTACAGCCTGCACATTAAATAGGCTGTTTTGTTCTGACAAGCTATTATTTTGTACACTCCCTCGAACAGGAGAGCTATTGATAAACGTTTGTGAATTATTCTCTTGTTGACTTGTCGTATTTTCATTACTTTGTACTGGCAATTGTGCAGCCACAATTTGTATATCTTCATTAGCACTACTTATAATTTCCATATCAAACTTCTGAACTTGCTCCATGTCTAAATCGACAATCTCAATTTCCCCATCATAGCCGATAAATACACTTTTATTAAGTGGCACTAATAAAATGCGATTTTCACCAGTTACCACTTCAACCTGTCCTTCCAATACACCAACCCATGTGCCAGTCGAATCATAATAAACGAAAAATTCAGTACCCATTACACCCATAATGGCATTCGGTGTCTCAATATTAAATCTGGAGTCTCCCTTTAATTTTTCGTTGATTTTAATTTTTACTTTTCCTTCTCGCAAATATAAATAAGTTTTACCAGCTCCAGCATTCAAGCTTGTCACAAGCTGCGTAAAAGAAATATCAGTGCTTGGTGCAATTGAAATTTCCTTATTGTTATCAATAGCTAATTCCGCACGTCCATCGACGCCAGTCATGAGCGTGTCTCCCTCGGTAAAGGCCATATTCGCAAACACCTTCAATATTTTATCTTCCGTCTCTTTTTTCACTTCAACTAACCCACTGATTGACAAAACTTTCCCAACTACTTTTGTTTCTTTATTAACAAATAGATAGGCAAATAGTGAAAGGAAAACAATACTGGTAACTGCAACAACGATAATCACCATTTTTTTATTCATCCCTTTACCTCCACTAGCTCATAAATAGTAATACCTTCCATCTTTCCTTTTACATGAATTTCACCTAATGGTTTCACTACAACTTGTTCCTTCACTTGTTCATATACTTTATCACTCATAATAATTTGACCAGACTTCGCATTGCTTTCAAGACGGGCAGCCGTGTTGACTGTATCGCCAATTGCTGTATAATCCATGCGCGTTTTTGAGCCGATATTGCCGACAACTGCGGGCCCTGTATGAATGCCGATACCAAACTTTACACTTTTTCCATAGCGCTCCATTAGCTTATCCTCAAGGACTGCTGCACCCTCTTTCATTGCCCATGCTGTTTTCACAGCCTGTAACTCATGATTTTCCAATGGTAAAGGTGCATTAAAAATGGCCATTGTCGCATCACCAATAAATTTATCTAGTGTGCCACCATAGTCAAAAATACAGTTCGCAGTTAAGTTTAAATATTCATTCAAAATTCCGACAATCTCTTCTGGCTCAACGCTTTCAGACAATGTTGTAAAGCCTCGAATATCAACGAAAATAACAGTAATATCCTTTCTACTTCCACCTAATTTTAGGCCATCTTCCCCACTCTCTAAAATTTCTGAAACTACTTGTGGTGCGACATAGCGACCAAAAATAGATGTAATGCGCTTGCGTTCCATTTGCTCAGTAAAATAATTAAAGCCAACTGAGCTAATATAGGCAATAATGAACAACATTAAAATATAAACAAGGGAGATAATCCAGCCTTTGTCATATAAAATTTTACCACTGAACAACACAATCCCTGTGGTTAAAACGAATAATAGCAACGACAACAGTGAGGAGCGTATTTTGCAAATAATATAGGCGAGACTAGCCGCTATGAATAATAGCGCCATATTCCATTGCCAAGCAAACTCTTTTTTGAAATTACCTTCCAATAAATTTTGAATAATATTGGCATGAATCTCCACACCGTACATATGCTGTTTTTGACTCATTGGCGTTAAAAAATCATCCTTAATGCCAACTGTATATGGACCAATTAAAGCGATACGATTTTCAAAGTAAGCTGGAGGAACATCCCCATTTAACACCATTGTATAAGGGATTACTTCGAATTCATTTGGCTTTCCTGCATACTCAATATGAAATTGTTGAAACTCATTTAATGCTTTATCATCAATGACTAAAGCTTGATTTTGCTGCTCTAAATATTTTTTTGCAATCACTGCCGAAAAACTCGGTATAATTTCCCCTTGATAAGAAAATTGTAATAACGCCTTTCGAACAACCCCATCTTGGTCTGGAATCGTATTTAAATGTCCTAAGCCACTAGCTGCTTCCTTTAATGCAGGAAAGGGCTCTGCTAGTGCAACGCTTTCTATCATGCCTGTTGTCGCATAGTTATCAAACTGCCCATAACGAGCGAGCACGACATTATTCTTTGCGGTAATTTCTTCAATAAGACGCTCGTCCTCTTTAGCATCATTTGCTGGTGAGGGGAAGGTAATATCAAAGCCAATCACTGCTACATTTCCTTCATTTAAAATCTGTACTAATCGCGCATGAACATCACGTTTCCAAGGCCAATGTCCAATTTGCTGCAAGCTGGCATCGTCAATAGCAATAATAGAAATACGTGAATCAACAGCTCTTCCATCCTGCAACCATATATCTTGTAGCTTTAGTTCAAGATCTTTTAAACTTTCTTTATAAAGCAAAAAACTTAATATAACCGTGATGGCTATTATGATATAACTTAATTTTATTTTCATCTCCATCTCCTATGAAATTTTTTCTGACATAAAAAGCATAAAAATAACAAGTTGTAAAATATGAATCAATTGGTCTATAAATAATCCCATCCTCATTGGGTCTAGATTTTTATAAACTCCAATTGACCTTGCCTTTAAAAAGTCTGCTACAGCATGTACAGTAAATAAAATAAATACATCTGAAAGTTCCACTGAATAACCTATTAAATATGCGGCAATTAAAACCGTTCCAGTCCAAATACCTGCATGGCTACATAAAACAATAAAGTTTTTGCCTTTCATCGTCGCTAGAAATTCCCCTTGCAGAGGGTAGTCAGCTAATAAATGTGCAAATACTAATATTAAAAAGTCCAACACACACCTCCAACTATTATGGCTTCTTACCTGTGCTATTCTACTTGCTAGCAACATTCTAAGCCCTCTATTTAGTCAAAAAGTAAGTCCTCAAAATTAATATAACTTCACAAGGTTAAAATTAGGTTAAAAAAAATGATTATTAGAATTTTTTTTAAAAGTTGAGGAATATTTTCGTCATCTAATCTATGTAAACCACACTCTAACAAAGTTAAATGCTATTTTTTTGAATTAATGATTTTGAATTATTCGCTGTTATGTTAAAGTAAAAGTAATTATTGCCATTGTATTAATTAGACTTGGGGGAATTATTATGAAAATAATCGAAGCACTTGCAATGTCAGCACCTTATATCCACCTTGCACTAAAAGAAGAAGCAATTGTAGCTGTTTGTCGAAAAGAAGATAACAAAATTATTAAATATTTAGCTGGTAAGCAAGTGGACACTGGTTATAAAGACGGAGATCAAATTAACCCGAATGATGAAAATGTATTTATCGCCTTCAATGGAAAAAATGCAAACGTCATTATTCCGGAGGATGTATATGGTGTTGCGGTAAATGCTTTTTCATTCCCAATTCATGAAAATAATAAAGTAGTAGGAGCGCTTGCTTTCGGCTTGCCTATTGCAAATGCCATTAAGCTTGAGAAATATATGGAGCAAATGAATAGCATTGTTTCGGGGTTGCAGGACAAAGTACATACAATCGCTTCTCACTCTGAGGAATTGGCTGCAACAAGTGAGGAGATTAATCGTCAAGCTCAGCACGCATTAGAGGATGCTGAAAAGACAAATACAATTACAGACTTAATCAAAAATATTTCGCGTCAAACAAACTTGCTTGGCTTAAATGCCTCAATCGAAGCAGCGCGCGCAGGTCAACACGGTGCTGGCTTTAATATTGTAGCGCAAGAAGTTCGTAAAATGTCGCAAGAAACATCAAGTGCAACTGAAAATATTGAAGGTTCATTAAAAAATATTAACCGCAATTTAGAAAATTTAAAGCAAAACATGGGACAAGTAAATGAGGCAACAAATGAACAGGCTCAGTTAGTCCATGATTTCAGCGAAATTATCGAAGAATTAACCGTTCTCAGCCACGATATGAAAGCATTTATGCAAAGTACGTTTAAATAATAAACGAAAAGCGACTGTCCCCTTGTTCCAAGGTGATTAGCCGCTTTTTTTATTCACTCGTTATGATTTTTTTCGGGTGTTTCTTTTTTGAACAAAACTTCTTGCAATGTGAAAGATTTGTCCAAATATTAAAAAGACACTAATTGCAATACCACCAATGGCTAAAATAAACGCCATCCATTCAAATAATGTAAAGCCTAAAATACTAGACCATTTAAGCGGCTCGTCTAATTCTTCAATAACTAAATTCATCCCATAAATGCCTGAAATCATACTAAAAATCGTTAAAATAAATAATAATTGATTTAGTCTATCTGCTGCACGATCCTCCTGTACACGATAGAGCTCTTCCAATGTTTCTTTAATTTCACGATACTGTATGTCGATGCGAAAGACCTCACGAAAATAATGAGTTAGTTCATGACCTTCTGCGCGCATAGATACTTCTGTAAAATAATAGCGAGAAGCAAATTTCGTAATTTGCTCAATTAATTGTTCAACGATATGTTTATTTCTTGAATACTTTAACTCACTATTTTCAAAAGTTAATTTCAGAAGCGTTAATTTATAAAAATAATGAATGATGACAATATAGTAAATAATACTGTGAAATTGCGCTATCATTTGTTTCGTAAATTGACTATTTTGATTTGAAATATGCATGTGACTCTGTAATGTTGTTAGCATATAATAATGAGGTGCATACCTATCATAGCTATGCTTTTTCACAAATCGTTGAATATAGTCATGGTTACTAGTAAACATATATTGTTGACCATTCTTATCATATCCATTTAATTGTCCTGCCCTAAACAAAAATTCCTCACTGATTTCCTCCCCTTCTTCTAGCTGAATAAATGCACTTACATACATACGCTCATCCTCGAAAAAGGGAATTGTCGTCTGCAAATGTGTATAATCGACAAAAAAATCATTTAAAAATGGAGCAAGTAATTGAAAAATCATTTGTTCTGTATTTTCAAAAGACCATTTATCCAACTGTAAACTTGCTCCGCAATCCTCTTCGACTTTCGGGTTCAGTACACGAAAATAATGAGCAAATGATAAAGCACTCTGAATGTCTTTTACATTATGCAGTTGTATTCGAATAGACATAATACCAACACTAAAAGGACATAGCATTATATCTACACTATGAATTGTATACTTAATATTTTCAAAGCCTGTTATCATTTCTCCATCCAACTGAAATAATTTTGTATAGCGATTAAAATATATAATGGAAGTTTGCTCATTTAATAATTTTTCTTCGATAAAAGGATAAAAAAATTGCTTTAACGCTTCCCTCGAATCATCAACATTTTTTCCGTAATATTTTTGACTTTCTGAGTCGTTCTGCATTTTGAAGTGATAATATTGCTGCTCCTTCAACTTTTTCTCAAATCGGCGAAAATCATATTGCCTATAATTGAAAGGGTAATAAAAAATAAAATGTGTATTGTCGCATACCATAAAAGTCGCCTCCTACTGTTATATAGCCAAATAGCTCAAAAAACTAACATAAAGTGAAACTTCAATCAGTGAGGTTTTTCCTCCCCCCACTAATTGTTAGTTGAACCAATCGAGCTCTTACGGAATAAAGTGGCGACTTTTTTACACCTTTTCAGTAAAGTATTTTTCACACGCGCGTATCGCATTAAATAGAACGTATTATCTCTTCTCATATGACTAACGCAGAAGCGAAGCTTTTTAGCAAAAACTTAGGCTGGAATTGTCCGAAAAGTCCATTTTATTTTGACACCGCATTGAAATAAATGCTTTCATCGCTTCCCTTTGACTGAAGGATAACACTGCTAAAGCCAATGTTCATCCCATTTTTAAAAGAGGTGTTTTCTGTTTATAGGAATTGAAACATCGTCGCTACTGTCCAAAATGCCTGCTATGCTCGGCTTTCAGACAGCCCCAGCCTTGTAAATTTATTATCCAATAATCTCCTCGAAATACTGCACCGTTGTCATCGCAGTGCCAAATTCACGTAATTCCCAAGCTTGCTGTAAATAAATAATGGCTAGCTTTTCATATTTACCGCCGAATTTCTGTGCCCATTCAACTGCTACAACACTTTCATAAAGCTGCGCCATTTTTTCTGCTACTTGCTTTGCTTCAAAGGTTTTTGTTGCCTCATCTAATGAACTAAATGTTTGCAACATCACCTCTAGTTTATCTAATTGCTCCGCCACAATTTGTGTTAATTCATTCACCTGTAGTTGTGCTAAACGCTCACGCATCACGTTAACAAATAATTCATGCCCCTTAAATTTATCAACTAAGCGAATAAGCTCTAATGCCAAAATATTGGCTGTTCCCTCCCAGACAGTAAGCACCTGCGCATCCCTTAATAAACGCGGTGTGACAAAGTCCTCAATATAGCCGTTGCCACCATGTAGTTCGATTGCTTCACTTGCATAATGAACAGCCTGCTCCGCTGTTTCTTTTTTCATTATCGCAATGTTTAAGCGATTCATAATAATATCCTGCTCCGTACCATGCCCGCTCGTCACCTTATCATAAAGCTGAATAAGATCAAAAACTGTGGCGGTCTCAACATGTAATTTCGCTGCATATTTGCTAAGTGAATCTTGTATCATCGGATATTGCGTTAATGGCTTCCCAAAGGCATAGCGATTTGTTACATAATGCTTCGCTTCGATAAAGCCTCGTCGCATAATGCCAATCGATGCAACCGCATTGCAAATTCTTGATAAATTTAAAGCCTCTAGCATATAATAGATTCCTTTATTTTGCTCCCCCACAATATAAGCGTAGGCACCGTCAAACTCCACTTCCCCCGAAGGCACCGCTCTTACACCTAGCTTATCTTTTAATCGACGAATGCGTAGATGATTGAGCTGCCCATTTTCCTGGCGCCATGGTACTGCAAATAATGTTAAGCCTTTTGAGCCTGTTGGTGCGCCCTCCAGCCGCGCAAGCACCATCGCCACACCACACATCCCTGCATTGGAGGCAAAATATTTTTCGCCATATAGACGGAAACACTCTCCCTCCTGTCTAGCCTCCACAATATTTGCCCCAACATCTGAGCCACCTTGACGCTCTGTCAAAAATGTAGCCCCCTCATATAACTCTGTATCACCCGTTGCACAAACATGCGGTAAAAAGCGAGCCTTCACCTCTTCATTTGCATAATGGTCTAATAAATAGGCTGTCGCCATCGTCAATGTTACTGGACAATAAAAGCCAGGCTCCGTTTGAGATAATAAATAACCTTGAGCAAAGCTGTACACATAATTCCCCTTTCTACCGAGCTCGGGAATAGCTTTATGAACGTAGCCAACAATACCTGTTTTATATGTTTGCTCAAGTGTCTTTTTGTAGCCATCATTGACTAAAACTTCTGATACTTCTTCACCATAGGCATTATACCTTTGTAATCTTGGTTCCCCTTGGCGGTCTGTAAACTTTGCACGCTCATCAATTTCACCTGCACAAAGCGCACCAAAATGAGAAAGCTCCTTTGTTGCATATGCTAAAAATTCTGTATCCAGCATATTTTCCAGTACCTTTAGTAAAGTATCATCATCCTCAAAAAAATTAGTTGTTTTCGCTACATCTTGCTGTAAAACCTTCATATGCTTTCACCTCTTAGCTTTTTAAAGTTTGCTTTAATATTTTCCCCGATGCATTGCGTGGAAGCGTTTCCACTCGCTCGTAAATTCGTGGAATTTTATATTTTGCCAGATGCTTTTCTAAATAAGCCTTTAATGCTTCTTCGTCAATTTCCGTTTTCGCAGCGTAAACTGCCTTCACCGTTTCTCCCCATTGCGGATGCGGAATGCCAATCACTGCTACCTCAAAAATATCTTCGTAGCTTAATAGACAATCCTCCACTTCCTTTGGATAAATATTGACACCACCTGAAATAATGACATCCTTTTTACGGTCAACAATCCATATATAGCCGTCCTCATCGACAGTTGCTAAATCACCCGATTTCAGCCAACCATTAACAAATGTCGCCTTCGTTGCCGCCTCATCTTTGTAATAGCCAAGCATATTGCCCTCACCATATAAAACAATTTCGCCAATTTCACCAGTGACTATATCTTCCCCATTTTCATTGACAATGCGCAGCTCCGTCCCAAATGGCGCACGTCGTCCAATACTGCCTGCCTTCTCCGCATGCTCATAACCAAATAAGAGCGAGCCGCTAGGACCAGCCTCTGTTAAGCCATAGACACATGTTAAATTGTTAGTACGGAATGCTTTTTGTACGAGGTGAACTTCATTTTGTGATAGTGGTGCACCGCCGTAAACCCACCACTGCATTGAGGATAAATCAGCCTCCTGTAATCTTGGTAGCCCTGCTGTTAATAAGTAGGCAACTGGTGCTCCAAAGAAATGTGTTGTTTTTTCCTGTTCGATAGAATCAATAAATAAATCTGGTGTAAATGTCGGTGTGAGCACATTTGTTGAGCCTACTAGTACACCAGCCATTAAAAATAAATGTAATGGCGCTGAATGTGTTAATGGCATCATTAACAATATTCGGCTTTCTGGCTTTACTTCCATCTCAATCGCAATCATATGTGCAACTGCTAAAATGTTACGATAGCTAAATAGTACGCCCTTTGGTTTCCCTGTTGTACCTGATGTGTATAAAATTGTGGACGGGTCATCCTCCTTCAATTGACACTCAATTGTCTTAGTGCTTGCCTGCTCCAGTAATGTATCATAATGAAGCCAGCCTTCAGCGCCCTGACCTGTTTTAATTTTTACAGCTATATCCTCTATATTTTCAATAGCAGCAAAAATTGCCTCATGTGCTATTATTGCCTTTGCCTCAGAATGATTCGCTACATATTCCACATCCTGGAGCATAAATTTCGCATTAACTGGAACAACAATAGCTCCAATACGTTGAATCGCAAAATAACTTACAACAAACTCAGGTACATTAGGCATAAAAATAATAACCTTTTCCCCTTGTTGAACCCCCTGTGCTAATAAGGCATTAGCTAATCGCGTCGCCTGCTCATCCAACTCTTGATACGTCAAACGCTTGCCTAAACAAGCGACCGCTTCATTTGTTGGATACTTTCTTGCATTACGCGCTAATAAATTTGAACTATTCATCTTCCATCTCTCCCTTTAAATTCGCCAATTTTGTACTGAACTTATTATGCAATTGCTGCAATTCTTCTTTCATTTGGGTGAGCTCTTTTATTTTTTTATCAATTTCCTGCATTTTTAATGTACCGTATTCAACTGTACGCTCTAGCTGTTGAATGCCTGTGCGGTCCATATCAAAGAGCAGCACCATCTCTTTAATTTCCTCTAGCGAAAACCCATAGCGTTTCCCTCTAAAAATAAGCTTAAGCTTTGCTAGCTCCTTTTTAGAAAAGGTTCGTTGATTGCCTGTGGAACGCTCGGGATGAAGTAGCCCGAGCTCTTCATAATAACGAAGCGTCCTTGTCGATACATTAAATAACTTTGCTACCTCTTGAATCGTCTGCAAAATCATCTCCTCCCACCACTTTTTCATTAGTATAGCATTGACGTTTACGTAAACTTCAATATAATTTTCTGAATTAACTGAAATTTTGACGCAAAAAAAGTGCCTTGAAAGGCTTGACCTTTCAAAACACTATGAATCAATTATAATTGCTTGCGCTCTTTCGCATACTCCGCAGCTGCTGTAAATACAATATCTGACGATGAGTTTAATGCTGTTTCACAGGAATCCTGTACAACACCGATGATAAAGCCGATTGCTACGACTTGCATAGCAATATCATCTGAAATTCCTAATAGGCTACATGCTAGTGGGATTAATAATAGAGAGCCACCCGGGACACCTGATGCACCAGCAGCCGAAACTGCTGCTAAGGCCATTAAAATAACTGCTGTGAAAATATCAACCTCTATGCCTAATGTATGTGCTGTTGCCATCGTTAAAACGGAAATGGTAACGGCTGCACCCGCCATATTGATTGTTGCCCCTAGCGGAATTGATATCGCATACGTATCTTTATCTAGCTTTAATTTTTCAGCTAATGCCATATTTACTGGAATATTAGCTGCTGAGCTACGTGTAAAGAATGCTGTAATACCACTCTCTTTTAAACATGTTAAAACAAGTGGATATGGATTGCGGCGAGTCACAATAAAAACGATTAGTGGGTTAATAACTAACGCTATGAAAAACATTGTTGCGACTAAAATAACAATTAATCGACCATACTCCTGTAATGCCGATAAACCTGTTGTTGAAACAATATCAAAGACAATCCCCATAATACCAATTGGTGCTAAGCTAATAATCCACTGCACAATTTTCGTCACGGCATCTGATAAATTCGCCAATACAGTTTTTGTCGAATCGCTTGATACCCTTAACGCAATACCGAGTAAGACAGCCCATGCTAGGATGCCAAGATAATTGGCATTCATAATTGCACTCACTGGATTTGTCACGATATTAAATAATAATGATTGCAATACTTCCATAACGCCGCTTGGCGGAGCAATTTCCTGAGCACCTGTTTTTAATGTCAGCGCTGTTGGGAAAATAAAGCTCACAATTACTGCTACAAATCCAGCTAAAAATGTACTAATTGCATAAAGCACAATAACCGTCTTCATATTTGTTGCCTTACCGCTAACATGCGAGGAAAGGGCATTAATTACTAATATAAACACAAGGATAGGTGCAACAGCCTTTAATGCACCAACAAATAACGTACCTAAAATCGAAATACCACTTACAGTCTCTGGAACCACTAACGCTAAAGCAATACCGATAATAATACCGACAACAATTCTACTTACAAGGTTAATGCGATTCCATTTGTCGAACAATGTTTTCATTTCTTTCCCCCGTCAATCTAAGTTGTGATTTTTTTTTGTAAAATAATCATACATTGTATATTGAAATAACACAACTGTATTTTTGAAATGCACATAAAGGTGATTTCTTTGTATTTTTGAGATGAAATAAAAAGCATTTATTCGTAGATTTATTATAGATAAGATTATAATATTGTTAACAAAATACTACTACATTGTATCAAGCGTGTTGATTATCTTTTATTTTACAGATAATGCCTAGTAATTCATTGATTTTCGTTACGGGGGACGGCTTCAACTAATTTATTTCTGCATTCGCTGAAATAAATGGATTTTTAGCTCGAAATCTACACGATATTGATTATAGAGGCGTTGCCACAGGACATGGCGATATTAGCCTCTCTACCTTTAGTCTCCAATCAATGAGTGTATGCCTAATAAAAGGCATTTTCCCTTAATAAAACACGCTAATTTATAAACAATATTTATATATTTAACACGCTTGACATTGTATAAAATTATAGGGGTATATTTAGATACTTTATCTTACATAATCCAACATCTTCACATCCTCAAGATGGCGCTTCAAAATGAGCATTTGATGAAATTCTGTATCAAGTGACCAATACAATAAATATTTAATTGGCTGATAAATAACTAATAGCATTAAAACAAGTGAAAAAACCTGTAATACATAGTTAATTGTTTGCTCATAATTACCGATTAATGTCGATACAAAGGCAGTGCTCGGGATAAGAATGGTCGAAATAATACCGTATAGCCATTTTCTCAATTTTTCGCTTAATCGTAGACCTGTCAGCTCTGCCTCCGCTAAGTTTATTAACATATTAAGTTGCTCAAGTTTAATAATATTATTTTCTATTAATACCTTCCTCATTAATTGGATATTTCCCTGAAACGTTTCCTTTTCATTCCCTAGTTGAGTGTGACTGTTCTTATTTTTCTCATGCTTAAAATAAATTACTGAAGCAATACCACATACTATACTACCGATGATATATCTAAATTTTTGTGTGCTTGGATATGCATAAAGTATGAAAAACATCATAAGCATAATTAAACTTAATGAGCCTATCCACACATACCATCTTATACCTTTTATATGAAGTTCTCGGTCTATATAGTGCTTAAAAAATGCTTCACTCACTACTTTCAGCAATCCATTTCCCCCTTCTCTTACAAAACTTTATATCATCATATGTTGTTAGAAATTTTTTTGTGTAAGCAAAAAAGTGCCAAGCTGTTGGCGAGGCCACTGAAAAAGTCCCCATGAATCGGTATTACGCTAAAACGATTGATTTCCGTTCCGAGCGCACGCTTTCCGTGGGGCGGGCGGTGAGCCTCCTCGGTCGCTTCGCTCCACTGCGGGGTCTCACCTGTCCCGCTAATCCCACAGGAGTCGGCGCCCTACACTCCAATCAACGAAGTAGCTTTCATAGAGATAAAATAATACTTTAAAAACAGCGATTCATTCCTAATTTAAATTGGGAATACATCGCTGTTTTATTATATAGTAGCGTTATCAAATGTAAAGAGTCAGGAAACAGGTATGGAAATTGATACAGTGATTGGGGATGCAGCTTATTCAGAGAAGGATAATATTCGCTATGCGAAAGAAAACGAGCTTCAATTAGTATCGAAATTAAATCCGCGAATCACACATGGAAGTCGAGCTAAAGAAGATGAGTTTGAATTCAATAAAGATGCAGGGATATATGTTTGTAAAGCAGGGCATATGGCTATTCGAACAGCACGGACAGGAAAGAAAAACCAAGGGCAAAACCAAGCACAAACTTACTACTTTGATATTGAAAAATGTAAGGTTTGCCCGTTACGTGAAGGTTGTTACAAGGAAGGTGCGAAAAGTAAAACCTATTCCGTAACGATTAAATCAACAGAACATGAAGAGCAGGAAGCGTTTCAAAATAGCGATGAATTTAAAGAAAAAGCAACATCGCGCTATAAAATTGAGGCGAAAAATAGTGAGTTGAAACATAGACACGGGTATGAAACAGCCAATTCCGCGGGTCTATTTGGTATGCAGATACAAGGGGCAACAACCATATTCGCCGTGAATCTCAAAAGAATTATAACCTTAATGAAGGAAGCAGAGTAAGAAATACCACTGAAAAAGGAGTTAATTCGTTCAAATTTGAACGAATTAACTCCTTTTTAACATTACATTCACTTATAAGTTTTTCAGTGGCCAAGCTGTTGGCTTGGCACTTTTAAAAATTGTAGTTATTTTCTTTTTCTTTAATGTTTGATGGATAGCTTTATCCATCTTTTTAGTTAGAAGGCTCCCCGCTACATATATCCTTCCTTTGCAGTAGCAGGGAATGCAGAAACATCCCAAAAATGGTCTTTTGAAATTTGCTGGTCGGAAATTAAAAAATAATTATAAAACACTTTATTACCTTGGTCAGGCACTGGGTCATTCCAGGTAACATCTAAGTGATACCATTCACCATCAAGCTTTACTAAATTCCAAGCATGTAGCTCACCTGAAATAACCTCACCCGAAATATATTTTGTTTCTATCTCAAGCTCCTCTAATAAAAGCAATGCAGTTAATGCATAGCCCTCACATACACCTTCACCATTCACTAAAATGGAGTATGGTGTATATGGACTCGCCTCGCTATTCAAATTGTACACTGTATTCGTTACAATATAATCGTTTACATATTTAACCTTATTTACAGCGGATAAATCGCTTGGCATAGCATTCACAATTTCCTTCACCATTCCCTTTACAAGTGCATTTTGCTCGGCTGTCATATCGTATGTCGTTTCGACTTGAAATTCGATATATCCGTTGCGATAATCTTTAGCCCGCCAAGTTAACTCTCTACGCAAACGAGATAAATAAGGCTCATGCTCTCCAAGCCATTGCATCGCATCGTCCACGACTTGCTGTAAATTAGGTGCTACCCCGTAATAATCAATCTTAAAAGCATTTTCAAATTGTCCCATATAAAACGCCATCGCTTGCCCTAGCTGCTCTGCATTCGTTACAGCCTCTGGATAATCCTGTTCCTTATAAACAGGTGTAATATTCGTCGTTGCAACCTTCTCAATAGTAAAATTTGAACGCTCCGTAAACATATTAAAAAGCTGATTAAACTGCCTTTCAAAATCAAAATTAAAATCGCTGTCTAGCTTTAATGCGATTTGTGGATTAACTGTTGGTAATGTTAAAGAGGATGCCTTAAATTCATCCACAGCAATCGAGCCAAATAATAAGCTACTAAGCAATAAAAACAGCGTAGCAAATCCAAAGATAATTGACTTTAACCAAGAAAATAGTGCTGTAAACGGATTTTTAATCATCAAATTCAGCTCATCATTGACACGTTGCTCATACTTCCTTTGCCTCCGCGCCCTCCTAAAGCGACGCCCACTATAAATCGCACTATTATATACGCGCTTATATACCTCAAAGCGTTGTGCCCTGTTCCCCTTCGCCTGTCGAAGTTCTGCACGATTTCGCCGCAGCTCCCTCTTCAATTGACGCCGCACGCCCATTTGAGAAAAAAATGATTTCAATGAAAAAATAAATAGCAAAGTAGCGATGAAGCAAATTCCCGCAAATATGATTAAATTACTCAGTTCATCAAGTATCCTCATCACCCCTTTCTTATCTCCTATTATAAAGGATAGGCTGGAAAATACTTATTGAAACCTTCAACTAAAATTATTGAAACAACACTCCGTACTTTCTTTTTTAATTTTGATTGTTCTACCTTTTCCAAGAAATATAGAGTATTTTTATAAGTAGGTATATTATTATAGAAGTATATAAATATTTTGTACTATAAAGGAGGGACGTTAAATGACATGTAGAAAGTGTAATTCTCAAAATGAAGAGCAGGCTAATTTTTGTTCTTCCTGTGGAGCAGATTTAAAAAAGGCAAAAATGCCGATATGGATGCAAGTTTTTTTAGTAGTGTTAATTTTAGCTGTTGGAGGGCTTGGCTATGGAGTTTGGGAGGTTTATAAACTTACACAAGAAAACAACCACTCTCAAAAAGCAGTTACTAACATGCAGCCGATTGCTAACGATAAAATAATTGAACAAGTTTCTGATTCAACAGACCGTGTTACGCTTATTAAAAATGTTCAACAAAAAGTATTTACGATTATCACCTCTAATTCTCTTGGCTCTGGATTCCTTTATGCTAAAGGTGGTTATGTCGCAACAAATGCGCATGTAGTAGATGGCGAAATTGATGTTAGCGTGCGAAATTCTAATGGGCAAGAATATGCAGCAAAAGTCATTGGTATTTCTGAGCATTTTGATATTGCACTATTACATGTCCCTGACTACGAAAATGAGGAGCCACTTGCAGTTGAAAGTAAAGAGTCTCCCATTGGTTTAGAAGTCATTGCATTTGGTAGCCCCCAAGGCTTTGAAAACACAGCTTCCCCTGGCTATATTACAGGGCAAAATCGAGATGAGCAAGTTGACCGCTTTATTTACAAGCAAATTTATCAAGTAGATGCTCAAATAGACAAAGGTAGTAGCGGAGGACCTTTAGTTGATGCGACCTCTGGTAAGGTTGTTGGTATTAATTCATTAGTATATACATCTGAAACAAGCATGAACTTTGCTTTTTCAATTCCTCTTTATAGTATGACCTCCTATTTTGATGAATGGATTGCACAGCCAATGACACGCGAAAATATATTGGCTACAGCTGGTATATATAATTATTATTCATATGGAGAGAGCGATAATGAGGTGTATTATGAAGAGGATTATGATGCCCTATTAGCTGGTCAATTCGTTCAGTCTTTCCGCATGTACTATGAATATGCATTAAACGACAGTAATTTTTATTGGATTGCAGACATGGTAACAGGCGTTGCTTATGAAGAGCTAGAAGATTATGTTAATGATATCTCCTATGAGGGGCATTTTTTCCACTTCCTTAGTAATGATATTTTAAATGTCACATATGAAAGTGGAAAATACCTTGTTCAGACAAATGAAACCTTTGATTTCTATAGTGCCACTGGCGATTATGAATATTTTGACCGATACAAAACCTACACCGTCATCATTGACCAAAATGAAGCATTTAAAATTTCTAATATTTCAATTCATTAATTTTGAACAATGAAATTATCAGGTGCATTATACGAACCTATATTTATCGGAAGCTATGAGCAACATAATATATACATCACGTAATCATTGCTTGTGTGTAATGTATTTAGAATGAACTTCCCTTTCGCACAGCTGAAAAATATCATTTTAAAATTGGCGCTTACACCCTATTTTATCTAGTGATTCCTTTGAAAATACAGCGCAAAAGGCGTCCCAAAAGCAGGCAATGCACTGCTTTTGAGACGCCCCTCCAACCCTACTATTTATTCAGCATTTCCAAATCTGCACCTTAGGCTCAGACAACGTTATCCCTTTACCTGTTTTCTCAAATTTTAAAAACCATTATTTTGCTATATTGCCACTCCAGCTAATGGGATTTAACCTTGCCACAGATGCATCCTATAATTAATTTTTATTCCTTCAATGTAAATACTTTCACGTGCTCGTTTAATGTATGGGCCATTTCGTTTGTTTCGTTAGAGCTTTGTGCTACTTCGTCGATGCTATCTGTCGTTTGTAGAGTAGCGCTCGTTAGACTGTTCATCGCTGTTTCAATTTCCCCAATCGCAATTGTTAGATGTTGAATCATTTGTACGACATGCTCCGATTTTTCTGCCTCTGCTGTCATCATTGAGGAAATACCAATAATCTCTTCTACTGTTTCTGTTACTGCCTGCGAAATGGCATGTAAAGATTCAGTCGTAAGCTTTACAGTTTCTGTTCCTTTTTCGATATATTTCGTATTGTCCTTAGATGATGCAATCACATGCTCAATATTGACCATAATGTCCTGCACCAATGTTTCCACCTGTGACACTTCACGATTTGATTGCTCTGCTAGCTTCCGTACTTCCTCTGCCACAACAGCAAAGCCTTTGCCATGCTCACCTGCTCTAGCCGATTCAATTGATGCATTGAGTGCTAACAAATTCGTTTGCGCAGCAATCTCTGAAATCGTTGTCGTAATTGCTTGAATTTTTGTTGCAGATGCAACTAAATTTTCAACTGTCTGGCTTACTTCATCAGAGCCTTTTTGAATAAGGGCAATATCATTGTTAATGTCTAATGCACGCTGCTCCCCATCTCGTGCAATTTTCAATGTCGTGTGAGAATTTTCTACAGTATGGTCTGCCTTCGTTTTCATTATTTGCAGTTCTTTTGCTAAATCAGCAAGTGCATCGCTCGCTTTTTCTGCATTGTGCATCCCACCAGTAATTGAGCCTGTAACCTCACTAATATTGTCAGCTACGCTCTTCATTGTATCTGTCATGCTGTTCAACGTACTTGCTGACTTTTCCGCATTACTAGATAGCGTATGTGATGTCTGACGCATTGATAAAATCATGCTTTGCAAATTGTCTATCATTTGATTTAAAGTTAAAGCTAAATCGCCTACTTCATCATGGTTTTTAATCATTGTTTTATCAACGGCTAAATTACCATTTGCAATTTCTTTCGCTTGATTAATTAAAATGCTAATTGGCTTTACTTTACGACGAATTAAGAAGCCTGTAATTACCGACGCTAAAAACATTGGGAAAATGCTTATTAAAATACCATTGCGTACAACATCCCAAGTACGCTCTTTAACAATATTTGCATCAAAATCGATTACGCTAATAGCAATAATTTCTTTCGTTGGGTCATGGTCTTTGAAAATAGGCGCATAGCCTGATAAACGCTCCATCCCACCATAAGTGTATATTTCAGAATATGTTGGGTGCTTGTCCTGTAATAAAGCGCTTACAGCTTTCTCATCAACATAAAATGCATCGCCAATTTTAAAACCGTCCTGCACAAGATGCTGGTCAAGTGCTAGCAGTGTCCCTTCAAGCGTTAAAATATACTGTGTTTGAAAAATATTTTTATGTGCCGTTGTCCAATTCAAAGCATCGCTCATTTCTTGCTTTTTCGCATCGTTACCATTTAAAGCTTGCTCAACATCAGCAGCAGCGATTAAACCTGTCGTAATATTAGCACAGCCATAAGCTTCTATTCCTGCAGCCTCATATATTTTATTATATGCTGTGATATATGTAGCAAATGAACTAATGCTTAACATCACGACTAAAATACCAGCAATGATCGTACCAAGTTGGAAAGTCAATGAATTTCGCAGATTCATAATATATTTCTCCTTTTTTATTCGTATGAAGCAATCATACTATAAAAAAGATGTATTTCAAAAGAATCTTTTTAAAAGCATTTGAAAATTGCTATTTCCTTTTAATTTAGCACGCCGCTCCCCATAGTTCTAATTCCCTCTCGTATCATATTATTACTAATTTCTACAATAATAGAAATAGTATGTATATAATAAAGAAGGGGGGTGTGTTTTTGAAGAAAGAATATATGATTATACTGTTTGCTTTTATTATTTTTTTGAGCACTGCTCATTATGTAGATGCACGTTCTTTTTCAATTGACCGTGTACATATTAAAGCATGGATTGAACCAAATGGAGATGTGCTCATTAATGAAGTTTTTAATTATTCTTTTTCTGGGCAATACAAAAAAATCCAACGTTCCATTCAAGCAGATGGCCATGATGGTGTTGAATTTTTTGAAGCTCATTTATTGCAAAATCATAATGCGGAACCTGGCTTTATTGGGAAGGACCAACTACAGCCCTTAAATGTTGATTTAGAAGGCAATACATACAATGCTGAGCTTCCTAGTAATGATGAAAAGATAACGGTTTTTTTCCTATATAAACTAAAAAACGCCGTTCGCTCCTATGACACATATAGTGATTTGACAATCCCTTTCTTTGGCATGGGAAGCAATCATTCAGATGATTTGCATAATGTGACAATCGATTTCGTTTTCCCACAGGCAATGCAAAATTATTACCCATTCCTTCATGGAGCAGACGGAGAAATTACAGGACAAACAGAGGAAGTTGTTCGATTTTTTATTCCTCTCTCAGCAAAAAGACAATACACGGAAGCACGTTTGTTGTACCCTTCGAACATTATGATTGCACAGTCAAAACAGCCTGCTCCAATGTCTTTACAGCAGGCGCTCAAAGAAGAACAGCAATTGCAGCAAATGAAACTTGAGGGTGCACAATTTTTATTGAAAATGGCTGATTTTATATTCATAATCGCTATTTTATGTTTAAGTGCTGCTTTTCTATTACGATTAATACCACAGCGTATAGCACGTAGTACTCCATTTGACGATACCATATTGATGCACGACCCATTGACACTTTATATGATTGACCGCGTTGGTCAAAAAGATAACTATGCTTTTTTCGCTGGGATATTAGCGCTTGTCAGAAAGGGACTCGTTACGATAAGTGAGACGACTACACCTGTACGCTTTGCACATGATGAGGACGCACCGGCAAAAACGTTGAAATTCACTTTAAAAAAGGGGGATACAACCCTTTCGAGTAGTGAAATGACCTTAGTTGACTGGCTTTTTACACGAAAAGTTAAAGGTGGCTCTCTCATCTTTTCAATAAGCAATATTTATGGTGCGACATTGCAAGAGAAAAAAGAAAAGAAAGAAATGCATGGTCACTATATCCGCCGTTCTCGTTTTATGCAAAAGGAGCAAATTTGGTATACCGATGTTGTCAAAGAAATGAAAGAAGCAGGCATAATGAGCAATAGCATGAGCAAATTAATAAGCAAAATACTTTTAGCCATCGTACTTATTAGCATTATTTTTGCTAGTTTTGCTGAAGCCCTTTCAGGCCTGGCACTAACATTTTATATTATTAGTGCAGTCTATTGTTTGAGAAAAGGAAATGTCACATATAACCGAAAGCCAATGTATTTATTTTTTGCAATTTCCTTTATTATTTCTTACTTTTTTATAGATAGCCCATTACGTCTTTCTTATAGCTTTTTTATATTGGCAAGTGCTCTTCTTTTCACTGCACTTCCGCCGTTTTTTTTATCAAAAGAAGCAATAAAAATACGCAGGCATATTAACGCTTTTAAAAAGGTAGCTCCTTTTCCCATTTCATCTGTCATCACACTAGATGAACAGTTAGCACTAGCACTTCTTTTAACAACGGAGAAAATCGCAATTCATAAAGATAAAATTGACGAGACACCGCTAGCCACATTTATTTTGACAAATGGCGACCCTTTTGACTATCTACTAACAACATGGAAATTAAGTAACCCACCATTCGCTTTTATGTCCTCCGACAAATCAAGTAGCAGCAGTTATTCTGATGGGGGAGGATATAGCGGAGGTGGAGGGGGGAGCGGCGATGGTGGGGGCGGTGCTGGTGCAGACTAAAAAAATCCCAAACCTTTTCATCTCGTTGGGTTTTGAAATATGAATGGGACTGTAAGGGGGGATTCCAAATGATTTTTGGATACCCCCTTGCATTATTTTATTGCGTTTTCATCCATTATTCCTCAGCCGAAATTAGTAAAGGCTCAGCTAAAAATATTACTGTATTTATTGCATATATACTCGCAAATTAAACAAAAAGTAAGCAGTCTTCCTTGTACTTTTTAATGTATTTATATTCTAAACTGATATTTTGAATTTCTGAATTTCAACTTGTAAATGCTGAACATTTCCATTTAAAGCTATCGCAACACCATTAACTTGTTGCATTGTTGCAGATTGTTGCTCCATCGCGGCAGCAATCATTTCCAAACTTGCACTTATGCCTTCTGCACCATTTGCAATCTCACCTACAGATGCCGTTACCTCCTGTGAACTAGCCGAAAGCTGTTCAGACGTTGCTGAAATATCCTCAATTTGATTGGTCATATGATTAACTGCTTGAACGATTGTTGTGAATGAATCACCAGCTTCGCTTATAATGCGTACACCATCACTTACAGATGCTAGTGATTCCGTTACAGCTCGTTCTACATCAAGTGTATCTGCTTGAATTTCTGTCGTTAGATGAACAATTGAGTTTGCTGAATTTTTGGATTCCTCCGCAAGCTTACGAACCTCGTCCGCTACAACTGCAAAGCCTTTCCCATGCTCTCCTGCCCGCGCTGCCTCAATAGCAGCATTCAATGCAAGTAAATTTGTTTGATCCGTAATATCTGTAATAACTTTTGTGATGTTATTTATTTCTACTGTTTGTTGGCTTAGCTTTTGAACTAGCTCATTTACAATACTTGTCGTAGAATGTATCGCACTCATTTGATTTTTTGCTTGATTAATAATATTGCCACCATGATTTGCCGCATCTGATGCATCAATTGCGCTAGAGTTTAGCTCTTGTGTTGCCTCAGCAATACGCTGAACACCTATAGCCGTTTCTTCCATTGCACGGGCACTTTCCAAAGAAGAGGTAGCTGATATTGTTGCATTTTCTGAGGCATGCTCTACACGCTTCGCAACATCCTCTGATGTTGCTGAAATTTCCTCAGTGCTCACCGTTAATTCCATTGCTGAAGAACTTAAATCATTGGAATTCTGCTGAATATTTTTAATTAGATTCGACAGATTATTTTTCATCGTATTGAACGAAATAGCTAGCTGTCCAACCTCATCCTTCACTTTCATATGAATATCGTCCTGTGTTAAATCACCAGAGGCAACAATATTTACTTTATCTACAATGAAACGAAGCGGAGCCGTAATCGTTTTACGAACAAAAATGATTAAAACACTAAATATAAGTGCACTAATTAACAATGCAACAACTGCTACTATTTTTGTTAAATTAATTGCCTCTTGGGTTTCCTGCTTAATGTTCTCAAGCTGCTCTTCCTGATACGCCACAGCACTATCCGATGCAGCTAAAATTCCTAAGTTTGCCTCACGCATTTTTGTGCCTACTAGCTGTTTAGCTAATTCTAGCTGACCACTTTTATAAGCAGCAATCATCTCATCGGCACCCTCATTAAATATTTCATTAAAAGCTTTAATATCATTTACATATGCTTTCATATCTTCACTTTTCACTAAGCTCTCTAAGTGTTCAAGCTGCCCACGAAAATCTTGTCTATATCCTTCAAAAAGATCAAAGCTTGCTTGATCACCACTTAAAAGAATTGCTCGACCATACACTCCTTCCATTGCTAAATTAAAGCGAAGATTGTCAACCGTACGGATTTGCTCTACTCTTCTCTCTAGCGCCTCCTCCGTTTTAGTTTCAATATTATTAACACTGAAAAAATTAATTCCAGCCATTAATAATAAAATAGCGACCATCGAAAAAAACGATAGGTTCAGTTTTTTACCAATACTCATACAAATTTCTCTCTCCTTGTTTTACAGGCCATGTAAACCTTTAAAGTATGTATTTCTTAAAGCATTTATAGATACTATTCTCCTTAGAGAAACTATATCTACAATCGATTATTTAGCAATTAATCCCCCTTATCTATTAATTATATAATAAAAAACCAATTTTCCGAAAATTAAAATAATTCTAATTAAATAAAAAAATAGTCAAGGAGCGTGCCAAAATTAATTTTGGACGCCTCCTTGACAAATAGAAGAGTAATAATTCTTTATAACTATTACATTTGGACGCTGTTGGTAGTGCTTCTCCTAAGAATTCACTCGTTAAAATAGCAAGAAATTTCTTCGAAAACAGGAGAAAGACCGAGTTTAGCGACTTACTTTTAAATTTAAGATAAAGATAGAGTTAATTTTTCACTATACTGAGGAGAAATTTGAATTTGGAGATAGCCTCAGTAATTCTACTTTTCTTTAAAACTCAAACCGGATAAGCCCCGTCCCATACTACCTTCTGATAATGCTTTGCATCAGTATCGCCTTCTGTGCTAAAGAACAATATTTTTGAACTGCCATTAATATTTAACTGCTCCTTTAAATGCATGTACTCACTTTTCCTTAACATTTCACTCAATGCTCCTACACCAACAGCTCCTGATTCCCCAGAAATTACTTGTACATCACCTTTAATAGGTGCTGCTAAAATCCTCATCCCCTGCGCAGCAATATAATCAGGGCAAGATAAAAACGCATCGGCATAATCATTTAAAATTTGCCAGCCTAATGTGCTTGGCTCGCCACATGCTAGCCCCGCCATAATCGTATCCATATCACCTTTAACATAATGAAGCTGACCATCGTTTGCTTCGGCTGTTTTAAATAGGCAATCCGCCTTATCGGGTTCTACAACAATGGTAATTGGTCGTTCTTCCCCATAAACATCTGCAAAAAAACCTTGAACAGCTGCGGCCATTGAGCCAACGCCTGCTTGTATGAAAATATGGGTAGGCTTTTCATCTAATTGCTTTAACTGCTCATAGGCTTCTATAGCCATCGTCATATAGCCTTGCATAATGTTTTTCGGAATTTCCTCATAATTTTCCCACGCTGTATCTTGTACGAGCACCCAATTATTTTGTTCAGCATGCTCAGCTGCTAAGCGAACTGTATCATCATAATTGACATTTGTAATAGAGGCCTTTGAGCCTAAGTTTTTAATATGGTTCAACCTTTCTTCTGAAGAGCCTTTCGGCATATAAACAACTGATTTTTGCCTTAGTTGCTGTGCTGTCCATGCAACGCCTCTCCCATGGTTACCATCTGTTGCAGTAATAAAGGTTAATTCGCCCAGTTGCTCCTTCACTTCTGACGAAACAAGCTTGTCGTAAGTTAATTCGGCTGGCTTTATATTTAATTTTTTAGCTAAATACAACCCAATGGCATACGAACCACCTAATGCTTTAAATGCGTTTAAACCAAATCTGTACGATTCATCCTTAACAAATAATTTACTAACATTCAATTCTTTAGCTAAATTATCTAAAACAGCTAAAGGAGTTGCTTCATATTGCGGAAAGCTTCTATGAAATGCCTGTACTTTTTCCGCTTCCTTTAGCCCTAAAAAATCAATGCTTGTGCCCGGCTTTGTTTTGCGATTATGTTTTACTAATTTCATTCCCAATCCCCTCCTAGACGAAGTTTAACGATTTCTGCAAAAAATTCTGCACCTGTTGCTAATATAGCATCGTTATAATTATATAGAGCATTGTGGAGCGGTATAATTTCCTCGTTCGATACCCTGCTCCCTAGAAATACGAAGCAACCTGGAATCTTTTCTAAAAATTTACCAAAATCCTCTGATGCCATAAATGGCTCACAACTTGCATTGATATTTTCATTTCCTACGATATTGGTAGCTGCTTTGATGGCTGTTTCTGTGCAGCCTTCCTCATTAATTGTCGGTGAAAATTCATGTGTATATTGAAATTCACAGGTAGCGCCATGCATCGCACAAATTCCCTCACAAATGCTTCTCATTCTTTGTTCTAGCAGCTGCTGCACTTTTGGTGTGAAGCTACGCGTATCCCCTTTAATTTCTACATTTGAGGGAATTGCATTGCGAATCCCGTCTGTCCATATTTCTGTGCAAGAAATGACTGCCGTATCATTTGGATTGACATTACGGGCAACAATCGTTTGCAGTGCAATAATAATTTCTGCGGCAATTACTAACGGGTCAATTCCCATATGTGGACTTGATGCGTGAGAGCCCTTTCCTTTAATACGAATAATAAAATTATCCTCACTCGCCATAATGGGGCCCGGTCGGGTTTGTATTGTGCCCGCGGGAAGCCCCGGCATATTGTGCAAACCATAGATTTCATCTACTGGAAAGCGTTCGAATAGCTGGTCGTCCATCATCGCCTGTGCACCTTTACCAATTTCTTCAGCAGGCTGGAAAATGAAACGAACAGTGCCATTAAAATTCTTCCTAGTAGTAAGTAATTTAGCGGCCCCTAATAATGTTGTCATATGCCCATCATGACCACATGCATGCATTTTCCCATGATGCTTAGAGCGATAAGAAAGCTCCCTCACTTCCGTTAAATTCAATGCATCCATATCTGCTCGCAAACCAATTATTTTCTTTCCATTGCCGACAGTCAGGCTTGCCACAATACCCGTACCACCGATATTTTCGTGAACGTCCAACCCCATTTTTTTCAGCTCCTGTGCAATATAGGCTGAAGTTTTCACTTCCTCAAACGCCGTTTCAGGGTATTGATGCAAATGATGTCGCCATTGTAAAAGCTGCTTTTGCAATTCATTTTTGTTCATTTTTATCCTCCTTACATCAATGTTCTACCACGTAATGAATTAATCTTAAAAAAGCACGAATGCCTACTTGCAGCTTCGGTTCAGGTGTATGCTCCTCTTTCGTGTGCGATAAACCGCCTTCGGACATTATAAACATCATTACGGTTGGTACTACTTTTGCCATTTCAACTGCATCGTGTAGAGGGCCTGAATACATCTTCGTTGCCTCACCTGTTTCCTCCTCTACTGCTTGCTCACATAAACGAATCAATTGATTATCAAATAATTGCGGTGCAACTGAATAAACTTTTCGCCATTCGACAGAAACACCATTCATACTCGCTATTTTTTCAGTAGTAGCTTGCGCTTCCTCGTACATTTTTTGCAAATCCTTGATATCAATCGTTCGCATATCTAAGGAGATGGTACATTTTCCGGGCACAATTGTTACAACATCTGGCTGTACCTGCACTTGACCTACTGTGCAAACCGCATTATATTTTAATGCAATTTTTCTAAACGCTAATGCAGCCTTAGCCGCTGCTAAAAATGCATCTCGGCGCATAGGTACTGGAAATGAGCCTGCATGTGCTGCCTGTCCTGAAAAATCAATATAATGACGCTCTACTCCTGCGGCTCCAAATACGCAGGCAACATTCTTTTGCTCTTTTTCTAAAATAGGACCTTGCTCGATATGCAGCTCTAAATAGCTTTGAATATTTTTTATTAAAAACTCCTGCTGTGCTTGCAGCATTTTCTCTGGTGTAACTTGAAATTCAGTTACTGCCTTTTCAAAAGCTATACCACTTAAATCAACACGACCTATTAATTCATTAATATTTAAAGAACCACTTGCTGCTGAAGAGCCTAAGCAGCTATAGCCGTAGCGTGCCCCCTCCTCATCTGCCCAATCTACAACATAAATTGTTTTTTTCGGCTTCTTGCCATCAATTGTGTAACGTCTTAACGCTTCAAGCCCTACCAATACACCAAGCGCCCCATCAAGCCAGCCACCATTCGGTACACTATCTAAATGACTGCCAATAACAATAGCCTCGGTGCTCTCTCCTTCAATCTTCGTCCAAATATTGCCTGCGCTATCCATCGAAATCTCTGCTCCGAGCGCTTCAGCCTTTTGGCGGTACCAATCACGTGACGTTTGCCAGAGCGCTGTCCATGCTACGCGCTGTGCCCCATGCTCATTTGATGAGAGTGCAGCAAGCTCCTTTAAATCTTGAATGACACGCATTGCACCTTCATTTAAGCTATATTCCATCGTCCTTCCCCTTTCTTTTTCCTGTATTAACAATTCAGTCCATAAGGCTAACAATCCATCGAAAATAAAAAACTATAGACTAAATATTTATCACATTTAATAAAACACTAAATATTTAACGTCTGCCTCCCAATACGTTAAAATATTGCTATTGCAACTACTATAACTACAATCTGAATATTCTTTCTATAAATTTTGCAATTATTTTTATCAGATTTATCCTATATTCGTAATCTATAAAAATTCGATAACGACTTGCATATTAAATTTTCATTTTATGTAAAATCTAATGATGAAAGGAATGGATAACAGATGACGAGCTCAAAACCAATTGCGCAAAATATTATAGACGGTACAATCTTTGAAATTAAGTTAACAGAGGATTTAGAGGAACAAATTAATTATCATTTTGAGGACTATGCAATTGCTATATTTACGCAGGATTATCATCATTTACGTTCAGATTATATTCCTATCCATTGGCATAATGCGCTGCAAATGATTTGGGTGTATCAAGGCTCACTTGAGTATCAAATTAATAATAAAGTTATTACGATAACAGAAAATTCACTTTTACTTATTAATAATAAGCAGCTCCATAGCTCTAAAACGATTGACCAAAACGCCAATGTACTATGCATTAATTTCGATTTAAACTTTTTTCATCCAAAGCTGCTAACAGCACATGTGGAGCCATTTTTCGAGAAAAATCCGTTTGCCTATTATTTGCTACCATTATCGCTTGAACAAAAGGTTAAGCTATCTGAATGGATAGACAGCCAAAAACCAGCACTCTTTTCAGTTATCGCTTTTTTAACAATGTTGATAGAACATTTACTCACACATTATGATGCTGCAACGAAAAATAATGAGGAAAATGAAATAGCTGTTTTCAATCAAATGCTGCAATACATCCAGAAAAATTACAGAAATACTATTACAGTCAATGATTTAACAAGCTGCGCATTAATTAATAAAAATACTTGCACGCAGCTATTTCAAAAATACACACGTT
This sequence comes from Metasolibacillus sp. FSL K6-0083, assembly GCF_038630865.1. Lineage (NCBI taxonomy): Bacteria > Bacillati > Bacillota > Bacilli > Caryophanales > Caryophanaceae > Metasolibacillus > Metasolibacillus sp. FSL K6-0083. The sequence goes on along the minus strand of NZ_CP152046.1, from coordinate 3,590,163 downwards.
TACCACCAATAAAATTTATTAACAAACACCGACTTTATATAGCGCAAGATTTGATTCTTCATACAAATAAATCAATTTCTGCAATTAGCGAGGAGATTGGCTTTAACCAAGTAAGCTATTTTGTAGAGCTATTCCGTAAAAATTATCATCTTGCGCCACTTCAATACCGCAATAAATATCGAGTACAAACAAATATTTAATTTCTTGGGAGGCGTTACTTTGACGGTAAAAGAAGATATTCGTATACAAAAAACTCGACAAAAATTATTCGATGCCTATATTGATATTTTAAAAACAACAGACTCCAATGACGTCACAGTACAAATTCTTGCAGGCAAAGCGCAAATTAATCGAGTTACTTTTTATAAGCATTATCAAAACTTTGCCAACTTCCATTCGCAATTTATCGAGCATCATATTTTAACCATCTATGAATTTATGAAGCCTCTAAATTATCAACCATATACAAGGGGCTTTGAACAGCAGGCATTATCCGATTTATTTTCATTTATTCAAGAGCATGGGACGACATACACAGTATTATTTACTTCGCCTCATATTCCAGAATTTAATCAAGCTTTATTAAGTTTTTTTCAGCAAAAGCTGACACAGCATACGGACGAATTATCACGCTTTGATTTTCCGGGTGTTGGTGTTAACCGATTGGTAGTTGCTTGGTACGGTGTCTCTGCTTTACTCGGCACAATTATTATGTGGGTACAATCTGGATATCCCTTTAGCCCACAGCAATTAGCAAATATGTTTTGCAAGCTTGCACCAAATGCGGAAGAAAAATAGGCTACATTTCTTTTGATTTTGTTTATTTTCTCCCATCCTTTCTCTCTTATACTTGTAGTAAGAAAAGGGGGAATCATGATGACAACTTATTATAATGCTGGTATTTACAAAGGTGCGAATTGCGTAGCAGTAGAGCAATGTCCAATGCCGAAAGTTGGTCCAAATGATGTATTGCTAAAAAATTTGCGCGGAGGTATTTGTGGTACAGATATTAATATTGTGAAATACGGCTCCGAAATGGGAATTCGCTTTGACAAAGAATTTGGTCATGAATTTGCTGGCATAATTGAAGCAAAGGGCGAGAATGTATTGAGCTTAGAAGTAGGTATGTTTGTTGCGGTGAACCCAATCACAGCAAAACGAGCAGGTCGTCGCTTTAGCCTTGAGGCAGGCGGATTTTCACAATATGTATTAATTGAAGATGCGAAGATTCATCATAACTTATTTCCATTGAACGACACTGTGTCACCTGATGAAGGGGCATTGGTTGAACCAATGAGTGTTGGAACACACGGTGCATTTTCGGTGAACCCGCAGGGGGATGAGAATATCGTCATTTTAGGTGCGGGACCAATTGGCTTATCAGCCGCCGCAATGTTAATCGGTGAAGGGATTACAAATGTTGCAGTTGTCGATATGGTGGACTGGCGCTTAGAAAAAGCAAGGGAAATTGGTGCACAAGTGATTGACACTTCGAAAATATCATTACAAGAAGGTTTAACAAATATTTTTGGGTCAGTTAATGTCTATGGCGTAGATGTACCAAATGTAGATGCCTTCGTTGACGCTGCTGGTGCTGCTCCATTGTTCCACCAAGTTATGCAAATAGTGAAGCCTAACGCCCGCATCGCAATCATCGCGGTATATAAAGATGAGATACCTGTAAGCCTAGCACAAGTTATGAGCAAGGAAGTAAAAATTATCGGTGCATCAGGCTACACGAATGAGGATATTTTAAAAGTAATTAATCATTTAAACAATAGAAAAACTTCGATTGCGACGATGATTACACATACGTATCCGCTGAGTGAAATTCAAGCAGCTTTTGATACCGCCATTGCTGCGAAAGATTCAATTAAAGTAATCGTTGATTTAGAGGGTGACGTATCATAAGCGGTGCGGTTGCCAGCTTATGATACGCTGTTGTTAGTGTTTTTATAAAGTGGTACTTAAGTGGAGAAGATTGGGCTTTCTTTGAAAAGCGGGATTGTTTTTTAGATAAAAAGAGTTCAATGCACTTTATGGGAGCGTGCTTTTGTAGAATACTAATCTAAAGGAGTTGTCCGAAAAGTCCATTTTGTTTTGACATCGCATTGAAATAAATGTTTTCATCGCTTCACTTTTATTGAAGGATAACGCTGCTAAAGCCAATGTTCATCCCATTTTTAAAAGAGGGGGTTCTCTGTTTACCCCGTATTAACAAATTTGTTTGCGACGAGTAACCGCAGGAGCACAGACCCCCACTGATTGAAGGTTCACTTTATATGAATCAACATTTTGTGAAACATCATCGCTCCTGTCAAGTTTAACTACTTATAAAGCGCAGTGCCTTACTTAATGTTGTTGGCACTACTGAGGCATGGTTTTCTTCTAGTGCGACATAAAATCGGGCTGGTAAACTAGCACTATGGCGATTATTATAGAAGGTCATGGCGTCATCCACCATTTCACCTTCCTCTCCGCCAACGTAAATTGCAACAGGTGTTAATCTTTTTTCTGTTGTTTCATGTAAAATTTGCAATAACTCATGGTTATTCCACCAAATTGAAGGGCTTACAGCTACATATTTTTCAAATAAATTAGATTCTGTTAAATAGCACCAAAGTGAAAATAAACCACCTAATGAATGCCCATATAAAGAAAAGTGTGCACGATTCACATTATAATTAGCACAAATATATGGGATTAACTCCTCAATAAAAAACTGCTTAAAATCTGCTGCACCTCCTACAGGAACTGGCTCTATTTTCTTTCCTTTATACGTAGGAAAATGATATTGCTCAGCCGGTGCAGTGAAATCATAAAATCGACGATTCCTATCTCCATCCTCATTATGTCCGACACTTACAATAATATTTGACTGAACCTCTGTTTTCTCGCTCATAAGCATTTGATTTTCCATCGCAATAAACATCATCTGTGCATAGCGCTGTCCATCTAATACAAAAATGACAGGAAAGCCACCCTTTGGAGCAGGTGTTTCTGGTACAAATACTTCGATTGGATAATCATACTTACAATAAGTTGAATACATGAATATACCTCCGTCTTAAATTAGTAAAGCTATGCGAGCACTTTTTCTTTTTTCGTATTTTCAAGTATTCCCTTGATTAGCTTATAAGAAAAACAAACTGGCGTCCCCTGCTCATCATATAAAATTTGTGCATCAATATTGAATACCTGTTTTAACACATCATTTGGCAAAAGCTTGACGACTTTCACTAGTCCTTTGCGAATACCCTTTTTAATACCTCCTGCCAATAATATATACTCGCCTCTTTTAAATACATGGCATGTAATCATTTTAGAAGTTTTTTCGAATTCCTCTGACTTCAAATTTTGAAAAATAGGTATATGTGAAAAACAATATGTTCTCGAACAAGTCACTATAAAGACCTCTTAAAATTCTATTTTTTGTAATGCACATCACAGCATAGACAACATCTCTTTCGTATAATTTTATCAATAATGATAATCATTATCAAATATTCTTTTCTGTGACACGCATCACATAATAGCAAAATAAAATAGGACCATCTGAAAAGTGCGTTCGCACTCTTTCAAACAACCCTATTTTTCCTATATAATTCGTAGTCGACTTAATATTCCGAGCTATGTGTGCACTGAGTATCGTCGTAATGAATCGTAAAGTACTTTGCAAAAGTACCTAAAATTGATGTTATCTTCATTGTCATTTCGGCTGGACTACTCATAAATCCACCTTCAATCCAATCTTGAATCATACCTGCAGTACCAAATGCCATATAGCGCTTTTGATATTGGTCGTCGGTATTGGCATCATTGTACTTAAATTGAAAATGACGTATTAGCATATGATATATTTTATCAGGTAATTGGCGATGAATGCTTGGCAAAGTATCTTCCACTAATAGCAAGGAAAAATAATCGCGATAATCATAAATAAAATAAAACAAATCAAAAGATAAATTACTCATTTTCATGACATCAATCGGAATGTCTCTTTTATATTTGCACATACTATAGTGCTGGATTAGCTCAGACATCTCCTGCATTAGCTCTTCTACTAAATCTTGCTTATCCTGATAATGCAAATAAAAGGTTGTTCGATTATAACCGGCATCTGTCACAATATCCTTCACTGTTACAGCATTGTAGCCTTTTTCGTGAACCATTTTAATAAATGATTTTTTCAAAAACTGCTTTGTTCTTTCTGCTTGAACTGAATGCGTTTTCAAATAATTCACCTCAAAATCGACACTTTTTCTAAAAATGTAGTATTTCTTTACATTTTAAAGGGTATTAATGATTGGTGAAAGTAATTTGATTGCCTACAATGAAATTGTAACAATTATATAACAGAAACGAGGAGATTAAGTGAAACGATTTGAAGATAAAGTGGTCATCATTACAGGGGCTGCTGGCGGAATCGGAAAAGAAATCGCCCGTAAATTAGCTGGTGAAGGTGCAAAATTAGCGCTTGTCGATTTAAACGAAGGTGCATTACATGAAGTGATGACAGAGCTAGAGCTTCCAGAGGATAAAACACTTTTAGTAAAAGCGGATGTATCAAAAGAAGCAGATGTTAAAAATTATGTTGAGCAAACTCTAGCGAAATTTGGAAAAATTGATGGCTTTGCTAATAACGCAGGTGTTGAAGGTCCAGCAAAACCTCTCGAAGAGCTTACAGAGCAAGATTTTGACTTTGTTTATAGTATTAATGTAAAGGGTGCATTTTTCGGCATTAAATATGTACTTCCTGTTATGAAGCAACAAAAGCAAGGCTCAATCGTGAATACGGCTTCAGTAGCAGGCTTAATTGGTTCACCAAATATGCTACTTTATAACTCCTCAAAACATGCATTAATGGGAATTAATAAAGTGGCAGCTATTGAGGCAGCGCCATTTAATGTCCGTGTAAATACAGTAAACCCTGGAGTTATCAATACGCAAATGATGCGTCATATTGAAGAAAAAGTTGCCCCAGGCGCAAGTGAGGCAGCACGTGCTGCTTATAATGATGCCGTACCTTTGAAACGCTACGGAGAGCCAGAAGAAGTGGCGAATGTTGTAGCCTTCTTATTATCAGATGAATCATCGTATGTAAGCTCTTCATCTTACACTGTTGATGGTGCATTATATAACGTTTAATCATTCTATACGGAAATAATTAAGGGGGAAAATGACAATGAAACGATTTGAAGACAAAGTAATTATTATTACAGGTGGGGGCTCTGGTTTAGGTCAAGCTTCTGCATTACAGCTAGCTTTAGAAGGTGCAAAACTTGTATTAGTTGACTTAAATGAAGCTGGCTTAAAGGAGACACAAGCAAAAATTGCTGAAGTCGAGCCAAGTGCTGAAACATTATTATTAACAGCAAACGTAGCCGATGAAAAAGCGGTCGAAGGATATGTACAAGCAACTGTCGACAAATTCGGCAAAATCGATGGCTTCTTTAACAATGCCGGCATAGAAGGCAAGCAAAATTTAACAGAGGATTTTGGCATTGAAGAATTCCAAAAAGTAGTTTCTATTAATTTGAATGGCGTGTTTTACGGAATGAAATACGTACTAAAAGTAATGAAGGAGCAAGGTTTCGGCTCCATTGTTAACACGGCTTCAGTTGGGGGTATTCGCGGTGTTGGTAATCAATCTGGCTATGCTGCAAGTAAGCATGGAGTTGTTGGCTTAACACGTAACTCAGGTGTTGAATATGGACAGTACGGAATTTCAATTAAAGCAATTGCACCGGGAGCAATTATGACACCAATGGTAGAGGGCTCACTCCGTCAAATAGGTGGAGACAATTGGGAAGAAGTTGGGAAGGAATTTGTAAAACCAAATCCAATGAGACGTTTCGGTAAACCAGAGGAAGTTGGCTATCTTGTAGCATTCCTATTATCGAATCAAGCAGATTTTATCAACGGTGTTGTTGTTCCAATCGACGGCGGTCAATCATATAAATACTAAAATGGGTGTGGCGCTAAACAAGCCGTGCGGTTGCCGGCTTGTTTAGCGCTTTTGATGGTGTTTTATAAAATGAAGATAAACACTGTTAAAGCTAATGTTCATCCCATTTTTAAAAGAGAAGGTCTCTCCCTATTTATTGGAATCCGCATTTTATCAAACATCATCACTACTCCCCAAAATGCCGACTAAGCATAGCTTTTCGAACAGCTCCGCCTTCAATTATTCAGCTACGACAGTAAATCGTTGCTTTAAATGTTGAGCATTCTCAATTTCATCCACCACTGCAATAGCATAATCTGCATAACTAATATAGCTTTCACCTTTTGAATTTATAAGGAGACGGTCTTTGCCTAATTGATATGCTCCTGTTCTTTTTCCTTCTGCATCAAAAAAAGCAGATGGGCTAATAAATGTCCATGTTAAATCAGTTGTTTGCTGTAATTCTTCTAAATTGCGCCCTTGTCCTTTTGCTGTTGGCTTCACTACTTCTGGAAATTCCTCTGTATCGATTAGCTTTAGCGTTTTATTTTCATCGACATATAAGCTACCTGCACCGCCGACAACGATTAGTCGCGTTGCTGAACCTTTTAACGCCTCTATTAATGTGCGTCCTACATTTATATGCGCTTGTTCTTCGCCAAGTGGCGCACCAAAAGCATTGACAACTACTTCAAATGAAGTTAAATCTGCTGCTGTCAGCTTAAGAACATCTTTTTCGATAACTGCTGTATTATTATTTTGTAATTTTACTTTATCTCTTACGATAGCAGTCATTTCATGCCCACGGCTAGCTGCTTCTTTTAAAATAAGATTTCCTGCTTTTCCACTTGCTCCAATTACTGCAATTTTCATTTTCTTTTCCTCCAATTTTATGCTGAATGCTATTGCTAATTACCTAGTATTTTACGAATTCTCGGTGCTACTTCTGTTGAGAGCAGCTCGATGTTTTTTTCAACCTTCTCGAAAGGCAATCCACCGATATCGACTTGTGCTAAAAAGCGTCTATGACCAAATAGCTCATATTGACGAAGTATCTTTTCAACTATTTGCTCTGGGCTCCCTACAAAAAGCGCCGTATTGGGGCTTGCCATTTGCTCAAATTCATTCCTCGTCATTTTCGTGCCAAATCCACGTTGACGATTTACATAGTACCAATAATTAGAATAATACGGATAAAATTCATTCTTTGCTTGCTGGCTCGTTTCAGCGATATACATATGGCCCGTTACAGCAACTTGCAAAGCTTCAGGCAAATGTCCCGCCTCCTTACCCGCTTGGCGGTAAAGCTCCACAAGTGGTTTGAAACGATTTGGGTCACCACCTAAAATAGCTAAAGCCATGCCAACACCAAACTTCCCAGCACGTACCGCACTTTCAGGAGTGCCTCCGACGCCAATCCATATTGGTAGCTGTTCTTGCAAAGGGCGTGGCGCTATTTCTGCATCTTTTAATGGCGAGCGGAAATTGCCCGACCAAGTGACCGTCTTATTATTATTTAATTGTAAAAGCAATTCCATATGCTCCGTAAACAATTCATCATAATCGTTTGTACTATATCCGAAAAGTGGGAATGATTCGATAAAGGCTCCGCGCCCAGCTAAAATTTCAGCACGACCATTTGAAAGTAAATCCAATGTTGCAAAATCCTCAAATAAGCGTACCGGGTCAAGCGTACTTAGCACACTTGTCGTACTCGTTAGCTTAATTTGCTGCGTCTCCCTTGCAATCGCAGCCAGTATTACGGCTGGAGATGAGACAGCATAGTCTAAACGATGATGCTCTCCAACCCCAAAAACATCTAGTCCAGCTTCATCAGCGAGCTGTGCAGCCTTTATAATCTCATTAACTCTCTGCTTAGCATTTACTGTATGGTCAGTAAATGGGTCAGGTCCCATATCCGCAAGTGTATAAATACCAATTTCAAAGTTGCTATTCTTTTCTTGACTCATAGTTTCCTCCATTCAAAATCTGTGACATCCACCGGAAGCGGAAGCCCTCACAAATGTTGGTCACTCAGTCATTATCGTAGAAAGCGATGTTCTTAGACTGAGCTCCTGTGATTCAGCGGGTGTTTGATTACCTACTGAAACGGGTCTAATGCTGGCACTCCTCTCTCATCTATAGAGGTAAAAGTTCTGTATCTCTCGCTAACGTTTTCGGTATAAAAAACATGTGCTCCTGCGGTTACTCATCGCCGTAAATATTGCCCAAAGGAGTTAAACAGCTAATATAATTGAATTTCCTGAAGGGTCCTGTGTTATAATGCGATTATTTTCTTCCACAACGCCACTTCCGATTTGTTGTAAATTACGAACTACCTCTTGACGTGCTTCTTCATTTGCATAAACAAGTGTAAAGAACTCAAGACCTACGCTATTTTTAGCTGGCTTTGGTGCTCCTACGCCATTCCACACGTTGACAGCAACATGGTGATGATATTTAGCATCTGAAAGGAATAATGCCTGCCCGCCATAGCGATTAACAACATCCAATCCGAGACCTTTCACATAAAATTCTTCTACTTCTTTTAATTCTGCAACATGTAAATGAATATGACCCATTACTGTTTTTTCAGGCATACCTTCCCATTTATTTGCTGTTACGTTTTTCAACAATCGCTCAAAATCTAATGGGTCGACTGTCATTGCTACCTCTCCCTCCAGCCAAGCCCATTCAGAAGGTGCTCTATCTATATAAATTTCAATTTGGTTGCCATCAGGGTCATTCAAATACAATGCCTCACTTACAAGATGGTCTGATGAACCAAAGCGAATACCGTGTTCCACTAAATGTACAACAATATTTGCTAAATCTGATTTTTCTGGTAACAGCAGTGCAAAATGATAAAGCCCCGTTGTTCTTCCCTGCTTCGCAATCACATTTTCAGGTTGCTCAAGTGATAAAATACTTGTTTTCCCATCTGTCGTAAGCTTTACTGCTGAAGCTGTTTGCTCTAAAATATCGAATCCAAGAATATCTCGGTAAAACTGTATTGATTGCTCTAAATTTGTTACTTTAATTTTGACATGTCCTACAAATGTTGTTGGCTTCGTATGAAATCTCATCGTAATCCCCCTAATTATTAGTTGAAAATTTTTGGTCTAAAGAAATTTTTGATTGATTTGTAAAAATGAAATAAACAGACATCGCTAATAAAAGCAATTCCAGCTCGTAGCCTGCCATTTGACCATCACCAAGAAAACCGGCTGAAAGCTTCACAGTAAAAATGGCACCTATCATAATAACTGCAAGTAACATCGAAACAACTCGTGTTCCTAAACCGAGAATCAAAATAATGCCACCTACCAATTCAATTACTGCTACAACATACGCCATGAATCCTGGAACACCTATGCTATCAAAAAACCCTGCGGTATTGGCAATTCCACCTTGAAACTTTGAAAAACCGTGAATAAAAAACGTAAGGCCTAGTATGGCTCTTAAAATAACTTTCCCTATTTCATTAGCATTCATTACTGTTTTCTCCTCCATAACTTACTTTATGTAACTTAGTTTACTTACGTAATTTTATTTTGTCAAGTAACTTAATTTCCTTTTGTAATTAATTTATTATTTTGTGTTATAATTTAATTAAGCGAGGTGTAATGAAAATATGAAACAGCCAACAATTTGCCCAAAATTTGAAAAAGCCATCTCATTATTAAGTCAAAGATGGACTGCATTAGTTATTTATCAATTACTATCAGGCTCGCAACGATTCAGTGAAATTCAATCTGCAATCGGCATTAGCAGCAAAGTATTGTCTGAGCGTTTGAAGGAATTAGAACAGCAAGAGGTCGTTAAACGTGAGGTTATACCAGAAACACCAGTAGTTATTGAATATTCATTAACAGAAAAAGGCCATTCCATAGAGCCGATTTTAAGAACAATCGAAAACTGGTCACAGCAATGGGTCGTCTCTGAATCAAAACAGTAGGCGTAAAAAGAGGCTGTTCGAAAACGTACGTTTTCGAACAGCCTTCGATTTTTTCCATTAATGCATATGTTATGAGCGAAAATTGCCGTTTTACGAGCGAATTCGGATGTTTTATGAGCGAATTTATACTTTTTATGAGCGATTCAGGAGTTTTTACTCTTTAATTAAATAATAAAGCTCAGTTAATTGATGCTTATCTAAAATTTTTGGTACGGGGTATAACGGATTCGCCTCTCGATATGCGCGCTCTACCATTAACGGAATATCCTTTTCTTCAATACCTTCGATTTTTTCGGGAATTCCCATCTTAGCATTTAATTCCCGAATTTCACTTATGAGCTGCTTTGCCTTTGCTTCATTACTATATTCTTTATTTGATAATCCTATAACGTCGGATAGCTTAGCTAACTGGTCATAAACTGCGTCCCCATAATATTCTAAAACATAAGGTAAAATCACAGCATTAGCTAAGCCATGAGGCGTTTTATAAAAACCGCCTAATGTATGAGCAATCGCATGTACATAGCCGACAAATGCCCTCGTAAAGGCTACACCTGCTAAAAACGAGGCTTTCTGCATATTTTTACGTGCTGCTATATTTTGTCCATCCTCATAAGCCGTTAAAAGATTGCTAAAAATAAGCCGCACTGCCTCCTCGCTACACATTTTCGTTTCACTCGTATTACTGCGACCAATATAAGCCTCAATCGCATGTGTTAAAGCATCCATCCCTGTTGTAGCAGTTATATGCTTTGGTAAATTTAGCGTTAACACGGGGTCAAGCACCGCAAAATGAGGAATGAGCGACAAGTCCATAAGCGCATATTTTTCATGTGTACGGCTATTCGAGACAACTGCCGCCAATGTCGTTTCACTCCCTGTACCCGCAGTCGTTGGAATCGCAAAAAGTAGTGGAATTGCTTTATTCACTTTTAGCTGCCCCTTTAATTGCTCTATCGTTTTATTTGGGCGTGCGACTCTTGCACCAACACCCTTCGCACAATCCATCGGTGAACCACCACCAAATGCAATAATCCCCTGACAACGCTGTGCCTTATAAAGCGCTAAAGCGTCCTCAATATTATCAATCGTCGGATTTGGCACAGTATCCTGATAAATTGTATATTCAATGCCAACTTTATCGAATGCGACTAATAAATGCTTCATCAATCCTGCCTTAACAATACCTTTGTCTGTCACAATCAAAACCCTCTTAATATCATTGTCGGTAATGATTTGCGGTAATTTCAGTAAGGCATTCTCCCCTTCGATTAAAACAGGCTTTCGCCACTTCATCACTTTCAAAGCTTGCTTATGAACCATTTGATAAGCACGAAAATACGTTTCCTTCATAGCAACTCCACCCCTTCAATGTAACATCTAAATTTAGTTTAATGGAATTCCGATGGGAAGGAAATAGAGTTGTCTGAAAAGTCTATTTTTAAAAGAGGTATTCTCTATTTAGGGGAGTTCACATTTTGTCAAACATCATCGCTACTGTCCAAAAAGAACCTTCCATCTCATAGTTGATTAGAAGGTTCCTCTTACATAAATTTATTTATTGAAAAATAGGATAGGAAAGCTTTAATATTTCATCCGTATGCTGCCGAACTTTTTTAATCACTTGCTCATTGATTCGATTATAAAGTACATGGTTATTACTATTTGGATAAAAAATTTTTTCTGTTCGAATCATTGCCTCACTAGCAGCGCTAAAGGTTTCATAAATATTTAAATACTTGGCTGTACAAATTGCTGCTCCTAAGCATGCACTGCTACTGCCTTTACGGCGCATCACAGGTAAATTAAATAGATCTGCAATAATTTGCGCAAGCACATCGCTTTTAGCTCCGCCGCCATTAATAATGATTCGTTCCATTTTCCCGTCCGTTTCATCAAGCATTTCATCTACATTATTTTTTATATTAAACGCAATTGCCTCTAAAATAGAACGATAAATATGAAATGCCGTATGCCTTTGGTCAAAACCAAGCATAATTCCTTTTCTATAAGGTGCTGATGGTGGTGGTAGCCAATCCAGTATTGTAATTAAACCATCACTTCCTACAGGTATGCCTTCTGCCATTTTATTCAAATAACCTTCTTCGCTCATCGAATTTTTATTTGATTGTAGCAATAGATTTTCACCAATTAATTTTTTAAACCAGCTAACTGTCCACATCCCCCGCCTAATCCCATTTGTTTCATACACATATTTAAACGGGATGCTAGCAAGCGTCGGAAAAAAACTCTTGGCATTATCAAAATAATAATCGCTTAGCGTCATTGCTGAAATAAATGTACCTAATGAAATCATCATCGTGGATTCATCATGGATACCAGAGCCGAGCACATCTACCGCTTTATCGTTAGCAGTTGCTACTACCGGAATCGCAGAGGGTAGCCCCCACTTCTCTGCTAGTTCTTTACGTAAATTACCTAATTTCTCTCCTGGTTTCACAAGCTCAAATAACATGCTACGCTTCAAACCAAAGGCTGCAATTTTCGCCTCATCTTCAAACCAATTTAATGTCCTATAATCTAATGGCCAATGAACCTCATAATTTGCTGCACTATCTTTTATTTCGCCAGTTAAGCGAAAATTAATATAACCCGAAGTCGTCGTTACATAATGTACATGCTCGTCCTCATGTCGATAAGGCGCATTTAACCGCGCATCCATCCAGCTCATGACAGGAGAAGCTAATTGAAATTGTTCGTTTAATAACACTCGGCAACAACGGATCGTACAAAGACCAATGCCAATAATATGCTCCAAATCACCTTGGAAATTCTTTAAGCATTGTTCAATCGCCTTCGTCACACTATGCCATAAATCATCATCTGGATGCTCAACAACACCTGGTGCTGGTGTTAAAGGTTCACGTAGCGGAAACGAGCCATATGAAGCCTCATTCCCTTCCAAATCATATAAAGCTACCTTTGTGCTTTGTGAACCATTATCAATAGCTAAAATATATTTTTTCAAACAGCCACCTCATTATTTAATGAACTTGTTAATTTCTTTTTGAGGGAAAATCGTACCATGATTCATAATACCATTCGGGTCAAAGGCAGCCTTTAATTGCTCCAACATATAGTATGCTGAGCCATGCTCTTCTTTTGTCCATTCAGAGCGATATTTACCAATACCGTGATGATGACACATCGAGCCTTCAAGTTTCAACGTTTCTTCCACAATAATTGTTTGAAGCGGATGATGATACGTAATCATTTCCTCATCAGGCTCGCAGTTAATATTGTAGTTATAAACAAAGTACATATTTGTCCCATTTAGATAGCTATGAGAAGAATGCCCACCAAGCATCGTTAAATCCTTTGCGTGAGGGAATTCCGTACGAATGCGCTGAATTACGTTATTGTATATTTTAGGAATCGTTTCCCAATCACCTGAAATTTCTGTTGTAAAGCCATCATGCTCACTTAATTTCACCATACGCTCAAATTCTGCATCTAAATTTTCCTGTGTCCAGTTTAATTGATTGAACCATTTTTCAATTAGTATAGGCTCTACTTCCTCAATGACATCGTCTTTGAACTGCTCCACTGCCTCTTCAATTGCTATACTTGTTGCCTCTACAATACTTTTCGGTCCTTCAGACATAAAGATGAGCACGCATTTTTCTTTATAGAAATGAGCAAAATGCTGCCTTGCATCTTCCTCTGAATAAACTCTTGCTACTGATGGGCGGAAGCCATTGACGATGACCTCACGCAAAATTTTGATTCCCGTTTCAATATCTTTAACTAAATAGCTTTGGAATACATGATTGCTTGGGTAATATTTAAAAATTTTAATCGTTACCTCTGTAATAACGCATAATGCTCCTTCATTTCCGATGACAATATGGCGAATATCTGGACCACCAGCTCGGCGTGAGACATTTTTAATTTTGGAAATATGCCCTGTTGGGAAAACACATTCTAGACCAACAACCATATCCTCAATAGCACCGTAAAGCGTTGAAAATTGACCAATACTACGTGTTGCTAGCAATCCACCATACTGTGCGACCGGTTTAGATTGCGGGGAATGCCCAGTTGTGTAGCCAATTTTTCTTAATTCATCTTCTAATATTTGTAATGGTACACCTGCTTGTACTGTTGCTTGCATATTATAAGGGTCGATTTTAATAATTTGATTCATTTTAGAGCAATCGATTACAATCGTTAAATCCTTCCAGTTCTCTAACCCTCCCTCTGTCGATGTTTTACCGCTACGTGGGATAACATTAATAAAATGCTCATTACAAAACATAAGTAATGCTTGTACTTCCTGCGCATTTATTGGGTAAACAATCGCAATTGGAAGGGGGGTATCTAACGCCTTTTTTGCCTTCGCATATTTTTTATAACGGTCTGCTGAAGCATCATATAAAGCTTCTTCCTCTGCATTAATTCGCTCTGATGCAATCACCTGACGCAATGCATCAAGTAAATGCTCTTTCTTTTGTAAAATTTCCTGTGTCATCGTCCATTCGCTCCTTTATTTTTTACTATGTGTATAATTAACAAGCCGATAATCATAGGTGTTACACCCATTTGATAAAGCGAAACTTCAATCAGTGGGGCTTACTGCCCGTTAATGCAGGATAAAGCAACATTCATCTATCTAACTAGATAACCACCATCAACATTTAATAAAGTTCCATTTACATAATTCGATGCTTCCGAGGCTAAAAATACAGCCGCCCCCATTAAATCTTTCAACTCACCCCAACGATTGGCAGGAATATGGTTTAATACGCGCTGATTCGCTTCTGCATTTGCACGAGTATCTGCTGTGACAGCGGTTGCAAAATACCCCGGGGCAATACCGTTTACTTGAATATTAAACTGAGCCAGTTCGTCACAATATGCTTTAGTAAAGCCAGCTAAACCATGCTTACTTGCTGCATATGCTGGGGACCATTGCCCACCTAAATAAGAAAATAAAGAGCATGTATTAATAATTTTCCCTGACTTTTGAGGTATAAAATATTTCGCTACTTCATGTGCTAATTCAAAGCTAGCCGTTAAATTAAGGGCAATCATTTTATCCCATTGCACACGCGTAAATTTTGTGACATCCGGCTCATTAATACAAATGCCAGCATTGTTCATTAAAATATCAATTTTCCCAAAATGCTCAACACAAGATTTGGCAACTTCCGCGCAAGCCCCCTCTGCAGTAATATCAGCAAACATCGCATGATATTGCACTCCCTCTGCCTCAATCAATGACTTCGTTTCACCATTGTCATCCGCGACACTAACCACAAAAATATTCGCACCAGCCTTCGCTAAAGCAAGTGCTAATGCTTGACCAATACCTGAATTTCCTCCTGTGACAATTGCAACCTTTCCTTTTAAATTAAAATAATCCATTGAAAACTGTGTGATAGTACTCAATTTTTTCATCTCCTTCACTTTTAATTTGCTGTTACTTTTTCATCTATTCACTAGCTATTTATCGCAATCCATAAAGTGAAACTCCAATCTGTGGAGGCTTTTCTCCACGGATTGTTAGTTGAACCAATCGGGCTTTTACGGGCAGTTGTTCTCCCACTTATCCTTTAGCCGTTTTTCACTTAAGTCTGAAAGTGGGAGGCTTACTGCCCGTTAATGCGGGATAAAGTGAAACTCCAATCCATGGAGGTTTTTCTCCACGGATTGTTAGTTGAACCAATCGGGCTTTTACGGGCAGTTGTTCTCCCACTTATCCTTTAGCCGTTTTTCACTTAAGTCTGAAAGTGGGAGGCTTACTGCCCGTTAATGCGGGATAAATTTGCAAACTACTAGCATGACAAAATTCAATATCCTTATAATTCATCTAATTTACCTTTCAATGATTAATGGCTTTTCTATTTCTCAAGCCATCATGCCCATGTCTTATCCTCCACTTCTTAAATCAAGTAAAATAAGTTCGTAATATGAACATATTTTTCGTAATTTGATTATTGATGAAATTATAAGACTATTTCGTAAATACTGTCAATATAGAAAAAAGCCAAAAAATAAAGAAAAAAATAGATTGACGAAGATAAATTATACAGTTTATACTTTTGTAAAGTTGCAAAATACGAATAACTAGTTCATTATGCGAACTCATTATTCTGAATATTATAATTATTAGGAGGTATGTATGGGCTATTTATTCAACAATTTGAACAGTATATTGAAGCTGTTAGGCGAGCACCTATTTTTAACCTTTGCTAGTTTAGGCATTGCACTTATTGTCGCGATTCCAATAGGCGTTTTAGTTTTGAAATACCGACGCTTCCACACACCTATTACATCGCTCTTAGGATTAATTTACACAATCCCTAGCTTAGCTTTGTTTGCAACATTAATTCCTTATACAGGATTAGGAAAAACAACTGCCATTATTGGGCTTGTTGCCTATAGTCAAATGATTTTAGTACGTAATATTGTTGCTGCGATTGATGGAATTGACCCATTAATTATTGAATCTGCAAAAGGGATGGGCATGACTAAATGGCAGATTTTAAGAAGAATCGAAGTACCACTTGCCGTCCCTGTCGTACTAGCTGGTATTCGAGTTGCAACTGTTTCTATTATTTCTATCGCATCTATAGCTGCTTGGATTGGTGCTGGCGGTCTCGGCTCTTTAATTTTCCAAGGCTTGCGCTCACAGCATACAGAGAAAATTATTGCAGGTACAATCTCAATTGCTTTACTAGCTATCCTTGCAGATATTATTTTCAGAATGCTTGATAAAGCGTTTAGACCAAAGATTAGTTAAAGGGGGGGGAATAATTTGCTATTTACCGAAATAAAAAATTATTTTGCAACAAATTCAACAACATTTTATACAAATTTAGGTTCACATATTCTGCTAAGTTTAACCGCCATTTTAATTGCTATTGTTATTTGCGTACCTCTCGGCATTTGGATTTCAAGGAAAGTAAATATAGCACCTTTTGTAATAGATATTATTAATATGATTCGCGTTGTTCCTAGTCTCGCTATACTAGCACTAGCACTTCCTATTTTAGGTGTTGGTTTTAAACCCGCTGTGTTAGCGCTTACAATTTTAGCGTGTCCACCGATTATCATTAATACTTATATTGCTTTCCGTGATATTAATCCGAATATTCGAGAAGCAGCGTATGGAATGGGAATGACTAAACTCCAAACGATTTTTAAAATTGAATTACCGCTAGCGCTCCCCATTGTATTAACGGGTATTCGTACGGCAAATGTTGAAGTTATAGCAAGTGCTACATTAGCTGTCATGATTGGAGGTGGTGGTTTAGGAAACTATATTATTAGTGGCGTAGGGATGATGAGCCAAAGTATTTTATTACTCGGGGCTGTCCCAGTAGCAATTTTAGCCATATCAAGTGAGTTTATTTTAAGTTTTATTCAAAAAAAGCTCGTATTCTACAACTAATATTTTAGGAGGATTTACTATTATGAAATTTAAAAAGCTTATTCTAATATTTATCACAGTAATGACTATTTCAGTTTTATCTGCTTGCTCTTCTAAATCAGGTGATTCAGACCAACCAACAGTTATTGTCGGTTCAAAAGACAACACCGAAAATCAACTGATGGGTGAAATGTATGTGCAAATATTAGAAGATGAGGGCATCAAAGTAGAGCGTAAATTGTTTTTAGGTGGTACAAATCCAACATATGAAGCGCTGAAAAAAGGAGATTTAAGCATCTATCCTGAATATACAGGGACAGCATTAACAGTGATGTTCCAACAGCCAGTGGAGCGTGACCAAGAAAAGGTTTTAAATTATGTACGTGAAGAATTCAAAAAAATCGGCTTAGAGTACTTAGAGCCCGCAGCACACAACAGCACATATGGCTTTGCAATGAAAAAGGACTTAGCATCACAGCTCGGAATCGAAACATTTAGTGATTTAGCTGACAATGCAAATAGCTTAATATTATCTTTCCCACAAGAATTCGATTTACGCGAGGATGGCTTATTAGGTCTTCAAAAACTATATGCTGACCAAGGTGGCTTCACTTTTAAAAAGCAATTCCAAATCGACTATAACTTACGCTACCAACCATTATTAGAAGATGAATCTGATGTAACAGTAGTCATTGGTACAGATGGCCAAATTAGCGGTTACGATTTAAAGTTACTTGCAGATGAACAAGACTTCTTCCCTGCATACAATGTTGCCCCATTGATTCGCGAAGATATTTTAAAAGCTTACCCATCCATCCAACAGCGCTTAGACGAACTTGCTCCATTATTAACAGATGAAGCGGTTCAAAAAATGAACTGGCAAATTGATGGCGATGCAAAGGAAGAAGTAGAAGATGTAGCAACAGCATTTTTAAAAGAACATAACTTATTAAAAAATAATTAACGTCAATCTATTTGATATGAATGGAGGTTCAAAATGAGTATCGTCTATAAAAATTTGTGCAAACAATATCCAAATGCACAAGCTCCTGCCGTAAATAATATTAATTTAACGATTAATGAGGGCGAATTCATCGTATTTTTAGGTCCTTCTGGTTGTGGAAAAACAACATTATTAAAAATGACGAATCGAATTTATGAACTGACTTCAGGCTCTATTGAAATAAATGGACAAGATGTAATGAAATTTAAGCCAGAGGAGCTTCGCCGACAAATTGGATACGTTATTCAACAGAATGGCTTATTTCCTCATATGACGATAGAACAAAATATTTCAGTTGTCCCACAATTATTAAAATGGGAACAAGAAGCAATAACGAAACGGGTAGATGAGCTTTTAATATTAGTTCATCTCGACCCTAATCAATTTAGAAAGCGCTATCCAAACCAGCTTTCGGGAGGTCAGCAGCAACGTGTAGGTATTGCCCGCGCAATGGCCGCTAATCCTTCGATTTTACTAATGGATGAGCCATTTGGAGCAATTGATGCGATTACACGAACTAGCCTGCAAGATGAACTGCATAAAATTCAGCGTCAATTGAAGCAAACGATTCTATTTGTCACTCATGATGTAGATGAAGCAATCAGATTAGCAGACCGAATCATTATTATGGAAAAAGGGGAAATTGTACAATTCGATACACCGTATGAAATCATTACAAATCCCCGAACTGAATTTGTCAAAAAATTAGTTGGCGATCGCGATATTTACCGACGTATGAATCTTCTTCGCTTATGTGATATAATAAATTATTCGAGCAGTAGTGAGTTAAGCTCCGTATTTTTCGAAGATGGATTCCATATAAATACTTCTGTTAAAGACGTTTTCGCAAGGTTTGTAGAAACAGGTAAAAAAGAGTTTACTATTTATGATGATACGAATACAAAAATTGATACGATTTCTTTTGATCAATTATTAAAGGCTTTAACACTTGATGAGAGTCAATCACCTTCACTACTATGAAATAAAAGGTGGGAAGCAAATTTGTTATGAATAATCGTATGAATAAAATCGAAGGCCCTACAGTACAGGCAGTGGATCGAGCAATTTCTTTACTAAAAATTATTGCAAATAATCGTTCTCCTATTCAATTAGCAGATTTAGTTAGTGCAACAGGCATGAATCGTACTACAGTTTGGCGCATGCTATCAACACTAGAAAGCCATAACTTAATCGAAAGAGACCCTTTAACGAAAGGCTATCAAATAGGCTATGAAATCATTCGATTAGCGGCAAACACGGATAATTATAGTCATTTAATTCGTCGTGCATTACCTAGTATGGAGCGATTACGTGATTTCTTCCAAGAATCTGTCTTGTTAGGTGTTCCTAAGTCATCACAAATACTGACGGTTGAACAAATTAATCCATCCCATAGTATTCGTATTGCAGATTATGTAAATGAAATGTCACCACTACACTCTTCTTCTAATGGAAAGTTATTTTTAAGCAGTTGGTCAGAAGAAGAATTAAATATTTACTTAGAAAAACCATTAAAACAAGTGACACCCTTTACAATGACAGACCCACAGGAGCTCAAAAAAGAGCTGCAAATCATTCGTGAACGCGGCTTCGGAACAACCTTTGGCGAACTCGATGAAAATGAAAATGGCATCTCCACGCCCATTCTCGACTCTGAAGGCAATATGATTGCCTTTCTTTCAATCGCTGGACCAGGCTTCCGTTTTACTCGAGACAAAGTTATGTCTGCCGGTGTTCGTGCCGTCCACGAAGCAAATGAAATTTCAAAAAGTCTTAATCTCCCATAGTTATAGAAAGGTGTCTGAAAAACATGCGAACGCACTGCTTTTCAGACACTTTTTGTTTTTATGGAAAGAGCTAACGTTTAGAAAATCATATGCCGTTATAAAAGATTGCAAACATGGATTTTCAAGCCATTTCTTGCTATTATCAATTACGCCTCTCTCCCAGATTATTTCAAGGAAGTTGAATTAAAACCATCACGACATGCACTAGCGGCTAACTGACCTGCATCATGCAAAGCTCCCTTCAAAATCTGTAACATCCACTGGCGCTTAGACCTACACGATGTTAGACACTTAGTTCTTGTTACGGGACGTACTTAGCTCCTCATTATCAGCAGGTGTTTGAACAGCCACTGAAACAAGTCTAATGCTTGCATTCATCTTGTCACTTATAGAAGTGGGAGATTTCTGTAGCTATCGGTATAAAAATAATATACTCCTGCGGTTACTCGTCGCAAATAACTTTACTAATAGCAGTTAAAATTACAAATGGAAAATGATTTTATCGTAATTTTCTCGTTTATAAGTCTTATTAATCGACTAAATAAATCTTACTTTTTGCTAAAAACTAATCATTAAAATACCCTTTCACCATAAATGAACTATTATAGTATACATAACATTATTAAGGACACTATATTAGTACATATTTTCTGGTACAAGTTCACTAATCTTAGTACTAGGAGAGGTGAACACTATGTCCAAACTGAATATTTTACTGGGAACTCAAATAAAACGCTATCGAAAACGTAAAAACCTTACTCAGGAGCAATTAGGTGAGAGGGCGGGTATAACACGACCACGTATTTCTGAAATAGAACGAGGAGTTGCTAATTTAACAATTAGCACTTTAGAAAATATACTTAATGCTTTAGAAATTGACTTACACGAACTTTTCAATTTTGGGGATGTAGCGAAATCACCAGATATTGAAACAAAGGAAACGTTGATATATTATCAGCAAGAGCTATTAAAGGGGCTTTCCACTAAAGAAATCCAATACATTTACAACACAACAAAAGAATTTATAGCCACTCTAAACGAGAAAAAATAACGGCTATTTCAAGAAGAATTACTATTTTACGTGTGCATTCTTAAAAAGGAGAGGTAGCGTGGGGCTGTCCAAAAAGCCGTGCATAGCCGGCATTTTGGACAGTAGCGATGATGTTTCACAAAATGCTGATTCATATAAATAGAAAACGCCTCTTTTAAAAATGGGATGAACATGGGCCTTAGCAGTGTACTCCTTCAGTAAAAGGGAAGCGATGAAAACACTGATTTCAATGCGGTGTCAAAACAAAATGGACTTTTCGGACAACTCCTTAGCCCTCCCCCCTTATTTAAGGTAAAATTGCAAATGAGCGCACTGGGAAGCCAGATGCTTTTTCCGGCTTTGGTACGATATTAAAAATAACGGCTCCCTTTGCTGGAAGCTGATCTAAATTGGTTAATAGCTCGATTTGATACGTATCTTGCTCAAGTACAAAATATTCTCCCTCAAGCTTACCATTTCTGAGGAAATCTGCAGCAGAATCAGTATCAAATGTTTCATGTCCAACAGCACTCACTTTACGCTCTTTAAATAAAAACTGTAGTGCCTCTAAACCCCAGCCTGGAATATGATTATTCCCTTCCTTATCTTTGTTATTAAATGCTTCTTTATCCGGCCAGCGCTTACTCCAATCTGTGCGCAAGGCAACAAATGTACCTGCTTCAATTTCACCATGCTCAGCCTCGAACGCTAAAATATCCTGTACACTTAAAGTGAAATCATTATCCTCCTTCGCTTCCTTTGACATATCAATAACAACGAGTGGTAGCACAAGCTCCTTCAAATCTAACTCATCTAAGTAGCGTGTATCACACACGAAATGAATCGGTGGGTCAATATGTGTACCATATTGACCTGGGAATGAAAATTGCTGCGCAAAAAAACCTTCATCATGTGAAAACAGCGTTTCAAACTTCGCATCCTCAAACATGAAAAAATGAGGGGAATCTGGCCCGAATGTATGTGTTAAATCCACCCATTTCTTCCCCTTTAATACTTCAATTGCCTGTAGTAAATCATTTGTCATTGTACATCCCTGCTTTCTTTAAAATAAAAAAGCCCCCTTTTTACAAAGAGAGCTTCGATTCCTATTAATCGTTTACGCTCATCTTTAAGGCTATCGCCTATTGGAATTAGCACCATACTACATGTAGCTGGTTGCTGAGACGTCATCGGGCCAAATCCCTCAATCTCTCTTGATAAGCTATGAAATTATTTTTTATTGTAGCATATCCCTTCTTATCCTACAAGTTTTATATGAATTAATTTTTTAATTTATTCCTCTTACTCTTATGGTGCTTTTTAGATAAAGGATAAATTATCGCTCCTACAATAATTGGACAAATTCCCCTTTATGCCTTTCCATATGCTAAATTCGGCATATTTTATATAAAATACTCCTATTATCTCTCGAGATAATCATTCCTTTGTACCCTATATATTACTACTATGTAAAAACAAATATTTCCATTGCTTGAACCTATCTAGAATAAAAGCAGTGATTATGAAACTATTCGCTAAAGTTAAGCGCCATAAAAACTTCTTTGGCAAAAACAACGTCAGTTTATTCCGTAACAAATTTATACCCCATTCCACGAACTGTTTGAATCCTTTTTGGCTTACTAGAATTCTCTTCAATCTTTTCGCGAAGTTTTTTTATATGTGCATCAATTGTTCTTTCCATCACCTCTTTTTCAAGATGTGGATATAAGTGCTCCAACAAGTTTTCACGCGGTATGACAATGTTTGGATTCTCCATAAAATAATACAATAATTGAAATTCGTGTTTTGTTAGGTGAATTTTTTGATTATATAAAACAACCTCCCCCTTTCTTGGTTTAATGCATAAACCACCGTATGAAATTTTTTGGCAAAATTGACCTGTCCTCCTTAATATCGCTTCTACATGAGCAAGTAATTCTTCTGGGTCAAACGGCTTTGTCATATAACCATCTGCACCTAATCGAAGCCCATGAATTTTATCAGCAGTTTGTACTTTTGCGCTTAACATAATAATAGATACTTCATTTCTTTCTTGCTCTTTAATCCACTCACATAATTGTTCTCCACTGATTTTTGGAAGCATTAAATCCAAAATAATTAAGCATGGATGCTCAGTTAGAAATACACGCTTCGCCATTTCTCCATCCGTTGCTTCCACCACTTCATATCCTTCTTTTTGTAAATAAATCTTAATTAAATTACGAATCATTTGGTCATCTTCAACTACTAAAATCTTTTGCTTCAAAATGACACCCCCAATTACTTTAACTTCCTAAACTCTTTAACCATCAAATCGTAATTCAGTGCACCTAATGCCACGTACTGAATTCTCCCGTTTGAATCAATCATATAAGATGTCGGATAGGCCTGAACCCGAAACAGTTCAGCGACTTCTCCATTTTTATCAATTAAAACTGGAGAAGTGAACCCTTTATCTTGAATGAAATTATTAACAGTTATTAAAGTATCTTCTGTATGCGTTAAATTAATAGCGAAAACGAGCACATCCTCGTCTTCAGAAAATTTTTGTATATCTGGCATCTCTGCTCGACAAGGTGGACACCAAGTAGCCCAAAAATTTAGGAATACCTTTTTCCCCTTGAATTCTGAAAGTGAAAGAGTCTCACCTTCCAGTGTTTCCAACGTAAAATCAGGCGCAATATTCCCACGTCTAATACCTACATCATTTGTCTCTGTAATTTCCATATCAGTATTAGAAGAAATAACAGGTGTATTTGTACTTACTCGACTAGAATGAGTTGATATGTATTCAACTAATGCATAACCAACCATTGCAATTAAAAATAAGCTTAATACTACTTTTTTCACTACTATATGCTCCCTCCTATCCTAAATTAGATAGCCATGTTCCATCAATTAACCTTAATAAAAAAGCGCTTAAACGAGGCATTAGCCCGAAGAATAAAAGGATGCCCATGAGAACCATCATAATCCCTCCCACTTTCATAATGATTCCCGTTTTGCCTACAATCCATTTGGATGAACCGATGAAAAATGTTAAAACAATAAACGGCACTGCAAAACCAATTACATACATAAACGTATAGAGAAGACCATGACTTGGATTTGTTGCAGCTAACAGCAAAATCGATGCGAAAATCGGACCGATGCAGGGTGTCCAGCCTGCTGCAAAACCTAATCCAACAAAGAATGTCCCTAAATAGCTCGTTGATTTTTTTGTATAGTGGAGTCTTCTTTCCTTCATGAAGGTTGGTATTGTTAACCATCCCGTAACGACTAACCCCATAAAGATTATAAATATCCCAGCAAGTCGCTGTATAAGTAACGCAATATTTCCTACGAATAACTGTTGTAACCACTGTCCTAAATAAGAAGCACTGGCACCTAAACTAATAAAAACAACGCCAATTCCAATTAAAAAAATAACAGAATGGCTTAATAGTTTTTTTCGAATGGCAGCGGTTTGTTCTGCTTGAATTTCCATCACACTAATTCCTGTAATGTAGGATAAATAGGCAGGAAATAAAGGTAATACACATGGTGATAAAAAAGAAATGGCCCCCGCCCCAAATGCTAAAAAAATTCCTATTAAAAGGACTGTATCTGTCTCTATAATCATTTCGTCACCTCTTTATTTGGATATAAATCAGTACACCAACATTGAATAAAAAGAATATTAAAATAAACGGCAAAGATAATAAATACCCTAAGAACAATACGTATGGCTGTGTAAAGAACATCATCATTGTTCCAACAAACCAACTCATTAAAAGAATTAAAAATAAAATTAACGCTGGCATACGTTCATTTAAGTAATAAAAAATGCTTAAGAGAAACATATAAAAAATCATATTTACTAAAGAGTATAAATTGCTATCCTGCAAAAATTGAATAAACTCAAACATAAATGATGCGGCTAAAATAACAGGAAGCAGGGCAGCTATAAAAATTGG
Source organism: Metasolibacillus sp. FSL K6-0083 (assembly GCF_038630865.1). Taxonomy (NCBI): domain Bacteria; kingdom Bacillati; phylum Bacillota; class Bacilli; order Caryophanales; family Caryophanaceae; genus Metasolibacillus; species Metasolibacillus sp. FSL K6-0083. Next base: position 3,565,086 of record NZ_CP152046.1, on the reverse strand, counting down.
AAGCTGTATCTTTTTTCGTTGATAAACTAATCGTAAAATGCTTCCTATAATTGCAAAATAAAACGAAGTTGAATCAGCTGGATAGGCCAAAACAGCAAGAGGGTCTTTTATAAAAAGTGGGAAATTCATTATTATTTTTCCTATCCACATAAAAATAATAAAATTCATTAAAAAATTAATAACTTCCTCCGGTTGTTGTTTCTTTTCCTCTTTATTAGATGAACTTAGCCAATAATAAAGAATTAGACCTGCAACAACGCTAAAGAAAATAGTAGCTATAGAAATAAGCTTTACAAAGATAGCCATTTGTCACCTCCAGCCTATACGTTAATATATAAATATGAAAATTTGATGAAAGCCCCTCAAAAAGGAAAACACGGGGTAATTTCTATTCCCCGTGTTCTTGGTCGTACATTCGAATTGCATTAACTATATCATCCATTATTTGTTCATCCATTGAGCCAATTATTTTTTGGAAAATTCGTCCTTCAGCATCTAAAATATAGCTCGTCGGTATCGTCATAATTTCGTACATTATCCCGACATTCCCTTTCTCGTCTAGTAATACAGGAAATGTTAATCCATAATCTTGCACAAATTGTTCAATCGCTTGTTGTCCCGAATCAAGATTCGTAAGGTTAACAGCAATTATTTCTATGTCATTCTCTTTATTTTTTTCATAAAAACTTTGCATATGCGGCATTTCTTCCCTACATGGCGGACACCAACTGGCCCAGAAGTTTAAAATCACGATTTTTCCTTTGAAGTCGGAAAGATTAACAGTTGCCCCAGTCAAATCTGATAATTCAAAGCTTGGGGCAACTTCAATTTTGGGTGTAGTTTGGCTAGATTCTATAAAGCTAGCTTCAGCCAAATCATCAGATGTATCTTTAGAAGGCTCATCCAAGATTTCTTGTTCACTCGATACTTCAGCTTCCAGCATATCTTCTTTTAATAAAAAGTCGAAAATTGCATAGCAACCTAATAATACTATGATTACGAGAGGGAAATACTTTTTAATCATAAGCATCCCCCTCTCCATAAGCTGGCTTAGTTTGAATGCTATAAGTAACATTTACAGAATCAATAATCGTTTGCAGCATCCCACAATTTTTTATTACTAGCTGTTCAATTTTCTCTAATTGTTCCTTTGCAATAACATTTTCAAATGTAATATATGCTGTAATTTTAATGGACTCAATTCGATTTGCTATATCAGGATTTCGATTTCCTTCTGCTTGAAAAGACACATCTGTAAATGCTATCCGTTTTTTTTGAAGTAATTTTACAAGTAATGCACCGCTGCACGTAACTAAAGATGTTACCATTAATTCATAAGGCTTATACCCCTTCAAACTATTTGGCGACGCATACAAATTACCAAATTCTAAATGCCCTACTAAACAATCATTTTCAAAGCTAAATTTCATTTTCACATCTCCCTTCTTCTGTAGTATGGAATGGAAATGTGAAAATTTCGTTAAAATCTAACTTCTTTCAGCAATATTTTTTGCGACGAGTAATCGCAGGAGCACATATTTTGTACTGGTAGTAAAGCGAAGTTTCCCACCCGCCTCTATAGGTAGTAAGATTACTGCATTCCTTAAGCCCATTTCAGCAGGTGTCCAAACACTCCCGCATGTCATCAATTCATATGTCTACTGTAATAAAGGAAGTTATTTAAAATTAATAACAGGAGCTTTAAATAGATTTGATATGTATCCATGAATTACAGCAACAGGTAAAAAAATAATAATGCTCATCAGCATTTTTATTTCATATAATAAATTGGTCTTTTCAATCTTTCTACCTTTCATACGACTTCTAAATGCGCTTATTGCAATTCCGTATATATTCCCGGCCATTATTGCTCGAATTGCTCCCAAAATGCCTAATGCCTTTTCTGTTCCATAGATTTTCACTAGATGATTCCATGCTTCCCTAGTAGGATTCCCTCTCGTATCTGCATAATGCTGCGCAAAAATAATCGCCGTCATTTCCTGTTCAGAAATCCCATCCGTATCCCCTGAAAGAAGCATTTTTATTTCTGTATTGCTCATACCTTGTTCTAAAGCATATTTTGTATGTGCATATGAACAAATCTCACAGCCATTCACTTCTGTTACAGCCAGCATAATCCTTTCAATAAAATGTGAGGACAGCTCATTGTTCTTTTTATTGTTTTTCATATATTTGAATGTTCTTAGTCCTTTATAAAGAGCAGTATAAAATTCATTTACGTCATAAATTTTTTTATAAAGTTCCTGTTCTACTATTTTCATCTCCTCCTATATCAAAGTTTAAAATCAACTCTATTCAGTCGAGGTAATTTTCTCTACTGAATAAAGTTGAATTTTTCAATCATTTTAGTTGTTGTTTACCGATTACGACCTATACTAAGATTAATTTTTTAATGCCTTCATAATATTATTTGGGTCATAGCCTACAAACCATTGACCATTCACTTCCGTCTGAGGAACACCCATTTGTCCTGTTGTGTTTAAAAGCTTTTGCACAATGTCGGGTTTCGTCTCAACATTCACCTCTTCAAATGCAATATTTTGTTCAGACAAAAAGTTTTTTAACATGACACAATACGGACATCTTGTTGTTGTATAAACCGTTACTGTATTCAATTTCATCTCTCCTCAACTAATATTTGTAGCCATTTTCACACCAAAAATTAACTGGTTTCCTATGTCCACTTCATACCTACAGGGGTATAAAAATTACTAAAAAAATAAATAGAAACTCCATTTATTAAAGTAGGCATTATTTATTTTACCCATACCCCTACCAGTATATTAGTTGATAAAAAAATGTATGTCAACTGAAAAAACTTATCTACTTTTTACAGGGAAATTAATGGCTTATTGCTTGTACTTCTAAAGGTGTAGCAGGAGCAAATAAGAATTACACATACAACGCAAAAAGTAGCGCCCCAAAGCTCTGCATAGCTAACATTTTAGACGCCACTGGTAGTGTTTCTTCAATTAAAATAACAAGAGGGTTCTTTGAAAATGCAAAAAAACAATGAGTTTAGAGGATTTTCTTCCGAGTCAAAGTAAAAAAGTAAATTTTCATTGCGCTCTCAAAAAAGTATGCACATTTTAGGCAACCATCGCTTCACTATTAAATACTCGCTAAAACCATTGTACCTATCGCTTTGCAATTGTCACTACCCCTACCGCAAAGGGGACGCCTCAAAATGACTGTTAAGACGTCCCCTTTCTTATAATTAATTATATTTTTAACGTTTCTTTAACATATTGTTTCACTTGCTCGGAAGTTTGCATTGTCAAAGCCGTTTCTACAAGTTGCTTCATTTTCGCTTGCGAAAGCTGATTGATTTGCTTTCTTGCTTTTAGCATGGACGGTGCACTCATCGAAAATTCATCTAATCCCAATCCAAGCAATAACGGAATAGCAATTGAATCCCCAGCCATTTCTCCACACATGCCTGCCCATTTTTTATGAGCATGTGCCGCATCGATGACCATTTTAACTAATCTCAAAATAGCCGGATGATACGGCTGATATAAATGGGCAACAGACTCGTTCATTCTGTCTGCAGCCATCGTATATTGAATTAAATCATTTGTGCCAACACTGAAAAAGTCCACTTCCTGTGCAAATTGGTCTGCTAATACTGCTGTCGAAGGGATTTCTACCATAATGCCAATTTCTATATCCTCTGATACGAATATTCCTTCTTGGTGAAGCAGTTCTTTTTCTTCTTGTAGTAGCCCCTTTGCCTCTCTAAATTCCTCTAAAGTTGCAATCATTGGGAACATGATTTTCAAATTTCCAAAATTACTTGCACGCAATAATGCACGTAGTTGCGTTCTGAAAATCGTCTGTTCCTCTAGACAAAGTCGAATTGCTCGAAAACCAAGAAATGGATTCATTTCCTCAGGTAAATCTAAATATGGAAGATGTTTATCTCCCCCAATATCCAATGTCCGAACAACAACTGGCTTATCTCCCATTTGTTCAAGCACTTGTTTATATGCTTGAAATTGCTCTTCCTCAGTTGGCAATGAATCTCGCTCCATATACAAAAACTCCGTACGATACAGTCCGATTCCTTCTCCGCCGTTTTCAAGTACGCCTGCTACATCTTTTGGCGTCCCGATGTTTGCCGCTACTTCAACATGTATGCCATCCTGTGTAATTGTTTGCTTATTTTTAAGCAATAAAAGCGCCTGCTTCTCAGCTTCTTGCTCGCTTCTTTTCGCTTTGTAGCGCTCAATCATATCAGCGTCAGGATTAATGATGACCTCGCCATTATCTCCATCGACAATTATTAAATCCCCTTGCTTAATAGTAGCTGTTACACTTTTTGTGCCAACAACCGCAGGGATTTCTAAAGAGCGAGCCATAATCGCGGAATGTGATGTGCGCCCGCCCATATTTGTTGTGAACCCTTTGGCGAATGCTCTATTTAGCTGTGCTGTGTCCGATGGTGCTAAATCTTCCGCAACGATAATGACTTCCTCATCCATTAATCCAAGATTCGGAATTTCTACATTTAACAGCTTGGCGATTACTCGCTTTGTAACATCGCGAATATCCGCCGCTCGCTCACGCATATACTCGTTGTCAAGCTGTTCAAACATAATGATAAATGTATCGGCAGTTTCCTGCAAAGCCGCTTCTGCATTCATTGCTTCGTCGTTTATTTTCCCTTCAACAGCTCCTAATAATTCAGGGTCACTAAGCACGAGTAAATGTGCATCAAAAATAGCAGCGTTTTCGGACCCTAAATCAATTTCCGCCCGCTTACGAATTTTTTCTAACTCTAATTTTGCTGCATTTACTGCCTCGTAAAATTTAGTGACCTCAGCTTCTTTACTTCCTATAGTCGTTTTCGTAATCGTTAAATCTGGTTCTATCATTAAAAATGCTTTACCGATAGCAACGCCACCAGATGCAGCAATTCCTTTTAAATTTCCTATCATAGCTCAATAATTCCTTCTGATTTAAGGTAACTTTCTATTGCCTCTATTGCTTCCTGCTGGTCAGTTCCTTCGGCAAATATAGAAATGCTTGCTCCTTGCCCTATACCAAGAGACATAACACCAAGAATCGATTTTAAATTCACTTTTTTCTCTTTATACTCCATGAAAATATCTGAAACATATTTTGAAGCGATTTGAACAATTCCTGATGCTGGTCTAGCGTGAATTCCTGATTCCGCTATTACTGTGTATGTGTGATTTGCCATAAGTATCCGCTCCCTTAAATCGTTTAATTTTTCTTAAAAGACATGTCATCATACTGTTTGTGAATCATTTTAAAAAGCCCTGTATCTGGCTGTAAACTCGTAACTTTTTCAATTGCAAATTCGATACCTTTTTGTTCAATCATTTTCTGTATTTCATTCGCCTCTGCATCCTCTTTAAAATCATAAAGTAAGGCTGCGGCTATTCCTTTCGTTAAATACTCTGGAATATCGTCGAACATTTCTACATATTTAATTGCAGGACGTACAAGTCTGTCATTGTTTTTAAGCTTACGCATTGGTGAACGCCCTACCCTTGTCGTGTCATCCGAAATATATGGGTTAGCGAAACGACCGATAATCTTTTGTACATATGCCGCATGCACCTTTTCATCAAAGGAGTAGGCTGCAATCAAATATCTGCCTGTTTCCTGCAAAACACGTTCAATGATTTCTCTTATTTCAGCATTTGCAAGCGCCTCATGCATATTGCGAATCCCAGCTAAATAACCAAAATAAGCCACAACAGCATGACCTGTATTGACAGTGAACAATTTACGCTCGATAAATGGCTCTAAGTCTTGAACAAATGTAACTCCTTGAATTTGAGGAGTAGCTCCATTTATCTCGGACTCATCCACAACCCACTCATAGAATGGCTCTACTGTTACTGCTAGCTTATCTGCATTTGTTTGGTTTGGAACAATTCGGTCCACTGCCGCATTTGGAAAGCTAAAGTATATGTCGAATTGGACTTTTTCGTCATTCGTCAACCCTTCATATACCTTTTCCTTTAAAAAAGCACTACCACCAATCATATTTTCACATGCAATGATTGTTAAAGGTGTTTTATATTGCGTTAGGCGTTTTTTTAAGCCCTTCGCAATTAATCCTGAAATTAATGGAAGAATGTTAGCTCCTACCGCAGCAGTGACAATATCTGCACTCGCAATCTCATCAACGACAAGCTCAGGATTTTTTAAACTATTAATCGCATGAACATTTTCGACTAGTAGCTCGTCCCCTGAAGCTTCTGCAAGCTTTACAGTATATTGTTGCTTATTATTTAATAAATCAACAATCTCTTCATTCACGTCTACAAAGCAAGTTTTATAGCCCGATTGATGTAGCAATAAGCCGATAAAGCCTCTCCCGATATTTCCAGCACCAAAATGAACAGCCTTCATATTAGTTCACTCCTTCGAAAAAGGAAAGGATGTCCTTCGCTGAAGTAGCGCTCACAATCTTCTCTACATTCTCTACTTCCGAAACAGCAATTGCGATATTCGATAAAATATCTAAATGGTCATCGCCTTTACCAGCAATACCAAAAATCAATTTCACGATGTTACCATCCCCAAAATCTACACCTTCTGGCACTTGAATAATTGAAATGCCCGATTCCTTCACTTCTTTTTTAGCATCATCTGTGCCATGTGGAATTGCTACAAAATTGCCCATAAACGTGGATAGTGATTCTTCTCTTTCTAACATTTTTTCGATATAGTCTGTTCCTACATAGCCACGGTCTACTAAAATTTGCCCTGCTAAACGAATTGCCTCCTCCTTTGTTGCTAATTGTTGATTAAGTAAAATATTTTCTTCTACTAAGATTGATAATGCCATTATAAAACGCCTCCATTAATTGATGTTTTCCCTGATGAATCGTTCAAATTCTGTTGCCAAAAATGAATGAATTTCAGATTGTTCACCTGTTTCAAATAATTGTGTGCTTTGTTCATTTTGAATGATTAATGTACTGATGAAACTTAGTACCTCTAAACCAGCCTTCCCAAAGGTTTCAGGTGAAAGTAATATTAGTAGTGTGTCCACCTTCACGTCATTTCCATCCATTCCTTTTATCCAAATAGCGGATTCAAGTTTATGAACAGTAAACGATGGTTTGTGAACATATTTGCTACGTGTATGATATAATGCAAGTCTCGTACCGGGGATACCGATGCCACCATTCTTTTCCCTTTCCAGCAATGCGCCTACAATCATATCTTTTTCTGCAATCACTTGGCGCTCCTCCAGCAGTGCACAAATTTCTTGTATATAGCAGCGCGCTGTCGTCTGCTCCTTTAACACAGAAAACTGAAAATTGCTTAAAACGGTTAGTATTACTTCAGAATATCCACCAAGCCTTTGCATTTTTTCTGTTAATGCATCTACAGTTACTGGACTTTCCTTTACAATCGAAGGAGCTTTTTGGACAAGCATTTTCCTTCTTGCATACAGTTGGACTTGGTCAATCTCCTCGGCAGTTAAAAATGGGTTCACCATAATATATTCTCTGTGGAAATCCTGCAAGTAAATCGTCGAAATAATAAGGTCTCTATCTGTAATCGTCGTTGCTAGTTTATTTAACTCGAATATAGAAATATTAGAGACCTCCGTTATCTCTGGAATTTCACGCAATAGCCGAGATGCCAATAATTTAGAGGTTCCTATTCCACTTGAACATATTACATAAGCCTTTAAATCTCCCTTGCTTAATACCTCGATTAAAACAGACCCAAAATGCATAACCAAATAGCCAATCTCCTCTTTAGGAACTTGTAATTTCGGAAACACCTTTTTCACAGCTATCTCAACTTGAACAAACAAATCACTATAATTCGATTGAATTTCTTCTAGTAAAGGATTTACTATCCCCATATTTTGTTCAATACGATGGATTGCAGGCTTTAAATGTGTTACTAATCCTTCCAAAAGAGATGTATGATTAGATAAATGGAAGCCTGTCTGCTCCTCCATCTCCTCTATAAGCTTTTTTGTCTGCCTATACAATTCGATATTAGTAGCGGCAACTAGTCCCCCTTCTTGCTGACGTAGCTTAGAGCCTTGAAGATGCATCATAATATACCCAACTTCCGCCTCTGGTATATCTACTTGGAAACAATCCTCTAGCATACTAATAATGCTTTTAGCGATAGGGTACTCTGGTTCAAGTGCTATTTGCTTTAAATATGCCTTATCAATCGTAATATTTTCGCCCTGCAATATACGTTCAATGGCTAAGGCGAGATGAACAATTAGCCCCACATAGGCACTATCTGTCATAGACAAAGCAAAATCTGGATATAAATCCTTCATCGCTTCTTCAATTATGCCTAATTTTTCCCTATCAACAAGCTGTATGAGTCTTTCCGAAATAGGGTCCTCATACGTATCTGATTTTTGGTGGATTTTTTCTTTTATTAAGGAAAATAAGCCCTCTTCCTTTAAGGTTTTGGATAATGCGTAACTAATTGCCCTGCGCTTTGCATTTTCCGTCCCTGATAGCTCTACTCCATACCCTCTTTTTTTCAATATAGAAAGCTGTACTGGACGTAGCTGCTCCTCTAGTTTCGTGAGATCTGCACTAACCGTTGAAATGGAAACGCCCAAATCTTTGGAAAGAGAATAGAGCTTAACTGGTTCTGTCGCTTCATACAAAATACAGAGGATTAGTGTTAATCTTTCCTCTAATGTATATTCCCGTTGCGTGAATTTTTTAAGCTGCTGCGCCAATTCTTGCTTTTTTTGTTCTTTCCCAATGATTTGAACCCCAACGCCTGATTTTCTAATTAGTTTAAGCTGATAGGAATCTAAAATGCTTTGAATATTACTTAAATCTCGTTGGATTGTTCGTGAGCTCACATCAATTTTTTCCGATAATTCTTTAATCGTTATTTCCTCTTGTTCCACAATCAATGCTTCAATAATCATTTTTTCTCTGCTCGAAATAAACGTAATCAACACCTCATTTCTAACAATCCAAAATCATTGGTAAAGGAGCGGAAACGGCTCCGTTATGATGAAATGCAAAGAATGGGAACGTCCAAAAAGCGTGCAAAGCACTGCTTTTCGGACACCCCCCTCCTTCAAATCTGTTTTACTTCTTTAATTGTTCTATTAATTCATCATATCTCGGGCTATTTAGGAAATTCTCAACAGAAATATGGTGTGCATTTGGCACTTGTTCTTTCGCACGATGTGTCAAATCCTTATGCGTGATAACTACTTCTGCATCTGCTGGAAGGTTACTAACAGACGTATTCGTTACTGTTACATCTAGCCCCTCTTTTTTCATTTTATTTCTTAAAATAGACGCTCCCATCGCACTTGACCCCATGCCTGCATCACAAGCAAAGATTACATGTTTTGTATTAGCAAGAGAAATTTCCTGAACAGCACCAGTTGTCGGCTGAATAAGCTCTGCCGCTCTGCTCTCTTTTCCTTTGAGTGCAGAAGTTTTTTCTGTTGCCTTTTGTAAATCGCCATCCTCTACATCTTTAGATGCTTTCAGAATAAGTGAAGCAATCAAGAAGGAAACTGCAGTTGCAACGATTACCCCTAATAAAACGCCAATATGATTGCCTTTTGGCGTTAATGCCAATATCGAGAATATACTTCCTGGTGACGGTGCTGCAACAAGACCTGCATTGAATAATTGCAATGTGAAGACACCTGATGCTCCACCAGCGATTGCCGCTAAAAGTAAGTACGGCTTCATTAAAATATAAGGGAAATAAATTTCATGAATCCCACCTAGGAAGTGAATAATCGCTGCCCCAGGTGCAGTTTGTTTTGCTGTCCCTTTTCCAAAGAACATAAATGCTAGTAATATCCCAAGACCAGGTCCCGGGTTTGCCTCTAATAAGAATAGAATGGACTTCCCTGCCTCTGAAGCTTGTTCAATTCCAAGTGGTCCTAATATTCCGTGGTTAATCGCATTATTTAAGAATAATACCTTTGCTGGTTCTATGAAAATACTTGCAAGTGGCAAGAATCCTGCATCGAAAATAAATTGTACGCCAGCCGCAAGGAAATTAGTTAATGCATTAACAGCCGGACCGATTAATTTGTAGGCAATTAGCGTTAAAATACCACCGATAATACCAGCGGAAAAGTTATTAACAAGCATTTCAAAGCCTGCTTTAATTTTCCCTTCAACTAACTTATCAAACTGCTTAATCGCCCATCCACCTAAAGGACCGACAATCATCGCACCAAGGAACATCGGAATATCTGCCCCAACGATTACCCCCATCGTTACGGTAGCTCCGACTACTCCTCCTCGCAAACCATGAACAAGTCTACCACCAGTAAACCCTATTAAAATTGGCAGTAAATAATTAATCATTGGACCGACTAGCTCAGCAAAATCTGCATTCGGAGCCCATCCCGTTTCAATAAATAAAGCAGTTATAAGTCCCCATGCAATAAACGCACCGATATTCGGCATAATCATACCACTTAAAAAACTACCAAAACGTTGTACTTTCACCTTGAATCCCGAACGCTCTTGTTGTTCTGTACTCATTTTTGAACCTCCCCTTTTGATTTTTTAACATTGTCTTGTTGTCTAACATATTAAAGCGTTTACATTGATTATTCAATAAAATGAAAACGCTATCATGTCATCTTTAATTACGACAAAATTGAAGTTGTGGAGTTGAAAATGCATGAGAATTAAGGGTTTTACTTTGTATTTCCGTGGGATTAGGTGCTCGGGTTTTTATGAATGAGGAGGAATAGATTTCTCTGTAATTAATTGTTTACTTAGTGAATCTTTCTTACTTTGGATAATTCAATAATTGTTTGTGGTAATTCAATTCGTACCCTAGCAGCTTCCCAAAAATACAACTTTCATTTAATGGAGGAATATTTCTACGCTAATTATGAAGGGAGGCCATTCGCTTGATTTTTGTGCGAAATGAGGACTCTTAATAGTGGTGGACACACAACAGTATTTTCTAACTACACTTTGGCAATGCCGTTAGTATAGCCATAAAAATCAGTTATTTTACAATTCACTTTTATTAACTCAAGTATGCCTCATCCCTCGAAAGTAAATTAAATAAAATCACCTTTCAGGGAATGAGCTATTTCAAACAGTTTACTCGTCATTTTTTTAATTGTTTGTCACTTTATTTTTGATAATAGTTATTTCTATTCACTTATCTAATGCTTCACTTGCATCTAAAATTTCAAACACGCTATATTAAAGACCTTGATTAATTAAAAAAATAAATAATTGGAATCAATTAATATCCCCTACATAAATTGTAGCTTTTCCGCTGTCAAAATAAGATATTAAATGTGCTCTTAGTGCTTGCGGATATAATCTATATTCTAATAAATCGTTAAGCGGTAACCATTCAACAGCTATTTGCCCCTTATCTGGATTGCTTCCATTAATAAATGTATTATGATGAACATGACACAAAAACATAAATTCTGTTTGATGTGCATGAGCGTGACGAGCGGCAAACTCATGATTTTTCCCAATATATTCACGTACAAAGATTAGTTCTCCAATTTCAACTTCCACACCTAATTCTTCTTTACATTCTCTTTCTAAAGCTTGGTGTAAATTTTCACCATGCTCTTGGCCACCACCCGGCAAAATATAATATGTACCACCATTTTCTTGTATCTTTATGGCCAATAATTTCTTGTCCTTCACTATTATTGCTTTTGCTGAATTTCTTATGCGAATTTTTAATTTCCTCCTTATGAAATTTTAAATTCCCCTCCTAATCAAGGCGGGGACCACTGTTTTTGTTAAGCTAAAACTGAGCCATCAACGCAATTGAAATGAGAGCCACTTTCTATCAAAATAATCCTAACTGTAAAAAGTTAGGGGGATATAGAGGTGATCAGTTTGGAGAAAAAGCAGTTAGTACTGATTGAGTACTATCAGCACAATATGAGCCAACGTCAAATTGCAGAAAAGCTTAAAATGTCTCGTAATACCGTAAAAAAATACATTGAGCATGATCTAGCAGCTAGACAACAAGACACAAGGAATTTACCAATCACAGATAATTACGTTACGCCTCCGGCATATAAAAAGCGTAATAGAAAAAAGAGAGCTTTAACAAATACCGTGATGAAACGTATTCGCGAAATGATGAAACAGAACAAAAATAAGCGTGAAGTGAATATGCATAAGCAACAATTAAAGATTATTGATATACATGAAAAACTTTTAGACGAAGGTTTTAAAATTGGCTATACAACAGTTCGCAATTTCGTGAATCGTGAGGAAAAGAAGGAAAAAGAAGTTTTCATTCGCCAAGAGCAACAGCTGGTCGTGAAATTGAGTTTGATTGGGGAGAAGTAAAATTATTCATTGATGGCAAGCTAAGAAGCCTTTCAATGGCTGTATTTACGCTAGCCTATAGCAATAATCGTTATGCCCGACTCTATGAATCGGAAACAATGGTTTGTGTACAGGACGCACACGTAAAATGTATTGAAGCCTTGGGCTTCGTACCGAATGTTTTTACATACGACAATATGCGTACCGTCGTCAAAAACTTTATTGATTACGAGCGTTTTATTACCGACGGTATGAAAAGTTTATCCTTGCATTATCATTTTCAGATTCGACTTTGTCAGCCTCGTAAAGGTAATGAAAAAGGCCATGTAGAGCGAAGTGTAGAATATATACGCCGGAAAGCATTTGCGCACCGTGATACGTTTACTTCTTTAGAAGAGGCACAGGAATATTTAGTTTCGATCATCGAAAAATTAAATCATCGTCCTCATTATTTGAAGGAGAAAACACATCATGAATTGATGTTGGAAGAAAAAGCTGAACGCGCTGGCAGCTTAACAGCTGCACCATTCGATTCGGCAGAATTAGTAGAACTACGTGTGGACAAATATAGTACTGTTACCTATCGTCACAACCGATATTCTGTACCTGAGGGGCATATAGGAGAATATATTAAGTTAAAAGCTCGTGCTGAGGAAGTGCTTCTGTTTAGCGAAGGTGAATGTATCGCAAAGCATAAACGAAGCTGGCAAGTGCATGCCTGGGTGATGAATATTTATCACTATTTAAACACGCTACAAAAGAAAAAAGGTGCCTTAGCCCAAAGTGAATGTTTGAGCCAAGCACCAAAACAAATAAAAAATATCTACCACCGTTATTATATCGGAAATGAAAAAGATTTTCTAGAGCTACTTGTTTATACCAAAGAACGAGATTGCCTTACAAGAGTACTAGAAGTTATTACTGAACTAGAAAAGAACCCTTTGGTTCAACTAACAACTGAAAAAATCATTTTCTTAGCAGAACAGTCAGCTGAAGTACGTACTGTTATAACTGGCCAAGATGATGTCACCAACCAATCTTTAGATAATCTATCTTCGTTAGCAGCGTTATTTCATTCTAAAGGAACAGGAGTGCTTCATTAATGGACAAGCAAAAAGAAATGATTGAAATGTGCAAAGAATTACGTTTACCAAGTATTCGTTCTTTACTTGAACAGGAAGCCTTGTTTGAACAACATACATCACCAGCTGATTTTCTTTATTTCGCTTTAAAACAGGAAATGGAGGACCGTTACGTGCGGGCAAAAGCTAATCGAATTCGATTAGCCAATTTTCCAGAGAAAAAACTGTTAGAAGAATTAGATGTTGAGGCACTGCCGCAAAATGCGGCGGTTCGCCTTCCTCATTTGAAAGAGCTAAAGTTTATTCAGGATAAGCAGAATGTGTTATTAATTGGCTCACCTGGTACTGGCAAAACTCATCTTGCGATTGGACTAGGAATCGAAGCCTGTTTAGCAGGCTATAAAGTGTATTTTACGAGTGTAGCCTCACTTGTGAACCAATTAAAGGAAAGCCGTTCTGCAAGAACGTTACGCTCGTTTGAACTGAAATTTGAAAAATATGATTTAGTCATCATTGACGAACTTGGCTACATCTCATTCGATAAAGAAGGAGCAGAGCTTCTGTTTACGCACTTATCATTACGTGCTGGTCGAGCAGCAACGATTATTACAAGTAATCTAACATTTGAACGCTGGGAAGAGGTCTTCCATGATCCAGTTTTAACATCAGCGTTAACCGATCGACTCACACATCGCGCGCATATCATCAATATGATTGGTGGTTCTTATCGAATTTTAGAAACGAAAGAATGGATGGAACAGAGCAACTTTTAGTGGCTCACATTTTAATTAACAATTGGCTCAAATTTAACTTGCGAAATACAGACCACCATTTGAGGCGAGCTTGTGACACGCCCCGTACTTCAATTCACTTTCTCTATACGGAGAGAGACTCAGTTGCAAAAGCATATTGTTGGGATTTAGAAACATTTCAATCCACTCTCTCCATACAGAGAGAGACTCAGAGATTTCAGAGGCCTTAAAAAGAGGTAAGATTTCAATCCACTCTCTCCATACAGAGAGAGACGTCGTTTGGTAGTTGTGCCATGTGATGCTGAGGTATTTCAATCCACTCTCTCCATACAGAGAGAGACAATACTCATTTCGAATTGAAGCGGATCTACAAGTATTTCAATCCACTCTCTCCATACAGAGAGAGACTCGCCGTGCTGCAGAACGCGGTTTACATCCACGTATTTCAATCCACTCTCTCCATACAGAGAGAGACGAAAATGGCAAGGAGTGGATGGTAGTTGGCGAAATTTCAATCCACTCTCTCCATACAGAGAGAGACCAGTAGCAAAGGAAGGAGCATGTATTCAGTTTATAATTTCAATCCACTCTCTCCATACAGAGAGAGACGTTAGAGGCATCGAAAAAAGCGCAAAAATTAACCATTTCAATCCACTCTCTCCATACAGAGAGAGACAGATTTAGAAGATTAAAATTACAGGTTAAATTTATTTCAATCCACTCTCTCCATACAGAGAGAGACGGTATTTATTATAATACTGGAGTGCATAGTCCTATTTCAATCCACTCTCTCCATACAGAGAGAGACAATTTTGGCCGCACAGATTGGACAATTCCAAACAATTTCAATCCACTCTCTCCATACAGAGAGAGACAGCCAACATTTATGAAAAGCTGAATCAAAATAATTTCAATCCACTCTCTCCATACAGAGAGAGACCCAATCTCACCAGAGCGTGACGCAGAGCTTAAATCGATTTCAATCCACTCTCTCCATACAGAGAGAGACAGCGAAAATGAACAAAAAATCATCCATCTTCGCAAAAAAGTACTCTTTCTAAAAATAAGCTAAAACTAAACTCCTAGTCGACTTAACAAAACACCATATAATCAAACTAAAATTTGGTGCGAGTCCTCTAGGATTTTCATGGGAGCTTGGCATTCGCACTCAACTATAATATTAGCACATCTTCCACTTCAATCGTTTCCTTCGCACCGATATGCTCTACTTTTGATTTATAATTATTGCCTAGTTGATAAAAACGTAAGCTATCTTCATTTTCATCAATTAAATCAACTAAACGCAATTTCAGTTGTTTAAACTGCGTTGCATCTACTACACATTCAAAAACAGAATTTTGAACTCGCACACCGTAATTTTCACATTCTTTTGCAACTTTACGCAACCGCTTGCGTCCTGCGGCTGTTTTTGTGACAACATCATAGGTAACTAAAATTAACAAACCAATCCCTCATTTCCATAAAAACGGTGGATACTCTTCCAAATCACCGCGTAAATGACGAGCTAGTAACATGGCCTGTGCATGCGGAACTAGCCCCCAATTTATTTTTTCTTTCAAAAAAGGATGTGTTAATGTTTCCTGTTTCCGTTCTTGCCAAGCCTGTAAAAACTTTTTTCGACCTTCATCTGTAAGTAAAACAGCGCCATCTTCTTTTCTTATAAAATCTTTTTCATCTAACATCTTCTTATTTATCACCTTTAATACGAAACGATCAGCTATGACACCGCGCAACTCCTCCATTACATCGAGTGCGAGAGATGCACGACCTGGTCGGTCTCGATGTAAAAAGCCTACGTATGCATCGAGCCCTACCGTTTCAAGGGCAGCAGAAACATCCTTTGCTAATAAAGTATAAGTAAATGATAATAAAGCATTTATATTATCTGTTGGCGGGCGTCGATTTCTCGTTTTGAAATAAAAAGCTTCTTTTTGTTGTAAAATCATTTGGTCGAATAATCCGAAATATGCACTCGCTGCCTGTCCCTCTAAACCTCGCAATAACTCCAAGTCTTCACAAGCTAATATTTTCTTTAAATCCTCCGACAAGCGCTCTGAAACTTGTTTGAAAGCTGGAACGTCAATTCGTAGCGGGTTATCACGTGTCGCCCGCTCCAATATCCACTTTTGATTGGCCACTTTAGCGAAGATAAAATTTCGAGCAATTTTGGCACTTGCGATTTCACTATCTGATATTCGATATTGTGTCTTTCGCAGCACTACATTTCCCTTGCTTTCTCCTATGACACGTGCTAAAAACTTGCCGTGCGCATTCAAAAATGTCAGAGATACATTTTTTTCAGCACATGCATGCATTAACATCGGGCTTGCACCTGCATAACCAAATGTGCAGATTGCCTCCAAATTATGAAGTGGAATTCGTCCTAAAACGTCTTCCTCTTGGGAAACTACGACTGTTTCCCCTTTCAATGTCAAATACACATTAGACGTTGTAATAAACAATGTATTCAGCAGTTTTCTCATACTAGATACCTTCTCATATATGACTTCACATCTTGTTTTTCATTCAATATCGGCATGCATAAATTTTCGAGCGAGCAGCTTTTACAATGCTTGCCCATCTTTACTTTTGGCGTATGCTGGCGTGTAAAATAATGATGCATTTGTTTAAATAATTGGCGTACTTCCTCCTTATGTGCCTCGGTAATTTGAATTTCTTTACGACGCTTTATTTCATCATAAAAGAAATAGCCGACAGGTACCTCACAAGCGAGCATTTCTTCTAGGCACATTGCTTGTGCCACGAGCTGCATAATATCCTCTTCCCCCTTTTTAGGCTTGCCACGCTTATACTCTACTGGTACAACACGAAACTTTCCGACTTCATTTATAAGCGAGATGCCCGCTGGGTCTTGAATAAATTCCACCACATCGCAAATACCTGTCGTCCTTAATTCATGTGACTTTACGGGCATTGCACGCACAATTAATTTATCGAGACGCTTTTCGCGAATAAAAGGTTGGTCGACCTTTTGATGAACATATTGCCCTTCAATCGTACGTACATTTTCCTCCCATTGTTGCTCGACATGGATTAATGCCCATTGCCGCGCACAAAAGCGAAAATGCTGAATACCCGATAGCATCAAATAATCTTCTTCATTAATGCCCATCGAAGACATATGCCTCTAACCCTTCTAACGTCGCTATTTCAATTACAGGTTTTGATGCCTCGGCAGTCACCTTAACAGAATTATGCACTTTTGCTGCGGAATATTGACCGAGCTTTGAATTATGCTCCCACCAAATGACCTTTATTACTTCTAAAGAGCCTTCTGGTCGTGCGGAAGATGCATCGTTTTCAAATAATGAAATGAGCGCTTCTTTTAACTTTTGAGCGTCTTCATACGTAAATCCTGTTTTTTCAGCGAGCTGTGTATTAATACTACCAACGAATTTATATATACCATGGTCAACTCGATGCTTCATCCCCATCGTATCAGAGCCTTTTTTATCACCCGTTACAGAGTTCACTGATTTTGTAATTTGCATACTTGTAATAGTGATAGGCTCAATACTAATAGCTGGATGAATCGAGACAGGGCCACGTACCCCAACAGATAATGAATCTCCCTTGAATGCAAACACTTGTCCAAAAGCACGTACATCATACCAAGTTTGAGCAGCGATTAATGCAAATGTATCTGCATTCCCTTTTTTATCTTTTTTAATTTTTTGTAATTCTGCCACAGATTCTGCGCGATCATTTAGCGATTTAAACCCATCATTGGCACGGTCATCCGATTGAACAAAAATAGCTTCGCCCATATCTTGTAAACGATTGCGAATTTTACGCTTTATCGCCACATCTGAAACCTCTCCATAGCCCTCAAAATTTTGACGTGGACGATTCCCGTTTAAAGGGTCTCCATTTGGATTGGCATTTGTTACTGAAAAAATAACGGCAAAATCAATTTTACGATCTAATGTAGTCATTCTGTCATTTCCCCTTCCTTATCCTTTTTCGTGTATAAGTCTTGACGTTGACTATAGTAACCTAATAAATAGCGTCCGCTTAACGCAGTGTCATTAAATTGCTCAATCGGTATTTCCGATGCAATTTTATCGATTAAGCTTGTATAATAATTTGCCTTGTCTCGCAGCTTCATTTGGTATGGCTGAAGATTTTTCTGAATTGTCAGCCACGTGCGCAATGGATTCGCTTGAAAAGCACTTAAATAACGCAGCGCATTTGTCGCCCTGTTCTCCTCTTTTCCTAATGCACGACGTTCGAGCACATCAGCAACCGCCAACATCCGGCCAAACAAATAATCACGATCCTTGCAATTTGTATCTAATGCCACTGTAAAGCCCTCCTGTTCATATGTTTTTCTCGTTAAAGAACATGCAACGGTCAGCGCTTGCTCCCATTCCCAGCTCTCACTATAAAACTGTGGATTAGACGCCCGTACAATCGCACTGCGCACAATGTCAATTGGAATCTTTCGATCATCCAACACACATGGAATTAAGCGCTCCATAACACCTTTGACAACCTTATCGCTTGGGCGTGGTCCATAGGCTGCATGTGCAATTGTATAAAAGGATGGTGCACCGTAAAAATGAATCCATTCATTATCCTTTTTACGTGTTTGACGCCAGCTCGCTTTAGTATGCCAATCTGCCAATCGGTCGAAATATAACTGAATATCGTATTCTCGATAATAAAGCACAGCCAGTCGCCCGGGCGTAGCTGCATCAATTGTTAAAATATACACTTTTTCCCCTTTACTTTCCTCTAGCTGGATATTACGTGAAAGCCCTGCAAGCAATGCCCCATATTGCTTCGCTAATTGCGTCTTTAATATATCCTTATTTTCTACTGCTTCAAATAAATCAAAATCCTTCGTCCAATCAATTTCCTGTTCAAATAAATCATCCGACATAACTGGGATATCTAACTGTGCCGTCCCCCATACTAAAAACACACGGCCGTCAATCGTTTTCCCCTGTTTCTCAATAAGCCATTTCAGCGCATTATGTGCTTTTTGCGATGCATCATAGCTTATATTCGCGGCTTCCAAACTTGAAGTGAACCTTCCACGATATGTAAAGCCCGCTGCATCATTCGCAGAAATTAGCTTCGCTTTATCACCTGAATTACGCAATTTATTCGGATGCCGTTCAATCCGCGGTATTTGCTCACCTGTTACATAACATAAATCTTTTTCTTTCAGTAGCGTATTATAATAATGAATAAACAATGAGAAAATTTCCTGATTGCGCCAAATTGGCGTCACTACCTCTCCAGGAATATGCACATTGAAACGAACAAATGCAGCTTCTTGCTCAGAAGCAATCACACTAAAAATTTTCGGGCGCTCACTTTGCTCTCCTGTCCACTTTTTCATTAGCAAATCTTGACTATCTGTATGCAAAACTCCCTCCCTTACTAAATCCTCAATAACCGTTCCTTTTTTAACATAATGATAAATCGCTTCAATATATGGATGGCTATAGGATGAAGTGCACCAGCCCGCGAGCTGCGTAATATATGCATCATAAGCGGCCGCTTTCTTCTCATCAGCCTCGACAAATTTTTTATAATCTCCCGCCACAAACATTAGCTTGTCATGCAGAAAGTGCGGGACATAGTTTTGGCCCGATCTTGAGCCAGACTCCTCTGTAAAGGGAAGTACCGTATTTTCTTTATCTAGCTCATAAGCATCATAAAAATTCCCTTCTAAATCGACTAACACTTCAATATGTGCTGTTTGTGTCGTATGTGAAATCGGTAACAGCATATACTCCGTTGATTGCCCGTTACGAAATTCTTTTCTCTGCGCTTTGCCAACTTCATCTAAATTCTCATCGTATGTCCTATACAAAGCTTGTAAATAACTCATTCTTTCACCTCCAATTGCTGTGCCAATAAATCGACTGATTCCACAGATTCGCCTAATTTGAAAGATTTCGGCTCCATCGCATGTAATGGTCGGACATATGGACATGCTTCGGGTTTAATAAATTGAATAATCCCCTTTTTCATAATCGGATGCCATAGCCTCGTTTCCAATTGATTTCTGCCCGTTTCATCTGGATAGTTTAAACCGTGCACCATCAGTCCAAAATGCATCTCGTCAATACCATCATAAAAGCCTTCCTCAGAATTAAATTCGCATGGCTCTACATAGCCTTGACATTCCCTCGTACCAAGAAAAATATCTCTACGTCCCCCTGCATTAACACAGCGCTTCGCAATATTATGATGCTTATGCTCATTAAAATCTTCCTTCAAATCTTGGCGTTGCTCATTAAAAATAAAATGTGCCCTCACTTGGTACTCGACATCCCGCAAATAACTATAGTTAGCAAGTGTATTACCACCTGATAAGTTAATTGGGCGCACACCTTTTGACTCCATGCGAATCGCCTTCATAACGCGCACCTCATCAATAATCCAAATAATGGATGGCTTCCAGTAAATCGACTCTGTTATTCCAACAAGTGCCTGATACGTTGGTATTTGCGTCGTCATTTTTTCGCCACCAAGCTTCATTAACGGGTCTGTAAATAATGCATAATCACCTCTAACAACATACTCGATTTGATTTCGAACTTTTGTCATTTGCTCACCTCCTCAAAGTGTTAATATATTTAAGCCTGCTTCTCCACTGACTGAAAGACCATATTCTTCATCATAGGCATTTTCCATCGCAAGCCAAATTTTAAATGTACCAAAGTCTACCGGGCGAATAAGCTGTTCCTGTTGAAGCGCTCTAAACTCATGCGGGAAAACATTGACCGAAAATTGCTGCGCTTTCTTTAAAAATACTTTATAATCAACTGGCTCGTGACTTGCCAACTGAGCAATTACCTCCTCACCTTCGCCATATGGTACAACAATAGCTTCTGTATTTGCTTCAATCACTTCAAAATGCTTTGCAGCAGTATCGAAGCTTGGTGATAAAACAATGTCTAATTTCCTTAATCGCTTTACATCGTTCGTAAACAATAATTGATGTAAAGTTTTATCTAAATTTCGCACGGGAAAATCTAGCTCTAGTGCAAGGTTTTCATAATACTGTTTAAAATAAAATTCAATCGCGGGGGAGGATAATAGTTCACCTTCAAATAAATTTCTTTCCTCAATATCCCGCAGTAAATGACTAGCACAGCGCTGTCCCTTTTCAATGGTCGGAAGCTTCGACAACACTTCCTCCGCATGCTTGAATACATAGACATCACGCTGCTGCACTTCCCCATTGCGATTACAGCGACCGGCAGCTTGTGCGATGGAATCTACACCTGCTAATGAACGCATAACACATTCAAAACTTACGTCTACGCCGGCTTCTATTAATTGGGTGCTCATACAAAGCACTAGCTTCCCTGCCTTTAAGTTCTTAGTCATTTGCTTTAGCTTTTCTTTTCGATGAGCTGGACACATGCCCGTACTCAAATGATAGACATAAGGTAAATCTTTAAATTTCTCATATAAATTTTTTGTTGTTTTTTTATTGTTAGAAATGATTAAAATACTTTTTACGTCCTCTAGCTTCTTTTCGATAAAGTCGGCAAGCTGTTCGGTATTCCATTCCAAATGCTCATCCATTCGGACAATATTTGTGCGCTTAAAAGCCTTTTCAATCATAGGCAAATTGTCAATGATTTCTTCATTAACCTCGATTCGCTGCTCGACATATTGCAATGCCGGTTGCGTTGCCGTGCACAGTAACACCGTTGATTTTGCGTATTTTGACAAAAAATTAATCGTTTCATTGAAAAGTGATACGCATTTGACAGGTACTGACTGCACTTCATCAAAAATCAATACCGCATTCGCCAAATTATGCATACGCCTTAAATTACGGCTCTTCCCACTATAAAAACTGTTTAAGTATTGCACCATCGTTGTAAAAACAATCGGTGAATCCCAATTATCCTTTGCTTGATTAAGCTTACGTTGCAGCAGCATTTCTTCATATGTTTTTGCAGGACCCACATCGTCTACCACATTGCTATGATGCTCCAATACTTCATCTGTTTTCAGTAGCTCGCGGACAGCCTGCGCGTTCTGCTCGATAATGGTTGTAAATGGAATAATATAAATAATGCGTTCTTTTCCGTGCTTTATCGCATGTTCTAATGCAAAACGTAAGCTTGCGAGCGTTTTCCCACCGCCTGTTGGGATAGATAAAGAATAAATGCCAGTAGGTAAATCTGCCTTATTCGCACAATTTTCCGACATTTCTTGGCGCAGTTTAGTAATTTCATTTGGAATTGCTTCCTCTTGCATCTTTTTTAAGCTACTCTCTAATTCTATTAAATATTGCTTGAACTTTTCTTGAATGGGTTGTTGGGAGGCTATCTGACTATTTTCATCAAACTCACGTGAATTCGTTCGGTCCGCGTCAATTAAACTACTATAAATGGTCATCGTTAATAATGGAGAGAATTTATATAAAATTTGCTGTAACTCATCTTTTTGAAAATGTTTTTGTAGAAAGCTTTGAAACTCTGAAGCAGCCTGCATCACGTATTTATCAAATTGTTCTTCAGGCATAACTTCATTAAAAAATCGCTCTCTAATTTGAAGCATCGGTATTTTTTCATTATCAGCTCGATTTAAAAAGGGAGAAGAATTCCCTTCACTATCAATAAAATCATGCAACTGCCCATGATGGGAATAAATAGCATTGGCAATCATTTCAATCATAATTGGTGTGAAGCGCGGTCCTCTATGAAACTTCTCCATCAAAAACCTTCCACCAGCAGTCGAATGATTGACACTTCCTCGTCTAGGTGGCTCCTCAGGATTTGCTATCGCATCACGTAAGTATATTTGAAAATCATCGCTATACTTCCCCACATCATGTAATAATCCTGCCAAGCCAAAAACCTTTGGCATCTGAAATTTTTCGCCAATCGCCTCGCATATTTGCTGCACTTCACATAAATGGTCCTTTAGTAATTGCTCCACACCATCTGATTTTCTTACATGTGCAATGTACATTTACCTACCTCCCTATTAGACTTTAGATTTATTTTAACAGGGTTTTTTTTAAAGTAAACTATTTTTGGTAAATACCCCACTATTTTAAATGATTTAATTGTTATACTAAATATGTCGTATTTTTTAATGCGTGGATTGAAAACTATTTTAGTATAAATGTAATTGTCTAATTCAATTAGCGAATTAGCCAATTAATGTTAAAAAGGGCATCTTAAAAGCAGACAAAACACTGCTTTCAAGATGCTCTTTTTCTTATGTCGATACTATATGTGAGAGGCTCCATCGTTCAGTCCGTATGCCCCCTAACATCCGCCAACATCAGCTCCAACCAGGCTTCCTGATACGATGCCTGTTTACATTGAATGATTTGTCTCACAACATTTGGAATAATGGTAACTTGCTCTAGCTTTGCTAATCGGTCAGCTGGTAATATATCAGATTTGCCTAAAGCATAGGTTTCTTCGTTCATATGCCATAGCTCTACTCGTTTGGCGTAGCGTTGAACGATTTTCTCGGCAATTCGAATGCCCTCTGGGTCCAAATCACCTGAATAATGAATTATTACATCTGAATCCAATAAATCTAATAGGCGCCAGCTTGCCATACGCAGCTGACCATGTGTACAAATAATGGGGGCGGTTGGGTTCGCATCCATCAGTGTGGAGGCTACACTCGAATTTTCCACAACCCATACTTGACGACCAATTGTTGGTTTCACACGTTCAATTGCCATTAGCTCACGCATTGGCATATTTAATGCACTCTTCGTTTCTATTGCAGCCTGCCACACTAGATGAACTTCATCTCTAATAAACCCCTGCAAACCTTGACATGTAACAAAATTCCATAAATCATCTTGGACAATTTGCAGTGTCGCTAGTAAATCAACTCGCTCCTCTGTCGTTTTCGGATACGCTATAGCATCCTCGCTTATACTATAGGCCGCATGTAATAACAGTTTGCC
Source organism: Metasolibacillus sp. FSL K6-0083 (assembly GCF_038630865.1). Taxonomy (NCBI): domain Bacteria; kingdom Bacillati; phylum Bacillota; class Bacilli; order Caryophanales; family Caryophanaceae; genus Metasolibacillus; species Metasolibacillus sp. FSL K6-0083. Next base: position 3,540,971 of record NZ_CP152046.1, on the reverse strand, counting down.
AGCTAATGTGTCAGCATCAAAAGCATGTGGATTGCCTGTTGTGCGCTGTGCAAAAATAGGGAGCCTTTCAAATTGATTATGAGGAAGCCTTTTGGCAATTGCATGTGCAACACATTCAATTTCAGGTAAAATCGACTTGTGCTGCTGCCAAATAAAGCGACTATCATGCGTCTTCTTTTCGATTTGCTCAAGCCATTTTGGACAAGCCGCTAAAATTTCCTGTAATTTTTGAGTAAAACCTTGTAGTGCAAGTTGTTTTTCAAGCTCAACCTGTTCTTTCGTTTGCAATTTTTCTTGCAAGACAGCCTCTACTAACTCGACTAAAGATAGATGGGCAAAGGCAGATGTTGCGAGATTTTCTTCAAATTGCTTGAGTGTTAAAGAGCCTTTTTGTAATAGTTTTTCTTGTGGTATCCCTAAAAACCCGGCAATTTCCTCAACTTCACTTTCACTGAAGTCTCTCAATGTTACACTCCCGCGCATAGTGCCAAATGAATAATATTTTTTCTTAAAGTGCTGAAAAAGCTTGAGAAACGCTGCGTGCTGAAAGGCTGCAAGCTTATTCATTTAACACACGCTCTTTCCCGTTCCAAGTATAGTTAAGCACCGTTACAAAATCGGCGTTTTTCGGGCGCACAAGCTCTGCGATCGCAAGACCTAACACCGTATCATAATCGCCCCAAATAACTTGTGAATTCATAATATAATTAAAGCCTAGCTGCTCAACCACCTCGAACATATCGCGAATATTTTGCTCATCAACACCAGCGAATGCCTCATCCAATGAGATAATATACGGCGCCTTAGCATCTGCTTCCTTATAACGTGAGTATGCGGCTGTAAATAAAGGAATGTACATAGCCATCGCTTTCTCACCGCCACTAAATTTATAAAAGGCATTATTCGTTAGCTCTTTTTTCGTTTCATTTTGGCGCGTGTACGAAAGCACAAAAGAGAACCATTTCCGGTAATCAAGCACTTCCTTTAATACTTGATGCAATGTATTTCCTTCATTGCGCAAGCCAATCGTTTCCTTCGCGCTTTCAATACGTGAACGGAAATGCTTCGTAATTTTTTGTAAGTCTTCATCACTTAAGAAATTGCTTTTCCGTTGCAAAAGCTGCACGAGCTCTTTCGTATCTAACTCATCCTCCGCCTCTGCTGTGCGTGGCTTCCAGCTAACAGAAAAAATAAGTCCTGATGAATTATCACGCTCTGACATAATTTTATCCATTTGCTTGACCCACTGCTCTGCTCTGGCAATACGCTGGCGTAAAATGCGCCCTACTGAATTGACAATAATATCTTCATATAACTCTCGGTCCTGCTCATCTAAATAATGACGGTTTTCCTCTAGCTCCTGCTGAAGAGCTCGGTCAACCGTATAAGGACTCACTCTTTGACCCCGATACTCTAGCTCTACAATCCGTCGCCCGCACAGTTGTATAAACGCCTCTAAACGATCATCTTGAAGAGTAACAAAGTGCTCTAGCATATCTGTTTCCTTTAAATGGCTACTTACATGATATTCAGCTAAAGCATTCATTTCTTCATTAATTACTTTCGTCATTTGCTCTTGTAGCTTAACACGATCTTGTTGCATCTTGAAGTGCTTTAAAATTTCTTTCGGGTCGCTGCTAGTTAGCTCAATAAAGCCTAAGTTTAACTCATCTTGAAGCGCAAGTTGCCATTGCTTGTAAAGCAGCTGCGAAAAACTTTCTTCTTCCGTTAAATGCTGGAGCTCATTTGCAATACTTTGTCCAGTTGCTTGTTTTTGAGGTAACTGCGTGCGAATTTCATCATCACGTGTTTTTAATGCCGTTAACTGTCCTTGTAGCTCACTAATGCGTTGCTGAATTTCATCGGCTCCTTCAAGCTGTAACTGCTGCTCCAGCGAGATAATCTCTGCTTGTAAAACATTTTGCTTGTTTTGCTCGGAAATGATTTCGGCATGATAGTCTGAAATCATTTCATCCAATTCTTCTAGCTGTTGCTGTAAATCATCGACACGAATTGCAGCATTACTTTTTTCAAGCAATACACGGCGCAATTTATTGAGCTCCTGTAAATAATCATCCATTGCTTGTAATGCCTCGTTTAAAGCATCCTTTGTTGGCTTGATATTGAGGAAACTCTGCTCCTGCTGCAGTTGTTGGCGCACTTCTTTTAAGTTACGGCGAATTTGCTGCCACTGCTGATCAATACGGGTCAATTGTTCCAGCACAATTTTTTGCTCTGTCCGTGTGCCATGCATTTCCGTATAAATCTCATGAAGTACCTTATCTTTTGGAATTTCACTTTCCCAATGCTTCGTATCGTCATATGCTTGCTGTAGCTCGCGTTGCTGTGCCCTTATATCTACTAATTGCTCCTCCATTTGCTTAATCGTCTGTTGCACTGCTTCAATTTGCTCCTGCTGATAACGTTTACGCGAAGTTCGCCCAATATATTTTGACGCCCCTTGCTGTGGAGCGTGACCTTTCATAATGCCTAAACGATAAAATCCAGCCTCGTCAATTGTAAATAAATCTTCGTCCGTAGCAATCGGGATGCTGCGCAATATTTCATCTACATGTTCATTAGAAATTCCCTCTGCTGCGACATCTGGCTTTAAAAAATCAGCTAATGTATGTCCTAGCAGTCTCGGATTGGCGAGTAAAAGCGCATCCTCCTGAACATCGAAGACACGTGGCGAAATTAAGCTATCTAAAATGCCTGTTGTCGCAAGCACCGCCTCTAAGCGAGCCTTCTCTTCATCGCTTACATGCGACTGAAATTCAACAGCAGCATAAAACGGAACAAATGGTATTTTCTGGTTATCTAATTGCTGTCTAAACTGCACTGTACCAGCCATTCGCTCTGGCTCTGCCAACTCCTCTGCACGTAGCCTTGTAAGCTGTGATTGCTGCTCTTCGATATGGCGCTGAATTTGCTGCTCTGTTTTTTTATAATCCGCCATCGTTGCTTTTAAATCCGCACGCACATTATTTAACGCACTCATTAAAACATTTGTCGCCTCATAGAAAGCGGTTTTATCATATAGTTGCTCTAAAACATGCGAAATCCTTTGCTGCTCTTCCACTGAAAATTGCAGTGCATCATGGCGCTGCATCCAAGCAAATATGGCCGTCTTTAGCTTATGAAGCTCCTCTGCAAACCAGTGCTCTGCTTGGTCTAACTCTTTTTGCAGCATATCAATTTTTTTCGTCGTTTCTGAGGACTCTCGCTCAAGCTGTTTATCCTGCTCCTGCAAGCTATTTAGCTGTGACACAAGCTTTTTAATTTGGCGTAGCTTTTCCTTATGTCCTTCGATTTCCTGCTCCCAATAATCAAATTGCACAGAGTGGCGCGCTAAGCTGTCAGCATTGATTTCATGCGCTGCAAAATTGGCTTCCTCAGCTAATAGCTGCATTTCTCGTAAAACACTCTGCTCCTCGCTATTTTTCAGCGCTAACTCATCCTGTTGCTTTTTTATATTTGCGAAAAGCTGTATACGCTTATTTTCACTATCATCTTTACGCTTTTCGAGTTTGTGACTATTTTGTCTAATGCTTTGTAATGATACTTTGTTTTCCTCTAATTTTTCACTAATTGCCCATACTTTATGGTCTGAAAGTGATTTTGCCTCACGCTGCGCTATGTCTAGCTCGTTTTGTACAGCCGTTTTCTCCTGCTGTAGCTGTTCAACCTCTATCTTCACTTGCTCCAGCGCTTGCTGCTGCTCATTCTTTTTATCAGCTGTTTTTTGCAGACGCTCCTCGGCTTGGACAACACGCTCTGCGCGCTCCGCTAATATGTATTCATTATAAGTATGATAGCGTCTGACGATTTTCTTATTGGCCTCATATTCTAAAGTTAGTTGCTCTAATTGCTGCTGTGTCTGGTCCATGCTTTCAATTGTATCCGATAAATGCCGCAGTTCGTCATCTGTTAAAGGTGGCAAGGCAGACTCTAAAATTTCATAAATAACGGTTGGCTTAAAATCCTTTGACAGCTTCGGTGCACGCAATTGGATTAAGAGCTTCACTAAATCCTCGTAGGCTTCCATCGTCTCAAAGCCAAATACATATTTATTAACAAGCTCCGCATATTCCTTTTGTGAATCAGTGACAATTCCACCGACGCCCATTCGATTTTGCAGTTCTTTTTGTGAAAATGGAATAAGCTCGCTACTACTGCGGTGCGCTAAATCAAAGTCTATTCCTATTCGGCGATTGTCTGTAATGACAAAATACCATGATTTCAAATCTTTATGACGGCGTGCCTGCATTCCAATGCCCGTTGTAATGTATTGCTCTGTACCTGCCATTTTATATTCTAAAAATAAATAGCCTGTCCGCTCTTCACGTTTTGAAATTTCCTCTTCACCAAGTAAATAATCGCTCATCTTTCGCGCCTTGGAACCGAATGGATCTAGTCGATCGGGCGATTTTTTACCATCTAATAGTACAGGAATAAAGCTTTGCATCGTTACCGACTTACCTGAGCCATTCGTCCCACGTAGCAATAGCTTACCGTCTACAAAGTCAAATATTTCTTCATCGTAATACCAAAAGCTAAGTAGCCCCGCTCGATTCATTTGCCACTTCGTCATGTCTGTTCCTCCTTTTTATAGTCTGCTGGATAACTACCTGCCAGTACACCGAGTAGTGCATATAAATAAATAAAGCCTTCCTCAAGCGATGCCATGCGCCAATTGATGAGCTCATCTATGACATCCTGCCTTACTGCTGCAATCGATTTTTCCCGATATAACTTAGCCCAGCCTTCTCCAAAATCATCTCGTAGCTGCTGTAGAATAGCATTCAGCTGCCCCTCCGTTAACACAATCTCGCCATTTTCACGCGGGCTGTACTCTGCTAAATGCAGATGTAAGTAATTTGATAACTGTAAAATAATATCTGTTACTGCTTTCGTGTTCGGAAATAGCTCATAATATTTTTTCGGCTCCGTTACGGATAAAAAGGCGGTGTTTTTAAATACATGTAACTTAAAATCACTATGCTTTTCAATATCATCACTAATGCGATTGCGGAAATTTCGAATATATAAAAAGTCCTGGTCCTGCCCATCTTGACGATAAATCGCTGGCCCCATAAACAATTGGCGATAAACACGCTTCCTGCGCTCATCCTCATTTGTAAACTGATGCTCTAAGCGCAAAAGTTGTTGCGCATTATCAAATGCTACAAACTCCTCAGGATGCACACGCATGAAATAACGGCTATAAATCGTCACCTCATATAGCACCTCTTGCTCTTCGTGATGGTCAAAAAGCCGCACATCGCCATCAATTGTTTCAATTAAATGTAAATCAACTAAAACCTTCATTACCCGTATTAACGATTTGCGATGCTGATACAATGTCCAGTCCAGCTCTATTTGCTCATAGCTAATTGCACGAATTTCCTCACAAAGTTCTGACAGTAAAAATTGCTCCTCGATACTTTTTCCTTCAATAAATGCCAGTGCATAGCAAAAAATTGTATAATCTAAAGTTGCTTGAAAATGCTGTATCCCCATCCAGCTTTGCGGCTGAATCGGCACTTTTTCGAGCTTAATAAAATGTTGGCGAACGTGCAACTGCAATCCTAACTTTTCATTCACATAGCGCTGTAGCACCTTTTGACGCTCTCGAATTTGCTGATACATAACTGGCTCTTCCTTGCGCAGTATCCAAAAATGATGCAATAAATAATCCAAGCCTTGTACAGCCTTTTCATCGAATAGCTCATCCATCACACTTTCGCCTCCTTCACTAGCTCAAAAACAACATCTCGCATATGTAAGTCGCCATCAAGCGCCTGTAAGACAATTTTTTGCTCTAAAGATTTTACGCGCAGTAGCATGCCGCTTTCTGTCAGCACAAGCCCTTCCTTATTCACCCTCGCCTTCGACATCCAGCTAAGCAGCAATTTGCGCATAAACGGTTCAATCACCTGTAGCTGTGAGAGCTGAACAGAGCCATCTTTAAAATAGGCTTGTACTGCTTGCTCCTGCTGCTGCCGCTCCTTTAAATAAAGCTCTCTTTGTGCTCTCTTTTGCTCGGTTTGTAAAGAAATAGAGGTCGCTTTCGTTTTTTCACGATAACGATTTGTTCTAGGCTTTATATTTATTTGCTCTGGCTTTTCATCCCATGTATCTGCATGCAGATCATCTGTCGTATACGTTTTAAGCTGGACATGCTTCACCTGCATTGCCCCAAAAACAATCGCAGAAACCTCATGCGCCTCCTCTAGCGTTTCGCATTGGATGAACCATTTGGCTAAATGTAAATAATCGTTGCGCCGACTTTTAAAATGATGCTGTCTTTCCCCTAGACGCTGTACGTAGCGCGTTATGCGACGAATCATTTCATTCGTCTGCCATTGCAGCACCTCAAGCTCGCTTTTTTGCCCATTAATTTCTAAAAACCAACGCTTAATCGACTGGAAATATTCCTCGTAATACGCTAATAGCTGTTCATCCGTTACCGCAACATCCTCTAGCCTTGGAATCGATCTCTCTTTTAGTATAAGCTGCTCAAAAAATGGCTGCATCCTTTGCTTTGTATACTTTTGCAGAAGCTCGATAATTTGCAGCGATGTTTTTTGCAAAGATACAATAAAATCTCTTAAATAATTTGTAAACTGTGCTTTATAAACTAAAAAGGCTTCTGTTTGCATACGTTGATCCGTTTTTTCACTATTAATATAGGCAATATAATCAGCTGTGCTCGTACGAATTATTTTAAAATGCCGCAATATATCTTCCCAAATTTGCATACATTGCTCAGGATGATTCGGTGCGGTTTCTAGCTTTTGCAAAGCATCTAACAGCCGCTCAAATTGCGAACGTTCCAAAGAGCCTTTAAAAGTATCATCAATTTTACTTTCTAGCTCAACTAGCATTCGCTCAATCTCAATCGTATATGGCGTCGGTTGATAGCGAAATCGCTTCTTTTTATATTCCTCAATCGTCCGCGCATTCGTCATATCTTGTCGCGCAGACAAATTATTCCATTTGACAAGCTGTGCCAATTGCTGATGCAGCTGCTCCTCATCATAATCAATAAATGGAGGAAGTGAGCGCAAATGCTGTAGCACTTCCTCTGGCGTTATATAATCACGCATTCGCTCATGTTGCCTATAAAAAAAGCGTAAAATCGTACGATATTGACCAGCAGATGGAGATGTTAAATACGTTGCCTCCACTACTTGCTTCATCGTTGAACTCATAAGCAGCCCCCTTTTATTTTATTCCCTACGCTCAAACCCAAGATAACGCGTCCCTTGGAAAGTGAGCTTTCCTAAATCTCCTTCTGCCAGCATGCCGTACTGCGTGCCAGTTAAGGAAAATTCCTTGCGATCACCACTTTCAAATTGAAAGGTCACATAATACCACGTTGAGGATGTGGTATGTGTATGATCATTTGTATGATGACGATTTCTCGACACATCTGTTCTTTTCGTCACAACTAGAGCTGGAACCGTAAGCTTTGGAGAATTGTTGTTTGCATTCCACTGAGAAATACCTTTCACAGCAGTAAAAATAAACATCCCAATAATGATAATAAAAACGACGAAAATAAATATAGGACCAATTGTAAACATCATATTCCCAAAAGGATCTTCATCAAAGTACATCTATTAAACCTCCCTATTGTTTTTACTACTGTCTACGCTTTAGGCGGAGGTATAGTTTCAACTTGTTACTGATTATAACAAAAATAGCAGTCAGCGAAAAATCCTCAGAAGCTCTCTTTTGAAAATAATAAAAAACGCCCAAAATGCCAGTAGCTGCATGGCTTTTGAGACGTATTTCATCTTTTATTTCAGCAATTGCCAAATTATTTACCAAAAAATCCTCAGATTGCTTCGATAATCTCTTTTTTTCTTGTTTGAGGTTTCTTCTGATTTTTCCATAAAGACATAGGTAATCTTCGTTTGATTAGGTGGTTCACTCATCATTTATCTTTATTAATAATTAAAAGTAAGCAGACCCATTTTTCGCTAGAAGGCACTCATACAAACAAAGCCTTCTTTACAAAGGCGAACGCCCACCTGAAGATATTGGCGGTTTACATGGCTTCAACGAATATTTAACAGTCATCAATGATCCCACTTCCCCTGAATATGAAAATATGATCGCCTGGGCTGCATCACAAAAGGAACGAGCTTTCTCCCTAGATTATACGAATCATCGTCTCAAGAGCATTTTGTACAACTATCGCTATAATGAGAATGAACAGATTTTAGATAATGAAGATTTTTTAGCAAGGTTTAAATAGGCATCATTTCCGTGCGATTTCACCGTACTAGACAATCTTAGACTTACGATTATTTAAATTAGTTGAGTGAGGGAAATTGAAATGGAATCATTATACGTTTAACCAGTTTGGGGCGTCCAAAAAGCCGTGCATAGCCGGCATTTTGGACGCGAATGATGGTGTTTTGGCAAAATATTTGCGCCTCTAAAATAGAGAGCTTTCTTTGAAAATGCTAGAAACATAGGGTTTAGCGATGCTTCTCCAAAATGAAAGAGAAGTAGCGAAAGTCCTCCTTCACATGCGATTTCTAGACAAAACCCTCTTTTTAGACAGCCCCAATAAATCGAAGTTTGTTTTTAGATAGGAATTATCTCTTCTAAACATGAATCACAAACTTTATAAGATTTAGGATTTTTACTTTGCAATTCTACAAATTCTACACTTTCAAGTTCACTCATTACTTTTTCTAATTTATATCTAGATAACTTAGATAACGTAATTAAATCTTGTGATTTAAGATGAATATTTTCGCTTACAAAAACACTAATTGTAACTAGTATATATAAGATTTTCTTTGATTCTTCGGAAAGATTATTAATATTTATTAAATATTTCTTTATCTTTTCTAGTTTCATTAAATTAATCTCTAAATCCTCGATTATTCCTTTTTGGCCATTAGATAACAGTTTAAGCATGTCCATTAAATAAAAAGTCATTTCTCCCTTGTTAGTTGGAAAAGGTATATCTTCTAAAGCTTTATAATAAACGCTTTTATTTTTATTTACTGCGTAAGAGAACGTTATTGCTGAATATTTTTCTAAATATCTTGCTAAATAGCTTCCTACCAATAATCTTCCTGTTCTTCCATTGCCATCATAAAAAGGATGAATATATTCATAAAAATAATGAGCCACCATGTATTTATACAGATTAGGTTGTTCACTTGTATCAAGATATGTGATTAGATTATTAAGTTCTAACGAAATATTTTCTTCACCTATTACACCGATATGTGTAGTATTATTACCATCATTTATTTCAACATATGATTTTCTAAAAAGATCACCATCAGGCTTATTATCTAATGAAATTTCTTCTGAAACTAATTCATCATATATATTTCTAAAATCTTCCAACTTCTCAAATGGATTAATATCTTCAATATGTAAATATGTTTTCATTAATCCAATGAATTTTTTGTTTTTGGGTTCAGATTTTTCTAACTCTTTTAAAGCCTCACCTAATTCTTTTTTTGTACTTTTTACACCTTCGATTTCATTATTACTTTGTGCTTCATTAATGATTAATTTATTAAAGTAAGGCTTTATTACAAATTCCGGCAACAAATGAACTAAAGATTTAATTTTCGAACTATTCATTAATACTTCATTATTTAAATTCATTAAACTTGGAATATTAACGTAAAAAAGTTCGAATTCATCTTTAGTAAATTGACCTTTTCTGAATCCTTTAATTTTTAAATTGGTCTTATAGGAACCATAGCTACTGAATCTTTTCTCATATTCAGTATTATATTCAGATTGACTCAATTTATAAAAAAGTTTAGATAGTTTTTCGTACATATAGCCAACCTCCCTTTAATTTTTAAAAAACGACACTTTTTTTAAAGTATATTTCTAATATATCCTTTTTACAAGTTAATTATTCACATTTTTTTAAGTTATTTTTCATTAGAAGCTTAATTTACATTTTGACTCCCCAATTGAATGTCACAGCACAAAATCGGCTAAAAACGCAAAAAGACCAAAACCCTTATATACCAAGGGTTTCGGTCTTTTTTGAAATTTGTTGATTCCTATGTATGGAGAACGGCGGGGGTGGATGAGTCCGCCGTGTTGGGTGTTGGTGTTGGTGGGTTTATCAGTGATTTTAATGAGTTTTTTATATTGTTGAATGCCAATTTGACTGACTTATGATTTATTATAAATTCCTGGACGTTCCGCAACTAATAATTGTTTTGTTTCTTTTCGTTCTTTATATACTTTTGACAAACGTGATTTTAAATAATTAGACATTTCCGAATCTGTACAATACACATAATAACCCTTTTGCCCGCGCGTCATCAAAGTACGATATGTATTTCGAATAATCGCATCCACAGCTTTCGACGCTTCTTCAGGGTCTTCCTTCATCCATTTTTTAATTCCTTTAATAGACTGATCTGTTTTGGCACGTTTCGTATAATCAGTTATGACTTGGCCATCTTCAAACCGTAAATCATCACCAATAATCACACCTACATAATCAAATTCTAGACCTTGGCAAGTATGGATACATCCCGCTTCATCGACCGATTCCTCTGCAATTGCCCAAATATCATTCCCCAAATTCCAGCTGATTGAAAAGTCGTGTTCCTCGATGACAATGTCGTGAATATCTGAGTTATTTTTCCCATCTTTAATCCATTCCCAGCAATAACCGGCTACTAGACGTGCTTTGTTACTAATCGCATTTTTCTCTCTTATCATTTCTCGTAATACGTTTGGTGAATCGACAATTTGAATGTCATAGTCCATACCTAAATCATTATTGTTAGCTGTTTCACGGATGCCCAACACATCATCTAGCCACGCAATATAGCCATCTGAGCCATCACATCTGAATTGCGAAGAGAGCTCATTTTCATAAACATCAACGCCTAATTCATCTGCAAAATGACGAATCAAACCGATACTTCCAATATCCTTTAACGTCACTCGTTGGGCTTCATCGATGAAAAACACACTGAACTTTGCACTGTTCATTAGTTCTTTTACTTGGTTTTCACCTAGATTACTGAATAAACCTGATTTTTCATTTAAACGGTGCGCTTCATCTACTATGACAACATCAAATTCATTTTTATCTGCTGCATGGAAGCTACCTGAACCTTTGAATAAGTTATCGATGCTTTTCTTTTTCATCGTTCCTTTTAGCTTGGTCGCGTATACATCGCGCGGTGCACTGTTTTTCGTTACGTACATCGCAAAATAATTATTTTGAATAAGTTGAACCAATAAGTTGATCGCCATTACAGATTTACCTGTACCTGGCCCACCTTTTACAATGAATACACCCTTTTTATTTTGCTGAATACACTCTGCTGCGTAATGTAAAATTTGCTCGTATACAACTTTTTGGTCATCAATCATCACGAACTCTAGATTACCTTGAAGCATTGCTGCCATACTATCCTGTAATGATTTGGACGGTTTAATACGACCGCTTTCGATACCAGCGATAACATCATTTTTGTCGCCATATTTAATGTAAGTTTTAATGAACTGACGAAGCTTTTCCATCTCACCTTTACGGAAAACAGGTGCTTTTTCAATATGCTCTGTGTAATGAGAAGCAGTTAATGGATCATTTTCTTCAATAAGGTAATTGTGTAAGTACGCACAAGGCTGCAAATGAATCGGTCGATTACGTACTTCTTCATTGAAATCCTCGATAAGCGCTGCATAGCTCCATGCTTGATACGATGGATGCGTTGTTTGACGTTTGCCCCACCTAAATATGTTTCTACAATAACGGCATCAAGTCGCTCATTTTTTTCAACACTTTCCCATTGTTTAAGTTCAACAATAACGGCATGATCTGCATCACCATCATTACCAGCAATGATAAAATCGACTCGTTTACCTGTGTTAGGAATTTTAAATTCAATCGCAGCCTTCGCATCTTTGGGAATATCTCGATCACGCAACACATTCGACATACATTGCAATGAATGATCCCATGAACGGATTTCACTCTTTGATGTACGACCTATTTTTTCTTGATATACATCATAAAGACGATCAACGATGACTTCGTTTGCTACGTCATCGAGGAATTCTGATATTTGGGCTTCATAGATAATCATTCAGGTGTAACCGTCAACCCCAATTGAACATTTTTTGCTCATTTACGATGAACACTTTTTACTCATCAAAAATATTTTGCTGATGCTTCATTCGATGACTTTCGTTGTTCATATGAATTACTTCTACTCGGTGTAACAGGCGATCTAAAATCGCTGTCATCATCCCTTGATTTCCCACTAACTCCGTCCATTCTTCTGGACTACGATTCGATGTTAGAATGAGGGAACTTTGCTCATACAGCTGATGCACGAGCTGGAAAAATAACGTAGCCTCTCGCTGATCTAAAGCCATGTACATGACATCATCAATAATGACCATATCAGAAGCCCTTAGGCGTTTTAATTGAATTTGAGAGCGATGCGTAAATTCCTCTGTTTTTAATAATTGGATTAATTCACCCATTGTCACAAAGTACACTTGGAATCCTTTTTGAATAGCTTCAATACCTAGACCTACGGCCAATAAAGTTTTACCAGCACCAGGTGGTCCTAATAAGATTAAATTGTAGCTTTGTTCTAGCCACTGAAATTCACGTAATTGCTTCATCTGACGTTCCGTAATCGCTGTCTGTTCATCTAAATGAAACATATGCAACGGTCTATGATAAGGGAAGCCCGCCCACGTTAATCGTTTTTCAATGCTTTTTTCTTCACGTCTTCTTAACTCTAATGTTGTCAGTTGCTCTATGAATTCTAAGTAAGTCCATGAGACTTGTTCTGCTTGGCGAAGAAGCTCTGGAAGCCCCTCCGCCGTTTCAGCTAACCTTAATTGTTTAAATGCTTGCTGAATATCTGCCACACTTTTACTCATTTTCTTTTCCTCCCATACGATGAATGTATTCTTGTAAGTCCCTTGTTTGCACTGCGATTGTCACGGGGTGTTTAAGTGTTACTTCAACGGTTGTTTCAATTTCAGGCTCTTTTTTCGTACGCTTCAAATAGTCGACAACATCGCGAAATTCATTGGCACTATTCAATTTTTCTTGAATACATTTTTCAAGCGCTAAAGAAATCCATTCAGGGCTTTCTTTCGCAACTTTTTGGAAAAGTAATAACTGGTCACGTCGATAACGACCATATGTATGACAGACATCCTGTATATATTGTGCTGCTCCTTCATAAGGAAATAGGATGAGCACCTGTTGTTGTAACTGATCGAGCGACTTAGAACGATCACGTCCATGATTTACGTTTTTGATCAGTTTCCCTTTTTCTAAACTAACTATATGATCCGCAAGGATTTCTCCAGTATGTGGTTCCACAACCCTTAATGTTTTCTCATTTACAATCAAATGTAGTTGTGGGTACTTCGTATACGTCCCTAAAGGAACCGAATATCGATTAGACGCATAGCGAACTGTATTGTCCTTGTTCACAATTCTTGTTATAATTTCTGTAGGGTTGCTTTCTGATATGGAAAGCAGTGAGGAGACTTTTTTTAAGTGTTGCTTTTCCAGGAGAAACACTTCAAAAGGTCTCTTTTTTGTCGTGTGATGGACTTTATAATTGCCTGTTCGATCCAACCATTTCAAAGCCCTTTCATTCCAATCCCCAAGCGTTGAATAAACACGGTTTTTCGCAAAGTTATTTTTCACGTACTTCACGACGTTTTCAATTTTCCCTTTGGACTCAGGATCTGCTTTACGGCAGAGATAAACTTTAAATTTGCGGTCTTTTACATACTGCTGAAATTCCTTTGTTAAAATAAGATCTCCTGCATTTTCACTCACTGCGATTAAATTATCTTGATCATAGACGATTTCTTCTGTTACACCACCATAATACTGAAACGCTTTTTCATGACATCGAATTGTATCTTTCGTAGTAAATGGGCAATCTTGCCATACCATATATTTCTGACGAGAATGGGCCAAGACAAAAGCGATAAAATACAATTTCACCTCTTTACCATTCGCCATTTTTTGAATCGTTTGTCCCCAGTCAACCTGTATTTGTTTACCTGGTGGCTGTTCCTCTACCGCTTCATATTCTCTCGGCTCATCTTTCTTTTCAATTTGATAAATCTCACGCATTTCATTTACATATCGTCTAACAGTACTTTCTCCCACATCAATCTTTGGGAAATGCTCCAGTAGCCAATCGTATACTTGCGCACCACTTAAGCTTGGAAATTCACGTAACCAATTCACAATCCAATCCTGATAAGGATCTAACTTTTTCTTTCGCTGCGTATGACCAAATTCGTTTACCGCTTCTTCAAATGACATTTCTAAATATTTGTACACGGTATTACGTGAAATTTTTAATCGTTTTGCGATTTGTGCAATTCGGAATCTCCGTTCACGCAATTGATGTATTTCAATATATAACACAAGCTTTTCCTCCATTAGTACAGCCTCCTGTAAACTGATATTTTCAGTTTACTAGAAACTATTAATTTAGCGAAAAAGTGTTCAATTGAAATGAGCAAAAACTGTTAATTCTATTTTAGCGTTTACATCAGGCACCTCCACCTTTAATAAATCAATAATTAAAATGTAATATATTAACAAAAATCTGTCTAGGTGCTCTAAAAATGAAAAGTTACTTGTTTTAATAAATTTTAGCGATTTGTTAATTCCAAAAGATAATTAAAATACCACACAATCATATTTCTAAGTAAAGAAAAATGAACTAAACTAAAACTTTAATTGTAAGTTTCAGTTTAGTTCATTCCATTTAAATATAAGCAATATTGTTATTCTTTTTTAGCAAAAGGCATCTCGTTATTAACAATTAAACCCAACCCATTTCTTCGTCAGTATACCAACGAATATACTGCATTGAATCGATAGTATGATGATTACTAAGTTCCTCTAATTCTTCATCTGTATACTTATCTTCCTGCATCCCTTTATAAATTACAGAACAAGTTAAATTTAATAATCCTTCGTGAATTGCCATATCAATAATTTCTTCATCATCGCCAAAGTATAAAACCTCAGGTGCACCACATGCACAAAGTGGCTTAACCTCTTCTAAATATTTTTTTACTTCTTTTAAATAACATTGGCCACATAAAGTATAGACTATAGCCCCTTCACCGTGTACTTGGAAATAATCTGTATAGATTGTTGCACTTTCTTCTAAACTTACTTTACAAGTTTTACATGAATTCAAGCTGATTTCCCCCAATATTATTATATTTTTCTCCTAAGAGAATGAACACACGCAAGGAATAGTGTCATCTGGTTGGAATAAATATTTTTCTACACCATGTAATTCCATATCTTCTCGATACTGCTTCAAAGTATATGGACCACCATTTTTCTTTAAAATTGAAACATCTTTTTTAAAATGCTCACGGAAACGGTTTTCCATATCTTCTTGTTCTTTGTATTGATCTGGCCAAATTGCATATAATGTAGCATAATGTTGGAATCCTCCACGTACACATCGTCCACCACAGTTAGCATGCGAGAATCCATTAATACCTTTTGCAACTAATTTCTGGGCTAAAATATTGTCTTCTAATTTAGCAGCTTCAACAGCAGCTGTATACATACGAGGTAATTCAATTCCCCATTCGTATTTTATAATCCCTTTTGCATCAATATCTTCACGTAAAGTTTCAATTAATGGGAAACGTGTTTCAATTGGCTCCAATGGAAAATGCGCATAAAACGAACGAATCCCAGCAGCTTTACGAATGTTCATATCGCTACTATTTTCTTCAACAATATTTTTAAGTCGCTTGATGTGACTATCGTCTCGACGATGTTTTTCATGTGGCGCAATACCGAAATATAGAATTGGTTCAACCTTTTCAACATCTCGTAACTCTTCTAAATAAATTAGCGTTTGTCTAACTTTTAGTTCCTCTGAACATTTAGCTAAACGAGAATTCCCTAGGTATTTCATATCAAAAAATACTTCTTCAGGTGTACGGCCATCTAAAATTTCCGTAATTTCCAAGCCAACATATTCAGCTACTTCATCCATGAACCGTAAATTATCTTCATCTTCCCAAAGGGTATTCGTAAAGAATAATTTACAATTTTCTTTACCATAAGCTTGCACCATATAATAAGATACATATGCACTCCCTGCACCACCTGAGAACATTGCAATATGCACTCTTTTACGTTCTGAACGTGGTAGTTCAATTCCCCATTCATTAGAAATCTCTGATTTAATATCTACTTTTTCAGATAGACTTTCTAAAGTAAACTGTATTTCTACATCTGGTAGAATCTGTGCGAATAGTTTTTTTAAATCATATTGATCTGCCCATTCATTCTCTACACTTTCTATACAATATTTATTTTGTGATTTTAAGATAGTTGGTGTTACAGGAAAATGCAAGATTAAGTTTGATAAATCTTCAAACTGTTCTTTTACAAATTCAGCAACAGCGCTTAATTTCGTTACAATATTAGAATCAATAAGAGTATCAACGTATTGATGATCCTGCTTTGTTATATCAACATTCAATAATTCTATATTTAAATATTGCGATACATTACTCATAAATTGAGCGTTATTTAGATATAAAGGCTCTTCAGAAATGTCACTAAACAAATCTACAAATGCTAATTTCACATTGTTAATATCATTCGACTTTAACAATTGTTTTGCAGTATATGCACTATAAATGCCTCCAAAACCTATTACTAATTGTGTTTTCATTACGGCACCTCTTTAATCAATATAATCTTTCATTAAGAGATAGATCATATATTCAATTTCATTTTTTGGAATGTTACGTCCAGCATTTTTAATTATACGATCAATATTCGAATAAACAGTTTTTGATTTAACAGAAAGTTCAGTTTTACCTATAATTTTCTTTTCATCATTTATGAATAAAGTAACTGAGTCTGACTGAACACCTAAATCAGCATCTGTTGATCTATCATATAGATCTTTATAACTTTCTTTTAACTCACTAACAAATTTTTCAAATGTTTTATCTGACCAATCTTCTAAACGAACCCCTGTAAATAATTCAATAAATTCGTCAATCCATTCAGATTGAGATTGTGCATAATTTAACGCTTTTACTAAGTCATTTGACTTTTTAAATTCATCAAATTGTTTTAACCAATTTAATAAATCTTTATCATTCTTGATATTGGTTATTTTTTCAAATTCTAAAACAGCTTGTTTACGTTTCATCTCTATTATAGTTTCCGCATACTTTTTCACTTTTACTAAAGATTCGATATCTAAGCCAAAGCAATTGTACAACTCATTTAAACTTTGTTGAGGTTTTACTTCAGTTTGCTTAATTAATGTTCTTAATAAATCAAACTGCTCAGATACTTCATTAGTTACTTGAACATAACGTGGTAAAGACCTTAACCATTTAACTAAAGTACCACAAGTTTGAACAATTCTTGAAACATTGTGACCTTCTAATCTTTCTTCAGTATGTTCTGCAAAAATCTCATCTAGTTTGTTATAGAATTTTAAATGTTCATCTTCAATCTTTTCATACGCATATTTGTAATTTTCTGCGCCCTCTTCTTCAAGAATCTCGTAAAGTTTTTCTCCATTTAAACCCGGAACAAATATGTCGTTTCTATACAACATAAATTCACTCCAACGATCTCTTAATAAAGCAACTAATAGAACTGGAACAACAGGCTGGCGAATTCCAAATGGAACACTTGTGAATATCTTAATTAAATCAGCAAAACTTCCTACAGGCTTTCTTTCCAACTGTTCTAATAAACTTTTTCTTAATTTATCGTATGGTTCATACTCAATTAATTCATAATCTAGGCTTTGTATATTATTTTCAAAATGATTATTGTTTTTAAACACAGACGCATAAATTGCATATGCAGGTCCTGTACCTGAAATACCAAATTGATCTTCTTTTGGACATTCTAATATACCGTTAATTAACTGTTTAGCACCAGATTTTTGTTGTGAAGAAAGATTCATTCTATTAAATAAGTCATTCACAATTTTAGGAGTTGAATCATATAACTCATAACATAATTTAGATAACCAGTCAGAAATTTCTTTTTCAGATTTAGGAGTATTTTTCTCTTTAACATGAAGCCACATTAAATCTGCATCTAAACGTTGTAATTTGTTAATATAATTCGAAATAGTATATCGAGCTTCGCTTAATAAAATATTTATTTCTTCCAGAATCCCTTTATCCTCAGCTAGTAAAGACTTATCAGCAGCAAACGATTCTAATATAGACGCATTAATTAATTCGTTCTTAATAGTTTTCACATGTTCTGGATGAACCACAAAAATTTCTTTATCAAAGCGCTGCATACTTTGAAGATATTCTAAAATCTTCTTTGATGTAGTTTTATCAGGAATGACATAGTAAATATTAATATCATACTTACTATTTTTTTGACGATATTGATTTAACTTAGACATCTCAGAATCTAAAATCATTGTAACTTTAGCAAATCGCGTCATTTCAACTTCATCATTATAGTAATTTGGGAAGAAATATTTAACTTTTGAGTTTTCAATCAGTTCATTACGCACGATCTCTTGATTTAATACAAAAGATTTTTTCTTTGCTGTAATTTTCTTTTGGATATCAATTACACTTCCCGAATGAATTTCCCACGCATTGACTAATGTATTAAATCGAATTGCTTTAACCTCTGATAAATACTTTAAAGCATAATCTAATTTTTCAGTATCAATTAATAATGCAAACTTTAAAAACTCTTTCGTGATTTTTTGGTCAATGAATGAACCACATACTTGCCATAATGAAATGAACTTCAAGATAGATTCCGCTAATTCAACTTCTATCAATGCTTTATCGATACGTGACAAAGCCTTACGATATAAGACAAATTGCTCTGAAACGACACTACTCACATCTGAATCTTCTTGAATATCAAAGAAGTAATCAAATAGTTTATGCGGTAAATAATAATCATTTGTTTTAGAAATATGATTCTGTAAACCGCCTGTTTCATTACTTTCTAAAAAAGTGAATAATGTACGTTCATTTTGTCCAAATACTCCAGATAATTTAGGCAATAAATATATTGTTACAGGATGTACTGGATATAATGATTCAACAATAACTTTTTGTCTATCATGTACGTTTAAAATAGGGAATAAAGGGAATTCTTGAATTCCTACAGTCATTTCTGGCACTAACTCTTTACTAATAGTCGGCTTCTCGACCAAGTTTTCCGTTAAAATAACTTGCGCTATTTTGAGAAAAGTTGCCTGATCACTTGAAATATTATACTGCCTTAAACGCTTTTCAACACGTTGGAATTCCTTCGCTACCTCTTCATTAAATCCTGTGAAATATTGGCGTAAATTTTTGTGAGTAATTAACAACACATGTAAGGCCTTTTCACGATCAGCAATTTCAGCTAAATCTTGAATATCCTGCATCGTTTCGTTCATCAATTCGTTCGGTAACCCTTGTAAGAAACGCCCAAATTCATCATAAATGACTATAAAGCCTAAATTATTTTTATTAGCGACTTCTAATACATATTCTAATTTGTTATAGAAATAATCACTATAATCAGCATCAAATTTTGCTCCCGAAGTTAATTTAGGATATGTTTCTATAAACCATTTAATTGTTTGTTCATCTTCTTCGACGATTTTTCTAGAGATATCCGTTACTTGAGAACCAACTAATTCAACTTCCTTTTTATATCCTTCATAAGTTAAAGGATAATCAGCTTCCCAAATATTAATTGCTTCAATAATTTTAGAAGAAATACCAGGTAAAATCACCTCAATTGATTCCTCGTGAAGCGCTTGAACAATTCCTTTAATAATAGTTCTTCTAAATCTTCCTTCGTTACCACTAAGTGCAATCGGAATATATTTTTTATCACTTACAGTAGCAGCAACTATTTTTTCAGCAATTTCATCATTAAAATGTCTAAATTTATTGCTTAACTTCGTAATATCTTTCGTTTGTTTAGACATTAACGTACTAACTACTGTTGCAAGTAGCGATTTTCCTGTACCGTATGCGCCTACAATAATATGCGAACGGTTACCAGTCCCTAAAAAACCATCAAGTAAACCAATCAACGCTTCAGTATGAGATGGCGTAGGGATATATCGATTAACAAATTCGTCTTTTCCTATATCAAATCTTATATTTACACTAGTTTTAAATGTCATTTTTTTCACCTATTTTATAGCTTAACTTTCAAAAATTCTAATGCTTCTATTTGTGGAACTTTAACATTATCTAAATTATTTGTGCGCACATATTCTAATGGATAATCTCGATCTAAAGTTAATTTATTTAAAATATCAATCGCCTCATTTTTAGAAATGTTAAAGGTTTTCCCCCATAACTCTGAATGTTCCAAAATTTCATCTAATTGAATGAATTCTACTTTTTCTTTATTTGCGTATTTTATTAATGTGTAGTAGAAAGCTACTAAATCTTCTTTATCATATTTAATTGCGCTTTTTCGAATTACATCACTCGAATTCCCCATACGTTCTTCTTTTATAAGCTGTAATGATGTAAACGGACTAAATATGGAATCCTCAGGATCATTTTCGTCAGCTTCTTTTGTATACAGCTGAATTAATACATCAATATCTCTATCAAGGGACTTATCAGATACTGCTTTAGGCTCCCTAATCTCTACCCAAGCTTTGAAAATAGTCTTTAACTCTACTTTTGTAATAATCGTTTCTTTAAAATCAACAAAGAACCAATTAAAAACTGTAGCTGTATCGCCTAAATTATTCAACAATTCAGAATGTAAAATAGCTTTGGTAGATTGTTTTTCTAACAGTCTGTCTTTTTCAAAAATCACTTCACCTAATGGTGTTAATTTATGAGTTTTATTATCTTCATATATTAAATTAAGAGCCATTAACCAAAACCTTAAAGATCTGACCATGTTTTTCCCTAAACCAATTTTTTCAAAATTGTCTTTTTCATAAAAGAAAGTAGGCATGTTATTCACATGCTTTAATCCTTTACTTATCCATTTGTTCCTCAAATAGAAACTTTCATGTCTCCCATAAGCCATTTATTTTACCTCACTTTTTTCTGGTTATGTTGACCAGAAATGAAAATATTAAATATATCTATTAAAAATTCTTACTGGAGGGACTCTCCAGTAATCTATTATAACAAGTAAAGTTGCATTTTGCGAATATACATTCGCTAAAGAAACCTTTAAAAATCCTTATTTTTTGTTAAAATTTATACTTTTCAAAAACATAACTTTCAGATTATATACAATAAAGAGTACCCGCAATTTATAAGACACAATAAAAAGGGTAGGTTGCCCTACCCCTTTATTATGCTAGTTCCTTCATTTTAGCTAATGCTATTTCTTTTTCTTCTTGAGTTAAGTTACTAAATAGACTGATTACTGCCTCGACATTTAGGCTCTTCAAACGCTCTTGCACGAGATTATTAGTATTCGATAACCTTTCAATTGATTTTTCAGTTAAATAATTTGGTGCTGTTTTTACTTTATTTAACCAATTCATGCATTCTTCAGTTGACCATTGAGAAATCACTTCTTTTTCAGCCAAATATTGTTTTAACCAGTCTTCCTCTTTTAAATCAAGTTTCTCTAGGACTTCCTGCTGATAGTTTTCAAGAATTACAATGAATTCTACCTCGGATTCTATTTCATTCCACCGACGAGAAAGTACATCAAACTCTCGTTCTAATTCGAAACGATTATCTTGAATAGCTTGGATAGCTTGAACATCATTTAAGAAGTTCTGTAAATGATTAGCAGCTTCTTCTATTCCTTCTCTATCCATAGGATTAATATCTTTATTTAAAACTGATTTAACTTTTTGGAAGAAGTTCTGACACTGGTTTAAAGTTTGAATATCGTAAATCGCATCATAAATATCTCCAACTTCGTCATTCAATAATTTAAGGGCACTTTTAGAAGCTTCAATTATTTTATTGACTTCCAATTCACACTTGTCTTTTTCTTTAGGTTGTAATTTACTTCTACCAATCTGAGGGATTAACTTTTCTCCTTCTTCTTGAATTTCCATTAATTTTGCGTAACCATAATATGGTTTCGGAATGTTTTTAGAAGTATAATCATTTACCTTATCTTGAATTGGATCTAGATTATCTAAAACTTGTTCTAATTTTGTAATTAACTGTTGCGCTTCTGTTTTATATCCATAATTATTTAAACGTTCAATCAAACGTTTAACCCATTTTTCAAAAGCTGTTGCTTGAGAGCGAGATTGACATTTTAATCCTTTTAAGAACAGCGGGAAAGTTTTTTCAAAATACTCTTCAGCTGCACTTTCTATTCTTCTCGCTTCTTCCAATTGTTCGAAATTATAAATGTATTTATCAGATTCACCAATATAATTTTGAATCTCTTTAGTCTTATCTAGAATATCGAAGACTAATCCTAAATCATCCGTTTTTGTTCTTTGATCAGATAATTTTTGTTTAAGCTCACCAAAAACACGTAGAGTTTGGTCATAATACTTATTACCCTCTTTAAGAATCATCTCCATATTCGTGACTTTGTCTTCTAACTCAGTTGGAATATCTTCTTCAACTCTTAAATCGTTGTACTCATCGTAGAGCTTCTTTGCTATATTTATATCTGTATTTTGAACAACCTTTTTATACAAGTTTAAATACTTATTTGCTGATTCCTCTGGCTTCACTTGCACAACAGTAGTATCAAACATGACTTTTAAACTAACCGTTTTATCAGTGAACACTTGTGCAGTCCACTCATCTAAACGAATACGTGTATCATTTAATTGTGTCTTAGTTTCTTCACGACGTGAAGCTAAATAAACGGCAACTAACAATGATAAAGCGTAATCATTAATTCCGTATGGAACTTTTTGGTACACATCGAACATCTTCTGAATATCAATTTTTCCTTCTTTCTCCAAAATTTGATCCCATTCAGTAAATATTGATTGGACTTTTGGATTTCTCGGAGCAATTAAATTGTAATCTTCATTCAAAACAGCCCATGATTGTACTGATTTTTCATATAACACCGATTCAATGCGGCCTTTAATATCACTACTTTCAGCGTGAATTGACTGGTAAATGACATTCGATAAAATGATGCGGCTAATACGTGATAAACCTTTTTTTGCTTTCGTAAGAGTGTTGTTCGAGAATTCTGTATAAGGGAATGGGATTACTCTTGTATAAAGCTTTTCAAAAATTTGTTGTGTAAACGCTATAAGTCGTTGATTAATTTTTTCGAATGAATCGCTTGTAAGTAATAATCGCTCTGATGCTAAATCTCTATAAACATCCTCTAATACCGACTGCGCTTTGAATTGATAATCCGTAATAAACCTTCTGTATTTTTCTGTTTCTTGAGCATTAAAACTTTGAGAAATACGATAATCTAGAACTGCTTCAGAGAAGCGATTTTCTTTATCATCTAATATGAAAAATGCAATTGGTAGCGAATCGAATTTTTCTGCTTTTAATAACATCTGAATAGCAGAAAGCTTATTTAAGTAATATCCACTCGGTACATAAACCCAAAGAATTTGTCCTTTAGATTTATCTGGTTCAAGTGCTTCCAAGTACTTCATTTTCATGTTTGACAATGTTCGTATATTAATATCATTTACGTGCATTATTGTCTGAGTAAACTTCCATTCACGTGTGCTGATATAATTTTCCTTGCCAAAAGCAGGCTCTATGTCTCCTAATCCTAATTCTTCATTCAAACCTACATCAAACACTGAAGACATATCAATTTCAAAATTTCTTTTTTTCTTTCTTAATAAAATTTTAAAATCATTAACCCCAATTGAATCTGCAATAAAATCATATACATTGGCTACTTCATCATAAGATATAACGCCATAATCATCTTCTAATAAAGTTATTGCCGCACTAACTTCTTTTGAAGTCGAATTACAAATATATGATAGTAATTCTATTGTTTCGTTTTTATTTTGAGTTTTAAATCTTCCAATACGACTAATTAAAATTGCTGCTAACGTCTCCAAAGTGCGTTCATCAAATTTATCACCATGCTTAGTCAAAATTTGATTATATAAAATACAATATTCACTTTGTTTACGCCCTTCTTGTTCTGCAGCTAATAATTCATTGAAAAACTCAGAACGTATAATTCGAGTTGCTGGAACTAAAGTTAAATCTCCAAATTCACTTATTTGTTGATCAGCCAGCGCATTAATCATTGTTTCTAAAAATGTTAGAGTTGAACGTTGTTGTAACCATGAAGATAAATTCGATAAAATCCATGATGTTAATGGGTGTAGTGGATATATTCCTTCTAAAATAACCTTTCTAAAATGAGTATAATTACTCCAAACACTAGAATTACCGACATCTGGAATCCATTTAGTGATTTTCTTATGGAACTTTTCCCACTCATCGCTATTCTTTTCAATCTTATTAATTACATAATTTTTGAATGCTACTTGATCTTTACGTTCGATTAAGTTAGCAAAAATGGTTTCTAAATTTGATGACAAGTGCATCTTCTCGCTGGATTCATAGCGACCTACATATCGATTAATGTTTGCTGTACGATCTACACGTGTTAAATACGATTTTAAATCCGATTGGATAAATCCTAAGAAGACTATTTTATCATCTGCATTTTGAACTGCTTCGTAAATTTGTTGTAACGCAGCATCAGATGCTTTTGTTGGATTGTTTGAAGCAAATTCAATATAACGCCCAAATTCGTCAAAGAATATAATAATTTTATTAAACTGTTCTCGATCTCCACAAAGTTTATCTGCAATTTTCTCTAGAACGTCCCCAGCGGAAACGCCTTCATCCCAACGAATATACGTACCATTAATTTCTTTATAAACTTTGTTGATAATTTCAAATACTTCCGTGTCCGCCAAAATATTCTCAATTAAATACTGTTTTAAATTTAATTTAGCATTTGAATTCGTTAATTCTGAAGCGAAACTTTCGTATTGATTTTGGTAATTATCATACGTATTTTCAACAAAAACTTTTGCGATATCATAAGATTTTGTTAGTTCTTTTAAAAATTCCGAATCAATATTATATGCATCTAAAGTTTTTTGAGTCGCATTTAAAATTTCATAGTTTAAGTTGAAATCGCGCATACCGTTTAACATTAAAACTAAATTTGGTTTCAATTCATGTTTAGCAACTTGATTAGCAATATTCTTATCCACTGATTGTAAGTTTTTTAAAACTACTTGTTGAGCTTTCTTATTACCACTTAAAAAACTTGCCATAGTCACAGATAAATGTGATTTACCTGTACCATACGGTGCAATTGTTAAGAAGAAATTTGAAAGTGGACTTTCACCATATACTTTATCCATTAAAACATTCATAAACGTTGCTGTATCAAGTAATTTATGGCTTTTAACTGTTATTTCACTAGAAGATACACCGAAATACTCTGGTCCATGAAAAACAAAACTTTTTGCTACATCATATTGTTTTATATCATTATAAAACCAGTCTACTTGCACTGCCCCGTTGAAATATAACTCTTTTTTAAACCTTAATAGATCTTCAAACTTAAACATAATTTCTCCTTCCAATTACTCTTTTAAATAAGTAATGAAAATAGTTTATTTACACAATAATTCGCATTCTGGTTTTTGATAATTGTAATAGGAGACAATTGTGCATTTAATTTAACTATACCTTTATCTTGCATAATATCTAAAGCATCTCTTACTTGTTTTTCATCCCAAACTAACGCTTTTCCAAAATGTAATGTACTTATCACTTCATCAATAGTTAATTCGGTACGTTCCCCTAATAATTGTTCCCATTTATTTAGAAGTAAATAAGCATA
This sequence comes from Metasolibacillus sp. FSL K6-0083, assembly GCF_038630865.1. Taxonomy (NCBI): domain Bacteria; kingdom Bacillati; phylum Bacillota; class Bacilli; order Caryophanales; family Caryophanaceae; genus Metasolibacillus; species Metasolibacillus sp. FSL K6-0083. Next base: position 3,515,107 of record NZ_CP152046.1, on the reverse strand, counting down.
TACATATAAAAACTCTTTTTTCATACGGTGAGGCTTAATACTATATGAGTTATCTTCAATCTCTAATAAATTTAAACTTTCAAAAGAAAGTTCACTCGTATAACACGTTCTAAAAGGAGACATATTTACTTTCTTTTCAAAATTTCTTTCTACTGCCTTCGTAACTTGGTCGTGTGTGAAACTCTCATTAACTTTAGGGAAAAATTCATTAAACATATAAGACCATAAAGTAGCAGGAGAACTACTATCGACAAGTAAACCATGCAGTAACAATTGGCTAACATTTTCAAGTAGATATGGATCTTCTAGTAATACTATCTCCCCCAACTTAGTTAATTCTATTTTGTATTTACCAGCACCTTTTTCAAATGTAACAAGGCCCATAGCAGCCGCATAATAAATATGCGGCTCTACTTTACCTGAAACTTTACCAGTTGGTATTGCTGTTTGTTCTGATATTTCTTCTTTCGTATAAGAACCCGAATTCTTATTTGCAAATGATAAAATACGGCTAATATACTCTCGTTCTGGTGTGAATTTCATATGAAAATCTAAATAATAAGGTTGTACTTGTATTTGAATTTGCATTGCTATTTCCTTTCATTTAGCGGTGTAACTGTAATTATATGCTTATTTTTGGTACTTAAGCTGCCATCTTGTAATCGATCTGCACCGACAACTACACATTCACCTTTTCCTAGCTTGGATAACTTACCTGCCCAATTACGTTGCTCATCAACCTCTGTACTTAGGAAGCTTGCAATATTTCTGTTATCACCTTCCGGTGGTAAGAAATGAACTTTTTGACTAGCATTTTGGAACCGTGTAATAGCATCTTTTGTAATTGGTGGTTGTAAAGTTTGTGTAGCAAATAAACCTGACCAGCCAAATTTACGCCCCTCAGTTAAGATTCGTGCGCTTGGAGATGTTTCAGATTGGTCTAAGTTTTGTGCTTCATCAAGAATTACTGGGAATGGCGTTTCTACGTTACCATGTGATAAATTGTAACTCCAAATATCCCATAAAATGAATTCCGTTAATAACACTTGTGTGAATCGATCAAAGCCAGTTAATTGGACAATATATACTTTACCTTGTTCAGATTTAGTTAACTGACCCCAATCGAACATATTCTCAATAACAAACGGCTTACGATCAATTAATGGCTCAATTTTTGATAATACCGTTTTAGCACTAGTTTTATCTAATGTTTCTAACTCTGTTCTTAAATAATCTAAATTCATATGATCTCCATATTTATTTAAACCATTTAATGTAGCTCGATAAATTGCATTTTTTTGTTGGTCGCCAATACCATTCTTTTTGTACACTGAGTAGAAAATCCCTGAAATTCGTTCAGCTACATCAATTTCAGACTCTAGATCATACTCATCTTCATCAAATTCTTTCATATTGCGCTTAAACGGATTAATCGGGAAGCCTGATCGTTGGACGTTAAATTGAATTATCCTTTCTCCTAGTGCAGCTTTGAAATCTTCATTTAATTGGCTTTTTTTGAAGCCATCTGTGTAATCAAAAATCAAAGTCGAAATCCCTTTATTCGCAAGTTCTAATAACAAACATTGCATAAAGTAGGTTTTACCTACACCTGATGTCCCTGTTATTAATAAGTGTCTGTTTTCCAACTTAGGATGGCCATACTCCCAATAAATCTTCTTATTAGTTCGATGCTCTATCCCTAAAAGTACACGTACTTCTTCTAAAGATATTTTAGAACCATCATCTTTTTTCGAAGTAGGAGGATCTTCTATTATTTCAGTTCCTTCACTATCGGAATCATTTGTTTTCTCATTAGAAACATCTGAATTCTTAGTAGAATCCTCTATTTTATCTTCATTATTAGGATGCTGTTCATGTCCATCTTCTTGAGAATCACTCTTATTTAAAGAATCATTATTTGAATCTTTTTGTTTGATTTGTTTAGGGGAACTAGAATCTTCAGGTATCCCGTCCTCTATTTCACCAAATACATCAACTTCTTCATCTTCAGAAATTTCTTTAGCTTTATTTTCCATAAATTCTTTAAATGAAATTTCATCATCAACAAAGTTATTAAATTCTTCGCTTAATACATTTTCGAATGCAATCGCTGCACGCTGCTCCTCAGGTAACAATTGCTTTTGGATATATAGTTGTCCATAAGTTCGATGATAGACATCTATATTATTCAAATTATGAATTTGTACTTCCTTTTCCTCAGCATTATGATCTAACCAATACGTTAACAGCGTTGTCTCCCATTCAATATTGAATTCACCATTAAGTATTTTCATCAAATCACTATTTAGTTTTTCACGGCTATTATGATCTTGAGTTATAAATAACGGTGAAAACGCTAGTAATCTGTATAATTGAGCAAACCAATATCTTCGGTCATGTTCAGTAGAATCTTTAGAGAATTTCTCTGATAAGAATTTATGTCCTATTTCTAATTGTTGTAGTCCCTTATCAACATGCACTACATTTTCTTTCCCCATTTTACATTCAACTAAGTTGGCTTTAATCAATAAGTCTTCATCTTCTGAAGCTACGACTTCTAACTCCAATAAATCTGGTCGATTAGATTCTTCATTAAACCAATGTCCGTATGAATCTAAGGAGATAAACGTTTTTAATAATGTCTTTTCATTAATCTTTTCAATTTCTAAAGATTTCACAGCTAATAACGTAGCTAAATAACTATGAATTTCATAGTCATAAGGATTTAAAGCTTTAAGTACTTTAATACCATCCAATACTGTTGAATCATTCAAGCAATATTCAGCAGCTCTAGAATACATATCAGGGAGCCATGAAGGAAATAGTTTTCTAAGTCGATTTTCAAGTCGAACTTTAATATCTTGCTTCATATCCTTTGAAGCTGAAATAGCAACATTTAGCTCTCCATATATACCTTCACCAGTAGAGAAACTAATAATATTCTCAGTATCAAAAATCTTTTTATCTAGACCTGTGTCAATGCTGACAACCCATCGAGCTTTTTCATGTAAAACTTTTAAAACATCGTTTAAACCGTTAACAACTTTTAGTACTTTTTCAACTCGATACATTTCATTCTCTTTTGCATAATCATGTTCCGCCCAAAATACTAATTGTGAGTGTGCAAAAGAAGCTTCAAATTGCATTTGACTAATAGAGACACGGCGTTCATTTTCATCATTTGGAGCTGGAATCGGATTAAATACCATTGGATACTTCATTTCTGAAGGAGCAATCTTCTTCCCTTTGTTAATTTGATACTTAATACTAGATGTTTCTAAAAGACTATCAACAAATACTAAATCAAAATCTTTGTATTCTAATAAATCCTTAAGTCGTTCAATTTCAGTTGTTTTATACGTATTAAAATGTAAATTTAAATCGACATTATCATCTACACTAAATGTTTCATCTAACCAGAGCTTCATATAATTTTGAGCTTTATAGTTTACACTTGTCGATAAAATATCAATACTTAGTGTAGTTTTATCTATTTGTTTTTGTTGTTCTTTAATATAACCTTTAACCCCTTCAATTAAAGGATATAAGTGCTCAAAATTAACAAAACATAATGAAAGTGAATCAACGCTCGATGGGAATGTTTTAATATATTCTTTAATATGCGAATCAATTATTATTGCTTTCGATGAATTCGCTTCGTATTCTTTCTTATCTTCTTGGTCATCTTCAGCGTCGACTGCTACTAAAAACGAACTGTCAATGATCTGTGACTTCTTAGAATAACCATGTATAGCATAATAACCTAATACATGTGAGGCTGCATGATGTATGTTTTCATCAGTCATTAATGTATCAACACCTGATAAAATAGCTGATTTATCTTTATAGCGATTAAACTGATCAAGATACGTACGCACATCCTCATCATCTTCACTATTCACAATTTCATCTAACACAATATATAATCCATGTCTTATATATGCTTGCTGTGCTTCAAATTTTTCAAGCATAGCTGGGTGGAATGGAGGTATAATTGCTCCACTTAATTTTTTACATAAGCAATTGAACGTATCTTCTTCAACAATCGTAAATAAATTAGAAACAAGTTTAAAATGCTCTTTTTCATAATTAGGGTAAGAACCATATGATTTCCATAATTCCGTTAAAACTTCTGTGTAGCTATTTACAAATTCTATAGCCTTCTTTGATTCTAGGATGTTCATCGAATGGTAAATCCCTTTATCACTTACAATCATTACAAATTTCATAAACGGCTCAATTAACTTATATAGTTTAGTCACAACTCTAGGATCATCAGTATTAGAACCTGCAGTCTTTTTAAAAATTGGAAGCGTATCCTGTAATAAAACTTCAGTGTTGTTTAGTTGATAATGGAACGACGAGATGTCAGTGCTCGTTAAAAGATTACCAATATTTTTACATGTAAAAATAGGTAACTTCATACTATCTTGCTCATCTAGTTGTTCTTTAAAGTAAGTCATTAAGTTAAATGATTGTAACCAATAATCATATGGGTTAAATAACCAATCGAATTCTATAGATTCTTCATAAGCTGAATTCGAGAATTTAAAATGAATTTTAGAAATCGAATTAGTTGTTTTACTAAATTCTAAGTTAGCTTTCGCAATATCTTTTTCTTCGAAAGGATCGATATTATCTTCATAATTTAATTCAAAAAGATTTTGTGTTTCAACATTTAGATAATTTACTAACCCACCAACCGCAATACAAAGTTCGTTCCAGCGATTCTCCTGATCTTCTGGTAATAATCCTTCAGCTAAGTATACTTTTAATACTTTTATAGTTACCGAGTCTGTAACGCTAATTTCTGGAAAATGAACCATTAAATCTATTAGCATATGTGAATATGCTTGTAACGGATCTCCATATACCTTTTTAACTTTTTCTTTTCGAGGTGGTGTATTAGTAATTTTAATTCCTAAAATATCAACAGTAATAGACTGATCGAATTGCGCTAATTTAGGCCTTAAAACCTCTAAACTTTCACCACGTGCAAAATCTATAATATCATTGCAATACTTATCATATGAACCGAATGTCGACTCAATTGTAGGTAAATACTCTAGATACTTTTCTTCTTTATCTGGATCCGACTTAAATTTATCAAACTTATCAACCAGTTTTTGATGTAAACTTTTACTTAACCCGCTTTTATAAGCATCACGCTTAATGAATTTCACACCACTATCTAGTATTTTTAACGCTTTCCCTTTAGATAATTCAGTTAACATCGCTTTAGTAACCGTTAAAATATTCGGCATATTAAAGTATGTCCATAGATTTCCTAAAATATATTTCGCAATTTGTTCTATTTCATATAATTCATTATTTTCAACATCGTCCGCGATTTTACTAACTACTAATAAATCCACTGGCACATGCCTAAAGATATTCACAAATAAGTTATTAATAATATTTACAGAACGCTCATCATCAATGTCTAAAGTTGGAAAGAACTCTGCATATCTTTTATTGAACTTTACATTCATATCTTCTGGTGTAATAGAGTAGAAGTCTGCTAAGCCGCCCGTGTCTTGTACACTCTCAGTAGCTAAGAGAACCACCGATTTTTTTGATTCGCCAAATTCATTTCTTAATTTCGTGAAACGCTGATTTAAACTTACAAAACCTAAACGTTTCATTTCATCCATTTCAGCAGGAAATTCTTCTTTCCATAATTCGAACTTTTCCTCCGAAAGTTGAATTTCTAATTCGGTATATTTTGATTTTAATATTTTTGCAACTTCTAAATAGATGCTTGGATGATTAAAATAATCTAAACGAATAAAAGAAGCTTCTTGATTGTTTTCTATATTTAATTGAATTAAATTGCTTAATTTTTTTATATATGTCTTCATTATCTTCACCCTTTGAATGGATTTTCAACAATTGATGTCGCGTCCGATAGGTTCTTTAAAAAACCACAATTACTTAACAGCTCTAAGAAATTTTGTTCATTTTCATTAAAGTCATTTAAATACGAAATTTCTTCAAAGTGTTTTTCTGCCTCTTTAGGCCCAATAATAATATTAAAATGTTCGTAACATTTTTCTAAAAATGTTGTAAACAATAATCTTTCGCCAGGTTTAATTAAGCTTAACACTAAAACCTTTACTAAATTTTCATTTAATGACATACGCATATTTGCACCTTTAGGTGGAATAACTAAACCAATATCTTTTGCTAATTTTCTAACTAATAAACTTGTATCTTTAGCTGCGTTAGTGATTGTGTTAGCTTGAGCTGTGTCTTCATCGTATTTAGTGAAAATTGCTCTAAACACATTTTCCTCTAATTGTTCATAACTTGAAACAGCTTGCTTTCGTATTGCTCCTTGTGGATTTTTCGTTAAATCCAATAGCCACGCTTGTTTATTTGGTAAATTTAAAATCATCTGTGAGCGATGAGTCATCATACGAATTATTTGAATCGCTACAAGCATCCCTAATAATTCAACTTTCTCAAAAGCATCTAGCTGACTATTTAATAAATTCTTTAATTCTATTACCGTAAATGGTGCTACATTTTCGTATTCTTTTGGTATCGCCTGTAGATTTTTTTCGATAAAATGAAAATTCTCAACAAAATCACCACTAGGATTTACAACATCTTCCCATTCACCTTGAATAAACTGTGCTAATATGCTCAATTGTGGAATCGAAGTAATCATTTCTTTTAGTTTTATTGAAATCTCATCTCTATAGGTTTCATCAATTTTATTTAACCCTTGCAGCACATGTAAATAATATACTTCTCCCCCTCGGGCCATGAACATATGTTGATTAAATTCAAACTTTCTATCGACTTCTAGCCAGTTATCACTTGTATAATCTAAACCTTCTGTACGTTTTTTCTTATTTCCAATAGATTCTGAAAATATAATCTCTGGAGCTAAAGATAACAATGATTGAGCAAACCATGATCGTTTCCCCAAGATCGCATTATATCCATAAAATAAATCCTGAATAACATCTAATGCAAAATCTTCATCATAGTTTGAAGATTCTACTTTAATTGATTGCTTCAAATGTTCTCTATGCAATTCTAAAGCTTGTCTATCCGCTTCGAAGCGTTTTTCAATATCACTACGATTAAAGAAAATAAAACGCTTTAACCCCATTCTTGGTGACGGATAATAATGTAACTGTTTAGATTCATCTTCTATTGCATCAAAATAATATCCTGAATCTTTAATAATAGAATAATCTCTGACTTTCCCTTCACTCTTAGGAGACATAAAAACAAGTAAAAACTCTAATAAAAACTCATATAATGTTTGATCTTTATATAAACGATGACCATAAACCTGGATTTGAGGATTATGATCAGTAATTTTATAATCTTGAAATTTCGGGAAATATTCTAATGTCATAGTTAACCTCCTATTTAAAATATAATTTATTGCTATCCGTATCGACTTCAATATCTATAATTCTCGGTCCAGTCAATGTTTTAATCAACACTTTAATCATATCTTCACCATCATTATATTTATATTGGTTATAAAGTTGAGATTTTAATTTATTAATACCGTGGGATAAGACAGGATTGAGTTTTGTTGATAATGACCCGTTAGCTATATGATAAAAATACTCTAGTAAAGGTAAAGTAATGAGTTGCTTATCATCAATCCGATTAAACTTCAAATACATCTTATATTTTGGTTCGTTAGAAATTATATTATCCACAGGTTCCGTTACAATTTCAAAATCTTCGTAATCAACCTTACCAACTAATAAATATACATTTTGATTATTTAGTCCACTTCTTTTTAAAGGTAAATATAATACCGAACTACCTAATGTAGGGTCGCTATCTCCAGAAATAACAATTTGTAAAGCTTTAAAAATCATTTCCTTTAACTGTCGCTTCGATCTACCTCTTAAGTCGTCTTTAGTATAACTAATATACTTTGGGTAAATAGGTGAATACATTGAGCTCAATAATAATTCATCTTGTTTTTCATTTGAGTTTGAAAATAAAATCTGCATCCTTCTAATAGCTCTACGTACAGTCATAGCTTTTTCGTTATATAAAGAATTCGAAACATCCGATAATAAACTTTTCGTATAGTTTGTCCACATTACTTTAGCAACATTTTGAATCTCTGGTACTAATACCGAAAAATTTTCTTTAACAAATAATTCTTGATCAAACGGTAGGCGTTTTTCATCTAAATTCAAATTTTGTATTTCTACAATCGATTTGATTTTTTGAGCATTTTTATCTTTTTTAGTACCTACATAGCCAAAGAATAAATTACTAATATGGTATTCTGCTAAAACTCTTTGTTTAGAAATTACGTTAATTTTGTCACACTGTACATTTCCTGTAATCGCAAATGATAAATGCGATAAAATTTGGCGTATTGTTAAACGTTTATCATTTTCCGCTAACCATTTATAATAACTAATAGCCATCTTCTTAAACTTCTCTTGATGAATTTTTAAGATTTGATAGTTATTATAAATTGGGCAAAAATCGTTTAAACAGCATTCTTCCACGCCTGACCACAAATCTTCTTGAAGGATATTATCTATTAATTGCGAAACAATCTCTGTATTATCTAATAATGCTAAATTGATTACTAAAATAGATTGGTCTCCAACAATCCCTTCATTAAATGAATTCTCATCCATCAATTTTAGAATATCCATTTCAATTTCATTATTAGAATATCGCGAACCCTTAAAGTAATTTTTTAATGCATCAATTAATGTACCTGTATTAGATACAATAATACTAGAGCCCCCATTTCCTTTATTCTCAAAACCTTTTTTGATACTTTCAACTTGCTTCTCACAATTCAACTCACTCATATCTTTTATATAATAGATACTATTATCTAAGTAATTTGTGTTAACTAAGTCCTCTTCTTTTAATATTTGTCCAGGCTTAATAGCTTCAAATTGACGTAACACCTGATGTAGTAAGCTAGTTTTCCCATCACCTGCATGTCCTGTTAAAAACACAAACGTCGGACTCGCTTTAATTTTTTCTACTAAGTAATTACCTACATTACTTTCAACTCTAATTTTTTCATAAAAAGGATTAGTAAATTGAGACTCAGCAATAGCGTTATCATTAGAACTATTAGCGTTATTTAAAGACTGCAAATATTTAATATAATTTATATGCACTTTTTTCACCTCATTAGGTACTGTCAATATTATTGTGTAAATGACTTTTCAACTTCTCAAGGTAGATGATCACCTTCGTATTCAAATAGATTTGTTCGAAGTTTGGATTTGGGTGTCTAGGAAAGGGCTAGCCCTTTCCTAGACACCCAAATTTCGCGCTGGCACGTCCCGGTTAGTTTGTCGGTTCATGCAGCTGTTCAAACATTTCTTCTAGCTTGGCACGGGCCTGATTAAAGCCGATGTGGCAGCGTGTGGCGAAACGTTGATTGTAGTCCTCGAACTGCGTCACTAAAAAGCGTTCCAGTGATTCTTCATTCGGGAACTGTTCCTTGCGCTTTGTATATTTTTTGATTTGCTTATTGAACGACTCAATTAAATTGGTCGAGTAGATGCTTCGCCAAATTGCTTTTGGAAACTGATAAAACGTGAGTAAATACGGATTATCAAGTAAGCTCTGTGTAACTTTTTTATACGATTTGCTCCATTTCTCGCAGAACTGCCCAAGTGCTAGCGCAGCTGCTTCGGCGTCCTTGGCCTGGTGAATCGTTTTAAAATCTTCGCAGACTTCCTTGCGATCCTCTACGCGTACTTTATGCATGATATTGCGACCGACATGAACTAAACAGACTTGATATTTTGCCTTTGGAAACACATTGAAAACAGCGTCAGCCATGCCTTTTAAGCCGTCTGATACGAATAATAAGACGTCTTCTACACCACGGTCTTTCAGCTCTTCTAGTAGCTCTTGCCAGTTGTAAGCAGACTCGGTTGGGGCAATCGTGTAAGCGAGTACCTCTTTAGAGCCGTCTTCGCGAATACCAACAGCGATATAGACGGCTTCTTTAGACACCGTATCACGACGTACGGCAATATACGTCGCATCTAAATACACGCATACGTAACGATTATGCAACGAACGGTTGTTAAATGCATCGACTGTTTCTGAAACCGCTTTTGTCATATTCGAAATCGTTTGAGGCGTATAGTGATGGCCATACATTTTTTCGATTAACTGGGCAATTTCAGCCATCGTAATGCCTTTTTTAAACAGGTGAATCACCGTATCTTCAAGCGTATCATTCGAACGCTTATACGGAGCCACGGTCTGTTGTTTGAACTCACCATTGCGATCACGTGGAATTTGAATGGCTAAATCGCCGTACTCTGTGTGAAGCGTACGCGAATAAGACCCATTGCGTGAGTTGCCTGAATTAAAGCCCATACGGTCATATTTTTCATAATCTAGAAATTCCGTTAACTCTGTCACAAGTAGCGAGTTGATCGCCATTTCCAAGTGCGAACGAAAAACCTCGGTAATATCTTGTTTTTTTACTAGTGCATCGATAATTTCTGTTGTAAACTGATTCATAGGGAAGACCTCTTTTCTAGGATTGGTTGTGGTGACTTAATTCTACCAAGAAAAGGTCTTCCTTTTTACATGGAATTTTTCATTTACACAAAATATTTTATACTCTCCCTCATTATTTTTTCTAAGAATTTTTTTAATATTAGTTCTTTGAATTTAATTAATATTTAAGTATCATAACTTTATTTTAGCTGATTACTATCTGTATATATAGTAAAATTCTCACATTTCCTATATTTTACACATAAAAATACTGCTCAACTATTTTAAAAGCAATGTCGTGTAGAAAACCAATCTATAGCGTTCAAAACAAACCTTCTACAAACGCAATTTTAATTAGCCAACTGTTTAACAGTTTTTTTGAAAGTGGTGTGCGCATTTCATTACTAAACAGATACTTTTCTTCATAAAAAAATCCCTCTCAACAACCAGAGGGGGATTTTACAGCTATAAATCTTTTTGAATCCTACATTATTTATTCCACCAACAACGCAAAATACTTGAAATGATCGCCTGTTAAATATAAGCTCACCCTCCAAGTATAAAACCGCAATGTGGTGCGTTTCAAAATAAGCATCCTTAGTTTTAATACGCACTCTCCGGTTGTGTAATGTTTTCTTTCACGCTGCCTGAAGCAGATGAATGTTCATGTTTTTTTGGTTGTCGATCATGTTTCGCGTTCAACAGCCTGTATGCCGCGCTCATTCTCTTGTTCTTCAAAATCAGTACTAAACTTTGTAAAATCGCTTTGCATTGGCGTTACTGGCTGCTGGTAAATAACCGCGATCAATTCTTCTTTTCACTTTTTATCAACCGTCGCTTTTACAATGCTTGCAAATTCTTTGTTGGTAAATTTTTGAATATTAAACTGAATTTCCTGGCTAATTTTAATGGCACGTATACAGGGCTCTTCTGTTGCACATACAGTACATGTGCAAGTTCAACAAAATACGGAATTTCTACCTTTTCGCTAAAGCGATAAATTCTTTTTTTTACGTCCTTTATCGTAAAAATTTTTTGCGTGAGTTTTTCATGCCGCCAAATCGTTGAAGCTTTTGCTGAAGATTATATTTTTCCTCTTCCTCTAACTCCTCATTTAAACGTTCAAAATTTCTAGGACTAACTGTGCTTGCTCAGCTGGGTAGCTTTCCTTTTCGATAATTACTGTTTCCGCTAAAGTATCTGCTAATGTAAATTCGAACACTTGTACAAGCTGACTAAAATGCTTTTTCTCTACTTGCGTACATGCTACATGCACCACAAATTGCTCATGCTGAACTAATTCGTTATACAGATTTTCATTGCCTAATACAATTACCAGACTAACATTTGCCGCTTCTTCAATAATATAAAGCTCTGAACGAATATAATTTTGATCCTTGCGCGTCAACTGATTAAAGGTCTTAAACAGTTCGATAAATGACCCGTTGTACGCTTGATCGTTATAAGCTTGTCCTACTCTCTCAAGTAACGGTTAATAATTGAAGAAGATTGATCTGGATTATTCTGAGGAGAGCAAATTAACGTACAAAGAGTTTGTTTAACTTGATGTTAAGCAAACCTCTTATAATTTGAAATTCATTTTTATCTTAAATCTATATCGTCACCTAACGCTTCGAATGCTAATCTAATTTTTTCTTTTAAATCAGGTAAGAACTGCTGGCGTTTATCTAATTCTATAGTATCTTTACTAGACCAAGTATATGTAATCCCCATACCTGGGCAAATATTTAATGTTTGATAATTCTTATCTAATAATTTTTCTTTCATGATGCTTCGGTCTTCTTCTGAAGTTAACCCTACTTTTTCAAACTCTGAAAAATGTTCATTAAATTGATCTCGCTTTATCTGCTTAAGATTTGATGCATTTTTTAACCAGTAATCTACATACGCTTCAAATGTTATCTTGCCATTTGCCCAAAATAAATTACTTGAACGAAACGAAAGGTGGAAATTGGGCCATAATGAAAATCCATGACCTTTGAGTTTCATTAATTTTTCATATTTTAGTTGACTAAACGTATATTTAGCTGAAGCCATCGTGTCACCTGCATAAAGGAAAAGAGTAACTTTCCAATCCTCTCCATCCACTTGCGCATCCATTGCAATTTGCTTCACCGTTTTGCGATTACTGTTTGCATAATGTTTCCAACCACGATGATAATTTACTTCTGCTTGTTCGCCATCGATAATGAATTGATTTAATAAATCCACACATCTCTTATTTAATAAATAGCTATTTCCTTTACATACACCAAATTGCGTATAAGGATTAATATACGAAAATTCTTCATCTACAAATTCTAAAAAATCTTCAACTAATTGAAGTTCAAGACCTGTAAGTATTCCATTAATAATAAGCGTATTCAAACGTTCTATTACATCACGCCATGAAAGAGCACATGGTTGTTTAATAATTTGAGCTCCTTCCTTTAATGAAGGATTCAATTGGTCTAACCAAATATTATAACGTAACGGTTTATTTTCAATAATAAACAGCAAGCCTGGATTTGCGAAAATCACGCCATCATACCTTGCAATGCGTTCAGAATTGTTAATCATACTGGTTTCATCCAAACGATCATCAGAAATAATAACAGATATGACTTTATAATCCTCTAATTCTGAAAACATTGCATTTGAATTACCCACCTGGGTATGCACGGTCTGTACCACTAGTTCACCTAAAGAAATTGAAGGAATTTGTTCATCACTCGGTAAATCAGAAAGCTCTTTTCGTATTAATTCAAAAAATAACATTTGTACCGCCGGAATATTTTTAACTAATGTCAAAAATATTCTTGTTAACTCGTCCTCATGATTATTTTCTTTATTTTTATATGAGTTAAATATATTTAAATGATCCAACATCATCGCTCCTCAAACTGCTTTTACTTCAATAATAGCAAATTACATTTATTAACAAAATATATCAGTTCATTATTAAAAATATCGCCCCTTCATTAATTTGCAAGGGGCGATCATTTCTTAATTAACCTTCTCTCCACAAACCATCTGCTCCATCAATAAATTCATTCCTACCGCTAATTCTTCTAGCTCATTATTCGAGTAATACAACACAGTTTCTTCGTTCGTATCAATATACATAAACACTCCCTGCTCCATTTGTCGCTTCATGTTAGCGATGTGGAATTGGATAAGGCGCGTTCTTTCCAGCATTTCGAAAAGCTTATCTGCATCCACATAAACTACGTTTTGTTGTGCGTTCATTGTATGACCTCCATTTTTAAATTAGGTGGATTGTTATTTATTCTTCGTCATCATCCTCTTGTTCCAAAAATTCTATCCTCATATTATTTGTAGCATCCTGCATATATTTTTGCGTTTCAAGTAAGTGATTGTTGATGTTATTGAATATATCTTGAATCGTAAACGCTGAATCTAGTCCATCGAAATACTCATTCATCTGATGTAACTGATCTCGCACAATGCTTAAATAAAAATCGGCTACTTCAAAGTGCTGCTTGGCTAATGCTGTATAGCGCTCGTATTCTTCCTGTAAATCATCGATATTTCTTGGCATAGTATTCACTCCTTCTCTTAATCTTGTAAATACACTAACGCTAATGCCCAACGATTCTCTCCGTGCCCTAACTCACTATGCACTTGATTCATCACTACCACCGTTTCTTTATACAACTGTTTTTGCGTAGCACTTATGATCCCGTAATCCGCCTTACGATTTTTTAAGCGGTTCTCTAAAATGCGCGCCATCATATCTTTCTGCTCAGCATTAGCGAGCTCTTGGAATCTTCGTCTTGCATAACTGTGACGGAAGCCATGACAGCCACGACCATCTTGATGAATGCCAGCTTTTAAGCAAGCTCGACGAACACCACTGCTTACGGTATTTGCTGTTACAGCAACTAAATATTCATCTTTGCCAAGCCAAAATAAATCATTTTGTAGTGCTTCTTTGAACTGCGGCTGCACTATGATTTTTCTGAAACGTCCACCTTTTGTCACGCCTGCCCCATCGGTAATTTCTAAATAATATTCACCGTTCTTTTTCGTAAAATGCTTGCCGCGAAGGTTGACGACTTCTTTTAAACGTAAGCCTAAATTGCTCATCAATTGCACCGCTTTTCGAACATCCTCCGAGCAATTTTCTTCGATCAATTCGATTTCTTTATCCGTATACGAGCGATTGCGGATCTGCAATTTTGACTGACCCGAGAATAATCGCTTCTCTGGACAAAATGTTACGTTCCACTGATTTTCCATTGCCACTTGCAGCAGTCGGAGGGACGTCTCAACATTCGACATATGCCCTTCCCCGCAGCCCTTTTCCTGCATGAAGGCAAAGTAGGCATGATAATGTTCGGGGGAAAGCTGTTGCAAAGCTGTAATTTGATAATGCTGTCGCACCCACTTCACAAAGTTTTGGCAATCACTAAACGTATTTTTCTTTTGCTTGTACGAGTGGATGCCTTTAATGCCTTGGCTGCGAAATGCGCGCTTGGACTGACCAATATAATCAATAGAATCGAGCGCCACTTTGACCTGAAATACAATCGTTTTCTTGCCTGAACGTACTTTTCTGTTCATGTTCTCACCTCCTTTCATGGTTGGTTTTTGCGAACACATTCTTTTAAGGTAGTGCATGTTTTACGTTTCAATTAAGCTGCTCACTTTTGCGAGAGGCAGAGCAATGATGCATCCTCCAATTAAAAAATCGCTAAGGGGTCCTTCTGACGCGCTGGTCGGATTCTCCAGCTGTCCCTTACCGATTTATACACAAAAAAGCTCAACGACACCGACCATAATTGGTCTTACCGTTGAGCTTTTAATCCACCTAACTTTTGCATCACAAAAGAGAGGCATATCTATTCAATTTTTACGCACTAGTCGCCACTAGTAAGCTTTTGTACTTTTGAAATTGCTCTGGTCTTCCCCAGAATCCTCATCATTTTTACCGAGTCTTTCCACCATGGAATATCCCGGCTATCACGCATGACTATTGTTTAAGATCAAACAATATCACCCGATTTCATTTTTTGACTGAATCTTCTACTAGAGATATTTCAGTTGACTCCGAAAATGGAGTTTGATGTGTTACTGATATGAATATACGATAATTTTCACGAAAATTCAAATAATAATCAAAAAATTATAAACTTAGATATGATATCCCTATTTTTATGTAAATAAATTGATTTTTTTCACTAAAATCAAATTTAATATATTCAAACTCTTCAATTATATTTATTTCATTATTTGTTATTCAATATACTATAATCAAAATAAGCCCTTCTAAAATTTTAATGAGAGTATAAAATATTTTGTGTAAATGAAAAATTCCATGTAAAAAGGAAGACCTTTTCTTGGTAGAATTAAGTCACCACAACCAATCCTAGAAAAGAGGTCTTCCCTATGAATCAGTTTACAACAGAAATTATCGATGCACTAGTAAAAAAACAAGATATTACCGAGGTTTTTCGTTCGCACTTGGAAATGGCGATCAACTCGCTACTTGTGACAGAGTTAACGGAATTTCTAGATTATGAAAAATATGACCGTATGGGCTTTAATTCAGGCAACTCACGCAATGGGTCTTATTCGCGTACGCTTCACACAGAGTACGGCGATTTAGCCATTCAAATTCCACGTGATCGCAATGGTGAGTTCAAACAACAGACCGTGGCTCCGTATAAGCGTTCGAATGATACGCTTGAAGATACGGTGATTCACCTGTTTAAAAAAGGCATTACGATGGCTGAAATTGCCCAGTTAATCGAAAAAATGTATGGCCATCACTATACGCCTCAAACGATTTCGAATATGACAAAAGCGGTTTCAGAAACAGTCGATGCATTTAACAACCGTTCGTTGCATAATCGTTACGTATGCGTGTATTTAGATGCGACGTATATTGCCGTACGTCGTGATACGGTGTCTAAAGAAGCCGTCTATATCGCTGTTGGTATTCGCGAAGACGGCTCTAAAGAGGTACTCGCTTACACGATTGCCCCAACCGAGTCTGCTTACAACTGGCAAGAGCTACTAGAAGAGCTGAAAGACCGTGGTGTAGAAGACGTCTTATTATTCGTATCAGACGGCTTAAAAGGCATGGCTGACGCTGTTTTCAATGTGTTTCCAAAGGCAAAATATCAAGTCTGTTTAGTTCATGTCGGTCGCAATATCATGCATAAAGTACGCGTAGAGGATCGCAAGGAAGTCTGCGAAGATTTTAAAACGATTCACCAGGCCAAGGACGCCGAAGCAGCTGCGCTAGCACTTGGGCAGTTCTGCGAGAAATGGAGCAAATCGTATAAAAAAGTTACACAGAGCTTACTTGATAATCCGTATTTACTCACGTTTTATCAGTTTCCAAAAGCAATTTGGCGAAGCATCTACTCGACCAATTTAATTGAGTCGTTCAATAAGCAAATCAAAAAATATACAAAGCGCAAGGAACAGTTCCCGAATGAAGAATCACTGGAACGCTTTTTAGTGACGCAGTTCGAGGACTACAATCAACGTTTCGCCACACGCTGCCACATCGGCTTTAATCAGGCCCGTGCCAAGCTAGAAGAAATGTTTGAACAGCTGCATGAACCGACAAACTAACCGGGACGTGCCAGCGCGAAATTTGGGTGTCTAGGAAAGGGCTAGCCCTTTCCTAGACACCCAAATCCAAACTTCGAACAAATCTATTTGAATACGAAGGTGATCATCTACCTTGAGAAGTTGAAAAGTCATTTACACAATAATATTGACAGTACCATTTTAATTGGAGTGAAACTTATGGAAGACAATCCACTTTTACTACCTGATAATAAAGTTGTAATAAATTTGGGAAATAGCAACAACCCCCATCATAATTCTAAATTTGAATTACCTTCACAATTTATCGAAACAATTAGTGAAATAGTAAAAACTAAATTTAGCTCCTCCACATCTCCTGAGATAGGCGAATTGTGGAAAATCACAATTAACCCTGAACTCACTAAAAATGTAGCTGATGGGACTTATTCAATATCCGAAGGGGCTTTAGAAATTCGTAATGTTAAAAATGGACAATTTGTAGGGAAAGCGAAGTTAGAAAAAGTTGACTTGGATAAGTATTTAAAAAAAGATACGTCTCAAGTATTAAGTAAAGTTTCATCTAGTATAGTTAGTGTGGCTGGCCAAATTCAAATGGCCGAAATCTCAAAAAAATTAGATGCAATCCAAGAAACAGTTAATAATATATCTAATTTTTTATGGCGAGAAAAGATAACTGAGCTTAGAGGATTAAACGATACAATAAATGACGCTATAGAGTCTCTTCCAAGTGCTCATGCTTATAACAGAATTAATGATAGTATTAAAGATTTAATTAAACTCTCACATTTCTTTGAAGAAAGTATTGAGGAAATTTTGTTAAAAGATATTAAAAGAAGTTTTGGCGCAGATATAATTGAAAGTTTTAAAATTCTTAATTTCAAAAACAAAACTAAAAATGAATACAACCAAAAGTATATAAGCGATATTAATACACTAATTCACTCAACAACATTTTTATTAGATTTGTATATTCAATCTCTACTCCTTATTGGCTCCTGCTACCAAGTTATCTCAGAAACAAAACATGCCAATAAGTATTATGACTTAGCTCAATCAAAACAAAAAGAATATAATTTAAAGATTTCAAATAAATTACGGTATCTTTTTAATATATTGAACCTTGATCAAATCGACATATCAAATATTAACTCAATTTTAAGTGAGAAAAGATTGCCTTTAGGGTTTATTGATAACCTAAATAATCTAGAAACCCAATTTGATAGATTTCATCAAACGCAACTAAAATTACAAAATCAGATTAGTAATACGAGTATAGAATATACAATCAATCCCAATACATTATTGGAGGAATAATACATGACGGAATTTAAATGTAAACATTGCAAAAAAATCACGTTATTTGAACGCAATGGAAAAAACCAGCTCACTTGTTCAGAATGTAATAACACTTTCACTAAATGCAAAAATAAGGAGTGTTCTAGTTTAATTAAATTCGGTGTTTATTGTAGTGATTGCATGGGTGATGGACTAAAAAAAGGAAGCGGTCCTGTAATAACTTTATTAGCAGGTGCTGCTGCACTTTTAATTAAAAAAGGACGCAAATAAAATTGATGTGCATGACAAAGCATGCACATCGTCGTTAAATATTATGAATAACTAAAACACTTCCGCCAAAGCACATTATGACTTCTCTCATTAATAAAACTCATAAAAATTTCCTTGTTCAAAATCAACACCGTATTATCCTCCAAAATACTTTCTGGCGGTAAGTAGTTGATAATCTATTCACGTTCTCGTTTCGTTCGTTTTCCTAATACTTCGCTGCGTACATACACCGTGTTGTCATTCCGTACGTCAAACGCTTCTTTAATTCTAGCCATCATGAAAAAAAGGACCACTCATAAAAGTGATCCCTTTCATCCCGCTCAGTTATATTTTAGAGGGCTTTGTCGAACTGTAATCATAATATTTTATGATGCAGAACTGTTATAAATTGTGGGGAATTACCCGCGTAACATATTACGACCACCGTTTACCGGAATAATTTGGCCATTAATGAAGCCTGATGCATCTGATGCTAAAAATACCATAACTGGTCCCATGTCGCGATCTACATCACCCATTTCACCACGGAAAGGCACTTTCAGACGTTCTGCTTTTAAGAACTCCACACGTGCTTCCTCTGATAAATTGTTTAAATATTGCTCGTACATTGGTGTTTTCATTGTTGGATTCACACAATTTGCGCGAATATCGTATTTTAATTCCCATTCGTATGCAATTGTGCGTGTCCATGCATATACAGCACCTTTAGAAGCTGCATATAGAGCACCTCCAGCCATACCTGAAGAAGCTGTATCAGATGAGAAGTTAATAATGTTACCTTCTCCTTCTTGCTCTTTAAAAATACGGCATGCTGCTTGGTTTGTATATACTGTACCGTTAATATTAACACCAAATTGGAAGTCTAAATCTTCTGGTTTATAGTCCTCAGCTGCAGCTAATTTTTCTACCCCTGCGATATGTGCTAAAACATCTAAACCTCCCATATCTTTTGCCGCTTGCTCGAATACCGTAAATACTTCTTGTTGGTTAGCAATGTTACAGTGATAGTACGTTGCTTTACCTGTAGCATCTGGTAATACATTTGCCTCTGCAACTGTTTTTTGACCAAGCTCATCATTAATATCAATGACTGCTACTGTTGCACCTTCACGTACATAAGCACGAACAGTACCTGCAGCGATACCACTAGCGCCTCCAGTCACGATAATACGTTTATCTTTTAATTGCATATCAAACACTCCTTCAATTTGTCATTAAATATAGTATAAGATGTGCTACATATGATAAACGATTCCGACTTTACGTTAAGTGTTACTCTAAAGGAAACATTTTAAACCATTTGTTACCTACCTTGCTCATCATAATTTTGAAAAATAGGAATTGTCCATCGCTCATAGTAAGATGCCATCAGCTTTGGTGGAATGAGCATACCGTCTTTCATCCATTTCACAAGTAACATTGTATGTGATGACGCATAAAAATAAGTCATATATTCATGTTCTAAATCAGACAGTTTTAACGGCTTTAATTTATTTGTTATGATTTCACTCGAATGCTTTAATACAAATTCATAAAAAGAATTTTGCCCTGTAAACGCACTAATTCGCTCATAAAATTTTCTATCCTTGTAAAATTGCTGATATTGCCACTCCAAAATCATTCCAGATGGTAAGTCCATATTTATATATAGCTCTCGCAACTTTTCCATCGGTGCGATAATGTCTTTAATTAATATTTGCTCGACGACATCATTTTTATCTTTAAAGTATTTATAAAACGTCTTTCGTGAAACTTGTGCGGCCTCGCAAATTTCAGCAACCGTAAGCTTCGTAAAATCCTTCTCCATGACAAGCTTATGAAAGCTACGCATAATTTTAAGCGCTGTTTCGTGCAAAACTTGTTCTTTTTCAACCATGATTGCACCACTCTTCTTAGTTCAAGATTATAAATTTAAAAGCATTAATTAATATCAATTATACTACACATAACATAAGTATCATGCACTCACACTATCTATACGATCTTTAGCATGTAAGATTTTTGAAATTAGCAATTAAAAATCGAATCGATACAGACGAAGACTACACTGTAAAATACTCAACTATATAGGATGGCTACTCACGTTCCTACAAGGAGAAACACCTTCATTTATTGCTAGCCTATTCTAATTTAAACTTATTTGTAACCGCACCATATCCCGACACTGAATACCGTTTTCAAAAATCGGTTCATCATAATTGTCGATAAAATAGTCGTGAATGATTTCTTTTAATCGAAAGCCGCATTTTTGATAAAGAGCAAGTTGCTGGATACTTGAATTGCCCGTTCCAATTTCAATTGATTCCATACCTAGCAACCTTGCACTTTTTATCGCATGTTGCACTAGTGCTTTGCCAGGCGCCTTCTCCATCAGTGCATATACCCCAACTACTAGGCCATCCTCAACTGCAACGAACACTTTACTTTTATGAATATACTTCTCAATACTCGTTTCAGATGGATCCGCTAATAGTAGTAAATCCATAGGGAGCTTTTCATTCAGCTGAAGTGCACGAATAACGTATTGTGATTCCGCATGCTCAATTGCTTCATGTAAACTTTTCTTTAAACTTTCGAATAACGCTTTGTCCATCTTAGCCTTCCTCCACTGCCTATCGATTAATCGATTATAATCGATTATTTTTTATCGGTACAAATAATCGATAGGCTATCTAATTAAAATGAACCGCCCATCTCAAACTTGATTAGGCGGTTCATTCGTCATTTAAATTCACTTATAATTACTTCAATAAATCCGCAAGTGTTCCATTTTTGGTAGCAGATTTCTGCTTATACTGTTGAATGGCATTTACTAAAATATCTACATCATAAAAATATTTCTTTGCAAACTCATACGATTTAATTTTACCCATTTTTAAATGCTGCTTTACGTAATCACTTGGTTTCATACGTTTACGGCTATAATCATCGTATTTTCCCTCAGCATGAATAACGAGCATTTCAATTTCAGGCGCTGTAATGATATTCACCACTGTTACACGTTTTAAATATGGGCCTGATAATTTAAAGTTTTCATTAGTCGAATCTAATATGCGATAGACTGTAATCATTTCATTTGTCGTTTTATTTAAGTAATCTCGTTCAAAATTCTTTGCACTTCGACAGCGTAGAATTTCTTCCTCTAACAGCTGCTCACGTTCGAAAATAAGGCGATTATTTTCAAGTAAAATTTCCATAATCTCTTGCTCCATTGACCCTTCACAAAGACACGCTATTAAATCTGGACTTCTCATACGCTATGCACCTGCTGCAAATACTTTTTCAAGTCCATATAGGCATTGTAAGAAGGCGCTGTTGGTCCGACATAGCTACTTTGATACACTTCACTTTTCTTATAGTCACTACGGTTCAGTAAATCATTTAAATTTTTAAAGCGTAATTTATCTTCTTTAAGCGACAAGTAAATACTATCATTGCGTTCAAAATCGTCTAACAGCTCTGAGTAGTGCGTTGTGAATACCAGTGTTGCCCCTTTAGGATTGGTACGATCGTTTCTAAAGAAATTAACAATTGTACGCACAATCTCTTTGTTGAAGTGGTTTTCAATTTCATCAATTAAAAGAACCCCTCCTGTTTTAAACACCTTTTCAACTGCGGCTAAGACATTTAACCCTTTAATCGTTCCTGATGATAAATATGCTTCTAAATGTTGGTGATTATTTAAATAAATTTCACGGTCCTGCCCTTTAAATTTTAAACGAATCATTAAGTTATTATTCGCATCTTTTTCTTCATATAAATAATCAATACTCTTATCAAGGAACCCGACCATTTGTACTGGAATTTTCCCTGCCGTTTTCATGACGTTTTTGTTTGTTTCATTAATTAAATCAATCACTTCAAGCTGCTCCTGATTTTTCATGTAAGCAATAATCATACTCATATCATCTGCTAAATATGGGGAATTTTCTTCACTACGAACGGTTTGTAACTGCTTATCAGTGAAAGAATAAAGCGATTTCTTTATTTTATCAATTTTCTTCACCCAAATTTTTTCCTCTTGAAAGATCAACTGACCATGATTGTTGCGAATAATTGTTGATTCAATTTTCATTAATTGGGATTCATTAAAGTGGAAGTAAGCCTCCATCGTAAAGCTCTTTTCGTTAGCTAAAAACTCATACTTCTCACTATTTAACTTCCCTTGTTTCATATACATATCTAGTACAAATGAAAGAGTTTTTAAAACCGTCGTCTTCCCAGAAGCGTTAATGCCGATAATGCCTAAAACATTTTGGCGATACACATTACCAGCAATGTGTGTTAAACCTTCATCATTTAACTCCGTAACACGCTGCTGCGCAATAAAATCTAGTTCAATGCCGTCTTCAAACAGTAACAACTCGTTCACTTTCATTTTTAATAGCCTCATCATAACCCACCTTTTAAACGTAACATCCGTTTTTATGTTAAATTCATTATAATATTATTGACTAAATACTGCAATTAATACAGATATACCGTTTAAAATTATAATTCAAACAAAAAATGAGCAACCTTCTTTGATCAGGTCGCCCATGTTTTTAAGTTAAAATTCTTTTTGTTCCAACTCCCCGAACCACTCAAAATCCTCCACCTCAATTGCTAAACTTTGTAATTCTCCTACATCCTCCTCCAGCAATCGCACATCTTCCCTCGACTCTAGCATCTGCACTGGCACCCATTTCATATCCTGCTCACCGTTATTTCGAAATTGCACGAGACACTTTTCCCTCTTTTCATCAATCGCCAATACAAATCCATAAATATGACTAAAGCACACCCACTGCCCTTCGCTAAATTTCATGTAATCTCCTCCAAATAAAGAAAACGCAAAAGCCTCAAGACCTTTGCGTTCACCGTTTAATTACTACGTTCTATAAAAAATCGATCAATTTCTGTTTTTGACACGCGTTTGACACCTTCGACTTCGCAAATCTTTAAGCCGTAAATGCGAAACTTCATGAAACTGTTATAAGAAACACCTGCGTATGCGGCTCCTTCCTTAAGCGTCATCCATTCCTTCATGTGTCCTGTTTTCTTGCTTTCTTCAATGGCTAGGTGCGTCGCTGCAATGACTATTTGCTGTAACTCTGTTTCAAAATGGTGCGGTAAATCAAAACGTAACTCCATTTCGTTGCCTCCTATGCTCATTTATTTTCAAGATTAATCTTGATGAACCAAGAATATCACAACCACACTTCAATATCAAGAATTTTCAAACTATTTATTTGAATATCAAAATCAAACGGTGTATGCTATGTACAAGGAGGGCTGACAATGAACGAAACAAAAAGCTTTGGCGCGTCACTTCGACAATTACGAAAATCAAAAATGCTATCGCTCGTGCAATTATCTGAGCAATCGGGTGTTTCAAACCCTTACTTATCGCAAATTGAAAACGACAAATTCGTCCCGTCACTCGAAATTTTGCGCAAGCTAGCGATAGCACTAGATCACGATATTTACTCGCTCGCACTCAATACGGGGATTTATTCTGAAGAAGATTTAACGATGCTCCAACGGCACGACCGCAAAAGCACATTCGCTGACGATGATTTCACGTATGAAGCTTACAAATCGCATTACCACGTGCAACTCGAAGACTTTATTAAAGACTCTGGGCGTAGCTTTTATATTGCAGGCCACAAATTGAACGACAATGAACTCCAAGCACTCGTGCAGCTATTCGAGGGCAAAGAAAAAAACTATCCAACTGACGAGGCATTAAAGGAAGGCTATGAAAAGTTAAAGTAACGACTGCTAATCATACGAAGGAGGAAACATCATGGCAGCTATCAAACCGTATGAGAAAAATGGCAAGACCTTTTACATGTTCCAACTTTACATCGGCACTGATCCACTGACTGGAAAAGTTCGTAAAACGACACGACGTGGCTTCAAAACGAAAAAAGAAGCCCAGCTCGAACTCGCCAGACTGCAACTTGAAATTGACAAAGGCACGTATGTACGCCCACCCGCTGAAACGTATCGGGAAGTGTATGATTTATGGGTTGTGCAATATGAGAATACCGTGGAGGAAAGTACCTTCATGAAAACGTTAAGCATTTTCAAAAATCACGTGTTACCGCAACTAGGCGATTACAAAATCGATAAAATCAACATCAAAATTTGTGAGCAAGCGATTAATCATTGGTTTAGAAAGCTCGCACGTTATCGTATGGTCAAAGCATACGCATCTAAAGTGTTAGATTATGCAATTAAACTTGAGCTCATTCAAACGAATCCCATGAAGCTCGTAACAATGCCAACAAAACGTGTAGATCCAACTGAAGATGAGGAAGAATTAAATTTCTATACAAAAGAGGAGCTACTGCATTTCTTAAAATGTATGGAGGAAGAAAATAACTTCAAGGCATACACCCTCTTCCGCATCCTTGCCTTCTCCGGCATGCGTAAAGGTGAAGCACTCGCTTTAACATGGGAAGATATTAATTTCAAAGACTGTGAGATCCGCATTAACAAAGCGCTCTCTCGTGGAAAAGATAACCGTTTGTACGTGAAAACAACGAAAACAAAATCATCTCGTCGTACATTGAAGATGGATGAAAAAACGATGGAGATTTTAGCGGACTGGCGAAAGAAACAAAAACAAGATTATTTAATACTCGGATTTAACACGCTGCAACCGAAGCAGCTCGTATTTAGCAGTCGCGAAAACGGGCTGATGCAACCAACAAAAACACGGAAATGGATGCTGCATGTACAACAAAAATATGGGTTGAAGGAAATCACAACACATGGCTTACGCCACACGCACTGTTCTCTATTGTTTGAAGCTGGCGCAACCATTAAGGAAGTACAAGATCGACTGGGACATGGCGATGTGCAGACAACGATGAACATTTACGCTCATGTGACAAAAAAGGTTAAAGCGGAGACAATACAGAAGTTTGTGGATTATTTGGATTTTTAAAGTTAATCTCAAACCAAAATAGAACTTGTTAAAACTAATTTGGTTTGAGATTATTATTAGACTCTGAAAAATTTATCGTTTCGTGACAATTCTAAAATGGTAGCTTCTTTTATTACTTTATCGTCAATGTCACTTATCCTTTC
The DNA here is from genome assembly GCF_038630865.1 of Metasolibacillus sp. FSL K6-0083. NCBI lineage: Bacteria > Bacillati > Bacillota > Bacilli > Caryophanales > Caryophanaceae > Metasolibacillus > Metasolibacillus sp. FSL K6-0083. The sequence continues at coordinate 3,489,382 of NZ_CP152046.1, read as the reverse complement.
CTTTAAAATCGGGAAAATTATCTGACTATTTGTCTTTGTAGCTAAATCAATAATTGTATCCAATTGATTTATATGTGTATTTTCTAGTTGATCATATATTAAAAAGTCTGGTGAAGTGCATTTTATTTGTTTTATGTATTCTAAATAAGCTAAATCAAAAGCAATTATTAAACCTCTCTGTTTACCTGTCCCTAAACTCCCTACTAAGTTTCCTATGCTGAAAGGTCTACCATCTTTTTTTTCTCTCCAATCCGAATCGTAGTATAAAAGATATTTTTCCCCATACAATTTCTTTGAATATTCTTTAAAAAATCCGTTAAATTGATTTATCGGTTGAAGATGCTCATCTTCTTCGACATCAGCATTTATTTTTTCTAGAAAATCTAATACTTCATCAATTTCTTTTTTTAAAGATTCTTGTATTTCTTTTGCTTTTAACAATTCCCCTTTCTTAATACTTAATGTTTCAATTTCAAGATTAATTGTATTAATTTTTTCTAATAAGCCATGATCTAATAAATCCATTGTTAATTCTTTTTTCTCGCTTAAAATTTGTTCATATAAAGAATATAAATCAATTAATTCATGATTTAATCGGATTAATTTTTGATTAATAAAGTTATATCTATTGTCGACCATTTTATTATGAAAAATTACCACTTCTTCAAAAGATTTATTTAAATTTTCATTAAAAACTTTTGCATCTTGATAAATTTCTTTTATTCTTTTTATATCTATATCAGCTTTATTTTTCTTAACCATTTCTAGACTTTGAATAACAGTATTTCTTTCGAATTCTAATAAATCAATTTGATTTTTGATCGAATCAATTTTGTTATTTATCTCTGTTTTTTCATCCATATCAATCTTGTATTGCTCAAAATAATCAATCTTCGATCTTTGCTCACTTAATTCTTTTATCTCAGATTCAATAAAAAGAATCCCTTGTTCAATTTGATCTAAAGAAGGTAGATTAGAATCCTTATCATAAACTTCTTTTTTATTTTTTAGTTTTTTTAGCTTTTCTTCATAAACTTGCCTTTCACTAACAATATCTTCAGAGTTAATTTTAAGTAAGAAAAAATATATTGCTTCATAGACAACATAACTTGTTGAAGTTAAATAATAGATAACATTATTTAATTGAATATCATCAGTTCTTACAAATTTCGATATCAATTGTCTAAAGCTAGGTTTTGGTTCAACTGAATTAAATAAAACCTCCTTCAAATGAGATTCATAATCTGACTCTTTTACCTTAATATCATTAAAATATCTAGGTCCTCTACTGTATAAACTCCTAGTAAACTTGTACTTATTATTTCCGTTTATAATTTCTAGAGTTGCCTGCACTTTATTTTCTTCTAGTAGGTTTTTGATTATTATATTTTCGCCCTGTGCTTCTCTGTTTTTATACAATTTTGAGACACCACTTGCATTTAAACAAATATCAATTATTTGAATTAACGTTGATTTACCTACACTATTACCAGTATCTTGTTTTAAGTCAGTAGTTTTATCAACTACTAAATTTAGTCCATTTAAATTAAACCCTATACTTCTTATTACTTCTTTGTTAGGGTATGTCTTATAAACTTCTAATTTACTTAATCTCAATTTGAATTTCTCCCTTATCATTTATTTCGATTAAGTTTAATAAATATAACCAATCTAACGTATAATAGATATTATTTATTGAAACATCTCTTAATTGATTGGATATCCCTACGATAAATTGTTCAATATTCATTTTAGGATTACTAATTAACAAATCAATAAATACAGATGCTAAATAATATATAGTTGTGTCAGGCTTAATATCATTTCGAACAATTATCATATCAAACCGGCCTTTCTAAAATTTTACATTCACCTAACGCATAACAAATAAAGATATTTAGACACATTGATAGTTCTTCCAAGTTAAAATTTTCACCATTATAAGAGCTTTCTATTCGACATTTAACTTTATCAATAATTAAAGAAATTATTTTATCCGATTGTTTCTTTATCCTAACTTTTAACTCATCTAATGGATCGCTAGACTCTCTACATTCTTCAAAAATTTCAAACTTTATGTTTTTATAAAGTACATGTATGTCTTCAAGAATATTTCTTTTACAATTTTCATCAATATTTCTTAAAGAATCAAATGCTAGTTCACATATCGGATAATAGACATAATATTCATCAATCATTTCTTTAAAAAAAATTATATTGTTATATTCGATTTTTTCTTCAATAGTATATGGTTTATTATTATAGGAGTTTCCATTCTCTATCACTGGTGAATAGTTTTTTACTAACATTTCAATGAATTTAGGCAAAAGGGAAGGGATTTTTTTTTTATCACTTAGAATTTTTATATCACCGTATATATTTTCCGCAATTACCCCATGATTTTCACCAAAATTATTTACCAATTTCAACTCCACCCTTAATATTTTTTGCTATTACACCTGAATTTGTTCCATCATTAGTTATAGTGGTTTTATTTTTGTGCTGATTAAATAGATTATTTGTCTCATTGCGAATTACAATCATCTCTTCTTTAATCTTTTCACATTTTTTTGCTTGGATAAAAGCTATTACAGTTGAAATAACAGTTGCAACCATAGCTATAGTAGCAATAATCAAATTTGCATCCAATCATATTTCCTCCTCAATCAAGTAGATTAATATAATTTTACTTTTTTTATACTATATTGTAAATGTAAGGGTTTGTAGGTTTAATAGTTTGTTAGACATTTATTGATAAATTCTGACTCCCAAATTGAATGCCATTGAATGCCACAGCACAAAATCCCCTAAAAACACAAAAAGACCGAAACCCTTTAATATCAAGGGTTTTGACCTTCATTGATTTCCTATGAAATCGTATTTATGGAGACGGCGGGAGTCGAACCCGCGTCCAGAAGCTCCAATACGCCGGCTTCTACGCGTGTAGTTTGTCTATTTGCGGTTCGCGTGGCATTATGCCGACAGACAGGCGTCCTGCACGCTAGCTTGGGAATCTCTTGTCGGTGACTCAAGCGGCACCACCAGACCGTATCCCACTGAAAGTTGAGCCCTACGTAGTCCACATGGGCGATGGACAGGCAGAGCGCCTACGAGCTTACGCTGCGAAAGCTAAGTTTTGTTGTTTGCCAGTTATTATATAACTTCCGTTGATGACGGAGCCGAGACCTCCGACGCGCGACCAGAGCTTGAACCACCCCTGTCGAATCCGTAACGCCCCCGAATAATTATTCGGTTTGTAAACCGTGTACGGACAGCTTTGCAATTGGTTGCAGGCTGTAAAATGAGCAACGTATGAGTAGTTGCCCGCTGGCATTGTAGTCCTATTATAAGACAAAGATAGTCAAACAGCAAGCGATAGCGTTGATTTTTTTGCTGCCTAATTTTACATCTAGATGCAGCGTTTTCTTTCCGGCTAAAACTTTCATCAAACTCCCCCGCCATTCTCACTGTTTCCCCCCACTTTCAAAAACCAGCCTTCGCACTATTCAAAATAAACCCTATAAAAAAGCACCACCGACAGCGTCCAAAATGCCGTGTAGTTGCACGGCATTTTGGACGCTTCCTTCTAGCGCTGGCGGTCCTTGAAGACGCGTTCCATTTCGCGCTTTGCTTCTTTTTTACGGAGGTCGTCGCGTTTGTCATGGTCTTTTTTCCCTTTGCCTAGACCGATTAGCAGTTTGGCGTAGCCGTCTTTAATGTACATTTTTAGTGGTACGATTGTGTAGCCGTCGCGTTTGACTGCGCCTACTAGCTGGTTAATTTGCCTTTTGTGCAATAATAGCTTGCGGTTGCGTAGTGGGTCGTGGTTGAAGCGGTTGCCTTGGTCGAATGGGCTGATATGCATATTGTATACCCATGCTTCGCCGCCCCTTACGCGGATATGTGAATCCTTTAGCTGGACTTTGCCTGCACGGATTGATTTGATTTCTGTGCCTGTTAGGACAAGACCTGCTTCGTATGTTTCTTCAATAAAATAATCATGTCCTGCTTTTTTGTTTTGGGCTAGGACTTTGCCTGTTCCTTTTGCCATTTGTTACACCTCACAGCGAGCTACTCGAATAAGCAGCTCCTTCTCATCTCAGGTTGTGCTAGCCGACATTGTGAGCGCGGCTAGCGGTCCCCTTTATTATCTTTTCTTTTTCTTTTTGCCTTTTTTGGCGATGCCCTCGTAGAATTTTGGTTTGTCCTTTGTTTTGCCATCTTTACGGCGACCGCGCGGGTCACGCTCATCTGTTTTCCCTTTTCTGCGACTTGGACGTTCGTCGCTACGCTTTCTGTTGTCGCGTCGTTCTGAGCGTTCGCCACGTTTCTTTTCGCTGCGCCCTGCATGGATAACCTTTGGTACAACTTTGCGTGAGCGTCCACCATAGGATGTCACCATGCCAACAACTTCAAAGTCGATGGAGGATTCTTCGATGACTACGTTTGCCATACGCACTGTTATTTCATCACCAATATGGAAGCCACGCCCTGTGCGCTCACCGATTAATACCATATGGCGGTCATCGAAACGGTAATAATCATCGGTCATATTGCTAATATGGACAAGTCCCTCTACCGTATTTGGTAGCTCCACAAACATGCCGAAGTTTGTTAACGATGATACCATACCAACAAATTCCTCACCAATTTTATCAGACATAAATTGTGCCTTTTTCAGCGAGTCGGTGTCGCGCTCTGCCTCAACAGCACGGCGCTCACGCTCTGACGTATGGTCAGCAATTTCATCCATTGCCTGCTGCCATTTCAATATCGTTTCCTTCGATGTATCGCCATTAATTAAGTATGTGCGAATTAAGCGATGCACAATTAAATCTGGGTAGCGGCGAATCGGCGATGTGAAGTGCGTATAATAATCTGTCGATAAGCCGAAATGCCCTAGCGATTCTGGATAATATTTTGCCTGCTGTAACGAGCGCAATAGCATCGTTGAAATAACAGGCTCCTCAGGCATACCTTCAATTGAGCGAATAATTTCCTGTAATGCCTTAGGATGTACTGAATTACCTGTTCCTTTAACAACTAACCCAAAATTCGTTACAAACTCGAAGAAGCGCTGTAATTTTTCAGGCTTAGGGTCCTCATGTATACGATAAAGGAAAGGTAACTCCATCCAGTGGAAATGCTCTGCAATCGTTTCGTTTGCCGCAAGCATAAATTCCTCGATTAAGCGCTCCGCCACTGTGCGCTCACGTAACACAATATCAGTTGGCCAGCCTTCCTCGTCCACTAGCACCTTTGACTCCTTGAAATCAAAGTCGATAGCTCCGCGCCCCATGCGTTTTCTGCGTAAAATCGATGCAAGCTCCGCCATTTGCTGGAACATCGGCACAAGCTGCTCATAGCGTGTCACTACTTCTGGATGCTCATCTGGCTCCTCTAATATTTTATAAACGTCAGAATAAGTCATACGCTCGGTCGTGTTAATTACGCTCTGGAAAATTTCATGTTGCACAACTTGACCGCTACCATCAATAATCATTTCACAAGATAGCGTTAAGCGGTCTACTTGTGGGTTAAGCGAGCAAATGCCATTTGATAGACGGTGCGGAATCATCGGGATAACACGGTCTGTTAAATAAACAGAGGTCGCACGGTCATATGCCTCTTGGTCTAAAAGTGAGCCCTCTGTTACATAATGACTGACATCGGCAATGTGTACGCCTAGCTTGTATGTGCCGTCCGCATTTTTCGTTACCGTTACGGCATCATCTAAATCCTTCGCATCCGCTCCATCAATCGTTACAATTGTTTCATTGCGCAAGTCGCGACGTCCAATTAAATCCTGCTCCGCCACTTCGTCAGGTACTTGTCCTGCTGCATCTACTACTTCGCGTGGAAATTCGGGTGGAATATCATATTTATAAAGAATTGATAAAATATCGACACCTGGGTCGTTTTTATGGCCTAATATTTTCGTAATCATGCCTGAAGCTGATTTGATTTCATCTGGCCATGATGTTACTTCCACCACGACTTTATGTCCATCTACTGCGCCGAGTGTATCCTCTTTTGCAACATAAATGTCCATATTTAATTTTTTATCGTCAGGTATGACGAAGCCAAAGCCACGGTTCGCTTGGTATGTGCCGACAAAAGTCGTTTTGCTACGCTCAACAATTTTAGTTACCGTTCCTTCACGGCGGTCTCCCGCTGATTCATTTAACACACGAACTAATACGGTATCGCCATTTAACGCGCCATTAATTTCATATGGCGGGATAAAAATATCATCCATGCCTTCTTCCTCTGGCGTTACAAAGCCGAAGCCTTTTGTATGTCCGATAAAGCGACCGCGTAATAAATTCATGCGCTCAGGTAAACCGTAGCGATTGGAGCGCGAGCGCACTATATAGCCCTGTGCTTCCATTTTGACTAAAGTTTTTACAAGCTCTTTAAATTCATCTGCTTCAATCATTTCAAAGGTGTCTTCAATTTCTGAAACAGTCATTGGCTTGTACTCAGGCTTTTTCATCAGCTCTAGCAAGCGCTGTTGTAAATCATTATTTTGCGTCATCATTGTCCCTCCCTACTAACAAACATCTCTATTTCCATTATTCAACATGCCAATCAAGTGATTGTAAAAAGGCGTACACATCCTCATGCAGTTGCTCCTTTTCTTTATCTAGCGTAATGACATGTCCTGAATTGTCATACCATTTAATCGATTTCTTTAAGGATTCCACACCTTCGTAAATCATATTCGCGGAATCTGGATTAATTACGTCATCTTTTGTTGCTTGCACGACGAAAATCGGTGCATAAATCATATCAATTTCGCGGTACACATCGTCAACGAGCCCTTGCAAATCCTTTAAAGACGGCATGCCCTGATGACGAATTGCTTGCAATTCTATTTCGATTTGCTCGTCAGTTTTTCCTTCATATTTTTTATATTGTTTTGCATAGTCTAGCACACCATCAAACATAATATCTAATGTGCGCATCGTCATCGGTGAACACATTGTCACGATACCTTTTACTGGGAAGCTCATCGCCAGCTTTAATGAAAAAACACCTCCAAGGGATAGTCCTGCAACCGCTATTTCTTCATAGCCCTGTTCCTTTAAAAATTGATAGCCGTCCTGCACATCCTGCCACCACTGCTTTGGATTCGAAACGAGTAGCTCCTCTGGTGGCACACCATGCCCTCTATAATGTGGCGCATGAGAAGTGTAGCCTCTTTTTTCTAAAAAGCGCCCAAGCATGCGTACATCAGCGGAAGTACCAGTAAAGCCATGTAATAGCAATACAGCTCGCTTCCCTGCTTGAAAGAAAAATGGTTTTGGCTGTGTTAATTTCATTTGTCTTACCTCCATACTTTTCAACAATTACCCGTCTATTTTACATTATAAAGTAAAACAACCAATGATGGCGAAAAATCAAGTTTTTCTTTTATTGTTTACAGTTTTTTTGATTCTATTGGCGATTTCTCATATTTTATTGACGCTTGCCCTGTTCAATCGGCTTTTCAATTGCTCAAATGAAATAAAAAAACTGCCTCATAAGCTTTCACACTTATAGGGCAGTTTTGTCTTATACTAATTAAATTTTTGTAATCGCTAATGCTAAAAGAAAGAAAATTACAGCTAAAACGATTGTTGTGCGATGTAAAATTAAATCCATCCCACGTGCTTTTTGTTTGCCGAAAAGTTGCTCTGCTCCACCAGAGATGGCCCCTGATAAACCTGCACTTTTACCTGATTGTAATAATACAGCAGCAATTAAAGCAATCGAAACGATAATAAGTAAAGTTAATAATAACGTATGCATACGTCCACCTCCTGCATCCCAAACATTGCAACAAACTACATTATACCAAATGCTTCACTGTATGACAATGTGAAATATTTTAACAGGCGTGTTGATTTCCGTTGCGGGGGACGCTTTCCTCGGGGTGCGGCTCCAACTAATTTATTTCGGCATTCGCCGAAATAAATGGATTTTCAGCTTGGGGCCAACACGATGTTGGTCATTGAGGCGTTGCCACAGGACGTGGCGACCTTAGCCTCCCTACACTTTTGTCCCGATGGAGTCGCCCCCTCCACTCCAATCACCGAGCGTATGCCTATGAAAAAAGCATTTCCTCTATAAAATACGCTAATTAATATACATTATTTACATAATCAACACACCTAATATTTTAACCTACTTGCATCTATGTTTTTTATCTACTAGGATAATGATAAGATTGGAGGTCCTAATCGTGCAAAAAATTTTAATTATAGAGGATGAGCCGCAAATTGCACGAGTTCTGCAACTGGAGCTTGAATTTGAAGGCTACGTAACGAAAGCCGCTTATACAGGAACTGAAGGATTAATTGCGTATCGCGAGGAGCATTGGGATTTAGTACTACTTGATGTCATGCTACCAGAGATGAATGGCTTCGAAGTGTTACAACGCATTCGTAAAAAGGACATTACACCTGTAATTTTATTAACAGCAAAAGGGCTTGTACAAGATAAAGTGACGGGTCTTGATTTAGGTGCGAATGATTATGTGACAAAGCCCTTTGATTTCGAGGAACTACTCGCTCGTATTCGGGCAGCGTTAAGGGTATCTCCTATGGCACAAATGCAGCAGGATGAGCTATGCTTTGCGGATTTGTCGCTGAATGAACAAACGCGAGAAGTGATACGTGCAGGACAAGCGATTCATTTAACACCGCGCGAATACGATTTATTAGTACATTTTTTGAAGCATCCCCAGCACGTACAAAGTAGAGAGCAAATTTTAAATGCCGTATGGGGCTATGAATATTATGGTGATACAAATGTTGTTGATGTCTATGTTCGATATTTGCGCCAAAAAATCGATGCGACTGGCACATCGCTTATACATACTGTACGCGGTGTGGGCTATGTATTGAAGGTAGTAAATGATGAAGCTTAAAACGAAAATTAATTTATTTTCGACATTGCTGACGCTAGTTATTATGGCAACGAGCTTTACTAGTATTTTTCTTGTTTACAAGCAGTTCGCCTTTCAAACGGAATATACACAGCTACAAAATCGTGCTGATGAATTAATGAGTACGATTAGTAAAGTGGATACAAGCATAGATATTAGCTCCTTTCTACGTGCTTATATCCCATCTAATGGTGCTTTGCGCATTGTCGATGAAAACGACAAGCAGCTTATTTATATGCAGGCAACGACAACAGTGGAGCGCATCCCTTTCACATTAGAAAAGGGCGCTGATTATACCATTTCCTCTTGGAAAGATACGCCTGTTATTTCGATGAACTACCCTCTACTTTGGCCAACCGGGGAGATTGTTACACTAGAATTGGTTGAACCATTATACGGTATTGCGCAAAATATCGCGTTGTTAAAATGGATTTTAATCGCGATGGCACTTATCGCCATTGTACCTATTTATTTAGCAAGCTCTGTCTTAGCGGGAGTGATTGCCAAGCCTATTCAGCAGCTAACGACAACGATGCAACAAAATATTAAGACAAATCGCTATGAGCAGCTACCTTTAAAGGAAAATAAAAAAGATGAGATTGCTGAAATGACGACTACCTATAATGCCTTGATGCATCGTTTAGAGGACAACTATATGAAGCAGCAACAATTTGTTGGCAATGCCTCACATGAGCTGAAAACACCGCTAACTGTTATCGAAAGCTACGCAAAGCTGTTACAACGTCGTGGCTTTCAAAATGAGCAAGTTGCTTATGAGGCTTTAGCTGCGATTACAAAGGAAACTGCGAATATGCAGGATATGATTACACAAATGCTACAGCTTGCCTCTGTCAATGAAACTATCGAGATTAATTTAGCTACTACACATATAGAGCCACTGTTACAGGAAATCACAGCGACGATACAGCAGGCTTATGCACGTGAAGTTCGCATACAGGGACAGAACTTTATATTGACAACAGATGCAGTAAAATTAAAACAGCTTCTCTTTATTTTCGTTGATAATGCCCGAAAATATAGTGAGCAGCCAATAATAATTACGATGAAGCCTACAAAGCAAATAATTATTCAAGATGAGGGTCAAGGCATCCCCAAAAAAGATTTGCCACATTTATTCGAACGCTTTTATCGTGTTGATAAAGCACGTAGTCGCAAAACTGGTGGTACGGGGCTCGGCTTAGCTATTGCCAAAGAGCTTGCAGATTTACTCAATCTTGATATAGAAGTTAACAGTACAGTTGGTGTTGGTACAACTATTACAATTTCAGCTAAGGAAGTGATAATACGTGAATAAGAAAATGATTATAATACTGATTGCTACATGTATCATTAGTTACGTATTATTTACTCGGTTAAATAGTGTTAACCAAAAGCAACCGTTAAGTGAGGCGGATGTGCAGGCTCATATCGACAAGCTTTATGCGGGTGAAGTGAAATCAATTGTCATGCAGGAGGATATTGCAGTTGTTTCCTTTGCAACACAAGAGGGCATCTATCAGGTGAATATTAACTTAGAAAATAGTCGTCCTTCCAATTTAGCAATAGTACATCAATTTGTAGGACAAACTGATGATAAAGAGGTTGCCCAAGAGAATTTAGCAGAGGAAGAAAGCGAGTCAAAACCTTCGGAGCAGCAAGCGGCAAAGCCTGAGCAAAATAATAATCAGAATAAAAACTACCTAATTTCCGAGCAGCAGGCTATCCAAATTGCCTTAAAGGAACAGGCTGGTGTCGTAGATAATGTTGATTTTAAAAAGACCGATGATGGGGGCATATATGAAATCGATATTGAGCATGGTGATTATGAAACGACATTTATTATTCATGCAATTACAGGAAAAATTCTATCTGTAGAGTTTGATGATTAAATTCTCATGAAATTCTAATCTTTCTCTAATAGTCATCTCATTTTCACTTTTTATAATTAAGCTATAACTAATTTGAGGAGTGAACTTGAAATGAAAAAATATTGGATTATCCCGACTGTATTTGCGGGAATATTAGTTGGCTATCTTTTCGCTCAAAAGGATTTAACAGGCTCAGCAGAAAAATCAAATGCTATTACAGCACAGGAAGCTAAAAATATCGCCTTAAAGCAATTTGATGGTCAAATTATTGATTTTGATTATGACAATGACGATAATATCCCACATTATGAAATCGAAATCAAAACAGCGACGGAAAAGCTAGAACTTGAAGTAAACGCGAAAACAGGCTCATTAACTGTTGTTGAGCGTGAAACATTAAATACAGTAAAACAACAAACTAGCAAAGCTTCTGCAAATATAATGACAAAGCAGCAGGCAATGGATATTGCGCTAAAGCAAGCTTCTGGTAACGTCACAAAAGCGAAGCTAGACGATGGTGTTTATGAAATTATCGTTCGTGATGGTAGCATCGCAAACGAATTTAATATTGATGCACAAACAGGCGCAATTTTAAATCATACGAAATGGGATAATAAAAACATTTCTTATAAAAATGACAATGATGATTATTCGTATGCTAAGCCAGGCAACTTGATTTCATCAGAGCAAGCGATTGCGATTGCACAAAAGCAAGCATCCGGTCGCGTAATAAAAACTAAGCTCAATAAAGATGATGGTCTGTACGTATATGAAATCGAAATTAGAGATGGTCATATTGAGCATGAGTTCGAAATTGATGCTCAAACTGGGAAAATTTTAGAATATAGCATTGATGATTAACATTTCATATTAAAGGAGCTGTCGGGAGGGTTTTACCTTCCTGATAGCTCCTTTTTAAAAATTCGTTCTTCTATAGAATTTGAAGTTCTTTTGTTAGTTTCTGAATTGCATCCATTCATAGCGAGGTACCATCCATGTATGGAAATGATGTGTTGTATCTTCATTGTAGAAATAATACACATGTTCTATATATCAATTACGCCTCGGCGTAATTGTGTCGGGATTTTGAATTGTACTTGGACGATTGACTCCTTTCAAAATCCCTGACATCCGCCGGAGGCTTTCACTTCTTTCAGCGAGTGTTTGGCACCCGCTGAAATCGGTCTTATACTTGCATTCATCTCGCCATCTAAAGAGGTGGAAGGCTTCTGCTGAAAGACGTTAAAACCTTCCTTTGCGCCGCTCTGATTTTTGTCAAAATATTTATATAATCAACCTTTTCATCCTCAGTCAATTCATCAAAACACTTTATATGTCTTTTAGAGGCTACTATAATTAATCCTTTTATTGGATACGCGACATCTTGATGAGCATGAAAATATGCTGTTTCAATTACAGTTCCTCCATCTGGCTTAACGTCCCCGCTTGTTAATGCGCAGCTTAAACATTCGACTTCAACTATTTTTCCATTTGATAAAGTAATCTTCTTCATCGGCATTTCCCTTCCTACTGCAATTGAGTTGAATTTTTCTATAAATACAAAACAGGGCAGTCGGGAAATGCAGGTGTTCCCTGCTTTCTCGACCGCCCTTTTCATTTTATTTTAAATTATAGAACGTATCTAAGCCTAAATATTGTGCAGTTGCATCTAGTTGGTCTTCGATGCGTAGTAATTGGTTGTATTTTGCTACGCGGTCTGTACGAGATGGTGCACCTGTTTTAATTTGACCAGCGTTTGTTGCAACAGCGATGTCTGCAATTGTTGCATCCTCTGATTCACCAGAACGGTGAGAGATAACTGCTGTGTAGCCTGCGCGTTTTGCCATTTCGATTGCGTCGAATGTTTCTGTTAACGTACCGATTTGGTTTACTTTAATTAAAATCGAGTTGCCTACGCCTTCCTCGATACCGCGAGAAAGCTTTTCTGTGTTCGTTACGAATAAATCGTCCCCTACTAGCTGTACGCGGTTGCCGATGCGCTCTGTTAATAATTTATGACCAGCCCAGTCATTTTCATCTAAGCCATCTTCAATTGAGATGATTGGGTATTTTGCTGTTAATTCCTCGTACCAGTCAACCATTTCTTCCGATGTTTTAACGACGCCTTCTCCATCTAAGTGATATTTGCCGTCTTCTTTATTGAATAGCTCTGAAGAGGCAACGTCCATTGCTAGGCGCACTTCTTCACCCGGCTTGTAGCCTGCTTTTTCAATAGCTTCTAAAATAACTGTAATTGCTTCTTCGTTTGAGCCTAAGTTTGGAGCGAAGCCTCCTTCGTCACCAACAGCCGTATTATAGCCTTTTGCTTTTAATACCGCTTTTAAGCTATGGAAGATTTCAGTGCCGATGCGTAGTGCATGTGTGAATGACTCTGCACCGACAGGCATTACCATAAATTCTTGAATATCGACGTTGTTATCCGCGTGTGCTCCACCGTTTAAAATATTCATCATTGGTACTGGTAATTGTTTCGCGTTGAAGCCGCCTAAGTATTGGTATAATGGCATATCTAAATAGTTTGCTGCTGCATGAGCAACCGCCATCGATACACCTAAAATAGCGTTAGCGCCTAGTTTCCCTTTGTTTGCTGTACCGTCAAGCTCAATTAATGCTTTATCAACTACTACTTGGTCTAATACAGAGAAGTTATCCTCTAATGCTTCTGCAATAATTGTATTGACATTTTCAACTGCTTTTAGTACACCTTTACCTAAATAGCGTGTTTTGTCGCCATCACGTAATTCAACTGCCTCGTGCTCACCAGTTGATGCACCAGATGGCACGATAGCGCGACCAAATGCACCTGATTCTGTAAATACTTCTACCTCAACCGTTGGATTACCGCGTGAATCTAATACTTCGCGAGCATAAACTTGTGTAATAAATGGCATGTTTCATTCTCCTTTTTAAATAAGCTTATTTTGTTGTCATCATTAATGACTTTCCTGTCATTTCAGCTGGTTGCTCCACTTCGAGAAGCGCTAGCATTGTTGGCGCAAGGTCTGCTAAAATGCCGTTTTGCTCAAGCACTATATCTCTCTGTGTCACAATAATTGGAACAGGATTTGTTGTATGAGCTGTCATCGGTAAATCATTCAGTGTAATTACCTCATCTGAATTACCGTGGTCAGCCGTAATAATTGCTGCGCCACCTTTTGCAAGAATTGCATCAACAATTTTACCGAGGCATTCATCAACTGCTTCAATTGCCTTTATCGTTGGCTCAAGCAAGCCGCTATGTCCAACCATATCCGGATTTGCAAAGTTTAATAGGATAGCATCAAAGCGCTCCTCTTCTATTGCGGAAAGCAGCGCATCTGTTACTTCATATGCGCTCATCTCTGGCTTTAAGTCATATGTTGCTACTTTCGGAGAAGCAATTAAAATACGCTCCTCGCCTGGGAATTTGTCCTCACGTCCACCGCTCATGAAAAATGTTACATGTGGATATTTTTCAGTTTCAGCGATGCGAAGCTGCGTTAAGCCATTTGCTGCAATAACTTCCCCTACAGTATTCACTAAATTATCGTTTTCATAAGCAACGAGTGCATTCACCTCATCACTATAATGTGTGAATGATACGAACATCACATTTTCAGGATGCTTTTCTGATTGCTCAAATCCGTTAAATGCTGGATTTGTAAATACTGTCGAAAGCTGAATTGCACGGTCTGGTCGGAAGTTGAAAAAGATAATCGCATCATTCGTATCAACTGTCGCAGTCGGTTGCCCTTCTTTCGTAATGACAAACGGCACAACAAATTCATCAACAACTTCACGCGTATAGGAGGACGAAACACCCTCCTTTGCAGTTGCCGCTGTTTGACCAACACCGTCTACTAATGCTTTATAGGATAGTTCCACACGTTCCCAGCGCTTATCGCGGTCCATCGCATAATAGCGACCGTGAATTGTTGCAAATGAACCGATGCCGATTTCAGCCATTTGCTTTTCTGTTTCCTCAATATATTCTAACGCAGTCGTTGGACCAACATCACGTCCATCTAAAAAGCCGTGCACGTATACATCCTCGGCTCCATTTGCCTTCGCTAAATTGAGCAATGCAAAAAGATGCTCATAATGGCTGTGTACACCCCCATCGGATAAAAGTCCCATTAAGTGTAGCTTTGAGCCATGCTTTTTCACATGTTCTACCGCTTGCAAAAGTGCCTCATTGCGGAAAAAATCACCTTCACGGATAGACTTATTAATACGTGTTAAGCTTTGATAAACGATTCGACCTGCACCGATGTTTAAATGTCCAACCTCTGAATTACCCATTTGACCATCTGGCAGGCCTACCGCCTCACCACTTGCTGTTAATGTCGTATGCGGATAGACGTTCCAGTAACGGTCAAAGTTTGGTTTGTTTGCCTGCGCCACTGCGTTTCCTTTTACTTCGTCACGTAGCGCAAAGCCGTCTAAAATAATTAATGCTACTGGCTTTTTAGGCATTTGCCCCCGCCTCCAATAATTTTAAATATGATTCGGGCTGTAAGCTTGCGCCGCCAACTAATGCACCATCGATATGTTCCTTAGAAAGTAGCTCGACAATATTATCTGGTTTTACAGAGCCACCGTATTGAATGCGAATTGCCTCCGCTACGTTGTTTCCATATAGCTCCTCTACAACTGCGCGAATAGCGCCACATGTCTCATTGGCATCATCAGCAGTTGCTGTTTTCCCTGTACCAATTGCCCAAATTGGCTCATAGGCAATAACCATATGTGCCACTTCTTCGCCTGTAAAGCCTTGCAATGCCGCACGAATTTGTGCTGACACTTTCGCTGTCGTTTGCCCCGCTTCTCGCTCCTCTAGCGTTTCACCACAGCAAATAATTGGTACAATGCTATGCTCTAGAGCTGCACGCGCCTTTTTATTAACTGCTTCGTCTGTTTCATTAAACATTTCACGGCGCTCTGAGTGACCTAAAATTACATAGTCCACACCTACACTCGCTAGCTGTGCTGGGCTTATTTCCCCTGTAAATGCACCTTCATTTTCGAAGTGCATATTTTGTGCGCCAATTGCTAGCTCTGACTCAGCCTGAATTTGCACAAGTATTGGCAAATAAAGAGCAGGTGCACAAACGACTGCGTCCACTTTATCACTTGATGGAATTTTATCTTGTAGTGCTTCTACAAATTCAACTGCTTCATCAAATGTTTTATACATTTTCCAGTTTCCTGCAATAATTGGTTTACGCATCTTTTTGCCTCCAATAAATAAGTTATTTTATTTATCATTTAACGCGACGATACCTGGAAGTTCCTTACCTTCCATCAACTCTAAGCTTGCACCGCCACCTGTTGAAATATGATTCATCTGGCTTGCTACTTCGAACTTTTCAACAGCTGCTGCCGAATCGCCGCCACCAATTACAGTGTAGCCCTCTGTTGCAGCCATTGCGTTTGCAACTGTTTTTGTACCGTTTGCGAATTTTTCCATTTCGAATACGCCCATTGGCCCATTCCAAATAATTAGTTTTGAATTTGCAATAACATCTGCGTAGCTTGCCGCTGTTTTTGGTCCAATATCAAGTCCCATCCAGCCTGCTGGAATTGCATCAATATCTACTACCTGAGTAGCTGCATCCTTTGAAAATGCATCTGCTACAACAGCATCAATCGGCATATGTAATTGCACGCCTTTTTCCTTCGCCTTATCAATAAAGCTTTTCGCTAGCTCGATTTTATCTTCTTCTAGTAAAGAGTTTCCGATATCATGCCCTAGAGCTTTAATAAATGTAAACGATAGACCGCCACCAATAATTAAGTGGTCTACTTTTTCTAATAAATTTTCGATTACACCGATTTTATCCTTTACCTTCGCACCGCCGATAATTGCTGTAAATGGACGCTCTGGATTCGATAAAGCCTTCCCTAAGACATCCAGTTCCTTTTCCATTAGAAAACCTGATACCGCGGGGATATATTTAGCAATCCCTTCTGTCGTTGCGTGTGCACGGTGCGCTGCACCAAATGCGTCATTTACATAAACATCAGCTAGTTTAGCAAAGCTTTGTGCCAACTCTGGGTCGTTCTTCTCCTCGCCTTTATGGAAGCGAACATTTTCTAATAATACGATATCGCCCTCTTGCATTTTAGCAATCGCTGCTTCTACCGTTTCACCGATTGATTCGTCTAATTTTGTTACAGGACGCTCAATTAATTGTGCTAGGCGTGTTCCTACTGCTGTTAGACGCATTTCCTCATTTATCTCACCTTTAGGGCGACCTAAATGCGATGCTAAAATTACTTTTGCACCTTGCTCAACTAAATATTGAATTGTCGGTAATGCCGCGCGAATACGCGTATCATCTGTAATGTGACTATCTTCCATAGGCACGTTAAAATCAACACGTACAAAGACACGCTTCCCTTTTATATTAATATCCTTCATCGTCTTTTTACTCAACATAAAAAAGCTCCCTTCAACTTTTAGCGCACTTAGTTTTATAGTAGCAAAAGTTACATTCAATGTCTTGCCATTTACGAACTAAATATGAACGAAAAATGAAAATTCGGCTAGCGTCCAAAAAGCCGTGCAGTTGCCGGCATTTTGAACGCTGGCAGGTAGTGTTTTGGTAAAATGTTTGCTTATTAAAATAAAGAGGGCTTTCTTTTAATACAATGCCGAAACAATTGTACCTGTAACTAAGCTATTAGTACAAAAAACACCTGTAGTAGTCACAATCAATTACGCTTCGGCGTAATTGCGTCCAGATTTTTTCGAGCTTGCTCGAAAAAAATCTGTGACATCCGCGGGAGGCTTTATCATGATTCAGCAGGTGTTTGAACACCCACAGAATAAAAAGCAAGATAAGCATTCCTCTCGCCACCTATGGAGATGGGAGTTTCATGATAAATTGTCATTATCCTCGTCGCAAAAGGGCCGTCTCAAAATGATTTTTCAGACGACCCCTTTCTTCTTGTTGACTCAGGCTATATTATTTTTTGAAACCTTTGCTTGCTACATATAGTGCAAGATCTAATAAACGTGCAGAGTAACCACTTTCGTTATCATACCATGAAATAACTTTTACTAGTTTATTTTCTAGCACCATTGTAGATAGGCCATCAATTGTTGAAGAGCTTACGTTGCCATTGTAATCAGTTGATACTAATGGTAGCTCATTGTAATCTAAAATACCTTTTAATTCGCCTTCTGCTGCTTCTTTTAATGCTGTATTTACTTCTTCAACTGTTACGTCTTTTTTTAATGTTGCAACTAAGTCTACACAAGATACGTTTGGTGTTGGTACACGCATTGAGAAGCCATCTAATTTACCTTTTAACTGAGGTAATACTTTTGATACTGCTACTGCTGCACCCGTTGTAGTTGGAATCATTGATAACGCGCCAGCACGCGCACGACGTAAGTCAGGATGTGGTAAGTCAAGAATGCGTTGGTCATTTGTATAAGAGTGGATTGTTGTCATTAATCCGCGCTCGATACCAAATTTTTCGTCTAATACTTTTGCCAATGGTGCAAGACAGTTTGTTGTACAAGAAGCATTTGATAATACATCATCTGTTTCTGGATTGTAATCTTCGTGGTTTACACCCATTACATATGTTGGTACATCACCTTTTGCCGGAGCTGAAAGAATCGCTTTTTTCGCACCTGCTTGTAAATGATAGCTTAACTTTTCTTTATTGTTAAAAATACCTGTACATTCAAGTACAATGTCTACACCTAATTCGCCCCAAGGTAATTGTGTTGGGTCTTTTTCTGCATATACTTTAATTTCTGTACCGTTAACAGTGAAAGAATTTTCCCCTGCTTTCACATCAGCATCATAGATACCGTGTACTGAGTCATACTTTAATAAGTGTGCAAGCTGACCAGCATCTGTTAAGTCGTTGATTGCAACTACTTCCACTTCACTGTTATTCATTGCTTCACGAAATACTTTGCGTCCAATACGTCCGAATCCATTAATTGCTAATTTTACTGCCATGTGAAATTCCTCCAAAAATTTATTTATAAGAGCTTATTTGCCCATTATAGATTTTCTAAAATTGCATTTGCTGCACTTTCATCGGTAATAAAAATTGTATTTTTTACTGCATTTTTAAAATATGCCTGTACCGATTTTGCCTTACTTGCTCCCGCTGCAATCGCGATAATTAAATCACTTTGCTGCACTTGTTCTAGCTGAATTCCGATTGTTCGAATATGGTGCACAATTTGCCCTTGTTCGTCGAAATAATAGCCAAATGCTTCACCAATCGCGCCTTTGTTCAGCAATAATTGTTTGTCTTGTTCTGTACTTTGCCTGCGGTCAGCCATTTCCATTGCATCACCTATGCCATGAATTACGATATTAATATTGTCGTAAAGTTCAATCATTTCCTTAACAATTGGTTCATCTTTCATAGCACTGTATGCTTGTTCGCTTAAATGCTCTGGTAAAAATAGCGTGCGATACGTTGCGTGACACCGCTCGGCAAATTGTGCAACGAGCGTGTTCGCTTGCATTGTCATTTCATCACCAATCCCACCTCGTGCAGCAATAAATTGTGCACTTTGCAAAGCTTTAGAAGGTTGTAGATATGGCCCAATCGAGCCAACTGAGCTACCTCCTGTCACCGCTATTTTGCAGTTCGGCTGTGCTTTTTGCATAACAAGTGTTGCAGCCTCTTTTCCTATTAAAGAATAAGTGCTCACATCTTGCTCAATATCACTTGGGACGATAATAACTTTGCTAATTTGAAGCGCAGTCTGAAGTTGTTGCTCTTTTTTGGAAATACCCATTAACTCATTAAACAATGTTTTTAATTGCTCTAAAGCGGTATACCCAAGTTCTGTGCAAACCATGCCTTTGACCTGAATTTGAATTAATTGCTGGTCATTTAAAATTTGCGTCTCTTTACGAACATCGCGTTCTGTAAGCTGTAAAATATCAGCTAAAGCTCTTCTTCCGATAGGGCTTTGTAATGCAATTGCCTGCAATAATCGAAAGCGCTTCGTCAGCAAATCATCCATTTCCGGCACCAATTTGCGCTGCATTTCATATAAAGAATTACCGTTCAACAACATCACCTTCCATAAAGTGAAGCCTCAATCAATTGTTGCTTAATATAAGTAGGTATATCTTCGGGTCATTTTTTGTCCCGCTAATAAAAAATCGTCCCACTTAGAGTAAAAAAAATTACCTTTCGACTATATTATATACACATCTATATTTTTTAGCAAATTATTTTGTCTAAAAATTTCGAATCAATTATAATAACGACTACTTGAAGCACCGTTACTCGTGCAGTGCTTCAAACAGTGTTACATAATCAAGCTGACCGTATTGAAGAATCTGCTCATCACAAGTAACAACTGGAATCATCAGCATATACTTCTCATGTAGTGCCTCGTTTTCTTCAATATTAATAACAGTGAGCTCAAATGCACAATCCTCTTGTACAAGCTTTAGTGTCAGCAAGCCTTCCTCACATAACTGACAATCAGGTCTTAAGTAAAAATTAACTGTTTTCATTTGCATCCCTCTTTCAATTCACTATGTATAAAATAACACAAGTTAGGCAACCTATAAAATGTACGACATTTCGATAGGAGGAAAAATTAATGACAGGTGATTTTCAACAGCAACAGCAGGAACAAGCAATGGGACCACTTTCGACAAATCATGGCGGACATGAATTATTTGATGTGCATGAAGTTTTAAGCGCAATGATTGGTGGTTTAAATCAATGCGTTTTGCTGCGTGACCATGTGCAAGACCCAGAGCTACTTTCTATTATGGACAAGCAATATGCTTTTATGCTCGATGAATATAATATTACTGTCGAAGCATACAAAACGGGGCACGACCCACAGCATCCTACACGCACATACAATATGCAAACAGGAAATGATTTCAAATATGGTATCACACCAGGTGAACCAAAAAAACCAATGCAAGCTGCTAACGAGCTAGACGATGCTATCATCGCTGGCTGCTTATTAAGCGTTCATAAAGTTGGTGCTACAGGCAAAACAAAGGCTGCACTCGAAACGTGTAACCCTGTGTTACGCCGTGTCCTACAGGATTCTGTACCAAACTGTATTGAAATGGCCTATGAAATATCTATTTATCAAAACAAAAAAGGCAATTATCAAGTGCCTCAATTGTCAGGCCCTGATATGCAAGCGATGCTTAATATGTATGGTCAAGGTCAAATGGCAAAAAACATGCCAAACTAAAAGAGCGTCCCACAAGCAGTGCTTTCGCCTGCTTGTGGGACGTTTTTTGGGGATGCTTTTAAAAGATATGCTTATGGAAATAAAGAAGACTATCTTTAATAGTGAGGGTAACAGTGTTTCTTCTAAGTGAAGATGGGCGAATTAGGATTTTTCGATAAAAAAGCAATAGTTCTTACATATACCATGAAAATTTGCTTTTCACCTTCACTCGAAAAAATCTGTGACATCTGCTGGAGACCTTATCATGATTCAGCAGGTATTTGAACACCTACTGAATCAGCATTCATCTTGCACCTGTGGAGGTGGGAGTTTCCTGCTGAATCGTGATAAAATCTTCTTGCGTTTCTCCCTGTGTGAACCCTTTGAAGAAACATTAACAAAAGCGTCCAAAACGCCGGCAATCGCACGGCTTTTTTGGACGCCTCTATTATTTCACTTGGTTGCGCTCAATAATTTCATCAATTAAGCCGTATGCTTTTGCTTGCTCAGCCGTCATGAAGTTATCGCGGTCTGTATCGCGAGAAATTGTTGCATAATCTTGACCTGTTTTCTCAGCCATAATTGTGTTTAATTTTTCACGTAAGTGTAAAATACGTTTTGCGGCAATTTCAATTTCAGTTGCTTGCCCTTGTGCACCGCCAAGTGGTTGGTGAATCATTACTTCTGCGTTTGGTAATGCCATACGTTTCCCTGGCTCACCAGCAGCTAATAAAAACGCCCCCATCGACGCAGCCATACCGATACAAATTGTTTGTACTTTCGGTTTAATGAAGTTCATTGTATCGTAAATAGCCATACCTGCTGTAATTGAACCACCAGGAGAGTTAATGTATAAAGAAATATCTTTATCTGGGTCTTCTGCCTCTAAAAATAATAACTGCGCTACAATTGAGTTTGCTACATTATCATCAATTGCACTGCCTAATAAAATAATACGGTCTTTTAGTAAGCGTGAATAAATATCGTAAGCTCGCTCACCACGGTTTGTTTGTTCAATAACTGTAGGAATTAAATTCATTGAAAAATCCTCCTTTATAAAAGGTAAATTCATATGCTCATTGTTGAAAAGCTAAGCTCCTTCAACTGTATTCTTATCATACACGCAATAGTCAAGAAAGGTCAAATATAAACTCCGAAAATTTATCTTGAAATATTCAGCTGTCGTTTGTATAATTGAAAAGTCGTTAATTTTTGCATATACGACGATTTTATCACCATTCAGAGCTTTGCACAATTTTTGCACTTGTCCTCGTGGTGTAATGGATAACACTGAAGATTCCGGTTCTTCCGCTGGGGGTTCGATTCCCTCCGAGGGCACCATTTTACTGTTTCAATATAATATTTTGTATAGCAAGACCTGATTTATGAGCCAATTAGTTTAGCAGCCTAATTGACTCATAAGAGGGAGTTGATGGATAAAGGCGATATCACACTGTACCGATTGAGCCTTATCCACCTCTCTTTAAACTACTTATGACAGACTTATTTAATTCATGACAACTATCATTTGAATATAAATTAGCGAGCAATAGAGGTTTATCGGTTTTATGAATAAAGAAAAGGGACGGGGCTGTCCGAAAAGTGCACATCTTTTCGGACAGCCCCATTCTTTCTCGCTAAAAAACGGTCAGTTGGCAAATGCAATCTGACCGCAATAATATTTCCTTATTTTTTTAAAAAGATTTCATAAAGATTTGCATTTGGGTAATAGAGTGACCCAAATTCCTCATAACCATTCTTTTTATAAAATGCAGGTCCTTGAAAATCAAAAGTTTCAAGACGAATGACCTCGCAACCAAAATCATATAAATCCGCTTCAATTGCTTTTAAAAGCACTGTCCCGATTCCTTTATGACGATAATTTTCATCAACCCACAATGTATCAATATAGCCAATTTTATAGTAGGAAGAATAACCAAATACACCACCGATTATTTTGCCATCGTCCTCCACTACATGCTTAAATGAAATGAACTCTTTTTCTTGTAATAGCGGCTTTTTCCGTAAATTATATTTCGTTAATTCCTCCTCAATAAATTGAACTTCTTCATTTGATGCTTCTCTACATTTATACATATTTTTTCTCCTACTTACAGTTGCTTAGTCTTCTTGCTCAATAAACTCCGTCAATGCGGCAACTGCTTTTTCTGCGTCTTCACCAGTAGCTATTAGGGTTACTTGTGTGCCTCTTGCAATTGCCAAACTCATAATTCCCATAATCGATTTGGCATTTACTTTTTTATTGTCCTTTTGTAAAAAGACATCAGATTTATAGCGATTTGCTTGCTGTACAAAAAGCGCTGCCTGCCTAGCCTGCAATCCTGATTTTAATTTGACTTCTACTTGATTTTCAGTCATTCCCTTTTCTCCCTTTCCATTACCGCTCATCTATTATTGTAACCTTATCTTATCGAATTGATAGGAAAAGAACAATGTATACGCATCGTATTTTGTATTCGTTTTCAAAATTTTTCTACTATTAGCTTAAATTTTTTCTCCGCGTCTAATTGCCTCTGCAATTTCATCGATTTTACGTAAACGATGGTTGACACCTGACTTACTTACAACACCGGTCGATACCATTTCGCCTAGCTCCTTCAATGTCACATCTTGATACTCTACACGTAGACGTGCAATTTCACGTAGCTTTTCAGGCAGTTGATCAAGCCCAATGGCATTATCAATATAACGTATATTTTCAACTTGGCGCAATGCAGCACCAATCGTTTTATTCAAATTCGCTGTTTCACAATTCACAATGCGATTTACACTGTTGCGCATATCCCTTAAAATTCGTACATCTTCAAATTTCAACATTGCTTGATGTGCGCCTACTAGGCTTAAGAAATCAGAAATTTTTTCTGCTTCTTTTAAATAAGTTACAAAGCCTTTTTTTCGCTCAATCGTTTTGGCATTTAGCTGGAACGTATTCATTAGCTCCGCCAATGCTTCACCATGCTCTTTATATAGCGAATAAATTTCCAAATGGTAGGAGGATGTTTCAGGGTTATTAACAGAACCCCCTGCTAAAAAAGCGCCACGCAAATACGCTCTCTTATGATTATTTTTTTGAACAAGTGATTCGGCAATTGTATGGTTAAATTGAAATTCATCCGAAATAATTTGCAAATCTGTTAACAATTCACGAGCACCTTCACGCACCCGGCAAATATACACATTATTTTTCTTTAAGCGCATTTTTTTACGAACAAGTAGCTCTACATTATATGGATAAAGCTTTTTAACAATCGTATAAAGTCTTCTGGCAATTGCAGCATTTTCTGTCTGGACATCTAAGCTAAGTTGGCGATTTGTAAATGATAATGAGCCATTCATTCGAATGAGTGCAGAAACTTCCGCCTTTAAGTTCATATCATCCGCCTCTATTTGTGTCAGCTCTTTTTTTGTTTCTGATGCAAACGACATCGATGTCTCCCCCTTTCTTTACAAGGAATAAAGTCCCGCTATTAGCATTTCTTTTTTCGCTGCTTTTGTTCGCTACATTCTTCTAGCCACTTTGCTACATTCAGTGCATGGTGACGTACAGTATTGTTTTTAATGAGCGCAATTTCCTTTTGAATTACTTCAATTCCCATTTTTTCGATACGTTCAATATCTACAGCAACCGGCTTAGCATTTTCAGTTTGATAGCTATCAATAACAGGTTGCGGCATTATAAAATCATTGACTAGCACCTTTTGAATAAATGGTGTTTTCATATGCGCATGAATGGCTTCAATATGGTCTGCTACACTATAGTTTAGCGTTTCACCTTTTTGTGTCATTAAATTGCAAATGTATATTTTCTCAGCTTTGGAACGAATAACAGCAGTCCCTAATTCTTCAACTAATAAATTGGGAATAATGCTCGTATATAGGCTACCTGGGCCAATTAAAATATAGTCTGCGCTATGTATCGCACGAATAGCTGCCGGTAAAGGAGCTACATCGCCCGGGGATAAAAAAACTCGCTTGATTGCTGATTGAGCTTGCGGTATACGCGACTCTCCCTCAATATAGGTTCCGTCAACTAGCTCCGCATGCAGCGTGACTTTTTTATTAGAGGCAGGTAATACTTTGCCATGTACATTCAGCACTTTGCTTATTTCAGCAATGGCGTGGCTAAAATCACCTGTAATATCCGTTAGTGCTGTAAGCATTAAATTTCCTAATGAATGACCACCTAAATCGTCCGAGTTCGAAAAGCGATATTGAAACATCTTCTCAACTAACGGCTCTACATCGGAGAGCGCAGCAATTACATTGCGTATATCGCCTGGCGGTGGAATATCGTAGTCATCACGAAGGCGTCCTGAAGACCCACCATCATCTGCCACAGTTACGATAGCTGTAATATCAAAGGGCTTCTTTTTTAAACCACGTATTACAGTGGAAAGCCCTGTTCCGCCACCGATGACTACGACTTTTTTATTGAGTTTTTCCATCCCATCAAGCCTTTCTACGTTTAATATCTCGGTGCGTCACAATTGTATGCTCCTTTTGACTAAGTAGCTTTCCAAAATATTCTGCTAATGTTACAGAGCGATGCTGACCACCTGTACAGCCAAATGCAATGACTAGCTGCGATTTACCTTCTTTTTTGTAGAGCGGAACCATGAATTGCAATAAATCCGTTAGCTTTACGATAAGTTGCTGTGTTTCTTCTGTCGCCAAAACATAGGAGGAAACCTCCGTTTGCAAACCTGTTTTTTGGCGGAGTTCTTCAACATAATAAGGATTTTTCAAAAATCGCACATCGAATACTAAGTCAGCATCAATCGGCATGCCATGTTTAAAGCCAAAGGACATGACATTTACTGAAAAAATTGGCTTATTAGAATGCGCAAATTTACTCGTAATAATCTCACGTAGCTCCCTTGGCTTTAGCATCGATGTATTAATAACTGTTTTTGCCTGACTTTTAATTTCCTCAAGTAATTGACGCTCTAATTTAATCCCATCTAAAAGTAGACCTGCTGGCGCCAAAGGATGTGAGCGTCGCGTTTCTTTATAGCGTCTTACGAGTGCCTCATCGTCGGCATCTAAGAATAAAATATTGCCCTGAATATCTTCCTGATTGGCTAGCTCATTCAGAACAGCCGATACTGATTCAAAAAACTGATACCCACGCAAATCCATTACAACAGCTATACGTGAAATTTTCCTCTCTGAATCACGCATTAATGCTAAAAATGTCGTCAAAAGTTCTGGTGGGATATTATCGACGCAATAAAAACCTAAATCTTCAAAGCTTTGCACCGCTACCGTCTTTCCAGCCCCAGACATCCCTGAAATAATTACTAGCTCCTGTGCATATGTTTGATTACTCATATCGACAGTTCTCCCTTCGCTTATTTACTCTTGTGAATTTTGTATTGTTTCACTTAATAGCTCAAATTGCTCTGTATACTCAAATGTCCCATATTGCATCCCTTTATTTGATGCAACAAACAACAAATTTGTTCGGTCTCCTTCAGCCATTGGTAAATGGTGCAATTGGTCAATATCGAACCAGCCAAGTATGCCTTCCCTCGTTTCCTCATAAGGTATACCTTCTATACCATGTGCGACAAAAGTGTAAAGCATCCACTCATTAACGATTTCTTGCTCCCGTTTAATCACCATCGTATAAACACCTTTTAAATGGACATTTTGCGGTGTTGCATTCGTTTCTTCTTGGAATTCACGAATAGCCGCTTCATAAATCGACTCACCACTTTCCATCTTGCCACCCGGCGCGACATACCAGCCACGTCTTGGCTTTTGCAGTAACAATACCTTCCCATCTTGTATTGCTAGTAAATTGGCAATTCTTTGCATACATTTCACCCCAAATCAATTGCAATTATTTTATCATTCACCTTTTACTTCATTATACATTATCAATTACACCTTAGCGTAATTGTATCCAGATTTTTTCAAGCTATATGGTGGAAGTTAACCTAAAACCGTCACGTCCTGTGACGACGGTTAACTGACCTGCATCATGCAGGCCTCCCTTCAAAATCTGTGACATTTGCTGAAAGAAGTTTAACAGGGCGCTTAGCTAACAACACGCCTAATAATTTTTTGTGAGTAGTAAAGATGAAAGCACAAAAAGAGGTTGCTTCTGCAAATAAGCAGAAACAACCTAAACAAAAATTTCAAAAAGGGAGATTCACTAATAACCTTAGTATACCCTTTTATTGTTGCAAGAAAGTTACAGCATTATTAAAGTTCAATTAAAGATTATGTTTTTCCTTTAATTCTTCAACAAAATGCTGCGCTGATTGTGCAGCGATACTACCGTCTCCTGTCGCTGTTACGATTTGACGTAGCATTTTATCACGCACATCTCCAGCCGCGAAAATACCTGGCACAGCTGTTTCCATTTTTTCATTCGTTACAACATAGCCTGCTTCATTTAAAATATTTAAGTGTGTAAATGGTGCAGTTAACGGAACCATACCGATATAAACGAATACACCATCTGTTTTTACATCCGTTTCAGTGCCATCTACCGTAGATGTTAATGTAACGCTACCTACTTTACCATTATCCTCATTAATTTCTTTTACGGTTGCATTCCAAATAAAATCTACCTTATCATTAGCAAATGCACGATCCTGTAGAATTTTTTGTGCGCGTAACTTATCACGGCGATGTACAATCGTTACTTTTTCTGCAAAGCGCGTTAAATAAACACCTTCTTCAACAGCAGAGTCTCCCCCACCAACAACGATTAAGTTCTTTTGTTTGAAGAATGCTCCGTCACATACTGCACAGTAGCTCACGCCACGTCCACCAAGCTCTTGCTCCCCCGGTACACCCATTTTTTTATATTCTGCACCCGTTGCAATAATAATAGAACGAGTTTTATATTCCTTCTTACCAGAAACAATCGTTTTATATTGTTCCCCGTCAGTAATTTCTGTAACATCCCCATAAGCATACTCTGCACCAAACTTTTTGGCATGCTCAAACATTTTTGTTGATAATTCTGGCCCTAAAATATGATCAAAACCTGGATAGTTTTCAACTTCCTCTGTGTTGGCCATTTGACCACCTGGAATACCGCGCTCAATCATTAACGTAGATAAGTTAGCACGAGATGCGTAAACCGCTGCTGTCATGCCCGCTGGCCCAGCACCAATAATGACTACATCATAAATTTTTTCCTCTGTCATCAAAAAATCCTCCTCAAAACTTGACTACTAGACTGCATTCATCGTATACAATTCAAAAGCTATATTCAAATAAAATGCCTATTCAAACTCAGTCGGTACAAATGCTAACAATTCATTAACATATTTCGTTAATGTCGCAACACTAATATTATAATTTTCGGCACAATTTTTTTTGGTAATATTGTCCCCCATTGCAGATTGCAGCATATAGTCTACTGCTGCGGCAATGGCGGCAGGATTTTTAAAGGAGTAGCTGGAGCGCAGTGCGAGCTCTCCAATTGAAAACCATAGTTGCAATGCTGAAGTTGCAGTAAAATTCAGCTTGCCGTATACCTCTATTAATTTTTCAGCTACTTCTAAAAAGCGAATAAAGCTTTTTTCAGATTCTGTTGTCATTTGAAAATCATGCCCAAGCGAGTATGCTAAAGTCAGCTTTTCTATTTCATTGTACTTTTCAATATCAATCCATTTTGGGTGCGCAATAATTTCTTGCTTATGTGGCGAATGCTTTAATATAAAAAGCCCAAAAAGGCGGTCTGCTGGATACTTACTATTAATTTTCTCAATAATTAACTCGCGGTTTTTTTCTAATGATTGCTCCTCATCCGCTAATGAGCTCATATGCCATGGCTCAAGCCCTTCCTTTGCAGGATCTAAAACGAGCAAGGATTGCCAAGCAGCTTTCGCTATTTCCTCTTGCTGTGAGAAATAAGCGGATTGTGCTAGCCAATAATAAAAGCCGGGGTCGCCCTCATAGCCTCTTTTATGCATAGAGCGAAGCCATTTATAGGCTGTCTCATACTCACCAATTAAAGCTAAAGTAGCGCCTAGCTTATAACGATTTTCCCAATCATAGGGCTGAATTTTTTTGAGCAATGCTGTTAGCTTTTCAAGCTCAGCTTCAGCTCTTTCATAATAGGCAAAAACAGCCAAATTACATAGAGCGTGTAGATTGCCATGATTTTCACGTAGCACTTGGTTTAATAACGCGTGTGCTTGCTCTGCTTCCCCTACATAAAAATAGGCGAGTGAGAGGTTATTATAAGCCGGCCATGCGTCAGGAAATTTTTCTATGAGCTGCTCTAGCACTTCAATCGCTTTTGGAAATGCACCTTGCTCCATAAAACGTCGAGCTTTTTCCTGCCCAATTAATTTTTCTGCCTCTTGCTCATCAACATCTTCTGTGAGATTTTGCTCAAACTCCACAAAATCCAAAATTTCATATGCATCAAGCGCATACATACCTTCTGGCTCCTGCTCTAGGTATTGCTCTGCATATTTTTTAGCATCATGTATCAAGCCTAAACAGCCTGAAACATCTGCTAATAAAAAAAGGATTTCCGCATTGCTTGGTTCTAAGCTATGTGCTGTATGAATCAATTCGTAAGCATGCTCGTAATTTTGAGCCTCTATTTCTAATAAACCATATTGAGTTAAAACGCGTATATCGTCTGGGCTCAATTCCTCTGCGCGCTTTAAATATTTATATGCTTTTTCAATTTGGTCCCTTTCCAGTGCCTTTATTGCTTTTTCATAATAATAATCACCTGTTGGCACAAAGGAGACGATATTTTCTTTTTTTTGTTCTTTATTTTCCAACAATATTTCCTCCGAAACAAGAAAAATAAGGAACGTAAATTACGTTCCTCATATAATATCTATTATTATAGCACAAACAATTTAATAGTCATTGATTTATCCATATCTGCACATAATTTTTGTTTTAGAAGGAAAATTTACAGCATAAGCTTATTGCTTCTTTTGATGCCTTTCCTCTAGCACCTTTAACACCTCATATATATCTACCTTCTGCTCCTGTAATAAAACGAGTAAGTGGTAAATTAAATCAGCAGCTTCCCACTTTACCTCTGCAGCATCGCGGTTTTTAGCAGCAATAACCACTTCCATCGCCTCTTCGCCAATTTTTTTGCCGATTTTATCAATGCCCTTGTCAAATAAATAGGTTGTATAGGCTCCCTCTGGCAATTCACTCTCTCGCTCTTTAATAAGCTCGCTTAGCTTGGACAGCATACTAACGGAGCCGACCTCTTCGTTTTTCACAATCGCTTCTGTAAAGCAAGAGTTTGTACCAGTGTGACATGCTGGACCTGCTGGTAGTACCTCTACAACTAAAGCATCGCGGTCACAATCTGCCATAATGGAAACGACCTTTTGCGTATTGCCACTTGTCGCCCCTTTATGCCATAGTTCATTGCGCGAGCGTGAAAAGAACCATGTTTCATTTGTTTCAATCGTTTTCGCTAAAGATTCCTCGTTCATGTAAGCAACCGTTAGCACTTCCTTTGTTTTTGCATGCTGAATGACAGCTGTTACTAAGCCTTTTTCATTAAATTTTACATCAATCATCGTACACAAACTCCTTTATTGTACAAATACGCTTTAATGGCAGCTACACTCGTTTCTTTATAGTGGAAAATGGAGGCTGCTAATGCTGCATCCGCATCAGCCTTCTGTAATACTTCCACAAAATGCTCAGCATTGCCAGCACCGCCACTCGCTATAATAGGCACTGTTACAGCATCTCGAATTGCTTTCGTTAACGCTAAATCAAAGCCTGATTTTTCACCATCACGGTCCATGCTTGTCAATAAAATTTCTCCAGCTCCTAAGCGTACTGCCTCCTGTGCCCATTCAACTGCCTGCCACGAGGTTTTATTGCGCCCACCGTGCGTATAAACCATCCATGTATCATCTTCATCACAAAAGCGCGCATCAATTGCCACAACGATGCATTGTGAACCAAAATAAGCTGCACCTTCCTGGATAAGCGCTGGTCGCTCCAATGCTGAAGTATTAATAGACACTTTATCTGCACCTGCTCGCAAAATGCGCTTCATATCATCCAATGTACGAATGCCTCCACCAACCGTAAAAGGAATCGCTAGCTTCGCCGCTGTTTGCCGCACGACATCCTCCATTGTAGCCCGCCCCTCATAGGAGGCTGAAATATCTAAAAAGACAAGCTCATCTGCCCCTTGCTCATCATAAAATGTCGCAAGCTCTACAGGGTCACCTGCATCGCGTAATGACTCGAATTGTACACCTTTCACAACACGCCCATCCTTTACATCTAAGCACGGAATAATTCGTTTTGTTAACATTTTTTTACCCCTTCCAACCATTGCTGCAATAAAAATAAGCCGAACTGTCCTGATTTTTCTGGATGAAATTGCATGCCGGTAAAGTTATTTTTCACTACAATACCCGGTACTTGCACATCGTAGTAATTAGCAAATGCCACAAGCTCCTTCTGCTTCATATCACTTACATAAAAAGAATGCACAAAATAAACGAAGCGTTCTTGTTGTAATGCAGTCAACCAGCTTGGCTTATAAACAAACTGTAAGTCATTCCAGCCCATATGTGGAATGCGCGGTATATTTGTAAACTTTGTAATGCGTCCTGAAAAAACACCGAGCCCTTTTGTCGCTGTTACTTCATCGCTTTCCTCAAATAACAATTGCATGCCTAGGCAAATGCCAAGCAAAGGCTTTGTAGTCGCTTGAATAAAGGAAGTAAGCCCAGCCTGCTGTAGTTTTTTCATCGCATCGGGAAATGCTCCAACCCCCGGTAGAATAAGCGCATCCATCAATTGCAATTGCTCTTTATTAGCGGTAATCACAACCTCTACCTCAAGCCGTTTTAACGCTTGCTCAACGCTAAATAAATTACCCATTCCATAATCGATTATGCCGATTTTCACGTTAGTAGCCCCTTCGTTGACGGCACACCCTTCACGCGCGAGTCAATTTGAATCGCATCGTCTAGCGCTCTTGCCAATGCCTTGAAAATCGCCTCTATAATATGGTGCGTATTATGCCCATAAGGTACGATGACATGGACATTCATGCGCGCCTCTAATGCAAATTTCCATAAAAACTCATGCACAAGCTCCGTATCAAATGTTCCTACTTTTTCGGTTAGTACCGGTGTTACTCGATACTCTAAGTGTGGACGGTTGGAGCAATCAACAATCACTTGTGCAAGCGCATCATCCATCGGTACAAAGGCATTGCCGTAGCGCTTAATCCCTTTTTTATCACCTAACGCCTCGCGTACTACCTGCCCTAAAACAATGCCGATATCCTCTGTTGTATGATGTGCATCGATATACGTATCACCGTCTGCTGTGATTTTGCCATCAAATAAGCCATGTTTTATAAATAAATCAAGCATATGGTCCATAAAAGGTACGCCTGTTGCGATTTTAGCTTGTCCTTCTCCATCTAAGTTTAATTCCACTGCAATTTTCGTTTCATTTGTGTTGCGTTCTATTTTTGCGTACCTCATGCTATACCTCTCCTTTTTTCCAGCCGCGCGCTTCTACCGCTCTGGCATGTCCCTCTAAGCCTTCTAATCTCGCAAGACGTGCAATTTTAGGCGCATTTTGTGCCCATGTCTTTTCACTATAATAAACAACGCTTGTGCGCTTAATAAAATCATCTACATTCAACCCACTTGCAAAACGTGCGGTGCTGTTTGTTGGTAGCACATGGTTTGTCCCTGCAAAATAATCACCAACCGGCTCCGAGCTATAACGCCCGATAAAAATTGCACCCGCATGCGTAACTTTTTGTGCATCTTCCTCTGCATTAGCTGTCATAATTTCTAAATGCTCTGGTGCTAAAGAATTGACAGCAGCAATCGCTTGCTCTATCGTCTCCGCTATATAAATATGACCAAATCGCTCAATCGCTTGGCGCGCAATGCTTTCTCTTGGTAATAGCGCCAGCTGACGCTCGACTTCCTCGGCAACTTTTTCTGCGAGCGATTCACATATCGTAATTAAAATCGCACATGCCAATACATCATGCTCCGCTTGTGATAATAAGTCGGCTGCTATCTCATCCGCATAGGCTGTTTCATCTGCTAATATCGCAATTTCGCTCGGTCCTGCAATCATATCAATGGCTACTTCACCAAACACCTCGCGCTTAGCTAGTGCCACATAAATATTACCAGGGCCTGTAATTTTATCTACTGAGGCAATCGTCTCTGTTCCGTAAGCTAATGCAGCGATTGCTTGTGCACCACCTATTTTATACATTTCCGAAATACCTAAAATCGATGCGGCAACAAGCACTGCATCTGGTAATTTACCATCTTTACTAGCTGGGGAAGTAAGAACGATGCGCTTCACGCCTGCCACCTGTGCAGGAATAACATTCATTAATACCGATGAAGGATATGCTGCTGAGCCCCCTGGCACGTAAAGCCCTACTGCCTCCAATGGAATTATACGCTGTGCTAAATAAGAGTCATTCTCTAAAGGGAGCTTATAGCCTGTGCGGCGCTGCTCTTTATGGTAAAGACGGATATTATCCGCCGCCTCGATTAAATCTGCTAAAAGTGTTTTATCGAAATTTGCTACAGCCTCGTCGATTTCCTGCTGTGAAACGCGAAAATCATTTAGCATTACGCCGTCCCACTTTTCACTATATGCACGAACAGCAGCATCACCTTGTGTCTTCACATTTGCTAACACTTCACGCACTACTGCTAGCTGTTGCTCATTGCCCCCCTCTAATGGGCGCTTTAACGAAATATCATCTGTTAATGTTGTAATTTGCATGATTCAGCCCTTCTTCCTATCCAACACATTTTCTTAAGCGACTTACTAAATCTTGAATGCGTGCACTTTTCAGTCGATAGCTTACAGGATTGGCAATTAGACGTGATGAGATGTCCGCGATACGCTCATATTCAACAAGTCCATTTTCCTTTAGTGTACGACCTGTTGAAACGATATCGACAATTCTATCAGCTAGCCCTATCATCGGTGCAAGTTCAATGGAGCCATTTAATTCAATAATCTCAACTTGCTCGCCAATTTCTTTATAATACTTTGTCGCGATGCGCGGATATTTTGTAGCGATGCGTGGCGCCACTTCATTCATCCTTGTATTGGGCAAACCGGCAGCCGCGATATAGCATGTACTAATTTTCAAATCTAAAAGTTCATGGATTGTGCGCTGCTGTTCAAGTAAAACATCCTTTCCCGCAATGCCTATATCTGCTACACCGTGCTCTACATAAACAGGTACGTCCATTGGCTTCGCTAAAATAAATCGAATATTTTCCTCAGGAATTTCAATCATTAGCTTTCTCGTATCTTCCATATCTTTAGGTAATCGAAAGTTGGCACTTTCTAATATTTTACATGCCTCAGTAAAAATGCGACCCTTCGGCATAGCAATTGTTAACACCGTCATTATTCTTCCTCCTGTACGTATACAACCTCGCTAAATTGCACTTTATATGCAGTTACATTTGTTAAGCTACTAATCGCCTGTAGCGTCACACGGCGACCAACTGCCCGCAATTTTGTCGCATGCTGCAATGCCTCTTTATATAAATGCGGCTCGAATAATAGCAATGTTGTTGCTACTGTAGGTTCATTCGTTTGCACAACTTCTAACAATCGGTCGACACGGAAGCCAAAGCCTGTCGCTCCTACCTCTGACCCAAATTGGGCTAACAATCCATCATAGCGTCCGCCATTTCCAAGGGGGAAGCCACTGCCTACTGCAAATACTTCAAACAGCATTCCCGTATAATAATTCATCGAGCTCGTCAACGTAAAATCAAATGTAATATAGTCCATTACATTTGCTTGCTTTAACAATCGTTCTAGCTCGTATATATATGTCAGCGTGTTTTCATCGACAACATATTTTTCTATATTAAAAATACTTTTAGCATTCGCTGCTTCTTCAATAAATTGCAGTAAAATCTCGCTATTTTCTCTTTGTAAGTCAAATGATTTTACCGTTTCTTCAAAGCCTACATAATTGCGCTCTACTAATAATTGACGCAAACTATTCGCTTGCTCACCGCTCATTGTATATTGCTGCAAAATTGCCTGTAATACATGTGCGTGTCCGATTGTCACCGTAAAGGACTCAACACCCAATTGTTGAAGCAATTGAATCGCGAGTATTATCACTTCTACATCCGCAAAAACAGAAGAATCACCTATAAACTCAATTCCCATTTGCTCAAATTCAGCAGGGCGTCCTCCCTCTGTTTGCTGTGCACGAAACACACTAGCAAAATAAGCAAGGCGCTGCGGAATTTTTTCCTTCAGCAGTTTTGCTGTTGCAATACGTGCGATTGGCGTTGTCATATCAGGACGCAATACGAGCATATTGCCCTGATTATCTACTAGCTTAAAAAGAGAAGCATCCTCAATAGCTGAAGCTTTTCCTACTGTATCGTAATACTCCACTGATGGCGTTTTTATAAAATCATAACCATGCGCGTATAAAAAATGTCGTCCTTTTGCACGAATTGCCTCTAACTTCTCATATGTTTGCGGAAATGTATCACGCATTCCAAGTGGTTTTTCAAATAATTTAATCGTAGACATAGTCATACACCTCAATAAACTTTAGTTCACTAGTGTGATAGTATAATAAAGCGTAAATATTGTCAAGTCTTGAGTTACTTTAGCTTTATTGAAAATTATTTTATTTTTAATTATGCTGCGATTTCGGTCAGTTTTATTGATGTATTTGCGAATTACCTGAATTTATTTTGTTCGCACATTGAAAGGAGATTTTCAATCCTTCTCTTTCGTTTAGGACAAACACCGCTAAATTGAATGTTTCTATCATTTTCAAAGAAAACCCTCGCTATTTTAATGAGCAAACACTTTGCCAAAACACCAATAAAGGCGTCCCAACAGCCGGCAACTGCACGGCTGTTGGGACGCCTTGTCCCTATCATTATTTTTTTCGTGCAGCCATTTCCTCCGCGCTGAAAATAATGCGCATCGGATTGCCACCAACCATGCTTCCCGCTGGCACATCTTTATGAACGAGCGTTGCCGCCGATACAATCGCACCATCGCCAATTTCTACTCCCGGCAAAATCGTTGTATTTGCACCGACCATTACATTGTTTCCTATTTTCACATCACCTAAGCGATACTCATCTATTAAGTATTCGTGTGCTAAAATCGTTGTATTAAAGCCTATTATCGAATTTGCGCCAATTGAAATACGCTCTGGAAACATTGTATCAGGCATCACCATTAAGGCTAATGATGCTTTTTCTCCAATATCCATATGAAGAAAAGTACGATAAAGCCAATTTTTCATCGCCATGGACGGTGTAATGCGCCCGATTTGAATAAAAATAAAGCATTTCATTACCTTCCAAAAGGATACCGTTTTATAAACATGCCAAAGCGAATTCGCACCATCTACTTTATAGCGCTCTGTTCTTCTCATAAACTTTGCCCTTTCACAATCGTTACTAAATCAGTCATATGCTGAAGCATATATGTCGGTGAAAATTGCTGTAAATAGTCCTCTCCTTTAAAAGCCCAAGCTACACCAGCCGTTTTTACACCCGCATTATGTCCAGCCTCAATATCGTGCGAATTATCACCAATCATAATAACATCCTCTTTTGCCAATTGCATTTTCTTCAATGCTAATAAAATCGGCTCTGGATGTGGCTTAACATGCTGAACATGGTCAAATCCAATAATATGCTCAAATAAATGCCTCACACCTAGCACATTTAAGCCTTGCTCTATCATTTCACTGCGCTTTGTTGAGACGATGGCTAACCTTATCTCTTGTGCATATAGCTCCTCCAAAGTAGAAACTACCCCATCATATTGTGTGACAAGCTGGTCATGATGTTGGATATTCCACTGTCGATAACTATCAATCATTTCATCCACAGCATCTGGAGCAATTTCAACAAATGTTTCTCGCAATGAAGGACCGAGAAATTTCATGCAATCTTTTGGCGAATATTGCCCGGGAAATTTGTCTTCCAATACATGCATAAATGATTGAATAATTAATTCATTTGTGTTTAATAAAGTACCATCAAAATCAAATAACAATGCCTTTACCATCATTCATCACTCCTTATTTATCTAAATAACGTACAACTGGCTTCACTGTCATTCGACGATAAATAATGAGTGCTAAGCCTACTACGATACCAATAATCGACACAAGCTGTGCTGAGCGCAAGTCGCCAATTAAATATAAGCTGTCTGTACGCATTGATTCGATAAAGAAGCGCCCTATCGAATACCATATAATGTAAAAGAAAAACATTTCCCCACGACGCCAATTGAATTTACGTGCAATAATTAAAATAATAAAGCCTACTATATTCCATAGTGACTCATATAAAAATGTTGGGTGGACGTAGGAGCCGAGTCTTTCAATATACATTTGCTCAATTAGCCAATCAGGTAAAAATAGCTTTTCTAAAAAGCTGCGCGATACTTCTCCACCATGTGCCTCTTGATTAATGAAATTGCCCCAGCGTCCAATAATTTGTCCTACTAAAATGCTTGGTGCTGCAATATCTGCAATTCGCAAGAAGCTTATATTACGCCTTTTCGTAAATATATAAGCTGTAATAAACGCACCAATTAAAGCACCATGAATGGCAATCCCACCATTCCATATTTGAATCGCTTTTATTGGATTGGTCTTATAAACATCCCATTCCATCCCTACATAATAAATACGTGCACTAATAATAGCGATTGGCACTGCCCAAATAAGCATGTCCGCAATAAACTCTTGATGAATACCAAGTCGAACTGCCTCTCGCTGTGCTAAAAAATAAGCTAGAACAATGCCCAGTGCAATTAAAATTCCATACCATCGAACATCAATTGGTCCAATTGAAAATGCAATTGGATTAATCTTCATTATAAAAAATTCCATCTTTTTACTCCTTCTCTATTTAAAATCGTCCATTTCCCCATTAGACGCAATAACTGCATCTAAACGACGCGAAAATTCCTCCGCTGCGTTAACACCCATTTTTTTCAATCGGTAATTCATTGCAGCTACTTCAATAATAACGGATACATTGCGTCCAGGCTGTACAGGAATCGTTAGCTTCGTTAGCTCTGTATCAATAATTTTCATTTTCTCTTCATCGAGCCCTAAACGGTCATATACTTTTTCAGGGTCCCAGTTTTCCAACTCTACTACAAGCGTAATTCGTTTATACGGTCTAATCGCACTCGCACCAAAAAGCGTCATTATATTAATAATGCCAATTCCTCGAATTTCTAATAAATGCTCTAATAGTGGTGGCGGGCTTCCGATAATCATATTTTCAGATTCTTGACGAATTTCTACAGAATCATCTGCGACTAAGCGATGCCCCTTTTTCACAAGCTCTAACGCTGTTTCACTTTTCCCTACACCGCTCTTCCCAAGAATAAGTACACCAATTCCATAAATATCAACAAGCACGCCGTGAATCGCCGTTGTCGGTGCTAGTTCACTTTCTAAGTAATTCGTTAGCCGACTTGAAAAATGAGTTGTCGTTTGTTTTGAAGTTAACACAGGTACATGATTTTCATTCGATGCCTCAATTAATTCTTGTGGCACTTCCAAATTTCTTGAAATAATAATAGCCGGAGTATTGCGGGCACATAATAAGCGCATCCGCTCTTTTTTCACGCTTTCTGGCAGCATTTCAAAAAAAGAGAGCTCTGTTTTTCCAAGCAACTGCACTCGATTCGCTGGATAATGTGTAAAATAACCAGCCATCTCTAGCCCCGGTCTTGATATATCACTCGTCGTAATAAAACGCCCAATCCCTTCATGACCACTAACAATTTGCAAATTAAATTTTTCGATAACATCCTTTGTCGTAACTTGAACCATTGGCACAACCTCTCGATTCTTTTTAGTCTCCCTTTATTGTAACATGTTCCATTCATTTTACGGAAAATGTATCCTCATCCATTCGAATAAAAAAGAGTGTTTTACAATTTTTATGGCAAATCATTTTTTCAGCTCGCTTTTTTATGATGATAGAAGCACAAACAAGGCTGCCCGAAAAGGTAATATCTTTTCGAACAGCCCTAGCTCTACTATTTGTTAACAAGCCTTCCGGCACATTAGAAATTGCTCCTGCGGTTACTCGTCGCAGTGAAAGATTTGCTCCTGCGGTTACTCGTCGCAGTGAATGAATTGCTCCTGCGGTTACTTGTCGTAAAAGAGCCATTTCTATTCATTATTTTTGCTCTGCAAGCCATGCGGCAGCTTTTTCAGCTTCCTCCCCTTTAAGTAAGCCTGCAGGCATGCCACTTTTTGTACCATTTAAAATAATATCTAAAATTTCTTCCTCTGAATAGCGACCACCAACATCATTTAATGCAGGAGTATTACGCATGCCTTGCAATTGACCACCGTGGCAGTTCGCACAGCTTTTCATCACAATTTTTTCGCCCTCTGGTTGTGGTGTCGCGTTACTTTCCTTCTCATCCCCACCACATGCAGCTAACAGTAAAGCTGAACTGAAAGCAACTGTTAATACTATTTTTTTCATACTGTTCTCCTCCAACAAATTACTCTACTTCAGTATAGCAAACTTAGGCTCGTTTGAAACCTTCGCCAAGTACCTCATAAGCATCTGAGACAACAACGAAGGCTGTTGGGTCAACCATCTTGACAACTTGTTTCAATTTAGTGAATTCAGTCTGATAAACAACGACCATTAGAAACGTTTTTTCTTCCCCCGTATAACCGCCGAAAGCTGGAAGCTTTGTTACGCCACGATTCACTTCTCTGTATATCGCGTCACGCATTTCTTCCTCTCTCGTTGTAATAATATAGGCCATTTTCGATTGACTAAAGCCAAGCTGAATGATATCAATCGTTTTCGTTGTTACATACAAACCAATTATTGCATACAAGCCCTTTTCTAAATCAAACACAAGTGCAGCACTAACAGCAATAACACCATCTATAAGTAACACACTTGTCCCTAAAGTAAGACCTGTGAATTTCGTAATAATTTGTGCTAATAAATCCGTACCACCTGTTGATGCCTTTCCTTTAAAAACAAGACCGAGCCCCGAGCCAACTACAATTCCACCAAAAATTGCACCAAGTAGCGGATTTAATGTCCACGGACCCCAGTCACTTGTGAAGATAACAAGGGCAGGTAAAGTAATCGTTCCAATAAATGACTTAACACCAAATTTCTTTCCTAAAATTAAAACTCCCGCAATAAATAAAGGGATATTAAATGCGTATTGAACAAGCCCTGCATTCCAACCAAATAAACCATTTAAAATTGTACTAATACCACTTACCCCACCTGAAGCAACTTGGTTTGGTAATAAAAAGACATTAAAGCCAATGGCAATTATCGCAGCTCCTACAATGACAAATAGATATTCGCTAATTGTATCTTTCACTGTCAACTGTTCACTATTGTTCACAAGACTTCCTCTTTCTTCATTCAATTTTCATCATTTCTACAAAAGTTGTTAACTAATAACCTCTCGTGCCCACTGCTCCGCTTCATCATAAATTTGGAATACCACATCCTGATTCAAGCCTAATTGCAGTGACAATTCATCTAACCTATCCCAATCTAATTTATAAAGCGCTTCACTAAATTGTAAATAAGGCGTCATTTCTGTTTCCACGCCGTTTATTGTTTCAACAATTTCCTCCGATAATGGCATCTTTCTTAATATCAGATACATTGGACGCTTTAACAAGGCATCAATTAACGACAATAGCCCAATTAAAAAGTATTCCGAGAAGTTCTTTTTATAATTTAACTTCGCAACCTTTTCACATGCTTTTGCACGGAATAACGATGCGGCAACTAATTCATTAAAAGCATCTGTTTTTTCATAATTATTTAATTCGCGCATTGCCAATAAATAAACAAGCTTCCGCAACTCTGTTATGCCCAATAGTACAATTGCTTGTTTAATTGAACGCACCTTAGATTTCGGGCGATTTTTTGAGCTATTAATCAGTTGCAATAGCTTATAAGAAATTGAAATTTCCCTTTCAATATTTGTAGCCAAAATATTTATATCTGGTTCCTCATCTTTTAAAATCGAAATGATTTGAAAATAATTTATAATATTTGCTGGTATATCAATTGCCTTCATTATTTGTGGTTTTTCAAAGAAGTAGCCTTGAAATAACACATAGCCAGAATGCATTGCAATCTCATATTGCTCACGCGTTTCAACTTTCTCAGCCAAAAGCTTGATATGCGGAAACTTTGATTTTACTTTATACTCAATTTCCATACGTTTTGTTAAAGGGGTAATTAAAAAGTCAACCTTTATATAATCTACATAATTGAACAGCTCATTATAAACGGTTACTCCATCTTTTAAAATAAAGTCATCAAGTGCTATTTTAAACCCCTTCCCCTTCAACTCTTTTACACGTTGAATAAGTTTCGGTGTTATAATAACATCCTCCAAAATTTCAATAACGACTTCTTTCGGATTAATATAATCTATCAAGGGACTAAATAATAGCTTCTCCGTAAAATTAATAAATGCTAGTGCACCATCTGTTACTTTATCTATGCCAATTGTTAAAAAGGAATTAATAATAACATCGATTGTCGCAGCATCTGCATCTATTCCGTCTAGAGGAAATGCATTTATATTTTTACTTCGATACAATAATTCGTAAGACACTATTTGTTCCTTTTCATTAAAAATCGGTTGCCTTCCAATAAAAACTTCCACGTTAAACTCCTCACTTTATATTTCTTCATAATTTTTTTCATCATAGCTAAAGCTATCCTAATAACTAGAGGGTGACTACGGAAATATGTATACAGTTCCAGGCATATTTGATTCGCTCTTTTAATTTAATCTTTTTAAACTTTTAAAAAGATTATTTCGTATCCATTACATCATGATGTAATTAAAAATCCGTTCAATTTAACTAAAATACGCGCTAATGTACAAATAATAGCAAATTAACAGTTATTTTTCAGCAAAATTTTTCAAGATATTTCAATGCTATTTCTATTTAACGATAAAGAATTTCTTACTTATAGCATACCTATACTTCGCCTATTGTTCAATTGCTAATTGCCTATATATTTTGAGAGAGGTAATATAATACTATAGCACATTTAAGGGGGAGCTTTTTATTTATGAACATCATTGAATATGAACAACGACAGTCTATTGCCTATGTAAAACTAAATCGACCTGATGTCTTAAATGCTTTTAATTTCGACATGTTATCAGAGCTTCAAGCAATTATAGAATCCATTCGTATACATCCCGATATTCGACTTGTTATTATTACAGGTGCAGGTGATAAAGCCTTTTCAGTTGGTGCTGATTTAAAGGAGCGTCAAACATTGCCTGAACCATTGGTAAAGCGAAATCTAAATAAATTTGCTGAGGTGTTCAATGCGATTGAAGGATTGCCGCAGCCAACTATTTGCGCGCTAAATGGATATGCCTTTGGCGGTGGTCTTGAATTAGCCCTCTCCTGCGATTTCCGCATTGCGACAAAAAATGCGGTAGTTGGACTAACAGAAACAAAGCTAGGGATTATCCCAGGTGCGGGTGGAACACAGCGATTACCGCGCTTAATCGGGGAGGCAAAAGCATTAGAATACATTTTAACAGCAAAAAAAATATCAAGTGAGGAAGCGCTAGCTTGCGGATTATTTACGCAAGTAGCAGAGCAAGAAGATTTAATGCAGGTAGTTGAAAATTTCGCAAATACCATTTTGCAAAATGCACCTATCGCCTTGCAGCAAGCAAAATTTGCTGTAAAGCAAGGGATGAAGGTCGATTTACAAACAGGTTTGCAAATTGAGCGTAAAGCATACGAAATTACATTACCGACAGAAGACCGCCTTGAGGCCCTGAATGCTTTCGTCGAAAAAAGAGCACCACAATTCAAAGGTAAATAATATTAATTGCTAAAATAAAATAAGACTGTTCGAAATATAGGTATTAGCCTATATTCCGAACAGCCTTTTATTGTGCAAAAACTGTTGACCACTCCGCGCGCTTTTCAAGCATTTCACGTGCTAATTGTTGCGCGCCTTCTAAACTATGGTTTGCAGCCCAGCCACATTGAACCTCATTGCAAGCAGGCACTTCTGTCGCGCTTACGACATCCTGTAGCGTTTTCTCTAAAATGTCCAAAATCTCATCATAATTATCATGATTAATTACCGATAAATAGAAGCCTGTTTGGCAACCCATTGGACTAAGGTCAACAACATGTTCGCTATGATTGCGAATATTTTCAGCCATTAAATGCTCAATTGAATGAAGTGCATCCATTTTCATATATGCTTTATTTGGCTGTTTGAAGCGAATATCATACTTATGTACAACATCTCCGTTTTGTCCTTCCTTTAGCCCAGCTAAACGCACATATGGTGCCACTACCTTTGTGTGATCCAAATTAAAGCTTTCTACATTCATTTTTGTCATGTTCATTACCTCACTTATTTTTTTTACGATGTGCATTAATTGCACTAATAATTGCTGGTAATACAGAAATGAAAATAATTAATAATAATACCGTTGAGAAGTTTTCTTTAATAATTGGGATATTGCCGAAGAAATAACCGAGCAATGTACAGATGAATACCCAAGCAAGTGCTCCTACAACATTATAGACGATAAAATACTTGTAATTCATACGGCTAGCCCCCGCCACAAACGGAATAAACGTCCGAATAAATGGCATGAAGCGCGCAATGACAATTGTTTTACCACCATGCTTATTGAAAAATCGCTGTGCTGCTTCCATTCGCTCTTTATTAATCACCTTGCCTAAAAAACTATTAGGAGGAATAGAAAGACCTACAGTCTTCCCAATATGATAGTTAACCGTATCCCCTATAATAGCAGCCGCGATAAAAACTGTCATTAATAACGGTAAGTTAAATGCCCCTAATGCGGCAAGTGTACCCGCTGCAAATAGCAGGGAATCTCCAGGTAAAAACGGCATAATAACTACGCCTGTTTCAACGAACACAATCGAAAATAAAATCCCATAAGACCATGCGCCAAATTGTTGGATTATTTCTACTAAGTGCTCATCAATATGCAAAATAAAATCAATTAAGCCTTGAATAATTGCCATCCTTGTGCTCTCTTTCTAATTAATTTTTACTTTCTCATTTTAGCATACTATCATTTACTATGCGGTTGATAACATTAATTAGAACGAAAAATTTTTTAACATGTTGCGTAAAAAAGGGGTATTTTGATGGATAAATTAAAAGGATACGTGCGTTGATTGGACTTTATTTTAAAGAGAGCGCTTAGTAAAACGCTGATTTCCATCTAGGCTTGCCCAGTCGGAGTAGCGCTCCTCCACTCAACTCACAAGATAGCTTTTCATTTTTTTCTGAATCAAATTTGATTTATACACAAATAGGGGCTACCCTAAAGGCAGCCCTGTCTTGCATCTCCACTTCGCCATTTTATCCGAAGGTAGATTCGCTAAATCAAATGTCATTTTTTCAAAAAGTGCACCCGCTATTCTATCAAGCCCTCACTTTCAAATAACACCAACACTAGCGCCAGCTAAGTCGGCCACTGCACGACTTAGCTGGCGCCACATTAAATATACTTCTCAAACCAGCCAACAATTTGCTCTAGACGCTGGATACGTAGGTTTGGTGTACCTGTGCGCGATAGGTTATGGTCGCAGTCAG
Source organism: Metasolibacillus sp. FSL K6-0083 (assembly GCF_038630865.1). Taxonomy (NCBI): domain Bacteria; kingdom Bacillati; phylum Bacillota; class Bacilli; order Caryophanales; family Caryophanaceae; genus Metasolibacillus; species Metasolibacillus sp. FSL K6-0083. The sequence goes on along the minus strand of NZ_CP152046.1, from coordinate 3,444,697 downwards.
GGAATCGAACGAAGCCTACCTCTTTGCCCATAGATTTTAACGTAATGTAAAACTGCTCTGCTTGCTCGATTGGACAGCGGAAATCCTTTTCGCTATGCAAAATGAGTAGAGGTGTTTCAACGTTTTTCGCATATTTTAATGGCGAATGATGCCATAATTTTTCTACGTCTAACATGTCGCTGCCAATTTGCCAGTCTGTGAAATAGTAACCGATATCCGATACGCCGAAGAAGCTAATCCAGTTTGAAATTGAGCGCTGCGTCACTGCTGCTTTAAAGCGGTTTGTATGCCCGACAGCCCAGTTTGTCATAAAACCACCGTAGCTACCGCCTGTTAGACCAAGACGTGTTTCGTCAATCCAATTATATGTTTCTAGCGCATAGTCTGTCGCTTTCATAATATCCTCAAAATCTCCACCGCCATAATCATTGCGAACAGCATCTACAAATGCTTGACTATAGCCATGGCTTCCGCGCGGGTTAATATATAGTACACCATAGCCCTCTGCAGCAAGAAGCTGCATTTCATGGAAAAACGTATTTGCATATAATGTGTGAGGGCCACCATGAACTTCTACAATAAGTGGATATTTTTCCCCTTCTACATAGCTAGCCGGCTTCATAATCCAGCCGTGCACATCCCAGTCCTTCGCCCCTTTAAAAACAATAGACTCTGGTGTTGATAAAGTGACTTCTCGTAGGAATACATCATTGAAATGCGTTAACTGCTTACGCTCCCCTGTCGTAATATTATGTTTAAATAGCTCACCAGGGAATGTAGGATTTGAAACAGCAAGTATTGCCTCATTACCGCTTTTTGCTAGCGCATAGCCATAAACATGCTCATTTTCCGGTGTCGCAGGATAAAGCCCCCCTTCCAATGTTGCATAGTATAGGCGAATATCGCCCATTGTGGATACTTGGAAATAAAGTGCATTGGCTTCTGTCCAAACAACTGCTGGTGCTGGTGCTGCTGCCCCTTGCTGGAAATCAGCAACAGCATAATCGCCAACAGGTGCATCTAAGCCCTCTGTTAAAGTAATCGTGCTTGCTGTTTCTGTATCATACACATAAACTTTCGCATGCGTCGCATTTTTAAATGATGCATCGCTACCAACATAAGCAATATAGCGGTTATCAAACGAATAAGTAGCTCCGCCATAATAGCCATCCTGCTCTACTAAAATCGTTTCTTCCTTCGTCACAACATCTACTATGTATAGTGGCTGACGGAATTCAAAATCTTGATTTTCTGAGCGATTGACACCAATGACAAGCTTTTTACCATCATGAGAAATGTTGTTTAATGTATGGTCATGATTCCCCTCTGTAAACTGTGTAATCGTACCATCAAGCGTTACTTCAGCAACATGAGTACTCATTCCTTGCTTACGTAAGCCATTACCACCTACACCATCCATTTTATGCTTCATTCTATCAACGACATATGCCTCTGGAAGCTTTTTCTCTTCCTTTTCTACGGCATCGGTAAACGCTGTGCCGTTCTTTAAGCTTGCTGTTACCCACAGCTTTTCACCACATGGGCTCCAAATAAATGAGCTAACACCGTATGGGAAATTCGCTACTTTTTTAGCTTCACCACCGCTACGATTTAAAATATAAAGCTGATTTTTCTCTTCACGATTTGACAAAAAAGCAACTTGCTTACCATTTGGCGACCATTTCGGGCTGCTGACACGCTCCTTGCCAAATGTCCATTGCGCTACTTCTTCGTTAGCAAGCTCCACATGGAATAGATGTGCATAATATTTATTATCCTCTTTATCAATTAATGTGCGTACAAATACAGCCTCCTGCTCATTCGGTGCTAGTACTGGGGCTGTTACAGATTGCAATGTGAATAAATGCTCTTTCGTTAAAAATGCTGTCATTCCATAATCCCTACTTCCTTATTGTTATTTCGAACTTCGTAATATTAAGTTTACCACGCCACAAATATGTGTCAATATTCTAATAACTTTTTAGACATGAAATCAGCCGTGTTGCTAGTGGTGCTCATTTTTTTATTTACTTAGGTTAGTGGTAGGTAAAGCACCGCTAATCCATGTGTTTCCTCACCTTTCAAAGCTCATCCTGCATTTTCTCTAGTAAACCCTAAAAAAACATGATTAAAAGCGTTCAAAAGACCAGCTACTGCATGGTCTTTTGAACGCCCCTCTATTTCGTTGCCTGCTCCTTTAATGAGCGACGTAAAATTTTACCTGTTGTATTTTTAGGAAGCTCATCGATAATTTCAATGACTTTTGGTACTTTATATTTCACAATATGCTCTGCACAATATTGCTGTAATTCCTCGGCACTCATGCTCTTATCCTTTAACACGACATATGCATATACCGCTTCTCCAAAATCTAAATCTGGTAAACCGATAACTGCAGCCTCCACAACATTCGGGTGTGCATAAAGCACTTCCTCCACTTCACGCGGATAAACATTATAGCCCCCAACGATAATCATATCTTTTTTGCGATCAACGATATAGAAGTAATCTTCCTCGTCCTTGCGCGCTAAATCGCCTGTGTAAAGCCAGCCATCTTGGATTGTCACAGCCGTTTCTTCAGGCATTTTATAATAGCCTTTCATCACATTTGGTCCACGCACAATGAGTTCGCCAACCTCGCCGACAGGTACTTCATTTCCCTCTGGGTCAACAACTTTATTTTCAACATTGACAATCGACTGACCGATTGAGCCTGGTTTGCGCTCTTTATCTAGTGGATTAAAGCATGTTACTGGCGATGCCTCCGATAATCCGTAGCCTTCTGAAATACGTACATTAAACTTTTGCTCAAAATTATGCAATAGCGATACAGGTAATGATGCACCGCCTGAAATAGCTAACCGCAATGTTTTAAATGCAGCTACATCGCCTTCAGCAAACTGATAAAGGAAATTATACATTGTCGGTACTCCTGCGAAGACCGTTGCCTCTTGCGTCTTAGCCAGCTCAAAAATTTCAGCTGGGCTAAAACGTGGCGCTAGTAGAATTGTAGCTCCTTGTACTAAAGGAGCATTGACGACAACTGTCAATGCAAAAACATGGAATACTGGCAATGTTGCAATCACACGATCCGTAGCAGATATTTTCAAATAAGCGCCAACATCACGCGCATTAGAATATAAATTACCATGCGTTAAAATAGCCCCTTTAGGATAACCAGTTGTACCTGATGTATATAAAATAACTGCATTATCATCCGTTTCCAATGCTACTGGCTCAGCTATTCCTTCTGCCGCTTGCAATAAAGCTGTAAACAGAACTGTTTTTGCTTTTGCACCTTCGCTTAATGCAGCGACCTTCTCCCCTGTGTCTGCTGCTGTTTCGCAAATAATATATTTCTCCACTTTCGTAAATACTTGTACCCCTTTATCTACAAGCGGTAGCAACATGTCCAGCGCAACAACTACTTTAACATCACCATTTTGGATAATATATGAAATCTCATCTGGCGTATAAATTGGATTAATCGGAATTACTGTTGCACCGATACGCATCGCACTATAAAGAGAAATTAAAAAATGAGGTGTGTTGCCAAGCAACAATGCCACATGGTCTCCCTTTTCTACCCCCATATCTTGCAAAGCTTTTGCAAAGCGGCTTACCGTCTGCTCAAACTCGTGATAGCTTGTATTTTTCCCCATAAAATGATAAGCCGTTTTTTCTGGCTGTTCGAGAGCTTGCTGTCTTACCTTTTCAACTAAATTCAATACACCCATCCCCCTTATATCAATTCCGTCAAAAGCGCCTATTGATTCAGCGGAAGCTCAGACATCTACTAAACCAATATAAAATGAATTATCATTCATTTTATATTATTGTAAAATAAAAATCTGAATATGACAATAGCTTTCAAGTGATTGTGCAAAAATTCCGTCGTTCATGTCATTTTATGCTCGTTTTTACAAGCGTACATGCGCGATATAACGCCATCTAATCAAATAAAAATAAACGACCTGAATAAGGACAATAAAGCCAAACGCCAAAACAATTTCTTTCCCTAATGAGACATGCATAACATTTTTTAAAATAGCTTGTAACACAAAGAAAGCAAATACACTATGCACAAGTGCTAGTCCCCAAGGAAGGAAAAATTGTGGAAATAAATAACGCGTAATTAAGTTTTTTTGTTCACTATCTGTTAGACCCATGCGCTTTAATACGTCAAATTGCTTCTTTTCACGCTCCAAGCTTGTATATAGCTTGAAATAAATAAAGCTCCCAGCAGCTAATAAAAATACCGCTACAACGAGCAGACCAACTAACATAAACAAGGAATAGGCAGCTAATATATAAGAATAATTTAACCCTGCATTTTCAAAATAAAATGGTAGTGTATAATTCTCTTTTAAATATTCCTCTGCAACAGCATGATATAAATCCAAGCCGATATTTGCAGCTTCTACCCAATTAGCGATATCAAATGCTAGAAGATGATAGCTTGATTCAACAACATCTGCACGCTCAAACGGTTGTGTGATTTTTTCAAAATCTTCATCACTAACAATAATGGCATTGCGGCTAATAATCGCGTCAGGGAAAATAAGCTCTGGATAAACACTGTTGATAACAAGGTCAACCTCGCTTTCTTTTAGTGTTGTACGTACAGTCATATCTCCAAGCTCTTTTATCGAATCGTCTGAGTAAGCAATAAACATCGCTTCACCCGGCTCAAGCCGCACCATTGAATAGCCATATGAAAATAGCAAATGGTTAATATTTGTTACACTGAACACTTCAACAGGATTGGAAGTATGGGTAGATGTTTGTCTTTTCACAACAAAGCGCGTTAAATTATACGATAGCCCTGCTTCTTCTAGCTCGTAAATTAATGATGAAATATGCGCCACTTCATACTCATTGTCTACATTCCCTTTATAAATAATGCCTAAAGGGTTTAGCTTATCGTATTGAGACGTGTAGGATGATAAAGCAGACAATACACCTACACATAAAAAGGCTAATGTTGAAACAAGTGTTACAACAAAAAACATTTTTCGATTGCTATACATAATATGTCCTTGCTCAGCAAGCGATAGCATACGTGTTTTTCGCCAATAGACCTTTTTGCGCCTCTTTACTCGCTCGATAAAGGCTTGTATCGTATCAGTAAACAAAAAATACGTACCGATTGTCACGATAATTGGGATGATTAATAAAAAAATTGGCAATGTAAAAAATGTTGTAATGATTGCTAATGTATAACCAAGACCAATTAGAAAAACACCTAAAAATGCACCTATTTTTGAGTATGAATTGGAGACATCGATATATTGATGTCCTTTTAATAAATCAATCAGCTTTGTTTCCCGCGTCATTAACACACTGATAAAGGAAATAACAACAAAGGCACTTAAAAATACAGTAAGCGTTAAAACGAATGGCTCCCATGAAAAATACAAAGGTAGCTCATCTAAATATAAAATCTCGCGCACAATCATAAAGAAAAATTTTGAAAACGCGTAGCCGAATGCGATGCCAAAAACACAGGAAATAACACCAATTAACATCGTTTCTAAAAAGACGAGCTTGCTTAATTGCCTTTTTTCCATCCCAAGATGCAGTAAAACGGCAAATTCCTTTGAGCGTGCCTCCAAAAAAGCCTTCATCGAGTAAAAAATAAAAAACCAGGAAAATAGCATTAAAATCACTTCTGCCACAACCATTCCTAACAAGGAAACATTGCCTAAAAAGCCATGCTCACTCGCTGGATGAAACATTAACATTGAGTAAATAAAAAAAACAAAAACAGAGAAAAAGCTTGCCATAAAAAAAGCGGCATAGATGCGAAAATTGCGAAACACATTACGGTAAGCGAATTGTTGAAAGGTCACCCACTTGCCCTCCTAATAAACTTAAAACATTTAAAATACGCTGGAAAAATGTTTGGCGGCGATCATCTCGATAAATTTCGTTAAAAAACTCACCATCTTTAATAAACAGCACACGATCACAATAGCTAGCAGCAATCGGGTCATGTGTTACCATCACAATTGTCGCCTGTCGCTCCTCATTAATTTTGCTTAATAGCTCAAGCACTTCTCGCGATGCATGCGAATCAAGATTTCCTGTTGGCTCATCGGCTAGTATGATAGAGGGCTGATGGATTAATGCCCTAGCAATAGCTGTGCGCTGTGCTTGTCCCCCTGAAATTTCATTCGGGCGCTTTTCCAAAATCGATTCTATGCCTAATTTCTCAGCTAAAACAGCAAGTCGCTTTTCCATTACTTGCAGTGGCTGATTATCCAGCGTTAATGGCAAGACGATATTTTCCTCTACTGTTAGCATCGGTAATAAGTTAAAGTCTTGGAAAACAAAGCCGAGCTGACGACGCCTAAAATAGGCAAGCTCTGTTTTATTTAAGCTTTGTGGCTTTATTTTTTCCAAAGTAATTTCACCGGATGTCGGATAATCGATTGTTGAAATAATATTTAACAACGTCGTTTTGCCGCTACCAGATGGTCCCATAATCGCTAAAAACTCACCTTTTTCCACTTCAAAGCTTAGCTGATTGAGCGCGCGATGTGTTACTTTTCCTTCATATACTTTTGTTACTTCATTAATTTGTAGTATCGCCACGATTATCCCCCGTTTCGCTCGCTTGAAAATGTTATATTGACGGTTGTACCAACACCGACCGTTGATGTAATAATAAGCTGGTGCCCCAGCTTTTCGCATATTTCATTTGCTAAATAAAGTCCCATTCCAGTAGATTCACCTGTTTTTCGTCCGTTTTCTCCTGTGAAGAAAGCCTTTGTTATGCGCGATAAATCTGATTTAGGTATACCGATTCCTTCATCCTTAATCTTCAAAGTAATGCTTCCTTCCCGTTGCTGTGCATAAATTAGTATTTTTTTATTCGGTTCAAATGTATATTTCACAGCATTAGTAATAAATTGCCCAAGGGCAAATTGTAACGATTTCGAATCACTTGCAACGACTAACTCATCATCTATATGAACTTCTGGAAAAACACGATTTGTAATAAATAAGCGCTTATGCTCATTTACTACAGTCGTGACAATGGACTTTAATGGCACTTGCTCCACTTGCATATCATCCTCAAAGCTATCGATACGGGCACTCATTAACACCATATCTAGACCACGCTTTAGACGCTCCACTTCCTCCTGCACACTTTTTTTATCTAACGAGGTTTCCTCCTGTAGCAACAGCTCTAAAACAGCAATCGGCGTTTTCATTTGATGGATCCATTGATTCATAAATTTATATTGACGCGTTTGCTTTGCATACAAAGATTGCACCTCGTTTTGATAAACATAATAAAGCTGTTGCATGTACTTTTCCGTCTGCATATATTCCGTTGTTTTAGCGTTTTTTTGAAGCGCCTCCTCCATCGTAGTCGGCAATTGTGTAATTTTACTTAAATAGCGACGGCGTAGCATATAGCGCACTGCTAAAAAGGATGTAATCAATATTGCGCTAATAATAATGCTATAAAGTGCTGTTTCAAAATTGCGAAAGCCATCTAGAAAGTACAGCAGTAAAACAAATAGCACGAGCAGTAATTGAAAAATAATGTAGGAAATGTGTTCTTGTAAAAAAAGCTTTAACCCCATTACATTTCCTCCGCACTAAGCACGAAACGATACCCCGCGCCACGTACCGTTTCGATTATTGATTTCACATGATAATCCGCCAGCTTCTTACGTACGCGCGTCATATTGACATTCAGCGTATTTTCATCAACAAACGCTTGGTCATCCCATAGTTGCTCAAGCAGCGCATCACGCGAAACCACTTTCGGCGCTTGTCCGAGAAGTAAATCTAAAATGATACATTCCTTTTTTTGCAAAGGAATAACACTATCCTTGACATGCAACTCCATGCTTTCTAAATACAGTGTAAGCACACCTTGCTTTACTGTGCGCTCCTCCTGCCTTACCGCATACTCTCCATATGTACGACGTAAATGACTACGAATTTTTGCCAACACAATTTCATAATTGAATGGCTTCGTAATAAAATCATCTCCGCCATTTTCAAGCGCAAAGATTTGATCCATTTCTCCCGAACGCGCTGAAATAAATAAAATCGGACATGTCGTATGTTGCCTTAGCTGACGACACCAATAATAACCATCGTAAGCAGGCAAATTTATATCAAGTAGCACCATATGCGGTGCAAATGCTAAAAACTCATCAATTAACGCATCAAAATCTTGTACTGTCGCTACTTCATATTGATATTTGCGTAGCGTTTCTGCAAGCAAAGAAGCGATTTTTTTATCGTCTTCTACAATAAAAATCCGATGCTTTTCCATGAAAAAAACCTCCTTTTTCCAGGTGCCAGGCACTCACACAATTCTCACACAATTTACGTAGACGCACCCGCAACCGAGAAGTTTCGTGAACTCCCTCCCTTAAGCTTACATGATTTCATATCAAAATTGAAAGCACAATGAAAGGAAGATGTTTATTGCTTCTCTTTCACTGAGGTGAAATGCTGCCAATCCCTTTGTTTCTCTCGTTTTTAAGGAAATCCTCTCCGTCTTAATAGGCAAGCTTTCTGCAAAAACAACGAAGGCGTCCATACACACCGGCTACTGCACGGCTTTTTGGATGCCCTCTCACTCATTAATAGATTAACTGTAAAAAGTCTTCGATTGTAATACCGCCGAAATATTTTGCAATATCAATTTCCTTTAATGCCTCATTGATTGCTGCACGGTCATATTTACAGCCTTTTAAAAGCTGCTCTACTTCCGCTACATCACCAACACCGAAGAAGTCCCCATAAATTTTTATTTCTTCAATAATGCCGCGATTTACCTCTAAGCGGATATCGATGCCGCCAGATGGGAAACGATGTGTTTTTTGAATATTGAAGCGTGGTGATTTGCCGTAATTCCACTCCCATTTTTGATAGCGCTCCGCCGATAGTTCATGGATTTTTTTCCAATCCTCATCAGTTAACTCATAATAGCGAATATTTTCCTCACCATCGAAGATTGATTTTAAAATTTCCATACGGAACTGCTCTACAGAAATTTTTTCTGTTAAAAACTCTGAGATATTGGCAACACGTGAGCGTACAGATTTAATACCTTTTGACTCAATTTTGTCCTTCTTTACTTTTAGTGCAGATACAACTTGATCAATATCTGTATCAAACATCAATGTACCATGGCTAAACATGCGACCACGTGTAGTATATTGCGCATTGCCCGATACTTTACGACCTTCCGCCAAAATATCATTGCGCCCTGACAACTCTGCATTGACACCTAATTTTGCAAGTGCATCGACTACAGGCTGCGTGAATTTTTTATAGTTGTGGAAGCTATCGCCATCATCCTTCGTTAAGAAGCTAAAATTCAAATTGCCTAAATCATGATAAACAGCACCACCGCCTGATAAACGACGCACAACAATAATATTATTATCCTCTACATAATCTGTATTAATTTCTTCAATTGTATTTTGGTTTTTGCCAATAATAATGGAAGGCTGGTTAATATAGAACAGCAGAAAATCATCTTGCTCAATATCCATATTGCGCAATATGTACTCCTCAATCGCTAAATTAATACGCGGGTCTGTAATGCCTTTATTATCAATAAAATACATGTTGTATCTTCCCTTCATCAAATGTTCATATTTTATTTTAACTTAAATTAGGCATTTTGTGTTGACGAATGCACACTGTTATAATACAATAAATATAAATAAATCAGTATTATAACAGTTAACTCAAGGGAGGGAAAATGCTTATGTTAGAAAACGTAGTGGAATTTTTCAGAAACTTACCAGAGAAAACTTGTATACAATGCGGTAAAAAGATGGAAGAGCAAAGCGAATGCTACAGCCATGCTTGTGAAAACTGCAATAAAATCTAATCACGTGAATCGCATCCCTATGATGATTCTATAAATGAACTGCTTACACATAAAAGGCAACAAGAAGGCAAATATTCATTCGCCCTCTTGCTGCCTTTTGCAATTTTATATTCATGATGAGGATAAAACCGGAAAATAATCATCTTAGACCTATTTTTTATTCAAGTAATTCTCTTTGTTTTTCTTTTTATTCATCACCTCTAGACTAGGGACTGTCCATAGCAGATAGTGACAATTTATTGTCACCACCCGCATATTTACAGCAAATATCTTTTATAAAAGCTATGGTTGAAAAGGTGTACCCTTTCCATTATGCCTCTTGCTTCGAATAGCGACGCGTAAAAATTAATGCGAAGTAGCCAAGCGTAATTGCTAAGCTTACAACTGCAAAGCCCGCTAATACGGCAAAGTTGAAGCCTAAGAAGGCTGTGTCACCTGTGGAGATGGCTACTTTAAATGCTTGCACAGAGTACGTCATTGGGAAGAATGGGTTAAATGCGCGCAATGGCATTGGCACTAATTCTAATGGGAATGTACCCGCACTTGTTGTTAATTGGATGATTAAAATGAGGATAGCTACAAAGCGTCCCGGGTCACCCATAATTGATACAAGCATTTGAATAATCGCTAAAAATGTGAAGCTTGTTAATACTGTTGTTAACATAAACCACGGCAAACTTTCTACCTGTAGCCCTAAAATACCAACGACAATTGCAACTATAATCGCTGATTGGATTATACCAACCACTGCTAGTACAGAAACTTTACTGAAGAACCACGTAACCGCATTTGTCGGGCGAGCTGCGGGTTCTACAAATGGGAACACAATCGAAATTAATAGAGCACCTACGAATAATCCTAGTGAAATAAAGTATGGTGCGAAACCAGTTCCATAGTTAGGTACATGGTTTACTACAGTTTTCTCTACATCTACTGGCTGTGCGACCATTTCATAGTTCGCATCACTAGAGTCAATATTAGCCTCTTCGCTTGCTTCTTGTAATTTAGACGTTAATGTTGTCGCACCTTCAGCAAGTTCCTTCGTACCTTCTGCTAAAGTAGTAGAGCCATCAGCTAATTCACCAGATTTTTCAGCAAGTAGTGATGTGCCATCGTTTAATTTACCTGTACCAGAAACGACCGTATTTAAGCCTGCTGCTAATTCGTTAGCGCCAGTTTTTGCTGCATTAGCACCTTCTGTTAATTCATTTAATTTTTCAGCAATCGCTGCATTACCATCAACAATTGTATGAATTCCGCTACTTAAAGCATCGCTACTTGCTACAAGATTATTTGCACCTTCTGTAATTTGTTGTTGACCTGCAAGTAATTGATTGCTGCTTTCATTTAACTGTGAAACGCCTTGCTGCAATGAGTTGGAACTTACTGTTAAATTGTTTAAGCCATCAACCAATTGTGTACTACCTTCATTTAGTTGTGTTAATGTCGCCTGCAAGCTCTCTGCCTTTTCAGCAGGTAGTGTCGCTAAAATTTGTTGCATTTGCTCTGATAACGAGTCAATTCCTGCATTTAATTTTGTTGCACTATCACTTAATTGATTGGCACCAGCCTGCAAATTGCCTGTGCTTTCTGTTAAAGAGCCTAATCCTTCATTAAATGACTGCTGTTTTTCTACTAATGTTTTTTGGCTGTCCGCAATTTGTGCCGCGCCATCCGTATAATTATTTATCCCTTGTGCGAGTTGCTTTGCGCCAGTCGATAATTCATCTGCACCTGCTGCGAGCTGTGAGCTACCTTGTGCGAGCTTTGCTACACCATCAGCTAAGCTTGTTGCTCCTGTTGCTGCCTTTTGCGCGCCTTGCTTTAACTCACTCGTACCATCAGCAAGCTCAATTGTGCTCGATGCTAACTGCTCTAAATAGCCTTGTAAATCATTAGCGCCATTCATAATTTCCTTAGCGCCCTCATCTAATTTAGATGCACCATCAGCCGCCTCAGCAAAGCCATCGCCTAGTTGCGTAATGGAAGTAAATAATTTTTCAGCATAGGTTTTTGCTACTTGCGAATTGACTTCAATTTTAATCTTTTCCATGGCTGTCTCACCAATTTGAGCACTTAAAAAGTTAAAGCCCTCGTTTGGAATATAGTCAATTACTAATTTTGATGGCTGTTCGTCAAGCAATGTTGTTGCGTGTTGAGAGAAGTTTTCTGGAATGCGGATAAGCATATAGTAATTACGATCCTGAAGTTGCTTCTCCGCATCCTCCGCTGTTATTTCTTCAAACTTAAATTGCTCACTTGAAACAAGCTTATCCGTCAGCTCCTCACCAAGCTGCATCGTTTCCCCTTCAAATGTTGCACCAGTATCCTCGTTTACAATCGCAACAGGTAAATTCGTTAATTGTGCATAAGGATTCCAAAATGCCCATAAAAACATCCCGCTATACAGTACTGGAATGAATAGTACTGCAATGATTGATATGAACATTTTGCGTGTCTTGAAAATTTGCAACCATTCAGATTTAAACACTGTTATCACCTTTCTTTTTACGAAGTGACCGAAATCGTCATACGGTCATTTTAGAGTAATAAAAAATCAAAGTTCTGTCCGAAAAGCTGACTCATCTTTGATACAACAAAAAGTTGATTGTACTTAGCCATTTTAAAGTCAAAGGAAAAGACGTTAGATTCACTGTTTATAACCTTTTAAAACGGTCATTATTTTAATAAAGGATAAATGAATCGTCTGAAAAGCAGTGCTTTGCATGCTTTTCGGACGCCCCCTGATTTTTCGATTACCTCTGTAAGCCTCTGAAAATCGTTTGCTTAAAAATAGCCAAAATTTGGTCTTCACTCATTGGCTCATCATGTATTTGCTGCCAATCTACAACGAATGCTAAATAAGATTTAAACAATAAATACGCGACGAGTGGCGCATTGCAATCATGCACTTCACCTTTGTTAATGCCGATTTCAATGCGACTAGCAATATAAGAAACTCCCTCACTTTCAATATCTTGAAGCATTTGCTTAACTGCTGGTGTACGTAATTCCTTTTCTTCCTCAATCAATTTTGCAAAAAGGACATGGCGCTCTCTAAATTCCAGCATTTTCATTAATACACTATGACCATTTTCAGTAAATGATTTATTTGTATCAATTGTTGCATCCATCGCGATTTTCATTTCTTTAATAAGCGACAAGACAACTTCTTTTAAAATTTCTTCTTTATTAGAGAAAAATGTATAAATCGTTCCTTTTCCGACGTTTGCAATTTTAGCTACTTGCTCCATTGTCGTTCCCTTATAACCGAATAAAGAAAATGACTTAGTAGCTGCTTCTAAAATTTCCTGTCTGCGATTCAATTCATTCCCCCCTTTTTCATAAAGAATATCTTTTAAAATAAAATGACCAGAAAACCACTTTGGTCACCTGGTCATTATTATACACGCCTCAAAAAAATTTGCAAGTATTTATCTTGTTTCAGTAAAAAAAATTTCCTTCCCTATAAGACGATGAGATGAATGCTTTATTAATGGCCACCTTCATCATCTTCTCCATGGTCCTCATCGTCACCATGCTCACCATGGTTCATCGAATTATCGCTATTATCTTCTATTACTTTACTCATATCTGGACTACCAGCAATAATTTGCTGTTTCGGCATAACATGAATGCTTCGTGCTGTTGTATGTGCAAACATATAATAAACACCATCATGCTCAAAATTAAATTTCGCTTTATAAACGCCATCTTTATCTAACTTGCCATCTATCATATGTCCTTCATCTCTTAAGCCCGATTCCCATACCTCGAATTGAACAACTGCATCATCTACATTTTCTTCTCCTTGTGTGACATAAGCGATTAAGTCGATTTCCTCATTCACTGCGACAGCTTCTGGTGTTTGAATTTCTACTACAATTTCCTGGGGCATAACGCCGTTGTCTAAAGTATCTACTTCTGGCTCGTCATTACAGCCTACTAAAAACATTGGTACTGCTAATAAACTTAAAAACCACTTTTTCATTATTTATTCCTCCATTAATGGTATTTTCACATGCACACATGTGCCTATGCTTAATTCACTTTCTATCGTTAACTGTCCTTTGTGCTGCTTAATAAGCTGCTCAACAATTGATAGACCTAGTCCACTGCCGCCATCTGACCGACTTCTTGCCTTATTCACCCGATAAAAGCGCTCTGTTATATGCGGTAAATCCTCTTTTGGAATACCAATACCGGCATCCTTTATCGAAATTAGTGCATAGCGCTCAGCAATAGCTGTTGTAATTTCCACCTTTGAACCTACCGAAGAATAGCGAATTGCATTTTCTAAAATATTGATAAAAATTTGCTTTAACTTTTCCTCATCACCTAAAACAATTAATTCCTCATCAAGTGTTTCACGTAGTTCAATTTGTTTTATCTGTGCGGAAGCGTGTAAAATAGCCGTCACCTCACGCACTGTTTCTGCTAGGGCAATCGGGTAAAGCTCTAGTTCCTCTTGCTCCTGTGTCGTACGCGCTAATTGCAAAAGTTCATTCGTTAAACGCTCCATACGACTAGCCTCGCGCGTAATAAGTTGGATGGCTTCACGCTGTTCTTCCTCAGTCATATAATTTTGACCAATCGCCTCGCTATAGCCTTTAACATAGCTAATAGGCGTTCGGAGCTCATGGGAAACAGTCGCTAAAAAGGTTTTTTGCTGCTCGTCCTCCTGCTGGATAGCATATGCCATTTGATTAAAGGCCTCTGCAAGCTGACCTACCTCATCCTTTGATGCTACATTCACTCTTGTCTCATAATTACCTTCTGTCATTTTTTCCGCTGCCTGTTGCACCTCATGAAGCGGTCGCATAATACGGCGTAGCCCCTGTGCTATAAAGAAAGCTACACATAAGGAAAACAGTGCAGCCCCACCAATTAAGAAGCCAATTTCAGTATTAGCTAACTCGCTAATTTTTGTTAGTGGATAATATAAATAAATAATGCCTTCTAAGCGATTGTACTCAGTAAAAGGCAGTATGACGGAAATAATAGGGCGATCGAAGCGCTTTTCATAGCCTACCTTCGTCACCGTCTGCCCTTGCAGTAATTGCTCGCGCTCACTCGGCCCAATGAGCGTATCATAATCTATGTCAAACGGTACACAAGCACTTAATTCACGTGGATTGCGCACCGCAAATATTTGAAAATGGGAATACGCATTGAAGTCCTCAACGCGTGCTATCAATGCATCGTCCACTTTCCCACCACGATACATCGTTTGCAGCTTTTCTCCTACTTCTATCATCGACTGCTCCATATCAGAAACATAAAGCTCTTCATAAATGAAGTTTGATAAAATATACATAAAAGCAATTGTCGCGATAAGTAAGCTGCACATTAATACCCATATTTTTGTCGTCAGCTTTTTCATAACGGTTCTCCGAATCGATAGCCGATTCCCCAAACCGTTTGGATATACTCACTCGCCTCTTTTAATTGTTTGCCAAGCTTTAAACGCAATGTTTTAATATGCGTGTCGACTGTGCGCGTCCCCCCCGCATAATCCATATTCCAAATGCGCTCTAGCAACTGCTCACGCGAATAAACGATATTAGGATTTTGCATAAACAAATAAAGTATTTCATATTCCTTTAATGTTAATGGCACTGCTACATCTTGAACGAAAACTTTTCTCGACACTTCATCTATTTTAATCACACCATATACGAGCAGCTTTTGTCCTGCTTGTAAATCCACTGTTTCTGAACGTCTCAGGACAGCAAAAATTCTAGCAATAACCTCACTTGCAGTAAAAGGTTTGACAATATAATCATCAGCTCCAATTGTTAAGCCATTTACTTTATCCTCATTCGCATCTTTTGCAGTTAAAAAAATAATTGGCACATTGGAAGTTTGTCGAATTGTTTTGCAGACAGTAAAGCCGTCAAGTTCTGGCATCATAATATCTAGTAAAATGAGGTCAATGGGATGTTTATTTAATTGCTCATATGCCTCGTAGCCGTTTGCCGCTGTAATAGTTTGTATGCTCTCCTTGCGCAAAACGACTTCTAACAAATTTCGCATATCCCGCTCATCATCTACAATTAATACCGTTGTCATTTAGGAATCCCCCCTTACCAGCAGTTGAAACGGCCCTTTATCTGTTGAAATCGTTTCATCTATTTGACCTTGCTTGATAAAATATAATTTATGATCATCGTAGCCTGCAACGATAATATAATTATTAAAATAAGCAACCGCAAATGGATTTGCTCCTACCTCTAATTTCCATTTAATTTCACCTGTTGGTTCTGCCACATAAAGCATATTGCTGCCATGACTGACAATCGCAAGCTCGTCCTCTTTTTGCGCAAAGCCCACAGGCATAATGGACATTGTTCGCCTATAGAGCTCGGTACCTGTCGCTAAATCAAGCGCTTTTATCGCCTCATTTGGACGTATACCTTCACCATGTCCTCCGATGAATAACGTGTTATCAATTATCGCAAAGCCATGTGATGATTTTTCAATCGGCCATTCTGCCTGCAACTCTAAATCTTCCATTGAAACAACAGATAAAACAGTATCTTTGTAATTGACAACATATAACAAGCCTTCATGCGCAATCATCGACATTGGATAGTTGCGTAAAGCAAGCTCTCCATCCGGTTCACCATATAAATTATAGCGCATTAAACTATTCGTCCGGCTATTCGTTAAAAAAATCATTTGCTCGTCTTTCGCGTAATAGGCATTCGTTGTTCCAATACCCGTTTCTATTGTCGCGAGCTTTTTTCCCGAGGATAGCTCATAAATATCAGCCTCTGTCAATTGATGACCATATAATAAAACTCGATCTTGTTGAAGTAATATTGCACCTGTATATGCCTTTTCAAACGTCCAAGTTGTGAGTAGTTCACCATGTTTATCATAAAAAGTAATTGAAGGCTCTAAAATATTCACTGCTGCAACGAACGATTGATGTGGATTAATGCTCGCATAGCGTTCACCTGTACAACCAACTAATAACAATACAAAAGCAATCATGCATGTTAGTTGATATTTCATCTACTCACCCTCCCACTCCATCGTACTGGATAATTGTGAAATAATGATGAAAAACTTACGGTAAATTTATGAACATTATATCTTCTAACAGCTAAGTAAGTGCATAGAATTCTACTTAAGCTCATTTTAAATCAATTACACCGAGGCTAACTCTAGTTGAGAAGCTTGAACTAGTGCTGTCTAATAAGACCTTTTTATTTCGATGACGCATTGAGAGAAAGTTTTCTCTATTTTAATGAGGCAATATTTTACCGAAACACTAAATAAAGCGTCCCAAACGCCGGCTACTACACAGCTTTTTGGACGCCTCAATTTATGAAGTGCTGTAAACATCGATAGGATATAAATAAGGTGTTTCAGGCTCTTGAATTTCTACCCATTGCTCTATTTTAATAATTGGCAAATATGCCCCGTCAAACTCCGTTATATCTAGTGTTCCAATTACCTCAACCCATGTATCCTCAGCAAGAGAAGTTGCTTCAGGGAAATCAGAAAGGAAACCTACTATATTAGCATCTGCAATGCAATGTGTAATAAAAAATCTTGATATGACCATTTGATTTTGAGCGAATTCCTCTTCTTTCAAAATAAAACCATTTAATTGAATTCTTCTTCCTATATATTCCGATACATTATTATTTATTTCGTCATAATAAATAATATAGTCTTCTGCAGCCATATTGATTTTTGCTTTTTTAAAAAGCTCCTTCTTCAAAAGCTCATATTCATTTTCTTGCATTTCCTTTCTACCCTCTATTAATGCTGGGTCAGGCTCATGGTCATATATGTTTTCGACAATCGGTTTATTTGAGCTAACATAATCTCCTATATTGGCTTGCTGCTGTTTTGTCAGCATCATCACCCCTCCTTTTTTATCAGCAATTGTAGAACCTAATATTTGAGCTGGCAAAAGGAAGCCTGTAAGTATCGGTATAATAATAATTGTGTAGGAAAGAGCTTTTCTTGTAGTGAAGGACGTGTTTCCATGGTCATGTGTAGAACAGCAATGCTTGTCATGATGGTGCTTTTTTTCGGCAATTCTAGTTAACTGTACTAAAAATAAAATAAAAAATAAAACTGCCGCTACTATACTTAAATTGCCGTATTTAGGATTGATAAGTTTTTTTATTTCACCAGTCCAATGCAGGCTAAAAAGCATCGCAGAAAATGACAGTAAAATGCAGGCTTTAAAAGCTTGTCGATAGCTAATTTTCACGTTGTCCCCCCTATATATAATTTGCCAATACGAATAAACTAAAATAAACTACTGACGCGATAAAAATGAATAACCAAATAACAAATTTCACTCTAAAAACACCTAACAGCATCATTGTATTTTTTAAATCAATCATTGGGCCGAAAATTAAAAATGATAGGATTGCTGGAGTAGAAAATATTGAACTAAAGGATGCACCTATAAATGCATCTGCCTCAGAACAAAGAGAAAGGATAAATGCTAGTCCCATCATTACTAATAACGAGGAAGATAAGTCATTTCCAATTGAAACTAATGCCTTCGTAGACATATAAGTTTGTACAAAAGCAGCTAAAAATGCACCAATAATTAAATACTTGCCCATATCAAAGAACTCATCTACCGCATGTTTTAGCATGTTGTTTAATTTTTTTAAAAAAGGCTCTTTATCTGTTTTTATAGCGTTGTTGTCATGTAATATCTCTTTTTTAAATTGATTACCTTTAAATAATATACTAATAATTAGCGCGATAACCATCGCTATAGCAAAGCCTAGAATCATTCGTAACCCTGCTATTTTCATATCATTCCCGAAGGCCATGTAAGTTGAAATAATGACAATAGGATTAATAAGAGGCCCTGTCAGCATAAATCCAATAGCTGCGTGTATAGGCACTCCTTTTGTAATAAGTCTCCTCACTATTGGCACTATGCCGCATTCACAAGCAGGAAACAATGCTCCTACAACGCAGCCCATCAAGACTGACAGCCATTTACTTTTCGGAATCCATCTTTGAATATGCTCCTCTGTCAAAAATATTGAAATAAAGCCTGCAATTAATACCCCTATTAATACAAAAGGCAGGGCTTCTATTAAAATACTCAAAAAAATTGTATTTAGATTTAATAACGAAGCAGTTGTTGTGCTAAAGGATGTTAGATGGTTTACTATTGGCGAAATCAGAAACAACAATAATAAAATAAATATTCCCCAAGTAATCAATAACCCCTTTGACATAAAAGCGTTTTTTTCCATAATTACCTCCATGACTCGTGGATGTATATTGCAAAGTAAAGTAATTTATGAAAAATAGCATTTAGATATTCTTATAATTACTGTATACTTTTCTCAACAAAATTTTTGCCACTTGAATATTGGAGGGAGGTTCATTATGAAATTTCATTTTTTTATTATTATAATTGCTGTACTATTTTTATCTGCCTGCATACCAAAAATAGTGACATTTGCAGGAGAAGATGAGAATTGGAAAGTCATTTTCGAGGTGACAAATGATAAAATAAAGAAGGAGCAATGCGCTGAGATTTCAGGGTATATTCGCTATATCGGCAATGAGCCTATACCTGAGAAAATCGAATATACAATTAACCATGGATTCGAAACAACTGACACACCAACATTAGACGACAATGGGATATTTCACTTTACAAAGGGCTGCACATATGCAACAGAGGGTTCTACGGTTGAAATCACGATTCAGTGGGAAGATAAAGTAACTACAATCCATTTAAATAAATAAAGCTGTTTGAAAAGTATTACCCTTTCAAACAGCTTTATAAAAAAACAGATATACTCCTGCTATTACTCAGGAGTTGTCCGAAAAGTCCATTTTGTTTTGACACTGCATTGAAATAAATGTTTTCATCGCTTCCCTTTTACAGAAGGATAACGCTGCTAAAGTCAATGTTCATCCCATTTTTAAAAGAGGCGTTCTCTGTTTATATGAATCAACATTTTGCGAAACATCATCGCTACTGTCCCTCTTTATATTCAAACAACTTTGTAAGCATGCTCTCTGCCGCTTCTTTCCCTTGGGCAACACATTCTGGGACACTAATACCCTCATAGGAGCTTCCAGCCAATTGAACGTACGGAAATTGCTGCATTAATTCCTCTTGCATTGTATGAAGCCGCTTTTCATGTCCAACTGTATATTGCGGCATCCCTTGCTTCCAGCGTGTTACAACAGTTGTTAGAGGCTTATCTTTAATGCCTAATAAGCGACATAAATCTTGTAATACTGTCTTTTCAATTTCTGTATCAGATAGCTCTACGACCGCCTCATCCCCAACACGTCCGATATAAATGCGCAATAAATCATAACCATCTGGCGCTACATTATCCCATTTGCGGTTACTCCACGTACAAGAAGTAATAACAAAATCGCTGTTTCTAGATACGAAAAAGCTCATCGCATCCTTGTATTTTTCAATTTGCTCGCGCTTAAATGCCATCGTTACAGTAGCAATTGTTGCATAATTCATATTCGGCAAATGTTGCATTAAATTATGTGCTTTAAAGGCTTCTTTCGCAACATTAAAGGGTGAAGTCATAATAATGGAATCTGCTTGAATTGGCTCACCATTGTTTACATGTACAGTCATAGTGCCATCTAAAGCTTTATCTATCGATTCTACACGCACACCTTTTAAAATTCTGCACGTTGCTAATTGCTCCTCTAATACTTCTATTAACGTTTCCAAACCATTTTGAAATGATTCATAATAAGCTTCCTCGCCGATTACATGCGGATACAAATGCTTGCCGTTTTTCTTTAACCCAAGTAATAAGCTACGATGCTCCTTTTCCAACTGAAAAAACTGCGGAAACATCGCCTGAATACTTAAATGGTCGATATCTCCTGCAAATGTTCCTGCTAATAATGGCTCTACTAAATTTTCAACTACTTCTTTGCCAAAGCGGCGTCTAAAAAAATCGCCAATTGGCTCATCTTCTTTTTCAGGCGATTTCGGTAATAATAAATCACCAATCGCTCGGATTTTACCTGTAAGCGAAATTAAACCGGATGTTATAAACGAAGATACCTCGGGCGCTCCCCCAAGTAAAATACCACTTGGAATAGGGTATAACTCGCCCCCAACTGCGACATAGGCTTGTCCTGTATTATGGCGAACAATTTCATCCTCAATACCTAAATCAGCAGCCAAATTACGCACGCTACCAGATTGGTCGAAAAACGATTCGGGACCTCGCTCAATTATAAAACCATCTTTACGCAATGTTTGAATTTTTCCCCCAAGGCGCAATGATGCTTCAATTACTATAATTTCTATTGGTAAATTATTTTTTTTCGCTTCTTGCTGCAAATAAAAGGCTGCGGATAATCCAGTGATGCCTCCACCAACAACAACAATCCTCCGTTTTTTTCTATTCGTCACTATCATCACTCTCTTATTATAAGTATCGCATTTTACTATCCTTTATCTTGATTCAGAAGAAGATTTCTAATTCTATAGATGACAAGATGAATGTTCATTAACACTCACTTTCGCAGGCGTGCAAACTCCTGCTGAATCAAGATAAGGCCTCTGGCAAATGCTTCAAATTTTACAAGGTATTAATTGGCTAATAGCTTAATTTAGCTATGCTTGTCGGGAATAACCAAAAATCTTAGCAAAAATTAGCCAAGGCATAATTGATTTCTAAATAGTGACTAGTAGCCACACTAGAATTAAATTACAGACCTTTATCAAGTGCGTAAGCCTTTTTAAATGGCATCTCACCATTCAAAGTGCAAACAACTGTCTGAAAGGTAGGCAGTAACCTACTTTTCAGACAGCCACATTTTTTATGCTAATTTTTTATTAATGGCATCTACCATTGCATCAATAAATAATGTGTGTGTATTTGGCATTGTTGGTCGATAATAGCCTACGCCTAGCTCATCACACACTACTTTACATTCGAAGTCATTGTCATATAGCACCTCTAAATGCTCTGTAACAAATCCAACTGGAGCATAAATGAATGCTTTATAGCCATGCTCTTTAAATAAATCACGTGTTAAATCTTGTACGTCAGGTCCTAACCAAGGTTCTGGGGTTTTTCCTTCTGACTGCCAGCCTACTGCAATATTTTCAATTGCTGACGCCTCTTTAATTAAACGTGCTGTTTCAATTAACTGCTCTTCATACGGATCGCCAGCAAGTTTAATTTTCTCAGGCAGGGAATGGTTTGAAACGATTAAACAGCAGTTTGCTCGCTCTTCCTCAGACATTTTTGTTAGTTCACCATCGACTGCTTGCTGCCAATATTTAATAAATTTCGGCTCATCATACCAAGCTTCCACTGATTTAATTGTTAAAGTACCGCCTAGTTTTTCAGCCGCTTCCTGTGCACGTCCATTATAGGATTTAATAGAAAATGTAGAGAAGTGCGGTGCTAATACGATTGAAACAGCATCCGTAATACCTTCTTTTTCCATCGCTTCTACTGCATCTTCCACGAATGGCTCGATGTGCTTTAAGCCGATAAATACTTTATATTCTACTTCGTCCTGCACTTCGTTCAAGCGTGCACATAATGCATTAGCTTGTGCCTCCGTCATTTTTGCTAATGGCGAAATACCACCAATTGCACGATAGCGCTCTGCTAAATCATCAATATCCTCTTGTGCTGGCTTACGTCCATGGCGGATATGTGTATAATAGCGTTCAATATCTTCTTCCTTATATGGCGTACCGTACGCCATTACTAATAATCCTCGTACTTGTTTCATGCGTGTCACCTCTTCAATAGATTAATTTATCCCGCATTAACGGGCAGTAAGACGCCCACTTCAAGACTTAAGTGAAATCAGCATAAGGATAAGTGGGAAATCAACTGCCCGTAAATGCCTAATTGGTTCAACTAACAATCAGTAGGGGATGAGAAAAACCCCCACTAATTGAAGTTTCACTTTATCCGCGCTTCGCAATTTGCTCGCGGCTATATTCGTGAATAAACGCAGTTAGACGCTTCAAAACTGCTGGCTCAACGTCTGGGAATACGCCATGGCCTAAGTTGAAAATATGGCCAGATGCCTCTAAACCTTGATCGATAATTTCCTTCGCTCTCGCTTCAAGTACATCCCAGCTTGCTACTAGCATTGTCGGGTCTAAATTTCCTTGTACTGGCTTTGTAATACCTTTCGCGCGCGCCTCTTGAATGGATAAGCGCCAATCCAAGCCTACTACGTCAATCGGTAAATCATGCCATTCATTTACTAAATGACTAGCGCCTACACCAAATTGAATAAGTGGTACATTTAATTTGCGTAGCTCACTAAAAATACGCGTCATAACAGGCTTGATAAAGATTCGATAATCAGCTACATTCAATGCGCCTACCCACGAATCAAAAATTTGAATAGCCTTCGCACCCGCTTCGACTTGCGCAGTAATATCAACAATAATCATATCTGCCAACTTGTCCATTAAAGTGAACCAAGCTTGCGGCTCTGATACCATGAAAGATTTTGTTTTTGCGTAATTGCGTGAAGGGCCGCCTTCAATCATATAACTTGCTAATGTAAACGGTGCACCACCGAAACCGATTAACGGTACGCTCAATTGCTCTTGTGTCAGCATTTTAATTGTTTCTAATACGTAAGGTGTGTGCTCCTGTGCATTAAACTCCCCTAGCTTTTCAACATCTTGCACAGAACGAATGGGATTAGAAATGACTGGTCCAACACCCGCTTTAATTTTCACATCCACACCGATTCCTGGTAATGGCGTGACAATATCTTTATAAAGAATAGCAGCATCCACATCATACTGCTCTACAGGTAAACGAGTTACGTAAGCACATAGCTCTGGCTGCATTGTAATTTCTTCAAGCGAATATTTTTCTTTAATTTCTCGGTACTCTGGCTGCGAACGCCCTGCTTGTCGCATATACCATACTGGCGTGTGTTCTGTACGTTCCCCGCGCGCTGCTCTTAGCAATGTATCATTAAATGTTTTCATATTTACTTAATTTCCTTTCCCCTCAATTTTATTACTGTTGACTCAATCCATTGATACCCATTATCAATAGTAAGCTGTCCACAGTCTATTGTATAGTTTTCTTATTAAAATGTCATAAAAATGTTGTTTCTATAAGCATTGTTTTGACAAATATTGTTTCAATAGCTTTAAATGGAGGTAATCATGTAAAACGGAGGCGATTCAATATGTATATTTACTTTACTTCTGGCACAGCAGATTTTATGGAGAAAGTACGAGCGAAGCATGCCGATGAAGCCATTTTCATTATGCACGGTGAAGGCAATACTGTGCTCATTCAAGAAAGTGATAAGAAAAAATCGGTATTTGCAGTACCGCGCAAATATGAGGTGCTTGATGCAGTGGGAGAATTACACCAAAAGGGTTACTTCGTTATGAACAATATCCCTGTCTCCGATGAAGGTCGTCCTGTTTTCGAGCACCGCTTTTTAAATCGCGCTGGCGCAATCGAACAGGAACCCGGCTTTATTGCATTTAGGCTACTACGACCATTAGATTCTGATACGTACATCGTTCTCACACAATGGGCTGGCCCCGCGTCCTTCGAAGCATGGCAATCCTCGCAGGCCTTTAAAAAAGCCCATAGCGAACGCCCAGCCACTTCGCCTGCCCAAAACATCTTTAGCGGCGCAAGCTATGTAACAAAATACGCTGCTCCCCTTGACGAAGAATAAGAATAGCGGGGGCTGTCCAAAAAGCCGTGCATAGCCGGCATTTTGGACAGTAGCGATGATGTTTCACATAAGGTAGATTCCTATAAACAGAAAATGCCTCTTTTAAAAATGGGAGGAACATTGGCTTTAGCAGCGTTATCCCTCTGTAAAAGGAAAGCGATGAAAACATTGATTTCAATGCGGTGGCAAAGCAAAATGGACTTTTCGGGCAACTCCTTGCTCCTTAATTCCGTGAAACTCAGCAACCCGCGCCTACTATTCATTTATTCTGCGTTTTACAAGTTTTATTGTACATTTCCGCAAATTCGCTATTTTTTCGATAATCGTAGCGTTAATTCACTTACGACAATGATAATAATTGGAATCATATAAAAATGCGGTTGAGCGATTGCACAGAGTGTTACAATAATGGACTGTACTACACTCGTTATACGCAATAGCTTTTCGACAGCTTTCAAACGCTGTGTTGGAGCAATTGGGAATAACATATCCATGCGAAACTCGCCATTCGATAGCAGCGCTACCTTTAATTGCAATGTTGTCGCAAAGGCAAGTGCTGCCACAACAATCCATGCCACGATTGCGATATCAACAAAAGCTGTAATTACTGCGGCAATTGCAGTTAGGCGCAGCCATAAATAAAAATGGTCGTCCGTCCGAATAAATGTACGGAATACTAAATAAAGCTGTGTGTTTTTACTCGAAAATACAATCCATTTATAAGCACTATCCAGCCAAGCACGTCGACGAATTGTACCACGTAAATGAGGTACATCTGTAAAGTAGTTAGCAAAACGGTAAAAGCGCAACATCCGATTTTGCTCCAAATGCACAAAATGCTCGTACGGTACAGGCTGCCCTATTACTCTCTTTTGTAGCGACATTTTATATGCAAAAAATATGATTAGATAAATTGCTGCCAAATATACGCTCGATGTGAGTGCTGTTTCAATGGCTAAGATTGATAATAACCCCCTTGCTAAACGATCCACCACAATGGCCTGTCCACGGTTAGCAAAGCGATAATTGAACTCAATCACGACATTCAAATACTTTAAAGCAATGATAAAGGCTAGACCTAGCCAAATTTGCAATGACGATAGTTCCGTCACCGTTTTTAAAAGTGGTATCGTAACAATATACACAACAGCAGGGATAATGAGCTGGGACCAAAACGTCCAATTGACAGCCTTTTTAAAATAGACGGGCATCTGTGTTTCTAGCGGCAATAAATAAACTTGGTCTGGTTCCTTTATAAGCGTTGTCGGGCGGCTAAATGCAAGTAAAATGCCAACAGTGGCAGCTACTAGCCATTCGGCAGGGAAGCTAGCTGGGGCTACCTTCAGCCATTCACTATATTGATAGCCTGCTGCTCCTGCAACGAAAACGAAAACAATTGCAATATGACCCGTCACAATAAAGCGCATATATTTCTGCACTTCATTAACAAAATGCCCGAAGCGCATCTTCCATATATTATGCATGTTGTTCATTGTCTTGCTCCTTTGTCATTGCAATATATAAATCGTCTAGGCTCGCATTTGGCATGTTAAACGCCGCGCGTAAATCATTCATCGTCCCTTGTGCACGCACATGTCCCTCATGTAATAAAATAATTCGGTCACAATACTTTTCTGCCGTTGATAAAATATGTGTTGACATTAAAATGGAAGCACCCTCTCGCTTCTTCGCATCCATTTGCTCTAAAAGAGATTGAATACCGAGCGGGTCTAATCCAACAAATGGCTCATCAACAATATAAAGTGCCGGGTTAATTAAAAAGGCACACATAATCATCACCTTCTGCCGCATCCCCTTTGAAAAATGCGCAGGAAACCAATTTAAACGCTTCTCCATTCTAAATTCCTTCAATAAATAGGCAGAGCGCTCCTTTAATGTTTTTTCATCCAAGCCATAAGCCATCGCAGTAAGCTCTAAATGCTCCTTCAATGTCAGCTCATCATATAAAATTGGCGTTTCAGGAATATAGGAAAAAGCTTTTCGGTACTCATCCATATTTTGCTTTAGCGTCACACCATTCAGGCGAATTTCTCCTGCCTGCGGTAAAAGCGTGCCGATAATATGTTTGATTGTTGTACTTTTGCCCGCGCCATTGAGCCCGATTAAGCCCACTAGCTCTCCTTTTTCAATTGTAAAAGATAAATTTTTAATAACAGGCTTACGCGTATAGCCACCTGTTACGTTCGTCACTTGTAAAATTGTCATGAAATGTCACTCCTATCTCTTCAGTTTAGTTTAACAAAAATAAGCAGAACAAGCAGTTCATATATGCTAAAATATATGTACAATTTGATTATTTTATATGAAGGAGTGCAAAAACAATGAGTGAGTGCCTATTTTGTAAAATTATTGACGGGTCTATCCCAAGTATAAAAGTATATGAGGACGAGCATGTATACGCTTTTATGGACATTATGCCTTTAACAAAAGGTCATACATTATTAATTCCGAAAAAGCATTGCCGTGATTTATTTGAAATGCCTGAAGATGTTGCTAGCTACTTATACGCAGCGGCACCGAAAGTAGCAAAAGCAATTCAATCAGCCTTCAATCCTATCGGTTTAAACACAGTAAACAATAACGGAGCTGCTGCTGGACAAACTGTTTTCCATTATCACCTGCACTTCATTCCACGCTACGATGAGACGGATGGCTTACGCTTAGTTTGGACAACAACACAGCCTTCTAAAGAAGAGCTAGCAGAGGCTGCTGAAGCGATACGTGAATTCATCTAATTCGATTGAGCCGAAGTCCCCCATTTCTCTCTAAGGCGGGATGTGCAAGAAAATAATTAAAAAAGAGAGCCCGGCGGATGTCACAGAATTTAAAGGAAGGCTGCAAGCCGTAGGTTAGTTAACCGTTGGCACAGGACGCGACGTTTTTACAATTAGCTCGAAAAAATCTGGACGAGAGTTAACAGGAGCGTAATTAATTTTCTTTCTTGCTTTTTTATAAAATTATTCGTACAATAAAATGTAAGTTTTCGCTAATAGCAACGAGTGCATATTAGGAAAATGCCAAATTAAATGAGCATAGCTTAGAGGAGAAGAGACAAATGAATACAAAAAATTTAGTATTAATGGCGCTGTTAGTTGGGATTGGTGCCACACTTTATGTGATTATCCCGGGTTTTAATGGTGGCATGAAGCCTGACTTTATGCTAACAATGATGTTTATCGGAATTATACTATTCCCAACATTGAAGGAAACATTTTTATTATCGCTCGCAACTGGCGTTCTATCTGGGCTATTTTCAACTTTCCCGGGTGGCTTCGTACCTAACATTATTGATAAAGCAGTAACAGGCTTTGTCTTTTTAATCATCGTACTGATTTTACGTCATAGCGTTCAAAAAGCAGCCGTATCCATTATCATAGTAGCTACTGGAACAATTATTTCTGGCACAACATTTTTAACAATGGCGCTGCTATTAACAGAAGTACCAATTGATTTTTCAGTGTTATTTGCAACAGTCGTATTACCAGCAACTGCCTTAAACGCAATTGCTTTTGCAATCATTTTCCCGATTGTCAGCAAATTACTAAAGCGTTCAAACTTCAAAACGTCCGTATCACATGCGTAAAATAAAAAAGAAGCATCCGAAAAGCGTGCAAAGCACCGCTTATTGGATGCTTTATTTGTTTTAATGAAAGGAAAAGCCTCCGAATCCCAAGCCTATCATATTCTCGCTGCTTCTTACTTTCAAGAAGCACGATTGAAATGTTGCAAAAGCAGTGGCTCGGCACGCTTTTGGGACGCCCCATCCCCCTATCGTTTGTATAATCAATACACGAAATGGTTTAATATAAATATAAAAGAATTAAGGAGAGATGTTTTATGAAGGCCAAGCCATTTTTAATTGGGTTAACTGCTGGAATCGTCGGTGGTGCGATTGCCACGATTTTATCCGCCCCACAATCAGGCAAACAGCTGCGAACGAATATTACAAGCTTTTCAACAAGTACGAAGGAACGCTTAAACGACGTTAATTTTCAAACAAAAAATGTCAAGCAATCTTTTAGTAATTTATCAAATGAAGTAAAAAACAATATTCCTCAAATAATAAAAGAATTATCGCAATCATTCACAAGCTTCAAACAGCAAATTGAACCAGAAACGGCTCTATTAAAACAAGAAATCGAAGGATTACAGAAATCTATCGGCGAAATCGAGCAAAATCTATCGCAATTCACTGAAAAAGACGAGAAACAAAAACAGGTATAAAGAACCATCCGACCGAAGAAAGATATTCATTTTATTATTATTTTTAATAATTTTAGATGTTTCTCTTGATGAATGTAATTATTTTATTTTTCAAACTTTAAACTTTTTTCTTTTATTGCTATAATATTTTAAAATTGCAACGAAAGAAGAAGGTGAAGATTTTGTCTGAACAATTATATACAACGAAAGAAGCAATGCTTTATAGCCAAAGAACTGCCCAGCTATCTAAAGCTTTATGGAAGGCTGTGGAAAAGGATTGGCAACTTTGGATTAAACCATATGACTTAAATATAAACGAACACCATATTTTATGGATTTCGTTTCATTTACAAGGCGCATCTATTTCAGATGTTGCAAAATTTGGTGTAATGCACGTTTCTACAGCTTTTAATTTTTCAAAAAAATTAGAAGAGCGTGGCTTATTGAAATTTTCAAAGCGCGATGATGATAAGCGCAATACATATGTGGAGTTAACAGAAGCCGGTTCACAGTTAATCATTTCAATGAATGAACACTATCACGACACACCACACTGCATTTTAGATGGCTCTCTACCTTTGCGCGAAATATATGGTAGATTCCCAGAGTTTTTAGATGTTATGGCGGTTATTCGCAATATTTACGGCGAGGATTTTATTAAAATTTTTGAACGCTCTTTTAAAAATTTTAAAGAAAATTTTGACCAAGTACATTCATCTTCCCAGCAATAATAAATAATACGAGGCTGTCTGAAGGGTGGTGCATTTGCACGCTTATCAGACAGTTTTGCAATTTTATCCCGTATTAACAGGCTGTAAGACCCCCACTTCAAAACAACAGATAAAATCAAGATGTTTAAGTGGGGGATCCAACAGCCTGTAAAAACCCGATTGGTGAAACTACCAATCAGTGGGGGATGAAGAAAACCCCCACTGATTGAAGGTTCACTTTATCCCGCATTAACGGGCAATAAGACGCCCACTTCAAGACTTGAATGAAATCTGCTTAAGGATAAGTGGGAAATCAACTGCCCGTAAATGCCCGATTCGTTCAACTAACAATCAGTGGGGGGATGAGGAAAACCCCCGCTGATGGAAGTTTCACTTTATTATTCCTATTTAGCCCTCTCTTAATCAATCGCGCCAAAGCGTAAGCATAATTGATTAAGGAGGGCTAGCTTCATCTATGCTTTAAGCTGAAAAAAATAGCAATTTACTTACTTTTTCTTTACAATAGTAATACTATATTTGCAGGATAATTAAGAAAGAAGGTGTACTATGCATTGTTGGAAAACAATTAATACTGTATCTGAATATGGCATCGTGCGATTAACATTATTAGCTGTCCTAACTTTTGTCTCTGTTTTTTGCACGTCCTATGTGATGACAAGCTTACAATTACGTGCCCCGCATACAGATAAATATTTGCTTTTCTTTTTTATAGCTGTTCTTCTTTTATATCCAGTTCATAAAGCAATTCATTATCTAGCATTATTAAAATATCGAAAAAAAATAAAATTTCGCTGGAAAATCATTTTTCGCATCGTTCCTATCATGCGCTTACGTTTGAAGGAGCCTATTCCTAAAAATCGTTATGTACTCGCGTTGCTGACGCCTTTTCTCTTGCTAAATAGCGCATTTTTAGCAGTTGCGATATTTTTTCCACTATACTCACACTATGCTTGCTTACTACTAGGCTTTCATAGTAGCATATGTTTAATTGATTTATTAAACGTCAAAAATTTGTGGCATGCACCTGCTAATTCATTGATTGAGGAAACGCCGAAAGGCTATGAAATATTAGTGCCTGCTGGCGTGTAGCAATAACTTGTCTTACTAGTTATATATTTGGTATGCTTGACGATGAATCGAAAGAGAGGAGGAATAGGCTTGCTATTAGTAGTAATCATACTATTCTCTGTATTTTACTTATTCCAAATAAACCGCATGACCTATGCTCTTTGTATACGCAAAGAAATTCCAGAAGAAAAGCAACCGAAAATCTTTCGTACGATTAATGTTCTCATAACGATTTTATTAGTTTCTTTTTATATGGAAGTATTGTTTACTGTTTAACAGTGAAGTGACGTCTCGAAAAGCCATTTTGAGACGGCTCCTTTCACTTTGTAGCAAAAATAAAACAGGCTGTAGAAAAAGACATGCAATAGCATACTTTTTCTACAGCCTTTTTTTTAACTAGTAAAGATATGCAGCACCGACAATGATAAGTAAAATGAATAATACAACAATCAGCGCGAAACCTGAACCGTAACCGCCGCCATTGTAGCCTCCACCGCCCATTGTGCTCCCTCCTTTCACCTTTCTATCATCTATCGTATGCACTCTTCAACTTAAATCTTAGGCACTTTTGGTATGCAACCATTTTGTTTTTTTTTCGTTTATGTTATAGTAACTATTGCATTTAAAAGAAAGTTAGGAGCGTAAATTTCACATGAAAAAAACATTTTTAGCAATAACGCTTGCAGCCTCTTTAGGTTTAGCGGCATGCAGTAACCCCGGAAAAGAAGTAATCGTTACTTCAAATGTAGGGGATTTAACACAAGACGAATTTTATAAAGAAGTAAAAAGCTTAGCTGGCGAACAATTATTACAGCAAATTATGGTTGAAAAAATCCTACTTAACAAATACAAAGTAACAAATGAGGAAATTGAAGCAGAATTGACTACAGTAAAAGAATCTGCTGGTGAGCAATTTGAAGCATTACTTCTACAAAATAATTTATCAGAAGAAGCTTTAAAGGAAAATATTCGCTTCAACTTATTAAGTCAAAAAGCTTTGGAAGATATGGAAGTATCGGATGAAGATATTCAAAAGTATTACGACCAAGCTAGCCAAGAATTAAAAGCTCGCCATATTTTAGTGAGTGATGAAGAAACTGCAAAAGAAGCTATTGAGCGTATTAAAGGCGGAGAAGATTTTGCAACTGTTGCTGAAGAAATGTCATCTGATGGCTCGGCAGCAAACGGTGGCGATTTAGGCTGGTTCTCAGTAGGTATGATGGTGAAAGAGTTTAATGACGCAGCATATGCACTTGAATTAAACACAGTTAGTGAGCCTGTAAAATCACAATTTGGTTACCATGTAATTGAAGTAACTGAAAAACGTGATGTTGAAGATTATGGTACATTCGAAGAGAAAAAAGACGAAATTCGTGAAGAACTTCTTGCACAATATAGCATGGATGATGTAATTGCAAAATTATTAAAAGATGCTGAAGTAGAAGTGAAGGATGCTGAGTTAAAAGGCACATTCGACAAATATTCAACAAAATAAAATGAAGAGGTGTATGAAAAGTGATTTGTTAGGTCACCTTTTATACACCTTTTGTTTTTTGGTTCTATAATATTTGTTGGGGTGTACACACAATTTGGATAAAAAAAGACACGTACTCACCGATTTCTTTTATACTTGAATTGTTGAGAAACAAGTAAGAGAAAGGTGAGACGTGTATATGAATTTTATCATGAATATCCCTGGATTAAAAGGAGTTATTATCGAGAAGGTGGAGGAGCTTGGAGAGCGGACTTGCCTTTATGTGTCTCTTCCTAAAAAACCTCATTGCTGCCCGAACTGCGGGGAAACTACACAGAAAATCCATGATTACCGCATGCAGAAAGTCAAGCATTTGAAGTGGTTTGAACGGTTGACTTGCCTGTTTTACAGACGGCGCCGTTATGCGTGTTCTTGCGGAAAAAGGTTCTCTGAACACGCTCCATTTGTGGAAAGGTATCAGCGCTTCACAAAGGAATGGAATCAGGTGGCACAGGTGCGCTCCGTGAAAGCCAAGACGTTTAAAGAAGCCGGTGAGGTTCTCGGTGCCTCTAGTTCCACCATCATCCGCCGCTTTCAGTCAGCCGCAAAAACGCAGATGGCAGAAGGCGTGCGCCTGCCGAAAGCCATTGCGATTGATGAATATAAAGGGGATACAGACGAAGGAAAATTCCAACTGATCATTGCGGATGCAAAAACCCGGGAGCCGCTTGATATCCTACCCAACCGGCGGAAAGAAACGATTCAGGACTATCTGCGCCAATATGGTCAGGACGTGGAGCTGGTGGTGATGGACATGAATCCAAGCTTCAAAGCAGCAGTCAAAAAAGCATTGAGTCGGCCCGTCATCATTGCAGACCGGTTCCACTATTGCCGGTACATCTACTGGGCGTTGGATGAGGTACGGCGAAAAGTGCAGAAGGAATGGCACGCATATGACCGGAAGAAGTGTAAGCGGATGCGTCATGTGCTCTATAAACGGGCATCTAAACTGACCCGAAAAGAACGCTGGTATGTGGACCGTTATTTGGGGATGTCTGAAGAATTACGGCAGGCATACGAACTGAAAGAAGCTTATTGCGAATGGTTTGACTGGGCTAAAACAGCAGAAAATGTAGTAGAAGTAAAAAGGCGGTTAGAAGTATTTTATCAGGAAGTGGAAACGAAGCAGATTCATGCGTTTTTAAAGGCCATTAAAACTTTTAGAAACTGGCAGGTAGAGATTTTGAACAGTTTTAACTTCCCTTATTCCAATGGATTTTTAGAAGGCATTAACAACAGAACAAAAGTGATGAAACGCAACGCATATGGCTTTCGGCGTTTCGATCACTTCAAAGCAAAAATCTTATTAAACATTCGGTATAGAAATATCGGGGTTCATTTGGGGTGACGTGAATTTTACCTCACCCCAACATTTGACGTTGAACCTGTTTTTCAACCCATTTTAGGTTATGTCTTAATGCTCTGGATAGTATGTTTTTTAGTTTTTCTTAACGAATTCCGATTTTAACTTCATCGGACCAAAGCCGTCAATCTTACAATCGATATTATGGTCGCCTTCTACTAAGCGGATGTTTTTTACACGTGTTCCGATTTTTAATGTAGAGGAGCTTCCCTTTACTTTTAAATCTTTCACTACTATGACAGTATCTCCATCGGCTAATAAATTGCCGTTTGCATCGCGAACTACTAAGCCTTCCTCTACAGCGGCTTCCTCTGCTGCCGTCCATTCATGAGCACATTCTGGGCAAATATATAGCGTCCCATCCTCATATGTATACGCCGAGTTACACTGTGGGCAATTTGGTAAATTTTCCATTAAAATTCCTCCTTTACTAATCCCCTCTATACTGGCATATTCACTCAATAAATTCAAGCTAAGCACAAATATTACTAGTGATTAACAATGAAATATTCGTGTTTTACACAAAAAATTCACTCTTTTTTTCATTTTACAGCAGGAATTTTAAGAATTTTGCCATAATATTAAGAGAACAGTATATTATATACTTAAGCTTGAAAAGAAAAAGGAGTGTGTCAACGTGAGTACAACTAATCAACGCGCATTTAATTTTAATGCTGGTCCATCTGCTTTACCATTAGAAGTATTACAAATAGCAGAGAAGCAATTAGTCAATTTCAACAACACAGGTATGTCCGTTATGGAGCTTAGCCACCGCAGTAAAGATTTTGAGCAAGTACATAATGAGGCTATTGCACGTCTTCGTCAGCTTTATGCTGTACCGGATAATTATGAGGTAATTTTTTTACAAGGTGGCGCAAGCTTGCAGTTTTCAATGATTCCAATGAACTTTTTACAGTCAGGTGAACAAGCTGATTATATTTTAACGGGAGTTTGGTCTGAAAAGGCATTAGCTGAAGCAAAGCTATTTGGAGCTCCTGTTGCAGTTGCCTCTACAAAGGATAATCACTATAAAAATATCCCATCTGTACATCAAATAAATTTTAATGATGCGGCTGCTTACGTTCATCTTACATCAAATAACACGATTTACGGTACGCAATGGAAGGACTTTCCGACAACAATTGCTCCATTAATCGCTGATATGTCGAGCGATATTTTATCGAAGCCTATCGATGTGAGTAAATTTGCTCTTATTTATGCTGGAGCACAAAAAAATCTTGGTCCTTCAGGTGTGACAGTTGTAATAATTCGCAAGGATTTACTAGAAAAGGCCCATAATAATATTCCTACAACGCTAAAATACTCAACGTTTACAGAAAATAATTCCCTATACAATACACCCCCAACATTCGGTATTTATATGCTTGGCGAAGTATTGAAATGGGTAGAAAAGCAAGGTGGCTTAGAAAAAATTGCTGCACATAACGAAGCAAAGGCAAAGCTAATTTACGATGCCATTGATGGCTCTAACGGCTTCTATATTGGACATGCTGAAAAAGAAAGTCGCTCACTAATGAACATCACGTTCCGTCTAGCAGACGAGGAGCTAGAAAAGCAATTTTTAGCTGAGGCAAAGGCAGCAGGCTTCGTAGGCTTAAACGGCCATCGCTCAGTTGGCGGCTGCCGCGCATCGACATATAACGCGGTCCCATATGAAGCATGTAAAGCGTTGGCAGACTTTATGCACGCTTTTCAGGCTAAACATTAATCAAAAAAGAGGCGCCCCAAAAGCAATATATTTCCTGCTTTTGGGGCGCTTTCGATGATGTTTCATCATAGAAACCTCTAAATAAAATAAAGAAGAGTTTCTTTGAAAATAGGAGAAACATTGGACTTAGCTGTTTTCTTTTGAATTTCAAATAAGCATAAGCTAATTTTTTTAATATTAACGCTCACATTTGAAGGCGGTTTTTGAATTAAATTGTCGGCTTATAAAATGAGCGGTTATCTAGTGGAAACAGTCTCTCTGTGAATTCGCCCGGCTTTGTTTTATCCAATGCACGCTTCAGCATATTCATTTTCGCATCAATATTATCAATATAATGCAAAATTTCTGCTTCTTGAATCATTGGTTTTTTCGGGCTACCCCACTCCTCTTTCCCATGATGTGATAATACGAGATGTTGGAGCAGCATTACCTCTTCACCCTCAATTCCTAGCTCTACGGCTGCCTGTCCAATTTCGTTTACCATAATTGAAATATGGCCAAGCAAATTGCCCTCTATCGTATAAGCTGTTGCAATTGGCCCTGTTAATTCAGCTACTTTTCCAATATCGTGTAAAATAATTCCTGCATACAGTAAATCAGTATTCAAGGTTGGATATAATTCAGCAATCGCCTTTCCTAAGCGCAACATCGACACAACATGGTCAAGTAAACCCGATACATAGTCATGATGATTTTTCGTTGCCGCAGGGTGCACAAGGAGACTAGGCTGATGCTTTTTAATTAAATGACGTGTAATGCGTGAAATGCTTGGGTTTTTAATTTCAAAGAAAAATTGCGTTAGCTCCTCCATTAACTGTTCTTTTGGAATAGCTGCTGATGGCACTAAGTCGCTAACTTGTATTCCTTCCTCTGGACGTGCTACACGAATTTGTTTTATACGTAGTTGATTTTTACCTCGGTAGTCATGGATTTCTCCACCTACACGGACTATCGTTTCAGCTTTATACATATTTTCATGCTCTTCATTTGTATCCCATAGCTTCGCCTCAATATCACCGCTTTTATCTTGTAAAATAAGTGACATAAAAGGCTTCCCTACTGTCGTTACGCCCTTTGTAGCCTGCTTAATTAATAAAAATTGGTCAACGGGCTCTCCAACTTGAAGTTTAGTAATTCCTTCCACTACGAAATCACTCCTTTTCTTGACATTCATCGTTTACAGTACGATTCACTGCTCTTATTGTACCATGATTCGATTAAATAATATTAATAACTATCCACGGATGAGTAAAATAGAAGAAAACAATAGACAGAAAATGAATGTTCATTCATAATATATTTATGACAATACAAAGGGTGGGAAATTCTATGGAAAATTACCGTTTTACAGCATTTGAAAAAACAGGAGAAACATTATTTGATGAAGTATGGTCATTTGATAATGATGAGGCTGCAAAAATCGAAGGGCAAAAACAAATCGATGAAAAAGGGCTATCCGATAAAACACATCGACTTGTAAATTCGGCAGGCAAACTTATTTTATTCCACGTCTAAATTGCTAAGGGGCAAACGCTAAAACTATTTGTCATTAAAACAAACAGTTGTTTGAAAAGCAGTGTACTACGATAATAGGATATATACACTCTTTAACCGTAAAAACATGCTTTTCAGACATCTCACGTGGTCTCGAGAAGCTTATTTTATTTATTTGCGACTTTTCGAATTTATTTGTTAAAAGCTCTCGCAGTCTTTAAAGAAAGGGCATGCCTCAAAAGCTGAGGTATGCCCCTTCTATTTACTAAATTCTACGTTATGACGCTAATGGCTCGAGTATTTCGTATATTTCTTCGTTTGTTGGTACATGCAAATACATGCGCAATTTAATAATACGTGTTAGCTCACGATGAATTAAGTTATCTGCAAATTGTTGCTGATTGTTTGCTAAATACATTTCTTTCAATGTTTTCGACATATTATGCAATGCTTCAAAATCAAGTAAAGCTTGCTCTAACTCTTCTTTATTTAACAAATATTCCTCAGCTAGTATCGTCAAACGCTCATTAAAAATATCTAACATTTGCAAAGCATCGTCACGTATAAAAAAATCTAACACACGCTTTGTTATTTTACTTGCTAAGCTACTACCAATAATCAGCCCAATAATACCTCCAATTAGGCTAACAATTGCTGTGCTCACATTTGGAATCGTTAGGCCAACCGCGCTACCTATTATAGTTCCCGTAATGCCGCCAGCCACACTTGCGGCTGTTTTCGCAACATTTTTAAATAATTGTTGCGAGGACATTTTTCCTTTTACTGTACGGGCGATATCTTCTGCCGACATCCTCCCCGTTACAAGTGCACCTGTCACAGTATTCGCATTCAATAACATCATGCCTTTTTTTGTTGCAATAGAGCCAATCATCGTCTTTTTAGTAATAGTAGCAGCCATCTTTTTTGAAGCTATTTTCACACCGCCTGTTTTCAGAGCACCGGCTATATCTGGATTCAAGTTAAAATCAGCTGTAACGTCATGATGATTGTATAATTGCGATGCAATTACTTCCTCAGCAAATGTTTCTCCTAAAACGGCTAATCCTGTACGAATCCCATTTCCTATTGCGACTTTACGAGAAGCCCCGTTCCACTTGCTTTGTGCATAAGCTATAACAGCACTTATACTAATTGCATCATTGATGAAATTAATACGTCCCTCTTCATCCATCATTAATCCATGGATGTTTCTCGCAACTGTCATATGTTTTATTTGTGCATAAGTAAATGCACCTTTTCTAATCATCTGTGTTAAATTTTTTGCCCCATTTTCTCGTTGCCTAATCGCTTCAACAATTGCCTCATATTGCTCAAATGGAACTTCTAGCAATAAGCGCTCACTATTTGTTATGTACTGTAGACAAACTTCTACCGTATGTTCCGCTATAGGGCAATACACATTTACGCTCTTAGATGTATTATATTTGGATTCCATATATGTTTCCCCCGATTTTATCCATTCTATAATAATCATCTTTAGCTAAGTTGTACAGTGAATTTTATTTGAATAACAAATTTGTCCTTTTTTATGTAGAATAAGGGTCTGTCCAAAAGCCGTGCATAGCCGGCATTTTGGACAGTAGCGATGATGTTTCGCAAAATGTTGATTCATAATAGCTAAAAAAATAAGTTGTTGAGATTTTACATCACAACAACTTATTTTAAACTTCTAGCTACTCTCCTATAAAATTAGGTTGACGCTTTTCTACAAAAGCTGTAATGCCTTCTTGATGGTCTTTTGTTTGACGCATTTTTGCCTGGGCTATTGCTTCAGCTTGTAGAATGCGCTCAAGCTCGGGGAGTTTTTCTTTGTGTAAAATTTCTTTAGTTGCAAGCATGGAGGCAATTGGTGATGCTAACACTTTACCAACAATTTGATCAACCGTTGCCGCTGCAGCGCCGTCAGGAACAACATAATCAATTAATTGCTGGTCAAATGCCTCCTTTGCTTCCATTACTTTACCTTCCCAAATAAGCTGCTTCGCCTTTGCTACACCTATACGCTCCTTCATAAAGAAATGCCCTCCACCATCAGGTACAAGCCCAATGCTAATAAAATTCATTGCTAGCTTTGCGGAATCCTCTGCAACAATAACATCACTTGCTAGCGCTAGACTAAGGGCTAAGCCAGCTGCTGCACCATGAATTTGGGCAATCGTTAGCATTGGTAGTGTGTAATAGCCTTTTGCAAAGCGCGTAATATACGACATAATCGTTTCGAAATCAATCGCTTCATTTGCTCCAAGCATCATCTTTATATCGCCACCTGCTGAAAATGCACGTCCCTCCCCTTTAACAATTAAAACTTGGACTTCCGGCTGTTGATGTAGCTCCTCCATACAATCAGCTAATTCCTGCATCATTATAATATCCATCGCGTTCATTGCCTGTGGTCGATTCAATGTTAAAATTGCCTTGCGTTCTAATATTTCTAAATTAATTGTCGTATAGCCCATGAAAAATCCCCCTTAAATAATGAATAACCATTCACTTTTATAATTCTACTTTTCTTTTCAAATTCCTTTTTTATTCAACAAATTTTTGAACGAAAATAATTTATCAAAAATCAAACATTTAAAGTAGCGTAACTTAATTATCTTAATATTCCGCAATCTCAGCTATAGCAAGCATTCCAATAAAATGAGAGCGCTTCCAAAACACGAACATTTATAGTTATAAATTATCATTTCATTCGTCTTTCGGTGAATTAATTTCAGTTTATTATGAAATTCTTTTTATTTTTCCGGAAAAAGGCGTTGACAAAGATTTATTCTCGGCTTATGATGTTATCAAATTTAATTATGCAAAATATTTTGATGGAGACATGCTCGTCGTACTTATTCTTAAGAGAGCTGATGGTTGGTGCAAATCAGTGAAGAAGGCGAATGTAGTTCCACTCCTGAATAGATAAGTGGAAAATTATAGTAAACTTATCCGTATCATGCGCGTTACGCATCTTAAAGATTGCAATTATAATTTTCGGAATATTTTTGCAATGAATAAGGGTGGTACCGCGTAACTATGTTCATTATAGCCTTTCGCCCCTTACATTTTAATGTGAGGGACGGAAGGTTTTTTTATTTTGATTCACTCCCTTACGTGGGAGGAGAGTAAAACGCTTGTCCACTCCATAGTTTAGTGAGTACTCAAACATCAACTAAATCAAAATAAAGCCTCCGCTGAATGTCACAAATTATGAAGAAGAGTTTTTCAAGTAGGCTTGGAAAAAGTTTAGACGCAATTACGCCAAGACGTAATTGATTTTTAAAATAAAGGAGAGAATAAACCATGACAACAAAAACATTAGAAAAAGCAACAAAAATAATTACGGTGTTTATCGCTGACCCATTAAGTGAGGATGGTATTTATCCGTTAATCCAAGAAGGTGAATTAGAATTAAATATTATTGTGGATACAGGTTTATCACAGGAGCAATTAATTAACAAAATTACAGATATTGATGTGTTATTAGTTCGCTCTCAAACTACTGTTACACGTGAGGTAATTCAAGCGGCTAAAAATTTAAAGCTAATTGGTCGCGCTGGTGTTGGTGTCGATAATATTGATTTAACAGCGGCTACTGAGCACGGCATTATTGTTGTAAATGCGCCGGATGGTAATACAAATTCTGCGGCTGAGCATACTATTGCTATGATGACGGCTTTAGCACGTTACATTCCACAAGCATTTAATACATTAAAAAATGGTGTATGGGACCGCAAATCATATGTTGGAGTGGAGCTAAAAAATAAAACATTAGGTGTTATTGGTATGGGGCGCATTGGGGCTGAAGTAGCGTATCGCGCAAGAGGACAACGCATGAAAGTTATCGCCTATGATCCATTTTTGACAGAGGAACGCGCAAAGGAGCTAGGCATTACGAAAGGCACTGTCGATGAAGTATGTGCTGTGGCAGACTTTATTACAGTGCATACACCCCTCTTGCCGGAAACGCGTAATCTTATTAATAAAGAGCGTTTCGCCATAATGAAAGATGGGGTACGTATCATTAACTGTGCACGTGGTGGCATTATTAATGAGGATGATTTATACGATGCGATTGTTGCTAAAAAAGTAGCTGGTGCTGCACTCGATGTTTTCATAACAGAGCCTGCAACAGACCATAAGCTATTAACACTACCTGAAGTGATTGCTACACCGCATTTAGGTGCGTCTACTATAGAAGCACAGGAATCTGTTGCTGTCGATGTATCTAATGATATTATTAAGTTTTTCAAAACAGGCACTGTTACAAATCCTGTTAATATGCCATCAATTTCAAAAGAAAAGTTTGCACAAATCGAACCGTTTTTCGAACTTGTTGAAAAGCTCGGAAAATTCCTTATCCAAGTAACTGATGAATCTATAAAAGAATTAAACATTTCATATGCTGGCGACGTAGCAAACTTTGATGTACGCCCTTTAACAGCTAATGCTATTAAAGGACTGCTTTCAACAAATCATGGAACACATGTTAATAATGTCAATGCCCGCTATCTTGCAGAGCGTATAGGTATAAGCATTAATGAACATAAAACAACGACTGCAAAAGGCTTCACAAACTTAATTACAGTTGAAATTAAAACAGCCAATGAAACACATACTGTAGCGGGAACTTTGTTAAATGGCTTAGGCCCACGCATCGTCAAAGTAGAAGGCTTCGTTGTTGACGTTATTCCAACAGGCAATCTATTGTATATTAAAAATACAGATAAACCTGGAGCTATCGGTCGCGTAGCCACAAAATTGGCTGAAAAAGATATTAATATCGCAACAATGCAAGTGGGACGCGATATGGTCGGTGGCTCAGCAGTAATGATGCTAGCAATCGACAATATTGTAACAGCAGAAGACTTAGTCTATGTAGCACAGCTTGAAAACATTGATGAAGTGAAGGCTATTACGCTATAGTGCTTTTTATGACGGGCTACTGAGGTAAGTATCTCCATTTCTCAGTAGCCTTACCACTTTTTCAAACTTCCTCTTTTACTTTTTTGTTATTTGTAGCATATAATTGTATGTATACAATTTCCATGTAGAGAGCTGTTAATGCCTTTTGAAGCGTTAATTATTTAGGCGGGCATGATTTTTTAGACAGTCCCATTAGCTAAAGGAGGAGTTTTTCATGAAAAAATGGGTCTATAGTTTGCTTGCTTTATTATTCATTAGTGTAGCTTTTTTTGATACAGAAATAATGGCTGCACAAGACGAGATTGCGATTCGAACAGTGGTAGAAGAAACATACTTATTGTCAGATGACTACGTTACTCCACTCGCATCGCTAGCACCGAGGGCAATTGTAATTTTACATAATGTCCATGCAGGGTGGGCACATATTGAATATAAGGGACAGCAAGGCTATGTACCTTCTGTTACGTTAAAATCTGCTCAACCAACCTTAATGCTCGCATCGGCAAAAAATCCTCCGATTGTACGAGAAACAACAGAAGGGCAAACGAAGCATTTAGGCAATGTTCCTATAGATAGTATCGTGCAAGCCTATGCAACAAATGAAGAGAATTGGTATTTTGTCCAGTATGGTCATTTAACTGGCTATATCATCGCGACAGCACTTAAAGCACCTACTTCTCAAAAAATGCTCGTACAGAAGCAAGAGGGGCTTGTTGTACGCAATATCGCTAGTAAATCTGGAGCGAATCTCACTAGCATCCCTACAAATACAAAAGTGGACGTATATACAAACATTCAAGGCTGGGCATATGTTGTAACAGAGAAAAATATTCAAGGTTATGTACTGGCAAACGGTTTAAAAGAAATTCCTATTCCTAAACTAGGTAAGTACAGTCAAGGGACTGTCACAAAAACAAAGCGTATTGCCTTAACTTTCGATGACGGA
This sequence comes from Metasolibacillus sp. FSL K6-0083, assembly GCF_038630865.1. Lineage (NCBI taxonomy): Bacteria > Bacillati > Bacillota > Bacilli > Caryophanales > Caryophanaceae > Metasolibacillus > Metasolibacillus sp. FSL K6-0083. The sequence continues at coordinate 3,402,102 of NZ_CP152046.1, read as the reverse complement.
CCACACCCTACCGTTACAGCACAAGTATTAAAAACATTGGAAAAATATGATGCTAAAGCAACATTTTTTGTGACAGGACATCGCGTCAATAAAAGCCCGAAAGTATTAAAGGAAATATACGAGGCTGGGCATGAGATTGGCAACCATACATGGAGTCACCCTAAGTTGACGACCGTATCTTTTGAACAGGCAAAGGCACAAATTAATGAAACAAATAAAACGGTCGAGTCAATTATCGGGCAAGAGCCTACTTTATTCAGACCACCATATGGCGCATATAATAAAGAGATTTTAGGCTCACTATCCGTTCCCTTAATTATGTGGTCTGTTGACACGCTCGATTGGCAGCACCGCACTCCATCAAAAACATTAAAGGCTGTACAAACTGGTGCATATAATGGCAGCATTATTTTAATGCATGATATTCACCAAACGACGGCTGACGCTTTAGACAGCATACTGAGCTATTTAACGAAGCAAGGCTATGAGTTTGTTACGGTATCAGAGCTAATTACACCAATTAAATGAAGACTGCATCTCTAAGCAACGATTTTGCTTCCTCAGTAGTGGAGCTTCAATCTATCAAAGAATGCCTATCGTTTTCTAAATAAAAAATGGCTGTCAGAAAGTAAGGCTAATGCGCTACTTTCTGACAGCCATTCTATTTTTATCGATTCAACTCTGCAAAGGTCAAATAGTTCTGAGCTGAAGCTGTTTGTAGTAAGTCTAAATTATCCGCAATGACTATCCCTGATAAACAGGCAATTGCAAATACACCTGTAGCAATAAGAAATGATAAATTGCGATGAACTTTTTGCATTTCACTATTCGAGGTTTGCTTATCTTTGCTGCGTACTAAAGTGAAAAAACGCGCTCGTTGGCTTTCTTGTGCCAACACATAATGACATGCTAAACAAAGCTCTGCCACATGCCCTTCAATCGTTAATTGATTTATTTCTACTATGCCGGCTACACGTCCACAATTTTCACAACAATTCATTTTCATAAGCATTTTCCTCTCCATTCGCTATATTCTATTATATCTAAAAAATTAGAAAATTCAATATTTTGAATGGTAAATACTTAAAAAGTGGCTATAATAATCTGTTTAAACGACTATTATTTTAATAAAGTGAAACTTCAATCTGTGGAGGCTTTTCCCCACGGATTGTTAGTTGAACCAGTCGGGCTTTTACGGGCAGTTGACCTCTCCCTTATCCTTCAGCTACTTTTCACTTAAGTCTGGAAGTGGGCGGCTTACTGCCCGTTAATGCGGGATAAACAAAAAACGTCTGAAAATCGTGCATAGCACTGCTTTTCAGACGCCTCGACCTACAATTTTTTGATAAGCTCTAAAAGTTGCGTTAATGATTCTACTTCATATGTAGGCTTCACATCTGGATGCGGCTCTTTATTTTCCCGATTAATCCAAACATTTTTCATACCAATACGCGATGAACCTAATATATCTGTCATTAAATTATCCCCAACCATGATAGACTTTTCGACAGTTGCACTAGCTTTTTCTAGCACATATTCAAAAATCGATGCATCTGGCTTTCCTTTTCCGAAATCACCTGAAATAATAATATGGTCAAAATATGATACTAGCTCTGGTGTTATTTCAAGTTTTAAATTTTGTAAGCTTGGTGCACCATTTGTTAGCAAAATGAGCTGATATTTTCCCTTTAGCTCGTCCAACACTGCGAATGTATCCTCATATAAAAAAGGACTTTTTTTACGTTCCTCTACAAAGCGCTCCCCAAGCTCTGCGCCAAACGTAGCATCCGCTATCCCAAGCTTTGCCAAACCTCCAGTCCAAGCTTGCGCACGATATGCTGGTACAAGTTCCTTCATTTTTTGAAACATTTCTGTCGGGTCATCGAATGTTCCCCATAATCCCTCAAATGGATTAATGCCAATTAGCACTGTATAATCATATGTTTCATATGACTCGTAAAGTTCCCTCGCACTTTCACGCACCGCTTGCTCCAACTGCTTAGCATCAACCGAGTGACGCTCACTTGCATAAGCGCAAGTATGGTCAAATGCTGTTTGCACAGATTTTTTGTCCCATAATAATGTATCATCCAAATCAAAAATAATCGTCTGAATTGTCATAAGGCACTCCCTAACTTATGTATTATTCTATTATCCTACCATATTTGTAGTCATTATTTCGTGTCGATACATCAAACCTTTCAGAACATTCTTTCATCGAATACACAGGTCTTTTTGAATATATCAGCTCTGCATATTTTTAGGGAGGTATTCTACGTCCACAAAACCTTCTGATATATCATTCAAAGAAAAGTTCGCTTTTAAACATATACGAAACGTCCGAAAAGCATGCTAAAGCACTGCTTTTCGGACGCTCTCTTATTTGCGCTTTTTACGTAATGCTCGCATCATTTGTTCAATTTTTGTTTGTTGTGCGTTCGTTTCTTCAGCCTGTCGCTGTATCGTATAGACGCCATTATCATAGCTAATTGCTACGATATCCCCTTCAGATAACAGCTCGCTATATTCACTGCAATGAATAATTAGCTGTTCTGTCTCCTCTGGTCGCTTTAAAAAAATTGCGTACTCTCCTTCAAAACGATCCAATGTATAGTTATTCAAGTTCACTTACAATCTCTCCCTTTGCATTTATAAGCTGTGCTGCATCTCCACTATTCGCCCATATTTGCTTTGAAGTCCACTTTAGTGTGCCTTTGCTATCCTTTGCATCAGGCCCACTCGTAATTGATAATTTAGCGTTTTGTTGAAGCGTTATATTCGGAAAGTTAAAAACTTGGTTCCCTTCTACCGATACGAGCTTCCAGCCTTGTAAGGAAACAGGCTCATTTCCCGTATTTTGAATGACAACAACCTCATTTACTAAATCTTTACTAATTAATTCAACATTTGCTTTAGATGTACGAATAGAGCTTGTTGCACCAATGCCTGTCCACTCTTCTGCTGTTGTATTATAGCTCGCCCCATCCGTTGTAAAAACAATCGTCCCAGCCTCAGCAGTGCCGTATAGCTTACTTTGAACAGCAAGTGCATTATCAATTACTTCAGCATGTGGATGTCCATATTTATTGTCTTGTCCGTAGCTTAGCACAACAGCCTCTGGGCGCACTGCCTGCATAAACTCTAATGAGCTACTTGTGTTTGAGCCATGATGCCCCGCCTTTAACACAGTTGCTTTAATATTTTCCTTTACTAATTGCTTTTCGATATTGATGCCTGCGTCCCCTGTTAGTAAAAATGATACTTCTCCATATGTAATTTTTAAAACGATGGATGCATCATTATTGTCCGAAGCATCTTCATCGGCATAAATTGCTTCTACGCTTAATTCCTTATCAAAATCGATAACTTCCCCTTTTTCTGGCACGCTATAGGAAATGTTCTTATCGGATATTAATGTGAGCATTTCCTCTAGTGTTTGCGATGTATGTACTTTTCCTGAATCTAGAAAGTGTCCGATGGAAATGGAGTTTAAAACAGCAATTAGCCCCCCGATATGGTCTGCATCAGGATGTGTAGCTACAACATAATCTAATCTTTTTACACCTTGCTCTCGTAAATAGGCGACAACTGTTTTCCCAGCTCCTTTTATTCCTCCGTCTATCAGCATTGTTTTACCATTTGGCGATTGAATCAATATCGAATCGCCCTGTCCTACATCAATAAAATGCACCTTCATTTCATGACCAGAAATCGGCTGCTGTTCGGGTTGTTGAATGTCAAATGTACAACCAATAAGTAAAAAAACAACAGCCAGTAAACTAAAAATTAATTTTTTCATTTATACCTCTTCTTTTCTCCTATTTCGCATAAGTGATTTTAAAGTCATCACGCCCATTGCGTTTCACTGCATATAATTCTTCATCTGCTGTTTTTAAAAGCTCAGTGAAATTTCCAACCTTTGTAGCATTTATTATATAAGCACCTATACTTATGCTAATTTGCAAACGCTCGTCTTTCATTAAAATAGATTGTGTCTTAAAAAACGAATAGAGCGTCTTAATAATTTCTTCAAATTGCTGCACATTTTCGGTGCGCACACAAGCGATAAATTCATCACCACCATAACGTGCAAAAATAGCATCGTATTGTGCAAACAGCTGCGCTGCACTTGTTGCAACGAATTTTATAATTTCATCACCTATTAAATGACCATACCGATCATTTACTTGCTTAAAATAATCGATATCAAAAATAATACAGCCAACATAATGCTTATGGTAGGCAGCGTCTAAAAGATGCTTAGGAGCTTGATGCTCCATATAACCCCGATTGTAAATTTTCGTTAATGGGTCAATGAATGATGCCATTTTATATTTACGCTTCTTTTCATCTAATTGAAATTTCAATAATGCACGATTATAGGCCTCTTGCTCGTGCTTTTCTAGCAATTCAATATATTCCTCTTGGGCGCTAACAAGCTTCTCCGTTTTATTACTCTTTTTATAATAATCGATAAGGGCTCGTTGCACCACTTTTACCATATAAAGATCGCCTTGCCTAATAAAGATTTGCTTCGCTTTTTCAGCAGCTTCAATTGCTCGCTCCATACACCCTTTGGAAAATTCAAGTGCCATTTCCGCATTATACAATAATGCTTTATTGCGATCATCACGGTCCTGCCCATATACATTTTGGATTTCCAGCATTTCCTTATATAGCTCTTTGGCAGCTTCTACATCTCCAACATAAGCAAAGGCAATTATTGAATTTCCTATGATTGGCAATAAGTCAATTTTCTCATAATCAAAGTATGATAATTTCTCAAGTGCCTTCACAGCATACTCCTTTGCCTGCTCATAATCCTTTAAATCATAGTAAAGATTAGATAAATTTGAGTATGTGTGGCAAAGTTGCCGATGCTTCTCTTGCTCGCGGGCGAGCACCTCTGCCTTGAACATCGCTTCTTTCGCCATTTCTGTATGATTTAACACTGTGTATAAAATACCCGCTAGTCCGTAGTACAAGCTATAATGCTCGTTCGATGGATGGTTGCTACAAATTTGCTCTACTTGAAAGAGCGCAGCGAAAGCTTCTTCATAGTTGCCTGTATATACATAGGCAACGATCCTATTTTTCAATATATCGAGTATGTCATCAACTTCATTCAATTTGAATAATGTATTTGCAATTTCATCACTCGCTATAATTATTTCTTCATAGCGTTCTTCCACACGTAGGTGTCTAATTGTTCCCGCAAGCTCTTTTAGTGTACCTTTATTCATCAGTGCACCTCCCAGAATATCCCCCAAAAAGCAGGGGAGTTATATAATGCTATAGTCGCAGTTAATATAAATAATAAAACAGGAAATAACATATAATAAATATGCTACTCCCTGCTATTTTACCTAATTTTTACGTATAAATCATTTAAAATTTCAATTTTTTTCTTAATTGATTCTTCAAAAGTCATGATATACGCTGCCGGGTCTTTAGGATTGTGGAATTGTGTTATTTTCCCTGTTTCAGGATGTACAAATTTTGATGAAGCACCACAGCCGATTCCTAAAATTGTCTGCACTTCCTCCATAATTACGATATTGTAAATAGACTCCTCGCCCGGTTTACAATAACCGACATTTTCTAAATTACCTAAAATATTTTTTTGTCGATATAAATAATATGGGACATAACCATTTTCTTTTGTCCAGTCCGTTGCCATTTGCATCATCTGACTCACTGTATTACGGTCTGCTACACGGTACTTGTCTTTATTGCGTGTCATTTCTGATGCGCGCTTAAAGCTTAACGTATGGACTGTAAGAGATTCAGGCAACATCTTCGCTGATTCATTTAAAGAATGCTCGAATTCAGTAATACCTTCGTTCGGCAACCCGATAATTAAGTCCATATTAATATTATTCATCCCATGCTCGCGTGATAGCCAAAACTTATCAATCGTTTCTTGCACTGTATGATGACGGCCAATCGCTTTTAAAGTTTCTTGCGTATAGGACTGTGGATTGACAGAAATACGGTCGATTCCCCATTTTTTAAGCACTTCTAGTTTTTCCGGAGTAATTGTATCAGGACGCCCAGCCTCTACTGTAATTTCGCGAATCGTTTGTGGGTTTGGGAACGATTCAAACATCGTTTTATAAAGTGCGTCCATTTCATCCGCTTCAATTGAAGTAGGTGTTCCACCGCCCCAATAAATCGATGTTATACGCATATTCTTTTCCGTCAACCATTTACCCATTTCACGCAATTCAATATGCAAGCCGTCAATAAATTTATCTACGCGCCCTTGCTTGCGGTTGCTTTGAATGGCATATGCGGGAAATGTGCAATAAGCACACATCGTCGGACAAAATGGCACGCCAATATAAATTGAAATTTCCTGCCCTAGCTCATCTAAATTAGGAATAATTTGTAGCTGTCTCGCTACGATTTCCTTCATTAAAGATATTTTAGCATCCGATAGACGATAATCCTTTTTTAGCACCGCAAAAATTTCTTCCTCATGCATGCCCGCTTTACGATACTTATGATACAGCTTTGTTGGACGAACTCCTGTTAAAATACCCCATTGCTGCGTCATACCTGTGTATTGTTCAAGCACATCTAGCATTACATGTGATAACGCACGCTTTATACGAATATTTTGCTCCTTTTCCGTTCCTTCCGTTGTATAACGAATGGCATAATCACTTGTATAGTTCTTTCCATCAACTGTAAGCTGTGCTGCTGTATGAATTGTAAAATCAGCCTCGACGCGATGCTGAAAGACAATTTCCATGTCCGCGCCATCTTGTGTAAATTGTATAACAGAATCCTCATAAAAAAGATTAGCAATATGAGTTAATACTCGATTCCAATCTTCTTTAAATTGTTCATTTATTTTTATCGTTTTCATTGTTTTTTCTCTACCTCATTATAAATTGGTGTATAGGGGGCCTCTGAAAAGCGTGCAAAGCATTACTTTTCAGATACTCTATTTGTTTTATTTTAAAAGGCTTTAAACAGGGAATCTAACACTTTTTTCTATAAATAAAAATCATCTTGTCTTTTTTAAAAGTCTCATTCAACTGTTATAAGCATTAAGGCATGCTTTCTACGACGCACCGCCCAAATTAACATACAACTATTATTGTACCAAAAAACAAGGTTGCCTGAAAAGCGTGCGAACGCACTGCTTTTCAGGCAACCTCGTTTATTTTTATAGCCCATCATAAAGCGTTTGAACTGGTTTTGTTAAAATACGGTTCACTTCTTCGATTACACGACTTAAACCCATTTCGGCTTCAAGCATTGCAAGAATTTTTATATTTTGCTGAGCAAGCTGTGCTGCCTTTTGCGCATAAGCAAGCTCATCCTCTAGTAGCTCTTCCCCAGACATTTGCTTTTGTTGTAGCTTCATTTGAATATCGCGGAAATTTGTAAATAAGTTTTTCGCTTCATCATCGTTACGCACAGCTTCAACAGTTTCTTGCAATAACTTAAATTCATCTGTTTTGCGAAATGTCGCTTCTAATCTGTTAATATCCTCATAAATGTTAATCATCGTATTCCTACTTTCCTTTTAATTTGTCATAAAGACAATAATCGCTTGCACAATACCAACGATACCACCAATAATGCCACCTAGCCATGTAATCATACGCAGTTCGCGGCTAATTATGCCTAACACAAGCTCTTCAAGCTTAGCAATCGGGAATGAGTCCACTTGTTGACGCACAACTTCCGCTAAGTTTAGACGTTTTAATACATCTTCAATTTTACCTTCTGCTGCTTGGAATGCTTTATCCATCACTTTTGGTAACAGCTCGTCATTTGTCCAGTTTTGCCCCTGTGGCCAATAATCATTAATTGTTTTGTCTAGACGCGTTTCAATGGCAAGCTGCTCTTTCGCATATGCTTGAATGCTCTGTTCAATCGTATCAAAGTTTATATCTTTCATAAAGTCCATTGCAGGACGTTGTTTAATTTTTTCCCATTCTGCTGAAAAAATGCGATATAAAAGAGCGCTTGTACCTGGCGCTTGTAAAAAGCGGATTAGTTCGCGCTGTACCTTTTCAACGAGCGACATTGAATCACCCATAAACATTGAAATCATGCCACCAAAGGAACCTTTTGAATTTAAAAAGTCATCTAATAAATTTTTAATCGTTTTTGCGCCCTCAGGCGATTGGAAGTAAGCCACTCCCTTATCCAAAATTTGCTCGACAGCATCGCCAATTTTTTTATCTAGTACAGGCTCTAAATCCTCAGGCATTAACTGCTGAATTGTTTTTGTTGCCAGCACATTTTTTACGGATATAAATTGATTGGCAATGATTGCATCAACTTTTTGCTCTAATAGAGCCGGAGTATGCTGCAAATTCGCAAGCTTTAACCAGTCATTAATCGTTCTGTCCTGTGTGAATACCTCTGCTGCTACTTTTTGACGAGCAAACTCAAGTACATTATCCCGCACATCTTGCGATAAAAATTTCTTTTTAATCGTATCTGGTGTTAATAAATAATCAGCTACCGTTTTCCCTAACTGAATTGCTAGCACATCACGTCTTTTCGGAATAAGTCCCGGCGTTAACGGCAGGCGCCAGCGCATAAAATAAATCGGCTTATACGGACGAAACAGCATTTTAATCGCCATATAATTTGTCGCCGCTCCAACAATTGCTCCAACACCCGCAAGTAAAATTAATAGTCCAAATAAACTATCCATTGTATCCTCTCGTTTCTATATCAATTACGCTCATATTGTATAACAGAAATGCCATATTACAAAACAATCGCTATTGCATAAGCTTTCACTTATTTAGTACGATAAATAGGAAGGAGTGGTTTCATGATTCAACATTTTAATTTTAAGCCATTATTTGAAAACAAGCAGCTACCCGGCTGGTTGATTAGTTTTTTTTATAAACAGCAGCGCTATCAAGCAGAGTATCATAAAGATGGTAGCATTCGCTTTATCGGCGCAAAACCAGCCGAGGAGGATTTGGCGATTGTTGAGAAGATGATACATGAGCTGATGTTATTTCATGTGTACGACTAAAGGTGCCTGGCACGCAAACAATTCTGACAATTCACTACAATTTAGGGTACTAACAAAATTTGTTAGTGCCTTATTTTCATTGCTATCCTCCTTCTCATAACAGTAACGATTGTGCATATACTAGACTAGCATCGTGCTAGTAGGGGGGACGCTTTGGAAATTATTCAAGGAATTTTATCTATATATATGCAATTTTTCGACTGGAATATGTGGAAGGACGTTTTAACGGACCCTGTATCATGGGGATTAATATCTACACTCATTATTATTGAAGGTTTACTCTCAGCAGATAATGCGCTTGTCTTGGCGGTGTTAGTGAAGCATTTGCCGAACAAGCAACGGAAGCGAGCATTGATGTATGGGATGATGGGTGCTTATTTTTTTCGATTTTTATTTATAGGCATTGGCGTTTATTTAGTGGAATTTTGGTTTATCAAATTGCTAGGTGCCTTGTATTTGGGGTGGCTGTGTGTTGCTCATTTCGCTCAAATAGGGCAAGAAGACAGTGTCAAAGAGGTTAAAAAATCAGGGTTATTAGTTCGCATTTTCGGAAGCTTTTGGGCGACTGTCATTATGATAGAGTTAATGGATATCGCTTTTTCACTTGATGCCATATTTGCTGCGTTTGCAATATCCAGTGAAGTTTGGATATTAATGATTGGAGGAATGTTAGGCATTTTAATGATGAGAACAATTGCGGGTTTATTTTTAACCGTCATTGAAAAAATACCTGAATTAGAAGAAGCAGCCTTTCTCATTATTGGCATCGTTGCACTAAAAATGCTCGTTAGTATAATTGGCATACATGTTCCACACCATATGTTTTTCCTTGTTTTAATCATTGTCTTTATCATTACCTTCGTAATTCATTTTAAAAAGAAGCTTAGGGTGGCTTAATCTTTCATTTTTATCTTTCCTGAAATTAATCCATGTTTAGCACTGTGTCGAACCAAATAGGATTTTATTCATATAATATGGAGGAAAAATGGATTAGCAGTTTCGAGGAGGATTCGATGCAGTGGATTACTATCATTCTTGTAGGTATAGCAGTAAATTTAGATAACTTGGGGATAAGCCTAGCATATGGAATGAAACGAATAAAAATCCCCCTAGTATCAAACGCTACAATTGCGATATTGTCCATGATTATAACATATGTAGCAGTCACAGTCGGTGTAGCATTGATTGACTATATTTCAGTATATCTTGCCAATTTGTTAGGTAGCCTTTTACTATGTGTTATTGGCGTATGGACATTGTTATCACATCGATTGATTAAAACAAATCGTGTGAAATCATTTGATAAAGATAAAAATTCCATCCTTTCTTTAAAAGAAGCGATTCCCTTAGGGTTTGTGCTCTCTGCCAATTGCTTAGCTACAGGTATCGCAATTGGTGCAAATGACATTTCGACAATATGGATGGTCATTTCCATTGGTGTTTTTTCCTTTATTACAGTAGCTATTGGTAGCCATTTTGGTATTTTATTAACCAAAACATTTATCGGACAGTACTCTACAGCTATTTCAGGCTGGTTACTTATCGCGATTGGTATTTTTGAAATCTTTGCTTAATTGAGTGTGTGCCTGAGTGTGTGCCTGAGTGTGTGCCTGGCACACAAACAATTCTGACAATTCACTACAATTTTAAAAGCGTCCTACAAGCAGTGCCATTACTGGCTTGTAGGATGCGCACCGTAATATTTCTTCGAAATTTCTACTAGCATTACTCCATCGCATCTGCCTTTTTAAAATAGGATTCTACAATCGATATCGGATTTGTATTTGTGTAATCGCCACGCTCTCTTGACGTTAAAGGTGTATAATATTTAAACGAATTTTCCTGCTCATAAAACTCTACTACATACTGAGCATTTTCTTCTTTCTCCTTTTCTTGCGGCATGATTCGTGTACCTTCCATCTTACTAATAAACTCCTCCAACAGCTGCGGATTATCTATAATACGTTTTTCTTTCGTCGGCACATCCATAATAATTATTTTATCTACATTTTCAATCCCAGACTCTAATAAGGCATCTTCTAGTCTCGCTAATTGGTTGGCACAGCCTGTTAACAGTAAGATAAATAACAATATAAAGTGAATTTGTTTTTTCATTTTATCGCCTCCTGTTAATTCCTTATTTCAACATGAGTTTACAGAACATTCAATCGTTTTAATATTTATCAATATCGAATATTTTATTGAAATATAAAATAGTTTATACGATTAATAAATCCTAAATTGACAATATAAGTGTTTTATATTACAATAATACCCATATTTATCTCTATCAGGTAATTCAATACTATAGAAAGGAGCTATAAAAGTCAAATTATACCCTTCATAAAATATAATTTTATGAATTTCTACTTTTATATTTTAATATATGCTTGATAGAGGATAATTATTAACAAGTTATTTTTAAATGGAGGAGTTATTAATGAAAAGAATATTTACATTTCTAACAGTATTAATTTTATTATTAAGTTTATCTCCTAGTAAATCATTAGCTTATAGTTGGGCTACTTATCTCCCTAGCTCTGGACCAGCTTCCTATGTTGCTAGAACATATTCAGTAACGGGGCTATTAGCTGAAAATTGTAACGGCGTTTATGATGCACGTTTACATTTTAGCGCTGGAGCATCCAGTACTAGCTCGTTTAATTTAAATAGCCACACAGTACTTGTTACATCTATTTCCAAAGGTGCTGTACGGGGTGGCATGTCTACATCTTATAATACGGAAAGTTCTGCTACAGTAGTTTATGATAGCTCGCTTTTTGGACGACGACTTGATCAAGGTATTACCCACAATGTTAGTTGGAATCGAAATATACCACTAGGTTCACTAAATCGTTCTGCAGCAGTCGGTGTATCAACGATTTCTGGTCTTGATTCGTCAACATATGCTTGTGGAACAGAAGTATGGCAAACATGGGTTGTCGGAGGCTATCAAGGCTACCAAGTAGAAAATAATTACCAGGCTTCACCTCAATATACTGAGATGGCAGAAAATTTAATTGTTAACTCTTTAAATTTAGAATCTAGTCTACAAGAGGACTTCAAAAAATCTAATTCTAGTATTAAATTAGATAATGTATTAGTAGATCAATATTTACAAACTGAGTCTAATGATGTGTTGTCTATCATCCAACAAAAAACACCTGTTATCTTTAATAGTTTAGATGAGCATCAATTCATAAAAAAACAATATAATGATAAAATATATGAAATAGCTTATCATCAAAATTCTGCAAATGAAGATTTAATTACAATAAAATATCAACAAGATGATATGTATATTGCTATTGTTTCTAGTTTAACTGAAGATGGAGTTTTTTCTTATCTTGTTAATAAATAGTTTATTATACATGAGCATCTAGTATATTTCCCCCCCTAAAAACGGTAGTGAACTGCTCCCCAATTGTTAGACACGTCTAACAATTGGAGGTGCAGTTTTTATATGGCTAAATATACATCAGAAGAAAAATTACAAGCAGTCCTACGCTACTTAGAAGGCAAAGAAAGTTCACATGAAATTGCTAAATCAATGGGAACAGATCACAAAGCAATTCTTAATTGGGCAAAACAATATGAGTATAACGGCGTAGAAACATTTATAAAACGATATACAAATCATTCGGCACAGTTTAAACTAGACGTACTAAACTATATGATTGAAAACGGTACGTCCTTACTTGAAACGGCAGCTATCTTTCATATAGCTACTCCTTCTACACTTCGTGTTTGGAAAAAACAATTTGAAACAAAAGGATTCGATGCCCTTCAATCAAAGAGAAAGGGGCGTCCATCCATGAAAAAAGAAACAAATAAACAGCCAAAACAAGCACCAGTAGAAGGCTCACCAGAAGCACTTCAAGCAGAAATCAATCGTCTACGTATGGAAAACGAGTATTTAAAAAAGTTGAACGCCTTAGTTCAAGCCAAGAAAAAATCACCAAAGAGGGCAAAGTAAAAGTCATCTATGAATTAAGGCATAAATACTCGGTGAAGGCGCTTATAGCGTTCGCAGAAATTCCACGTAGCACGTACTATGATTTAGTAAAGAAGATGAATCGTCCCGATCCAGATGCCGAGTTAAAGGCCAAAATTCAAGAAATCTATAAGGAACATGAAGGCCGTTATGGCTATCGTCGCATTCGTGATGAGCTAGCGTATCGTGGGCAAAAAGTGAATCATAAGAAAGTGCAACGCCTGATGAAAGCGCTAAGCTTAAAGTGCATCGTTCGTATGAAAAAATATAAGTCATATAAAGGGACAGTTGGTAAAATTGCGCCTAACATTTTAGATCGCGATTTTACAGCAAAAGCGCCTAATGAGAAATGGGTAACAGATATTACAGAGTTTAAGTTATTTGGTGAAAAGCTTTATTTATCGCCTGTTTTAGACTTATTTAATGGCGAAATTATTACGTATACAATTGGCTCTAGACCTACATATTCATTAGTTTCAGAGATGGTAGAAAAGGCTTTAGAGGGATTGTGCAGAGTATGTCGCGTAAAGGAAACTGTTACGACAATTCTGTCATGGAGAATTTCTTTGGCATCATGAAGTCGAAATTTCTCTATTTAAAGGAATTTGAAAGTGTCGAGCATTTTAAAAAGGAACTTGAAAACTATATAAACTATTACAACACGAAACGTATGAAGGCAAAATTAAAAATGAGTCCGGTGCAGTACCGAACTCATTTTACCCAAATTGCCTAAACGAAATAACCGTGTCTAACTTTAAGGGGTCACTTCAGTTTTCACCCATTTGTTCTGTTGATAGTGCCAACCTTGATTGGAATGAATCGTTGTTCGATATTCTGCACGTTCTTGAATAATTGGAAGGGCTTGTTTCAAAGAATCTAGCACAAAATCTAGTGTCAGTCGTTTAGACATACTAAATCCAATAATCTCACCGTTGTATAAACCCATAATTGGGCTCAAATACAATTTTTCATCATTTGTACATTTGAATTCTATTACGTCGGTTACCACTTTTTGAAGGGCATAAGGTGTATTGAAACGGCCATTTAAACGATTTTTCGCCACTTTTCCAACTGTGCCTTTATACGATTTATAGCGTGATTTGCGGACGAATTTCTCACATTTCAAATCCAATTCCTGCATGATACGCTGTACTTTTTTATGATTAATTGTGTAGCCTTGCGCTATCAATTCTACATGAATACGACGGTAGCCATATCGACCTTCATGTTTTTTAAACGTCTCTAAAATTAACGTTTTCCAATCTTTATCTGGATCTTTCTGGTGCATTTGCTATACGTAGCCTCTTGAATGTCCACACGTACTAAGACATCTTTTAATCGGAATCCTTCTTCTTTGAGTTCAAAGGCAATCGCTGCTTGTGCTTTTCGAGGAAGGCATCCAAATTCTCTCGAAACGCCTTCAACTTTTTTAGGTACGCAACCTCTAGACGAAGTAGTTCATTTTCGCGCTCTAACTGCTCCTCACGTGATATTTCTTTTTCTTGCCTAGTTGAGAGATTGATTTTGATTTTTTAGACATAGACGGGCGCCCCTTCACTTTTTCTTGCAGGCCCCCTATTCCTTCTTTTAGAAATGTACTGTTCCATTTGGCGATGACAGAAGGATTATTCATCTTACACCGAATCGCTGTATCTAGATAAGAAGCACCTGTTTGTTTCATAAAGTGTAATAAATCTAATTTGAGTTGAATAGAATAAAACTGCTTCTTTTTCTTCACTGTCAAGCCATTTCGACCAAATGCTTTATAAACACGTACCCAGCGTATGACGACTGTTTTATCAAAGATAAAATATTTCCTTGTAATTAAAGTAAAACCTAATGTCCCGTTAAATAATCTTGGACAACTTTCAACTTAAATTCTTCGTTATATTTGACCATAAAAAAATCACCCCAAAAGTTAGTTTTTACTCTAAGTTTTGGGATGCAGCACTTTAGGAGGTTCTTTATTTTATTGCGGTTTCTTCCCTCAACACGTACCTTCGTCCAAATGTAATATAGAAAAATGTAGAGGCGATTAAATAAAGACCTCCTGTAATCGTGAAGGCATAGGCATAGCCCCAGTAAGAGCCATATGTCGTAACAAGCCATGCAGCTGGCAAGCCCATAACCGCCCAGCCTAAATTAAAGACCATTTGATTAACCGAGTTGGCTAAACCTTTATATTTATCATGAACAACTTCCATAGCAATCGCACTTTGAATCGGATTACCTGCATTCATTAACGCCTGACGCATTAAAAAGCCGATAGATGCTAGAAGCAAGGAGTTGGTAAAAGCCGTTAAAAATAAAAACGGAATGGACATGAGCTGGAATAAAACAAGCGCCCTCACTTTTCCAACACGCTTTACTAGCATTGGACCGATTAACATTGCAACAGTTGTCATCGCAGAGCCCAGCGCTAAAATAAATCCAATATAAGAGTTAGAAGCATCAAAGCGATTTGCAAAATATAAATTTAAGTATGGAATGACTAAGCCTGCCCCAAAGCCAACTAGTAAATTTGCTGTACCGAAAAATAAAATCATTTTTAAATTAAATGACCAGCCTGCTTCCTTGCTCATTTCAGATGCCGCCTCTTGTGACTCTTCTTTTGCTTTCTGTGCATTTGTTGCCATAGGCTTTAGCTTGAATAACGGGAATAAACCACAGAAGAAAATAACACAGCCAGTCAGTAGTGAAACTTGAATGCTCTCGACCTCTCCCATTTTTGCCAGCCATTGTAAGCTATCTGCAATAATACCGCCTAATAAATTACCGACAACATTGGATACCGTTACAAGTGCGAAATGAATACTGAACAATTGCATTCGCTCACGCGGGCTCGAATTTTCAGCTAGAAATGGAACACCAGAAACTTGTGCTAGCGCCCAAACAATCCCCATACCGAAAGCAAGCATTAGCATTGGCTGCTCAGCAATCACAACACTGCGTCCTACAAGCAAAATAGCCGTTAAAGTTGAGCCAATAATCAAGAGCCATTTGCGCCCAATTTTATCACTCAATAGTCCAGCAGGTATAAGCATTAGCGCCGTCGCCAGTGAAGTCATAGAAATGACACTACCATTCACTGACTCTGGCAAGCCGAGCTCTCGGATATATAAATTGTACATAACACTAAATACGCCCATCCCTATTTGAATAAGCACATTTGATAAAATAAATAAGCGTATATTTCGATTAAAAGATTTTAAGCTTCTGCCCCACTCATGAAGCCATTTTTTCACTTGTCGCACCTCGTTTTTTAGACAATTAATTCGATAATCTAAATATACGTTCTTCGTAGTAAATAAGCAATATACTTAACAACAAAAATCAAAACAACACCATTGCTCGAAAGACCCATCTTGTCTTCAAGACTACAAAACTCGGTTTATTTTAATTATGGTAAAATGCATTTTAGGAAGTATTTAAATAGATAAAAATAAGGCGCTAACAAAATTTGTTAGCGCCTTAAATTGTAGTGAATTATCAGAATTGTTTGCGTGCCAGGCACCTTATCCATTTAATGAATTTGCCTGTAGCTGATACATTGTTTCGTAGCGACCGCCTAATGCTAATAGCTCCTCATGCGTACCTTGCTCGACAATTTCGCCACGGTCTAATACAAGAATTTTATCAGCATTTTTTATTGTTGATAGACGGTGAGCGATAATAAATGTTGTGCGTCCCTGTTTTAGGACTTCCATCGCATGCTGAATAATTTCCTCTGTTTCTGTATCAATATTCGATGTAGCCTCATCTAAAATTAATATCGCTGGATTAAAGGCAAGTGCGCGGGCGAAGGAAATTAATTGGCGCTGCCCTGAGGACAGCGTGCTTCCTTTTTCGATTACCGGCTCATCCAGTCCTTTTTCTAAATTCGCTAATACGCGTTCACCGCCAACAGCAGCTAGTGCCTTTTCCACTGTTTCGCGTGAAATACGCTCGTCGTTTAAGCTGACATTGGAGGCGATTGTCCCTGTAAATAAATACGGGTCTTGTAGCACAATGCCCATATGGTCGCGTATTGATTGACGAGGCAAGCTTGTAATATCCTGCCCATCAATTGTAATGCACCCTTTTTGTGGGTCGTAGAAGCGGAATAATAGGTTCATAATCGAGCTTTTTCCTGACCCTGTATGCCCAACAAGTGCGACTGTTTCGCCCTTTTTCGCTTCGAAATTTAAATTTTTCAGCACATACTCATCATTTTTATAGGCAAATGAAACATTTTCAAACACAACATTGCCCTCATAACGCTCGATACGGTGTTCACTCACTGGTTCACCCTGTTGATCTAATAGCTCAAATACGCGAGAGCCTGCTACTAATGAGCGCTCAAGCTGTGAGAACTGGTTTACAAAGTTAACAATTGGGTTGAACAGACGTGTCAAATAGTCGACAAGTGCGTATAATGTCCCCGCTGTTATTGCCTCTGGCATCGTCATTGATTGTGTACCAAAGTAATAAATGAAAACCATAAACATTAATAATCGAAAGACGTTTACTAAGTTGAATGATGTAGCTGAATCTAAAAATAACAGCTTGCGATTATATTCATAATGCTCATCATTCATCTCCGCGAACTCCTTTTTCATTTGGTTTTCGCGACGGAATGCCTGAATAATTGTCATTCCGTTAATCGACTCATTAATCATCGCATTAATATCTGCGATTTTTGTTCGGATAACATGATTATACTTTGCGGCAAATTTGCGATAACCAATCATCCAGCCATAAACAAGTGGAATAACAATTAAAGCGATTAGCCCCAATTTCACATCTAAAATAAATAAAGCAATATAAACCCCTGCAATGGAAATAATGCTTGTTGCAAACTGTGAGAGCACTTGCACATATAAATTGCGCACAGCCTCTGTATCATTCGTCACACGTGCCACTACTTTTCCGGCTGGTAAATTGTCAAAGTAATGAATCGGCAATGTTTGAATATGACCAAAAACATCTCGGCGCATTTGTTGCACAACGCGATTCGCCCCGATTTGCAAATAAATATACATAAAATAACGTAAAATCGCTGTCGCTATAGATAGCCCGAAGAACACCGCTAATAGTCCAGTCAATGGTTTAACAGCTATTGTCCCCGGCGTCATATAATTATCAATTATATGTTTTGCGATAAATGGCCCGGCTAGCTCTGCAAAAACAGCTAATGTTAATAAAGTCAAACCGACTAAAATTGGCTTTTTAAATGTTAAAGCGTAATGATACAAACGTTTACTTGTACTCATTCAGATCCCCCCTCTAGCTGCTGGCGGTCAAATTGCTCTTTATACCAGCCATTCTGTGCAAGAAGCTCCTCATGTGTACCTTGCTCTGTAATCATCCCATCATCTAACACGATAATGTGGTCTGCGTGTTGGATGCCTGATAAACGGTGTGTCGTAATAATCGTCGTTTTACCACTGCGTTCATTTTGAATATTGTCAATAATTTTTGCCTCTGTTTTTGCGTCAACTGCTGACAATGAATCGTCCAAAATTAATATTTCAGGATTTTTAATGAGTGCACGCGCAATTGATACACGCTGCTTTTGTCCACCCGATAGTGAAACACCCTTCTCTCCTACGAGCGTTTCAATGCCCATCGGCAAGTTTTTTAAATCTTGCTCAAAATGCGCAAGTCGAATCGCATCTGCAATTTGCGCCTCTGTTGCATCTTCTTTACCAAATAAAATGTTTTCACGAATTGTCCTTGAGAATAAGACATGGTCTTGTGGCACGTAGCCAATCCAATCGAGCACTTGCTCCTTCGTTTGCTGTGCCAAGTCAATGTCAGCAATTGTTAATTGACCATTACCAATTGGATATTCTCGTAATAGCTGCTTAACAAATGTTGTTTTACCCGCGCCTGTTTTTCCGACAATTCCTAAAGTTTGCCCTTGCTTTAAGGCAACTGAAATTTGCTGCAGGTTTTTCACCTGCGATAAAGGATATTGGAATGTAAAATTATTAAAACCAATGGCTGTTGGCGCTTGTAATGCCACAGCTTGTGTTGGATTTTGTACATCTGCCTCGTAATCAAGTGTTTCTTGTACACGGTCAAGCGAGGCATTCCCCTGCTGCATGACGTTAATCAACTCGCCAATGGCGAACATTGGCCATACTGCCAACCCTAGATAAACGTTAAACGTTACAAGCTGACCTACTGTCAATTCGTTGTTCGATACTAAGACAGCCCCGTACCCTAATGCTACAACATAACAAATGGCCGTACCTGCTTTTGTAATTGGTCCAAATAATGCATTAATTTTTGCTACATGCATATTTTTTTGGAATACATCCTCACTTTTATTAGCAAAGTGCTTTTGATCTCTCGTTTCTTGTACGTAAGCGCGAATAACACGTACACCAGCGACTGATTCTAATACATCGTCATTGAGCTCACCAAACGCCTCTTGCGCAGTCATATAACGCTCATGAACGATTTTCCCTAAGTATTGAATTAAAATCGCCATGATTGGCACAGGTAGCATTGCAAAAAATGTTAATTTCCATGAAATGAAAAAGCCCATCGCTAAAATAATTGCACCCATATAAACCGTCGAATCAATCAACGTCATAATACCAAAGCCAGCCGTTAATGACACCGCGTTTAAATCGTTCGTCGCACGAGCCATTAAATCACCTGTACGATTTTTCTCATAAAATGTTGGCGTCATTTTTAAAAATTGGTGCATTAATCGTTTACGTAAAATCCGCTCCAATGTAATCGCACCGCCGAATAATTGATATTGCCACACGAAATTCATTAAATAACTGAGTACAATAATGACAAGCATGCCTATTAAATAAAAGCTAAGCAATTCCTTTGTCATTATACCTTCCGTCATCTCATCAATTGCCTGACCGAGTACCCATGGCGGAAGTACTTCAACGATACTCGCTAAAATCAGCAGCACAATCGCAATTGTGTAACGCCTCCAATATTGCTTAAAAAACCATGTTAATTTTCCTAATACATCAAACATATTCTTTTTTACCTACCTTCACTGTAAAGTTACACTATCCACTATCTAGCGATTCTCTTTTTAAAATTTTCACTTGAAACTGTTTGAACATACGGATGTCCTCCTTCATCTATTTTCGCACGCCTTAGGCACAAAAAAAGACATATATCCCCATTATATTAGGATACATGCCTAAAATAAGAGATACAGGGACGTGCCTGTATCATCTTGTTATTATGCGCGTTCAAGCAAATAATAAAAAGAACATGCTACAGGTCCGGATTAAAATGTTTAGTTATTGTGCTGTTTAATAAAATCATCATAATCCTTACCTCCATTTCCTTAAATTATTTAGTGCCCCTTAAGATTAGCATACAGAAATTTACTAAGTCAATATTTTTTGAAAAATTAAATGTTTTTGTGAATTCTGTCGTTAATAAAATTATGCCACCTCAACATAAATCGTTTCAAAAATTTTATCATCTATATAAACTTCTAGCTTCCACATACCAGCTTTCGGCAACTCCATCAAACTAGGTATATGATAATCTGCACCGTTGTGAGCACTTAAATAGTTAATTTTTTCGTGTAAAACTTCAATTTTTTCGTCTGGCTCGTCTTCAAATATCCCAATTACTTTAATATCGCCTTTTAACTCATCCTCATCACCCCAAAAATGCCACATATATTTATTCGGTTCATTTGCAGTAAATGGTATCGTTTCTTTATCGTAAATAAAGCCAACTTTATCTTTGATTCCAATCATTCGATAACTTCCTGATTCAAAAAATTCGCTTTCCTGCCAAGCTTCTTTCTTATTACCTGTACAAGCTACTAAAAGCAGTAATACGCTAAATACTAGCAACCACATTTTCGCATTCATGCCATGTCCCCTCTCTTTTTATTTATAGTTAATTATATGATAATACAAATTAACGGAATATTCACTCGAATTAAGGTTATCCTTACTATTGCTCGTCACATACCAAGCCTTACTTGCCATTTTAAACAGAGTTGAAAAAAATCGTCAGCAAAAATTGTTTTTTAGTGAGAAATCTTTTATGATAAAAGTATTCAAAAAATTTTTCTATTATAGGAGGTGTACTCTTTATTTGCCACCCTCATCTGGGCCGCAAATAAAGGAATTATTTGGACGGAGATATAGGAGAGCTAACCATAAGGCTTGTAGCATTTGCTCTATTAATTGCTGCTACGGCATTTTTTGTTGCTAGTGAGTTTGCCATAGTAAAAATAAGGGCTACACGTATCGACCAGCTTGTAGCGGAAGGTAACAAAAAGGCGTTGAAGGCGAAAAAAGTAATTTCAAATTTAGATGAATATTTGTCAGCCTGTCAGCTCGGTATTACAATTACCGCACTCGGATTAGGATGGCTAGGTGAGCCGACATTTGCGTTTATTTTACATCCGTTATTTGAGTTATTTGGCTTAGAAGGTCGCATTACATCGCTTCTTTCATTTATTATTGCCTTTTCACTTGTGACATTTTTACACGTTGTCGTAGGGGAATTAGCGCCGAAAACATTAGCTATTCAAAAAGCGGAGGCTGTCACATTAAATTTAGCAGGGCCACTTATTTTATTCCATAACATTATGTATCCTTTCATTCGCGCATTAAACGGCTCAGCTCGTGCGTTAACAGGACTTTTTGGTTTAAAATTGGTTTCTGAATCAGAAGCAGCCCACTCCGAGGAAGAGCTTCGCATGATTTTATCAGATAGCTTAAAGGGTGGAGAAATTAATCACTCTGAATACGAATATGTAAATAGCATTTTCGAGTTTTCTGATCGAATCGCAAAAGAAATTATGGTACCCCGTACTGAAATTATTAGCATTGAAAAAGAACAAACATTACGAGAAGTATTTGAAGTAATGGGCGTTGAACAATATACGCGTTATCCAATTACCGATGGCGACAAAGACCATGTTGTCGGCTTAGTCAACATGAAGCATTTATTAACTGCTTACATTAAAGACCCTGTAAATGGGGAAACAAAAGTAGAAGATTATATGCAACCCGTTATTCGTGTAATTGACACAATTCCGATTAGTGACTTATTATTAAAGTTCCAGCAAGAACGCATCCATTTGGCTATTTTATTGGATGAATACGGTGGTACATCTGGTTTAGTAACAATTGAAGATATTATCGAGGAAATTGTCGGTGATATTCAAGACGAATTCGATGCTGACGAAATACCAGAAATACAGGAAATAAGCGAAAATCATTATATTATTGATGCAAAAATGCTTTTAGAAAATGTCAATGATATTTTAGGAATTGCAATTGAAGATGAAGATATTGATACAATCGGTGGCTGGGTAATGACACAGCATTTTGATGTAGTCGAAGGTGATACATTCGAAGCTTACGGTTATCAATTTACAATTAAGGAATCCGACGGTCATCATATTTTATATCTCGAAATTAAAAAGCTAGAAGAGATTGAAGTAACCGAAAATAATTTAATTGAAGAAGTTTAAGGAGTTACCCGAAAAGTGGTTTAACATAACGCTTTTCGGACAATGATAGCTGTTTTATTAGATTATATCTTATTGAAAACACTTGATTCGATACTTTTGATTTACAATAAGTTTTAACTTTCTAAACATTATTTATTAATACTACGATGGTCACATAAACATATGTCACCATTAGGGCGTGTCTGAAAATAATTTTCAGACACGCCCTTTAGTATGCCTAAAAATCTTTCTAGGAGGAAACATTGTGGAGCTATATACAAATTTACGTGCGGGTGAAAAAGGTGCATGGTTATCAATTGGTACATATATTGCATTAAGCGCGATGAAATTGATTGTCGGCTATCTCGGGAGCTCAGCCGCATTAAAAGCAGATGGCTTAAATAACACAACGGATATTATTGCTTCTATCGCCGTATTAGTTGGTTTGCGTATTTCTCAAAAGCCAGCAGATGATAACCATCAATACGGGCATTTGCGCGCGGAAACAGTAGCTTCACTAATCGCAGCATTTATTATGATTGCAGTAGGTATCCAAGTACTCATATCTTCTGTTAAAAACATTTGGAATCCTACACACACTACACCTTCTATGTTAACAGCAATTATTGCACTAATTAGTGCTGTTATTATGTATGGTGTTTACCGCTACAATATTGCGCTAGCAAATAAAATCAATAGCAGTGCTGTTAGAGCAGCCGCCTACGATAATCGCTCAGATGCCCTCGTTAGTATTGGCACAGCTATCGGTATTGGTGCGGCTATTATCGGCTTTCCAATTATTGATGTCATTACAGCGTTACTTGTCGGCATTATTATTGTCAAAACAGGTATAGAAATATTTTGGGAAGCTGTGCATACATTAACGGATGGTTTTAATACGGAAGATACGGAGGCACTTTGTGAGCTTATTCGGAAAGTGGATGGTGTAAGCGACTTAGTTGATTTTAAAGGGCGCTCCCATGGCAATATGTCATTTGTCGATGTAACCGTAACAGTTAATCCTTATTTGAATGTATGGGAAAGCCATGAAATCACAGAGCAAATAGAAAATACGATTAAAAAATTCAATCCATATTGTGTAGTGCTTGTGCATATTGAACCACATGAAATACCAGCTCCGAAAGAGGATGATTACCATTTTTAAAGGAGAGTGGCGTTAGAGAAACCGTCAGTTGCCGACTTCTCTAACGCTAGCGATGAAATTAGCTTGTTGAACAAAGAGAATGCTTTCTTTGAAAACTCAATAAACATTGATTCGAGTTGTTTTTCGAGCTTACAGTAAGTCGTTAGAACAAATCATGTCACCATAGTTGTAAGTAAACCAACTAAAATGGAAATCTCCCAGATGGCTTTAACGTATCTGTCTATCTGTTTTCACTTTTTGAATAAACGCATGATATGCTAATGGATAAAATGGTCTCAGTATCACAATTGCAATAGCCATGACTATACACAAAACGAGCGAGATATAAAAAGCTGTCACCAATAATTGTACACCGTGCAAATTATCTGGATACACATATAATGCAACAATACTAATCAACAATATAAAAAACCAACCCGGAAGAATTTGTATAAAAAAATCAGTAGTTACCTTTTTCATATACAGTAAAATAAAATTAAAAAGATAATAACAACCCAATATAAATAGAATTAGGATTGCAGAGCTTATAAATATCGACATACCAATCCCCTCCATATCTAAGCTATCTATTAAGGAATATTATTATACGCATCTTGAGCTTTATTATAAAGGCTTACATAGTTGTATATAGTTGCAATAGTTCCTGCAATTGGGACAGCTTTACCTAATTGCCCTGCAACTTTTTTTATCAAAGTCCAAGACAGTAATTCTCCACCTTTAACCGCTGCAATAACGGCATCAACTAAGCCAATCATCCCTAAAGAAACAATATCTTTTTCAGCACTAACAATTGCATTAGCAGCTGATTTAAAATCCCTATATTGCCATGTTGTAGTTGTTGTACTTTTAGACTTAGTACCACCAGCAATTGCATAGGCAGTTCCACTAGAGTATTCAATCCATCGAACATCAGCAATATATGAACCGCCAGATTTTGAATTCGAAAAAATTGAATGCTCAGGCTGTTCGTCTAATATTTTTTGGTCTATTAAATTTTGAGACATATTAGCTGAAACATTTTTTAAAAACTTTGTAATATTCCATTTATTAATCTCAAGTAGTTGTTTTTCTTCCTTAATTGTAATTAAATATTTTTCTTGATACAACATCTCATCACCATTATTTAGGATTGTAACACTTTCAACATATTCATAGACATTTCCATCTGCTTCAATAATCTGATAAATTACTAAGTTCTCACTGTCATAAATTATTTCAAAATTATTATCTCCCCCTAAATTATTATTTTTTGCAAAAGTAATCGAGGGTGTAATAATTGAAAAAGTAAATACTATTACTAGTAAGTAAATTATTTTTTTCACACTTATCCATCTCCTATGGCTACTAAATTTTTTCTAAAAATAAAATTGTAAGTTATGCTATACAGTAGCGTTTATATAAGGGAAACTATTTAGATTTACCATTTTCCCCTCCAATCTCTGTTTTAATTTTAGCCTATAAATGTTTCGACCTTCAAAACTAAATAAGCCGAGCGGTATTTCTTAATAAAAATACAATGAATTCCATATGTCTGTTAACCTTACTAAACTTTAAATTTGTACTTAAAATGGATTTATATTAAAAATTCCATTCCAGATAATAATCTAATCACCAAAATAATAAGCAAAAAAAACATAAATGTAAATATAGGTAAAAAGGACCATTTCGATTCTTAGGTGTTAATTTTATCTTCTTCATTAAATTATTTTGTAATACAACAAAAACTATTATAAAAATACAAAATTAAAAGATCTCAAATAAATAATAAAAGTTTTTTAAAATTCTACAATTAAATCGTTTCAGTATAATAGACCTATTATATCTCACAATAAATAAGCACAGAAGAATCACATTAATTCAGGTGTGCTAATTATGTAAATATTAAAGATGGTTGTGTATTTTTAACCTATTTATATTGCAAAGCTATTTATTAGCTGTCTGAAATAAAGGTAGTGCTATTCCTAAGGAAAAAGTGTAGACGAAAAATCCACTTTATCGTGAAACAAATCAAAGAACTGTGCATACATTAACGGATGGTTTTAATACGGAAGATACGGAGGCACTTTGTGAGCTTATTCGGAAAGTGGATGGTGTAAGCGACTTAGTTGATTTTAAAGGGCGCTCCCATGGCAATATGTCATTTGTCGATGTAACCGTAACAGTTAATCCTTATTTGAATGTATGGGAAAGCCATGAAATCACAGAGCAAATAGAAAATACGATTAAAAAATTCAATCCATATTGTGTAGTGCTTGTGCATATTGAACCACATGAAATACCAGCTCCGAAAGAGGATGATTACCATTTTTAAAGGAGAGTGGCGTCCAAAAAGCCTTGCGTAGCCGGCTTTTTGGACGCTTTCATTTGAATAGTAATTGAGAAATAATTAATGAATACTGTTATTTTATTTTTTGTTGGGCTACTAAAAACTCCTCCAAGTTGGGAGATTGATTATATTTAATTGCTGCTTCCTTGTCTTTTTCGATAATTGCCTTTGTTAAATCAATATTATTTACACTTGCAATAGCTATTGTGTAGTGTATAACATCAACTAATTCTTTTTCTAAAGAAGCATCTAAGCCGATTTTCTTTCGACCTTCTAATTGGTTCAATACCTCTGCAACTTCACCAATTTCTTCTACTAATTTCATAAATAATGCAGAAGAAGTTCGTCCTTCTTTATATTTTAATGCTAAGTAGTTTTGTAGCTCGCTAAATGTTAGTTGCCCCATAATAATCCTCACTTAAATAATATTTTAATAGAATTAAGATTGTCGAACCGATATTGACATACCAATCCCCTCCATATCTAAGCTATCTATTATACGCATCTCGGGCTTTATTATAAAGAGGTACCAGAGAGCATGAATGCTCCCTGATACCTCTTTTCACATTTGCCCGCTACCCTCTGTCAGCCCATGCTTTACTGCATATAGGGCTGCCTGTGTGCGGTCTTGCACTTGTAGTTTGGCAAAAATATTAGAAATATGTGTTTTTACTGTTTTTTCTGTTACGAATAAAGAGGAGGCGATTTCTCGGTTGCTTTTGCCCTTCGTTAGCTCTGCTAGCACGTCCTGTTCGCGTGGTGTTAACGGGTTGGCGATATGAAGCTTTTGCTCCTCCTCACGCAAGCCTTCCTCTAGCTGAGTTGTTGCTTCTGGGTGCAGCATATTTTCTCCGCGCATAATTTGGCGGATTGTATGCACTAAATCATCCGGCTCGATATCCTTTAGCTGATAGCCCGATGCGCCCGCATCAATGGCTGGTAACACATGGTCTCGGTCTGCAAAGCTCGTGAGCATCAGCACTTTAATTGCTGGGTACAACGCTTTAATACGTTTTGTTGCTTGAATACCGTCCATTTCAGGCATGACTAAATCCATTAGGACGATATCTGGCTGTACCTCTTTCACTAATTGAACAGCTTCAGCACCGTTTTTTGCTTCCCCCACAACCTCAATATCCTTTTGTGTTTTTAAAAAAAAGAGCAAACCTCTTCTTACTACATGGTGGTCATCCGCAATTAAGACACGTATCATATTACTCCCCCCTAATACGGCAGACGGATTAATAATTCCGTCCCTTTGCCAATTTCACTCACCCAATCGGCTGTACCGCCAATTGCATGCGCTCTATCTTTAATTGATTGAATACCAAGTGAAGGTATTTTCGCCTTTGGATCGATAACAAAGCCTCTCCCTTCATCTTTCATTACGAGCAAAATATCTGTTGGTGTCACCGTAACATACAACTCGGCAATTTTAACACCAGCATGACGACGTATATTATTTAACCCTTCTTGTGCAATACGGAATAACGTTTCTTCAATGCGTGAAGGAAGTTGAATGACACCTGAAACATTGACAATTAGCTTTAGACCAAGCATCTCAGCGTATACTTTAATCGCCTCAATTAATCCACTTTCAAGTCCTCTAGGGCGCAACTGCCAAATTAGTGCGCGCATTTCCGTTAAAGCTTCCTGTGTTAGCTCTTGAATTTCTTTAAATGTTTCCTTTATTTCAGGTTGGTCACTCATTTCAATACCAGCTCGCGATGTTAATGTCACTGAAAATAACAACTGATTGACAGAATCGTGTAAATCCCGCGCTAGTCGATTACGCTCCTGTACTAATGCAATTTCCTGTTGCTCGTTCGTTAAATGGATTCTTTTTATTGCGGAGCCCATTTGAAAAGCAACTGACTCTAATAGCTCAAGCTCCTCCTCCGTAAAGCTTACCGTATTTTTCGATGCGACATTTAAAATACCGAAGCGCTCCTGTCCAGATTGCAGTGGCACTGTTGCATGATGTGTAATCCCCCCTGTATCATCATCACTATCCCCCATTGCACTTTCAATACGCTGACATTCAATAATATTCGAAGCCTTCATCAGCTCATTATTACGATAGCGCGACACACACCAGCAGCCACCTTTATTTAGATGTTTACAATCATTTTTTGCAAGTGCCTGTGGCAAATTTTCATGTGCAACTAATGTGGATTTCCCTTTAGCATCAATAAAAAAAATCCACCCTGTATCAAACTGCGTACCGTTTAAAAATTTTGATAAAGCTCCTCGCAACATTGGAATCATTTCGGTTTCTTCATTTAACAGTTCTGCAATTTCTTTTAATATTGTAATGTTTGAATGATTTAAGCCCATGATTCACCTCTAATTTCTTTCCATTATCATATCATTGAATAGAGGTCGAGTGCATTCACATGACACTCATACTTTTGGCTGAAATTAATTGTGAAATCCATCTCACAAATTATTCGGAAACTAGACAATTTACTTCTATTAACGCTTTCTCTATAATAAGCAGTACGTATCATTCATTTTGACGTGTAGGAGATTAGCTATGAATAAAAAATTAGAAAACAGCTTACTTGCGATTTGGGTGGTGTCGCTCGTTGCAACACTGGGCTCGCTTTATTTCTCGGAAATTAGGCAATACACGCCTTGTGAAATGTGCTGGTATCAGCGAATTCTTATGTATCCAATTGTAATTATGACAACGATTGCTTACATTCAAAAAAATGCGCGTATCGCATTAACAACTGCTGTATTTGCTTGTATAGGTGGGAGTATTTCCCTGTATCATTATGGCATTCAGAAGCTGGATTTTTTACAGGAATCTGCCCCTGCATGTGGTCTAGTTCCTTGTACAGGGCAATATATTAATTGGCTTGGATTTATTACTATTCCATTTTTAGCATTAACAGCATTTATTATCATTGCAGCAATTAGCTTTTATATGTTACGTGTTTTGAAGGAGGAAAAATAAAATGAAGAAGCTTGCTATTTTTGGTGGAATTATCGTTGTATTATTCGCAGCGATTATTATTTTAACAAATATGTCAAACAGCAGTAAATTAGAAAATAACCCTTACGGTAAAACAAACTTAAGACAATCTACAATTGACCAATTAAGTGATAAAAACTATCAAAACATTATTTTACCAGATGCATTGGAGCAAAAAATCGCTTCAGGTGAGCCTGTTTATGCTTATATATTCAGCCCAGAATGTATATACTGTCAGCAAATGACACCGAAATTAATGCCAGCTGCTGATGATGCAGGTATTCATATTGACCAATTAAATGTGTTAGAATTCCCAGAACAATGGGAAAAATACAAAATAACTCATACACCTACGCTTATTTACTTCAATGAAGGTCAGGAAGTAACACGCATGACTGGTGACCATGATGTAGATACAATCAATAGCTTTTTCAAAAGTGTTAGTGCACAATAAAATCGTCCTGTCCAAAAAGCCGTGCTTAGCCGGCATTTTGGACAGCAGTGATGATGTTTGATAAAAGAGAAGCTCAACTAAATAGAGATGGCATCTTTTAAAAATTGGCTAAACATTCGCTTTAGCAGTGTTGATTTTCAATAAAAGTGGAGCGATGAAAACCTCTTTTTTAATGCGATAGCAAAATAAAATAGACTTGTCAGACAATCTCATTGTTAGTTGAACCAATCGGGCTTTTAATGAGGGATAAAATTTATTTTCAAAGGCGTGTTTGGACTTATCCGACCGCCTCTTATTTTTTAGGAGGATATATATGTTTACCTATACAGTTCAACAGGACGGTCTTACAATTGAGGAGCTTTTGCGTGAGGATTGGCGTCTAGGCAAAAAAATCGTGCATGAATTACGCATGGCAAAGGCAATTACGCTACAGGACGGGACCGCTCCATTATGGAAGGAGCCGCTCGCTGCTGGGACAGCGCTAACATTTAATTTTACGAATCAGCCATCGAGCTATAACACCGTGTCGCAATGTGAATTAAATATTCGCTATGAGGATGCTCATTGTTTAATTGTTTCGAAGCCAAAAGGGATGGCGACACATCCAAATGATGTGAAGGATAATTATACTTGTATGAATCACGTAATGACACATATTCAACAAAATGGCGGTAATTATGCTGAACATGTACATCGCCTTGACCAAGGCACAAAAGGATTGCTCCTTGTTGCTAAACACCCCATTGCGAAATCCGTATTCGACCGTATGATTGAAGAGAAAACGATTATTCGTAAATATGCGGCTGAAGTACAAGGTAATCTTCGCACAGACAGCGGTGTTATTACTGCACCGATTGGCAAAGACCGCCATCATAATACGCGCCGCGTCGTTTCCGCATCTGGTCAGCATGCTGTGACCCACTACGAAGTTGTGCAGCGCTTTAAAAATAGCTGTATTGTACATGTAGTGTTAGAGACAGGTCGCACACATCAAATACGTGTTCATATGGCGCATTTAGGGCACCCAATAATCGGCGATACATT
Organism: Metasolibacillus sp. FSL K6-0083; assembly: GCF_038630865.1. NCBI lineage: Bacteria > Bacillati > Bacillota > Bacilli > Caryophanales > Caryophanaceae > Metasolibacillus > Metasolibacillus sp. FSL K6-0083. The sequence goes on along the minus strand of NZ_CP152046.1, from coordinate 3,371,669 downwards.
GTATAATGCACGCCAAACAGCATCGAATGACTATGAATTACACGCTATACAGCTTGAATTTCATCATCCATTCACACATGAACATATACTAATAATCGATAAATAGTATTATGAATTTTCAATTATTTCTGCTAAAATATTGAGCAATATCATTTATGAGAAAAGAGGATGTTCATGGAAAATTTTCTGTTCTACATATTTATGTGTATAATGCTCATTATTTTACCAGGGCCTGATACTGCAATTGTTACGAAAAATACATTGCTCACAAGTAAAAAGGCTGGCTTGCAAACAATGGCTGGGACATTATGTGCGTTAATGATTCATACGTCTGCTGCTGTACTTGGTTTATCAGCAATTATTGTGAAATCTGCTGTTGTCTTTTCCATTATTAAATATATCGGCGCTATTTATTTACTTTATCTTGGAATTAAAACATTGGTCGCTATGACGAGGCGAAAGCCACAGCTTGCGGATGCAGTGCCACATAAAAATGACAGCAAATCGAGCTTTATGCAAGGCTTTTTAACAAACTTGCTCAATCCGAAAGTAGCCGTTTTTTTCTTAACTTTTTTACCGCAATTTTTAGCATCGAATACAGAGCCACTATTGCCATTTTTCATTATGGGGGTTACATATACCGCTTTAACTGCTATTTGGTTTGTCGGCTATGTATACTTGCTTCACCAAATTCGAGCATTTATGAACAAACCGTCCACACAAAAATGGATGGAGGGGGCAACAGGAGCTATACTCATTCTTTTTGGCGTCAAACTAGCTTTTGAGAAGGGCTGACAGTAAGGAGCCGGCGTCCTAAAAGTCCATTTTGTTTTGCCATCGCATTGAAATCAATGTTTTCATCGCTTCCCTTTTACTGAAGGAGTACACTGCTAAAGCCAATGTCTATCACATTTTTAAAAGAGGCGTTTTCTGTTTATATGAATCCATATTTTGTGAAACATCATCGCTACTGTCCAAAATGCCGGCTATGCACGGCTTTTTGGGCAGCCCCTTCTTTATTATTTAATGAAAAGCTTTCTTTCAAAATTAATAGGCAGAAAGTGTCGATTTGCTCATAAATCGGCTGAATTCGCTCACAAATTACTCAAAATCGCTCATTAACATGAAAATAGGGCATCTGAAAGTCGAATCAATGAAAACTCGCGTTACAGTTATTTTGCATTTAAAAGTAAATCGCTAAAGTTAGTGCTTCCTCCACTTTCACAGATAACTGACATTTTACAACAACAAAAGCGTTCAAAACGCCGGCAACTGCACGGTTTTTTGAACGCCTTCCCCACTTCTTATAGCTTGTTAATAAGCGCAAAGATTGTTTCTTTTAGTTCATCATCGCTATCAGATAGTTGTACTAGGTTACCTACGCGCTCACGTAAAATTGGACGCTCGATAACTAATTGCTCATCAAGTACTTGTACTAATAATTCAATGATTAAGCGGTCACGTACTGCTAAAGCTTCCTCTAAACGCTCTGGTGTAATCTTTGCATTTGCATGTGATACTGATGCCATCGGAAAATCCTCCCTATTTATATAGATATACATTCATATTTTATCATAGATTGTCGTTCATTTGGCGTCTTTCACAGTTAAAAGTCAAAATTATCAGGGTCAGCACCTGTACGATGGAATGTATTTAATGCAGAAATTGCCGCAACTTCATCAACAGCTAAAGCGAAGTCAAATACCTCTAAATTTTCTTTGACGCGCTGTGGTGTTACAGATTTTGGAATTACGATATTACCTACTTCTAAATGCCAACGTAGCACGATTTGTGCAGGTGTTTTACTATATTTCTCAGCTAAACCTTTTACGATAGGATGTGTGAAGACAATACCTGTCCCTAGTGGAGCCCATGCTGTTACCGCAATATTATGCTGCGCACAAAATGCACGTAAATCATGCTGTGCTAAAGATGGGTGACATTCTACTTGATTCACCATCGGCTTAACATTCGCTACTGCAAATACTTCCTCCAAATGATGTTGATGATGGTTAGAAACGCCTGGCACACGAATTAGCTTTTCCTCGTAAAGGCGCTCTATTGCTTTATATGTTTCTGCCAATGTTGGCTTTGGCCAATGCGTCAAATATAAATCAATATATTCCAAATTTAATTTTTTTAAGGATGTTTCAAAAGCACGTAAAGTATTATCAAAACCTTGATCCGCATTCCAAACCTTCGTCGTAATAAATAATTCCGAACGCTCCACTCCTGATGCTTTAATTGCTTCCCCAACTGCTTCTTCATTTTGATAAATCGCTGCTGTATCAATAGCACGATAGCCTGCATTTAATGCCTCAATCACGCCATTAAATGCGACTTCATGCTCCTTCATTCGGAATACACCGTAGCCAACGCGTGGCATTTCCACACCATTTGCTAATGTTATAGTTTTTGAAATTGTCATGGATGAGTCCCCCTTATATATCAAATGTAAAATTATCTGGATCTTTCCCAAAGCGTTTATTTTGATTTAATGCATCAAGTGTCAGCATATCCTGCGCCGATAATTCAAAATCAAAAATTTGCGCGTTTTCTTCAATTCGATGCGACTTTACTGATTTCGGTATGACGATAATGCCATGCTGTAAATGCCAGCGCAGCACAATTTGCGCTGGTGTTTTGCCATGCTTTACCGCTAGTGCTTGAATCGTGTCATCCGTTAGCACCCCACCGCGCCCTAATGGTGACCATGCTGTTACAGCAATATTGTGCTCCGCGCAAAATGCACGCAAATCTTGTTGCGATAAATACGGATGCATTTCTACTTGATTAACAGCTGGAGCTGTATTTGCCTTAGTAAAAATTTGCTCCAAATGATGTGAATGATGATTCGACACACCCGGCACACGTATTAATTTCTCATCATAGAGGCGTTCAATTGCTCGATATGTATCAACGAATTTATCCGCCACTGGCCAATGTGTTAAATATAAATCAACATATTCCATCTCTAATTTTTTCAATGATGCTTCGAAAGCCCGCAATGTATTGTCATAGCCTTGGTCTGTATTCCAAACCTTTGTCGTAACGAAGATTTCCTCGCGCGGCACATTCGAATGCCGAATCGCTTCACCTACCTCGACCTCGTTGAAATAAAGTGAAGCCGTATCAATCGCGCGGTATCCAACCTGTAATGCTTTCGTAATGGCAGAAATTGTTTCATCACGGTCTGTCATTTTATACACGCCTAAACCAAAAAGTGGCATTTCAACACCATTTTCCAGTCTTTTTGTACTTTGCAAGTGCATTTTCATCCCTCCTTCTGCATTCTAATTTTATTATATACTTAATCAACCATTCTTTCGAGAAACGAATCTTCATACGAAAAATTACGAGGTTGCATCACAAAAAGCGTGTCCAAAAATGGTTTTCAGACACGCCTTTAATTCCAATAGTGAATCTTGCACGTAATCATACTATTTAATCCTATTCTCGAATATTACCATTGATTTGTGACATTCTAGCTCTATTTGCGGCTTGCGATAGTTTATCAGCAAATTCAAAATGATATTAGCGCTTGTTTAATTCTCCTCTGTTTTATCGAATTGTTGTGGGTCTACGATGCGCTCATCCTCCTCCAATTGCTGACCATCTCTCATATTTTCCATTTGCTTACCTAGTTGTTTTAAATCCTCCATATTGTTCACCATATGCCCGCTTGTTGGTTGTTTATTCTCTTTCTCCATTTTAGACCCCTCCTTTTTTATTTTCTATTCCCGATAATGTCTGTTTTTAACCTATTTAGACACAAAATAACCATAGTAAAGTTTATATATATAGGCTATACTTATAAAAGAGTTTATATACATGAGGAGGATACTTCCATGAAATTATTATTAATTCTTGGCGTTTGTGCATCTTTTCTAATTGCAATTTTCACTGGCGGTTACGAAGGAAAGCCATTTGCTAAAAAGGACTAATTTTTAAGCCTTTATTTATTAGGCGACTACAAAACACTCGGATATATTTCGGGTGTTTTTTTCTTGTATTTTTTTCTTTTAACATTTAAACTTACTTAAAGTAACTTAGTTAAGTATCCTAATCATAGAGGAGTTTCCGTATGACAATAAACTTTCACCAAAAACCAAATATGTATGCATCACATATACAATTAAAAGTTTCAAATTTGCAGCAATCACTTGACTATTATACATCACTTATCGGCTTTCAAATTTTACAGCAAGATGAGCAAAATGCCTATTTAACTGTCGATGGCATGACAAGCATCTTATCATTAATTGAAGTTGAGAATGCCCTTCCTTTAGGCAACAAGCTAACAGGGCTGTATCATATAGCCCTATTATTACCTAGCCGCAAAGATTTGGGCAATATTGTGCAGCATTTTGTACAGCGCAATATTCGTATCGGTGCAGCAGACCACTATGTAAGCGAAGCATTGTACTTAAATGACCCAGACGGTAACGGTATCGAAATCTATATTGACCGTCCTGCAAGCAACTGGCAATGGCGTGATAATCAAGTCAAAATGGTTACAGAGCAGCTAAATTTTAACCCTATTCTAGCTGCGGCTGATGGGCAATGGAACGGTTTACCTAAAGGCACAATAATCGGACACATTCATTTATCGGTTGCTGATTTAGAAAAATCTGAGCAATTTTATACAAATGTACTTGATTTCAATGTCGTTTCACGTTATGGCAAACAAGCGCTTTTCATTTCAACAGGCGGCTATCATCACCATATTGGCTTAAATACTTGGCACAGTGAGAACGGTATGAAGCCTTCACCAAATCATGTTGGACTACAATCATTCACAATTGTTTTAGAAAATGATGTGGTAGCACAGCGAGTTCATGAAAAATTAACAGCAGCAGGCTTCACTGTAGAGCATTTTGAAAATGCTCCAACTTATGGCGGCGCTCAATTTTTTTCAGTAGAAGACCCTAATGGCATTCGTCTATTATTTACTATAGATGCTGAGTAACTACATTATCTTTAAAACTGTTCCAAAATTATTGGAGCAGTTATTTATTTTGTTGAGAATAATCCTCCGTTGATTTCGTTGTAATTAGTGAAAAGGCTTTTTCAAATAATAAGGAGTTATGTATATGCAAAAGACTTTTATAAAACGCTTAAAAAAGCAAGAAGAAGATGCACTCGAATACATTATTGATGAATGTATCAATGATGTCTTTTTTGAAGTATGGATAAAGTAAATAAGGGAAAAGCAAATTTTCATTGCATTAAAAGCAGGAACTGTCTGAAAAGTGTACGTCTTTTCAGAAAGTCCCTGCTTCTATATTAAATATTCTCTAAAATATTTGTACCTGTCGCTTCGCTCTCGGTACAAAAACATCTGCTCCTAAAGTAGTCACAATAAATTATCACTACCTTTCAGACACGCACTTTACTATACCTAAACCCTCTACGATTAAATTTAAAAACGAAGACCGTTGCGCCGATTAAAAGTAGTAATGTGATTGTAGCAATAATTTGCATGGAGGTATTCGTTGTTTGAAGATTTGATGGAGTGCCATTTGAAAAATCGGATGCCTGCCTCATTCCATCGGGTACTATTCTTTCCCCATTGCGATTCGGTGGCTGCATCTCACTTCCATTCCAATTCGAAGGTGGCTGACTAAATCCATTTTCTCCAATCGAGGGTGGTTGCATCCCATTTTCATCCCAATCTGCTGGCGGTTGCCCAAGTATATTTTGCTGACTCCCCTCTCCATTTACTGGAATTCGCATCTCGCTTTCAGCCCAATCTGTAGGTTGTTGCCCAGATGCTTCTTCATTTCCGTCTCTATTTCTCGGAGGCATCTGCCCGTTTCCTTGTGTTGTATTTGCCTCTACTACAAGCTCGCCTGATAGCTGCTGAAATATAGATGTTGAGCGCTTTTTGGCAAATTCAGCAAGGCTGCTTTCACCTTCGACAGCTGCTAAAAATTCCGCTGTCGTATAAAATTTTGTTGGGTCTGCTTCAACATATGTCGTTAGTTGAACAGCTAAATTATTTGCGATATTTTGAACATACTCTTCTGTTAAATAATTCGTTGCAATTTCCTCGAGATAGCCCTCATAAATCGCACGATATTCACTATTAGAAAGCAGTGCATTCAACAATGGGCGCTCTTCTAATGTCGTGCCAGACACAGGTGTGGAAATACTGAAATTAATAGATTCATCTGCTAATAAATTGCTTGATTGCCCTCCGAAGCCCATTTCATTTTGCATTTGCATAGCGGAGTTTCGTTGTTCGCTTCTATCTTGCGTTTGTGTGTTAGAATTTTGCTGCTCCGCTCCGTCTTGCATTTGCTCCTGTTCCGCTTCTCGTTGTGAATTCTGCTGAGCCATTCGATTGCCATCGCCGCCCATTCCTACAGAAAAGCCACCGAAGGACATATTGTAATCCCAAGGAATAATAGAAAATACGCCATCTTGCTCATACAAATAATAATTATGCTTCATATTGCCTTGATAGCTATCCAAATTGACTACTGCTGTATTGACTGCAAAATAACGTAGCATTTCATCTATATCCAAATACTGCTCGATATTATCACCTTTATTAATTGCCTCAATCATCTCAATAATTTTGGAATTTTCCACATTGCCTTCGTTCGTTTTTAAACCAATACCTGTATAGTCGGCTATATCATCACCAATATATTGCAAATCACTACCTACACCATCTGGTTTATACAAAAAACCATCATTTGAGCCAAATTTATTCGCTAAAAATGTCGCATCAATTTGCTCAACGCCTAAATACAAGCCTTGTTCCTTGCCATTAACGGTAATATACATATACGAATGTGCTGGGGTTGGTAGCCCCATCGCTTCCATTATTTCATAGGATATATACTCTCTCATTAATGTCGCATCACTATAGTTGTTGTTTAAGTTAAGCTTCGTTAAACCATATAGGCTTTGTTCATTATTATAATAATCAAAGTCAATCTTAAAGCTATAACGTGTTGAATCGCTATTGACGACTTCTCGCAATGATAAATTTCCTTTTGTGCGAATGGCTACATGCTCCATTCTCTTACCGTTAATTGTAATAGTTGCTTCTTTATACTCTTCCGCTGAGGCATTTTCTAGCATATCGAGCCAATCTCCCTCAGCTAGTTCGATGTCAACTGTTGTCACTTTGTTTTGATTAAAGACAAGCTCCTCATAGGAAAAGGCAGCATTCGTTGTTTGAATACCAATATTAGGAATTATTCCTACCGTAATAATAAAGAGCAACAATAAAATAGACATACATAAATAAACAACACGTGCTTTTATCATTGTTTGTCCTCCTTATTATGCAGTGAAATTGCCATCATAGCTCAGCATAATTGCTGACTTCACCCCATTTAGTTGTGCAATAGCCTCCATTAAATTTGCATCATTATTTTTTACACGTACTTCATAGGTTGCCTCTATATCGCTACCTTGCATCATCGATTTTGATTTCAAAGCATATTTTTTCGAAAATTGAGCAATTAGTTTTTCTATTTCCTCATTTGTTGCAGCTTGCTCAAACTTTACTACAAGTAAATAAGGATTTTCTATCGTAATCTTATTAACAAATACTAGCAATACTAAACCAATTAAAATTGCTCCGACAAGTACAAGTGGAATAAAACCAGCACCACATAAAATTCCTGAAACAATTGCCCAGAAAATATACACTAAATCCATCGGGTCTTTAATCGGCGTACGGAAACGAACAATTGATAATGCCCCAACCATACCGAGCGATAACAGTACATTTGAACTAATTCCCATAATAACTAGCGCTGTCGCCATCGTCATAATCAATAATGAAATATTGAAAGAATGGGAGTAAATAATGCCGTTAAATGTTTTTTTGTAAACCGCGTAAATAAATAGCCCAACAAAAAAGGCAACAACTAATCCAATAATCGAATCAGTTAAAGAAAATGAAGTTGTTTTTTCAATAAAGCTTGATTTAAAAATATCATTAAAATTTATCGTATCCAAAGTAAATAACTCCTTTTCATTTCGTTTTTATCCATACATGCGACTTAATTGATATTTAGAATAAGCCTCTGCATGCGTATCTACTGTTTGCAGTAAATATTTAATAATATCTGGCAAGTATTCATCGTATTTTACCTCTAATACAATAATATTTGGTTCGAGTACATCAACCATTGGCAAATTCAGATGAAACATATCGGTATTGTGAATACTCGTTTGTATTTTGCTATCAAATGTCACACGCACATTTCCAAACCGATAAATATACGCCTCTCGTTCATAATCTACTACCGCTACAGGTTTTAACTGTCGATAATACATTTCTTTATATAAATCTCTTAATAAGGGGCGTGAATCGTTTTCCATCCACTGCAACTCACCATAGCGCATTTGTTCATATTCTTTTTTCGTAATGACGCACTTTGTTTTGAACGTCATATTATGGCGTTTACTTTTGCGCTCTAAATGAATAATTGTTGCCGCTTTATTATAAATACGTACACGATATTTATCACGGTGAAGATAACCTTCTTTTTTTTCATTCAAAACTTTATTTGAAAAATTATCGAAGTATGTGCTACGTATTAAATACTTCCCATTTGCCCCCGCATGTGGGTCAAGCTGCATTATATGGGCAAGCTTACTTTTCATCATCATATATTGCGGATATGAAATCGCATGCTTAATTTCCTTGCGTCCCTTTGCTAAATTCCCCATTTTTTCACTTCCTTTTCGTTGAACGTTGTCCTGTACATCTTTTACTATAATCACTTAATGTGTCAGGAAGATGTCAGCCAAAAAGTTTTTTTCAGTAGTATTAAAAAGAGGCTGCCTAATAAGCAGCCCCCATCTTATATGTACAATGATTCATTTGAAAAAACCCGCTAAACTCTATTCTTCTCACGTTTTCAAAGAAAGCTCTATATCAACAATAGCGTCCAAAATGCTGGCAACTGCACAGCTTTTCGAACGCCCCCTCTTAATTATTTCGCAATAATTTAAGCGCAAAGCTTGTTCCCGTTGAGCTGCTATTTATTAATTCTAACTCGCCGCCAATAGACTGCGCCATCATCTTGCTGAGCGGTAGCCCTAATCCTAGACCTCGCTCGCCATATTTTTTATTTTCTCCTCGATAAAAACGCTCGAAAATGAACGGTTTATCCGCCTCTAAAATTCCTTGTCCCGTATCTTCTACAGTTACTACTACATGCTGTTGCTGCACACTCACAGTAATCGTAATCGTGCCTTCCTCCTGTATTGCCTGCTGAGCATTTGTTAATAGATTCGTCAAAATTTGCTGCAAACGCACCATATCTGCTTGAACATAGACATTTTGCGTAAGCAGACGGCACTCGATATTAATTTTTTGACCATCCTGTAGTAGCTCCCATTGCTTTACTGTATTTTCTACGACTTCATTAATATTTGCTGTGACAATGTTGACTGGAAGCGCATCAACAGCAAAGCGATTAAATGCCAGCAAATCGCCAACCATCGTTTTCATTTTTGTTGTTTCTTGCAATGCCATTGCAAGAAATGCTTGTGCCTCTTTGCCTGACACCACTTCGTCACTCACTGCCTGTAGCAAGCCACTAATAGAGGTCACAGGTGTTTTTAATTCGTGTGTCACACCAGCTAATAATTCGGTTCTTGTTTTTTCTAACTGCTCTAGCTTACTTGCCATCTCCTTGAAAGAGGTGACAAGCTCATCTACCTCTTGTTCTTTATTATTTTCAGGTAAATAAACATGATAGTCACCGTCTTGAATTTGCCTTGCTGCGATAGCTACCTGCTTAATTGGTCTTGCTAAACGCTTCGATAAAAAATAAATTGCCCCCCAACCAAGTACTGCTAAAGCACCAATAAGTACAGCGAGTTGCCCATATGCCTGCTCTACCTTTGTTAAATGCTGCTTCTCCTCCATGACAAGCACCCAGCCAAACAATGTGTCCTCTACATATATAGGTCTTTTCACAAGATAGTGCTCACCCTTTGGAGGAATTGACACTTTCGTATATGCTTTATCACTATCTAGCCACTCAGTTACGTTCCTGGCACTATCAGGATGAATTGGACGATTGCTCTTTAAAATATTGCCCTGTGCATCAGCTATATATAAAATAGGGTCAATTTCTCGCATACGGAAGCGTTCGCGATTATCAATAAAGTTTGGCAACATGTTGTCAGGCGCAGCTGTATCAGTCAATCGATAAACTGTTTCCTCCGCTAAAAATTCCATCATTTCAATACGCGTCTCAAATGTCGTATGACGAATCCAGCTAGCAGAAAGAAAAGAAATAATAACTAATCCAATCATTAATGTTGCGACATAACGACTTGTCCAATAGCGAAGCAATGTTGTTTTTTTATTTTTTCGTAACACTTAATTGATACCCCAATCCACGCAATGTTTTAATTTCGCCTTCCCGTATATCCCAATTCATTAATGCCTTTCGCAATCGCTTTATCGCTAAATCTACAGCCCTATCGCTGCCATCATACTCCCAGCCCCATACATGCTCAATTAGCTGCTCTCGTGTAAATGTTTGATTCGGATATTCCGCTAAAAATAATAGCACCGATAAATCCCTTGGTGTTAAAGCAACTTTCTGTCCCTTTAAATAAACAGTATGTGCCCTCGTATCAATTTCAAGCTGCCCAAACTGCTTAATAAATGAAGCCTGCTCATTTCCTTGCGAACGTCTTAACACAGCCTTTACCCTTGCGACCATCTCATCAGCGACAAATGGCTTTGTAATATAATCATCAGCCCCTTTCTCAAATCCAGCTAGGCGGTCATCTACTTCCCCCAAAGCTGTTAGCATAATAACAGGGCAGCTACTTTGCTGCCGTATTTCTTTCAAAATCATCCAACCATTTTTATCTGGCAGCATTATATCTAACAGCACTAAATGTGGCTGATGCTCATGAAACATTGGCAGTGCCTCGCTACCGTTATAACATTGCACAATTTGATAGCCAACCTTCTCTAAGTAAACCTTTAACACTTGGCTAATAGCAAATTCATCCTCGACTATAAGTATCGTAGACATATCTTTTCACCCCGCTGCATTCTTATATCCTCTACATTAACATGCAATTATGTCTATCACATGTCAAGAACAAATGTCTGCTAGCATTGCATGCAGACATTTATGAGAGCAAAAAATATCTTTTAGCTTATGAAGCTACTTTGATGAACTATCTGCGCTTTCCTCACCCCCAGCAACCAAAAAAGTGTTGAAAAATACAATGCGTACTTTTCAACACTAGCTTGCTTCAAAGCCTTCTTACTTTAATCCTGGATAGCCTTGCTGTCTAAGTGCCTCATAAATGACAATTGCTGCTGTGTTCGATAAATTTAATGAACGAATATGGTTACTTTGTGGAATTCGTAAACACATATCTCTACGCTCATAAGCAAAATCCTTTGGTAAGCCTGTCGTTTCCTTGCCAAACATAAAATAAATATCGCGTTCATGATTGCTAAAATCATGTGTTGTAAATGGCTCGTCACTATATGTTTCTATTAAATACACATCGCCATCCTTACTATAAGCAATAAAATCCTCCAAAGAATCATGGTACACAACATGAACATGCTCCCAATAATCAAGGCCTGCGCGCTTTAGCATTTTATCGTCAGTTGAAAAGCCTAAAGGACGGATTAGATGTAAGCTTGTATTCGTTCCTGCACATGTCCGTGCAATATTTCCTGTATTAGCTGGAATTTCTGGTTGATATAAAACGATATGCAATGGCACAATAAACCCTTCTCTCAATCAATTTCTGTTAATAATGCTAGCCCTTTATCGATTTCTGCTAGTACCTCTGCATCCTGCTCTCGCTCTTTTGCAGCTAATAATTCTTCTTGTACGCCTTGTCCTCCGATTTTTCCAAGAGCCCATGCGGCTGTACCGCGAATAACGGGTCGCTCATCCTTTTTCATTACTTGCAATAGCTCAGGTACTGCTTGCTGCTCTTTAAAATGAGCCAAAGCTAAAATCGCATTGCGCTGAATTGGCTTTTTGCCACGCCACGAGCCAGATACATGTCCAAACCTCGCTTTAAACTCCTTATTTGAAATCGTTAGTAGAGGCTCCAATAATGGCTTTGCCAATTCTGGGTCAGGCATAAACTCCTCATGAATCCAATTAGCCTTACCTTTATTTTTCGGACAGACTGTCTGACATGTATCACATCCATATAAACGATTGCCAATTTTCCCACGAAACTCATCAGGTAAAAACCCTTTCGTTTGTGTTAAAAAAGCAATACAACGCTGCGCATTTAACTGTCCGCCTTCTACTATCGCCCCCGTTGGACAAACATCAATACAAAGCCTGCACTCCCCGCACTCATCCTCCATCGGCTGATCTGGTGCAAATGGGATATTGGTAATGAGCTCTCCTAAATAAACGTAAGAGCCAAACTCTGGTGTAATAATTGAGCAATTTTTCCCGCTCCAGCCAATTCCTGCACGCTCTGCAACTGCGCGGTCGACTAGCTCCCCTGTATCTACCATAGATTTTATTTTTACATCTGGCACATGTTTCCTTAGCCACTCCTCAATTAACTGCAAACGCTCACGCACAGCAACATGATAATCAATTCCCCAAGAAGCTCGACAAAAAATTCCCCGTCGCTCACCTTTTTTTCCTAAAGGAGCATCCTTCATTTTTGAAGGATAGGCAAGCGCGATGGCAATAATGCTCTCCGCTTGGTCTAATAAGCGTAAAGGCTCTGTCCTCTTATCAATATCCTGTTCTTCAAAACCTGACTGATAGCCTAGTTGCTGTTGACGACGCAAACGATTTTTTAATTCGAGAAATGGAGAAGCTGTCGTAAACCCTATTTTATCGACACCAATCGATTTAGCATACAGAATTAACTCTGTCTGTAAATCAGTGACATTCATTTTTCTTTTTCTCTCCTTATTGCTACAATATATATATCAAATTTAATATAGCAGGTGATTTTATGAATATTTCATTGCACGATTCGCTTTCTACATATAATTTAAAAATCGGCATTATTTATTATAACAAAATTGTCGTGTCAGATTCTCCTCAAATGATTAAAGGACGCATACAACTTTATCAGGAAAATTTATTTTTAGAAATGCAGGAAATACCTGTAACAGAAAGAGCAGGTATTGCTGAATGGCGAAAGCTTTGGAAAACACTCGGCGCAGACCCAAATCGCTATCGTCATTCAGCGGAAAGCCTAATGCGCCGCATTTCAAAGCAAAATTATTTAACTCCATTCCATTCAGCAGTCGACTTAAATAACTTCTTCTCCTTGCAATATGAAGTACCAATCGGTATTTATGATATAGACAAGCTACAAGGGGATATTGAGGTAGCTCTTGGTAACGAAGAGACTGGCTATGAGGGACTTAATGGCCGCCATAACTCATTAAAAAATATTCTTTATACACATGATAAGCTTGGTCCATTTGGCAGCCCTTTTGTTGACTCTAAGCGCACAGCAGTGACTGAGCAAACAACATCAGCATTACAAATCTTCTATTTGCGCCCTTCGCAATCAGATGAAGATTGCAAGGAGCTTTTAGCTGCTGCTGGCAAAATGTTTACACAAGTAAACGGTGGCGATTTCACAACAGCTTTACTAACGAATACTTTAAAAAAGGTGGATATAAATGATTTCATTAGCTGAAGCAATTAAATTAAAAAGTGTATTAAACAAAAAAATTCGAGAGCTTTCTATGGAAATTTCCTCTGTCTCACATACAATCGTTGAAAAGGGGGAAGAACCAAAAGCACCTATCCGTACATTGCAGCAAGTAGAAACAGAGCTTGCTGTCGTGCGTAAAGATGCGCGTACACTAGACCGTCTTATTTACCGTGCGAATATTGATAATTTCATAGAGTATAATGGTGAAAAGCTTGCTATAGTCGAAGCCATTGAGCTTGCTACCCAGCTACGGGCTGAAGCCGAGCAGGCTAAGGTACTTGGCATGTCTGAAAAGGAAAGCTTTATGCAAAGTATCGGCGAAACAATTTTATACAATGTTGCTCTTTATGATCCAGCTGCATATCGTACACGTGCGAATGAACTAGAAAAACAGGCACACCGTTTATCGAATGCCATTAATGCAAAAAACTATCAAGTAGAAATTGAATTCGATGATTCAGCCTATTTCTAATCTTGGTGCGGTGAGACTCCAAACCAAGTCGTAACGAGCGTTTTCTCCTTTTAGGATTAACTAAACGAAAAACCAATTACACTTCACCTGTCACTAGATTACTAATTACCAATGACCAACTAGAAGTAATAGGACAGACAAACGCAGAATTGATTTCTAAACGCTCGCTACGAAAAGAAGCTGCCCGTAAGCAATTTGCCTACAGAGCAGCTTCTTTATTCTTCTACACCTGGCAATACCCTTAACACTTTTGCATCCGCATCGATTATCGCCTCTACTCCCAATGGAAGACCAATATTCGGTCTGCAATGTCCAATTTTAAAGCCAGCTAATACAGGCTTATTTAATGGCTTTAAATAGTGGGAAACAATCTTTAGTAGCTCAGCCTCGTCAACACCATTAAAATCACCAATAATATAGCCAGCCGCTTGCTCTAGCTTGCGAGCTAAACGCAATTGATTAAACATACCATCAATGCGGTCAAGCGATTCATGAATATCTTCTAGTATGACAATTTTATTAGAGAAATCTATCTCAAATTTCGTCGCAAGTGTGCTCACTAAGCGATTCAAATTACCACCAATCAATTCGCCACGAGCCACGCCTGAGACAACCGTTTCAAGCTTTGAAATCCGTTCATCATAATGAATTTCAATCGGTGCAAATAATTGCTGAAACATTTTCTCTGACAGCTCATCTAAAATGTCGCTACTCTCACTTAACATCGGTCCGTGGAAAGTAACTAAATTAGCATATTGATTAACAGCTAAATGCAAGCTCGTTACATCAGAGAAACCCCAAATAATTTTAGGGTGCTCCTGCAATAGCTGATAATCGATTTTATCTAGCAATCTTCCAATACCATAGCCACCACGCACACAAAATATAGCCTTAATTTCATCATCCGCTATCATTGCATATAAATCCGCAAGACGTTCCTCATCACTGCCAGCCAAAAACCCTTCATACTCCGCAATCGTCTGTCCTAGTTTATACTTCAACCCTAATTTTTCAAGAAATTCAAGCTTAATCGGTAGCTGCTCCATCTTTAATGGACTACTCAGTGCTAAAACACCTACCGTATCGCCTTGTGTTAATTTTTTTGGTCTAATATTCAAATCTTCCACCTCTTTCAATCAATTGTATTATAACATTGCCAAAGGTATGAGGCATATTTCTTATAAGCAAAATAAAAAACTCCAACCGAAGTTGAAGTTTAGATGATACCTGAGGTGGGACTCGAACCCACACGCCATCGCTGGCATCGGATTTTGAGTCCGACGTGTCTGCCATTCCACCACTCAGGCATTATAATATTTTTCCAGTATGATAAATCAATTTTCTCATACTTACAAAAGATTTGGAGCGGAAGACGGGGTTCGAACCCGCGACCCCCACCTTGGCAAGGTGGTGTTCTACCACTGAACTACTTCCGCAAAATATTCATTTAAAAAAGAGGAAAAAAAATCCCCAATTTATACTAAATTGGAGGCGGCAACCGGATTTGAACCGGTGATAAAGGTGTTGCAGACCTGTGCCTTACCACTTGGCTATGCCGCCGTAAAATGGAGCGGAAGACGGGGTTCGAACCCGCGACCCCCACCTTGGCAAGGTGGTGTTCTACCACTGAACTACTTCCGCAAATGGCTGGGGTACTAGGATTCGAACCTAGGCATGACGGAATCAAAATCCGTTGCCTTACCGCTTGGCTATACCCCAACAACTTTTATTATTAAATGGGGCGACTGATGGGAATCGAACCCACGAATGTCGGAACCACAATCCGATGCGTTAACCACTTCGCCACAATCGCCATTATATAAAATTTACTTTAGATTATTAATGGGGCGACTGATGGGAATCGAACCCACGAGTGTCGGAACCACAATCCGATGCGTTAACCACTTCGCCACAATCGCCATTATTTATGTTCTGTTCATAACAAAAAAATCTGGCAGGGGCAGTAGGAATCGAACCCACACCAAAGGTTTTGGAGACCTCTATTCTACCGTTGAACTATGCCCCTATTCAGATAAATGGTGGTGGGGGACGGATTCGAACCGCCGAACCCTAAGGAGCGGATTTACAGTCCGCCGCGTTTAGCCACTTCGCTACCCCACCAAATGGTGCCGGCGATAGGAGTCGAACCCACGACCTACTGATTACAAGTCAGTTGCTCTACCAACTGAGCTACACCGGCATTTAGGAATAAATGGTGGGTCAGGACGGAATCGAACCGCCGACACTTAGAGCTTCAGTCTAATGCTCTACCAACTGAGCTACTGACCCACTTTTTATATTAAAATGGCGGTCCCGACCGGGATCGAACCGGCGATCTCCTGCGTGACAGGCAGGCATGTTAACCGCTACACCACGGGACCTTTTGGTTGCGGGGACAGGATTTGAACCTGTGACCTTCGGGTTATGAGCCCGACGAGCTACCGAACTGCTCCACCCCGCGATAATAATAATGGTGGAGGATGACGGGTTCGAACCGCCGACCCCCTGCTTGTAAGGCAGGTGCTCTCCCAGCTGAGCTAATCCTCCATATTCAATAGTGGTGACCCGTACGGGATTCGAACCCGTGTTACCGCCGTGAAAGGGCGGTGTCTTAACCACTTGACCAACGGGCCAATAAACGTTGTTTAAAGGTTGGCGGAGAGTAAGGGATTTGAACCCTTGAGACAGTGTTAACCGCCTACACGATTTCCAATCGTGCTCCTTCGACCTCTCGGACAACTCTCCAAGAAGATGGCTCCGAAGGCAGGGCTCGAACCTGCGACCAACCGGTTAACAGCCGGTTGCTCTACCACTGAGCTACTTCGGAACGATATCAAGGTTAGCCTAGCGATGTCCTACTCTCACAGGGGGAAGCCCCCAACTACCATCGGCGCTAAAGAGCTTAACTTCCGTGTTCGGTATGGGAACGGGTGTGACCTCTTTGCCATCATCACTAGACTATTTTCAAAGACAAGAATTATTATAACATCTTTTATATTAAAGTCAAGTATGTATCTTCTTGTTCTTTCAAAACTGGATAAACGAACATTGAAACAAGTTTTAATTGTGGTTAAGTCCTCGATCGATTAGTATTCGTCAGCTCCATGTGTCGCCACACTTCCACCTCGAACCTATCTACCTCATCGTCTTTGAGGGATCTTACTTACTTGCGTAATGGGAAATCTCATCTTGAGGGGGGCTTCATGCTTAGATGCTTTCAGCACTTATCCCGTCCATACATAGCTACCCAGCGATGCCGTTGGCACGACAACTGGTACACCAGCGGTATGTCCATCCCGGTCCTCTCGTACTAAGGACAGCTCCTCTCAAATTTCCTACGCCCACGACGGATAGGGACCGAACTGTCTCACGACGTTCTGAACCCAGCTCGCGTACCGCTTTAATGGGCGAACAGCCCAACCCTTGGGACCGACTACAGCCCCAGGATGCGATGAGCCGACATCGAGGTGCCAAACCTCCCCGTCGATGTGGACTCTTGGGGGAGATAAGCCTGTTATCCCCGGGGTAGCTTTTATCCGTTGAGCGATGGCCCTTCCATGCGGAACCACCGGATCACTAAGCCCGTCTTTCGACCCTGCTCGACTTGTAGGTCTCGCAGTCAAGCTCCCTTGTGCCTTTACACTCTACGAATGATTTCCAACCATTCTGAGGGAACCTTTGGGCGCCTCCGTTACCTTTTAGGAGGCGACCGCCCCAGTCAAACTGTCCGCCTGACACTGTCTCCTACCCCGCTAAGGGGCACGGGTTAGAATTTCAATACAACCAGGGTAGTATCCCACCGACGCCTCCTTCGAAGCTGGCGCTCCGAGATCTCTGGCTCCTACCTATCCTGTACAAGTTGTACCAAAATTCAATATCAAGCTACAGTAAAGCTCCACGGGGTCTTTCCGTCCTGTCGCGGGTAACCTGCATCTTCACAGGTACTATAATTTCACCGAGTCTCTCGTTGAGACAGTGCCCAGATCGTTACGCCTTTCGTGCGGGTCGGAACTTACCCGACAAGGAATTTCGCTACCTTAGGACCGTTATAGTTACGGCCGCCGTTTACTGGGGCTTCAATTCATAGCTTCGCTTGCGCTAACCACTCCTCTTAACCTTCCAGCACCGGGCAGGCGTCAGCCCCTATACGTCACCTTACGGTTTTGCAGAGACCTGTGTTTTTGCTAAACAGTCGCCTGGGCCTATTCACTGCGGCTCTCATGCGCTTGCACGCTCAAGAGCACCCCTTCTCCCGAAGTTACGGGGTCATTTTGCCGAGTTCCTTAACGAGAGTTCTCTCGCACACCTTAGGATTCTCTCCTCGACTACCTGTGTCGGTTTGCGGTACGGGTACCTCCCACCTCGCTAGAGGCTTTTCTTGGCAGTGTGAGATCAGGAACTTCGTCCATACGGACTCGTCATCACAGCTTGGCGTTAGAGTGTGCGGATTTGCCTACACACACGCCTTACTGCTTGAACAGAGACAACCAACGCTCTGCTTACCCTACCCTCCTGCGTCCCCCCATTGCTCAAACGGTGGGGAGGTAGTACAGGAATATCAACCTGTTATCCATCGCCTACGCCTATCGGCCTCGGCTTAGGTCCCGACTAACCCTGAGCGGACGAGCCTTCCTCAGGAAACCTTAGTCATACGGTGGACAGGATTCTCACCTGTCTTTCGCTACTCATACCGGCATTCTCACTTCTAAGCGCTCCACCAGTCCTTCCGGTCTGACTTCAACGCACTTAGAACGCTCTCCTACCACTGACATCGTAGATGTCAATCCACAGCTTCGGTGAATCGTTTAGCCCCGATACATTTTCGGCGCAGTGTCACTCGACCAGTGAGCTATTACGCACTCTTTAAATGATGGCTGCTTCTAAGCCAACATCCTGGTTGTCTAAGCAACGCCACATCCTTTTCCACTTAACGATTACTTTGGGACCTTAGCTGGTGGTCTGGGCTGTTTCCCTCTTGACTACGGATCTTATCACTCGCAGTCTGACTCCCGTGTAT
>NZ_CP152046.1:2740000-3347500 GCF_038630865.1 Metasolibacillus sp. FSL K6-0083 | reverse complement strand
GCAATAAACTTTTCACCCTTATGCTCTACAGTAATCTTTACTTTCCCTAAAGCTTCTTGTCCGCGAGATACACTGTTAATATTATACTCAACAAGCTTGACATCAATATTTGTAATGCTTGCAATTGCAGAATAAAGTGCATCAATAGGACCAGAACCAACAGCGCTTGACTTAAACACTTTATCACCTTTCCGTATTTTCACACTAGCTGAAGGAAAGCTTGTGTTGCTAATAACTTGTAAGTCATCGAAGCTGAAAAATTGCTCGCTATAATGTGTTGCATTTATATGATTTGCATCGTGTTTTTCATAATATTCTTCCACAATTACATATAAATCATGGTCATATACTTCTTTTTTAGCATCTGCTAGCTTTAAAAAACCTTCAAAAACACCTTCAAATTCATTTGTCGAAAGACTGGAGAATCCTAATTTTTCGAGTGCATTTTTTACAGCATGTCGACCAGAGCGTGCTGTTAATACCAATTCCATATCCTCTAGCCCAACATCCTCAGGGTGAACAATTTCATAGGCATCGCGCGATTTTAATAAGCCATCCTGATGAATACCTGATGAATGGGCGAAAGCATTCTCTCCTGTAATCGCCTTATTTACTTGAACATCCAATCCCATAAAGCTCGATACAAGACGAGATGTGTTCATAATTTCTTTGGTCTGAATATTTGTATGCACATCATATACATCGCCCCGTGTTTTAATCGCCATTACGACTTCTTCCAAAGCTGCATTCCCTGCACGTTCACCGATGCCGTTTATCGTACATTCTACTTTATCTGCCCCGTTTTTAATTGCCGCCAAAGTATTTGCCGTTGCCATACCTAAATCATTATGACAATGCACGGATAATAACACTGAATCATCTGTATTTTTCATCCGATAGGCAAGTTTGCCAATCATTTCTCCCCATTGCTCTGGCTCAGCATAGCCTACTGTATCAGGTACATTAATCATTGTCGCGCCAGCCTTCATAACGGCCTCGATTGTTTTCCATAAATATTCAAAATCTGAGCGTGAGGCATCTTCTGTTGAATATTGTACTTGTGGTAGTAACATTTTTGCATACTTAACAGCATCAATACCAATTTGTAATATTTGATCCTTTGATTTGCTAAACTTTTTCTCAACATGAATATCTGAAGTACCAAGCACCATATGAATCATTGGATTTTCTGCATATTTCACCGCGTTATAAACCGAGTCTATATCTGCTTTAACAGCACGTGCTAATGCTGTAATCATAATATCACTTGTATTTCCCACCTTTTCAGCAACCGCCTTAACAGCATCAAAATCTCCTTGGGAAGATGCTGGGAAACCTGCTTCAATAATATCAACACCTAATTTTTTTAGCTGTTGTGCAATCTCTACTTTTTCAAATAAATTCAATTTTGCCCCCGGTACTTGCTCCCCGTCACGTAATGTCGTGTCAAACACCCAAATTTTTCTGCTCATTTCCAGCACTCCTTCTTCTCATGTATTTTTTGAAAATCAATTACAGCTCGGTTTAATTGCTTTCAGTTTTTTTCGAGCTTACTCGAAAAACCCTTACTGAATCCATTGTTGATAAAGCATTCAGCTCGTTGCAAAAAACATGGCTGAATTAAAACAAAAAAACCCGTCTCTAATTAAATAGAGACGAGTTTATGCTCGCGGTACCACTCTAGTTGGCTTCCCATTCATGAAAAGCCCGCTTCATCAACAGCTAACACTGTTTATCCCAATAACGGAGGAAACCGATTACCCTTACTATTTGTTCAGGGAATAGCTCATGGACGAGTTCAAAATGTGCGTCTACTGATTTTCACCAACCATCAGCTCTCTAAAAGTACACAATCATTTTTACTATTTCCAATCAATGCTTAAAATTTATTGTTAAATAGCATAGTATATGACTGAAAATAATTTGTCAATAATATTTTGAAAATTTTATTTTTTCGGCATTTTTATAGATTTTTTCATATGCTAACTGTGATTTTTAAGGATTTATCTACGTTTTCTTCTAGATAATCTATGAATTCTAATATCAAAACTAATATACTGTCTTTTAAATTTTTTAGGTGTATAGATATGCCCTTTGAAAATTTTGCTAATAACTATGTTTTCTATGCATAGTAAAAGCGCCCAAGCACTTCTGCTGGGCGCTCTGCTTTATAATGCTTTTTGACCTTGGCTTTGAACACAGTTTGGGCAAGTGCCGTACACTTCCAAACGATGTGAATTCACTGTAAAACCTGTTACATGTGAAGCAAAATGCTCCACTTCGTTTAAGCCTGGGTAATGGAAATCCACAATTTTACCACAAGTTTCACAAATCATATGATAGTGGTCGCCTGTTGCAAAATCAAATCGACTTGCTGCATCTCCATAAGTAAGTTCCTTTACAAGACCTACTTCTCGAAATACGCGCAAATTATTATAAACTGTTGCGACACTCATATTGGGAAACCTATCTTCAAGCGCTTTATATATATCATCTGCCGTCGGGTGATTCATTGACTGAATTAAATACTCTAAAATCGCATGACGTTGTGGAGTAATCCTTACACCAGTAGCCTTTAACGTGTCTAGCGCATTGTTTAAATGCATTTTAGACATCGCCATGCACCTCTTTTCATACATAATTATTAATTTATAATTGTTACAATTAGTGTATCGAATACAACTACACTCTGTCAACAATTGCTTCCCCTAATTAAGTAGAAGTTCATTCAAAAAAGCGAATATTCACATAATATCTCAGCAAAAGCTTCTACAAATTATTCCAAAATTTTCTCGTTAGCTTGAGAAAATTGAAGTAGGCACTATTAAATTAATAAAGAAAAAAGAGGCAGTCTTAAGAATTATAACGCAAAAAAATATTTATTCTCATTTAAAAATATTATATTCTCAATTAGGCTTAATAACCACGTAATAAATCGATTTTATTTTCTAAATTACGCTCACCCTGTAGCCATTTTTTTAAGCTTGGCTCAAAAATTTCAAGAGCCCGTTCTACATAGCGGGATGAGTGACTCGAGAAATGTGGCGAAATCGTTGCATTATCCAGCTTCCATAGTTCGCTGTCCTTTGGCAATGGCTCCACTTCAAATACATCTAAAACGGCATGCCCTATTAGCTTATTTTGAAGAGCGCGTACTAGCTCCGCCTCTTTTACTACATTGCCACGACCAAAATTCATAAAAATTGCATTTTCCTTCATCAACTCAAAATGCTCGTATGTTAATAAATGCTTCGTTTCCTCTGTGCTTGGTAGCATCGAAATAACAATATCCGCCTTTGGCAAATGCGCTTTCAAGTCAAGAATTGCGTATGTTTCATCCATTGATTCAATTGATTTCCCACTGCGATTACAGCCAATTGTGTGCACACCAAAAGCCTGTAAAATGCGCCCGATTTCTGCACCGATTGCCCCAGGGCCGATGATAAGCGCAGTAGAGCCATTTAGCTCTGATAGACTTGTTTTTTTATTCCATTCTCCTTTTTTCTGCTGCTCATAAATAAATGGCAGTCCGCGTTTTAACGCTAAAATATGCGCTAACACGGATTCGGTCATTGGTTTCTTATGAATTCCTCGTACATTTGAAACAAAGATTCCTCGTTCAGCAATTGCTTGTGCAGGCATTTTTTCTACACCAGCAGACGCCACAAAAATCCATTGTAATTTATTTGCTAGTGCAATATTTGCCGCCGTTAAATCCTCTCCATATGTCACAACAATATCCGCCTCTGCCAGCTGTTCCTCACGCAGCTTCGCATCAAACACAAAGTTTACCTCTGGGAATTCAGCTACTAGCGGCTTTTGTAAATCCTCTCTCGGTTCAAACGTAAAATAAACATGCATTACACATTACTCCCTTCACGTAAAAAAGTTAAAACATCCTCAATATGATTTTTAACACGCACTTTGCGCCATTCCTTTACTACCACTCCGTTTTCATCGATTAAAAAAGTGGAGCGCTCTATCCCCATAAATTCACGTCCGTACATTTTTTTCAACACCCATACCCCATATGCTTCTGCAACAGAATGGTCACTATCGACTAATAATGAAAACGGTAAATTATATTTCTCAATAAATTTCGTATGCTTTTTAGCATCATCTGCACTAATTCCTAATATGATTGCATTTAACTCTGAAAAATCTTTGTAGGCATCACGAAAATCACATGCTTCTGTCGTACAGCCTGGTGTCATATCTTTAGGGTAAAAATATAGCACAACATTCTTGCCTAAAAAATCGTTTAAGTGCACAGGCTGCCCCTGTTCATTTTCTAGTGAAAATTGTGGTGCCTGCTTATGTAACAATGTCATCTTTATCCGCTCCTTTTCAGTATATTTGCGCCTTGATTAACTTTGCTCAGAAATTTCATATGCCCAATGTTAACCTTTACTCATTTTCTATCGTACCGAACTATGTCCATCCTTTCAAATTCTTTGGCATGAAATGAAAATTCGGTCTACAATAGAAGTGAATCAAACTATTTGGAGGAACAAAAAATGAGATACGCAAAATCAGAAGCTTTACATGAGGAAGCATTACAACATATCGTGGGTGGCGTTAACAGTCCATCACGTTCTTATAAAGCGGTGGGTGGTGGAGCACCTGTCGCGATGGCATACGGAAAAGGAGCCTATTTTTATGACATAGATGGCAATCGTTATATCGATTATTTAGCAGCATACGGACCTATCGTTACAGGACATGGACATCCACATATTGCAAAAGCAATTGCCCATGCAGCAGAAACAGGCGTGCTTTTCGGTACAGCGACAGAGCACGAAGTAAAGTTTGCGAAAATGCTGAAAGAAGCAATTCCAACATTAGACAAAGTTCGTTTTAACAATTCTGGTACAGAGGCAGTGATGACAACAGTTCGTATTGCTCGTGCCTATACAGGGCGTACAAAAATGATTAAATTTGCAGGCTGTTACCACGGTCATTTTGACCAAGTATTGGTTGCTGCTGGTTCCGGCCCGGCAACATTAGGCTCACCTGACTCAGCAGGGGTTCCCGAAAGTGTTGCGACAGAAGTAATTACAGTTCCATTCAATGACCCGGAGGCATTTAAGCAGGCAATGGTACGGTGGGGTGAGCAAGTAGCTGGTATTTTAATTGAGCCAATCGTTGGTAATTTTGGTATCGTGGAACCAAAGCCTGGATTTTTAGAGCTCGTTCATGAAATAGCACAACAATATGGTGCATTAACTATTCATGATGAAATTATTACTGCATTCCGCTTCCATTATGGCGCAGCACATACGATGCTTGGTCTAACACCAGATTTAGTGGCGCTCGGAAAAGTAATTGGTGGCGGTTTACCAATAGGTGCTTACGGTGGCAAAAAAGAAATTATGGATACAGTTGCGCCATTAGGACCTGCCTACCAAGCAGGAACAATGGCTGGGAACCCAGCATCAATGCAAGCAGGCATCGCATGTTTAGAAGTACTAAGACAGCCTGCTATTTACGATAAGATGGACCAGCTAGGGGCTATTTTAGAAAAAGGCATTTTAGAAGCAGCTAAAAAGCATCATGTAACAATTACAGTGAATCGTCTAAAGGGTGCATTAACTATTTACTTTACAAGCGAAAAAGTAGAAAATTATGAACAAGCAGAAATGTCTGATGGTGAAACTTTCGGTCGCTTCTTCAAGCTTATGCTTTCACAAGGCATCAACTTGGCTCCTTCAAAATATGAGGCATGGTTCCTAACTACTGAGCATACAGAAGAAGATATTATTGAAACAATCGCTGCAGTTGATTATGCTTTTTCACAACTATAAATAGGTAAACCGGGGTGTCCGAAAAGTGGTTTAACGTGCCACTTTTCAAATGTTGTTTTATTGAAATGTATCTCATTCAGAAAAACTCTCTAATGTTGAAAACACTCAATTCAACGCCTTTGTATGGACATGAAAGTGAATATGTAAAACCATATTTTCTGTAATCACAGAGTGGGTTTTGACTTTCTGGATAGCCCTGCTTTACTAAAAGAAAAGGGGATCGCTATTATGAAATTCGGTGCTCGAATTTTAAAAACTGGTGTCGCTATTGTTTTCGCGCTGTTTTTAGCTGAATTATTTAATTTGCCATCGCCCGTATTCGCTGGGATTGCTGCTATTTTTGCGATTCAACCATCTATTTACCGCTCTTATTTAACTATTTTAGAGCAGGTACAGGGCAATTTAATTGGCGCTATTGTTGCTGTAGTATTCGGGCTGTTGTTCGGTCATCACTTAGTTGCTATCGGAATCGCAGCAATATTAGTTATCGGGATTACGATGAAGCTAAAGTTAGAAAAATCATTAACACTTGCACTTGTTACAGTTGTAGCTATTATGGAATTTCAGGGGGATGACTTTTTAACCTTCGCACTTATCCGATTTACTACAGTAATGGTTGGTGTTTTTGCAGCATTTATCGTAAATTTAGTTTTCTTACCACCGCGCTACGAAATAAAACTATTTAAAAACATTAATTCTATGCAAGATGATATTATTCGCTGGAGCCGTCTCGCTGTGCGTCAAGCAAGCGAGCATACATCTACAAAAATCGCATTAACAAAATTAAAATCGCGTCTATCGCAAATCGATGTATTGTATGAACTTTATAAAGAGGAACGTAGATATTTAAAAAACCAAAAATATGTCAAGGCACGGAAGCTTGTTGTTTATCGCCAAATGATTACGGCATCTAAAAAAAGCCTAGAATTATTACAACGTCTGCATAAACATGAAAATGAACTATCAAATTTACCTGATGCCCTGCTAATTATTATTCAAGAGCGTGTTGATTTGTTATTAACGTATCACGAGCAGTTATTGTTAAAATTTACTGGTAAATTGCGCGCAGACCATTCTACATGGGTGCGGCAGGAGGAGCATTTACAGCGTACAGAGGTTATGGATTTATTTATTAAACAAATTACGATAGCAAAGGAGTCTGAGAGTGAAGAGGAATTTTCAAGCTACCACCTCCTTTACATTTTATCGCGCATTTTAGATTACGAAGAAAACTTAGAGCATCTTGATAAATTAATTATGTCTTATCGAAACTATCACAGCAAAGAAGCAAATATTGATTTAGAGACAGAGTTTTATTAGAAGGGCGTTTCCCAAGCTGTACAGTTACTGACTTGGGAACGCTCGTGATGGCGTTTATTTAAAGAGTTCATTCTTGGAAAATAGCGCTAAGCCCCCTGTTTTTCATATTTTCAAAGCAAATACAAACAAAAGCGTTCAAAATGCCGGCAACTGCCCGGCTGTTTTGAACGCTCGCTATCTAATTCTTCATCTTCGGGTCTAGGGCATCTCGCAAGCCATCTCCCATTAAATTAAAGCCAATAACAGTAAGCATAATTGCTAAACCAGGGAAGACCATTGCCCACGGTGCATTCAACAGAAAAATACGTGCATCTGCAAGCATTTTGCCCCATTCAGGTTGCGGTGCTTCAGCGCCTAGCCCTAAAAAACCTAATGCTGCCGCTTCGATAATTGCTGTTGCAATAGCTAACGTTCCTTGGACAATAACAGGGGTCATCGAGTTCGGCAAAATATGCCGCCATAAAATACGTGAATTTTTCATTCCAATCGCCTTAGCTGCGTGGATATATTCCTCCTCTTTAATGGATAGCACGCGTGATCGAATTAAACGACCAAAATTCGGTACATTAATAATCGCAATAGCAATTAAAGCATTGCGCAAAGATGGCCCTAAAATCGATACAACTGCAATTGCTAATAAAATACTAGGAAATGCTAGCATAATATCGAAAAGGCGCGAAATAATTGTATCCACCCATCTTCCATAATAGCCCGCAATAATCCCTAAAAAACTCCCCACTGTTGCTGATATAACTACAGCAAAAAAACCAACAGTTAAAGAAATGCGTGCACCATGTAAAATACGTGAAAAAATATCCCGCCCTAAATCGTCTGTACCAAACCAATGCTCAGCCGATGGGGCCAATAAACGTTGTGATAAATTTTGATCATTAATCCCTTGCGGTGCAATGAATGGACCCAAAATTGCTAGAAGGACGAAAAATATGACGATAGCTGTTCCAATTAGCGCCGATTTACTTTTACGAAAACTGCGCCATGCCTCTTTCCAAGGTCCAGCTACCTTATCTTGTTGTACCATAGTAACATTGCTTTTCGATGCAATTTCAGACATATTTTCCCCTCCTCCTAGTTGTATTTAATCCTTGAATCAATCACTGTATACAAAATATCAACGATTAAATTAATCATGATAAATAAAAATGCTACGATTAAAATCCCTGACTGGATAACAGGATAATCACGGTAGCCAATCGCCTCGTAAATATAGCGTCCTATACCCGGCCAACTAAAAATGGTTTCTGTCAAAATTGCCCCACCTAATAGCATCCCTGTTTGGAGTCCGACAATCGTCAACACTGGAATTAGTGCATTTTTCAATGCATGTTTATAAATAACAACAAACATTTTTTGTCCTTTTGCACGTGCAGTTCGCACAAAATCTGAGCGCATTACTTCTAACATTGAAGCTCTCGTCATACGTGCAATAATAGCAGTCGGAATTGTCGCCAGTGCGGCACCAGGTAAAATTAAATGTTTTAACGATACGACAAATTGATCAAAGCGACCTTGCAACAACGTATCAATTAAGTATAAATGCGTAATTGCCGATACAGGATCGCGTACTTCCTCTCGCCCGGATGTTGGTAGCCATCCCAAATTAATACTAAAAATCCATTGTTCCATTAAACCTAGCCAGAAAATGGGCATAGATACGCCAATTAGCGCTACAACCATCGCAATATAATCGAACCATGAATTTTGAAACCATGCGGAAATAATCCCTGCATTCATTCCGACAATAACAGCAATAATCATTGCAAAAATAGCAAGCTCAAATGTCGCCGCTAAATAGGGCCATACTTCCGATACAATCTCCTGTCTAGTTCTTAATGATTCACCTAAATCACCTGTTAAAATACCTTTTAAATAATCAAAGTATTGTATGTACCAAGGATTATTTAAACCTAGTTTCTCACGCAATGCTGCAATTGCTTCAGCCGTTGCCTGCTGTCCTAAAATTACTTGGGCTGGGTCACCAGGAATCGCTCGAATAATTAAAAATACAATAAACGTCATTCCAAGAAGAACCGGAATTAAATGCAATAAGCGTTTGCCAATGTAGTGAAGCATGATTCTTCACCCCTCTATAAAATCTTGTTGTCTATATACAGTTGTCCGAAAAGCAGACTGGTGTGCCACTTTTCAGACATCAAGTTGTAATTGCATTAAAACATTCACCATTTAGAAAAATGAATACACCCTTTGAAAAGTTAACACTGAATAATTTACTTTTAATTTTAACTTCAATTGCTTAAAAGTAATTTCAACTTTTTCACAATTTTTCTGCAAGGTTGATAGTATTTCGTTTTCATGCAGATGCATCTAGAAAATCGGGGCGTCTGAAAATTCCATTTTATTTTGACACCGCATTAAAATAAAGGTTTTCATCACTCCACTTTACTGGAGACAAACACTGTTAAAGCCAGTGTTCATCTCAATTTAAAAGAGGCGTTCTCTATTTATAGGAGTCAAGATTTTATAAAACATCATCGCTACTGACCAAAATGCCGGCTATGCACGGCTTTTTGGTCAGCCCCCCTATCTCACTACTCAATTGATACATTTAATAATTTGTCAGAGCCTGTTGGATGCGGTAAGAAGCCTTTTACTTCTGCTTTCGCAGCAAGTAATGGCGTCGAGTGCGCTAACGGAACCCAAGGTGCTTCATCATGAATAATTTCCTGTGCTTTTTTGTATAGCTCAATACGCACATCTTCATCTGTTTCAGATTGTGCTTGAATTAATAATTTATGTGTTTCTGCATTTTTGAAGTATGAATAGTTGTTGCTACCGATATTGTCTTCATCTAGTAATGTATAAATGAAGTTATCAGCATCCCCATTATCACCAGTCCATCCCAACATAAATGCATCTGCTTCCCCATCTTTTGCTTTATCTAAATACGTAGCCCATTCATATGTGACGATTTTCGCTGGCATACCGATATCCGCAAGATTTTTTTGGATAACTTCAGCTACTTTTGCACCATCAGGCATGTATGGACGTGGTACAGGCATCGCCCATAGTTCAATCGGTGTTCCATCATAGCCTGCTTCAGCTAATAATGCTTTCGCTTTTTCTGGGTCATATGGATATCCTTCAATATCGTCGTTATAGCCACTAATTGAAGGTGGCATTGGATTTTTCGCCACTTGTGCACGCCCTTCAAAGAACGCATCGACAATACCTTGCTTATCAATCGCATAGTTTACTGCTTGACGTACTAATTTATTATCAAAAGGCTTACGTGTGCTTGTTAATCCTAAGTAACCAATATTCATAGATGGTCGCTCAATTAATTGTAAGTTTGCATTCGATTCAATATTTGCACCATCTGATGGATTAATACCATCTGCTAAATCGATTTCATTTGCTGTTAAAGCATTCAAGCGCGCTGAATTATCTGGAATTGAACGGAAAATAACTTTATCAAGCTTCGGTAGCCCGTCTTGCCAGTAATCTGCAAATTTTTCAATTGTAATAGAATCATTGCGCTTCCATTCTACAAACTTAAATGGACCTGTTCCTACTGGGTCATCGCCAAATTTATCGCCCGACGCCTCAAATGCAGTTGGTGAGGCGATACCAAATGGACTCATCGCAAGATTTTTCAAGAATGGCGCTTGTGGACGTGATAGTGTGAATACAACTGTATAATCGCCCTCCGCCTTTACATCTGTAATAATATCTTGCCCCTCTGCTTTAAACATCGAGTTGAAATAGTAGAAATCTTCCTCTGTTCCACCTTTCCAGCGATTAACATTTTTCACGACTGCTTCTGCATTGAAATCTGTCCCATCGTGGAATTTAACACCTTGCTGTAACTCAAATGTGTATGTTAAACCATCATCACTAATATCCCACTTCGTTGCTAAACCCGGGTGAATTGTCGTATCTTGCTCACCAAAGTTTAACAATGTTTCAAAAAGATTTTGTGTTACTTTAAATGATTCACCATCTGTTACGATTGCTGGATCTAAAGAAACAGAATCTCCCCCGCGACCAAATACTAAAATTTGAGGCTTCGATGAAGTTTCTTCATTGCCATCATCTGTGTTATCCGCATTATCTGTATTGTCAGTATTTGATGACGAGCTATTGTCTCCATCTGTTTTGTCAGCACCGCAAGCTACTAAAAAGATAGAAAGTACTAATAACAATAAACCAAGTAGCCAAAAATTCTTTTTCAAATGAACCCCTCCTAAATTTTTTATATCTATTATCATCGTTATCTATCATTTATATAAATGACAGGCAACAGAATGACCAGATTTAACTTGCTTAAATTGTGGAATTTCTTGCTTACAAATATCCATTGCCATAGGACAGCGTGTATGGAAAGCACAGCCCGTCGGTGGATTAGACGGACTCGGGATGTCCCCTGTTAAAATAACCTGCTCACGCTCATAGCTAGGATCTGGTATCGGCACAGCGGAGAGCAATGCTTGTGAATAAGGATGTAGCGGCTCCGCATATAAATCTTCACTATTTGCTAGCTCCACCATTCTGCCAAGATACATTACTCCCACACGATCACTAATATGGCGGACAACACCTAAATCATGTGCAATAAAAATATATGTTAGTTTTAAATCTTCTTGCAGCTTTTGCATTAAATTTAATACTTGTGCCTGAATTGATACATCGAGTGCCGATACTGGCTCATCTGCAATGATGAGTTTCGGATTTGTCATTAGTGCTCTGGCAATACCAATACGCTGGCGCTGCCCTCCACTGAATTGATGCGGGTAGCGTTTCGCATGGTATGCGCTTAAGCCTACTACTTCTAAGTATTCGATTACTTTACGCCTACGTTCTTCTGCATTTCCGATACCATGAACAATTAAAGGCTCTTCTAAAATTTTCTCTATCGTATGACGTGGATTTAGCGAAGCGTATGGGTCTTGAAATACCATTTGAATATCGCGCCTAGCCTTTCGCATCTCCTCACCTGAAAGGGAGGTTAACTCCACCCCATCAAAAGTGACTTTACCACCTGTCGGCTCATGCAGCCGCATAATCACGCGCCCTGTTGTCGACTTTCCACATCCTGATTCTCCCACAATCCCTAATGTTTCACCTTCGTATACTTCAAATGATATGTCATCAACTGCTTTCACATCTCCAACTTTTCGTGCTAACATACCTGCACGAATCGGAAAATATTTCGTTAAATTCTCAACTTTCAATAATACGTTCGTCATTGACATGTCCCCCCACCTCTGGCTGAAGCACTGCTTCATGCTCTGAATCTAGTAAAAAGCAGCGCGCTGTATGCGCTTTCTTTTTACTATAAAGTTCTGGATTTTCGACACTACAACGTGGGAAGGCGTAGGCGCAGCGCGGTGCAAAACGACAGCCTTGTTCAATAGAGCCAGGTTTTGGCACATTGCCAGGAATGGAATACAATGCATCCTTTTTATAGCGCATATCTGGCACTGACTGAATTAGCCCTTTCGTATATGGGTGCTGTGGATTATTAAAAATTTCTTGAACAGGTGCTTGCTCTACAATTTGTCCTGCGTACATGACAATAACGCGTTCACATGTTTCTGCCACAACTCCTAAATCATGCGTAATTAATAAAACAGCCGTTTGCAATCTTCTATTCAAATCTCTCATGAGCTTTAAAATTTGCGCTTGAATTGTTACATCTAAAGCTGTTGTAGGCTCATCCGCTATCAATACCTTTGGGTCACAAACAAGCGCCATAGCAATCATAACCCTTTGACGCATCCCCCCAGATAGCTGATGCGGATATGAGCTTAGCAGCTCTTCTGCACGTGGTAAGCCAACTAACTTCAGCATTTCTATCGCTCTATCTTTAACTTGTTTTTTCGTCCATTTTTTATTATGAATACGTATCGCTTCAATCATTTGATTGCCAATTGTAAATAACGGATTTAGCGATGTCATAGGCTCCTGAAATATCATTGCAACATCTCTTCCTCTAATTTTTCGCATTTCTTTTTCAGAAAGTGTCGCTAAATTTTTACCATCAAGTAAAATTTCACCGTTTGTAATTTTCCCCGGCGGGCTTGGCACTAACCCCATAATCGATAATGAGGTAACACTTTTACCACAGCCTGATTCCCCCACTATAGCTAGAATTTCACCTTCCTCTACAGAAAAGCTAATGTAATCGACGGCGGCAATCCTTCCATCGTCTGTAAAGAAACTCGTCTCTAAATCTTTCACCTCAAGAATTTGCTTTCGGCTCATCTAGCTGCCCCCTTATTCATAAAATACATAAAATAGTATGTAAACCATCTATTTTGAAAACTTAATTAAATTATTCATTTTTTCGAATAGTTAGTTATTTCATAATATTCTATTTCACCTTCATTGTACAGAAAATTCTGTAACTATTATTCTACAAAAAAATACGAAATCCTTTTTAGAATTTCGTGCTCCGTGCAAATCCCTATAATTGCGAGGTATATACATACTCCACTTACTATATATCATCCTTAAAACGAAAATTCGTGTAAGGTTTTTCTCACACGAATTTTATATCTAGCTATATGCTATGTAGCTATTATTCAAGTTTTTGCACTTGAAACAAACTATAATAAGCGCCCTGCTGCTGCATCAATTGCTCATGATTACCTTCTTCGACAAGTTGTCCATGCTCAATAACGAAAATTTTATTTGCATGTGTAATTGTTGAAAGGCGATGAGCGATAATAATCGTTGTGCGATTATGTGCTAGACGCTCTAGCGATTCTTGGATTAATGCTTCACTTTCTAAGTCAAGCGCGGATGTCGCCTCATCCAATATAAGAATCGGAGGGTTTTTCAAAAATACACGAGCAATGGCAATACGTTGCTTCTGCCCACCAGATAGCTTGACGCCGCGCTCACCGACTTGCGTATCATAGCCATTTGGCAAATTCATGATGAAGTCATGAGCGTTTGCCGCCTGAGCTGCCGCAATAATTTCTTCCTCTGTAGCATCTGGTTTCCCCATTAAAATGTTATGCTTAACAGAGTCGCTGAATAAAATATTATCCTGCAATACAATACCAATTTGCGAGCGTAGTGATTCAAGTGTCACATCTTGCACATTCATACCATCGATTACTACAGCACCCGATTTCACATCGTAAAACCTTGGAATCAAGCTAACAATCGTTGATTTCCCTCCACCGCTCATTCCTACAAAGGCTGCTGTTTCACCAGCTTTAATTGTAAAATTGATATTTCGTAAAACGTTTTGCCCCTCATCTTCATAGCGGAAAATAACATCTTTAAATGCCACTTCCCCCGCTACCTTTTTTAAAGGCTGAGCGAGCTCTTTATCGACAATATCATATTTTTCATCAAACAATTCGAATACACGATCCATCGATGCAATCGATTGTGTTAATGTAGTTGAAGAGCTTACAAGTCGGCGCAACGGACCATATAGACGTTCAATATAAGCGATGAATGCGACCATCACACCGAGCGATAGGTTTTCATGTATTACTTGGTAGCCTGCATAAGCAATGACTAATAGCGGTGCAATATCTGTAATCGTATTAACGACTGCGAATGATTTTGCATTCCATTTTGAGTGGTCTAGCGCTTTATTTAAAAACTCTCCATTCGTCTCATCAAATATTTTTTGCTCATGGCGCTCTAAAGTAAAGCTTTTAATAATGCTAATTCCTGCTACACGTTCATGCAAATAACTTTGTACACCTGCTAGTGCCTGCGAACGTTTACGTGTTAAATCACGTAATTTACCGAAAAAGTATTTCACACTGAACGCATAAAGTGGGAAGGAAATAAGTGCGACTAATGTAAGCTTTACATCCATCGTTAGCATAATCGCTATGGCAATCAAAATCGTTACCAAGTCAAGCCATAAATTCATTAAGCCAATCATCACAAAGTTTTTTGTCTGCTCAACATCATTAATGACTCGCGAAATAACTTCCCCTGCTCGTGTATTTGAATAATACTTTAAGCTTAATTTTTGCAAATGTGTATACAATTCCTTACGAATATCAAATAACACCTTATTGCTAATATTTTGTGCAAAATATTGACGATAATATTCAATTGGTGGGCGAATAATAAAGAACACAATTAATGTTCCACCTAGCCAATAAACAAGCTGCTTCGTCATTTCCGCCCTTGTTAGTGTATCCGAGCCAATAATATCATCAATCACAATTTGTATAAGCAACGGAATGAATAATGGGATTGCAAATTTTAAAACACCAATAATAATTGTTAATATCAATTCCAAAGTATATGGCTTCACAAAGCGCATATATCTTTTCATACTGTCCAAGTGCTTCTCCACTTCCTTTTTAATACTTCGATTGTCTAAATATTGATTATAACAAATTTAAAAGAAAATCTGTATCTGGCGATTCGCTTTCAGTACTAAAAGACAATTGCTCCTGCGGTTGAAGATTTGCTGAATCAAGATAAAGTGAAATTTCTATCAGTGGGTGTTCTCCCCACTGATTGTTAGTTGAATCATTCGGGCTTTTACCGGCAGTTATTCTCCAACTTATTATTAACCCGATTTCACTCAAGTCTTGAAGTGGGAGGCTTACTGCCCGTTAATGCGGGATAAAATACAAACGAAACGTCCGAAAAGCAGTGCTTTAGCACGCTTTTCGGACGCCTATTATGACCTATTTTCCCCTTGAATTTCACGGTTTAGATGATAGCGATTTGTCCATACTTCGATAAAATCAGGTGCAAATGGACCTCTGCGCTGTTGAATCCAGCTTATTAGCTTGGCTACATTACGCTTTAAAATTTTATCAATTACTTCAGGATAAGCCATTGCTGTTTTATGCTCTTCATACTCGTCCTCATCTAGTAATGTGTATGACATATCCGGGAAAACCTTTACATCTAAATCGTAATCGATGTATTTAAGGGAATTGCTGTCATATACAAATGGTGAACTCATATTGCAATAATAGTACACACCATCTTCGCGTAGCATACAAATAATATTAAACCAATGCTCTGCATGAAAATAACAAATCGACGGCTCTCTCGTCAACCAAGTTCGCCCATCTGATTCTGTTACAAGGGTCTTTTCATTTGCGCCAATAACGACATTTTTAGTTCCCTTTAGCACCATCGTCTCTTGCCAGATACGATGAATGCGACCATTGTGTTTGTAGCTATGTATTTGTATCGTTTCTCCTTCTACTGGTAATGCCATATCAAAGCCCACCTTTTTGTCCACCATTAAGCAATTCTGTCTCGACTCCTACTGACTATTTTCTTCTGAATCGAGATAAATATTTATATTATAATGTAACATTCATATTTTATTATAGCAATCGTTCAGATAAACGTGTAGTGAGAAAACACAAAATTATTAAAAACAACAAATTGGCCAAACAAGCAAGAAGGGCGTCGGGAAAGTTTTGTTTTCCCGACACCCCTCTTTTATAACTATTTCGTTTCTTCGTTTTGGTTGCCAAAGCTTTTCTTCGGCTGCTGTTTACCAGCATATTGATTATTTTTTTCCATCTCGCGGAAATCTGGCTCTGTTGCAAACTCCTCGCGTTGTGTAGGGTTTTGATTTTGCCCTTGCTCATTGTTTTGACGATTGCGTTTCATCTTCAAATCACCTCCGTGCTCATTATTGTGCGCGCGATAAAGTGATTTATACATCCATTTTTGACCAAATTTTTAACATTGGGACGGGCATCGGCAAATTTGCTATTTGCTCCTTTGTAAACCACTCCCTATTTTCAGATAAAATAGCTGTTGCTACTGTGTAATAGCTATCGATATGCCATGTTAAATGTGAAAAAACATGCTTGAACTGGAGTATAAGCTTTTGTTCACCTATTTCCACCCCATATTTTTCTGTTATATTTTCTTTACCTCGCTCCAACATCGGAAATTGCCACATATCAGCAAGTAATCCCTTTTCTGGTCGCCTCTCTAATAAATAGCTACCCTCATTGTTTTCAATAACAATTACATCATAATTAAGTTCTTTCATTTTCACTTTCTTCGTTTTCACAGGCAGCTCCGCTGCATCACCTGCTTCAAATGCTATACAATATTCGCGTACAGGGCATAATAAGCATTTAGGAGAAGTCGGTGTACAAATTAATGCGCCTAGCTCCATCAATCCTTGATTAAAGGAAGATGCATTTTCTGGGTCAATTAAAAAATCAACTGCCTCCTCAAAGACTTTGCGCGTTTTTTGTAAAGCGATATCCTCTTTTATATGTAATACCCTGCTTAAAACACGCATTACATTACCGTCGACTGCATGTTCTGGCTTGCCATAAGCAATACTAAGAATGGCACCTGCTGTATAAGGACCAACACCTTTTAGCTTGGAAATATCTGCTCGGTTATCGGGTACAACGCTATTATAAGTTTCAACAACTTCACGTACACCTGCCTGTAAATTGCGAGCACGTGAGTAATAACCTAGCCCTTCCCACATTTTTAAAAGCTCCTGCTCGGGTGCATAGGCAAGCGTCTCGGCAGTTGGAAAGCGCTCAATAAAACGATTGTAATAAGGAATAACGGTATCTACACGTGTTTGTTGTAGCATGACCTCTGATACCCATATATGGTAAGGCTCTGTCGTCTGTCGCCAAGGTAAGTCTCTTTTTTCTTTATTAAACCATTCGACTAAGGCGTGTCGAAATTGTTGCTTATATTCGTAATTCACAGTTTCCTCCGCTTATTTTAGATTTTCTTTCATTGAAAAAGGGTATATGATAGAAGTAATAAGATGTCCTTAGATAAAGTGAAACTTCAATCAGTGGAGGTTTTCCTCATCCCACTGATTGTTAGTTGAACCAATCGGGCTTTTACGGGCAGTTGATCTCTCACTTATCCTTAAGCCGATTTTCACTTAAGTCTTGAAGTGGGAGTTTTACTGCCCGTTAATGCGGAATAAAAGGAGATGATAAATTTTGGATTCTGGTACACATTTAGTTATGGGCATTGCACTTGGCGGCTTAGCGCTAGCTGACCCCGTCGTTGCAAACCATTCCATCACATTTACTGCAGTAATGGTAGGTACAATTATTGGTTCACAAGCACCCGATATTGATACTGTGTTAAAAATGCGTAATAACGCTATATATATACGTCATCATCGAGGAATTACTCATTCTATTCCCGCTACTTTATTATGGCCTCTCCTCATAACGGCTATTTTATCGTTAATTTTCCAAGATGCCAACAGTTTTCACTTATGGCTCTGGATTCAACTTGCTGTCTTTCTTCATGTTTTCGTTGATATTTTTAACGCTTACGGCACACAAGCATTACGCCCATTCTCGAAAAAATGGGTGGCATTAGGTGTTATCAACACATTTGACCCATTTATTTTTACAATTCATTGTATTGGTCTTTTACTATGGGCCTTCGGGGCAAATCCAGTTTTAATGTTCAGCATTATGTACTTTATTATTTTTCTATACTATATTCTACGCTTTTTCGTGCAAAATGCTGTTAAAAAAGCAGTCCATGCGACAATTCAGGATGAGGAATTTGTTATTGTTGCACCGACAATGCGCTTTTTCAATTGGCGCGTAGCAGCCGCCTCTAAAACGCATTATTATGTAGGAAAAGCTTACGGACGAACAGTCAATATTTATGACAAATTCGAAATTCACCCACTACCTAAAACGCCGCTTATAGAAAAAGCTTTGAGCGATTCAAATTTAGCAGCCTTTGTCTCTTTCTCTCCTCTTTATCGCTGGGAGATTTCCGAGCTTGACAATGACTTAACAGAGGTTCGTCTAATTGACTTGCGCTATCGCAGCAATAATCGTTATCCATTTGTTGCTGTAGCACACTTAAATGATGATTTAGACATCATCACATCATATACTGGATGGATTTTCACAGAGGATAAGCTGCAAAGGAAGCTACAAATTGGGGCAAGTGATTAAAGGTGTTCGAAAAGTCGTGCAGTTGTCGGCTTCTCGAACACTGTCGGTAGTGCTTTGAGAAACTGTTTGCTTATTAAAGTGGAGAGAGCTTTCTTTGAAAATAAAAGAAACATAGGGACTAGCGATGTTTCTCCTGTTGTTAAAGTGAGAGTCTAGAACAATTTGTTTTGATAGTGTACAGTGTCTCCTTTTTTCACTTAGGGGAAATGCCAATAATACAATTTTGTAGCAAAGCATTGCAAAAAAATTTTTATCTCTCCCCTTTTACTAAGGAAAACACTGCAAAAGTCTGGTTCCTCTCTTTTCCAAAGAAATCACTCGCTATTTTCAAAACCAAACATTTTACAAAAACACTACCGCTAGCGGCCCAAATGCCGTGTAGTTGCCGGCATTTGGGTCACCCTTACTCATCACTATTATTTAATAAATGTGCATATTTTGGATTTTTGCCCGCAAATTCATGTAGCTTGTCACCGTAGCTCTCTATTAGTTGCTTTACAAGGTTTGCCGTATAGTCGGCTCCCCGAAACGCATAACCCGCTTTTGCGGAAGTTGCCTCAAAATCACTCCACAGCAACTCGACCCATGTGCGTGCACGCCCTTTTGATAGTGCTGGATTTTTTTTCAGCAAATGCGCTGTTAACTTTTCAATATGCTGCTCCATGTTATTTCCCTACCTTCATCGGCAATAACATGGCTACAGGCAACGCTTCCTCATAGCGCTCACTGCCTAGACGATGCCCCCAAGCAAAGCGTCCTTTTAAGCGGTCAACTTTAAAAAACTCTCCCGGCGCACCGTCAATACGGTACATTTCACCGAGCACGATTTTATCTAAATCCACTAAATAAGATGCTGCCATAATTGCTTTTCGGTCATAAACGGCAAACTCATTCATAATGCCTAGCTGCTCTGCCTTGCGTGCCTTTTCTCTCAATGCCGCAATTTCTACTCGCAACTCCTGCCCTGTCATAGCTGCATAATTTTTTTCCATTACTCTTCATACTCCTTATGATTTATATAGCTATTAATAATTTCAATTGGAAAGCCTTTTTGATAAAGTGCCTGCTTCACTTTCATATGTAGCTCAATGCCTTGCAGCTTCGCTGCATATTTACGCCAAATTTTATCGCCCTGCTCTTCAATTAAATGCTGCCACTCCTCATCTTGTCGCTCAATCGTTATTTGTTCAAGCACTTCTTGTACAATTGTAAACGAATATCCTTTGCGTACAAGTACATCTTGTATTTTTTGCTTTATTTGAGCTGGCGTTCGCCCTTTGCCTCCACGTACTTCCTTTTCTGCTAGCTGTAGGGCAAGTTGTAGCTGGTCCTCATGTGTAAACGTTTGTAACACCTGCTCTTGAAGCTTTTTATCAATCCCTTTTTTCATTAAATCCTGCTTGATTGCACGTGGCCCCTTACTTGCTGTTTTTTTCTTCGTTTCTAGCAAGGCTTTCGAATAGGTTTCATCGTTTAAAAACCCTAGCCGCTCTAACTTGCGAACAGCTTCTAAAACAACAGCCTCCCCATGCCCTGCATCAAGCAATTTTTTTTTCACTTCATATTCGCTACGCATTTGAAAGCTTAAAAAATGCAATGCCTTGCTAAACGCCTTAGCAATTTCATCCTCATACGTAATTTCATCTATATCAAATTGCTCAAGCACCTTGCCTTTTGTCAATCCAAATTGAATTAGCGTTCCTTCGTCTACGGCAAAGGCATATTTTTCATTCAAATAAATATTATAGCGCTCTGCATTGTTTTTTTGACGCCCTATTTTCGTAATAACAAACATGCCTTCTTTCCTTTCTTCTACGAATTATCTTTAGTATACAGGTTTTTTTGCAACCTT
This sequence comes from Metasolibacillus sp. FSL K6-0083, assembly GCF_038630865.1. Lineage (NCBI taxonomy): Bacteria > Bacillati > Bacillota > Bacilli > Caryophanales > Caryophanaceae > Metasolibacillus > Metasolibacillus sp. FSL K6-0083. Next base: position 3,326,606 of record NZ_CP152046.1, on the reverse strand, counting down.
TCACGAATACAGTATGAAAGGCAAAAGGAGGAGATTACGATGAAAATTGCAATTGCAGGTGGTACAGGCTTAGTTGGTCATACACTTACAACTTTGCTACAACAACAAGGGCATGAAGTCATCATTTTAACTCGTGGACAGCCAAAGCTTGAAAAGGGCGTACACTATGTTCAATGGTTAAATGGTGTATTGCCCCTTGAGCAACTTGAAGGCATTGAGGCATTTGTCAATTTAGCAGGTGTTTCTCTAAATGATGGACGTTGGACCGCTGAACAAAAAGAAGCAATTTATAATAGCCGCATGACCGCTACCGAAGAAATGCTACGCATTGTGACGCAGCTAGGAGCACCTCCTCAAGTTATTGTAAATGCGAGCGCTGTCGGTATCTATCCTATTTCTACAACGGCTACATATAATGAAACATCAACACAACGGGCACAGGATTTTTTAGGAAAAACAGTGACAGATTGGGAACAGAAGGCACTTCTTGCAAAACAATTAGGTATTCGCACATGTTTAGCTCGTTTTGGTGTTATTTTAGATAAAACCGCCGGTGCACTGCCATTAGTCGTTATGCCTTATAAAATGTTTGTTGGTGGTACGATTGGTTCTGGCAAGCAATGGCTGTCATGGATTCATGTCAATGATGTGGCACGAGCTATTTTATATTTAATTGAAACATCTTCACTTGAAGGTCCGATTAATTTTACAGCACCACATGCACAGCGGATGAAAAGCTTTGGAAAAACAGTAGGACGCGTTTTAAATAGACCGCATTGGTTACCTGTGCCAAGCTTTGCACTCCAACTTGCACTTGGTGAAAAAAGTGTGCTCGTCCTAGAAGGTCAACATGTTGTGCCCGATAAGCTAGTTGCAGCAGGCTTTACTTTCCAATTCCCTACACTTGAACAAGCACTTCGTGATTTGTATAAGTCTTAGCTTTTTGTGCAACCTACTTAGAAAGTGAAACTTCAATCAGCACTACTGATTGTTAGTTCGGGCATTTACAGGCTATTAGCGCACAGCCTGTAAATGCTACATTGAAAAGGGAGGCTTGCACGAATATGTGGAAACATCATTTTTTAGGCATCATGCTTATTTGCGCAACAATCGTTACATTTATGCTATCAACAAACTCTACTGCACAGGCAGCTGAATATCATTGGGGCTTTAAGCGTTCAACAAATAACGAGCCCGCACAGGCTGGCGCACAGCTCGATGCACTGCTTGACAAATATGGGGCTATTTACAAAGGAAAGCCTGACGAAAAAATTGCTTATTTAAGCTTTGATAACGGCTACGAAAACGGCTTTACTGAAAGTATTTTAGACACATTAGCTACCGAAAATGTCCCAGCAACCTTTTTCTTAACAGGGCATTATTTAACGAGCGCCACGGATTTAGTAAAACGCATGGTGGCGGATGGTCATACAATTGGCAATCATTCTTATGGACATCCAAATATGGCACGACTTTCTGATAGCGAAATGGTCGCTGAATGGCAAAAGTTTGATCAGAAGTTAAAGGAGCTAACAGGTATTGAACGTACTTATTATGCCCGACCACCAGAAGGAATATTTAATGAACAGCTATTAAAGGTAGGCAATGAGTATGGCTATCGTCATATTTTTTGGTCTGTTGCCTTTAAGGATTGGCTGAAGGATGAGCGCCGCGGCTATAAATATGCCTATGATGCCCTAATGCAGCAGCTACATCCTGGCGCAGTTATTTTAATGCATACAGTCGCACAGGATAATGCCGAGGCATTGCCCAAATTTATACAGGATGCAAAGGCTCAAGGCTACACATTTCAATCATTAGATGACCTCGTTCTTGAATATGAAGGTGTCACATTACCTTAATCTTTTTTTTTCATCCCACCATGCGTTATAATGGTGGGATGAACTCGTATAAGGATGTGAAAGCAATGAACCAAATAACAATGACACTCGGGCAAAAATTCCCTTTAACAATTAAAAGACTTGGCATTAATGGAGAGGGCGTTGGCTTTTTCAAGCGCAATGTTGTGTTTGTCAAAGGCGCATTACCTGGGGAAGAAGTAACGGTAAAAGTAACAAAGCTGCAACGCAATTTTGCCGAAGCGGAAGTTTTAGCAATTCGTAAAAAAAGCACTGATAGACAAGAGGCTCCTTGCCCTGTTTATGATGAATGTGGGGGCTGCCAGCTTCAGCATATGAATTATGAGGCACAGCTAAGAAATAAACGTGATATCGTCATACAAGCACTCGAAAAATATGTGCCGCAAGTAGCAGCAAACGCTATTATTCGCCCAACAATCGGTATGGATAACCCTTGGCATTACCGCAATAAAAGCCAATTTCAAGTGCGTAAAGAAGGCAAACGCGTATATGCTGGACTCTTCGCAGAAGGCTCCAACAAGCTCCTTAATATTAATGATTGCCTCGTGCAGCACCCTGCCACATCGAAAATTACGGTCGGCACTCGTAAAATTTTACAAAAGCTCGGCATCTCTATTTATGATGGCAAAACATTAAATGGATTAGTACGTACAATCGTTGTGCGTACAGGTATTCGAACAGGTGAAACACAAGTATGCCTTGTAACTACACGCAATGAGCTTCCACATAAAGCGGAATTAATCGAACGTATGAAAAAGCTAGATCCATCTATTGTATCAATTACTCAAAATATTAATCGTGAGAAAACATCACTTATTTTCGGGGATGAAACAATTATTTTAGATGGGAAAGGAACAATTCACGAGGAGCTTGGTGAATTAGCATTCGATTTATCTTCACGTGCCTTTTTCCAGCTTAATCCCAAGCAAACAGTGCACTTATATAATGAAATAAAAAAAGCAGCAGCACTAACTGGGAAAGAAACAATTGTCGACGCTTACTGCGGTGTCGGTACGATTGGCTTATGGCTAGCACGTGATGCAAAGGAAGTACGCGGCATGGATATCGTACCAGAGAGCATAACTGACGCAAAGCGCAACGCCCGTAATCACGGCTTCAAACACGCGCGTTATTATGTAGGTAAAGCAGAAGACTTGCTTGCCCGCTGGCGTCGCGAAGGCTTCACGCCAGATGTTATTACAGTAGACCCACCGCGTACAGGGTTGGACGCAAGCTTCATCCAATCTGTTTTAAAAATTAAGCCGAAGCGTCTTGTCTACACGTCTTGCAACCCTTCCACATTAGCGAAGGACTTACAGCAATTAACGAAGCTGTATAAGGTGGAATATTTGCAGCCTGTTGATATGTTCCCACAGACTGCACAAGTTGAGGTTGTTTGTAACATGGAATTACGCAAGTAAAATAAAATGTATGTTGCAAAGTGGCTGTCCAAAAAGCCGTGCATAGCCAGCATTTTAGACAGTAGCGATGATGTTTCGCAAAATGTTGATTCCTATAAAGTGAACCTCCAATCAGTTGGGGTTTTCGCACATCCCCACTGATTGGTGATAGAGGTACACAAGCGTTTTCGCATCCTGCGAAAACGCTTGTGTGACCAACATCGTGTTGGCCTCATTCTTAGTTTTTACAGGCTGTTTGATTCCCCACTTAAACATCTTGATTTTATCTGCTATTTTGAAGTGGGGGTCTGTGCTCCTGCGGTTACTCGTCGCAAACAAATTTGTTAATACGGGATAAACAGAGAACGCCTCTTTTAAAAATTTGATGAACATTCGCTTTAGCAGCGCTATCCTTCAGTAAAAGGGAAGCGATGAAAACATTGATTTCAATGCGGTGTCAAAATAAAATAGGCTTCTTGGACAACTCCTTGTTATATGGAATTTGAGTAAAATATAATATAATGTAATTGCTTAAACTGATTAATATTTTTAATTAATAAACTAGGTCAAGTAATGCTTCATGTAAATAACCAAGATAGTTGGATAGAGAGGGGAGGCAGAGTTGATTCTGCGAAAACATATATGAAAAATAGACATATTTTCATAATGATAGGATTATTTATACTCATATTATCAGGCTCTCGTATTTTATGGGAGGCTACGTTTCAAAACCTCTCACATACGCAAATAGAGAATGGACAATTGGATTTGCTGGATTGGAATACGCAGGAGGAGGAAGTTCTGTTGCTTGACGGGGAGTGGGAGTTTTACCCGTCACAATGGTTGATAGATGATGAACCGCAAACTAATTCAAGCAATCAACAGAGGAAGCTTGTTCAAGTACCAGGTAGGTGGAATGAGGGCCTTTATGATGGAGCATCAACTCCTTATGGATATGGTTCCTATCGCTTACGTATAATTGTAAATCCGACTGAGAGGATGAATTACAGTCTATACGTACCAAGTGTACGTAGTTCTTCTGAATTATATATTAATGGGCGACACTTGGCCGGGTCAGGACAAGTAGGTAAAACTGAAGATGAATACAAAGCAAAAAATTTGCCCTATTCAGCAACCTTCACAGCAGATGAAAATGGTGTAATTGAAATTGTTATTCAAGCAGCAAATTTTAAAGATGTTCGACGAAGCGGTATGATTCGATCGATAAAATTTGGTTCAGAAGCGGCCATGTCTACTGAAAGAAACTTGTCTTTATCCATGCAAGTATTAGCTTCAGTAATATTCTTAATCCACTCGGTTTATGCCTTTGTTCTATATTTTTTAGGAAATCGTGAGAAAAAGCTGCTATCCTTTTCTTTGCTTTTGTTATGTATAACGTTAATGAATTTAATAAGCAATGATGAAAAATTATTTCACCTACTATTTAATGTTGGATATGAGTGGGATTTTCGTTTAGCAAATGTGACAATTCCGATTGCTTCCTTTGCGTTGTTACAGTGCATAGACCATTCTAAGCTGTCTTATAGGCGGATTATGACATACATATACTCGATTGTCTGCATCGGGATGGCCATCATTACTTTGTTTTCATCTCCGACTCAAATTATGATGTTGTTTCCTGTTTATTATCTATTGGCAGGATTTGCAGTTGCTGTCGCGCTATTTGCGATAATTAAAAAAATTTATATAGATATCACAGGTAACGTTTTATTATTACTTTCCTTTACAGCAGCCATTCACCATTTTATTTGGGGTATCTATTGGAGAGAAGCGGGCATAAGTATTGTTCATTACCCATTCGATTTGATTATTTCTATTGGTTGTTTTGCCTCCATTTGGTTCAAGGATTATCTTAAAATGCATGCTGAAACAGAGAAACTTGCATTAAGATTACAAAAAATGAATGAGCATAAAGACGAATTTTTAGCGAACACCTCCCATGAGTTTAAGAATCCACTTCATGGGATGATTAACATGTCTCAATCAATATTAAATAGAGAAAGACATCTATTAAAGAACAGAAGTGTCCATGAACTTGAAACAATTTTAGCGGTCGGTCGGCGGATGTCATTGTTATTAAATGATTTACTTGATGCCGCAAGCCTTAGGGAGGGGCATCCGCGTCTACAGAAAAAAAATATTACGATTCAGCCCATTGTCACTGGTGTAATCGACATGCTGCAATTCCTTGTTGAAGTCAAGCCAGTAAAAATTGTTAATCAAATTCCAGAGGATTTTCCACCTGTGATTGCAGACGAGAATCGGGTCAATCAAATTATCTATAATTTACTTCACAATGCTGTGAAATACACGAATGAAGGTGAAATTTGCATTCAAGCTAAGGTAGAGGATAAAAAAGCGTTTATTATGATATCCGACACAGGGATAGGAATGAACGAGAATTTTATGGAACGTTTGTTTCAACCTTATGAGCAAGCGGCAGATGAAGCAATGAATGAAGGCGGCCTTGGATTAGGTTTGAATATAAGTAAACAATTAGTTGAACTGCATGACGGACAACTAGAAGTATCGTCAACAATTGGAAAAGGGTCAAAGTTCACCTTCTCACTAAAGTTGGCCCCGTTGGATGAGTATGAAAAAAATAAAAATATTTCATCCATGAAAGGTCAGTACACCACATTTCAAAGAAAGTCTGAGAGTCATGTAATTGAAACTTCCATCGATTTGGCGAATCTAGAAACATCAGTTGCTACAGATCAAACGACATTAATGGAGGCAAAGTCCGCGCAGCCATCCATATTAATTGTTGATGATGATCCGATTAATCTACAAGTGCTTCAATCGATTTTATCAGTTGAACAATATGAAATCACTATCGCGACGAGTGGAAAAGAAGCTCTTGAGAAATTAGATGGAAAGGAATTTAGTTTAGTTATTTCTGATATCATGATGCCACAGATGTCTGGCTATGAGTTAACCAAGAAGATTCGTAATCGTTATTCACCTACAGAGCTCCCTATCTTACTACTTACCGCTAGGAGTGAGCCAAATAATATACAAGCTGGTTTTTTAGCTGGTGCTAACGATTATGTGACAAAGCCTGTTGAAATGTTGGAGTTTAGATCGAGAGTTAAGGCGCTCACAACTATAAAAAAAGTAGTTCGCGAACAATTACAATTAGAGGCTGCATGGTTACAAGCTCAAATTCAGCCCCACTTTCTATTCAATACATTAAATTCAGTCATTGCATTAAGTTCCACCGACTTAGATAAGATGAATGATATGCTAAATAATTTGAGCGATTTTTTAAGAAGCAAATTTCAATTTCAAAATATTGAAGGGTTAATCCCAATAGAAGAAGAATTAAATATTGTGCGATCTTATCTGAATATTGAACAAGTGCGTTTCGGCGATAGATTACAGGTTGTTTGGAAAATGGATGAATATAAAGATCTCAAGATTCCTTTCCTGACAATTCAACCCTTAGTAGAAAATGCCGTAAGACATGGAATTATGAAGCGTATCAGTGGAGGAAAAATCGTTATTAGAGTTTCTGTTCATGAAGATTATGTTGAGATTTCAATTGAAGATGATGGTGTTGGTATGGATGATACTCAATTACAAAGCTTATTGGAAAGAAAGAATGATAACCAGACGAGCATTGGTTTAATTAATACGAATCAACGATTAATGAGACTTTTTGGTACAGGTCTTCAAATTAAAAGTGCACCAAATCAAGGGACAGTAGTATCCTTTGTTGTGAAAATCTAGTGTCCGATGGTAATCAATCATATGCAACGATTCTTTTATACTTGAGTAACATGATGTATCTTTATTCAAAAAGATATTTGTATTGAAATGAATTATGTTCACATGCACGTATCAATTTAAAAGAAGAAGCAGGGATATAATTAGTTTCAGTCCATTCAAAAAAAAACGAAGTTGCGACATGCAATTTCGTTTTTTGTACTTTATATATAGAGGGATTATCCCTGTGTTGCCACATACACTTCACATATCGTGAAGTTGTCGCACGGTTAGATTAGTATAATTAAAAAGTGAGCTACACCTCAATTGTTAGACACATCTACCAATTCAAGATGCAATTCAAACAAACATCGCAACCTTCATTCCAAGGAACAAAATTTCATTTTACCTCACGATAAAGCGCATTGTCAATAATAAATTTGTGAATTTTTCAGAAAAATGTTATAATAATTTTACAATTGTTTTTTCAATCGTATTCCTAATTCCGCTGTACTTTTGTAGATAGAATTATGGATGCGTTTTTTTATATCTATTTTTTATGGAAGAAAAGTTCAAGCAATTGTATGGGTTTCAAAAGAAGTTAGTTGGATAAAATCACTAATTATTAACTAATAGTAACCGATTTTTTTATTCTATAAGGAGGGCTAAAATAATGAATCTAATCAATAAGAAAGTTACACACAAACGTTTTGGCACAGGGAGTATAGTTAAACATAATGACTCCACTATCGAAATACATTTCGCAACGGAAAGTAAAAAGTTCATTTTCCCTGATGTATTTGGAAAACACCTAAAACTGCATGATGAAAGTGCTGCTAATTCACTTGAAAAAATTATACAGCAAAGAGAAATAGAACAAAAAAAGGAAGAACAGAAGAAGGAAGAAGAAAAAAAACTTCAACGAAAAAAACAGGAGCTCCGCTTGGAATATGAAAAGCTTATGAATAACCATAAACTTCATCCCAAATCACAAATGGTTTTTTGGTGTGACATAGAAGAACAGAGTAGTTCTTTTTCAGAGTGGAAGGTTTTTTCGGGTGTAATAAAAAGCGGTACTAACAAAGGGAAACCAAACAAACCGATTCGCTTGCATCAAAATAGCGCTGTCCTGTTAACGGCAATAGATTCCAACATGCCTGAAAAAGACAGATGTATTTTAGGTGTCTATATGGTGAATGAAGATTTTATCGGTAAACTTTGTGAAGATGGCTATATTCCTGCTCATTCAAAATACAAACTCCAACTTACAGAACAAGAAGCAAATCAGATGCTATTTTGGAAATACTATGTAAACGAAAAATCTCCGCAGAATATGACATGGAAAACAGGCAAATACCGATATTTCGACAATTTATGGATGGCTCAAATTTTGCACGATATAGTCTCATTGAAAAGTGACCCAACGGAACGAGAGCTAGCACAACAGTTTTTAAAACACTTTTGTAAAATGAATCAGATAACAGAACAGGAGTTATCAAAACCTGATGGTGCATTAATGCGTATTTAGACGTTAGCCCAAAGATAATAAGAATAACAGGAAACTTTACTAATAGCAAACAGTGCTTGTCTCTGTTTGCTATTAAGTGTGTAAATAAACATTCAAGCGATAGTAACTGACACTATCCAGTAATATAAGTTAATATTTAAATTAAATTGTCCCCCCTCATATTGTATTACCATATCCCCTCTCGACATATGGAGTGTTTGGTGAAACTAATTAACAATTACGCCAAAGTTAACTGACCTCATCACGAAGGCTTCTGTACCTGTTGCCTTCCTATCGATACAAAATAATTTGCTCCTGCGGTTACTCATCGCACTATACCCTGCTGAAAGAAGTTAAAGCCTATCGTGTATTTTACTCTCCAAAATCTACTCCTTATATCGAAAATCTAACCACTTATCCGAAAATTTCGCATATGCAAATTTTTCTATGCTACATTAATTATAGCGAATTCGATTTGAGGTAATAAGGAGGCCCCCAATTGAAAATTCAATTAACAATTAACAGTGCCTTAGAACAAACAGAGATTCATATATATGCAAAGGAATATAATGAACAAATTGAACAGTTGATGAAGCAATTAAAAGCTGCCAATACTGTGCATGCAGGTGTAATTGATGGTTATTTACAGCAAGAAATTCATTTGCTCAAAATCACTGATATTTTTTCTATCTATGCCGAAGATTCGAAAATTTACTTGCAAACAGATGAGCAAGAATATGAAGCGAAGCGAAAATTATACGAGCTAGAAAAACAATTAGCGAAGGATTTTGTCAGAGTAAATAAATCGACACTCGTCAATATTCACAAAATTTCCTCAATCCAAATGGGTAAGATTGGAACAACCCAGCTTTTGCTCGAAAACGCTACGAGCATTCCTGTAAGCCGCAAATATTTAAAAGACTTGAAGCGCCATCTCGGCATTGGAAAGGATTGATAGAATGAAAATTTTACGCATGATTGTTATCGGCATACTGATTGCACTTAGTAGCTCTTATATTTTAGTAACAATTAGTGTACTTTCTGAATCAAACACGCTTATATCAGGTGAAGCACTACTTCAACAAATCATTATTGCTACAGTTTTAGGTGCTGCCATTGGACCGCTATCTCTGCTTTTTGAGGCTGAACGTATACCTTTTGCATTACAGCTTCTCTCTCACCTAATTGGCGTAACCCTTTTCGTAGTAGTTGCTGGTTATTTCGGTGAATGGTTTACTCATTTTGGAATCGTCAATGTACTCATCTCAGAGGCAATTATTTATTTTATCGTTTGGACGATGATGTATTTACTACAGAAGAAGGATATCGAACAAATTAATAAAATGATTCAAAAGCGAAGGGGGCAATGAAAGTGAAAACCGTTATCCAAGTTGAAAACTTACGTAAGTCCTATGCTAAAAAGGAAGCTGTAAAAGGCATTTCATTTTCGGTTGAACAAGGCACATTTTTCGCCTTTCTTGGTACAAATGGGGCGGGTAAATCAACAACAATTGAAATTTTATGTACCTTATTAAAAAAATCTAGTGGTGTAGTAACGATTAATGGTCATACTCTCGATAATAGCTCTAGCAATGCTGAAATTCGCAAGTCGATTGGTGTTGTCTTTCAACAAAGTCTGTTAGATGAGCGTTTGACAGTATATGAAAACCTAATGCATCGAGGAAAAATGTACGGACTGTCAAAAATACAGCTACTCGAAAACTATCAGTTTGTTTTGAATTACTTAAATTTAAAAGATATTGAAAAACAAAAATATGGCACATTATCTGGTGGGCAAAAAAGGCGAGTGGATATTGCGAAAGCACTCATCCACCGCCCTACTATTTTGTTTTTAGATGAGCCTACGACCGGACTTGACCCACAAACGCGCCAATTTGTCTGGCAAACAATTAAACAACTACAGGAACAAACTAATATGACTGTTTTTTTAACAACACATTATATGGAAGAGGCTGCAATGGCTCATAAAGTAATTGTGCTTAAACAAGGTGAAATTGTCGCTGAAGGGACTCCTGACGCTTTAAAAGTGAAATATGCCTATGACCAGCTCGCAATTTCCTTCCATGAATTTTCAGACGGGATGACATGGCTTAGAGAAAATAGTATTAGTTATATAGAAAAACAAGGCATTTTTACAATTCGAGTCCAATCTACATTAGATGCATTAGCATTATTAAATCGATTAGAGCCTCTCATTGCATCCTTTGAAGTAATAAAAGGTACGATGGACGATGTCTTTGTACGTATTATGGAACAGGAGGAACCTTATAATGGAAGCGCTATTAAGCCTAGTTGGACGTAATAATAAAGTATTTAGACGTGATAAAGCAGCCGTTTTTTTCTCATTATTATCAGTTATTATCGTTATTGGTCTTTACGCATTATTTTTACAAAAAACACAAATTGATTCACTTCAACAAACAACAGAAGCAACGCCCGAGCTTATTACAATGGTGAATGAATGGTTTGTAGCGGGACTGTTATCAATTATTGCGATTTCATCCACACTTGCAGCATTTGGGATTGCAATAAAGGATGTTGAATCAAAGGCAACAGCAGATTTTCTAACAGCACCTGTTTCCCGCGCGACAATTCAAATGAGCTATGTGCTCAATGCATTTATTATTGGCTTGTTTTTCACTTTCATTGCCTTTATCATTTGTGAGATATTTATTGTAGTCGCAGGCGGTACTTTGTTAAGCATCTCCTCTTTTCTAAAAGTTAGCGGACTATTAATTTTATCTGTCCTACTAGCTAGTATAATGAATTTTTTCTTTGTACTTTTTATTAACACTCAAAATTCCTTTGCAGCCTTGGGCACTATCATTGGGACACTTAGCGGTTTTTTATGCGGTGTCTATGTCCCCATTGGTGCACTACCAAGCTTTGCACAAAATATCATTATGTACTTCCCCGTTAGTCATACTACTTTACTATTGCGCAATGCCTTTATGGAAAACTCACTAATTAAAGTATTTGCAGAAGCACCTACTGAAGCAATAGAGCAGTACAAATTAATTTACGGCGTATCCTATGAACTGCATGGCACTGTGCTTAATCAATCAACAAGCTATATGATTATTATATTTACTACTATTATACTTACAGGGGTGTCTATTTCGATTTTTAAATTAAGGCATAAATAATCTAATTGCCATTACGGTTGGCGCTCTTTCCACACGCAAGAGCTCCAACTCATATTTCTGAACTTACTAAAAGTGCATTTATCCCCTACGCTTTTCCTGTCGGAAGATTTACTTTGCGACATGTAACCATATCACCTCCGCTTCAATAAGCTAAGAGATAACCTTGACAATCCCAATATTTATATAATTAATAGGCGTGATAAATAATCTGTATAAAATATAAAGGCCTAGCAAATCTCTAGCTTCCCTCTCATAATTCATGGTACTATTTTCCTCATACAAGGAAGGATGATTTACTTGAAATTTGATAAATGGACTAAACATATAATAGAAATAATCGGCTTCCCTTTTACATTAACTAATAAATACATTAATAGAAAAAGACAAATAAATGAAATCGGTCAGCGAATTAAAGTTGAGGATAAATTCATACACGCAATCGTTTACGGTAAAAGCGATGCTTCTTACACTGTAATATTGGACGCTGGACTAAGCTGCTGTTCTTTAGATTGGCATTATATTCAGCCACAGCTATCTGATTTTGCAAAGGTTCTCTCATTTGATAGAGCAGGCTACGGCTGGAGTTCGACAGTAAACACACCGTATACTAGTGAAGATGTTGTAGCCGATTTAATACATATACTTAAGGAATTACAGCTAAAGCCTCCATACATTTTAGTTGGGCATTCCTTTGGTGGATTAAATATGAGATTATTTGCAAGTAAGTATCCAGAGCAAGTTGCCGCATTAATTCTTATTGATGCTATACATGAAAAAAGATACTTAAGCAATGAATGGGACAGCGTTCGTAAGAAATCACACAAAAAGAATCTTAATTTATTTAGATTCGGTTACTTAACCTCTGGAATAGGTCTCCCAAAGCTGTTAAAGCAACCTGTCGGACGCAAATATCTTCCAGAGCCTTATCAAAAATACATCGACTACATAGGGTACCACCCTAAATCATACGAGGCTGTGTATAAGGAATTTTTATATAGTGAGGAATCGGCTTTACAAGTCAAAAGCTCAAAAGCTTTGAGCACAGACTTACCAGTAGTTATTTTGTCTTCAAATAATGCAGACCCTACTTGGGTTGAACACCAAGGCTTGTTAAGTCAGCTAACTCAAAATACAAGACAAATAAAAACAAATCATCAACATTCGATTCATCTAGAAAATCCAGATTTAATCATTGAAACGATTAAAGAACTTATGAATTAAAAAGCTAGCCTCGCCTATTAAGCGCAAATGCTAAGAAATTTTTTTATCAGAAAATGAATCGGAGTTGAGTTAATGGGAAATATCGATATTTTTGAAATGATTGCAAGCAGCTATGATACGAGCGAAAGAACGGAAATTGCGAAACTTGCGGCAAATGCCATTCGTGAGCGTTTAGTCAATGCTACAACTAAAGATGCTATTGATTTTGGCTGCGGCACAGGCCTTGTAGGCATGTATCTACTAAATGACTTTCAATCTGTGCTATTTCTTGATGCATCGCAAAATATGGTGAAGCAAATACAACAGAAAATTACGGAATTTGATATTCAAAATGCATCTACATTATGTGTGGATATTGAAAATGAAAGCACAAAAAATTTGCAGGTCGACTGTATTTTCATGGCACAAGTATTATTGCATATTGAAAATACGGAATTCGTTTTATCAAAATTATATGAAATGTTAAAGGCAGATGGGCATTTGTTCATCGTTGATTTTGATAAAAATGGAAATATCACTTCAGACATGGTACACAATGGCTTTGAGCAAAAAAGGCTAGCAGAACTTTTAGCTAAAATTGGTTATAACAATATTCAATCTAAAACTTTTTATTATGGCGAAAAAATCTTTATGGCACAGGATGCTTCAATGTTTATTTTGGATTGTAAAAAATAAGGAATTTCATTGTACAATATTCTGAAACTTTGCTTACCTCCATTCGTATAGCAACTAAAGGAGGGATTTAATTGAAGAAATTTATAAGTTTTATCGGTATTTTCATAGCAGCTTATATCGCACTACAAATCGCTTCAGGTATGCTTTTAACATTGCTTTATAAACCAACACTCGATTTAATAACAGCTCCTTTATCATCAGAGGTTTCCTTTGGTGTTACAGGGACAAGCTATGTAGTAACGTTCTTTCTACCAATTATTGCAGCATGCTTAGCATATGGTGCTACTAAATTACTTGAGCGAAAAATAATATTTTAAAAAGAGCTAATGAAATAAGTAGGGAGTTGATGATTTGTTAAAGCTTTATATTACTAGACACGGCGAAACCGTATGGAATACCGAAGGAAGGCTACAAGGCTGGCAAGATTCTGACTTAATGGAAAGCGGTGTTAATAATGCTCTCGCCCTAGGCAATCGTTTAAAAGACGTAAAATTTGATGCCATTTATAGTAGCCCTAGTAAGCGAGCAACAAAAACTGCTACCCTTATTAAAGGCAATCGAAACCAACTAATTATTGAAGAGCCAAACTTGAGAGAAATCTTTTTAGGTGATTGGGAAGGTCAGACACATGAGGATGTAGAAAGACAGCAGCCAGAAGAATATCATGCGTTTTGGCATGCGCCCCACTTGTACAACCCGACATCTGGCGAAAGCTTTGAACAACTGCAAGCAAGGGTCACAGACTTTTTAAATCAACTAATCTCGCAACATAGTGCTGGAAATATTTTAATTGTTACACATACTGTATTTATTAAAATGTTATTAGTGTATTGTAAAAAGCAATCTATTGAACAATTATGGACCCCTCCTTATATACATGATACAAGCTTATCTGTTATTGTGATTTCCAATGGGCATATCAATATCATAATGGAAGGCGATATACACCATCGAAGTAGGGAATTGCTCAATGATTAGGCAGGCTGTCGGTGCTATCATATTTCACCAAGCTGAAATATTATTAGTACATAAAGTAAAAATAAGTACAATTCGAGATATGCAAATACAAGGTGAGTGGGATTTCCCAAAGGGCGGTATTGAGCATAACGATAAAAATTTAGAGGCTGCTCTGTTAAGAGAGCTTATGGAAGAAACAGGTTCTGTCAAATATAAAGTGTTGGAACAATTAGACGAGAAAATTATTTTCCATTTTGCTGAAGAATTTACGCACAAAACAGGCTACAAAATGCAAGAAACAACGATGTTTGTCATTGAATACACGGGGGACCGCTCCGATTTAATGCCACAAGACAATGAAATTAGAGCCATTGAATTTTTTAGCCCTAATGAAACACTTGCCAAATTAACACATCAAGACACCAAATTGTTTTTTGAAAAAGCTCTGAAAACATTAATCATATAAAATATGTAGTAATCGTAGGTGATACAATGAACTATATTATAAAACATGGTAGAAATTTTATGGCGATTTCAAATAATATAGAAGCAGATTACCATAAGCACTGGCTACTCCAAATATTTCTAAGTAGTCAAAAAGATTTTAATATTGAAGTGAATGGGCAGCTTATTTCTTGCAGTGCCATTATTGTAAATATGGATACACCTCATTTATTTGACGCTGAAGGAGAAGCTCATTTTACGATGCTGATTGACCCTACAACAGAGCTTGGGCGTGTACTTAGGAGGAAGTTATTAGAGCAGCCCTATTATATTTTCCCAAACGAAAACATCATCACTATGCAGCAAGCTTTTCAAAATGCTCTTGAACAAAAAAATCATACTACTATTATTTCCTTTGTTAAGAACATCATGGCTCAATTCGATTATCACCATATGAAGAATTTTGATAGTCGTGTTATGAAAGTATTGTCTCTTTTGGATAACTGTCCACATGAAGATGAATTTCATCAAATAAAATACTTTTCCCAAAAAACAGGGCTTTCTGAAAGTCGATTAGCACATTTATTTAAAGAAGAAACAGGTATTCCACTAAAAAGCTATACTGTTTTGCATAAACTTCAAATAGCATACGAAGCCATTTTTAATGGAGTTAGCCTGACAACAGCCGCGCTTGACGCTGGTTTCAATAGCCCATCTCATCTTGCATATACGAATAAAATGATGACTGGAATGTCTGCAACAAATATCATTAAAAATAGCGAGTTTTTGAAAGTTTACTAATAAGTACTTTGATAAAGTGTAATCAAACTAGAAGGAGGATTACACAATGAATAAGTACTTGCAAGAAACCCCATTACTGAATTTTTCCCATAGCTCAATACAAAAATTAATAGAGGCTATGCAGTGGGCAAACGAGAGTGATTTTCAGAAAATCAAAAAAATATACAATTTTGTGCGCGACGATATTGCCTTTGGATATAACAAAGACGATGCTATTCCCGCTTCAGAAATTTTAAAAGATAGATATGGGCAGTGCAACACAAAAGGAATATTATTTATGACATTATTGAGAGCAGTTGGAATACCTTGTCGAATTCATGGCTTTACCATTGATAAAAAACTGCAAAAAGGGGCTATGACAGGCCTAATTTACCAGCTCGCACCACAAAATATTGTACACAGCTGGGTGGAGGTGCAGTACGACGGACATTGGTATAACATCGAGGGCTTTATATTGGATAGTAGCTATTTAAAAAAGCTTCAAGAAAAGTTTGCTGATTGCGAAACTAGTTTTTGTGGCTACGGTGCAGCTACTAATAATCTTCAAAATCCACAAATAGACTGGGATGCGAATGATACTTATATTCAAAAAGAAGGCATTAATAATGACTTTGGCGTATTTAATTCACCTGATGAATTTTTCAAAAAACATCAACAGCGGCTGTCACCTTTTAAAAAATGGATTTATCAAACTATTATACGCAAATTGATGAACCGCAATGTAGAGAAAATTCGCAATTGAATTATAGTCGTTTGGATATTAGAGAAGGGGCATCCCAAAAGTAGTGCATTGCTGCTTTCGGGATGCTTTCTCATCAAATGAATCATTAGATAAAGTAGAGAAAAATAAGATGGGGCTGTCCAAAAAGCCGTGCATAGACGGCAGTTTGGACAGTGGCGATGATGTTTCGCAAAATGTTGATTCCTATAAAGTGAACCTTCAATCAGTGGGGGCTTTGCCCCCCACTGATTGGTAGTTTCACCATTCGGGTTTTTACAGGCTGTTTGATCCCCCA
Organism: Metasolibacillus sp. FSL K6-0083; assembly: GCF_038630865.1. Classification (NCBI taxonomy): domain Bacteria; kingdom Bacillati; phylum Bacillota; class Bacilli; order Caryophanales; family Caryophanaceae; genus Metasolibacillus; species Metasolibacillus sp. FSL K6-0083. The sequence continues at coordinate 3,309,809 of NZ_CP152046.1, read as the reverse complement.
CTTAAACATCTTGTTTTTATCTGCTGTTTTGAAGTGGGGGTATTACAGCCTGCTCCTGCGGTTACTCGTCGCAAACAAAATTTGTTAATACGCGATAAACAGGGAACGCCTCTTTTAAAAATGGGATGAACATTGATTTTAGCAGTGTTATCCTCCAGTAAAAGGGAAGTGATGAAAACATTGATTTCAATGCAGTGTCAAAACAAAATGGACTTTTCGGACAACTCCTTTGAATTTTCAAAACAAGCATAAAGCTCATTTTTCAGTGTGCTGAGAAGAAGCCCGACTTTTTGGGCAGCCCTTTTCTAACTTCAACACAATTTGTGGTTATTTCATATAGGTATTCAATGCTTTTTCAATATCGTTATTTAGTTTGTCGATATCCACTGTTGTTACTTCGATATTTTCGATTTTATATTTCTGTTTTAGCTGAATAATTCTGCGGACGCTATCATTAATTCTAGCTTCAGCTATTTCTCCATTATTTACTGCCGCCTTAATTTCTTTTATTGCTGATGTTACACTAGAAAAACCATGGGCAATTAAAATAATATCATTGCCAGCCTTTACAGAATCTACGGCAGCTTGCCCAATATCATAATGATTGGTGATAGCTTTCATTGTCATATCATCCGTCATAACAACGCCATCGAATCCAATTTGCTCCCTTAAAATATTTGTAATTATTTCCTTTGACATCGATGAAGGATATTTCTGATCAATCATTGGTAATAAAATGTGAGCTACCATAACTACATCTGCCCCATTTTCAATTGCCGTTTTAAACGGAATTAGCTCTAGCTTATTCAAATCATCTAAGCTTTTTGTCACCTTCGGTAATTCTAAATGGGAATCTACAGTGGTGTCCCCATGCCCAGGAAAATGCTTAATAACAGGGATTACCTGCTGAGATTCTAGTCCTTTCATCGTTTGAACCCCTAATTGACTAACAATATCCGGATTATCTGAAAATGAGCGATTACCGATAACTGGATTATTCGGATTGCTATTGACATCTAGCACTGGCGAAAAGTTAAGATTGAAGCCAAATGCTTTTAATTGCTGCCCTAATAATTTACCAACTTCAAATGAAAATTCAGGTTGGTTGATATTTCCAATTGCATTGTTCGATGGGAAATTTTTCAGTGGCCCCGGCAGTCGGACTACTGTGCCCCCCTCCTGATCGGTTCCAATAAAAATCGGTAGACGGTTATCCACATTTGCTCTCATCAAGTCATTAATAAGCGTTACTGATTGGTGGGGTGTTTCTAGATTATTAGCATAAAGAATCACTCCTCCAATCTTGAAATCCTGAATCAAGCTTGTTGTTTCCTGTTGAAGTTTTATGCCTGAAACCCCGGCAAACATCATTTGGCCAATTTTTTCATCCAATGACATTTGCTCAATCATTTCAGCCACTTCATCCTTTAGTTTTGTATAAACCGAAATATGATGAACACTAGGATTGATATCGATTTCTGTCGGTTTCGGTAGTATCCATTTTAGTTGATATGCCGGATTTACTTGGTAAACTAAAATAATCTGATTGGCCGTCTGATCCTGGTAATAACGAACTTCAGTAGGTTCACCCATACTATTTTTAATATCGGCTAAATGAATTTTCTGTATATTTGCATGAAAGGAACGGATATCAAAAGCTTGCGCATCTTGATAGCCGATTGTCACAGCCTTCTGTAAATAATCCTCATATATTCCATCTGCTATATCGGCTACTTGCTGCGGCTTCCCCCACTCCTGCTGAACCCCTTGCCTATCTGTCTCTCCAACAACGAATGACACATTTGGCACTTTGCCCTCTTGCGCAGAATCAATAATACGCTGAATAATTGTCTCCAAATTTTCAGATTCCTCCTCTTGAATTGGAGTTGGAGCAGGTTTAGAATCATCAGCCTTTTCTGGCATTGACCCTCTCTTCATACCAATAAACAAAAGCACTCCGGTTAGAACTATTATGAGAACTAGGAGTATACCCCATCTTTTTTTCCACATACCGCAAACCTCCTTATCCAGCATAATGCTAAAGGATGATGAAAAATACTAACATTCATTTATACGAATGTTAGTATTTACATTAGAAATTTTTATATTCTTTGCTGAATTGTGTGAGAATTGTGTGCGTGCCTGGCACCTTATTTTTTGAACTGAATATGATGCAAGTTCGCAAAAACGCCACCTGCTGCTACAAGCTCATCATATGTTCCTTGTTCCTCAATACCCTTCTGAGTTACAACGAAAACCTTATCTGCATTGCGAATTGTTGCAAGGCGGTGTGCGATAACAAGCGTTGTACGATTTTCTGCTAGCTCTGCTAGAGATTCTTGAATAATCATTTCTGTCTCAGTGTCTAAAGCGGATGTCGCTTCATCCAAAATTAAAATTGGTGGGTTTTTCAAGAACATTCGCGCAATCGCTAGACGCTGTTTTTGGCCGCCTGATAGTTTCAAGCCGCGCTCGCCAATTTGTGTTTCGTAACCATCGGGTAAGCCTTCAATAAATTCCTTCAAATGGGCACGATTAGCAGCAGCTTTTATTTCTTCAAAGGAAGCACCAAGCTTTCCATACTCAATATTTTCCCGAATCGTCCCTGTGAATAGGAAAACATCCTGCTGCACGATACCGATTTGCTCGCGTAATGATTTTTGTGTCATATCGCGCACATCCAAGCCATCAATAGTAATTGCCCCATCACTTATATCATAGAAGCGTGGAATTAATGAGCAAATCGTCGTTTTCCCCGCACCACTCGGACCAACAAAGGCAATTGTTTCACCAGCATTTAAGGAAAACGAAATATCTTTTAGCACCTGCTTCGTCTGGTCATAGTTAAAGCTCACATGCTCAAACGTAATATCACCGCGCAATGACGTCACATCAATCGCATTTGGCTTGTCCAACACTTCAGGCTCCTGCTCAATTAAATCGCGGAAGCGCTTGAAGCCTGCCATACCTTTTGGATAAAGCTCAAGTAATGCACTAATTTTATCGATTGGCTTAATTAAGACATTTGTATATAAAACAAAGCTCACTAATTCCCCCGCTGTTAACAGTTCATTATAAGTCAACCATGCGCCGACAACGAGTACGACAAGTGTCAAAAGTCGAGTCATCATATAAATACCTGAATGTGTGCCAGCCATCACTTTATAAGCATATAATTTTGCAGAGCGGAACAGTCCGTTTTGCTTGCGGAAGCGAGACATTTCAAAATCTTCATTTGTAAAAGATTTGACAACACGCACACCAGATACACTATCCTCAACACGTGCGTTAACATCGGCGATTTCACCGTACATCTTTTTCCATGCTTTGTTCATTTTAATATTACTAAACGTTACGAGCCATGTTAAAAATGGCACCATTACAAGTGCAATAAACGCTAATGTCGGATTGATGTTGAACATAATCGTAAATGCCCCGATAAACGTCATAATTGCAATAAAGAAATCCTCTGGGCCATGGTGTGCAAATTCACCGATATCAAATAAATCATTTGTAATACGGCTCATAATATGTCCTGTTTTTGTATTATCAAAGAAACGGAATGATTGCCTTTGCACATGATTAAATAGCTCTTGACGCATATCTGTTTCGATATTAATCCCAAGCTTATGCCCTAAATAGTTAACGATGAAATTCAAGAACGTACTTAAAATATATACGAGTAATAATAGTACGCTAATTTTTACAATCATTCCCCACTCGCCCGTCGGTAGCAATTTATCAATAAACCATTGCACAGCAAGCGGAAAAGCAAGCTCTAAAATCGCAACGATAATAGCGCTCGAAAAATCGACCATAAACAGACGTTTATGCGGTTTGTAATACGAGAAAAATTTTCCTAGCATTGTTTTGTCCTTTCTTGTGTTAACGGTAATTTACGTCCAAAATAGAAAATGATAATAAATATGGCTGCTAGCATAGCAGCAATGAATAGCAAGAAACTCATACTATCTACTAATTGTAAATAGCCCCCACCGAGAAATGGACCACTTAAGCTACCTAAGCTAAAGAAAATACCGCATAGTAAATTGCCATTTGGCAATAATTCCTTCGGTGTTAAATCTGTCATATACGTTATACCGAGCGAAAACATCGTGCCGACACACATTCCGGCAAGTGCAAAAAACATGACGACACCCCATTGCAAATGCTCGACGAAACTACATGTGGCAAAGATTACAGCTCCACTGAGTAAACCACCTAAAATCACCTTTCGTCGCCCAATTCTATCTCCAAGCATCCCTAAAGGAAGCTGCAAAGCGATTGTACCTATAGAAAATGCTGCAAGCACAAAGGAAACCATCGACACTTCAAAGCCTTTGCGCAAAGCATACACCGGAAAAATAGCATTTAATGAAGACTCTAAAAATCCATAGATAAAAGGCGGTAAAAATGCTACCCACGCATAGCGAAATACCAGCTTATAACGTGTCATGCTACTTGCCTGCTTTGTATCCCCCTTTAAAGCTTCAGGATGCTCATTCGCTAAAAAAAAGACAAGTGACCAAGCCAATAAACAAAGCACTGATGATACAACAAACGGCAACGCCTGTGAAATTTTAATTAAAGGAACAAAGAACGGGCCTAAAGCGAAACCAACGCTAAATGACAAACCATATATTGCCATGCTACGCCCTAATTTATGCTGAGGTGTAGAGGCCGTTAGCCATGTTTGTGTCGCAAAATGTAATGCATGATCACCAATACCTATAAGCAACCGGAGGAAAAACCAAAACATTATATTCTTCCATAATGGAAATGTCGCAAGTGAAATAAAAACAAGCGCTCCCCCGACTATAATCGTCGGCTTATAGCCAAATTTGCGTAGCGGCTTTTCAATAAAAGGAGAAATTAGCAAAGTGCCTATGTATAAGCCTGTTGCATTCAAGCCATTTAATGTTGTAGCGACACCATCTTGTTCAAAAATTACCGCAATTAATGGCAGAAGCATTCCTTGCGAAAATCCTGAAATGGAGACAATGGCTACTAAAATCCAAAATCGTTGCTTTTCATATGTTGCTGCCATCCATGTTGCCTCCGAAAAATTCTCTTTTCATCTATTAAAATATTGTACCATTTTTTCTACGGAAGTCGAAGTAAAGTTTGAATGGAAACAAAACAAAACCCTAGCAAACTTTATCTCTAAAAGTTTACTAGGGTTTTAAATTTCACTTATATCCACTAATTTTTGTATAAACTATTCCCTAGCTTCTTACTAGAAAATGTTTAAACTCCCTCCCATTCATCGTATATTTTGGCTACATGTTTTTTCCGATCAACCCTTTCTTTCATTTATTAAGATTACATTAACACAAAGTTAGAATAATGTAAATATTCTGAACAAAGAATTTTAAAAAAACTTTTCCTAAACATATGTATAATAGAGCTGATATCTTATTCAGAAAGGGGGCATATGATGAAGCCTATTACAAATAAAGAGCAGCAAGTTACCTATTTAAAAGAGCGCCTAGAAATTTTCCTTGAAGTGCTAGATGCCATTGACCCAGAAACGACAGAGCTTGACGATATCGATCGCCTTATTCAAATGATGGATGATTTAGAGGATAAAATGGAGCAATTCCACCAACGAACTGACATAGAAGAATAATTATCTAAATCAATTACGCCTCAGCATAATTGCGTTCAGATTTTTCGAGCTGTTTGGTGGAAGTTACCCTAAAGCCGTTACGTCCTGTGACAACGCTTAACTGACCTGCATCGCGCAGGCCTCTCTCCAAAATCCGTGAGAGTTTAGGTCAACACGATGTTGGTCACTCAGTCGTTGCCACAGGATACGCTAGTTTTAAACTGAGTTCTTCTTCATCAGCGGGCGCTAAAAGAAGTTAAAGGAGGAATATCGTCACTTAAGACGCTCCCCTTTTTTTAGTGGTCTGAAAGGAGTATAATGATGTTGGACACTTCATCTAGTAAAATTATTACTATTTGAAAATAACACATTTCATTACTATTTTTCGGGGGGAAAAATAACATGTCATATTTAGAAACTTTGGAGAAAAGCCTGTACAATTTAGTAACAGAAACATCTACAAACTTACCAAAAGACGTGCGCCGTGCGATTAAAATGGCAAAAGAGGCCGAAAACGCTGGTACACGTGCTGCAATGAGTTTAGATACGATTACAACAAATATTGTCATGGCAGAAGATAATGTCTCTCCAATTTGTCAGGATACAGGTTTACCAACATTCAAAGTATATACTCCTGTAGGCGTAAACCAAATCGAAATTAGAAAGGCAATCGAAACGGCGATTGCTGCGGCAACAGCTGATGCGAAATTACGTCCAAACTCAGTGGATTCATTAACTGGGAAAAACTCTGGAACAAATATTGGCGCTGGCCTCCCAGTAGTAAAATTCGAGCAATGGGAAAATGACTACATTACAGTGAAGCTCATTTTAAAAGGTGGCGGCTGTGAAAATAAAAATATCCAATATTCCTTACCTGCCGAATTGGAAGGCTTAGGTCGTGCAGGACGCGATTTAGATGGCATTCGTAAATGTATTTTACATGCTGTTTGGCAAGCACAAGGTCAAGGTTGTTCAGCTGGCTTTATCGGTGTAGGTATCGGCGGCGACCGTTCAGCAGGCTATGATTTAGCAAAAGAACAATTATTCCGTCATGTGGACGATGTCAATCCAATCGAAGATTTAGCAAAGTTAGAAGATTATATTGTAAAAACATCTAACACATTTGGCGTAGGTACGATGGGCTTCGGTGGCGAAGCAACATTATTAGGCTGTAAAATCGGTGTAATGGATCGCTTACCTGCTTCATTCTTCGTATCAGTAGCTTATAATTGCTGGGCATACCGTCGCATGGCAATTGATATTAATCCAGCAACTGGTGAAATCATCAATTGGCACTACCAAGAAGGTGAAAAAATCACATTCAAAGAAGAAGAGCAAACAGCGGCAACTACTGACAATGACAGCCAAGTTGTTGAATTAGTCGCACCAATTACAGAAGAAAAAATACGTTCTCTTAAAGTGGGCGACGTTGTAAAAATTTCTGGTCGCATGTACACAGGGCGTGATGCCATCCACCATCACTTAATTGGTGACGGTGTGGAGGCTCCTGTAGATTTAAACGGTCAAATTATTTACCACTGTGGTCCAGTTATGGCAAAAGACGACGAAGGTAACTGGGTAGTTAAAGCAGCAGGTCCTACAACATCAATTCGCGAGGAACCATACCAAGGCGATATTATGAAAAAATTCGGTATCCGCGCTGTTATGGGTAAAGGCGGCATGGGCCCAAAAACATTAAAAGCATTGCAAGAACATGGTGGCGTTTACTTAAATGCTATCGGAGGCGCTGCTCAGTACTATGCTGATTGTATTAAATCCGTAGATGGCGTTGATTTAATGGAATTTGGCATTCCAGAAGCTATGTGGCACTTAAATGTTGATGGTTTCACAGCAGTTGTTACAATGGATTCACATGGAAACTCGTTACACGCTGACGTTGAAAAATCTTCACTTGAGAAGCTAGCACAACACGCTGAGCGTATATTCTAAAAAAAATTAGGCTGTCCAAAAAGAAATTCCTTTTTGGACAGCCTTAGCTTCTATATTCAATATTCCCCAAAAAGCTTATGTTCCGATTGCTTTGCTTGCGGCCCAAAAATAATTCGCTCCTCGATGGTCGCAATATCCCGTCGCAAAGGGAGTTGTCCGAAAAGTCTATTTTGTTTTGACACCGCATTGAAATCAATGTTGTCATCGCTTCCCTTTTACTGAAGGATAACGATGCTAAAGCCAATGTTCATCCCATTTTTAAAAGAGACTTTCTCTGTTTATAGGAATCAACATTTTGCGAAGCATCGTCGCTACTGCCCAAAATGCCGGCTATGTACGGCTTTTTGGGCAGCTTCTTTTTTGCTTTTAATTTGTCATATAATAGCGTGTCAATTTTAAATTTATATTTATCCATCCCAGATGCCCGTTTAAGCCCTCTATTCTCCGCTCCTCATCCGTTACCACTATCCCTTTCATATTCATTTATACTTCAGCATGATTATTTTTATTGCTTTTTTTTATAATTACTCATATACTTTAATTATAATAATTCTAATTTAGAAATTAGACTAATCTAAATGAAAAACATTATCAAATAGCTAATAGTTTGTTAAATGAAAGTGAATTTCATTATCAAGGAGTGTTCATATGGATATTACTAATCGAGAAAAATTATCAATAAATGAGAAAATAGCAGAGCATAAAGAATTGATTGCTGCACTTGTTGCAGGCTTCATTATCGTTCTTGCTTGGCGTATGGATAGCAGTGGTCAATCAACAGCTGCCATTATCGCTTACTTAACCGCCTTCGTAATTGGTGGCTATGCAAAGGCAAAGGAAGGTATAGAAGATACAATTGAAAATAAAGCATTGAATGTGGAAATTTTAATGATTTTAGCTGCTATCGGTTCAGCAATTATCGGTTATTGGACAGAAGGAGCGATATTAATTTTTATTTTCGCAGTAAGTGGAGCGCTAGAAACTTATGCGATGAATAAAAGCCATAAGGAAATTTCTGCACTCATGGCATTACAGCCTGAGGAAGCATGGCTAGTGAGAGGCGGGTTTGAACCAATTAGCGTTCCTGTTGCCTCACTAAAAGTCGGAGATCATATTTTAGTAAAGCCCGGGGAGCGCATACCTGCCGACGGTACTGTCTTTAAAGGGGTATCTACTGTTGACGAGGCTGCTATCACTGGGGAATCTATGCCGATAACAAAAAATATAGAGGATACAGTTTTTGCTGGTACAGTTAACTTAAATGGTGTGTTAACGATTAAAGTATCAACACTTAGTTCGGAATCTTTATTTCAAAAAATCATTACGCTTGTACAGTCTGCGCAAAGCGAGAAATCCCCCTCTCAACAATTTATCGAGCGCTTCGAGGGAGTATATGTAAAAGGTGTGTTGACAGTTGTCGCATTAATGATGTTCCTACCTCATTTTTTATTAGGCTGGGATTGGACGACAACATTTTATCGCGCGATGGTGCTGCTTGTAGTTGCTTCACCGTGTGCTTTAGTTGCTGCGATTATGCCTGCTACACTAGCAGCGATTTCAAATGGAGCAAGGCACGGTATTTTATTCAAAGGTGGTTTACACTTAGAGCATTTAAGTGTATTACGCGCTTTGGCAGTAGATAAAACAGGTACATTAACTCAAGGTACACCTGCTGTAACGGATTTCATCGTCCGTAATGAAGAACAACGCATGCATACATTAGCGATTTTAGCTGCCATCGAAAAACACTCAAATCATCCTCTCGCACATGCGATTACCGCATATGCTCATGAGCAACGCGTGGAAAAAATAGAAGCAGCTATTGAGGATGTGCCGGGCTTTGGAATCAAAGCAGTTATCCACAACAAGCAATATATTGTAGGAAAGCCTGATTTCGTTGGTTACGAGGCTTCACAAAACTTCGCAAATGGGGCTGCGGAAAAGCTTGCTTCACAAGGGAAAACGGTTATCTTTTTAAAAGATGAGGAAGGTATTGTAGCGCTCGTTGCGATGCAGGACATCGTACGAGAAGAAGCAAAACAAGCTGTTGCGCTACTGCAAGAGCTCAATATTAATGTTACAATGCTCACTGGGGATAATGAAAAAACGGCTAAAGCAATAGCCGCACAGTCTGGTGTCGATGCGTATGTTGCTGAATGTTTGCCAGAGGTGAAAGTACAGTATATTAAAGAATATCTTACAAAATATAAAACAGTCGCGATGGTTGGTGACGGTATCAACGATGCTCCAGCGCTTGCTACTGCTACAGTAGGTATTGCAATGGGAGGCGGTACAGACGTTGCCCTTGAAACAGCCGATGTTGTACTAATGAAAAATGATTTATCGAAAATTGCCTACGCTGTTAAGCTATCACGTAAAATGCAACGTATTGTAAAGCAAAACATTATCTTTTCATTAAGTGTTATCGTTTTATTAATTGCATCAAACTTTTTCCAAGTAATTGATTTACCTCTTGGCGTTCTTGGCCATGAAGGAAGCACCATTTTAGTTATTTTAAATGGCTTGCGCATGTTAAAAAATATATAGAAGAGGAGTTGTCTGCAAGCAGGCTAGGGCGCCGCTTACAGACAACTCCTTCTATGTTTATTGAAAGGTTAAAATTTATCAAACAAGAAATGTTCCCTTATTCTCCTTCGCTTTCTTGGCTAAAAAGAGGTTTTGCAAAGCTGCATTTAATAAGCCGCCTAAAATTAAAATCATCCCCGTTAAATAGAGCCATAGCATGAGCACAATCACCCCTGCGATACTACCATATGTAGCACCGAAGTTGCTAAAGCTACTAACATAAAATGAAAAGCCATATGTTAAAGCTAACCAGCCTAAAGTAGCAAAAGCTGCCCCTGGAATAATGCTAATTAATGAAAGACGCGGGTCAGTATTTGGCACAACCCAATACATTAATATTAATACCGCGAAAATAATGATGTTTGGCATAATCCAGCGAAGCAATGTCCAAGTGGATTCAAATGAACTTTCTATCCCAATATAAGAAAATATAAAGCTACCAATCTGCTTACCGAAAACAGGAAAGACTAGTGCGATTAATATAATGCCTATAAAAGCTAATGTAAAAAGAAGCGCCCATAAGCGATTGACTACACCTGATTTTCCTTCTACATCATAAGCACGATTCAAGCCTTTAATTAATGCATCAATGCCGCGTGAGGCCGACCAAACTGTACCGATAATCCCGAGCGATAATAGCCCGCCATTCGTCGTCGTTAAAATCTCACCAACTATATTTTCTGTCAATACATATACTTCCTCGGGCATAATATCTGCCATAAACTCAAACACTTGATGACGCTGTAGGTTCAAATACGGTAGCAATGTAACTAAAAATATAAGTAAAGGAAAAAATGATAACAGAAAAAAGTAGGCAAGTTGTGCACCCATTCCTGATATATCAGCACGTTTCACACGTGCAAACATATCTTGAAAAAAACCTTTTGGTGTTGTGACATCAATATTAGCCTCTGTGGGCGCAATAAAGGATTTCCAGAAGGCAATAGTGCCTGATGCATTCTTTTTAAACTCTTTCATCAAGCTCTCCCTCCCTCTGCTCCTTACTATGCATTACTTTTTGAAAAAGCATCCTTCGTTTCAGTTACCAAGCTCTTTACTGTATTTGGTAATGTTTTCGCATCATCTACATGCTCCATAATAGAGGCGATATTGTTTGTTACATCCGCATATAGTGACTGAGCCTGCTCCATTTTCGTTTCAATTAACTCCTGCAATTCATCACGATTTTGCGAATAATAAGAAACCGTTTCCTTAACCTTTTTAGATGTTTCTATTGTATGCTGGCGCGTTTGCTTATCTAACATGCTAAGTGCTGCTCCCGCCAATGCACCGAAAATGATAGCTGGTACTAGTTTACTTTTCATTACTTTTCCTCCGCTCTTTCGTGTATTATTCCCAATTCTTTTCAAAGTAAAACGTTACTTACTGTTATTGTAACTAAATTTCTCTATTTTTGAAAGCATCCCTACATTCGCCGTTATTCATAAAAATATGTTATAATAGGTCGGATTAATCCATTTATTTTGAAAGGTAGGCTAACAATGGACTTAACAATCCCATCTAAAGAGAATGTTATTTATATGGTTGAACAAATTAAAGAAAAACTACGCATGGTAAATGTCGATGCAATGAAATCTGAACATTTCAATGAAAAGCACTATGAAGATTTATGCTATTTGTACGAAATGGTGATGAAGCGCGATACTTTCAGTCCTAGTGAAATGAATGCGATTGTCGCTGAGCTAGGCTCTTTGCGTAAATAAATAGGAGCGTCCCAAAAGCAGTGCGGTTGCCTGCTTTTGGGACGCTTATATTTGTGTCTTATAAAAATAATGAGTAATTCAAAAGATAAATAGCTGTTTTTAAAAAGTTATAAACAGTAAATCAAGCGGCTTTCATGTTGCATTTAAAATGAATAAACAAATATCAGCTTTTCGAACTCACTTCACCTTCAATACTAAAAAGCGTTGCTCTGCAAGAATCACAAGGGACGGAGTTGTCCAAAAAGTTCATTTTGTTTTGCCACCGCATTGAAATCAATATTTTCATCGCTTCCCTTTTACTGAAGGATAACGCTACCAAAGCCAATGTTTATCTTATTTTTAAAAGGGGCGTTCTCTGTTTATAGAAATAAACATTTTGTGAAACATCATCGCTACTGTCCAAAATGCCGGCTATGCGCGGCTTTTTGGACAGCCCCTCCTTTTTTTACATCTAACTCTACTGAACTTCGTGTATTACTGCGCGGCTGCTTGAATCTCCTCAAACGCCCAATGCGCTGGTTGAACATCTGTAAATAATGGTGCATGTACATCTGTTTGTAGTTGTTGTTCAAACAATTGATTTAATACCTTCACCGCCTGTGCACGTGTTAAATCACCTTCAGGATTGAATGTTGTTGCACTCGTACCAGTCATAATATTAAGTGCATTTATCTTCGCAATCGCCGAAGCAGCCCAATGGTTTGGAGCCACATCTGCAAACGTCATTGCTGCATTTGATGTCACACAGTATGCCACTGTACTATCCTCTGCACAGTTCCGTTCAATCCAACGCACAGCTACTGCTGCCATTTGTGCTCTTGTAATAGAACCATTCGGATTGAATGTTGTTGCACTTGTCCCTTGGAACAAGCCCTGTGCCCTCACATACTCAATTGCATCCTTTGCACCGTGCTTTGTCGTATCTGTGAAGCTTGCTTGTACTTCTGAAATTTCATTATTTGTTAAGTAGCGCGCTAACATACTTGCCATTTGCGCTCGTGTGACAGGTGCATTCGGACGGAATGTTCCATCTGCATAGCCTCGAATATATGGTATCGATATTTTTTCTTCTACAATTTCCTCTGCTTTCGGCATATACAAAATTGAGAATGTTGAGAACTTCGTTACTTCAAATTGAATGCCGCGCACACCTTCTTTAAATGCTACGATTTGTCCGCGTACTACTTCCTTCGTACCATCACTATGCTCGATATACACCGCTAAATTATCTAGCTGCTCCTGTGTCACATCATTTGGTAATGGCAATGTTAATGTCACAGGACGGTTTTGCATATTTGTTTCGATTGTCATTGGTTGACCAAGCAATGTTACCGTTGCATTACCCGCTAATTGTTGCACCGCTTCCTCTTTTGCTACTCGTTCTTCTAGCTGTTCCTGTCTTTCTCTTGATTTAACTGGCACAATGCGGAAATAAAGGTCTTCATTAAAATCTGCTAAAGAAGTTGCAGGAATAGCTAGCTTTACTGTTTCCATATCAATTTCTAATCCTGTTTGTCCCTGTGCAAGTAATTGCGCTGCTTCTTTTTCAATATCAATTGTTGTTTCACTCACTTGTTGCTGCTCATCTGGAATGACAATACGTGATTTCTTGTTTTCTCGATTCGCTAATTTTTCAATTGACTCACTAGCATTTGTCGCTGTAAATTTCACTGTATCTTTTACTACATCCCCACTGCTATCACGATTAATCACCGTTTGCACAAGTACCTCATCTGGGTTGCTCGCATCGACTACATTTACCGTAATTTGGTTTGATGTAGATGGCGCTGGTGTAGTACTTGGTGTAGATGGCGCTATTACATTTGGTGATGCAACATTCCACTTTGCATAAAGTGTTATATTTGCTGTCACTTTGTCTGTTGCAAAATTCCAAGCCGTTTGGAATGTCGGCTCTTTGTACCAGCCCGCAAATGTATGATTAGCCTTTGTCGGAGCAGCTGGCGCTGTTATAACGTCATTTTGCGATACAGTTTTAGATATTACAGCACTACCACCATTTGTGTTAAAGGTAACTGTGTAAAGCTCTAGTAATGGTTTTAAATAAAGTGTCATCGCCTGTGGTACTGTTTTATCCCATACCTGACTAATTTGCCCGTCTACATACCACGCCAAAACAATGTTGTTAAATTGCATATCAAATAGTTCATTTCCTAAAGTAGGGATTGCGCCTTTAAATTCAATTTTCACAATTTTATTATCATAAAAGCTTCTATCATTGATTTTTTTAACGGTCGAAGGAATGCTAATATTAGAGATTTCGTTACCTAAAAACGCATCAGTTCCAATTATTTGTAGTCCCTCGTTCAGCATTACTGTTTGCAGCTTACTGTTATTAAAAGCATAACTTTCTATAACTGTTACAGTAGAAGGAATTGTAATGCCTGAAAGACTCGTTTCAGCAAAAGCATATTTCCCAATTTTTTGTAAGTTCTCTGGTAATGTCACTTGTTGTAATTCATGCTTGTTTTTAAAAGCATTAGCCGCAATCGCTGTAACGTTTTTTCCATAAATCATATGAGGGATTACTAGCTCAGTAGGAACTTTACCTTTAAATCCTGTAATAGCTATCGTTCCATCGCCATTATCAGATGTAGTAAATAGACTGTTATCTACCCATTTCGCATATAATGTCACATCTTCTGTTACTGTATCGGTCATAATATCCCAAGGAATTTGTAAATTCTTATCCTTGTACCAACCAGCAAATGTATAGTCTATTTTTGTCGATATTTCTAAGCTTGGTAATTTTTCTCCCTCAGCAATTATTTTAGCTGCAATCGGACTTCCTCCATTTGTTTCAAATAGTACTGTATAAGTAGTTGGTGCAACAGAATACATCGACATCGCCTGTGGAACACTTTCATCCCATCGCTCTGTTAAAGCATAATCTGTAAACCAGCCTTTAAATTTAGGATTGCTTAAATTTTGTTGCCCAAATGCCATAATACCTATTGTATCGACTGCTCCTTGAAACACGACCTTTTCCAATTTATTCTCTAAAAAGGCCCCTTGCCCAATAGACGTTACGTTTTTCGAAATAAGTACATTTGTCAAATTACTGCCGTCAAATGCAAATTCTCCAATTTGTGTCACACTTTCTGGCAGGGTAATCTCTGTTAGCTTATTATTAAAAAATGTATAATCCTCGATTTTTGTTATGCCATCAGGTAAATGAACACTTGTCAATTGATTGTCACTAAATGCCCACTCCCCCATAAAAGTGACACTATTTGGTATCGTTAAATTTGTTAATTTATTTCGTTGAAATGCCTCTTTTCCTATCTGCGTTACAGTGGATGGTATCTGGACGCTTGTCAAATCATTTCTTTTAAACGCTAAGCCTTTGATTTCTGTTATTCCTTCTGGCATTGTGACACTATTTAATTTATTATTTTCAAATGCGGAATCCTCAATAACCGTCACTTTTTCAGGTATGACAATATTCGTTAGTTTATTATCCATAAACGCACCGATTCCGATAGATTCCACGCTGTTCGGTAAAGCGATATCGGTCAATTGATTATCCCCAAACGCCAAAGCCTCAATATTCGTAATACTTTCTGGTAACGTGACATTCACTATTTTATTTTCATAAAAAGCAAATTCATCAATATATGTGACGCTATTTGGAATTGTTATTTCTGTTAATTTATTTCTTGAAAAAGAACTATAATTAATTATTGTCATATTTTCAGATAATCTTAAGTTTGTTAATTTATTATTCTCAAAAGCAAACATACCTATATCTCTCACATTATCTGGGATAATAAGTGATGTTAATTGATTATCCTGAAAGGCAAAGCCTCCGATAGCTTGCACGCTATCGGAAATCGTTAAGCTTGTCAATGCATTGCCAGCAAACGCTGCATAGCCGATATATGTGACACTATCTGGAATCACTATATTCGTTAGCTGATTTCCATTGAAAACATAGTCAGCAATTGACTCAAGAGCGCTTGGCCATGTGACATTTTGCAGATTATTATCTGAAAATGCAAATTGCCCTATATAGCTTACATTATCGGGAATCACTATATTCGTTAGTTGATTTCCCCAAAAAGCTTTCTCGCTAATCCATTCAAGCGTACTTGGCAATACAACACTCTGCAAATTTCCGTTCCTAAATGCTTCGTTGCCTATTCTTGTAACATTGATTCCATCAATTTCCTCAGGAATTATTAAATCTGTCGGTAGGTCCCCCTGATAACCTGTTATTGTCCATGCATCGTCGCTATTTTTGACTGTCGTAAAAGGATTCGTCCATTTTGCATATAACGTCATGTCCCCTGTTATCATATCTATAAAATCTAATTTGTCTGTTAATTCTGGATTTTTATACCACCCATCAAATGCTAAGCCCGGTTTCTCTGGTCTTTGCCAAATATTTAAAAAATCATTTTCCAAAAAAGTTACGGATGGAAATGAATTACCGCCATTCGATTCAAAATGAACGGTAAAGGTTGCAGGTGTTGTGGAATAAATCGTAAAGTCTCCAGGCGGCACATCTCCATTCCATGGATTTGTTAGTTCAAGGTTGGTAAACCATCCCTCAAAGCCCCCGTCTATTACTTGACTACTAAATGCGTCAGTGCCAATTGTTGCTGTCACCCAATCAAATCTAACCATTCTCAAATTATTACCTGCAAATGCTTCCTCCCCAATATACTCCACTGTATAAGGAATATGTACGAATGTTAATTGTTTATCGGCGAAAGCGTGAGCAGCGATTCCTGTAACTGCTACCCCCTCCAAAGCATCAGGTATTAAAAGATTGGCTGGTGGAGTACCATTATACCCTGTAATCATTCCTTCATTTCTATCAAATACAAATAAGCTGTTATTGGCTTTTGCTGGTGCTGCAGGCAATTGAGTTAATATAAGCATCACCATTAATACAATCAAGCCCATTTTTTTCATTTAGCTAACCCCCATTACATATGTTGTTATATTTAGTATAAAAGAAGTATGAATACTCTTGGCGTTAAGATTTCTTAATGTTCATGTAAGAAAAAAGTCCACCAACCTTTATTCCCAGTTGGTGAACTTTTATTTATCTATTACTATTGTGCTGCTGCTTGAATATCGTCAAACGCCCAATGTACTGGTGTCACATCTATGAATAATGGCGATTGAGTGCTTGTTTGTACTTCACGTTCAAACAATTGATTCAATACTTTAACTGCTTGTGCTCTTGTTAAGGCACCTTCAGGGTTAAAGGTTGTATCGCTTGTACCTGTCATAATGCCTAATGCATTCACTTTAGCAATCTGTTCAGTTGCCCAGTGATTTGCTTTAACATCTGTGAATGACAAAGTTGTATTAGACGCTAATTCTTCACCTTGCTGTTCCATCCAGCGTACTACTACTGCTGCCATTTGCGCGCGTGTAATTGTTCCATTTGGATTGAATATTGTAGCTGTTGTACCTTGGAACAAGCCTTGTACTTTTACATATTCAATCGCATCCTTTGCCCCATGCTTTGTTGTGTCGGTGAAGCTTGCTTGTACTTCTGGAATTTCATTATTTGTTAAGTAGCGCGCTAACATACTTGCCATTTGCGCTCGTGTGACAGGTACATTCGGACGGAATGTTCCATCTGCATAGCCTCGAATATATGGTTTTGAAACAAATTGCTCCTCATTTGGCTGTTCGCCTATTTGTTCTTGTGGCATATATAAAATCGAGAATGTTGAAAACTTCGTTACTTCAAATTGAATGCCGCGCACACCTTCTTTAAATGCTACGATATGTCCGCGTACTACTTCCTTCGTACCATCACTATGCTCGATATACACCGCTAAATTATCTAGCTGCTCCTGTGTCACATCATTTGGTAATGGCAATGTTAATGTCACAGGGCGGTTTTGCATATTTGTTTCAATTGTCATTGGTTGACCAAGCAATGTCACTATTGTGTTACCTGCAAGTTGTTGTACTGCTTGCTCTGTTTTTGCACGTTCTTCTAGCTGTTGTTTAGTCTCAATTGATTTTACAGGAATAATGCGGAAATAAAGGTCTGTAGCAAAATCCAATAAAGATGTAGCAGGAATGTCTAATTTCACTACTTCCATATCAATGCCTAAGCTCGTTTGTCCTTCCGCTAATAGTTGTGCTGCCTCTTGTGCAATATCAATTGTTGTTTCGCTTACTTGCAATTGTTCATCTGGAATCACGATACGTGATTTCTTGTTTTCTTGATTCGCTAATTTTTCAATTGACTCACTAGCATTTGTCGCTGTAAATTTCACTGTATCTTTTACTACATCCCCACTGCTATCACGATTAATCACCGTTTGCATAAGTACCTCATCTGGGTTGCTCGCATCGACTACATTTACCGTAATTTGGTTTGATGTAGATGGCGCTGGTGTTGTGCTTGGTGTAGATGGCGCTGTTACATTTGGTGATGCAACATTCCACTTTGCATAAAGCGTTATATTTGCTGTCACTTTGTCTGTTGCAAAATTCCAAGCCGTTTGGAATGTCGGCTCTTTGTACCAGCCCGTAAATGTATAACCTGCTCTCGTTGGAGCTGTAGGTGCTGCGATACCTTCACCTTGTGTTACAGTTTTTGGCTCTACATTAGTACCACCATTTGAATTGAATGTAATGATATACTTTGGGAAACCTACAGAATAAATTGTCATTGCCTGTGATACAGTCCCATCCCATAATGCAGATGGTTGCATAGTGCGATTTGTATACCAGCCTGTAAACTCCGGTGTTACCATTTGTCCGCCAAAGGCTGTACCATTTATCGTAGTTACAGCTCCCTTAAACTCGACCTGTCCTAAACTATTGCCTTTAAATACTGTATCAGCAATTTTTTGCATTGTAGATGGTATCGTAATACTTGTTAAATGATTCCCTGAAAAAGCGGATACTTTTATTTCTCGTACCCCTTCTGGGATAACAACACTCGTCAAGCCTTTTTGCATAAAAGCAGTTATACCAATAATGGTCACAGGCTTGCCATTGATTTGTGGAGGAATCACTAAGTTTGCTGGCACTTGCCCCGTATAACCTGTAATCGTTACTGTGCCATCCCCATTGTCTGAGGTAATGAATGGACTCGGTGCTGTTAATTGTTTAGAGTAAATTGTCATTGGACTTGCTACCGTTCCGTCCCATGGCACTTGTAGTGAATCGTCTTTGTACCAGCCTGTAAATGGTTGATTTAATATTTGTTGATTAAAAGCCGTTTCTCCAATTGTAGTGACAGCACCTTTAAATTCCACTTGCTCTAAATTATTCTGACCAAAGGCCGTTCCCTGAATTTCGATTACTGTAGATGGGATTACTAAAGTTATTAATTTATTAGTATGAAAAGCATTCGTTTCGATCTTTTCTACCCCTTCAGCAATATCCACATATGTTAACTCATTTACAGCGAAGGCGGCTCCTTTAATAATCTTTACAGAGCTAGGAATCGAAATATTTGTTAGATTGTTCATTAAAAACGAGTTATTTCCAAGTTCTTGCACACCATTCATTATTTCTACATTCAGTAACTGGTTTTTTTCAAATGCGGAAGTACCGATTTTTTTAATTGTTGATGGTATAATTAAAGTCGTTAAATTATTCCCTCTAAAGGCAGCTGTCCCGATTTCCTGAACTCCTTCTGGAATGATGACACTTGTCAATCCTTTATTAGAAAAAACATTCATAAATGTGTTATTTCCCCCGATGGCTATCACATCTTGACCATTAATTTGCGCAGGAATAACTAAATCCGTAGGTATTTGACCTATGTAGCCTGTAATTGTTACTGTGCCATCACCATTGTCGGAAGTAGTGAATGGACTAGGCGATGTCCAGCCTGCATATAGCGTAATATTTTCTGTTACTCGGTCAAGCGCAAAATTCCAAGGAATTTGTAATTGCTCATCCTTATACCAACCTTCAAATAAATAACTATCTTTTGTCGGATTAGCTGGTTTAGCTACAAGCTCTCCACTCATTACTGTTTCATTTGCGATTACACTTCCACCATTTGTTTCAAATGTTATTTCATATGTCGGTTGTGCTGTCGTATAAAGTTTTAGTGCTGTTGTGACACTTAGTTGATCCCAAGGAATTGACGGGTTTCCATTCACATACCAAATAGGTTGGTCAACACCCCCTTGGAATTTAAAGGCATCTACTCCAACTGTAATTGAAGTCATTGGTTCTTTAAATTCAATTTTATTTAAATTGTTAGAATGAAAAGCACCTACATTTATTACTTTCAAGCTAGATGGAAATATAATACTTTCAATTTCATTCATTCCAAAAGCAAAGTCTCCTATATTTTCAATAAGACTTCCTTCTTCAAATTCAACGGCTGTTAGTTTATTTGCTATAAAAGCACCAGTTCCTATATCGGTAACACTCGCAGGAATAATTATATTCGTTATTTTATTGAAATCATTACCAATGGCACTTGCAAACGCCTCATTCCCTATTCTCTTTAAATTAGACCCTAGTTCGAAATGGACTGATTCTATATTATTCATTTGAAAGGCACTATTTCCTATCGTTTCAACAGAAGAAGGAATGGTAACACTTTTTATACCTCTCGATATAAATGCTCCAATCCCTATAGCGGTTACTCTTTTTTCGATATTGTCGGCAAAAAGCATCTCAGGAATAACCAAATCCTCTGATGGAAGTTGCCCAGCATAACCGATAATAGTTAATGTGTCATCTGGATTTGTCATTGTTAAAAATCCTCCATCGGCCTTCGAAGACACTAACCCCAACTGCGACCAAATAAGTATTGTAATTATAAAAATGCTGCTCCATTTTTTTATCATCCGTGATTCTCCTTTTTTTGTATGTCTCGTTCTATCTAGTATAAAAGAATCATGTATTTTTGTAGCGTTAAGATTTCTTAACATTCATCTTAGATTTTTAGAAGAAATCTTGTTTTAATAGGTCGAGCTATCTAGTATAATCCAACTAAAACAGTGTTCAATCAGTGAGAAAATTCAATGCTGAAAGGATTTTCAAGATGAAAAAAATATTGTTGTTATTTGCTATTGTTATTGCTTTACTAGGAATAGCTAGTGTTGTCTATTTATTTACCCAACCAAATACGGACGGACCTCAAGCGACTAAAGGTGTGATGGACTTGCGACATTATACATTTCGCGATAATGCACCTATAAAGCTAGATGGAGAATGGGAGTTTATTCCTAATCAATTGATCGATAGCTCATTGTTTGATACGTATGAAAGCTATGTAGTTGATGTCCCTTCTATTTGGACTAACTATACTGTTGATGGGCAGGAATTACCATCTTTTGCAAGCGGGACTTTTCGACTTAAAATTTTAATTAGTGATTATGAGGAAATTTTAGGAGTTAAAACGAGCACCATCCGCATGTCGAACACACTCTATATAAATGGGAAACGCATTGGGCAAAGCGGAGAGCCTGCGGAAGATAGCGGCTATATACCACATAACACACCTTATACAGCCTATTTTTCACCTAATCAACAGGAGCTCGAATTGCTTTTACATGTAGCCAATTTTGATTATGTACCAGGTGGAGGGATTGTCAGTTCGCTGTTTTTAGGAGGCCAGATGAGCATTATGAAGCTGCGTGAAGCGGCGCTTTTCTATGACCTTGTCACAATGGCAGCATTTTTAACAATGTTTATTTATTTTTTAGGCTCCTACCTTTATTCTAGGCTAGGCATTGAGCAGCTTTATTTTGCCCTCTTTTGCTTTGCTGGTGCACTTTACACCCTTACACATGGTGAAAAGCTTTTATTAACTCTAATCGATATGGGCTATGCTCCATTTCAAAACTTACAAATGATTTCAAGCGTATTTGTAGGGTTCTTTATCTTATTATATTTTTATCGTGCCCTACCTAAATATATGAATCGTCAAATAGTAAGAATCCTAAGTATAATAGGTGTTGCACTTATGCTTATCGCAATGCTACCTGCATCAATCAATTCTTATTTACAAAGCATCAACTCATTATATATATTTGCGAATATCGTTTATATTTTCTATGCGCAAATTATGGCGATTTATAAGCATGCTACGGGGGTTATGTATTTGACGCTAAGCTCAGTAGCGATTTTCCTTTATTTTATCGTAGCGACTTTTAACACACATATCAGCTTAGAATTAAATGCTTTACCACCATTGCTACCGTTTATTTGTTTGACGATGCTCTCTTTATATATTTCCCATCGCTTTGCTGATTCTTACTTAGAAAAAGGTAAGCTGACTGAAGCACTTATACGTGTAGATAAATTAAAGGATGAATTTCTTGCTAAAACCTCTCACGAATTCCGAACACCTTTACATGGGATAATGGCGATTTCACAGTCTATGTTGACGAGTACGAAGAAAGCCTCCTTAACAGTTGAACAAAAGGAGCAAGTGTCACTTATGTTTAATATTTCAGAGCGTCTATCACATTTAGTCAACGATATATTAGACTTCTCTAAACTAAAGGAGAATGAGCTGACATTGCGGATAACGACTGTCGATTTATTTGCTGTTACTCATATGATAGTCGGTGTGTTGTCCTACACACTCAGTAAGGATGTAAAAATTATCAATCGTATTAAGCGTGGACATTTTGTACAAGCAGATGAGGACCGACTTAGACAAATTTTATATAACTTACTTCACAATGCAGTGAAATATACAAATAAAGGGCAAATCGAAATTAGCTGTTACGAGGAGCAATCATTCGTTACGATTCAAGTGAAGGATACAGGATGCGGCATCGCTCCAGAAGATTTAAAGGTAATCTTTAAGTCCTTTCAGCAATTAGAGCATTCTGTTGCTGGTACAGGATTAGGCTTGCATGTAACTAAAGAGCTTGTTGAGCGACAGGGTGGGAAAATTGATGTTGAATCTACTGTTGGAAAAGGCACTAGTTTTTTTGTGACTTTACCAAAGGGACAATCGTCAAGTGAAGAGCTTCCAATGCGCTCTCCACAAATATACGAACAGCCTTTTTTATCATTTCCGCAAATTGTTGAAAAAACAGGTATGAAAAGAATTCTCATTGTGGATGACGATGCTGTCAATCTGAAGGTGCTTCTTGATATTCTTACACAGGAAAACTACTCCATTATAGCGATTGATGATGGACAGCAAGTTTTTAATTATTTAACACAATATCCTGATATTGATTTATTAATTTTAGATATTATGATGCCCAATATTTCTGGCTACGAAATTTGCCAACATATTAGAAAAAACTACACATCAACAGAGCTACCTATTTTAATGCTGACTGCCGCTCTTCGTCCAGAGGATATGGTAGCAGCCTTCCAATCGGGCGCAAATGATTTTTTGCACAAGCCACTCGACATCATCGAGCTAAAGACACGTGTGCGCAATTTAATTTTATTAAAGGATTCTGCTGAAGCAGCAATTACAATGGAATCCGCATTTTTACAAGCACAAATTAAACCACATTTCGTTTACAATGTATTAAATTCAATTTTATCACTTAGCTATTTAGATTTAGAGCAAGCACGTGCTATGATTACAAATTTCGCCATATTTTTACGTAGCAGCTTCTCATTTGAAAATACGAATAGCCTCGTGCCGCTAAAAAAAGAGCTAGACCTTATTCAAGCTTATGTCAATATTCATCAAACGAGATTTCCTGCACAGCTCCAGCTTGATATACAAGTAGATGAAGAGATAACAAGTAGCTTAATCCCACCATTGCTACTACAGCCTTTAGTAGAGAACGCATTAATCCATGGCTTGAAGAAAAAAAAGGAAGACGGCAAGCTATCAATTCATATCGAAAAGCAACAGCAGCAAATTATATTTACAATAAGTGATAACGGTATTGGGATTGAGCAAGAGCAACTAGAGCATATTTTTACAGAGGATGCGATGCGTAGTCAAAGTGTTGCTTTACGCAATATTGCAAAGCGTTTAAAAAAATACGAGCACGCCTCTATTACCATTAACAGTACAGTGAATCAGGGCACTACTGTTATCATTAGATTCCCTATTTTATATAGCTTAAAGGAGTGATTCCTATTGTTAAAGGCTTTAATTGTTGATGATGAAATATTAGCTATAAATTTATTGGAGGCACTTTTGCATGAAGGTCAGCTTGTACAGATTGTCGGGAAATTTTTGAATCCAATAGAAGCGTTGGAGCAAATCCCTATTTTGCAGCCCGATATTTTATTTTTAGATATTGACATGGCAGATATGAATGGGATTGAGCTTGCCAGTACATTTGAATATGCAACACAGCGAATTGATATTGTTTTCGTAACAGCCTATGAGCATTATGCCCTCGAGGCCTTCAATGTTCAAGCAGCAGATTATATTTTAAAGCCGCTTGATAAAAGTAGATTGTTAAAAGCCATCGATAGAATCCAACAGCGTCGAAAAACAAGCAATATAGAGCATTCTACAGAGCCTACAATTATTGGTGCTCTTCATTTCCATATACACTCGGGAAAAGTATCGATTAACAATACGATGCTATCGCTAGCAACAAAGGAATTTCAAATCTTATTCTTTTTAGCCCAGCACGCTGGGCTAACTTTCCCAGCATCCGAGCTCTATCAACTTATTTGGGATGAGGATAGCATCGGTCAAACACAGGCTTTACGAGTGCACATTAGCAATTTGAGAAGGAAGCTAGAAGCGATTCCAGGCCACCATACACAAATTGTAATGGAGCGAGGACAAGGTTACCGTCTTACTTTCCAGTAGAGACGCTATATCGCTTATTATCATGGTAAATTAATTCCTAGCCCTCTTGTAAAAAAAGCCTAAACAATTAAGTGTCCGATGCTGCACCATCTTCCAAAATTATTTAGGCTTTTTTATTTTTAGCATAATATTGATTATTTTTGCATTAAGGCTACAGCGATTCCTGCGCCAACTTTTGCGTTATGCTTCACTAATGCGATATTTGCATCTAATGATTTTCCTTCTGTTAGCTCTTTTACTTTACCTAGTAAAAATGGCGTAACATCCTTACCAGCGATGCCCTTTTCTGTTGCTTCTTTTAATGCACCTGTTATAATGCCGTTAATAAAGCTGGCTTCCATTGAATGTTCGACAGGAATCGGGTTTGCAACGATTGCACCACCGCGTAAACCTAAATCCCATTTCGCGCGCATCATTGCCGCTACTTCCTCAGCAGAATCAGCACGGAAATTTACTGCAAATTCGCTTTCTCTCGTAAAGAATGCTGGTAATACATCTGTTTCGTAGCCGATAACAGGTACACCTTTTGTTTCTAAATATTCTAATGTTAAACCGATATCTAAAATAGATTTTGCGCCTGCACACACAACTGCTACCTTTGTCATTGCAAGCTCCTCTAGGTCCGCTGAAATATCCATTGTCGTTTCAGCACCGCGGTGTACACCACCGATACCTCCTGTTACGAATAACTCAATGCCAGCAAGCTCTGCACAAATCATCGTAGCTGCAACCGTCGTTGCACCTAGTTTTTTCGTTGCGATTAAATAGCCTAAATCACGGCGTGACGCTTTCGCTACACCTTGCGCATTACCGAACATCTCAAGCTCTTCATCGGATAAACCAATTTTAATTTGCCCGTCAATTAAAGCGATTGTTGCAGGTACTGCTCCATTATTACGAATAATTTGCTCCACTTCACGCGCAGTTTGCACGTTTTGAGGATAAGGCATGCCATGAGAAATAATTGTTGATTCTAATGCGACAATCGGTAATCCTTTTTCCTTTGCTTCTAACACTTCTTGTGAATAAGATAAGTATTGTTTCATTTTAAATTCCTCCAATTTTTATATTCATTTTGTTTTACTAGGCGTACTGTTGTATTGGCCTGTAATGTTTTTGCTGCATGATACAGTGCAAATTGCGCCGCTTCGTGTAAAGTATCACCTTGCATCACACCGTGTAAACAAGCACTTACAAAGGCATCACCTGCACCTGTTACATCCTTAATATCATTAATTTTATATGCACTATAATGCTGGAGCTTATCCCCTTCTCCAACTAGCACACCTTTTCCACCTAAAGTGAGCACAACATGCTCTGCACCTTTTTCCAGCAATGCCCTTACAGCCTCTTCGTAACTTGCCTCATCCTTTAAAGTCATGTGTAAGTATGTTTCTGCCTCATCTCTATTGCAAATAAAATAAGTCACACCTTGTAAATCATCTGGCATGCGATTCATTTTAGGTGATGAAACAGGAACGATTGCTAGTGGAATATTACGCTCCTTGGCAAGTTGCTGAACATACATTACCGTTTCCTTTGGACAGTTTAAATCAATAATTATAGCTGAAGCATTTATTAATGTTGCCATATGCTTGTCAAGTAGGCTAGGTGTCAGCGCTTCGTAAATAGCCATGTTTGCTAAGGCAATAACTAAATCACCGTCTTTATCTAATACCGCTGTATAAGAGCCTGTTTGCTCCTTTTCTAACTTTTCAATGATATCGAGCTCAATAAAAGCACGACTAGCTTGTTCAATCATTTGCGCATCGGCATCATGCCCAAGTGTCGTTAACAATTTCACTTGATTGCCTAAGCGCCCAAGATTTTCTGCAATATTACGTGCTACGCCACCAACGCTTTCGTTTGCTGTTACGGGGTTGGACGTCTCTAGCTGTACTTTATTTGTAATATGCAATTTGCGGTCGACATTTGCTCCACCGATAGCAACAATGGATTGTTTGACCGGCAAAACATATGCCCGACCAATAATTTCGCCTTTTTTTATCAATCCTGAAATAATATTTGCGAGAGCTGGACGTGACATATTTAACACTTCTGCCATTTCCTGCTGCGATAAATAAGGGTTTTCTTGGACTAACTGTAATACAAGTTTCTCCTTGTCATTCATTGCAACTTTCCTCCTCTCAAACTTTTGTTTAAATTATAAACTTTTGTTTATTAAATGTCAAAAAAAAAGAGCTATAAAAGACGAAATTAATTTTTTCAGTCTTACACATAGCTCTTTTTCTTCAATTATTCATGAATCTCACTGCCGTCCTCTAATATTAATGGCTGGATTAATACTTCAACACGGCGATTTTGGGCACGCCCATCTACTGTATCGTTGTTAGCAATCGGCTTGAATTCACCAAATCCTCTAATACTAAACTGCTCTGAGTCTAGCTCGGGATTACTGTCGATTACATTTTTCAGGAAATTAACTGCGCGCATGACAGATAGCTCCCAATTGGACTTAAACTCTGCGCTGTAATGAGGAACATTGTCTGTATGCCCTGTGACAATAATACTTCGCGGTGTGTCCAACTGTAAAATTTTTGATAGCTCCTGTGCAATTGCTGCATATTCTGGCTTGACATTTGCTTTACCCGGGTCGAAAAGCACGCTATCGCGAATTCGAATGAGCACACCGCCCTCTTCTGTCCTGCTCGTTTCAAACTGCTCTTCTAGTTCATTAATAGCAATGAATTCATCAATTCGCCCTTGAATTTGCTGCAGCTCTTCTTGGTCTCTTAAATACTTTACTGTTTGTTCTGTGATTTCACCGCTTATTGCATCTGGATGATCTGGAATAGACGGATTATCCAATACTCCGGCCCCACCATCAAATATTTGACCAAATACTTGCGACATTCTTTCTAGCTTCTCTTGGTCTACTGAACTAGAAGCAAAAAGAACAATAAATAGAGCTAATAACAGCGTTAATATATCAGCGTATGGAACTAACCATGACTCATCAATATGTTCCTCATGCTTTTTATGTTTTTTATGCCTCTTTGCCAAGGCCACCCGCCCCGCTTTCCATGATTTGCTTACGTTCTTCTAAAGGTAAGTAAGAAGCTAGCTTTTGCTCAATTACACGTGGTGCCTCTCCTTCAAGAACAGATAAAATTCCTTCAATCATCATGCGCTTTTGCTTCGCTTCTACAGAGGATTTTCGCTTCAATTTGTTAGCAAATGGATGCCATAATACATAACCTGTGAAAATCCCTAATAATGTCGCAACGAAGGCGGCTGAAATAGCATATCCTAATCCATCTATATCACTTAAATCTCGCAAGGCAGCAATTAAACCTACTACAGCCCCTAGTACCCCTAATGTTGGGGCATATGTACCCGCTTGTGAAAAAATCGCGGCTCCACTAGCATGGCGATCCTCCATCGCCTCTACTTCCTCTGATAGTACATCGCGAATATAATCTGCATTTTGTCCATCGATAGCAAGCGTTAAGCCATTTTTTAGAAATGGGTCTTCAATCTCCGCTGCTTTGCTTTCAAGGGCAAGCAACCCTTCTCGACGAGCTAAATCAGCCCATTGAGAAAACATTTTAATGATTTCTATATCACCTGTTAACTTTGTTTCTGTAAATAGCACTTTAAATAGTTTTGGTACTCGCTTTAATTCCTTCATAGGAAAGGCAATTACTACTGCGGATATTGTACCAAAAATAATGATTAAAATGGCAGCTGGATTTGCTAGCGCACCTAAGCTTACCCCTTTTAATATCATACCCGTCAGTAGTGAAACAAATGCCAAAATTATACCTATTAACGAGGAAAGATCCATTATGTATAACCTCCAATAACCCATACTTTTTATTTAATAATTGTATTCTATCATTTAGTATAATCTTATTTGCATTTTTTTTCGATGCATTAATGCATTTTTCTGCAAATTTCGGTATATTTGATTAGATGGTATCAATACATTTGATTTTTATCATATAAATATTGGAGGACATGAGAAAATGAGCACAGTCTTTGAAGAAAATTTATTAAAATATGCTGAACTCGCTGTAAAAATAGGAGTAAATATCCAAAAGGATCAATATCTCTTTATTCAAGCTTCTACAGAGGTAGCGCCATTTGTTCGTTTAATTACAAAAGTAGCTTACGAAAATGGTGCACGTCAAGTATTTGTTGATTTTACAGATGATGAAATCGCACGTTTGCGCTATGAGCTGGCGCCAGAGGATTCCTTTGATTTCTTCCCAGAATGGAAAAAACTTGAACGCGAATCGTTAGCTGAACAAGGGGCCGCATTTATGTCCATTGTTTCGCAAAGCCCAGATTTATTAAAAGGTATTGACACGAAGCGTATTGCGGCAAATCAAAAAGCAGCAGGCATGGCTTTAAATAAATATCGCCAATATGTGCAATCAGACAAAATTAGTTGGACGGTAATTGCCGCAGCTTCTAAAGAGTGGGCTGCTAAAGTATTCCCAGAGCTCTCAGCAGATAAGCAAGTGGACGAGCTATGGGAGGCAATTTTCAAAGCGACTCGTGCTGACTTAGAAAATCCAGTTGAAGCATGGAAGAATCATGATAATACACTACATGCAAAAGTGGATTATTTAAACGCTAAAAAATATGAAAAGCTACACTATACAGCTCCCGGCACAGATTTAACAATTGACTTGCCGAACGGACATTTATGGTGTGGTGCAGGTAGCGTTAACGAGCGTGGTCACGAATTTATGGCAAATATGCCAACGGAAGAAGTATTTACTGTACCGCATAAAACAGGTGTAAATGGTTATGTTTCTAGCACAAAGCCATTAAGCTATGGCGGTAATATTATCGACAACTTTAAATTAACTTTTGAAAATGGTCGAATCGTTGGTGTCGAGGCAGAGCAAGGTGAAGAAATATTAAAGCAATTAGTAGAAACAGATGAGGGCTCGCACTATTTAGGGGAGGTGGCACTTGTTCCACATCAATCCCCAATTTCAGCATCAGGTCTATTATTCTTTAATACTTTATTTGATGAAAATGCCTCAAACCATTTCGCTATCGGCAGCGCCTACGCATTCTGCCTAGAAGGTGGCAAAACAATGTCACAGGAGGATTTATTAGCAAATGGCTTAAACCAGAGCATTACACATGTTGACTTTATGGTTGGCTCAGGTGAAATGAATATCGATGGTATTAATGCTGACGGTGAAAAAGAGCCAATATTCCGCAATGGGAATTGGGCATTTTAGTCGAAATTGCCTTCAAAATGTTGACATAAGTTCAGCTATTAAATTCGAATAATATGAATTAGCTCTACTTTGATAGCATGCTTTCATGTATAATATTAAATAATGATTGTATGAAGGGAGATATAAAGTAATGTTTATTTTTAATCATCATCATCCGCTTGCTGCCCCGTACTTAACAACGGTACTTGGCTTTACAGTAGTTCTTTTAATTTCTGTATGGTTCTTTATTCATTACTTACGTGTAGGCTTAAATTCAGCTGATTCTACTCGTATTGATAGTAAAAAATAATAAAATGAACTACGGGGCTGTCTCAAAAGACGGCCTCGTTTTGTAAGTGTACTAAAAAAATTGATTTTCACCTCCATACTTTAACCTCCTAAAAAAGCTGCTAAACCTAATATGACTCCTATTTTCAAAGAAGCTCTCCAGCCATAGCTTTTTTGATGAAACATCATCAAAGGCAGGCGATGCACACCTCCTTCCCCCTTGATGAAGATATACAGCCGATAGATATACCTCAATGAAATTTAACATTTAATATTTCCTATATACAATTGGAGTTGCCCGAAAAGTCCATTTTGTTTTGCCACCGCATTGAAATCGATGTTTTCATCGCTTCCCTTTTACTGAAGGAGTACGCTGCTAAAGTCAATGTTCATCCCATTTTTAAAAGAGGCGTTCTCTATTTATCGCGTATTAACAAATTTGTTTGCGACGAGTAACCGCAGGAGCACATACCCCTACTTCAAAACAGCAGATAAAAACAAGATGTTTAAGTGTGGGATCAAATAGCCTGTAAAAACTAAGAATGAGGCCAACACGATGTTGGTCACACAAGCGTTTTCGCAGGATAGCTTGTGTTCCTCTATCACCAATCAGTGGGGGCAAAGCCCCACTGATTGAAGGTTCACTTTATAGGAATCAACATTTTGTGAAACATCATCGTTACTGACCAAAACGCCGGCTATGCACGGCTTTTTGGTCAGCCCCTATTTAACTTTTTCAACGTGTATTCCACATCTTTCGAAAGGAGAAAATTTCTGTACCTATTGCTTCACCTTCAGCATACAAAACATTTGCTCCTGCGGTATTGTCATTTCTCTCATTGCAAAGAGAATGTTCAAAATGGCTTTTTTAACATACTCTTCTTTTTGTGCGGATGTCGTCATTTTTGAAGGAAAAGACTGCAATTTTACTATTTGGCATTCTTCCTCTTTTGCTTTACAATTTAGTAGTAAAGGAAAGGGGCAACTATATGACTTCATTACAAGATATTTTAAATTTTAATGAATTTTTCGTAGCACATAAACAATATGAGCCTTATATTACGACTAAATATCCTGATAAAAAAATCGTTATCCTTTCTTGCATGGATACACGACTCGTTGAATTGTTGCCAAAGGCGATGAATTTGCGCAATGGCGATGTGAAAATTGTAAAAAGCGCTGGGGCAATCGTCAATCATCCATTTGGCGGTATTATGCGTAGCTTGTTAGTAGCTGTTTATGCCCTACAGGCAGATGAAATTTATATTATTGGTCACTATGATTGTGGCATGAGTGCTGTTGATCCAGATCAAGTGCTTGCTAGCATGAAAGAACGTGGTATTAGCCAAGAAACGATTGATATTATTAGCTATTCTGGCGTTGATTTGCGTGAATGGCTACGTGGATTTGGAGATGTAACAACAAGCGTTTTAAAAAGTGTCGACATCGTCCGTTCACATCCTTTAATGCCTAAAGGTATACCTGTTCATGGACTTGTCATCGACCCAAGTACAGGTCGCCTAGACTTAGTACAGGATGGGCACGAATTTCTTTAATAAGAAAGAAAGTGTAATCTGCGTTTGAGAAATGTTTAAAGGCTATGTTTTCGGACTTTCAAAGAATGCCTATACTTTAAGAAAAGCACATGTTTAGCCCAGACGCTTCTCAAATGCCAAAAGCTTACTTTAAAAAACAAGAGCTGTATGAAAAATGCCTATTTTTCATACAGCTCTTTTGAATCCTCTACCAATAACGCATACATATAGTGGTCTACCCATTGTCCGTTAATAAATAATAGCTTACGTAATAGCCCCTCTTTAACAAACCCCGCCTTCTCTAACACGCGAATAGAAGCTGTATTAGCCGGCGCTACATACGCCTCGACACGATGGACTCCCACTTGCTCAAAGGCAAATCTCACAACTGCTTTTGTGGCCTCTGTCGCAATGCCTTTTCCAGCAAAATGCTGATCCATTGAATAACCAATAAAAGCGCTTGAATAAGGAAGTTGTTTTACTGCATATAAAGAAATGTGCCCAATTAAACGATTTGTTCCTTTTACAAATATACCAAAAGAAAACTCACGCTTTTCCTCTAACAAATATAAACTTTCTATAATTTTTTTGCGTTGTGTTTCCACTGTATAAAAATTAGGATGATGTAGTGGCTCATATGTTGACCAAAAATATTTATTTTCAGCTAACAATACAGCCAAACTAGGTGCGTCCGCTTCTACTAAAGTTCGTAAATCACATCGTTCACACGCAATAGTAATCACCGTATCACCTTTCTTTTGAAATAAGCTTAAAAAATCTTTTAACATTTTTTATACATCGCTAAAGAAAGCGCCTTCTCCTAAAAATTTTTTCGTAAGTAAAAACAGATTATACTTTACCTCATATTGGCAGACTGTAAGGCATCAATTTTATGAGGCTAATATCTAATAGAGCCACCTGAAAAGTCATTTTGAAATGGCTTCTTTGTTCCGAAAGCGAAACGGTAGGTACACAAAATGGACTTTTCGGACAACTCCTTACTTATTTATACTTTCGCCTTTTACTTTTTACAACATTTTTCGGCTTAGTGACAGTTTCTTTTACCTGCTCCTCTGCTACAATTGCCTCTTCCTCAAATTGTTGAGGGATATTGTCCAATTGATTGACTAAATGCAAGCCTCTTCTTTCCGCTTCCTTCTCTATATGAGCTAGCGTTTCCTTTAATACTTGCACACGTGCATATAATTTATCATTTCCAGGTATTAAAACCCAAGGAGCTCGCTTGCTATCAGTTTTAGCGAATATATCATCTGCGGCTGCTGTGTAATCTTTAAATTTTTCTCGATTGCGCCAATCCTCATCTGTTAGCTTCCAAGCTTTATAAGGATCCTCCGCCCGTTCAGTAAAACGTTTTAACTGTTCATCCTCATCGATATGTAACCAAAACTTAATAACGATATATTCACCGTCCGTTAGGAGTTTTTCGAAGTTATTTATTTCTTCATATGCCCTACTCCACTCGTCTTTTGTAGCAAAGCCTTCTAGGCGCTCAACAAGCACCCGCCCATACCAAGAGCGGTCAAATATCGCAATTTGCCCATGCTGTGGTAATTTACGCCAAAAACGATGTAAATAATTATAACGTAGCTCATGTGGCTGAGGAGCAGAAATTGGATGCACGACTAATCCGCGAGGGTCTATACGCTCTGTTAATCGCTTAATTGCGCCACCTTTGCCAGCAGCATCCATTCCTTCAAATACAAAAATTAAGCCAATTTTATTATTAAATAAAAACTGTTGTGCATTGAGCATTTCATATTGCAGCACTTTAAGTTTCTTTTTATACATTTTTTTATCCATGCTTAATGTTAAATCTAAATCGCTTAACTTTTTCAATTTTCCCACTCCTTAATCAGTAAATTATTATTATTCTATCCTATTTAGAACGACAAGCATATAGGTAAGCGGTGGAAGTATTTAAAAAACTATAAAAAGTAGCCAGTGTCCAAAGTGCCAACTACTGTATGATATTTTGGACGTCTATCCTGTCTTTTAGTTGTGGGAGCGAAATAAAAGATATATAATTTTTTACGGAAAGGGGAGCGCTATATGGCTCGAACTACATTTTTGTTCAGCTCTACAATTTTAACAATACTTTTTACAATACATACATTTTGGCGTCATTTATTCGGGTTTTCAACATTGGACAGCATCAATCGTTTACCCCTATTATTTTCTCCCGCTAGTTATGTATATTTATATTGGCTAGCTGTTTTTATAGGATTAATAATATACTCTCTACGCAAACGCCATCAAACTTCTATACAACTGTCATTGCTTCTATTAGCTTATATTTTTCTCATTAGCTTTTTCGTCAGTTGGCATGCGGAGCATCATATTATCGCGCTTTTACTATTAATGATACAGCTTCTTTCGCTCTTTATGCTTTATCGGACATATTCCTTAAAGAGGAAGCCGCGACAAGAGCGCGTAGCCATCTCATTATTTTTTGGCTGGATGCTATTTTTAACATATGTCTTTTTCTCATATACGATGGTTTATAATAATTGGCATGGCTTAGGGTTAAGTAATGCTTTATGGGCTGTTATTTTATTAACTATCGGGGCTGCAATGGCACTTCATTTTCGATATCGTTATTTTGATAGGCTACTACCTTCCATATTTATTTGGGGCTATTTAGGTATTGCATGGCATAATGGGTTTGAAGAGCTATTTGTAACAGCTGCGGCGCTATTTTTAAACGCTGTGCTTGTCGCCTCTCTTATTTTTTCGAAAAGCAAGAATAATTAATGCTGTAAAAAAATCAATTACACTTCGGTATAATTGATTTTTTCAAGCTGTTTAGCCGTCCAGTGACAAAGACTGAATTCCTCTTTATCAGCAGATGTTTGAACACCTGCTGAAATGAGCTTAACAAAGGTATTATCTCGCTAGCTGTAGGGTTTGGAAACTTCTATATCTGTCGCCTTATTATCGGTATAAAAACACGTGCTCCTACGGTTATTCGTCGCAAAAAACATTGGTCCTAGATGTTAATTATGTGGTTAGCATAGAGGGAGCTTCTTAATGTTTTCAACAAAACAGCAAAGAGCTGTATGATAAGCGGTTTATTCATACGCTTTTCATACAGCCCCTATTTCTTTAATCTTCTAGCTCTGTTAAAATTATTGGTTTATTCTTTGTCACAATAATAGAATGCTCAATTTGTGCAACAAGTGATTTATCTGGAGTAATAAATGTCCAACCATCACCTGCTTCAACGATATGCTCTGCCTTCGCTGAGATAAAAGGCTCAACAGCAAGCACCATACCCTCTGTCATAATTGTTGAATCCCACGCATCATAGTAATTTAAAATATGGTCAGGTGCTTCGTGCAGTGAACGCCCTAAACCATGTCCTGTTAAATTCATAATGACTGTTAGCCCATTTGCATTGGCCTCACGCTCAACCGCTTTTCCGATTTGATTCAATTTTGAACCTGCTTTTACTTTCGTCATTGCACGTTCAAAAGCAGATTTTGCTACAGTACACAATTTTTCCTTATCGGCATAGCCTTCACCAACAACGAAAGAGATGCCTGTATCTGCAAAATAGCCGTTGTAGGAGCCTGATACATCAATATTGACTAAATCGCCCTCTTGAATTACTTTATCACCAGGGATACCATGTGCAACCTCGTGATTCACACTAATGCAAGTATACCCCGGGAAATCATACTCTCCTTTAGGTCCAGACAGCGCACCTGCCTCCTCAAACATGCGTCCAGCTATTTCATCTAGTTCTTTTGTTGTAACACCTGGCTTCGTAGCAGATTTCATCGCCTCACGGATTTCCGCGACGATACGACCAATCTTTTTAAACGCATCTAATTCTTCTTGAGTAGTTACAATCATCTTAAACGCCCTTCCTTTAAAGAAAATCTTTAATTACTATACCACAAATGTACAAATAAATTGTATATTGGACTTCCACCAACAAAATTATAAATTTTCTGAAGATTTTAATAATTAAGCATTTACTCAAACGCATGAGGTGATGCAATGACAAGCTTAGCTATTTATTTTGTATTATTTATCATCCCTATTTTCATTTTAACATCTATCATTGTTAAGTTATTACTTAATAATTTTAAAATGACAGAAACAAGGTTATTAAGTATTGCGTTACTAAGTTTTTGCTTTGTATTATTGGGAAGCTTTTTACGTTATACTTCCTCATTTCAATACGTCCCATTTTATACTTCGATAGTAATTGGTTTGGGTATTTTAGTTTTCCTTTCTACTCTTTTGCATTTAGTGTATGTATTACTAGTGAAATATTGCCACCTTCAAACAAGTTGGTTAATCGATATTCTTTTTTACATGCCCGTATTATTTCACGTAATTGCCCTTTCTTTAGGCTTTCGTTTATCTGCTGATATTTTTTATAAGCAAGGTCTTTGGATTTATCAAAGTATGTATGCGGAGAAACGACGTATTAAAGCATTATTAAAAGAAACGCTTTAGGAAGCAACCGTGCTAAGTCGGTATTTTGGTCGTTTTTGGTATTGCTTATTCAAATCAATTATGCCAAGGCGTAAAATTTAAAATAAGCATAAAGCTAATTTTTCATTGTACTGAGGAGAAGCTCGATTTTTGAGACAGCCCTTTCTTCTTTGCTAAAATCATCAATTATAAATGGTTTGATTAGGAGGTTTTTTTATGAATAGGCTTTCCATATATTCAATAATTCTTGCAGTTTTAGGCATGCTATTTTTTATTCTTTCAAGTGTGTCAGTAGGGTGGAATAGAAGTATAGCTACGCCTGGAGGACCACCGCCTCTTACTACTTGGGAGGTAACCTTGTTTTATATATTTTGTGGCGTAGGACTGCTTTGTTTTATCTTGAGCTTTGTAGTGGGGGTTTTAGGCTTCAAAATGAAAACAGGGAGTAGATTATTAAGATATATAGGTCTTCTATTAGTCCCAATTATCCTAATTTGCTCAATATCCTTTGGACTGCTTATTGCTATAGCTCTTGGCTGAAAATTTCATTCATTTTCATCAACTACCAAAGGGAGTTGTCCGAAAAGTCTATTTTATTTTGACACCGCATTGAAATCGATGTTTTCATCGCTTCCCTTTTACTGAAGGATAGCGCAGCTAAAACCAATGTCCATCCCATTTTTAAAAGAGGCGTTTTCTGTTTATCGCGTATTAACAAATTTGTTTGCGACGAGTAACCGCAGAAGCAGGCTGTAAGACCCCCACTTCAAAACAGCAGATAAAAACAGGATGTTTAAGTGGGGGATCAAACAGCCTGTAAAAACTAAGAATGAGGCCAACACGATGTTGGTCACACAAGCGTTTTCGCAGGATGCGAAGATCCTAGCTTGTGTTCCTCTATCACCAATCAGTGGGGGGCAAAGCCCCCACTGATTGAAGGTTCACTTTATAGGAATCAACATTTTGTGAAACATCATCGCTACTGTCCAAAATGCCCGCTATGCACGGCTTTTTGGACAGCCTCCCTACCTCTATATCAAATATTCGCTAAAATGCTGTACCTATCGCTTCGCTTTCGGTACAAAGTGGTCGTCTCAAAATGATTTTTCAGATACCCCCTTGATATTTTACTTTATGCTACCTTTAATAGTCTTGGCGCAGTTGAAAACAATAAAGAGCCTACAATTATTGTTAAAATAGCAGACGGAATCATATGTGTTGCATTATAAATAATTGAGTAAATCCATGGGTTTTGGTCTCCTGCATATTGAGAGAAGAACACAACACCTGATAACACATGCGTAATAAACGAAAGAGTAGCACCGAGCAAAACGCCTATCGTCATATATTGTGTAATCGCTTTTTTATTTTTTTCATGAAGCGCATTTAATAGTGGCTTGCGCATTACTGCTGCCAAACCAACTACCGTTGAGGCTAGCCCAAAATCTAAAACGGCCTGAAACCAATGCAAAATATAGCCGCCCATCATCGCACTGATTATCCCCTCAAGAAATCCTGTTGCCATACCAGCAAGTACACCATGTCTAAACGCTACTAATACAATTGGTAGCATGCCAAAGCTTATTGAGCCGCCCTGTGGAAGACTAAATGCCAGCTTGCCTAAAATAAAGCTAAGTCCTGCCATAATCGCGATTTCCATTAAAATTACTAAATTTTTATTGTTCATAACAAGTCTCCTTTCTTTTGTTCATTGGAACCAAGAGGAAGAATAGAAAACAAAAAAGCAATGTTAGGACAGAGCCTAACATCGCTTAGAAGTCGGTTTCTATCCACATCCCTACGCAAGCTTTAACTTACAGGTTCAAAGAGTCAGTACAACGAGTGTACAATCTCAGCCGACTTAATCGGCTCCCCTTGTGGTCATATGATGATTTATTTGTTAGAACAGTTTCATTGTACTGAATATCGCTTTGTATTTCAATACGTTTTAGTGGATTACTGAAAGTAGTTAACTAATGCATATCTAGTTATTCAGCTACTGGCTTTTTCAATAAGCCAACAATAAGCGCTGTGACAATGGAACCTACTATTACTGCTAGCAAGTATAGGATTGGGTTTCCTTCAACAACAGGGAAAACGAATACACCACCATGTGGCGCAGGAAGTCCAATACCAAATATCATCGTTAATGCCCCTGCTACTGCTGCACCTATAATTGAAGCTGGAATCACTCGGACTGGGTCTGCTGCTGCAAATGGAATTGCGCCCTCTGTAATGAAAGATGCGCCCATAATATAGCATGTTTTCCCTGCATCTCTTTCCCTTTTGGAAAATTTGCGTTTGAAAAATGTTGTCGCAAGTGCTAAACCTAATGGTGGCACCATACCCCCTGCCATTACTGCTGCATGTGGTGCAAAATTTCCCGCATCAATCATAGCGATACCGAATGTAAAGGCCGCTTTATTAATCGGTCCACCCATATCAACTGCCATCATACCACCGAGCAATAAACCAAGCATAACTAAGTTTCCTGTCCCGAGGCTAGATAACCACGATGTAATTGCCTCATTTACCCCTTTTACAGGCTCAATTATAATGTACATCATAATAAGTCCTGTAAATAAAATGCCAAATAGAGGATAAAGCAGTACAGGCTTAATTCCTTCTAGTGACGTAGGCAATTTATCAAATACTTTTTTCAGACCAAGCACTAAATAACCCGCTAAAAACCCTGCAATCAAACCACCTAAAAAACCTGCCCCACCTGTTGCTGCCATGAAGCCACCAACCATCCCCGGTGCAAAGCCTGGTCGGTCTGCAATACTCATCGCGATAAATGCCGCTAATACTGGAATCATTAAACCAAATGCATTACCACCACCGATTGTGTTCAATGCTTCGGCAATTGGATGATAAGAAGGATCTGTCGGGTCAAATGCTTTAATTCCAAACATAAACGATATTGCGATTAAAATACCGCCACCAACAACAAACGGAAGCATATTTGATACACCATTCATTAAGTGCTTGTAAAAGCCTGAGCGCTTCTCCTTTTCTGTTCCTTCCTGTTTTCCTGTTGCTGTATGAATAGGTGCATCTTGCTCTAACGCACGCTCAATTAACTGCTGCGTTTTTCGAATGCCATCTGCTACTGGCACTTGAATCACATGCTTCCCAGCAAAGCGTGCCATCTCAACCTGTTTATCTGCCGCTACAATAATAGTCGTCGCTTCCGCAATCTCCTCTGCCGTTAGCGCATTTTTCACACCTGTTGAGCCATTCGTTTCAACTTTAATATCCACACCCATTTCAGCAGCCTTTGTTTTAAGTGCATCAGCAGCCATATACGTATGAGCAATACCTGTTGGGCACGCAGTTACAGCTAAAATTTTTGCCCCGGGTGAAGCTACTGACTTTGCTGACACTATTGGTTGTTCTTCATCCTCATGATCCTGACTATCAATAAGTGCTAAAATTTCATCCTCTGATTGTGCCTTCAATAACTGCTCACGGAATGCCGCATCCATTAATAACATCGATAAGCGCGATAATGTTTCTAAATGCGTATTGTTCGCCCC
Organism: Metasolibacillus sp. FSL K6-0083; assembly: GCF_038630865.1. Lineage (NCBI taxonomy): Bacteria > Bacillati > Bacillota > Bacilli > Caryophanales > Caryophanaceae > Metasolibacillus > Metasolibacillus sp. FSL K6-0083. The sequence continues at coordinate 3,270,178 of NZ_CP152046.1, read as the reverse complement.
CTCTGAGGCAGCTATCATAAAAAACAAATGACTTGGCTGACCGTCTAATGCCTCAAAATCAACACCCGCCTGTGAGCGTCCAAAAGCGAGTGCTGGCGTGCGCACTGCGTTTGTTTTAGCATGTGGTATCGCCACCCCTTCCCCGATACCTGTCGTACTTTGTGCTTCGCGTGTTAAAATAGCTTCTTTAAAGGCTTTAGCATCTACTAATCTATTAGCCACATCTAATTTCGATACTAGCTCATCAATCACCGCCTCTTTAGATGTTGAAGCTAAATTTAAAATCATCGTATCTTTTTTCAACAGCTCAGTAATCCTCATCCTTCTCTCCCCCTTATACGTGAATTAATTGAATTTGCGGCAGTAGCTCCTCTACTTCTGCTTGCGTACATAGCTCTAATGAAAAGGCCGTAGCACTACCAGAAGCCACCCCATACCGAAATGCCTGCTGCACATCTCCCATGCGAAAATAACAACTCAAAAACCCTGCCACGACAGAGTCGCCTGCACCTACTGAATTTTTCAGTACACCCTTCGGTACATTTGCATAAAGCGCCAACTCCTTGCTGAATAACAAAGCACCAGCACCAGCCATTGAAACAATCACATGCTGTGCGCCCATTTCAACAAGTCGCTTCCCATAAGGAATTGCCTCTTCTATAGTTTCTATCGTGACATTAAATAACTCACCAAGCTCATGATGGTTCGGCTTAATTAAAAATGGGCTATTTGGCAAAACATTTAATAATACTTCGCCTGTTGTATCAACAACTACCTTCGCACCTTTTTGCGTCACTGTCGCTGCCATTGTTTCATAAATTGTTGCTGGCAGACACTGTGGAATACTTCCTGCTAATACAAGTACATCCCCATCAGCCAATCGATTAATTTTATTCAATAAATTTGCTAGCTCCAGCTCTTGAATTGTCGGTCCACGTCCATTGACTTCCGTCTCCTGTCCCGTCTTAAGCTTAATATTAATGCGCGTATCCTCTTGAACATGAACAAAATCCGTCGCTATTCCCTTTTGCTGTAAGGCATTCACAATATAATTACCTGTAAAGCCTCCTACAAATCCTAATGCCTTGCTATCTGTCCCTAATCGCTTCAACACTTGCGATACATTTATTCCTTTGCCCCCTGGAAATTTTGCTTCTTTTTGAATAAGATTGAGTGCACCTAGCTGAAAAGGTGTTACTTCCACGATATAATCAATAGATGGATTTAATGTCATCGTGTAAATCATGCTTCGACCACCTCTACTTTAGTTTTTGCATGCAATGTTTTTTGCATATTATTTTTAATTTCATTTGTAATAATTATCGCTTCCTGCAAGTCAGCTATTTTAGCAAAATATACTTCCTCGAATTTCGAAGCATCTACTAGCACATATGCTTCCCGCGCTAATTGTATAGCTGCTTTTTTAAGCATCGCTTCTTCTGGATCTGGCGTTGTATAGCCATATTCAAGGTGTACACCATTTGCCCCAATAAAGCATTTATCAAAACGATATTGCTCAAGGCTAATTAGCGCACCACGTCCAATCATTGCCTTTGTTTTATGCTTAATTGCACCACCGATTAAATAAGTTTTAATATTATTTTCTATTAATAAATCAAGATGATGCACACTGTTTGTGACAACAACTACTTCTTTCTGCTGTAAATAAGGAATCATTTCATAAACCGTCGTTCCAGCATCTAAATAAATGCAATCACCATCATCTACAAAGCTCGCTGCATAAGCAGCAAGTGCTTTTTTCTCCTGAAGGTTTTTGAAAGATTTTTCAGAAATACTTGGCTCAATTAATTTGCCTTGCAATCTTGAAGCGCCTCCATGAATGCGCTTTAATATTTTAGCGCGCTCTAATTGAATTAAATCTCTGCGGATTGTTGATTCGGACGCTTTCGTTATTTCAATTAATTCTTGCATCGTTACAATCTCTTGTTGTTTTAAAAGCTCACGAATTAAATGCTGTCGCTCAACTGTTAGCATCGTTCCACCCCCAACTTACTATTAGCTATATAATAATTAGAATTATAAGATTAATCAACAACTTTATTTCAAATTCATTCAAAATAATTCATATTTCTTCACGAAATCTTTTTGAAACTTCTATTTGTCTTCATACGTAGATAAAATTAGATTAAAGTAAAATTTTTATAGGGGATGATTTCATGGAGGACCGTAAAATTTTAAGTGCACTTAGTTATTTGAGTATCTTCTTTGCACCATTTATAGCGCCAATTATTGTATGGCTAGTATCGAAGGATGAAGAGGTTCGCTATCATGCAAAACGCGCACTGATTTCACATGTTATTCCTATTGTCATAGGGATTGCTGTAGGTGTTTTCTTTATCTTCACTACGATATTTGGTGGGGCACAGGAAGATGCGACTTTATTTTTTGCAGGCTTTGGTGGGATGCTGCTTTATGGATTAATTTATTTAGCATTCGTCATTTGGAATATCGTTCAAGCGGTGCTAGTATTCCGTAATGTTTAACGGCAGAGTTGGTAGGGTATAATAAAAGCACTAATTGAAAGCTTTCTCTGAATCAAAATAGAAGGAGCGAATATATTATGAAACTCGGTAAAATTGTAAAAACGGCTATAAAATGGGCACCAGTTGCTTATCCAATCATCAAAAAAATACTTAACGATAAGAAACAGCCAACCGTTCGCCGCAAATAATGTGACTCTTTCATCAATAACGGCTGTCTGGAAAGTAATGTAGTTCCGCGATAATTCGTCGCAAAAAATCTACAACTTCTAGACAGCCGTTTTTTATATGCTATACACTTGGCACTTTAATCGTGGTTCGACTATAGCCTTCCTTCAATTTCTCAACATGCAAAACAGTCGAAATGGCTGCCTTTAGCTCAGCTACATGAGAAATAACGCCAATCATGCGACCTGATTTTTGCAAGTCGATTAAAGTATCAATCGCACGCATTAATGATTCTTCATCAAGAGACCCGAAGCCTTCGTCAATAAACATCGTATCAATTTGCACATTGCCCTGAAAGCTTTGAATAATATCAGCCATGCCTAACGCTAAACATAGAGAGGCATTAAATTTCTCTCCACCAGACAATGATTTAACATCGCGAGTTTGCCCTGTATAGCTATCATATACGTCTAAGCTTAGCCCACTTTGTCGTCCATGCGATTCTTGGCGGTCAGAGCATACTAATTGATACTGCCCATTCGATAAATGTTTTAGGCGGTGATTCGCCGCCTCAGTAATTTGCTCTAAATAGCCCATTTGTACATAACGTTCGAAGGAAATTTTCCGCTGATTTTGCCCACGCAACACATTATAAAGCATGATTACTTCATTCGCCGTTTGTGTTAACGAATGAATTTCATCCGCTATTTGCAATAGCTTGTCTTTATATTCTAAACAAAGTTGCTTGTAATTTTTTGAGGTATTGGCAGTTCGTAACGCCTCCTCATATGCCTCCTTATATGCTTGTAGCTGTTCCTGTGCAGCTGTTATATCTACCTTTTCTGCATTAGCTAATTGCTGCTTTTCTTGCTCGACAAACAACGTTAAAGCATGTAGCTCATTTGTATAGTTCATATATTCCTGTTGTAATTGCTGTATTTGCTGCTCTGTACGACATGAGTTGACAAACTCTTCCTCTGTCGTAAATCCTAATTCTTGTAGTTTCTTGTTGAATTGCTCTATCACTAATACAAGCTTTTGCTGTAATTCTTCATGATGTGTAATTGATAGCGTGTACGTTTCTGTTATTTTCAAATAGCTAGCATAGGATTCATCATAATGCTTCTGCGCATTACTTAATGCTTGCTGTAATACAAAGAGCTGCTGTTGCTTTTGCTGATATGTTTTCTCTAGCTGCTTGATGCTACTAATCGCTGATGGCATACTTAAACGTTTTTGCTCTAGTACCGTTTGCTGCTGAATAAATCCATGTTGAACTTGCTGTAGCTGTTGCTCATTGTGTTTTTGCTCTTGTTCATGCTGAATAATTGTAAGCTGCATATCCTTTAGCTTTTGACGACAGTCTACTAAATTTTCCGCTACATGTTGCAATTGTATGATTTCATCCTTGCCCTGCTGATAACGCGTTAAATAGGTGGACTCCTCAGCAATTTCAGCATCTAATTGCTGAAGCTGCTGTTGTAGCTGCTCTTGCCCTTGCAATACCAATTGATACTCTGTTGTAAGCTGCATATATTGCTTGTGTAGCTTGTCAGCTCGCTCTTTAAATAACTGTAATTGTTGTTGCTCCACTTGCTCAGTTGCATTGTCATTAATCGCAGGATGCTCCGTACTGCCACAAACCGGGCACGGTTCACCAGATACTAGCTCAAGTGCCAGCATATGCGCTTGATTTGCTAACCACCGCTCCATTTCTCGTTCATAATGCTGCTGTGCTTCCTCATATTGCTGATTGATATTTGTGAGCTGCTCAGCCAATTTCTGCTCCTTTGCAGTTGTATCTCCTAAGTTTTTAAATAGGGCTACCACTTCCTTCAGATATTGCTGCTGTTCTAATAATTTCGGTAGCCTTGCCACTTGCTCTTCTTGCTTTTCAATCGAATTTTGCTGTTCATTCATTTGTTGCTTCAATTTTTCAATCTGCTCATTAGCATGATGAATATTTTTTTGCTGTAAATGGAGCTGTTGCTGCTGCTTTTCAACAGCGCTGGCTAGCAATGCGATTTCCTCATAAAGCGGTTTGATTTTTTCTAGCTCCTTCAGCTCCTGCTGATATGTTAATCGTTCATTATCTCGTTCTTTTTCTGTTTGTAATATGGCATATGCTTGTTGCCGCTCTTGTTGTAACTGCTCTTTTTTTGCCAATAATGTCGTTAACATAGCCGCTTTATTAGCCTCTTCCTGCTGTAGCTGTGTACATTGTTCAGCTATTGGAATAAGCTGCTGTGCCTTCGTAGCCGCCTCATATTGCCTTTTCTTATTTTCAAATAATGCCAGCTCTAGCTTTTTAGCTGCAAGTTCCCGCTTCTTTTGCTCAAAATTCTCGATTCGCTCATTCAGTCGTTGCCATTCTAAAACAATTTTTTGCTGCTTCTCATGTTGTGCAAATGTTTCTTGATAATGCTTAACATCAGCATCTGCCTTCAATTCATAGTAGTGTAGTTCCTGCTCTAAAGCCTCATCAATTTGATATAAATTAGACTCATCTTGCAAACGCTCAAAAAGCAATGAATCGCGTTTCGGTAACGCTCCTACAAGTTGTTCTACATAGCTTTCACTGCGTGCAATAGCCATTTTTTGCTGCTGCTCAGCCTGTTGCTTTTTCTGTTCAAGTTTTTTAGCAATTTCTCCATAGCGCTCCGTCTTGAAGATTTTTCGTAAAATTGCCTCTTTATTTTCTGATTGTGAGGTGAGTAGCTTGCGAAATTCACCTTGTGGTAACATAATAATTTGGCTAAATTGGTCGTAGGATAAGCCAATTAATTCCTCAATTTTTTTATTAATATCCGTTACTTTTTGCCGCTCAACAGCGGGTTGTTCTACCCCATTTTCTTGTAATCGCATAAATTCATATGCTTCGCCTGTCGCTGCCTTACGTCCCTTTTTTATATGCGCTAATTGACGCTTTACACGATACGTAGTGCCGCGCACCTCAAAAACAAGCTCTACTGCTGTATGCATATCATCCTCAGCAAAATCACTGCGCACCGATTTATTTTCTTTGCGATCTTGTCCGCTTGCCGCACCATATAAAGCAAAGGTAATACCATCAAAAATAGTCGTCTTGCCTGCACCTGTTTGTCCCGATATCACAAATAAACGATGTTTTTGTAGCTCACTAAAATCGATTACCTCCTTATGCTTATATGGCCCGAATGCTTGAAGAGTCAAACGAATTGGCTTCATTTCACTTTTTCCTCCTCACGTTCTTCCTTTAAAAGCTCCTGTAAAGCTTCATCAAATAATTTGCATGCAATAGCTGAGGGTTCCTCGCCTGTCATTTCCTTCATAAAGCCTTGAAATAATGTACGTTCATCTAGTTGGTCACGCATTGGTATTTGCTCTTCATCACGTTCCAAAAACATTGCTTTTCTCTCCACATGCAATGCATTTTTATAAACTGTACGTATTTGTTCCATTGCACCAATTACTGGTGTCGTATCAATTAGACGAACAAAAACATAGTCCTCACTTTCTTGATGGCGTAAAATTTCCTGCAAAGTACCCTCTACAATACGCAAATCTCTGCGAGGAATAAGTGGGCGTTTCGTTACGGTAACTGTACCATCAGCGGCTAAGTCTATAATTAGGAAGCCTTTTTCATGATTAGCCTCTGATGCTGAATACTTAAGAGGTGAGCCTGCATAACGTATCGTTTCATTCAGCACATAATGTGCGCGATGTAAATGCCCTAACGCCGTATAATGAAATGGTGCAAAATAATGGGCATCGACACATTCTGAGCCACCGATAACCAACGGTCGCTCTGAGTCGCTTGTATTCTCTTGCTTATCACCATTTGGTGTTACGAAGGCATGGGCAATAGCTATATGGCGTGCATCCGAATTTAAAGTTGGCATAATTTGCTCAATCACTTTTTTCATCGCTTCATCGTATGTAGTGATGCTATCATCCTGCAATATGGTCTTTACTATTGCTGGCTCCGTAAATGGAATGAAGTGAAAATGAACTTCACCATGTTCATCATTTAAAATGATTGGCTGCCATATAGCATTTATCTCTCCAGCGATATGTAAGCCTGCTCGTTCCATTAACTGACGTCCGAACTGTAAGCGAGTAGGACTATCATGATTGCCCGCAATAGCTAGAACAGGAATTTTTCGCTGCATTGTAATTTTACTTAATATATCATCTAATAAATCCACTGCCTCTACTGGAGGTATGGCACGGTCATACAAATCACCAGCGATAATAACAGCATCCGGCTGTTCTTCATCAATCGCTGCAATAAACTGCTCTAAAATAAAGCGCTGCTCGTCTGTCATATATACACCTTGTACAAGCTTTCCTAAATGCCAGTCTGCCGTATGAAAAATTTTCATGATAGCAACTCCTTATAAAAAATCAATAGGGGTGTTTGAAAAGTCAATACACACCGACTTTTCAAACACCCCTTATACTACTAATAATTTGGCGTCAATGCACCTTTTGTGATGTCTTCCATATAGTGACATGCCGCTTGATGGCCTTCTTTCATCAAGTCGGATGTACGTAACACTGGCTCCTCTGTACGACATTTATCTGTCGCAAATGGACAGCGCGTATGGAAACGACAGCCGTTTGGCGGGTCGATTGGTGATGGTACATCACCTTTTAAAATAACCCGCTCTTTTTTAGCATCTGGATCTGGAACAGGAATTGCTGATAGTAATGCTTTCGTATATGGGTGCTGTGAATTTTCAAACAAGCTAACCTTATCTGCAATCTCTACAATTTTCCCTAAATACATAACGATAATACGGTCTGAAATATGTCGTACTACCCCTAAATCATGCGAGATAAATAAATATGTTAAGCCATATTCATTTTGTAATTCCTCTAATAAGTTTAAAACCTGTGCCTGAATCGATACGTCTAGTGCAGATACCGCCTCATCACAAATAATTAGCTTTGGATTTACAGAAAGCGCACGCGCAATACCAATACGTTGACGCTGACCACCAGAGAATTCATGTGGGTAACGGTCCGCTTGATATGGACGTAAACCTACCGTTTCCAAAAGCTCCTCGATGCGCGCACGTCGCTGATTGGTTGGCAATACATTTTGAATTTGCATCGCCTCGTTCAGAACAGACGCTACTGTTTGACGCGGATTTATCGAAGCGTAAGGGTCCTGAAAAATAATTTGTAAATCTTTGCGGAACTTACGCATTTCTCCTTTAGAAATCTTAGTTAAATCTGTACCTTGGAACTCTACAACACCTTCTGTAGGCTCCTCCAATCTTAAAATAGCACGGCCAGTTGTTGATTTACCGCAACCTGATTCTCCTACAATACTTACAGTTTCACCTTCATAAACTGTAAATGAAACACCATCCAGTGCTTTTACGTGGTTCACTGTACGACCAAGAAAGCCACCTTTAATCGGGAAGTATTGCTTTAATCCCTCAACCTTTAACAGTTCTTTTTTCGCCATATAGCGTCACCTCCGAATCGCCATCCCACTCTTCTGAGTACATCCAGCAACGAATTTGCTCGTTATTGCCCTTCTTTTCAAGCACAGGTGGCTTAGTATGACAACCCTCCGTAGCCACTGGGCAACGTGGTGCAAAACGACAGCCTACAGGCATTTCGTGTGGGCTTGGCACCATTCCTTTAATCGGAATAAGCTTTTCTTGATCCACATCGTGACGCGGTAAAGAGTTTAGTAGCCCCAGTGTATATGGATGCTTCGGATTTTTAAATAACGTACGTACATCCGAGTATTCTACTACCTGACCTGCATACATAACAGCTACATAGTCACATGTTTCTGCTACTACACCTAGGTCATGTGTAATCATAATTACAGACATGCCTAAGCGATTTTGTAAATCACGAATAAGCTCTAAAATTTGCGCTTGAATTGTTACGTCAAGAGCAGTTGTTGGTTCATCCGCAATTAAAATTTCTGGGTCACACGCCAATGCCATGGCAATCATAACACGTTGACGCATCCCCCCTGAAAGCTCATGCGGATACTGTTTTACACGCTTTTCAGGAGAAGGAATTCCTACAAGTTTCAGCATATCTACCGATTGCTTCATTGCCTCTTGCTTGGAAATCTTTTTATGAATAATAAGTGTTTCACTTATTTGTTGTCCTACTGTATAAACAGGGTTTAACGAAGTCATCGGCTCCTGGAAAATCATTGAAATTTGATTTCCTCGAATATCACGCATTTGTTTATCCGATAGCTTCAGTAAATCTTTTCCTTTGAAAAGAATCTCGCCATCTTTAATCTTCCCGTTTTTCGCTAAAAGGCGAAGAATTGATAAAGATGTAATACTTTTACCTGAACCAGATTCCCCTACAATACCAATTGTTTTTCCTTTTGGTACGACAAAGCTGACACCATCAACCGCACGTACCTCACCACCGTCAGTTGAAAAAACAGTTTGTAAGTCATTCACTTCTAAAATATTTTCTAATTGTTGTGTCACAATGATTCACCTCATTTCACCTTAAACTAATTCAAGTCGATTCGTTTATTTAAGAATTTATATGAAATATCTACAAGTAAGTTTACTAGTACGAAAATGACCGAAATAACTAGTACGGTTCCTTGCACAATTGGGAAATCCCGCTGCCTAATCGCATCGATTGTTAGACGTCCCATACCGTTAATTGCAAAAATCGTTTCTGTTAAGACCGCTCCACCTAAGAAGCCACCAAATTCAAGTCCAATTACTGTTACTACAGGAATTAAAGCATTTTTAAGTGCATGTCGATAAATAACAATACGCTCTGAAACCCCTTTTGCACGAGCTGTACGAATATAATCTTGTCCGATTACTTCAAGCATAGAGGAACGGGTCATACGAGCGATAATAGCTGCCCCACCAGTACCTAACGTAATAACTGGCAGCACCATTTGTCGCCATGACTCACCCCAACCAGAAGGTCGCATTTGAACAATTTCGAAGAGCCATTCAGGCATAGGTATACCGAATGGTAAATTCCCTAATGCGAACCATTGAATTAATACTAAACCGAGCCAGAAGTTCGGCATAGATAAACCGAATAAGGCGATAATCATTATGAAAATATCTGTTAATGTGTAATGGCGTACAGCAGAAACAATACCTGCAATTAAGCCAATAAACACAGCCAAAACCGTTGAATATACTGCTAATTCTACCGTAATCCAAAAGCGAGCTGAAATTTCATCCATTACAGGGCGACCACTACGAACCGAGTTTCCTAAGTCCCCTTTTACCGCACTTGTCAGAAAGCGACCATACTGTACATATGCTGGGTCATTTAACCCTAATTTCTCACGTAGATTTTCAATTGTTTGCTCTGAAGCTCCTTCACCAGCCATTACGCGTGCAGGATCCCCAGGAATAAGGAACATCAATGAAAATACTAAAATCGATACCCCAAGTAATACTGGAATCGTTTGTAACAAACGACGAATAATATATTTTGTCATAGCTGCCCCTCCTTTATTGCTTCATTTTTGGATCTAGTGCATCACGTAGACCGTCTCCGAATATATTAAATGCTAATACAACAATAACAATCATCATACCCGGGAACATTACCATATGACTTGCATTATGCATATAAGTACGCCCTTCGTTTAACATTGCGCCCCATTCAGGCTCTGGAGGCTGTGCACCTAAACCTAAGAAAGCTAAACCAGAGGCAGTTAAAATAGCTGTTGCAATACGCATTGTTGCTTGAACAATAATTGGTGACATAATATTAGGTAAAATATGTAGGAAAATAATACGCCCATCACTTGCACCGAGTGCCTTTACAGCATCTATATATTCCAATTTTTTCACTTGCAGCGTAGATCCCCGAACAATTCGGGCAAATGCTGGCACAGAGAAAATACCTACCGCAATAATTACATTTGTTAAGCTACCACCTAATACAGATACAATTGCTAATGCTAATAAAATACCTGGGAAAGCAAGCAGAATATCCATAAGGCGCATCGTAATCGTATCAACTAGTCCACCATAATAACCAGCAACGATTCCTAATACTACACCGATAACTCCACCGATAAATACTGATAAAAACCCTACCTTCAATGTAAGTTGTGTACCGAAAATAATACGAGTAAATATATCTCGTCCAAAATTATCAGTTCCAAACCAATGGTCCTTTGATGGTGGTTGAAGTTTATTCACTAAATTTTGCGCATTTGGATCTGTTTTCAAAAACATTGGACCAAATATACCAACTAGTATAATGAATAAAATAATTAAGCCCCCAACTACTGCAGCCTTATTTTTCAGCAATCTCTTTGAGAAGGTTTTAAAAGCCTCTACTCGTGGATTACTTCTTGTTGCGCTTGAAACCTTTTCAGTTTGCACGCTCATTGTGATCACCCTTTCATTAATCAAACTGTTCAGATAATTGCATTTATCGTTAGATACCTCGGCTTAAAATGCATTCAGACTATTTAAGTGAATATACAAAAATCTGTTACATCCGCCAAATACTTATCTTACCATGCAGCGGGAGCTTTCTCCTCTTAAATATTAAATATTTGTCTTATTGCTGTAAACATAGCACACAACTACTATACTTACTTGCTGGTGCTACACCCTTTAGTCCACATAGTTACGGTGATTTGTACAAACAGAAGAAGTATATGCCGGCGCTTTTTTACACCAAAAAACATTTGCTGAATGAAGATAAAATTTAATCAGTATGAATAACAGTATATATATGAATATAGTGCCTTTTCAATAGTTTTTTTGATTGTTTGAAATATAAAATTACTTTTTGGTGAATAATTAGTTTGACAAAATTCGATATTTTTCACTATAAGACCTTATGAAAACACGCGTTTTGAAAGGGTTTTCATAAAAGTTTTTTTAAGTTGTAAACGCTTATCTGCTAATTGAATTCAGAGAAAAATCTTTATTTTTAAACAATTGATTGCCTGTTAATAAAAAGGTATGGTATATTCTAACCAGATGTTACAAAAACGTAATATTCTAGAATAATTTTTTTGAAGGGGGATTTTCCATATGACATTTTCAAAAAAGTCACTATGGTTACTCTTCTTAACTTTAACGCTAACACTTGTTTTAGCAGCTTGTGGTGGCGATAAGAAAGAAGAGACAGACAACGGTGGTACTTCAAACAACAACGAAGGATCACAATCGGAAGGAAGCGAAACAGCAACTGAAGCTGGTGGCGATTTAATTATTGCTGAATTATCAGATGCTTCATCATTAGACCCACACGGTTCAAATGATGTGTCATCTTCAAATGTTCAAGGTAATATTTATGAAACTTTAGTTGTACGTGATGCTAACGGTGATTTAGCACCTGGCTTAGCAGAATCTTGGACACAAGTTGATGACTTAACTTGGGAATTCAAGTTACGTACTGGTGTTACTTTCCACGATGGCGAAGCATTCAATGCAGATGCTGTTAAGAAAAACTTTGATCGCGTATTAGACCCGGATGTTGGTTCTCCACGTGCATTCTTATACGAAATGGTTACAGAAGTAAAGGTAGTTGATGAAACAACTGTACAATTTGTTACAGAGTATCCATTCTCACCATTACTTGCACACTTAACGCATAACGGCGGTGGCATCATTTCTCCAAAATCAATTGATGATGACTATGCTGCAATGACTGGTGATACAGCAGCAGGTTCTGTAATCGGTACAAACCCAGTTGGTACTGGTCCATTCAAATTCGTTTCTTGGACGCCAGGTAACGAAATTAAATTAGAGAAAAATGCTGACTACTGGGGCACGCCAGCACATGTTGACACTGTAACAATTAAAGTAGTTCCAGAAATGGCTACACGCGTTGCTGAGCTACAATCAGGCAATGCCCATATTATTGGTACTGTTGAGCCTAACCAAGTAGCAAATGTAAACGCTTCAGGCGTTGCAACTGTTGATGAAACACCATCAACATCTTTAACTTATATCGGTTTCAATACACAAAAAGCACCATTTGATAACAAGCTTGTTCGTCAAGCGATTTCAAAAGCAATTGACCGTCAAACTTTAATTGATGGTATTTATGAAGGTTACGGTATTCCAGCAATCAGTCCACTTTCACCAGGCATCTTTGGTTATACAGAGGACGTAACACCGACAAACTATGATATTGAAGAAGCGAAAGCTTTACTTGCAGAAGCAGGCTATGCTGATGGATTCAAAACAACACTTTGGACAAATGACAACCCTGCTCGTCAAAATGTTGCGGTTGTTTTACAAGATGCTTTAAAACAATTAAACATTGATGTAAGCATTGAAGTAATGGAGTTCGGTGCATATTTAGAGAAAACAGCTGCTGGTGAGCATGATATGTTCATCCTAGGATGGTCAAACGCTACTGGTGATGCTGACTACGGTCTATATGCATTATTCCACTCTTCTCAACACGGTGACCCAGGTAACCGTTCATTCTACTCTAACACTGAAGTAGACGAATTATTAAATGCTGGTCGTCGTGAAGCAGACCAAGATGCTCGTCTAGGCATCTACACTGACGCAATCAAAATGATTTCAGACGATGCACCAATGGCATTCGTTTTACACCCATCAATTTTAACTGGTGTATCTGATAAAGTGTCAGGCTTCCGCGTAACATCTGACAGCATGTACCACTTAAAAGACGTTAAAATTAGCCAATAATCGCTAATAATAACCGAAAAAGCTACCTCGGAAATCGCTAGGCGATTTTCCAAGGTAGCTTTTTTATTTCCGTATTTAAACAATTCACTTCCCTAAAACGGGCTCATACGCATATCCAATTCTGTTGTTATTTTTTCTATTTGTAGCAAACTTTCAAATGACAATGGGTTTGGCTGTGGTAACTGCTCTTTTGTTAATAGTGTTTGATTAAATTTTTGTAAAAATGCATTCGCCATCACTAAATAGCCTTCCATTGTCGGATGGACATCTGAAATATTTGGCAAGTACGCTTTAGCATTTGCTGCAAAGACTTCTTCAACGGCAATAAAATGCGCACCATGTCGCTCAGCTTGCTGCTGTAAAATTTGATTTAACATACGCAGCTGCTGCTGTGTGCCTTCCATTTGTGTAGGATGTACATGCGGGTATGGGAAGTAATAGCCCATTACATAGATTGTAGCATGTGGTGCATATTGCTCTAGCTTCTCTAAAAGTACTCCTATATTTTGGCGTACTTGATTCAAAGAAAAATCGGCTGCTAGCTGCGAAAAGCTCAATGTTCCCGCCTGTGGCCGATGTTGTACAATTTGCAATAAATCATTTGCTCCTGCTGAAATCGTAACAATTGTCGCCTTTGACAACAGCGCTTTTGCATCAGGCTGCTCTATTCGCTGTAAAACATTCGCCACTGTATAACCTGGAAATGTTAATTCCTTTGAGTAAAATTGCAGCTCATTTGTCCATGTAAGTTGCATCGCGATTAAATCCGTATAGCCTGTATCAATTTGTCGATATGGAGTTTGCCCCGCAGCTAGTGAATCCCCTAGTGGAATATACACTTCCTGTGCCTGCACCGTTGTAGCACCTAGCAATAGCAAGATGACAATAAGCCATTTTTTCATTGCCTCACCTGCTTAAAATGCCCAGCTTCCTTGACGGAAAATTGGCTCATATGTGCCATCCTCTAATTCACCGTCAATATCCATCTCACCGCTACCAATCATAAAGTCCTCATGTGTAATAGATGTGTTGATACCTAACGATTCAAGCTGAGCTTGTTCAAGCTCACGTCCACCTTCGTAGCAGGTCGGATATGCTTCACCAATCGCTAAATGATTTGATGCATTTTCATCAAACAATGTGTTGTAATACAAAATATTTGAAGCTGAAATCGGCGATTCATGTGGTACTAAAGCAACTTCGCCTAAATAGCACGAGCCTTCGTCCGCATGAATTAATTCCTGCAATAGTTCATTACCAACCTCTGCCTTCGCAGCGGTAATTTTCCCCGCCTCAAACGTCAACGTAAATTGGTCAATGATGTTCCCTTTATAAACTAGGGGCTTCGTATTTGATACTGTGCCGTTTACACCATATTTCGCTGGCAGCGTGTATACTTCCTCCGTTGGCATATTAGCAATAAAAATTGTTCCTTGTGGGGTTTTACTACTACCGCATTGCCAAATATGCTTCTCCGGTAGCTCGATTGTTAAATTTGTACCAGATGCTTTGTAATGTAGCTTTTTATATTTTTTACTATTTAACTTTTCGGCTCTCGCCTCCAGATTTGCAATATGGTTTTGCCATTGCGCCACAGCATTTCCTTGCCCAATATGCACCGTTGCAAAAATTGCCTCCCATAAAGCGTTTACTTGCTTATCTGCAGCCAAGCTTGGAAATACTTTTGCCGCCCATTTTGTAGATGGTACAGCAATAATCGACCATGCAATATCATCATTCATTACCGCTTTTCGATAATTCACAAGCGCACTTCCTGCTGCCTTTTGCTGTGTGGCAAGTTTTGCTACATCAATACCTGCTAATAAGTCTGGGTCCTCAGCATCAATCCATAATAATGCTCCTTGACGTGCAATTAATTCCTCACGCTGTGCAACAATCCACTGTGGAAACTTGTTAATCTCCTCTGTTGTTGCATGCTCAAAAAATGCGCGCTCAAATACTGCATCCGTTAAATTAACATGTACACGCCCTGCACCTGCCTCATATGCTTTTTCTACAACTAAGCGTGTAAAATCTAACGTATCTGTCGATGTATTAATTAATAAATACTGCCCCTGTTGAATGTTTACCCCTACGCGTACAGCTAGCTCCGCGTACTCAGCTAATTTCTCCTCAAATGTCATAGTAAATTTCCCCTTTATTTGTTAATTGTTTTTGAGTTTCCTTCGATTAGCTCACCTTTATGCCATATCTTTTGAATCGCTTTAAGTCCTAGTTCACGCAGCCATTTCTTATATGTTTTTTCATCGCGATATGATAGCAATGTCAACACTTCACCATCTGCACCAGCACGCCCTGTTCGACCAGAGCGGTGCGTATACTGCTCAATTGTACGGGGAACATCTACATGTATAACATGTGTTAATCCGGTAATATCTAATCCTCGTGCGGCAATATCTGTAGCAATTAAAATGCGAGCTTCGCCTTTGCGAAATGCATCTAATGTTTTCTTGCGCTCTTCCTTTTTCATATCAGAATGAAGCGCAACTATCGGTGCTTCTTTATAGGATAATTTACTTTGCTTCATTAGCACTTGGTCAATATTATTAGCAAATGCTAATGCGCGCACACCCGAAATATTTGCTAAGCGACGTAGCAAATCTGTTTTATCTCGCTCATCCACCTTTATAAATGAATGAACAATTTTACCGACCTTGACCATATCTTCAGGCTTAATTTTAATATTTACTGGCTCAAACATTAGTCGTTCTGCTACAATTTCAATTTCCTCTGTAATTGTCGCCGACACGACAACAACTTGGCGCCCATATGCTGCCCCATCTATAAATGACTTTACAACAACGCGATATTCACGGCTTAATAGCTGATCACACTCATCAAGTACAACCGTTTCAATTTCCTTTAATTTTAGCTTTCCGGAACGGGCTAGCTCATTTAAGCGCCCTGGCGTACCTACAACAATTGTCGGCTTCTTTTTCAGCTTTTCAATTTGACGGGCTGCATTTGCTCCACCAATTAATTGCTGGACGGTAATTTCTGACCCTTCAGTCCACTCACGAATGACATTTACAATTTGCATTGCTAGCTCTTGCGATGGTGCAACGATAAGTGCCTGTGTCTGTTTTTTGCTACCGTTTACTTTATTTAAAATCGGAAGTACATATGCTAATGTTTTTCCTGAACCAGTTGGTGATTCTGCTACGATATCTTTCCCATCTAGCATTGCTGGAATCATTTCCTGCTGAATTTTCATTTCTTGCTCAAATGTCCACTTTTTTTGTAATGTTTCATTCAATAATTGAATCGCCGACATGATTATACCCACCTTCATCTTACTTATTGTATTAGTTAGTGTATCATATTTTTTCATATAAACGATAGCGTCCCAAATGCTCACGGTTGCTGACATTTGGGACGCTATCGGTGATTTGCCTTTTAAAAGAGTTACTACACGCCTTTAATTATTTACTTCATAGCCACATGCAATAATCGCTGCTTCTGCAAGAACGAGTAGTGAGTCAATATAGCCTGCCCCTAAACGCAGCTCCTTATTAACGATTGATAGCTCCGTACAGCCTAACACAATAAAATCGCATTGCTGCTGCCACAATTCCTCTTCAATTGGTTGCCACAATTCCCTACTCACATCTTTGCCTGCTTTCACATAATTATAAATAACAGTCATTAACTGTTGCTGCATTGCCTTTTTTAGCAAAACTGGCTCAATATCTACCTCTTGCAATGCTTGTTGATATACGCCTGCCGCTAAAGTGCCATCTGTCGCTAAAACCCCTACTCTCTTTGCCCTATGCTTACTAGCACGTTTGGCCGTCTCTCGAATCATATGCAAAATCGGCACAGGACAAGCTTCCTGCATATCGTCATAAAAAGTATGCGCCGTATTGCATGGGATACAAATAATATCAGCACCATATGCAGCAAGCTTTTGTGCATCTCGCTGCAAGTATGGTACAGGGTTTTCTTTTGTTCTATCTAAAATATAAGCCGTGCGATCAGGAATTGTTGTGTCATTATCGATGATTGTGTGTATATGCTCTTGGTCTTTATTTGCTAGCGTTCGGCGCACAATCATTTCGCCGATAAACATTGTTGCAAGCGGACCTACACCGCCAATAATACCTAGTGTTTTTTTCATCTATTCAGTCAAACCTTTATTGTTAAAGTATTTCTTATATTTTCGATAGTAATTTAAGCTGTTGAGTGTAAGCTTTGCCCAACGCTTCATATTCATATCCTTGCTATAAAATAAGGAGTTAGTAAATTTCCCTTGACGAATTAAGCTTTTCGCTTCCATTTTCATTTTTTCATTGGAAGCATATTTGAACAATACGCCTTTCGGAATAATCATCCATAAATGAGGGTTGTCGCCATATGTTAACTGCTGCTTAATATTTAACATATAATCATCTGCGACATATTTCATTAAATTATAGCCAGCCGCTGTTACATAATAGCTAGAGCGACCGTTACGTAAATTGATTTCAAATAGCTTATACTGTCCATCGCGCGTATCGTATTTCATATCAAAGTTAGCAAAGCCTGTGTAGCCAATATCCTCTAAAAAGAAGCGTACTTGGTCCATTAACTCCTTATCATACGTCGTAATAATCGCTGCATAGCTCCCAATACCTTCGGGTGAATGCTCCTCTAAAATTGGGTTGCCTAAGCACATTAGCTTCACTTTTCCATCCTTCCCTACATACGCATTAAGTACACGCATATACGAATCATCGCCGGGAATAAACTCCTGAATAATTAATGTATCCTGATAGCTCGATTGATAAATTGCCTTTAAAATAGCCTTTTGCTCAGCCTCATCATGCGCTACGAATACTTTCTTTTTTCCTGGGAATGAGCAGGCCCAATAAGCTACCGAGTTCGAGGCTTTAATAATAATTGGGTAGCTAAAAGGGGGCTCAAAATGCTCATAGTTTTCCACTGTGACCGTTGTCGTACCCGGGTATTTAAAGCCATATTTATCACACATTTTATAGAAGTTTTCCTTCAATAAAATTTGATCCATTAGCTCTTCATCGATATACGGCACGGTGAAATAGTTTTGTAGTGCTGGTTTATTTTTAATAATTAATTTTGCATAATCATCACCACATGCTAATAGTAACAGTTTTTTCCCCTCATATTGCTGTGCGATTTTTTCTAAGGCAGGTAAAAATACATCATCTTCATTTAAACGGTCAATTGCTTGGAAGTTTAAAATACTGCTATCTTGCGTGGCTGTTAAATGTGAGCGCCCTAGTACAAGCGGGCGAATACCGTATGCCTCAAAAAAAGAACGAGCCATACCATAAGCGTTCATATCTGATCCTAATAATATTGGTAAAAATGGTTGTTCCATTGATTTTTTCAACTCTCTTTATTTTGTTTTATAGGCTTTAGTGTATCATATTTTAGCCATTTCTTACGCAAAAACTCTTTACAAAAAGACAAAAACATAAAAACAGGCTATTATATTTATAGCAAAAATGTGGATTCACCTTCCCTAGCTTAAATCTGTATTTTCAACTTCTTTCAGCGGATGTTTGGACACCCACTGATAAAGAAGAACTCAGCCTAAAACAAGTGCTTGCTAAGATAACGAATGAGTGACTAACATTGTGCTAACCTGACTTGCGGTGGATGTCATAAATTTTGCAGAGAGGACTGCGTGATGCAGACCGGTTAAACATTGCTACAGGATATGACGGTTTTATGTGAACTTCCACTAAACAGCTCGGAAAAATCTGGACTAGAGTTAATCAAGGCGTAATTGATTACTCATTGCTATGTCTAGACCAACTAGAGTTTTTATAATTTAATAAAACAAGCGTTAGTTTTCCACATAATAAATACAGAGAAGGAAGTGATACGATGCAACAAACTGCTGAACAGCTACAAGCGCTAGAATTAGAAATTATACAAACATTAGACATGCTAATCCATTTAGCAATAGAGGAAAAGCATGCTGAAATGAATATAGCCTTTGCTAAATTACTAGCAAAAGTACAGGAGGCTAGCTTGATAGATTATCAACTAAACATACTTGTCGAGCCACAAGCCTACGCGACTGAAACATGTCTCCTCCTACAAAGCTTGCAAGAAGCAAAATCAAAGCCGCGCAAAAGGCATAAGCTTCTAACACATCGCATGATCCTGAAAATATGGCTCCGTAAAAATCAACTTTTTAGAAAAGAATTTTTGCCGCAAATGTTCTAGGCTGACATCTTCACACACCCTTTGCAACGAGTAACCGCAGGTACACATTCTTTTTTATGCCAAAAGCAAAGCGACAGGCACATATGTTTTTTAGCGAATATTGAATTTGAAGGCTAAAATCGTCTGAAAAGGAGCTGCCCAAAACAACTTTTGGGACAGCTCCTAGTTTTTTAGCTCATATTGTTTATTTTTCCATTGCTGAAACCAGCTTATTATCTCTACATCGGGCTCTATCGCGAGCTGTTCTTTGAGCATTTTCTCTAATAATACATACTGCTCCTCAACCGCACTCTTATTCCCAATTGCATCATAGAGCTTCATCAATGTGAAATAATGCGATTCCTCCTCTATATTTAGCTTTTGTAGCTTCTTTTCAATTGCAATTGCACGTTCAAATTTTTGTTCTTTTATATAGAATTCACTCAACTCTAGTGCATGTTGGAGCCACAATCGTTTTAAATGCTCTCGCTCACTTTCTGCCCAAATATAATCACAATCATTTAAAAAGTGCTCCTTATAAGCATTTACAGCCTCCTCATGCTTTTCATATGTAGCATTTGAAAGAGCTGGTAATGCTTTAAGCTGCTTTCTCCATTCATGAACATCGACAAGGACATTTCCTAATTGCAGCTGATAGCCTGAATCAAATAATGGGCTAGAGATTGAAATATCGTGCAAATTATATTTTTTTAATGTTTGGCGAATGGTAGAAATTGTTGTGTATAGGTGATTTACAGCCTTATTGACGTCCACACCTTCCCAAAACATTTCTAGTAATGCATCTCTCAAAATTGTTTTTTCATGATTAGATACCATATAAGCAAAAACTTCCTTTGCCTTCGCTGTGCGCCACTTCATTGCCTGCACTTGCCCGTCTGCTAGAACAACTTTAAGTCCACCAAAAAGTTGAAGTAAGGTGCTATTGTTTTTAGTTATTAGCTTATTGCTATAGATTGATTGCAATCTAGTCATCGTCTTATGCAATCGCTCTTTTCGTACAGGCTTTAGCATATAGTCAATCGCATGTACATTAAACGCATCAATTGCATAACGATCATATCCCGTAATAAAAACAACTTCCACATCCGGTTGAATTTCTTGAATTTTCTCGGCAAGCTCTAAGCCGTTTAAAACAGGCATTTCAATATCTGCAAAGATAATATCAGGCTTCAGTTCATTTATATTTTCCAAAACCTCTAATGGATTTGTAAATTCACCGACAATCTCAATCGGCTGTATTTCGCAATTGATTAATAGTTTCTTTAAACGTTGTATTGGTAAAATTTCATCATCTACAAGTATTACCCTCAAGGTACATCCTTCCTCCTTCCAATTATCACCTTTACAATATTGACCTTAATTCAAAAATTAAAGGAAACACCCTTGTGAAACAAATAAAAACTTCCTTGCAGCTCAAGAGTGATATAAGTCAGTTAATCATTGGCGCGTATAGTACCATTTTGAGCTAACTTCGAGTAATTAGCGCGAAAAGAGTTAGCCCAATCATAATCCATTTTAAAATGGCTTTTACACTTTAGTACATCATATTATACTCTTGGTAAAGTCTAATATTTGATGTAACATACTTATATATCGGATGTTTAATAAATATTTTATTCGTAAATAAAAGTATTTCAATAAAAATGGAGCGATATTCTATGCTTACTAGAAATCGAAAATATAAACGAGTACTACAAATTACAATAATTTTTTCACTATTTATTGTATTACTTTTTTCTTTACGCTTTAGCTGGTTGCATTACTTTTCCTTTTCCAATGAAGCTGAGATTAACAAAGGCGTATTAGATTTCGAACAAATCCAAAACACTAGAGAGTTTAAAATGCATTTAGATGGTGATTGGGTTTTGTTCCCTAACATTTTACTTATTTCAAAAGATGCAATGCAATCTGGTACATCCCTTTATTCCCATTTACCAGAAACATGGGATCCGTACATTGAGCAAAAGCCAGGTCATGTGCCTTATGGTTCGTATTATTTAAAAATAATTAATGTGCCTGACTTGCCTATTATTTATAGCTTAACCATTCCAGCGAGCCTTTCACCTTACACTCTTTATGTGAACGAAAAATATACCGGTAGCCATGGAAAGCATACATTGAATCCTAAAAAGCCATCTGAGGACCCTAGACCAGCTACTTACCATTTTCAATTGCAGCCCGGCGATAATGAAATTATTATTTCTGGCTTTCATATGAATCAGCATCTACCAGGTGGATTAACAACATCACTTATTTTTGGCGATTCGTATTCTATAGATCAAATAAAATGGTATTCAATTATTGCACAAATAATCGTTTGCGCATTTATTGTTTTTTATGCCCTATGTGCTATTTTACTATTAATTTTAGGAGTAAAGAGAAGTGCTGTCGGCTATTTTTTACTTTTAATTACTTCCTTGTTTATGACTATTATTCTTTCCAGCGATAAGCTTCTTCTTTCGTATGTAAAAATCGACTGGGTATCATCAGCGAAAATATTACAGTTTTCCTATGCCATGATGTTACTTTGGCTAATATTGTTTTTTAATGAATTAACAAAAAAATACATTAAAACTAAAATATTAAACATTTTTGCTTTCATTTGCTTTGTTTATTTATTGTTGATTGCAACAATGCCAATTGATTTTATTTACTATATGGAATTTATATTTTATATGCTTTTCGTTATCACAGCAATTTTGCTAACAGTTTTTATTTATAAAATTGCTTTACTTCAGCGCAAAGGCTATATAATGTTGCTTTTAATAGCTGCGGCACTCATTAATCATAGTGTATTTTTAATCCTGAATCATTTTGTAACGACATCTTATACTTATTATCCATTTGATTTACTAATTGTTGTAACAGCTTTCTTAGCCTTTTGGTTTATTAGCTATTTTTATAAATCATCTAAATCGGAGCAACTTGCTAGCAATCTCCAACAAGAGATGTATAGGAAAGATGATTTTCTTGCCAATACGTCCAATGAGCTGCGTACACCTTTACAGCATATGCTAAGTATCGCCCAATCTTTATTAGCCCAAAAAGAACAGCATGACCTAAGGCTATTAGTAACAATTGGTCAGCATATGTCCTTTATGTTGGATGGTTTACTCGATTTGATTCACCTGAAAGAACAAACAATTAAACTGGAAATTACCCCTGTTAATATTAACCAGATTGTAACGAGTGTTTGTGATATGTTCCAACTAGCCATTAAAGACAAGCCGCTAAAGCTGCTTATTGATTTCCCAGCAGATTTACCGCCAGTGCTAGCAGACGAAAATCGCCTTATTCAAGTATTCATTAATTTAATTCATAACGCGATTAAATTTACCGATGAAGGCTCTATTACAATTCATGCCAAAGTGTTAGGCAATCAGCTTTATATTTCTGTTATAGATACTGGGATTGGAATTGAGAAGAGCAAGCAATCTCTAATTTTTGAACCCTACGAGCAAGTTGAGGCGAATATCACCTCACATGCTCATATTGGCTTAGGGCTCGGTCTAAGCATTAGTAAAGAAATTATTGAATTGCATGGTGGCTCTCTTGATGTGACATCAACATTTGGGATTGGCTCTACCTTTACATTTTCTCTACCAATCGCAAAAGGGTTAACGCTTGGACAAAGTGAGTCTTCACTTGAACAAAGCAATAATTTATCAAAATATATCTTTTTACAAAATGATTTAACTGAAATTGTGCAGGAGCTCGCCGTTTCAGCTAGTGAGCATGTAGCAACAGCTAACCCAGCCCATATTTTGCTTGTCGATGCAGACCCTTTGAGCTTACAAGTATTATTAAAAGCTTTAACAACTGAATTTTACCAAATCGAAACAGCAATGAACGGGATAGATGCACTTGCTAAAGTTGAAAAACATAGCTTTGATTTAGTAATTTCAGATACGGTATTGCCACAAATGTCAGGCTATGAATTGGCAAAGCAAATTCGTCAACGATTCTCTATTTCAGAGCTACCTATTTTATTTTTAACGGCGCGCCAGCAAAGTGAAGATATTCGACTTGCCTTTTTAAACGGCGCAAATGACTATGTGAAAAAACCAATTGAATATGTTGAGTTGAAATCTCGCGTCGATGCGCTTATTCAAGTAAAACAATCTAGTGAGGAGCGATTACGCTTCGAGGCTGCATGGTTACAGGCACAAATTCAGCCACATTTTTTCTTCAACACACTTAACGCAATTATTTCATTGCATAATGTCGACAATGAAAAAATGGAGGAGCTATTACTCGCCTTCAACGACTATTTACAAATGAGCTTTAATTTCGAAAATGTTGACTTACTCGTACCTATTGATTATGAATTAAGGCTTGTGCGCTCTTACATGGCAATTGAACAAATTCGTTTTGATAATCGAATTGCAATCGTATGGGATATTCCAGATAATATTGCATTTTCTGTCCCGCCTTTAGCGCTACAAACACTTGTCGAAAACGCGGTGCGCCATGGTCTATTAAGCCGTCCAGAAGGTGGTACAGTTACACTGCGAATTATAGAACATGCCGAACATTATCTAGTCGAAATTATCGACGATGGCGTTGGCTTTGAGAAAAAGTTAATTGACCCAAAAGAAAGTGTTGGACTTACTAATACGGAGCAACGTTTAAAGCAATTATTTGGCGTAACGCTAACCATTGATAGTGTTGTCGGAAAAGGGACAACAATTTCCTTCCCGATTCCGAAAGAAAATCATTAAGCTTATTTTCAATTCAACTACAAAGATTTTCAAATACTTCAATAGAATGCAGCTAGCTAACACTTTTATTTACCGACAGCCATTTGCACTTTACCCCGCATTAACGGGCAGTAAGAGACTTAAGTGAAAATCAGCTTCAGAATAAATCCAAGGTCCACTGCCCGTAAATGCCCGATTGGTTCAACTAACAATCAGTGGGGAAAAGCATCCACTGATTGAAGTTTCACTATATTGAAGTATTTATTTAAAGCAAGCTTGAATACTCAAAACAAGCCTGCTTTACCCTTATATTCGATTTTGTAACTTCTTTTTTCGTCTATTTTGCCATTGCTGATACCAGCTCGTTACTTCCTTGCTTGGCTCTATTGCTAATTGCTCCTCTAATACTTGCTTTAATAATGTATATTGCTCTTCGACTGCCTCAGCGTTATTTAATATGTCATATAGCTTCATTAACGTGAAGTACTGTAACTCCTCATCTACATCAAGTAATTGCAGTTTTTTTTCAACCGCAATTGCTCGTTCATACATTTGCTCCTGTATATAAAATTCACTGAGCTGTGAGGCATGCTGACGCCACATTTTCTTCAAGCGCTCTCGCTCACTTTCAGCCCAAATATAATCACAATCCATTAAAAAATGATTTTTATACGCATTAAATACACGCTCGTGCTCCTCGTATGTATCCTTTGTCAAATTCGGAAGTGCTTTCAACTGCTTTATCCATTCATCTACATCAACAAGTACACTACCAAGCTGCAATTGATAACCTGAATCAAGCAATAAACTGGATATTTGCATATCCAAACCGTATTGCTTTAATGTTTTTCTAATAGTATAAATCGTTGTATAGAGCTGCTTTATCGATTTCTCTATATCTACTTCAGACCAAAATAATTCGAGTAGCATATCCCTTGATATAGATTTTTCATGTCGAGATAATATATAAGAAAAAATTTCCTTTGCCTTTGCTGTACGCCACTTCATTGATTGCTCTTGACCGTCCGAGGTTACAACCTTAAGCCCTCCAAAAAGTTGAAGGGAAGTACTATTGCTCTTCTGAATCTGCTTATCACTAAGGATTGTTTGAAGTCTCGCCAGCGTTCTATGCACTCGCTCCTTCTGTACAGGCTTCAACATATAATCAATTGCATGAATATTAAATGCATCTATCGCATAACGATCAAATCCAGTAATAAATACAATTTCCACAGACGGCTGTATTTCCTGAATTTTTTCAGCAAGCTCCAATCCGTTTAAAACAGGCATTTCAATATCTGAAAATATAACATCAGGCTGCAAGCTTTTAATATTTTCATATGCTTCGATTGGGTCATTGTATTCTCCAACGATATCAATTTTCAGTAACTCATTTTCCAATAATAATTTTTTCAACAGAGATATTGGTAATTTCTCGTCATCTATTAATAATACTCTCAACAAGCGTACTCCTTCCTTTTTTTACCTAATATGTTAAATAAATTGACACCTCTTTATATTTCTACTAACTTATTACAATATTAACTATTGGTTAAGCTCTCTATTTAGTGTAACATATTTTTATATCGTACTAATTCGTCAACATTTAATTGGAAATTAAAAGAAAATATGGAGTTCTATTAATTATGATAAAAAAACAGGATTATTATTACAAGCTGAAAATTATTGCTATCGCTTTGCTATTTTTTTTACTGCTTTTTTTTATGCGCTTAAGTTGGGTCAACTATTTTTCATTCGCAGACGAAGTCGAAATTCAACAAGGGGTTATGGATTTTGAACAAATTAATAACAGCGAAAGCTTCAAAGTGTATCTTGATGGAGAGTGGGAGTTTTTCCCCAACACTATACTTGTTACGAAAAAAAATAAAAATTCCATTCCTATATACTCACATTTACCCGAAACATGGGACACGTACATAAAACGCAAACCTGCTACGACACCTCATGGCTCATACTATTTAAAAATTACCAATGCACCAGATTCAGACACACTTTACGGTCTGACAATACCTGCTAGCCTATCCTCCTATACACTTTCTGTTAATAATACACAAGTTGGTGGATACGGTAACTTGGTTAATTTAAGAAAAACTGGCACGGATACTAGACCTGTTACTTATTATTTTTCACTACAACCTGGAGATAATGAAATTATTATTGCTGGCTTTCACACAAATGAGCATACATCTGGCGGTTTAACAAAATCACTTGTTTTTGGTGATTTGCATTCTATCGAAAATTTAAAGTGGTATTCTGCTGTTACACAAATTATTGTTTGTGCCATTTTTCTGTTTTATCTACTTTATACGATTTTACTATTTATTATTGGTATACGAGAAACTGTGTTGCTCTATTTTTCATTACTCGTTCTATCAACATTTGTTACGATTGTTGTATCTAGCAATAAGTTACTTTTATGGTATGTACCGCTCGATTGGATTTCGTCGACGAAGCTGTTTTTCTTTTCATATATTATGACGATGCTTTGGTTTATTTTATTTTTAAATGAGTTAATAAAAAACTTTGTGAATACAAAACTACTGAATACGGTTATCGCCTTTTGCTTTATTTACTTATTATTTATTGCGGTTGCACCTATTGACTATATTTTCTATACAGAAATAATTTTCTATTTATTATTTTTCATTTCACCTATCATTCTAGCAATGATTATTTATAAAGTAGCGATATCTAGACAGAGAGGCACAATCATACTGCTTTTAACAGCTACAGCGATTATTAATAACTCATTATTTATTATTATTAATCGATCATTAACAACACCATATAGTCATTATCCTTTTGATTTGCTCATTGCGATTACAGCCTTATCTGGTTTTTGGTTTATGCGTTATTTTCATATATCTGTTCAATCAAAGCAGCTTTCCATTAAGCTTCAACAAGAAATGTATCGCAAGGATGATTTTCTCGCTAATACATCTCATGAGCTGCGTACACCGCTCCAGCATATGCTAAGTATTGCGCAATCGCTATTAGCAAAAAAAGAGCAGCATGATTTAAGACTGTTAGTGACAATCGGTCATCATATGTCGTTTATGCTGGACGGTTTACTAGATTTAATTCATCTAAAAGAACGAACGCTTAATTTGCAAATTAAGCCAATTAACATACAACATATTGCGGCAAGCGTTTGCGATATGTTCCAGCTTACAATTAAAGGAAATCCGATAAAACTCATTATTGACTTACCGCCAGATTTACCACCAGTGCTGGCTGATGAAAATCGACTTATTCAAGTGTTTATTAACTTAATTCATAATGCCATTAAATTTACCGAACAAGGCACTATAACAATTCATGCCAAAGCGATAGGCAATCAGCTATTTATTTCTATTACAGACACAGGGATTGGAATTGAAAAGAGCAAGCAAGCACTTATATTTGAACCGTATGAGCAAGCTGACGCAAATGTTAAATCCTCTCGCCATATAGGATTGGGGCTCGGATTAAGCATTTGCAAAGAAATTATAGACTTACATGATGGCTCCCTTACTGTGACTTCTGTAATTAATGAAGGTTCTTGCTTTACATTTTCTTTACCAATTGCAAAGGGCTTAACAGTAAATCAGGTTGAGGCTACTACTAGCAGTACATTATCGAAGTATATTTTTTTACAGGATGATTTAACCGTTGTGGAGCAGGAACTGGCTTCCACAGAGGATAAAGCTACTCCCCCAGTTAGCTTGGCAAATATTTTAATTGTGGATGCAGATCCTTTAAGCTTACAAGTACTATTGAAAGTGTTATCAACAGCTTCCTATAAAATTGATACAGCCTTAAATGGCACAGAAGCCCTTGAAAAAATTTGTGAACATAGCTATGATTTAGTGATTTCAGATATTATGTTGCCACATATGTCAGGCTATGAATTAGCGAAACAAATTCGCGAGCAATTTTCAATTTCAGAACTACCTATTTTATTCTTAACAGCGCGTCAACAAAGTGAAGATATTCGACTTGCTTTCTTAAATGGTGCAAATGACTATGTGAAAAAGCCAATTGAATATATTGAGCTCAAATCACGTGTCGATGCACTTATTCAAGTAAAGCAGTCAAGTGAGGAGCGATTGCGCTTTGAGGCTGCATGGCTGCAAGCACAAATTCAGCCTCACTTCTTCTTCAACACATTAAATGCTATTATTTCCTTGCACGGTGTGGATAATAACAAGATGGAGAAGCTATTACTTGCCTTCGGTAATTATTTGCAAATGAGCTTCGACTTTCAAAATGTAGATTTAGTTGTCCCAATTGAATATGAGTTAAAGCTTGTACGCTCTTATTTAGAAATTGAACAAATTCGCTTTGGAGATAGGATTCAAATTATATGGGATATACCTAAAGGCTTAATATTAAATGTGCCACCACTCTCTATTCAAACGTTAGTAGAAAACGCAATCCGTCACGGCATTTCACCACAGCGGGAAGGCGGTACGATTACGATCCGTATTACGGAATCTGTCGAGGAATATAAAGTAAAGATTATTGATAACGGAGCTGGCTTTAATACATCTGGTCCTCGCAAGCAAGGTGGTGTTGGTCTCATTAATACCGAGCAGCGCATAAAACAAATTTTCGGCACAGAGCTAGTTATAGAAAGTATGGTTGGAGTTGGAACAACAGTTACATTTATCATCCCCAACTCCCACACCTCTTTAATTAAATAAATGCTAAAATAAAGTGTCGGGCAAGGGACTGTCCAAAAAGCCGTGCATAGCCGGCATTTTGGACAGTAGCGATGATGTTTCACAAAATGTTGATTCATATAAGCAGAGAACGCCTCTTTTAAAAATAGGATGAACATGGGCTTTAGCAACGTTATCCTCCAGTAAAAGGGAAGCGATGAAAACATTTATTTCAATAAGGTGTCAAAACAAAATGGACTTTTCGGACAACTCCCTAACCCGATACTTTTTATAGAAAAATTTTAGTTCCTCCATAATCCAAACTTTCTTTCATTCAAAATACCATCATTTTTAATTTCTCCTCACGATATACACGAAGCTGCCCAAGAAGGAGTCGCATTGAAAGTGGGATTTTTGCTTCTTCTCTTTCACTTACAGGAAACACTGCTCAATCCTTTGTTTTACTCATTTTCAGAGAAAGCCCTCTAGCAGCCCTTTTGCTAAAGCACCATCGGCAGCATCCAAAATGTTAGCTATACACAGCATTTAGGACGCCTCCTTTGAGGTTTGTTTAATATTTCGAATGCTTCTTAGCGCCCTATATCTCAAGGGATATTACCCCTTGCCGTTAAGGGCTTAAAAAACTAAGATGAAGGATGAGGTGATTTCATTGCAATATGCAATTTTTGGAGATTTACATTCACATAAAAAGCATACAGAGCTTGTCTTACAACATATACAGGAGGTTGCGCCAGATGCTGCGTTGTTCGCTCTAGGCGATTTATATGAGTGCATAATAGGCAAGCGCAAGGCATTAACAGCTCGCAATATTCCTTTAAAGGAAGCGGCAATTATTAAAAAGGAGTTTGAGAGGTTACTAACCTTTCCTTCTGTTATTGGCAATCAAGAAGAGCGTATCGCTCTTGTAACAGGCTCACAGTATTTTTTACAATATGAGGAAAAGCTTTATATAGAGAATGCTATGCTTATTCATGGGCATCAATTTGAGTGGAATGAGCAATTTGAGCCGACCTTCCCACAATTTAATACCCCATTAGTCTTTTTTGGTCATAGCCATCGAGCAGCTATTTATATTGATGGTACACGCACAGCAGTTCCCTATCATCAATCCCTCTTTGTCGGGGACAGGCATTATGTAATTAATGTGGGAGCTGTTGTTGAAACACTGGATTGGTGCTTGTATGATAGCGAGGCAATGACTGTTACATTTATGCGGGTAACGTAATTGATTAGAAAGGGGAAGAAGCAGGTGGGGCTGTCCAAAAAGCTATGCATAGCCGGCATTTTGGACAGTAGCGATGATGTTTCACAAAATGTTGATTCATATAAAGTGAACCTTCAATCAGTGGGGGCTTTGCCCCCCACTGATTGGTAGTTTCACCATTCGGGTTTTTACAGGCTGTTTGATCCCCCACTTAAACATCTTGTTTTTATCTGCTGTTTTGAAGTGGGGGTATTACAGCCTGTTAATACGCGATAAACAGAAAACGCCTCTTTTAAAAATGGGATGGGCATTGGTTTTAGCTGCGTTATCCCTCAGTAAAAGGGAAGCGATGAAAACATTTATTTCAATGCGGTGTCAAAAAACGGGCTTTTGGGACAACTCCTTTTGCTGATGTTTCATCAAAGAATTATATAGATAAAATAGAACTTCGCAGCTTTCTTTTAATTTTAAAAGAAAATAAGGGGAAAGCCAATTTTTAACTGTATAGAGAAAAAGTTCCACTTCGAGACAGCCCACTTCCTTTTTTCCGCTATTGACCAGGTATTCGGTAATTTACTTTATATATTTCTTCTTTTCATTAATGAATATAGCCTGTAGTTCCTGTAATTTCTCAATTACAATATTGGATACTACTGTTAGCTCGTCTAAATAATTTTCTGCTAATTTTCTGTCGCCCTGATGATAGGCTCTGATTGCTTTTTTGGCAATATCATGTACTTCAATATGGGGTTGCTCTAACTCTTTATATGCTCGTTCATTTGCTAATAATTCCTTGCCAATACCGTAATACCATATACCTAATCGTGATTCTTTTGGTGATTCAATATCGCTTTCAGTCATTTGCTCGAAGCCAAGCATTAAATTATAAATGCGCCAGCGCCATAAAAGATGGTCGGTAATATTGAGTGCGATAATATCCTCTTGGCTGAGAATAAAGTTTTTCGCAATTGTCGTCGAACGATATTCCTCAATCATTTTGCTAAGCTTATAAATCGCTGCACCCGTATCAAAAGTAATGTCCTTGCTGTGAACTGTGCTGTCTCGAAGATTATGATTGCGCGTCGAAATATCTGAAGCGACTGTTGCTTGATGCTGCGTAGCTGTCGCAATCTCAGTAAAATGAGCTCCCTGCTCCTGTAAGCTTTGATTTAATGCTGACAAGGTTTGTGAAATACGAAGCACATCGGATACACCTTCGTGTAAATCCTGTGCAGATTGCTTTGTAAGTAGTTCAATATTATTCGTAATATGTAAAAGCTCTTGAATATCAGTGTTAATTGCTTCTACAGATTGTTTAGTATCGTCCGCTAGCTTTCTGATTTCATCCGCTACTACAGCAAAGCCTTTGCCCGCCTCTCCTGCACGTGCTGCCTCAATTGACGCATTTAATGCTAGTAAATTTGTTTGGTCAGCAATGCCTTTAATTAATGTGATTAATTGTGTAACCCGTGTCACACGCTCCATTAACTGCCCAACATCTTGCTGCACCTGCTGTTGTCCTCGGTCCGTTTGTTGCAGCATAGCAGTAATGTCCTCTAACGCAGTTATATCCTCACCTAATTTGCCTAGCGAATGCTGGGTGCTTTGTGATATTTCCTCAATAGAGGCGGATACTTCCTCAATACTTGCGTCTAGCTCGCCCATTAAGTCACTTGTCGAAATAATGTCCTGCTGCTGCGTGCCTTGAAAATCTACTAACTCCTTAATTTGCTCAAGCTCTGTGTTGTATTGAATAATTTCTCCTAAACCATTTACTACCGAGCTACCCTGTATTTCAATATATGTTTCGACAATAATTTGTTGGTCAATTGTTACTAAACTATCGTAGGCTAAAATAATATCTAGCATTTGCACAGGATTTTTCCGATATTCTTTCACAATAAGCGGAATGATTAATTGATTAATTAATGTGTAGGCTGAAATCATCCAGTTTGGCAATACGCCTATCCGTGCATGTGTATAAGCAATTTGCCTACGTTTAAAAACATAATCAATATTTAGTTCATCTTCAAACAAGCTTTTAAAATGTTGGTCAAAAACTTTCTTTAAACGCTCTATAGAAGTATGCTGATGGATAATTTGATTGAACTCTTCAATATCCAACAAACGACTATAAAAATTATCTAATATATACTGGTGATGCTGATGATAAATATCAGCTATCCTTTTTACGGATTCTCGTCGAATTTGAGAAACAGCTAGAAAATCTAGCTTTTCCTGAAAACGTTCGTTTGTTTTAATATCTGAATATTGCTGCTGGTGAAAGTAATCGTACTGTTCAATGCCTTTTTTTCTACCAAACATAGCTTATTCATTTCCCTTCTGCCAGATATTTTTCCTCTAGACGAAACCTAAACAATTTGCTAATGGACAATCAACCGAATTTTTGACGATAACCGCATTTTTTACATAATTCCTCTACTGCCTCACGACGAGAAAAACCCTCTACGATGCGATTCGCCCGCTCACTATCGACAATATCGCTAAACGATGTTTCATGGATATTTCCTAAATCAATAACGCCCTCTCCGTCTAGACAACAAGGAACTACTGTCCCATCTACTAAAATAGCAGCATGGCTACGAAGTGCATGGCAAAAGCCTTTGCCGTCATCCTCTGGTGCTAGAAGGCTTGGCCACCTAAATTCATGGTCTTGGTTTAAATAAATATTGCGTGCAATTTTTATACCCTTCCCCGGCTCCACACGTTCCTCAATCAAATAGTCTAAATGATATTCGCGTTCAAGCATTTCTAACGTTTCTCGGTTTCTTCTTGCCACAATATCGGGAACCTCATTTTTCTGTAAATTCCATAATCGATAGGAGATGATGACATTATGCTGTTGAACCTCACGTACAAAATGTAAAATATCACCTAAATATTTTTCTCGATTTTCAGAACCTTCATGACCGTCAAAACTGTGGAGGGAAAAATTAATTTGGCGCAAAGCAGGCTTCCCTAATAGCTTGTGGAAATTTTTTTTAATGAGTGTACCATTCGTTGTAATGTTAACTTTAAAGCCTTTTTCATGTGCGGCATCAAGCAACTGATCAATGCGTGGGTGAAGTAATGGCTCTCCCTTTACATGTAAATAGATATATTTTGTATGTGGTCTAATTTCATCTAATATTTTATTAAATTGCTCTAATTTAATTAAGCCTTTTGCTCTTGCAGTTGGTGGGCAAAAGCTACAGGCTAAATTGCAAACGCTTGTTATCTCGATATACACTTTTTTAAATGTTTTCATATATAAATCACCATTTCAAAATTATTCGCCTACTCTATCTTATCAAATTTTTATTTCTTTGCATGTGAAATGCTTCACTGGCAAACGCAACTTTCCTGTATATTTCCTCTCTTTCGTAGCCATATTTAAGAAGAGGAGGAATGTATATTGACTATGACTGAAAATACACTAGCAATTTATGCTTTAGGCGGTATGAATGAAATTGGCAAAAACATGTATGTAATTGAATGTGAGGAAGATATTTTTATTATTGATTGCGGCGCTAAATTTGCGAATAATAATTTGTTAGGCGTGGATTTAATCGTTCCAGATATCACTTATTTACAGCAGCAGCATGCCCGTATTCGTGCACTGATTGTAACTCATGGGCACGAGGATCATATTGGTGGAATTCCATATGTTTTACAAAGATTGAATGTGCCTATTTATGCAAGTCGTTTTACACTTGGCTTAATTGAATTGAAATTGAAGGAGCATAAGCTTTTACGGGACACACAGTTAATCGAAATTGATGAAAATGCAAGCCTGCAATTTTCATCAGCAACAATTAGCTTTTTTAACATAAACCATAGTATACCCGATTGCTTAGGCGTTGTTTTTCAGACAGCACAAGGAAATATTGTGCATACGGGAGATTTTAAATTTGATTTCACGCCCGTCAACGATAAAGCGTCTGATATTCATAAAATGGCGGCTATTGGAGAACAAGGAGTACTGGCGCTTATTTCTGAAAGCACCAATGCAGAGCGCCCTGGTATGACACCATCCGAGCAGCTTGTAGGTGAAAATCTAAAAGATGCTTTCACGAAGGCGACAAATAAAATTTTCGTGACGACCTTTGCCTCCAACGTCAATCGGATACAGCAAATCGTTGAAGCAACGATTGACACAAATCGCAGGCTTGTCTTACTCGGGCGCAGTATGGTAAATGTCGTATCTGTCGCCATTGAGCGAGGTTATTTACGCATTCCACATCGCTTATTAGTCGATGTACGCGAGGCCCAGCACCTTGCTCCAGAGCAAATTGTCGTTTTATGTACTGGGAGTCAGGGCGAGCCACTTGCTGCACTTGCCCGTTTAGCTAATGGGCGACAGCGCGACTTGCAAGTGCACCAAAACGATACAGTTATTTTTGCAACTTCACCTATACCGGGAAATGAAAAAAATGTTTCTAAAATTATCGACGATTTATTTTATCTCGGTGCAAATGTTATTTACGGCTCAGCTAGCACAACAGGCATGCACGTTTCTGGACACGGCTATCAAGAAGATTTAAAGCTCATGCTGACACTTATGAAGCCTAAATATTTAATTCCGATACACGGGGAATATCGCATGCTTTACAAACACCGACAGTTAGCGCAATCAGTTGGTGTAGAGGCTGAAAACATTTTCATTTTGAAAAACGGAGAGGTTGTCGATTTTATACACTCCACCGCGCAGCAAACACGCCTTGTTCACGCTGGCGAAACATATGTAGATGGAGTAGGCACTGGAGAGGTTGAAAATATCGTCCTGCGCGATCGTCAGCAGCTAGCTGAAGATGGCATGCTCGTTATCGTCTTAACTCTTGATCAAGAAAACGGACAACCACTAGCTGCCCCTGACACGATTTCACGAGGCTTTGTTTATGCAAAAAATGCAGAGGGCCTACTGTTGGAAATAAACGACCTCGTCCTCGCATCTATTCAGCCATTTAAAGATATAAATATTAGAGGTATGCAGCACGCCATCAAAAAATCAGTTGGTCAATACCTTTTCACTGTAACACGTAAAAAACCAATGATTTTGCCAATTATTATTGCCGTTTGAAAAAGGGCGTGCAAAAAACCGTGCAGTTGCCAGCTTTTTGCACGCTGTTGGTAGTGTTTCTTGAAAGAATTCACTCGGATAAAATAGCAAGTGGATTCTTTGAAAATAGGAGAATCACTCGATTTAGCAGATTTCCCTTCGAATGAAAGTGAATAAATGAAAATCGAAAAGACGGGGCTGCCTTTTTGGACAGCCCCTCTCTAAATGAAAGCGAAGAAACGAAAATCTCCCTTTCACTATAAAAATAATTTTGTTTCTGCGGTCTTGTCACTATTGTTGTCGTAGTAAACATCGGCTCCTGCGATTACTCGTCGCAGTAAATATTGTTGAAAGAAGTTAAATCATCTTTAATAGCGCTTCCTCTCCCGTCATTCCCGGTACAATCCCCTGTTTTTCTGCTTCATATGTGACGGATTCGAGGGGCGCCTTTAACAATTGATCAATTGTTTTTACCCCGACCGCGCGTCCAGCAATAATTTTACGTTCGGCTAAACGCTCATTTAATAACGTAATATCAAGCGCACCACACATTATATAGCCCTGATCATTCGACACGGTTAATAAAGTTGTGTTTGGCAAATAAACCGTGACTGCTGTAAAAGAATGTCCCTTAATATGCAAAGCTTCAATTGCGACGATATGCACCTCTCCTCTCTTGTTGTATACATATGGCAACAAGTGAAAAGATGTGCCTACGAAATTGTGTGTAAATTGTGTGAGTGCCTTGTGTGAGTGCCTGGCACTATTTTCTACACGAGAACATCACAATCTCACCATCAACATACGTTTCTAAATGCACTGGGCGCCCCCATAATTTATAAATATAACGTAGCACTTCCTCTAAATATTGCTGGTCTAGCTCCATCCCTTCATAACAATGCTTTAAATAGAGCTCGCCACCTCGTTTAAAATCTCCATCCACCACAACAATATATGGGAAGCCACCGTTGACACGCATCGATACTAATTGATTGCTTATAGATTCATATTCTTTATCGGTAATGCGATATTCGTTGCCCTCTTTCGCAAATACGTATAAATCCTCTCGCTCCACAAGCTCCTTTGTTAAATAATTGCGTAGAAAGGATGTGTCTGAGTCGATTTCTCGCACTTCAAATATTTTCTCCCGTCCTGAGTTCGGCTTAATACCGCGCTTTTGCATCTCCTTTGTCGGTTTATTATAGCGTTCCTCAATATCCTCAAAAATTTTCAGACCGAGGTAGTATGGATTAATCGATGTTTTTGATGGCTGTACGACGCCCGCATTCAATTTTGCATAATCTAGCGTTTCCGCCGTTGTTAAATCTAGCTCTCTTAATATACGTTGATGCCAATAGGTTGCCCAGCCCTCATTCATAATTTTCGTTTCAAGCTGTGGCCAAAAATAAAGCATTTCCTCCCGCATCATCGTCAATATATCACGCTGCCAATCCTCAAGCTCTCGACTATGCTGTTCAATAAAAATAAGCAAATCCTTTTCTGGCTCTGGTGGGAATGCTTTCTTTTTTTGTGGCGACTCGGACTTTTGACGTGGCTCGTCGATATGCCATAAATCATCGTATGGCGTAGAGCGAATATTTGGGGCTTCCTGTTTTTCTTCCTCTACGATTTGCGGACGGATAATAGCTGGGTCAATATGCTCTTGAATCGCTAGCACTGCATCTAAAAACTGTTCCACTTCATCTTTACCGTACAACAGCTCATACTTAGCAATGCGCTCTGCTGTTGCGGTCATACTTTCCACCATGTCGCGGCGCGTGTTGGAAAAACGCACATTATTTTTGAAAAAATCGCAATGCGCTAGCACATGTGCAATAATTAATTTATTTTGCGTTAATGTATTCGTATCAAGGAGAAATGCATAGCAAGGATTTGAATTAATAACAAGTTCGTAAATTTGACTTAAGCCTAAATCATATTGTAGCTTCATGCGATGAAATTGCTTCCCAAAGCTCCAATGCGTAAAACGTGTAGGCATACCGTAAGCACCAAATGTATAAATAATATCTGCAGGGCAAATTTCATAGCGCATCGGGAAAAAATCTAAGCCAAAACCAGTTGCCACCTCAGTAATTTCGTCAATCGCTTTTTGCAGCGCCTTTTCCATTACTGCACTCCTTCTTTTTTAAAAATGCTTTTTAGCGCATCGTAAACCTCTGATTTTCGCTTAATAATATAATGGCGAAACTTCGGATGCTCAATTTTACTATAAGCGGACATTAGTGCAGATGTTCTACTATAGGCATTCACCTCGCCATAACCAAACATGCTGGAAATCTCCATTAATTGCTCTATTAATTGTAGACAGCGCTCGTTATCTGATGATAGATTTTCTCCATCTGAAAAATGAACCGGATAAATATTGTAGCGTGATGGTGGGTATTTTTCATTTATTAATTGCAATGCTTTAGCATAGGCTGAGGAGCAAATCGTGCCGCCACTTTCACCTTTCGTGAAAAACTCCTCTTCCGTTACAACTTTCGCCTCTGTATGGTGGGCGATAAATTCAATATCAACAGCACTATATTTCGTACGTAAAAAACGCGTCATCCAAAAGAAAAAATTTCGTGCACAAGTCTTTTCAAAAATACCCATCGAACCACTTGTATCCATCATTGCTAATACAACTGCACGCGATTCTGGTTTCACAACCTCATCCCATGTTTTAAAGCGTAAATCATCTTGGTGAATAGGGTTAATTGCCGGCTTTCCTTTCATCGCATTACGTTTAATTGCCGTTAAAATAGTCCGCTTTTTATCGATATTGCCCATTAGACCCTTTTTACGAATATCGTTAAACTCAATCTTATTTGTCGCTATATTTGCTACTTCTTTCTGTTGTAAATTAGGCAAAGCTAGCTGTTGAAATAATATTTCCTCCACATCCTCCAGCCGCACCTCTGCCTCGTAATAGTCTTTTCCCGCTTCCTTGCCTGCCTCTTTTCCTTGTCCTTGCTGTGCTTTACCATCCCGCGCAACGACATCGCCAACTTGGCTATCCCCCTGTCCTTGCCCAACATGCTTTGATTTATCTGTATTGTAACGAATTTTATATTCATCTAAAGAACGAATTGGAATTTTAATCACCTCTCGCCCCTTAGACAAAATAATGCTTTCCTCACTAATTAACTCTGGTAAATTATTTTTAATTGCCTCGTCAATTTTCTGTCGATGGCGTTCTTGGTCCTGATATCCTTTACGATGGAGGGACCAATTTTCTTTTGAGATAATGAACTGATGTTGCTGCTTGTCACTCATTTTATCCACACCCATCTGCAAATTCGCTTTTTTGAAACCTCTTACTGATTGAAGTTTCACTTTATACTATGCACCCTTGACCAAATTTTGAACTTTATTCTTGAAATAAATCAGCTATGATTAAAATCAACTACGCTCCAGCTAGCTCTTGTCCAAACTCTTTTCGAGCAAATGAGGGGAAGGTTAACCTAACGCCGCCACAATAATTGACCTACGTCATGCAGACCAATCTGTGATATTCGCCAGAAGTCTAGCCAACACGATGTTGATTACTCAGCCGTTATTTTAGTTTGTAATGACCTTAGACTGAGTTCCTATTTTTCAACAAATGTTTGAACACCTGCTAAAAAAAATAGCCTAATAGATACATTCTTTCTGTCATCTATGAAGATGGCAATTTCTGCATTCGATGCTTCGCTGTCGATACAAAAAGAGTTTGCTCCTGCGGTTACTCGTCCCAGAAAACAGTGTTGAAAGACGTTAATCGCTGTATAATAGAAATAGAGAAAACTAGAAAGAAGGTATTGCAAATGTGGGAGCAATGTATGATTGAAACAGCGCGTGGCACTTTTGAGGTGTTTAAAAAAGGGCATGGACAACCAGTATGTGTTACACATCTATATAGTGAATATGATGTACGAGGTAATATATTTGCAGATTTGTTCACGGAGCATGCGACAGTTTATTTAGTTAATTTAAGAGGCTGTGGCAATTCTACAGATGACCTTTCTCAGTTTAACTATAGCATGGGACATACAGTTGATGATTTAGAAGCAATTCGTCTGGCGCTTAGATTGGAGAAATGGATATTTGCTGGGCACTCAACTGGGGGAATGCTGGCATTAAAATACGCCACGATGTATCCAAATAGTCTTGTACATATTGTTGCTGGAGGGTTATGTGCTTCTTCCGAATATATGCGCCATCCTAGCAGTATCTATTGCCCAACTAACTCTAATAATCCGCGCATTAAGGAAATTATTGCGATGCTTAGAAATCCACAATCGACACTTGAAGAAAGACGTGCTGGTAACAAAGAATGGGCTTTAATGTCCCTCTATCATGAAAAGCATTATGACACAATGTTAAGCCGTCCTAATAGTGGAAAAACCGTATCAAAACGGCTTGATTACTTTTCATATGAAGAGCTACCTACATATGACCTGCGACCTGAATTGCCGGATGCTGCTACGACAGCCTATATTTACTGCGGTTTGCACGATGCACAATGCCCGTATGAATTTTCTGCCGAGGCAGCCGAACTTATGCCGAATGCTACACTACAAACCTTTAGGCAGAGTAATCACTCGCCTTTCATCGAAGAAGAAAAAGAATTCCATCAATTTATAGCAACGACTTTTAAGTAAAAAGAGCAGTATGGGAAAATCGCTTCCCATACTGCTCTTTTTGGTTTTTATTCCATGTTTTTAAGGTTTTATTCCACGTTTCCGAGCCTTTATTCCACGTTTTTTTAGATTTATTCCACGTTCTTAAAATTTGGATTAAGTCAGCAACTGCATAACCTTTTGGGCGCTCCCTTTCCTTAACGATTCAATAAACTGCCTACGTAGCGCAGTAGCTCGTTGGCTGAGGTTGTGTTGTAGCCGTGCTCATCGACGAGCGTTGCGACAACCTCGTTGATTTTTTTCAATTGTGCCTCGTCTGGTGTTTGTGAGGAGGTTGTAATTTTTACGACGTCCTTCAAGTCAGCGAATAGCTTTTTCTGAATCGCTTCACGCAAACGGTCATGTGAATGATAGTCGAAGCGCTTGCCCTTTCTTGCAAAGGCGGATAAGCGAATTAAAATTTCTTCGCGAAATGCCTTTTTCGCGTTTTCAGATACACCGATTTGCTCCTCAATTGAGCGCATTAGCTTTTCATCTGGATTCATTTCTTCACCTGTTAATGGGTCTCGCAACTTGTTTTTATTGCAAAATGCCTCGACATTGTCAAGATAGTTGTTCAATAATGTTTTAGCAGATTCCTCGTAGGAATAAACAAAGGCTTTTTGCACTTCCTTTTTCGCGATTTCATCATACTCTCGACGAGCGACCGCAATATAATTCATATATTTTTTACGGTCCTCCTCTGAAATAGAGGCATGCTGGTCTAAGCCGTCCTTCAAGGCACGTAGCACATCTAATGCATTGATTGATGGTACTTCCTTACGAATAATAGCGGAGGAAATCCGATTAATTACATAGCGTGGGTCAATGCCTTGCATTCCTTCATTTGGATATTCCTTTTTCAATTCCTCGATATCGACCTCGTTATAACCTTCGATGCTCTCCCCGTTATAAAGACGCATCTTTTTAACAACATCGACACCTTGTTTTTTCGGCACTTCTAATCTCGTTAAAACAGAAAAAATCGCAGCAACTTTGAGCGCATGTGGTGCGATATGTACATGTGCCATATCGCTGTCATGAATCATTTTTTCATAAATACGCTCCTCTTGGCTCACCTTTAAGTTATAAGGAATCGGCATAACGATAATACGTGAATGTAAAGCCTCATTCTTTTTATTGGCGATAAATGTGCGGTATTCGGTTTCATTCGTATGAGCGACAATCAATTCATCCGCGCTAATTAAAGCAAAGCGTCCTGCTTTAAAATTGCCCTCCTGCGTTAATGATAATAAATGCCATAAAAACTTTTCATCAAGCTTAAGCATCTCCTGAAACTCCATCATACCTCGATTTGCTTTATTCAGCTCCCCATCGAAGCGATAAGCACGCGGGTCAGACTCCGAGCCATATTCGGCAATCGTCGAAAAGTCGATGCTCCCCGTTAAATCGGCAATATCCTGCGATTTTGGATCAGATGGGGTAAATGTACCTATTCCTACTCGGCGATCCTCTGAAAAGAAAATACGCTCCACTCGCACTTCCTCAATGCGTCCGCCATATTCCTGCTCAAGGCGCATCGTATTTAATGGGGACAAGCTTCCTTCAATCCGAATCCCGTACTCCTCATA
The DNA here is from genome assembly GCF_038630865.1 of Metasolibacillus sp. FSL K6-0083. Taxonomy (NCBI): domain Bacteria; kingdom Bacillati; phylum Bacillota; class Bacilli; order Caryophanales; family Caryophanaceae; genus Metasolibacillus; species Metasolibacillus sp. FSL K6-0083. Next base: position 3,228,737 of record NZ_CP152046.1, on the reverse strand, counting down.
AAAAGCATCTCGCAAATGATGGGGAATTAAATGTAATGGGTCCTCATGCATTGGACAGCCTTTAATGGCATAAACCGCTCCGCTCTCTGTACGTGTAAAGCGCTCCAAGCCTCGTTTTAGCATTGTTACAATCGTTGATTTCCCGCCACTCACAGGCCCCATCAACAATAAAATTCGCTTGCGCACATCGAGTCGTTTTGCAGCAGGGTGGAAATATTCCTCTACCAATCGTTCGAGAGCCGTCTCTAATCCAAATATTTCGTGTCCAAAAAAATGATACATCTTTTGTCCATCCTGCTCCTCGACACCTGCAGTTTTTAACATATTATAAACACGTGAATGAGCAGTTTGTGCAACTTCTGGTCGCTCTTTAATAATTTCCAAATAATCCGCAAAGCTACCTTCCCACTTCAGGCGATTTTCTTCTTCCCTGTAATTTTTAATTTTATTTAAAATGCTAATCGCTTTTCCTCCATTCAAGCCTTTATTTTACATCGTATGAACGTGGTCGGTTGTTGATTACCAATTATTCTATATAGATAGCTCCGCGCGATTACGTCCAGCTTTTTTAGCGCTATATAATGCAGCATCCGCATCCTGAAATAATTGATGCAAATCATCCTTTGTGCAAAGGGGATTCACAGCAATCCCAATACTAACGGTCACATATGGCGAAATTGGTGAAGCCTTATGTTGAATCCGCTGTCGTTCAACCACTTTGCATATTTTATTCGCAAAATGTAGCGCCGTTTTACGTTCCATATCAAACATTAAATAAATGAATTCCTCTCCGCCAAAGCGTCCTACGAAATAACCTTCCCCCGCAAGCTCCTTCAAAATCGCGGCAACTTCCCGCAATACCTTATCCCCCTCTAAATGGCCATAATAGTCATTAAAATGCTTGAAGGCATCGATATCCAATAACATCGCTGTTACATGGCGTGGCCCAGTGCCCATTGTAGCCTCTACATAATCATATAAGCCACGGCGATTGGGCATCTCTGTTAGCTCGTCATGTGTAGCTAATAATTGCAAATCACCATTCATCCCTGCCAATTGATTATTTGCTTGTAATAATAGTTGCTCCTGCTCAAACAGCTTATAATAGCCTTGATAAATGAAATAAGAGCCTGCCACACTAATAACAATAAATAATACAATATTAATCATATGCGCAAATACAACTGCTTTATCAAGCTGTATAATAGCTAAGCCACCTAGCAAGTAGAGCGTAGGAATGCTTTGGAGAAAAATAAAATATTTTAGACGTACATGGTACATAATTGCGACACCAAATAAATTAATTAAATAGGCAGTTACTTGCCCGTAAGAATTTTGGTCTAACAAAGTAATTGTGGCTCCCCACATCAGTGTAAAGCAATAATAACCCCACATAGTGTATTTGATTAACCGATAATGATGTAGTTTTTTATCTATTGTATTTAACAACAAAAGAAATAAAATAGAGCATACAAGCAAAAGCAAATAAAAAAACAAATAAATATTCCAAGTAACTTTACTTTGCACAACGTTTATTACGATTAATAGCGACTCAAATATAATGGCTATCCAAGCAAAATATTTAGCACGATACATATTTTGCATTGTAAATTTTTTATTAATTTGTTGTATGGCGATTTCCATTACACTCCTCCCCCTATACAGAAATTATCAGGTTAACTTTAGTTTTGATTCAGCGGATTTCCTTTTTAAAAACTCTGGTCAACATGAGGTCGGTCACTCAATCGATGCATTCGAAGATTGAGTTTCTCTTTTTCAGCGGGTGTCGGGATGCCCGCTGAAAGAAATTAAATATTCAATTTACCTGTTTTCGCATCGTATACAGTAATATTTTATGTATATCGCCCATCCAATTAAATTTCTCTGTTAATTCTTGCTGTTCTTTTTGTAGTCGTAGCCAATATAGATTTTCTGTTAGCATATATTGCTCTAATTGCGGCAATGCTGTAAGTATAGTTTGTACTTGCTCAGAAATAGCTTGCCATCTCACTAAGTGAGTGATAATCTCCTGCTGCGTTTCAATTGTAGGAAGCTCTATAATTTGCTGCTCAAACTCTTCAAATTCCAATGATTGTGCCTGTAAATAATAAAATAAATATTCACTTAAAATAATTGATTCGTTTGGGATAATAGCCATAATATTTTCTCCAATGTAGAGCTCCTGCTGGCAAATATGATATGCGCCTTGCACTGGATATATTAAAATTGCTCCTGCCGGCACTTTCGTTAAATACATATCCTGTTTCGCATCAGGCTGAATTTTCGGTAAGTGTTGCATACTTGCCAGCAGTCCCCAATTTTTACTATTTATTAACGATATGCCCTCATTATTGAAAAAACATGTAGGTGGTATAGCTGTTCCTGCTACAACCTTTACAATATCCCCCAATTTATATTGTTGCATTGAAATACTCCTCCTATTTATATAATTAATATATCCTACTTCATTTGTACCATTATAATATAACTTTTACTTAATGTACTATTTTAAAGGTATCTCCATTTAAAATGTTTTTCACTAGCTTTTAACTTAGAGGTGAAATGATATGTCAGATTTTTTAAAGCTAGTGGGAGAACAGCTTCGTGCAATTCGAATTGCAAAGGGATTGAGTCAAGAGGAAGTAGCAGAAAGAACAGGTAAAATTGGCTTTAGTAAAGGACGTATTTCCAATATCGAAAATGGGCAATCAAATATTACATTAAGCACGCTAGAAAGCTTAATGCATGCATTAGATATTGCACCAGATGAACTTTTTAATTTTCAAACTTTAGCAAATGTTGCAGATATCGAAGAGAAAAATTTAATGTTGAGCATCCATCATTCACTTCTTAGAGACCGTAACTTAGACGAAGTAAAATATGTCGTTCGCATTACTAAGGATTTTTTAGATACGATGGATGCCCAAATAAAAAAGAAGGGTGTGTCAGACAAGCCATTTTGAGGCACTCCCTTTACGGCTGGTAATCGCAGAAGTAATAATTTTTAGCAAATATTTAAAGGCTGCCCGAAAAAAACTTTCGGACAGCCCTTTCTTTTTTTATGATGCAATACTATGCGCGATATTTATTTGTTAGCCCTCTTAAAAAGTAACGTGCAAAGCTATCGCCACATTCTTTATAATTTTTATGACTTGGATTGCGTAAAATTGCCCCAATCTCACCCTTCGACACTTTAATACCTCCACCATCATCGATTAGCGCAATAACATCTTCGCTCGTTAATGCCAAGGCGATTTTCACTTTTTTAAATAGTATATTATTCGAGCTTTCCTGACCTGTCGCTTTTGGTGGTGCTACTGGTTCCCCTTCAGCCGTAAGCTGAGGGCCCCGCTTAAATGTAATAAAACCATTCAAAAATGCTTCAAGCATTTTATTATTACATTTTTTATAATTTTCAGGTGCTTCATCATCTTCTTTCACCTTAATTAGCATATTCATCACATCATCCTTTGTGACTCCTATACCACCAAGCCTAAAAATTTCTATCATATCTATATTTTTAATATCAAACGCATAGCGTAGGCGAATTAAAATATCGTTGTTTGTCATAAAATATATGTCTCCTTACTGCTTGAAGTTTCACCTTATTGTATCAAAAAAATTTGATATTCGTTAGCATTAGTAAACAACAAAGGTTTCTCAAAGCCCAACTAGTTCACTTCTCACCTTTACACGAAACTGTTCTTCTGTTAAAAAGGCTAATTGAAAGCTATTCAAGTTTTTAGCTAACTTTGTTTGCTCCAATATTGATAAATCATTTGCAAAGAAGGCTAACTCTGTCCTGTTTTGTTCCTTATCTGTTGCATACATAGCAATTGTTAAAACAAATGCTGTTGAACCGCCCTTTTGCCCTAGCTGTGCAAATAACTCACTATTACTCGGTCGTTGCATTAATTGCTCCATGACCGGATCAAGATATTTATAAACCTCTTCGCTAAAATAAGATTTATCATTTAGCTTTTTCATAATCGCAGCATAGTCCTTTGTCGTAGAACGATGTAGTCGGTCTGACCAAACCTTTTGAATATCCATTGTCAATGTTTTTCGTACTTGTTCCTTCTCTTGCTCAGTCAATGGCTCTGTAAGCCAATTTTTATGAATAGCAGTTGCTCGTTGTCGGTACTCATCCATATCCATCTCTTGCATCGCTACTAGCAATTCCTTACTAGACAAGCTTTGCTCGCTCATTAACTGAAATGGTATGTATAACGGACTTGTTAATGGATAAATCTCATCATGATGAACTAGCTCTAATTTCTTTAATGTTTCGTTCAAATTTTCCAAGCCTAATCGATAGATTAAATAATCCGTATTGGCATTTGAGCTATAGGCAATCATTCCATTTGCTACCTCATACAATGGAACTCCCTCTTTCTCATATTCCTTTTGCACCTCGGTTAGCCAAGCCTCATGTGCCCCCCCATCTGTTTTAGCAATATAAAATTTATCCAGCTCCTCTAAGCTGATGATTTGATTCGGGTCAATTTTCCCATCAGCTACCTGCTGTGCATACTCAATTGCAACAATAATTTTTACCGTACTTGCTAAAGGTAATGGCTCCTTCTCATTAATATTAACCCAATGCTCATCATTGTAATTAATCACCATGGCAACATTACCTTTCGCTGCATTTTCTTTTAGAAAATCAATGATATATTCAGGTTGTTCAGCTTTTATTTCTTTAGTGAACATATACATCCCTATGCCGACTATTAGAACAAGCACAATGACGATACTTACAATGCTCCATATAACTATTTTCAATTGAGTGCCCCTCCCTTTATTTCTAATTACTACCTTTACGTTTTACCTCTTTTAAAGTTTCATGCTATCGCTATCAGTTTGTTGAAAAAAATAAACAGGGCACGAGGTAGCTTAAAAGCAATGGAAAACATAGGTATTATTTTGATAAAGAGCCAGATGTGTTGATTAGCCTTTATTTTACAAAAAGAGCCTAGGAAATTTGTTGACTTCCGTTGCGGGGGACGCTTTCTGCAGGCACGACCTCAACTAATTTATTTCGGTTGTCACCGAAATAAATGGATTTTCAGCTCGAGGTCAACAGGATGTTGGTCATGGAGGCGTTGCCGCAGGACGCGGCAGTTTTAGCCTCCCTACACTTTGTCCTGCTGGAAGGCTTTGCTTTGCGGCGAGTAATCGCAGGAGCACTCGCCCCCTTCACTCCAATCAACAAGTAAATCCTTTATTAACAGTGCATTCTCTACCTTAAAACACACGCATCCATATCCAATATTTTTATAATCAACACGCCTGATAAAAAGCAAAAGAAGCATCTGAAAAACAGTGCTTTGCACGCTTTTCAGACGCCTCCATTTTCTTTGCCCAAAGTGTTTACAAAATTTTATTAATGGGCATTCATTTCTTCAACAATTTCTTCTCTAGTTAATGCTTTTGGATAGTATGTTGGCCAATTTTCCATTTCTTCTAATAATTTTGCACGATCCTCGCCAAAGTAAATATGGAAATGTCCTGATACTTTATCAGAAATAATATGATCGCTGAATTGAACATATTTCGGTGCTTTGGAATCATTGTCAATTTGCTTAAATATATAACGAACGCCACGATTCCCTTTTTCGTATGTTAAAATTTCATATCCATCGTACTCATATGTCCCTGTCAGCAATTCCCCATCTTTATGAAATGTCATAGTCTTATTAGTAATATCAATATGCGTGACATCTGTTTGATAACCAATTGTGTAATATTCCTTATATTCTTCTGCCGTTTTATCTCCATGCAATGCTTTATGCTCAAAGACCTTATCAAGTGTGCCATCTTGTAAATATGGATAAACCGACTGCCACTCACCTTGCCAATTTGTTAATGGACGATTTGTAATATCACTATCTTCAAAATAGCCTTTAGCAATTTGTTTGTCTTGCTCTGTTTGTTCCCCGTGGTCATGATTATGGTCATGGCTATGGTCTGTAGCCTCAGAGCCTACTTCCCTATCCTCCTTTGCCTCCTCTTGACATGCAACTAAAGTAAAAGCCATTGTAGCAGCCGCAAATGGCATTAACCATCTTTTATTCACAATACTCCTCCTCAAATCGTAATGACTACGATTTAAAACTATATAGTAATCATTACTGTTTGTAAACAATTTTATTCACAAAACGTAATCATTACTATTTATATTGACAAATATCCTAAATAAATTATATATTATAAATCGTAATCATTACTTTTTAGGGGTGTTCATTAATGAAAAAAATTCCTGTTACTGTACTAAGCGGTTATTTAGGAGCTGGCAAAACGACATTATTAAATTATATTTTAGCTAATCGGGAGGGGCGCAAACTTGCTGTTATTGTCAACGATATGAGTGAGATTAATATCGATGCACAGCTCATTGAAGATGGTGGATTTTCTCGCACGGAGGAGAGCTTTATTGAATTAACAAATGGCTGTATTTGCTGCACTTTACGTGAAGATTTATTAATTGAAGTAGATAAATTGCTGCAAAATCAAGAGTTAGATGGAATAATAATTGAATCAACAGGTATTTCAGAGCCATTACCTGTAGCACAAACTTTAACGATAGCTGATGATTCTCTCAATATTACATTGAATAATCGTTGCTATATTGATGCCATGATAACAGTCGTGGACGCAGCACGTTTTATGGATGACTATGAAAGCGGTGAAACATTGTTAGAGCGAGCTCAAACAGATGACAAATTGGACCAACGTGATGTTTCTGATTTACTTATTGATCAAATAGAATTCGCTAATATTCTTATTATTTCCAAAGCAGATATTGTCAATCCATCATATATTGGCGCGCTGAAGGAACTGTTAAAAAAGCTCAATCCAGATGCTGAAGTTATTACTGCTATGAACGGACAAGTCCCATTAAATAATATACTAAATCGTAAATTATTTGATTTTGAAAATGCGAGCATGAGCGCTGGCTGGATTAAAGAGCTTAATAATGAACATATCCCCGAAACCGAGGAATACGGCATATCTTCCTTTGTTTATCGACGTCAACGTCCGTTTCACCCTGAACGCTGGCATGATTGGTTAGCTAGCTTCCCAAGTGAAATTATCCGCTCTAAAGGTTTTTTCTGGCTTGCTGGTCGCAATCTTGCTGGATTAGTTTCCCAAGCAGGAGCATCAATTCAATTTCAGGCTGCTGGGCAATGGCTTGTGGATTTACCAAAGCATATGCAAAAAATAGCTTTTGAACAGGACCCCGAATTACAGCTACGTTGGCATGAGCAATTCGGTGATAAACAAAATGAAATCGTCTTTATTGGTATCGATTTAGATGCTTCAAAAATTACGCAGCAATTAGATGAATGCTTGTTAACTGATAATGAAATGCAGCAAAATTGGCTGCAGTTTATTGACCCATTACCCCCTTTTGTTGCAAGTATTTAATTTGTCGCTAAGGAGATAAAATAAGCGCAGTTCAAATTTGAACTGCGCTTATGAACATATTTAATTGGTAGTCATTGTAGTTTTTTATTCCACGGTGTGCCTAATTTCGGTAAAGCCCAACGGTCCAGTCCATACCATCCGGCAACCTTCCATGCAAGCACTAGCCATGTTGCAAGGATAAATAGCAATGGATTGCTACTTAAAGTTCCTGCAAATAAGAAACTCACATTCATAAATGCGCCAAAAAAGGCTGCAATCCCAGTTAATAAGCCAAAAATCAATCCTAGACCTACTAAAAGCTCTCCGTACGCAACAACGAACGAAAGTAGTTTTGCATTCGGTAGCACACTGTTTTCTAAAAAAGATGCATACCATCCTGTTACATCAGCTGTTTCTTGTGATTTGGAAAGTGCCCCCATTACAAATCCTTCAAGTGCCTTCCCTCCATTTTCACCAACCCATGCATCGTTCTGGATTTTCCCCCAACCTGCTGTCAGCCATATGTACCCGACATAAAGACGAATAATTAACCAAATAATTGCAGAGCGGGTATCACTAAACAAAAAGCTTGAAACTGGATTTTCAGGGATATAAATAGTAGTTTTATTTCTCATAAATTTTTCCTCTCCTTATAGATTCATTATATATTTTAATAGTAAAACTTTCTATAGAGTTCTGTAAATAATGATATTGCAAGAATAAATATATTAAAATACCCATTATTTATCAGTAATCTTTTGTTATATTCATTAATCTATATGTAGGAGAATAATAAATTCTTTGCGAGATTTATATTCACTATCATGTCAATATTATTTTCAATGAATGCTTAATAATTTTCTATGTTTTTTCTTTGTCAAAAATCAATTCCCTAAAATTTTGTTTCGTTTAATTTTGATTTCACTGGTAAAATATAATCAATAACTACCTTTTCTCCACGGCTTAATGGAATAGAAAATCGTTCTTTTGTATATATTTCACACCAATAAAAATATTCATGATTAATTTCTTTTAGAAATACATAATGGATTAATATATAATTATAGTTAAAACCTATCATTTTGAATATAAATAATTGGGAGGAAGTTCAATGGAACTAAGACAATTGGAATACTTTATCGTATTATGTCAAGAACTGCATTTTACACGTGCGGCTGAGAAACTGGGGATCGCCCAACCTTCTCTTAGTCAGCAAATTAGCTTGTTAGAACATGAAGTAGGGATGCCTTTATTTGATCGCATTGGCAAAAAAAATATACTTACTGATGCAGGCAAAACATTGCTCCATCACAGCTACAATGTTTTTCATGAAATTTCGCAGGCACGTGCTGCAATTAGCGAGCTTCAGGGATTGGAGAGGGGAACACTCAAAATTGGCTCTCTACTCACAGTTGTTAATTACTTGCTGCCCCCAACAGTTATCAGGTTTCACAATGCTTATCCTAATATAGAGCTTTCTGTACAAGGACTACGGACCGGAGATATTTACAAAGGACTTTTACAAAATGAATTGGATTTGGGTATCGTTTTTTTACCATTGGAACATGAAGACCTAGAAGGTATTCCTCTCTATAAAGAAAATCTTGCTTTTGCTGCACCTATAGATCATTTCATTGCAAAAGAGCAATGTGTATCACTTCAAGTTTTAAAGGAGATACCATCTATTTTATTGCCTGAAACCTATTTTCTACGACAAGTTGTGAACGAACAGTGCCGCTTAATGAATTTCACACCCAAAACTGTGCTTGAAATGACGACAATGGAATCTATCATTCAAATGGTAAGTAAAGGCGTTGGCGTTACGATACTACCAAAGGCTTACCTAGATTATATTGATAATATTCATATTAAAACGATTCCTATTCAAGATCCAGTAATCACTACACAGATTGGCATCGCCTATCGCAAGAACAAACATTTATGTGCTGCTAGTCGTGTTTTTATGGAACAATTGATTAACACAATTAAAGATGAACGCTTTAACTAGAAAATTATCAGGAATAATTTTTATGTTTTCAATATTTTTTAGTACAAATTTAATGGGATTAACGGCTTGGTCAATTTCTTCTTTCATAATTAATAAACTTGATGCCAGGATGATTACATAGGTTCTCTTAGTTATCACTAATTGTCGTTGTTGCAGCAACTTTTGAATTATTGAGGCAATCGCTTCTTGGCATTCAATACCAATTAAGAAATCAAGCCCTCTTATATCTTGTAAGTGCCGAATTGGTCTGGCAAACACTACAATACTTATCTCCCAAGCGCTGTATATACCTGTGCTTCAATATCATTTAATTGTATAAGAAATATATTTTGCGTCGTATATGGATGGTGCACAACTATACTAGTGGTAGAGCTTAGACCAAGCACCCATTTTTCCTAGAAAGTTTTTAAATTAGCTTGAATCCCAGCACCTCCCCTTGCCGCAGAACCCGCTATTGAAAAGTTCTAGGCACCCACATATAATCAAATCCCCTCTTGTTTATAAATCTAAATTTTCTTTGCCTTTCATTTGTGACCAAGCGTTTACCCATCCATCGAAATAGAGTATATTTACGCTGCTATTTAAATAAAATTACCTTTTAAAAAACTCTTTTGTTTTCTTTAGTGCTAAAATGAAGCGGTCGACATCTTCTTCCGTATTGTATAAGTAAAAGCTGGCACGTGCAGTAGCACTAGCTCCAAAGTGTCGCATTAACGGTTGGCAGCAATGATGCCCAGCGCGTATTGCTATACCATAAGTATCAAGAACCGTAGCTAAATCATGCGAATGTACATTTCCTAAATTAAACGTAACCAACCCTAAACGCCCATCATCAGGTCCATACATTGTCACATCTTCAATTTGTTTCATTTGTCCCACCGCATAGCTAGTTAATTGTTTATCATGCTTTTCTATCGCATCTATTCCTATTCCTTCTAGAAAGTCAATAGCTGCAGCTAAACCAATTGCACCTGCGATAATTGGAGTTCCTCCTTCAAATTTCCACGGCGATTCTTTCCAAGATGCATTATATAAATCAACATAATCAATCATCTCTCCTCCAAATTCAATTGGTTCCATCTTCTCAAGCAATTTCTTTTTACCATACAACACTCCAATACCAGTTGGTCCACACATCTTATGACCTGAAAAGGCATAGAAATCGCAGCCCAAATCCTGAACATCCACCTTAATATGAGGGACACTTTGTGCACCATCCACTATGAGGACAGCACCATGTTTATGAGCAATTGCAGCCATTTGTTTCACTGGGTTAGCAATTCCCAATACATTAGAAACATGCGAAACGGCTACAACTTTCGTATGGGATGTAATTACTTTCTCGGCATCTCCAATAGAAAATGTTCCGTCATTTTGTAGTGGGATATATTTTAACTTAGCTTTCGTTGCTTTTGCTACTTGTAGCCAAGGTAGCAAATTACTGTGATGTTCCATTTCGGAAATCACAATTTCATCCCCTTCCTTGCAGACAGCCCGCGCATAACTACTAGCTACTAGATTTATAGAGGATGTCGTGCCACGAGTGAAGATAACTTCTTTTTCCGTCTTTGCATTAAGAAAATTGGCTACTATTCTCCGTGCTCCTTCATAAGCATCTGTAGCACGTGAACTTAATGTATGCACTCCTCTGTGTACATTAGCATTATCTTGTACATAGTATTGTCGCAATGATTCAATGACTTGAAGCGGTTTCTGTGTTGTCGCTGCGTTATCCAAATAAACTAGAGGATGCCCATGAATCTTTTGATTCAATATCGGGAACTGTTTTCGTATATTGATTGATTCCATTATTATTCCTCACCCTATACTTTTGACATTACTAAGCGCTTGATAATGAGCCTTGATTGTATCTTCAATATCTTCATCGGAATGTGCTGCCGATATGAACATCACCTCATAGGGTGTAGGGGCAGTCAAAATCCCCAAATTCAGCATACTCGTATAATATTTTTTAAAAACTTGCATATCTGAACTCTTAGCTGTTTCATAATCAACAACCTCTTGTTCTGTAAAAAAGGTAGAAAGCATAGAGCCTACCCTATTAATCTTTAATGGCACATTTGTCAATTCCGCGTTTTGTTTGAAACCTTCTTCTAATCTTGCTGCTTTTCTTTCCAACTCATCATAGATTTCACTCTTCTCCAATAACTGAAGGGTTTTATATCCAGCTGACATGGCAAGTGGATTCCCCGATAATGTTCCTGCTTGATAAATCGGTCCGACAGGGGCTATCTGCTCCATGATTTCGCGTTTGCCTCCATAAGCGCCTACAGGTAATCCTCCTCCGATGATTTTTCCCAAACAAGTAATATCAGGAATGACTCCGTACAGGCTCTGTGCCCCATGATAGTCTACGCGAAAACCAGTCATTACTTCATCAAAGATAAGCAAGCTACCGTACTGTTTAGTAATTTCACGTAACAATTGAAGAAATCCAGGTTTTGGCGGCACGACTCCCATATTTCCGGCAACTGGCTCGACAATAACGGCTGAAATTTGTTCTCCGAATTGTTCAAAAATATGATGAATACTCTCCATATCGTTATAAGGTAATGTAATAGTATCAGCAGCGACGTTATTGGATACCCCCGGACTATCAGGCAATCCTAATGTAGCGACACCTGAACCAGCTTTGATTAGCAAAGCATCTGCATGTCCATGGTAACCACCTTGAAATTTAACAATTTTTTGCCTCTTCGTATATCCTCTTGCCAAACGTAATGCACTCATTACAGCCTCTGTTCCAGAGTTAACCATTCGTACCATTTCAATAGATGGAACAATTTCACATATTAATCTAGCCATTTTCACTTCAATTTCAGTAGACAATCCAAAACTTGATCCATCGCTTACTGCTTTCTGTATCTCTTTCTCCACTGCCGGATGGGTATGCCCAAGTATCAAAGGTCCCCATGAACATATATAATCAATATACTTATTTCCATCAACATCAACTATGTGAGATCCTTGACCCTTTTTAATGAAAACAGGAAGAGAGTCAACTAATGAAAATGCACGTACCGGGCTGTTTACTCCTCCAGGAATCACATTTTTTGCTTGTTCGAATAATGCTTTGGAATAAGAATCCACTCTTTTTATATTCATTTATTTCCCCTCTCAGTGAATCTTCTGTTCATATAAGGTGAACCTCGAAGTTATTTTCTTGACCTCATCACTAAGCTGTTTAATTAATTTTGAATCTTGTGGGTTTTTCAATGCTCGTGAAATAATACTTGCTATCTCTATCATCTCATCTGGTCCCATTCCTCTTGTAGTTACGGCTGGTGTACCAATGCGTATTCCACTCGTTATTTGTGGACTTGCCGTATCAAATGGAATGGCGTTTTTGTTTACCGTGATGCCAATCTCATCAAGGAGTAGCTGCGCATCCATTCCAGTAATGTCGATATTGCGAAGATCTAAGAGGATAAGATGATTGTCAGTACCTCCCGATACAACGTTTAAACCCTCTGCTATTAGCGCTTGAGCTAATACTTTTGCATTCTGTAGTACATGTTTCATATATTCTTTAAATTCAGAGGAGCAATTTTCTTTAAATGCTATCGCTTTGGCAGCAATCATATGCATAAGCGGACCACCCTGAATAACTGGAAAGACTGCTTTATCAATTGCTTGTGCCCAGGATTTCTTACATATGATGACTCCTCCTCTTGGACCTCGTAGGGTTTTATGCGTTGTCGTTGTTACAAAATCAGCATATGGTACAGGGTTTGGATGTAAACCAGCTGCAATAATACCTGCAATATGCGCCATATCTACAAGAAATAACGCATCTACCTCTTTAGCAATTTCAGAAAAAGCTTTGAAATCAATTGTACGTGGATAAGCACTTGCTCCCACTACAATCATTCGAGGTTTATGTTCATGGGCAAGTTTCCTCACTTCATCATAGTTTATTAGGTGAGTCTGTTCGTCGACGCCATAAGAAACAAAATGATATAGCTGACCAGAAAAGTTAACGGGACTTCCATGTGTTAAATGACCACCATGTGATAAATTCATGCCCAAAATCGTATCTCCTGGATTTACAGCTGCAAAATAAACTGCTGCATTAGCCTGCGAACCTGAGTGTGGCTGTACATTGACGTGTTCTGCATCAAATAATTCTTTAACTCTTTCTCTAGCCAATTCTTCTACTATGTCAACATACTCGCAACCTCCATAATATCTTTGTCCAGGATATCCTTCCGCATATTTATTTGTGAGGACTGTACCCATCGCTTCCATAACAGCTTCACTAACAAAGTTTTCTGAAGCAATCAATTCAATTTTATCGCGCTGCCGATATAGCTCCTGCTGAATTGCTTTTGCTATAGCTGGATCTTCTTTAAGCAAATTCTCCATTTATATTTCCTCCCTTATGTATGAATTTATTACAAAATGATTTTTTTACATATGAATTTAGAATTCAAATTCTTTATTTATTCTTTTAATTGGAATCTTAATTTGTAAGTTCAACATATATGATTTAATATTCTGTACTTTTTTATCGTAAGATTGATTAAAAAATCTCATTGTTATTCTTAACAACGAGAGTGACATCCTGAAAATTTTATTTGTTGGATATTAAATAATGCTAGTTAACCTCTTATTAAATTAATCTCTCATTCTTTGATATTGAGGATTAAACATCGTAACATTTCATACCTTTTCAAATTTAACTTATTAAATGTATGTTTTAAAAAACCTTTTTGAAACTAGGGGAAGGTGCCCAAGAAGCACCTTCTTTTAGTATTTATCCCTTAACATCAGCTAAACTTGCACCAAAATTGATATGATATACAGCTTTACCGATTACCAATGCTGGCACTGATTTTACACCAGCCTTTTCTGCTTCTTCTATACGATTCTGGTCAGTGCCAAGATGCACAACTTCTGTAGTAGTCTTTGATTTGTCAAGATAATCTAGAATCATTTGCTCCGCCTCTACACAAACTGGACACCCCGCATGATAAAAAATTGCTTTTGTCATATATATTCATCTCCCTATAACTTTTTCGTAGCATTGCTACTTAATTCAAATTATAGAAAGAGGCCTAAAAGTAAACAATCTCAAATTACCTATGGTATCCATAGGTAAAACTAATTGAATTCTTTAGTAACATTGTCCAATTTTTATCAAAGTTCTTTATTATTTAAAAATCTAAAAAATTAAGAAGACTGAATAGATTGTTATTAAAAGTGCGTTCTTTTCCTTCCGTTGTCACCGTACCATCTTCATTTGGCAAAAACATTTCCCGACGTTTTTCCATGTTTGGAATGACATATTTTAGTTCCATCATTAGCAACTTCTTTTCATTATAAATTTGTTTTCACTTATACAAAGCAGCTTAAATCAAATAAAAGGACGGGAGCGAGAGGAAAAAGTATTCATTGTGAATCACTGCTTATTCTAAATTTAGTTTGATTCAGCCAAAATCTGGCAGTCATTTTATATAAAAATCTTTATTTTCCTATAGGCTTTAAGACTTTTGAAATGGAGCAAGTTGACGAATAAATCATTCTTTTTCCTCTCCTTCATACCAAATTGTAAAATAGAAATACCCCGATACTATCAAATAAACTTCCTAAAGTTAGTTTCTTCATATTCCACCCCCTTTTCTCCATTTTTAGGCGTAAAAAAAAGACGTTCATTTTATTTGAACGCCTTACAATGTTTTTATTCTATTGTGTTCCCACACCCCAGATTAATTACCACTGAAACGGTAATGTGGTTTTTCAGTACTTTATTTCTCGTTTTTTCACCTTCTCCTACAAACACGAAATGCTTGTGAAAGTGTTTAAAACTAAGGATTTCTATATAGTTTCTCTTTGTAGCAACGATAAACACTCCACGTATGTGAAGTGTTTTTACAGTGTGTATTTATTTTAATTCCATGTAGCAAACGACTTCCACATGATGTACTTAGGCTATTCTGAAATCGGATAGAACTATACAACACTCTGTGTTTATACGACTTCAACATCTAATGTATCAACCCTAATGATTATTTTGATTAGGCTATTATATGTTTTTATATATCTCTTTTATTTGTAATTCTTTTCTATCCCAAAACTCTAATGCTAGTAGCATGTACCTAATAACATCATGACCGGTTTTAATGAGACATTTACCTTCACGAATCATTCTATTAATAAATTCCTTGTCATTAATTAAATATATTTTTTCACAGTATTCATAAATATCTTCAAACGACTTTAAATATTCCTTAAGAGTTTCCTTGTTTGATCCAGCGTTTGTTAAAATATACGAATCATCTTTTTGTACATCCTGTAATTCGTAATAGCTATTTAGGTAAGCAATAAAAGTATCTGCCCTATCCAGAGAAGCATAAACACCATTATTTAGACACCATCCTTTAAACCCCTGCATATCACCTTTAGTCTGCATTAATGAGAAATTGACTAGTTTATGATGGGTTTCTCTGCATTCTTCCAAGAGACTCATTGAGTATTTACACATTCTTGAACCTTCCTCGTATTTTTCTTCTATCATCCTCTTAAAAATCGAATACTTTTTTGGATTGAAATTAAAATCGCAATCTCCTGATAGATTTGCATTTTCACCTGGATACGTATCACCTAACTGATATTTTATTAAATTATTTCCGGATAGTAAATAATATCTATTATCGTATGGCCATCTTTCTTTAGGTTCATTATAATAAGTTTTATTTTTATAATTGCATAATACTAGACTCTCCAGATTTTCTAAAGTATATTGTTCCGATATTTTACAAACCCCATTTTCATTAAAATACACCTTGCGATAATGTTCCCAAGCCTCTAAAGAAGAGTCTGGATGAAAATTCGTATTTTTACCATCTACGCTACCTTTATCTGTTACTGACTTATTAATAAAATTCATTTTTGCATCCTCCTTTAAATCATTGCTTTATCTTTGAACTATACTTACTACTTTTTCTCTGACCCCCATTCTTGCCTTTCACAACATTACTTCTATTGATTTTTTCCGACTGCACCGCTTTAAATCTTTCTTCAGAAATAATAGGAGGATGGCTATTTTCAGATAAATAGTGCACCTCATGGTCTCCCTTATCTAACAATCTCACAATTCCTATATATTTCTCATTACTTAGCATTACATCAATTGTCCTTTTGCTCCAGATGTCTTTTCCAGTTGGTGTTTTAATTCCTCGTTTTTCTAACTCTCTCTTTATACCAATAATGCTAAGCCCGCCTAAATACAGTTCAAAAATTAATCGAACATTTTTAGCTTCATCTTCCTTAATGATCAGTTCTCCATCTGTATCATTTTCATAGCCATAACATTTTCGGTTATATAATTTTGATGTGCCTTGTGCTGCATGACGTCTATAACCCCATTTAATATTTTCACTACGGGATTCATTTTCTGCTTGGGCAATGGATTCAATAATGGAAATCATCAATTCACTATCTGTATCGGATGTATCGAGTCCTTCCTGTTCAAATATGACACGAACTCCATGTTCTTTTAGTTTATTCAGTGATTCTAGCACCTCAACTGTATCACGACCAAAGCGACTAATATTTTTAGTGATA
Organism: Metasolibacillus sp. FSL K6-0083; assembly: GCF_038630865.1. Taxonomy (NCBI): domain Bacteria; kingdom Bacillati; phylum Bacillota; class Bacilli; order Caryophanales; family Caryophanaceae; genus Metasolibacillus; species Metasolibacillus sp. FSL K6-0083. Next base: position 3,211,732 of record NZ_CP152046.1, on the reverse strand, counting down.
ACAATTTCAACATTTTTAGCATGACAATCTTCTAACATACGATTAAATTCTTTTCTCTTTGAACCAGATTTTCCTGATGCAACATCTATATAAGTATCGACAAGCAACCAATTCGGGGTTGTGACTGTTAACCTAGTAAGTGCAGATACTTGGTTTGTTAAACTATTTAATTGTTCCATGCTATTTGAACTGACCCGGCAATAGATCCCTACTTTCTGTTGACGTTTGACAGGCATTGGCGGAATGAAATGAACCTTTCTATTTTCAGACATTGTCTTTATCCTCCAATAATCAAATTTAGACTAACCATATTTAATATACTTTTCGCAATATTGATTAGTCTAAATATAACATGAATTATCCCAGTTATCTATCCTGTCAACTCTCCTATTCAAAATCTGATCTGTCAACTCAACCCTAATTTTCAGCCTTTCTAACCCCAATAACAAAAAAAGGTTCCACCCGTTTATTCACTTAAAATAAACATAGACGAAACCCTATAAACCTTATTATATCAACTCTTTAACTACACTTATTCATCCACCCTAGACATCAATGCTACCACCTCAACATGGGTACTATGCGGAAACATATCAACAGGCTGGATTTCCTGTGTTTTATAACCACCATCCTCCAAAATCCTTAAATCACGCGCCAATGTGGCAGGGTTGCATGATACATAGACAACGCGCTTTGGTTTTTGTTCGATAATTGTGTTTAATAGTGCTTCATCACAGCCTTTGCGTGGTGGGTCAACAACGAGCACGTCTGCCTCCTTGCCTTCCTTGTACCAGCGTGGAATGATTTCCTCGGCTGGACCTGCTTCGAAGTAGGTATTTGTGAAACCATTTAACTCAGCATTGCGCTTAGCATCTTCAATCGCCTGTGGCACAATTTCTACACCCATAACTTGCTTTGCCTGCTTTGCTAAAAATAGCGAGATTGTTCCGATGCCACAATATGCATCAATGACGCGCTCATTGCCTGTTAGCTGTGCATAGTCTAGCGCCTGCTTGTAAAGTACCTCTGTTTGTATCGGATTCACTTGATAAAATGAGCGCGCTGAAATTTCGAAGCGTACATCTCCAATTGTATCTTCAATTACATCCTTACCCCATAATGTAGTTGTTACATCGCCAAAAATAACATTCGTTTTATTTGGATTAATGTTTTGGACGATTGATGTAACATTTGGCAGTAGCTCCCGAATTTTTGCGACTGCTGCCTCCGCTTGTGGAAACTTATGTGCCATTGTTATGAGTACGACCATTACTTCATTTGTTGCACGCGCTTTACGAATCACCACATGACGTAGCATTCCTTTATGTTTTTCTTCATTATAAGGGGAAATTCCTAATGCGATTAATGCGTCCTTAAAGTCAGTCATTATGATATCCGCCTCAGCTGTTTGAATCAGGCAACGGTCCATATCGACAATCATATGTGATTTCGTTTTATAAAAGCCTGCGATAGGCATTGTTTCCCCCTGAGCAAAAGGAATCTGCGATTTATTACGATAATGCCAAGGCTCATCCATCCCTTTTACAGGTAATACTGGGGCGTCAATTTTGCCAAGGCGCTTCATCACATTTTCAACCATGCGCTGCTTCCATTTCAATTGTCCCTCATAAGACAAATGCTGAAGTTGACAGCCTCCACATTGTGCAAAATAATCACAAGGGGCCGCCACACGCTCAGTTGAAGGTTCAAGTATATCAAGCACTTTCGCAAAACCATAGTTCTTCAATACTTTCAGCACATGTACTTGCACAAGCTCCTCTGGCAATGCACCTGCGATAAATAATGGGAACCCCCCAACCTTTGCTACCCCATTTCCATCATGTGTCAAATCCTCTATCGTAACTGTTAAACGGTCATTTTTCTTTACTGGTGCTGTCATTATATATCCTCCATTTCAATGCCTTTATTGTAGCATGCAACCTACTCCGACAAAAGAATTGTGTAAATTGCTAAATTGTGTGTAAATTGTTTGCGTGCCTGGCACCGAAATTTGTTTGTGTGCCTGACACCGAAATATAGTATAATAGAAATAGCACCTTTAGATTAACTTTCCAAGGAGTATTGAGTAAAATGGCTGTATTAATAATCGGCTCCCTTAGTAATGATGTCCTTAGACTACAAAAATATTTCAAGCGTATAGAACTAATGAATATCCATTGCTTTACAACAGCTGAAGCTGCGATTCAATTTGACCATCTATTCTTAAAAGATGACATACAAGTAATTGTTTATGATGCCAAGTTAACTTTAAACAATTGTGAAGAGCACTGTCAGAAAATTGAGGCTTTAAAGGAGTGGAGTGGTGCGCCTATCCTACTTTCTACCTCCTATGAAAAGCCGATAATTCTTGACAGATTGTTTGAAGTGGGCATTTTTGATTTTATTTTAAAGCCGTTTGACTTTACTCACTTTAAAACACGTGTTCATGTAGCATTGAAATATTACGCAGAGACAAGGCTGCGTAAACAGCATCAATATAAATTAGCAAAAGATTTAGCAATTGCAAAAAATGTGCAGAAAAATGCCTTACCTCCAGCGTTGACTCTACCTCATATTGAATTAGACGGGATATATGTTACTTCGCAGTCGCTTGGTGGCGATATGTATTGTTGGTTTGAGCTGAATGATGATTTAACAGCCGTTATTTTATTTGATGTAATGGGACATGGCATTGCAGCATCGCTTATTACAATGTCTATTCGCTCCTTATTAAAAGGTATAATAACGAAGCTAATAGACCCCGTGTCAGTGATGAAGGAGCTTAATGCTCAAATTTATGAATTATTTTCTACAGATGATTTAGACAATTTTTTAGTAACTGCAATTTATATGTTAATTGATAAAAAAAATCGCACATTGCAATATGTTAATGCCTCTCATCCCGCAGGTGTATTATTCGGCAAATATGGAGAAACTGTTGCGTTAGCAGCAAACTCACCTATTCTTGGGCTATTTCCTGCTATTCAAGTAAAGGCAAAGCGAGTGCGATTAACGGGCTGGCATCGAATTATTTTATATACGGATGGACTACTCACTTTACATGATGACCAAGAGGTCGATTTAAGCTTCTTCCATTCCTACGCATCTCAAAATAATAGCTATGCACTGCAAAAATTTGCTCAAAAATATGAATTAACAGACCAACAATTCGAGGACGATGTAACAGTTGTTTCAATTACAATTACATTATAGGTGTGGTGATGTTTAATGGAATTTATGCTTAGCATAGCACCGAATCAGCAATCGATTTTTTTTATTGATCAAGTAATGGAAAATTATACGCAGCTCTATAACATTTCAGATGCTCGCGATATTTGCTTTGTCACACATGAGCTTGTCATTAATGCAGTGGAAGCGATGAACAAAGCTAATAGGCAAGAGGATATTCAATTACACGTTTTATCAAATGATGAGCAAATAAAAATTACGGTAGCTGATTTTGCGGAGGGGATACCACAGGAGCAATGGCAATCCATTCTTGAACCAGATTTAGGAGAAATGTGCTTTTCTGACCGTGGACGGGGTTTCTTCTTCATCATCCATATGGTTGATAAATTATGGTTTGAGCAATTACCTTCTTCGCAATTTTTAGTTGGTATTAAAAAAAGTTTAATAGATTAAATATTACTGGGGGCTATACATAATGAAGTGGTCAATTCGTAATAAAGTTAATATCGTTATTTTTTCCTGTATTTTATTATTGGCCTGCATTTTGGGTGCGGTGAACTATTATGTGACAAAGAAAAACCTATTAGAAAGTGCCAATGAAAAGCTCGTATCCGACGTTCAATTAAGCTATTACTCTCTCGATTCTAGCATTCCGGGCGATTGGGACATCGTAAATGGAAGCCTTTACAAGGGCTCTGTTAGCATGGAAGAAAACTACGAGGTACCTGACCAAATTGGTGAACTAACAAACGGCAATGCAATGTCTATTTTCCTACATGATACACGTGTCTCAACAAATATTATTGAAAACGGAGAACGTGCATTAGGCACAAAAGTTTCTGATGCCGTTGCTGATGTTGTATTAAATAAAAAAGAACGTTTTCTTGGTACAGCTACCGTTTTAGGAGAACCATTCCAAGCCGCATATGATCCGATTTTTAATAAAAATGGAGAGGTAATTGGGATTTGGGCTGTAGCCGTCCCAACTGCTCCGTATACAAAAATTGCTGCAACCTCTGCCATTGAAAATATTGTGATTTCTTTAGTAGTAGCCGTAATCATCACAATTGTTATTGGCTTTATTATGCAGCGCCTTATTGTTACACCAATCAATATTTTACGCAATAACGCTAATGAATTAGCAAACTTAAATTTAAAGGTCGACCTACTAAAAGCAAAGGGCAATGATGAAATTGCCGATTTGGCGATGGCATTTAGCAATATGAAAGAGCGTTTAACAGACACTGTCACAAATGTAGCGCAAAATGCCAATGAAATCGCAAACTCCTCCCTTGCTTTAGCAGAATCATCTCAACAAACGAATGAGGCATCAAGTCAAATTGCTACAACGATGAATGAAGTAGCAGCAGGCATTACAACACAATCCGAGCAGGCAGAGCAAATCGTTAGCATGATGCGCGATACAATTAACCAAGTAGAAAATAGCTTAACGAGCGCTGAGCAAAGTCTTGCTAATGCACATGAATCAACAGTTATTGCCCATGAAGGCGAGGCGGCTATTAGCAAAGCAATTCAACATTTAAGCACTGTAACAGAAACAGTCAGCTATGCAACAGATTCTATTCAAAAGCTTGGTATGCGTTCTGAGGAGATTGGTGGGATTATTACTGTCATTACTGATATTTCCGAGCAAACGAACTTGTTGGCACTAAATGCTGCAATTGAGGCAGCAAGAGCTGGCGAACATGGAAAAGGCTTTGCGGTTGTTGCATCAGAAGTACGTATTTTAGCCGAACAGTCGAAGGAAGCAGCGCAACAAATCACAGAGCTTATTAAAGACATTCAGGCTGAAACAGCAGTAACAGTCCGCACGATGGAAAGTAATTTATCTGCCGTAGAAGAGCAGGTTGTTATTATTAATAAAGGTGGCGAAGCCTTGAAAGATATTGTTGAGAAGACAAGTACAACAGAGACTGGCGTGGCACAAATGAAAAATGCCTTTGCAAATGTCAATACTAATTCTCACAATGTCCAAGATGCCATTTATAATATATCTGGAATTATTGAAGAATCTGCGGCTGCTTCAGAGGAAATCGCAGCTGCTTCAGAAGAGCAATATGCAACAGTAGCTGAAATGGCTGAAAGCACAGCAAATTTAGCAACGATTGCTGACCGTTTACGAGATGAAGTGAATAAATTCCAGTTTTAATAGGAGGATGAAGGACGATGGAACAAAAAGCAGCGACAATGCAAATAACGAGCAAGCCTCACTATATTTCCATAGCATTTTCTGGAAGTCTAGAATACGGCTTAATTGAGGACATCAAAAAACAATTGCAATCACAAAGCTTTCAAACAGAGCTTGGCTTTATTTTAAATATGAGTCACGTAAAAAACATTGATAGTACAGGCTTTGGAATGATTGTCAATTTCGCAAAAAAGGTTTCAATACAAAATCAAAAAATCGTTATTATCGTTGTAGATAGCTTTGTTCGTAAACTTTTTGCTATTTCACAATGCGATAAAATATTCCCTATTGTTGATAATGAGGATGCCGCGCTAAAGGTCATCCAAGGTTCTAGCGATACCGAATTATCCATAAACGAATACTAAAATGAGGGCGTCCCCTAAGCCGTGCAGTTGCCGACTTAAGGGACGCTTTCGGTTGTGTTGTTTTAAGGAGCGACTTTGAGTGAATTGCAAGGGCTTTCTTTGAAAACGGAAGGAAACACTGGTTTTGACGGTGTTCATCTTAAGTAAAAGAAATCCTTACTTTTACTCATCCGTGGGAAACTATGTTGATAGGCTAAGTTTTCCTTTATATAAGGTCTAGCAGATCTTGCCTCAATAAAAAACTAAAATTTCCCGCCGCTTCCGCTATAGGAGTGACCGCCGCCTGTTGTGCCACCTCCACCACTTCCACCTCCCGAATTACTTGAAGGTTTTTTCGTTTTTGTAACGGTTGTGCGTAAAAAGCGGTCATGTTTTTTTGTAATGCCTGAGCCATTCGGATTAAAGTAATCACGCTCAGTAGTGGTCATTCTTCCTCCTGAACTATAAGCCATTAGACCGACGATAATAGCTGCTAGTAAAATAGCTGCCCCCAATTGAAACCACCAACGGAAGAGGATGCTATTTGGCCCGTAGCCCATATATTCATGTGAAGCAATAATAAAATGACGGAATGCCCCATAATAATCTCCATTTGACAAGCTCGGTGTTAATTCCTCGCGAATGACCGATAAACGCCCATCGTCTAAATAAACCTCAGCCTTTTTGAAACCTGATAGGAAAACATCGCGCTCCTGCATATCAATGGACAGCATCGCCGTATTGCCATGTGGCTTATTATAGCCTGGCGCTTCATTATCATAAAAGTCTTCCATGTAACCCCTAATACCTTTACCATTTGTCCCATCGACCGTTAAAATAAGAAAAGCGGTTTTATAATCCGCGCTAAGCTCCTTAGCTAAGCTTTCTAATTCCTGCTTTTCCTCCGCTGTTAAAAGATTGGCATAATCGAAAATGTATTGCGTTTGATTAGTAGATTCAGCAAATGCAGAGGGCTGCCACAAGGTAACTAGTAAAATAAAAAATGCGAAACATTTTTTTAGCATACTCATAAATAGCCCTCCCCAACCAACGTTGCAATCACTTTCAATATAATGAAAGTGCTCGCTGCAATTCCGCCAAACCAAGCAGCAGCCTTCCCCTTACTAATAGGTGGCTTACCTACTACTTTTCCTGTATAACCATTCATTGCAAAAATATATTCTGAATTATTATAGTCATGGTAAATCATCCATACAGGCAACAGTACATAGGCACTATTTTTTTGATTTATATTAATATCCTTCATTTTATAACTGACTGTACTATAATTTCTCAAATCGCTCTTAATATAATTATCTACATATTCTTGAACTCGTTTTTCTACACGCGGTAGCATCTCTTTATCTGTATAATTATATTTCTCTGCAATATAACCTGCTAAATAAGGTGTTTTAAAATCCTTCAGCTCATGAAAAGGGAATGGCTCAATTTTATCCATTAATTCATCATTCATTTTTTCCGAGGCATCTGCCGGAATTTTTGAATAATTCAAGTTAACTTCGCGCATAACATCAAAATAGCTTGTTTCCGTATAATTATAATCACCTTTAGAGTATGTACGTACTACTGTGCCAACCGCCTTCACCTTTGCATGACTATTTATATCATAAAGCCAAAATGGCACGTACATCCCTGTAATTGTTTTTACACGCTCTGCCATGGCAAATTCCTTGGGCATTAGTAACCCCCTGCCACACCATTTTTTAAAAGCCTTTACTGCCTCTTTTTCACTTATTTTAAAGGGGATGACTTTGGACGGAGCTAAATTACCCGATAAACGATCCGCAATGACTACAGCTGACTGACAAAAGCTACAGTTCGTTGCTGTCGTTTCTGCCAATGTAATTAACACTGCCCCACAGTTATTGCAATGGTACTCCTTTGCCTCATCTTCCGCAAAGGTTGTCTTAATTAATTCCTCAGGATAATTTTCAATTGTATCCTCTCTGCCGCAGCTTTGACACGTAAGTTTTCCTGTATCTGCATCGAAGCTCATATTCCCAGCACAGCTTGGGCATGTGTAATGTAAAATCACTACCTTCCCCCCTTTTGAAATTTACTTGTTTTAGTCATTATAATCTACAATACATAGAAAAAAATAGAGGGCTGAAAGAAAAATAGAATTGTCCTGCTTTCTGAACAGCCATCCTTCTTGACGCAAAAGAGCTGCCTCAAAATTGCTTTTCAGGCAGCTACTTTCCCGCATTTCACTATACGCGATCTTCTTCTCGAATTTCTTCGATTGGAACAAATATTTCAATATGGCGTTTCAAGTTTTGGAAAACAGCTGGCGCATCGCCACCGTATTCACCATCTAAGTTTAAATGTACTCCCTCATCAGAGGATACAGTTACCCTGCTCGCTTTTCTATAAATAACATGAGGGTCATTTAAGTGCTCACCGCGCAATGCTAATGAGGCTATTTTAATAAAATCAGGAATTGAACACTCCTTCAATATCATTACAGTAAATAATCCATCGTTAATAGAAGCATCTGGTGCAATTTTTTCAAAGCCGCCAACAGAATTCGTTAAGCCACATAGAAACATCATCGCATTTCCGTCGAAAACTTCATCATCGATTTCGATTCTCATATGCGTTGCTTTAATTGATGGAATCATTTCAATGCCTTTTAAATAATAGGCAAGCTGACCAAGCACCGTTTTCATTTTGCTCGGTACCTCATACGTCAACTCAGTAATACGACCACCTGCTGCAATGTTGATAAAATAACGCTCATTATTCAATAAGCCTACATCTACAGGCAATGTATCGCCATTTATAATAATATCCACAGCCTCGTCAATTTTACGCGGAATATGGATGGCACGTGCGAAATCGTTTGTTGTCCCCATCGGAATTAAACCGAGGCGTGGGCGCTTGTCAAACCCACTAATTCCCGCTACCACTTCATTTAACGTGCCATCGCCACCTACTGCGATGACAATATCGAACTCCCGTTCAACCGCCTCTTTAGCAGCTGCTGTTGCATCCCCTTCACAAGTTGTTGCATGACAGGAAGTTTCATAGCCTGCTAATTCTAGTTTTTCTAATACCTCTGGTAAATGCTTTTTAAATGCCTCGCGACCAGAAGTTGGATTATAAATGATTCGAGCTCGCTTCATCTCTTTAACCATCCTACAAATTTATATTTTCTTCTACAACATTGTAACGTTTTTTTGAATATAAATGTTGCCTATAGGATTGTCGAAATTGCTTTTTTAAAATCTTCATAAACATATGTCCAATTTGTGCTGTCCTCTACATACTGATTACGCATATTGACATACATCGCTTTTTGCACCTCTTCAAATGTTGGGTCTTCCTTATCTGGCAATTGTGCACGAGCGTCCATTACAAATTGCTGTAGCTCTGGTGCTCTTGGCCCCCATTTTCCAATCACTTCCCCTGCTTCATTCAACAGTAAATAAATCGGAATGGCACGACCACCGTTCGTTAAATATTTGTCGATTAAATCTGTATCTGCATCGCGTAATGTTGCACGCATCTCTATGCCTGCCGCCTCCGCTACTTTACGTACAATCGGATTGTTTAGCATGGCATCTCCACACCAGTCCTCGGTAATCGCTAAAATATGCACATTGCTATTTTTTAATTGCTCAATAAACGCTTCATTCGGTACAGCAAATTTGTCATAGATAGCAAAACTTTCATCTTTCAATGTCGACATCTCGTCCATGTATTGCTGGATAGAAACCGCCTCTTCAAAATATTGTTGTTCTGTTTTCATTTTGAGATTCCTCCCTAGTGCTTTTATTTTCTATTGTGCATCTTTTGCTAGTTTTTCACAACTAATTGACTCTCACTATAATAAGATTTCTTAACAACTTGAATAATTGATATATCAATTATTATAGCTATTTTGACGGTATAAAGAACAATATACCAAAAATCAACTATATTAATCTAAAAGATGTATAATTCTAATCGACATCTCAAGATATTTTGTACTCTACTGAAGATTGAGAAAGAAATATTATTACTTTATAGTTAATATAATAGTATACGAATAATTCTTTGTGACAAAAGTAAAACAAGGAAAAATAAGTTATAACAGTGCAAAAACAACAAAATAACCAGTGAATATTCTCTATTCTTTAACAAATAATCAACAAAATTATTCAGAAGGCTGCTTATAGTCGGTAATATATAATTTCATATGATGGCTTGCTGAAGGAGATACATAAACAGTTGAATTCAGATGGTGCGGAGGAAAATGCATATTCGATTATTGCTCATTGGAACTGGAAGGTACTAAATTATTTTAGAAGATTGAGAATGGTGATAACAATGATTGAAGTAATTAGAATACCAGATGAAGATCATCAAGCAGCAACAAAAAATCGCAACAATATTGAACTGCACTCCCATTGTTAGACACATCTAATAATTGGAGTGCAGTTTTTATATGTTGGTTTAATATTTAAATTAAAAAACATATTTTCTATTTATCAGGAAACTACACCATTTGCATTGCATATAAAATCTGTATTTAATGTGTGATAACTTGTAAGACCAAGGTAACTTAGACTTCCACCAATTGTGAATGTATAAGTTCGACCAGCATCAATGATTCGAGCATCTACTCCTGTTCTAGAAAAAGTACCTTTTGAAGCAGTATTGCTTAAACTAGCATAGCCCGTAAATACTTGTCGACTACCAGATAATTGTGTTGTAAAGTATGCTGATACTGTTATATTAACAGACGTTGAACCATGGTTAATACCAATCGTATGTGCTGCATAGGAAGTTGAGAATGGAATTATTTCATTTGAATGATTCTCAATGTTAACAGCGTTAGCTTGTGTTGCATCGATTGCTCTTTGTTTAAATATTTCTAGTGAAACCCAATCTTCTTCCCTGAAGTCATTAATTGGAGTAACTTCAATATCTACTAGACTGTCTCCCCATTGAACTGTGGATTTTACTTCATTTAAAATTTCAACATATTGTTGATGTAGTTCTTCTTTTTCTTTTTGACTTAACTCAGCTGCTAACACTTTACCATTGTTTGTGATAAAGAAAATGCAAGTGATAGCGAAAACAGTTGTGAAAAATTTGTAAATTACCATTGATTTATTTCCCATTTTATCCTTCTCCTCACTTTTTATAATAATTAAATAATATACTTTTTTCAATATTCTGTCAATAAAATGATATAGAAATTTTGAAAATCCATCCATTTTAATTAGTTATTTTTTCAATAATATTTAGTTCTACATCTAAAATTGAGATTAAAAAGCAGTAGCAGCAGGAGCAATTAAATTCTAATATTTTGCTAATTCATCAACCTATTGATTATTAATTTGCTCAAGTAACACTAAGAGAAGACATGTCAAATAAACGCTATCACTAATATATGAACTACATCTCAATTGTTTCATATATTAAGTTATAGTTTTCCTATAACCAAATTTAGTGTAGAAGGCAAATTGAAAGCTGTTTTAAATTATTTAACCAGAATGAAAGTAATTTTTTTGACATAAAAAAACTCCCCATTCAGTCCAGGGCACTGAAAAACCTACGTTTTTTTGACGGTTTAGTTGTTCAAACAAAAATAAGGCACTTTCCATTCAATCACGAATAGAAAGTGCCTTATTTCTTCGCCTATTACTTACTCTTTTTCGTTTAGTCATTTCAATGAAGAGTGTCATTCTTGTGATCAGAGGTATTCTAGTTGATTGGAATGGAGGTGGCGACCTGCAGGAACAGCACGTGCGGAAAATCCAATGATCTGCGCCGCCGTTTAGGTGCAGTTCATTTAGTTGGAGCCGTGCCCGCGGAAAGCGTCCACCGGAATGGAAATCAACGACATCGAAGAAAAGGGCATGTTGGAACGAATTTTCGTTCCAACATGCCCTCCCTATGATTCAATGACTTTTTCAGTGCCCTCTCCAAAAAGTCGTGCATTGCCGGCATTTTGGACAGGAGCGAGGAGGTTTCACAAAATGTTGATTCATTTAAACAGAAAACGCCTCTTTTAAAAATAGGATGAACATTGATTTTAGCAGTGTACTCCTTCAGTAAAAGGGAATACATGAAAACATTGATTTCAATGCGGTGTCAATTTTCGGACAACTCCTACTGTTTTACATCTTATACAAATGACAGGCTACTTCGTGCCCATCCTGCAAGGTAACAAACTGTGGCTGCTTTTCTTTGCATATTTCCATACAAGAAGGACAACGCGTATGAAAAGCACAGCCTATTGGGGGATTCTCTGGGTTAGGTAGCTCCCCTTTTAACTCTTCTACTTCTCCTGTTTTTGGATGGATGGAAGGAATAACAGATAATAACGCTTTTGTATATGGATGGGAAGGATTCGCATACAACATCTTCTTATCAGCTATTTCTACAATTTTCCCTAAATACATAACTGCTACTCGATTGCTAATATGTTTTACAACACTCAAATCATGAGATATAAAAATATATGTTAGTCCTAGCTCCTCCTGTAAGTCTTGCAGCAAATTCAGTACTTGCGCTTGAACTGAAACATCTAATGCCGAAACTGGTTCGTCTGCAATAATTACATCTGGCTTCAAAATTAATGCTCGAGCGATGCCGATTCTTTGGCGTTGACCTCCGCTAAATTCATGTGGATAGCGCTGTGCTACCTTTCTACTCAAGCCAACCTTTTCTAACATTTCATAGACTTGTTCCTTTGATTCTGTGTTGTATAGACCATGTAATTTTAAAGGCTCCGATACAATTTGATAAATCGTTTTTCGTGAATTAAGTGAAGCATATGGGTCTTGAAAAATCATTTGGAATTGCTTGCGAATGGATTTCATTTCTTGAAATTTTAATTTTGTAATATCTTTCCCATTAAAATAAACTTGACCGCTTGTTGGTTCAATCAACTGTAAAATTGTTCGACCTAAAGTAGATTTTCCACAACCTGACTCTCCAACAATTCCAAGTGTTTCACCACGATATAAATTAAACGATACATTATCTACCGCTTTGACATATTGCTTACTACGACGAAAAAGAGAGCGGGTAACAGGATAATGCTTTTGAATATTTTTTACTTCTACAATTTTATCCATTAGTTGTCCCCTCCTTCATTGCATCATCAAAAAGCCAGCAATTAACAAAATGTTGATTGTCTATTTTATATTTTGCTGGGGAATGCAGATAACAATTTTCACTTGCAAAGGAGCATCGATTTGCAAAGCGGCATCCTTGCTGAATTTCCCCTGGCTGTGGAACCATCCCAGCTATCGTTTCCAATCGCTCAATTTCATTATCTAAAGTAGGAATAGATTGAATGAGCCCCTTTGTATAAGGATGCTTTGGATTCGAGAAAATTTGCCGAACAGCCCCCTCCTCAACTACTTCCCCAGCATACATAACGATTACTCGATCACATACTTCCGACACAACTCCTAAATCATGCGTAATAAGTAAAATAGAAGTTTGATATTCCTGCTGTAGTTTCTTCATTAAAAGTAGAATCTGTCGTTGGATTGTAACATCAAGTGCTGTTGTTGGTTCATCTGCAATTAATAAATCAGGTTGACAAGACATCGCCATTGCAATCATGACCCTTTGCCTCATCCCCCCTGATAGTTGATGCGGATAGTCACGCATGATTTGCTCTGCTCTAGGTATACCGACTTTCTTTAGCATTTCTATACTTTTTTGAAATGCTTCCTTTTTACTAACTGCTTCATGTGCGCGTATCATTTCAATTAGTTGAAAGCCTATTGTAAATACCGGATTTAAGGAGGTCATAGGGTCTTGGAAAATCATTGCTATTTCTTTACCACGTATTTTTCGGTAATTCTCTTCAGAAAAATGTACTAGATTACTTTCTTTATATAAAATCTCACTGCCTTTATCTATTTTGCTAAACTGCTGAGGGAGCAACCCTGTAATAGCTAGCGAAGTCACGCTTTTACCACAGCCTGATTCACCTACAATGCCTAACATTTCACCTTTTTTCACTTGAAAGCTTATACGATTAATCGTTTGAATATATCGCTGATTTTTCAAAAAGGATACCGAAAGATTATTTACTTCTAGTAAATTAGCCATAATGCTCACCTTCATATCATTTATTACTTGCTTTGTCCCTCATAAATTGCAAAACTAAGCGGTCAATATAGCCCTGCTCTTGAAATCTTTCATCAAAGTTTTCAACTAATTGATATTCTTGCAGTTTGCTATAAAATTGCTCGTCGGATAAATTTTTTTCATTCACATACTTTAAGTCGTATAATAGCTGATTAATTTCCTCCTGCAACGGCTTATCAATTGTTAATAAATCCTCTTCCTTTGTTCGATTAAAATATAGACAATGCAAATCATATAAACGAAGAAGCTCTTTTACTGGCTCCTCATGGTCGTCTACCCTTAAATCGACAGCTTTATCATTGTAACCCCCATAGCTCCCGTTCTCCTTAGCAATAAGTAAACTAGCTGACTGTTTCCCTCTAGCGTCTCCTCCAGCTTTATCACCAGCTAGCAATGCCTTGAGCAATCGCTCTGCTAGTGTACCATTTGACTGAAATGCTTCTACCATCTCTTCAACAACATTTTCTCCCGCTAAAATATTGCCTTGAGCCGCAAAATTGACGCCATGCTTTCCACCAGCCCATGCATAGCTGTGTCTTCCTGTAAATGATGCACTACCACCTTTCGCATCCACAATTCCAATTTGTCGATACTCCTTTTGTTCATCATCTTTTATAAGCTGCTCTATAGCTTGTTCAGGTGTAAGCCCCTGCTCCAATAAAGCTAGCCCATCTGGTCCATAGCTTAAATTTGCCCAAGATTGAGTGGCGATTGCTCCAACCCCCGCTTTCGCATAGGGAACAACTGCACCAACAGCTAGAAATTTTGAAGCTACAGCTATGCCCAGCTCTCCTGTCATAGGGTCAAAGCCAACAATCGAAAATGTATTTAATTTTATATTTTTGTTCATTTTTTTCACCTCTTATTTTATTTTAGGGTCAAGCGCATCTCTCAACGCATCTCCTAATAAATTGAAGCATAATACAACAATAAAAATACATACACCGGGAATTAAGCTTACATGTGGTGCCATTCGAATATACTTTTGCCCTTCGCTAAGCATTACTCCCCACTCTGCTTGGGGTGGCTGGGCTCCTAGCCCTAAAAAACTCATACCTGAAGCAGCCAAAATCATCCAGCCAACATCTAAGCTTATGGCAACAATTAATGGGGGTAAACTATTCGGCAAAATATGATGAAAAATAATATGAAAATGATTCGCACCTAAAGCCTTTTCAGCCATTACAAATTCCATTTCGCGAAATTGTAATGTACTGCTTCTAACAATGCGAGCATAGTAAGGTATACCTACTATACTAATGGCAATCATCGTATTCATTAGACCGGGTCCGAGTGTAGCTATAATCGCAATCGCTAATAAAATATAGGGAAAAGCCATTAATATATCTATAAATCGCATAATAGTAGAGTCTAGCCACTTGCCAAAATAACCTGCAATCAAACCTAAAATTGTGCCGAAAAACAAAGCAATCGCTACAGCAAATATCCCCATGCTAATGGATACTTTTCCTCCATGCAACACCCTACTAAAAATATCTCTACCTAGCTCATCTGTACCTAGCAAATGATTCTCTGCCCCTATAGGTTGCAAACGATTTCCTACACTTGTTAAATCAGGATCTTGAATGGGTAAAATTGGAGATAGATAAACTGTTAATAAAATAATGATTAAGATGCTTCCGCCAACTAAAGCGGTCTTATCCCTTACTAGCTTTTTAAAAGCAATTTTCCACGGACCGTCAACTTTTTCTCGCACTCCTTGTTCATATACATTATGGTGTTGATTAGACATGTTCTCCCCCCTTATTTGTACGAAATTCGCGGATCAATTAAGGCATATAAAATATCGACAATTAAATTAACAATCACATATGTTGTCGCTACAAATAATATAATGCCTTGTACAAGCGGGAAATCCCTTGCTAAAATACCATCAATCATCAAAGTACCTATTCCCGGCCATGAAAACACTTTTTCTATTAGTACAGCTCCGGCTAATAAAAAGCCGATTTGCATCCCAATTACTGTAATAACAGGGATGAAAGCATTTTTTAATGCATGCATAAAGATTACGCGATATTCCTTTATTCCTTTCGAACGTGCAGTACGGATGTAGTCGTTTTCAAATACTTCTAACATACTCGAGCGTGTCATTCTTGCTATGACAGCCCCTACTCCAGCTGACAGGGCAATTGATGGTAAGATAAGATGCTTTATTAAATCTGCTGTTGAATCTATCCCTGGAGAATTCATACCTGAGATTGGTAATAAATTCAACTCAAGCCCGAAAAGAATTTGCAGTAGTATTCCTAGCCAAAAAACAGGTAAACAAAAGCCGATTAAAATCATAATCATCAACGTTCGATCAATGAAGGTATACTTTTTATACGCTGAAATGATACCTATGACTACGCCTGATACAATTGCTAAAAAGGCACTTGATAATGTCAATAGCAATGTTGCTTTAAAGCGCTCAACCACTAGAGGAAACACATCCATTTTAAGTTGAATGGACCTCCCCCAATCGCCTAAAAAGATATTACCAATCCACGTAAAATACTGTTTTAAAAAAGGTTCATTCAACCCTAAATCTTCTCTCAATTTTTCAATGGATGCTTCAGTTGCTTTTGGTCCTAAAATAATTTTTGCTGGGTCTCCGGGAGCCAAATACATAATTGCAAAAACAAGAAAAGACACTCCAAGCAGTACAGGAATTAATCCAACTATCCTTTTTAAAATATATTTCGCCATTAAAGAGCCTCCTTGTTAAAATAAAGCAGCCTTATACGAAAAAAATTTAGTAATAAGGAGGCTGTCTGAAAGGTTTGTTTCTACGTTTACTGGTCGCAGAAAACAAGGCTAACACATCCCCTCTCAGACAGCTATATTCTATTCAACTTTATTTAATCTTTGCATTACTAAATCGGAATACACCTGTCGGATGTAGCTTAAAATCAACTAAATTTGGATTTGCTAAGACAATTTGTTTTTCATAATCTAAAACTAACCACGGTGCTTCTTCCATTACAATTTCTTGTACTTTTTCATACATTTTTGTTCGTTCTGCTTTATCTGAAGTAACCCTAGCCTCTTTCAATAATTGATTTACTTCATCATTGTTATAGTAGGAATCATTAAACCCTTTAAGTGGCCATTGCTCTCCACTTAATAAAATATATAGGAAGTTATCAGGGTCACCGTTATCACCAATCCAAGACATTTGATGTAAATCCATTTCCGCTTCTTCTATCGGCACAAAAACTTTATCTAAATATGTGCCCCACTCAAATGTTTGAATGTTTAGCTTCACCCCAACTTGTGCCAAATCAGCTTGGATTGCAGCAGCCATTACTTGTGGCTGTTGCATACCTGAGCCCGATTCTGGAATCCAGTAATTTACTTCAAAACCATCAGGGTAGCCTGCTTCAACTAATAACTCTTTCGCTTTCTCTGGGTCATAAGGGTAGTTTTTCACATTTGGATTATGCCCCCAAACATTTGGTGGAACCGGGCTATTGGCAAGCTCACCTGTACCTTGAAGCAAACTATCAACAATAGCCTCCTTGTTTACAGCGTAATTAAATGCTTGGCGAACTTTCACATTATTAAATGGCTCCTTCTGTGTATTAAAAGCTGTCCACCACACATGCATACCAGCATCCTCAATTTTTTGTACTTTATCGCTGCCTTCGAGACGTACTAAATCATCAGGTGGCACATTCACGATTAAATCGATATTGCCCGATTCCAATTCAGCTAGCCTTGTTTGCGCTTCGGAGATTGGCTTGAAAATTAATTTCGAAATTGTCGGCTTATCTCTGAAATGCTCCTCGTTTTTTTCTAAAATTACTTCTACTCCCGGATTCCAGCTAACAAATTTATATGGACCTGTACCTACAGGATTTTTAGTGAAATCCTCTTGATATTTTTCAACAGCTTCTGGACTAACAATACTTGCAGAATGCATTGCTAGATTACTTAAAAATGGCGCAAATGGCTCATTTAAAACAATCTTTACCTCATATTCTCCTAACACTTCAACTTCTTCTACCATTCCAAATGTAAAATCAGCATATGCATATTGACCTGTATGATGCATCGGATGATTTTCATCTATTTGCCGTTCAATGCTAAACTTTACTGCATCCGCATTAAAGTCTGTACCATCATGAAACTTTACATCTTTTCTTAATGTGAATACATACTCTAATCCGTCATCAGAAATATTCCATTTTTCAGCCAAACTCGGCTCTATTTCTGTACTTCCGTCTTTAAATCGAACGAGTTGATCATAAAGCTCCATTGCAGCTCTGGACGAGTTATAATCAGATAATTGATGCGCATCAAATGATGTAGGTTCTGCTTCCAAGCCAATTACTAGTGTATCCTTATTTGTGTTGGTTGCCGCTCCATCACTACTTTGCTTATCATCGTTAGAACATCCCGCGAAAATAACAGCTAAAAAGATTAAAAAAATGAGTTTATTTAATTTCACAAATTTCTCCCCCTTTAGTTTATTGCACATATCATATAAAAAAATGAGACTAAAAAGTTGAACTTTTTTAATCTCATTTTGCACTTTATTAATTTAATTTGAATATTCTGAAATTTAAAAGATAATAAATGACATTCATTGCGATAAAAATACTTAAAATTGTAATTCCATTAAATTGACAATAATAAATTACACTACCAGCTACTACACCAATTATTAATAAAAAAATTTTTTGTTTATCAAGCCAAGTTATCGTTGGACGCTCTAATAGTAAATTAGATAAAAAAGAAGAAATTATACTAATAATGAGCATGCCAGAAAAAATAATAAAATAAAACTTAGGAATTTTATTGCTTAAAAAATGGATAATATAAAACTGAAATGTTTCATAAGGTATTCTGTCCGTAATCGCTACTAACGTCATAGTTGAGGAAGTTAAAATGAGTGAAAAACCTATTAGGCCTATAATAATCGGATTAGAAAATGAAAACTTGCTTTCAAACATTGAAATTAGCGCAATCGTTTTTAGAAAAACATATACAAGAACAATACAAAAGATAGTGATTGCACCTTGCTGCTCCCAATGAACAACTGCTGGAAAATAATGCAGTAAATTATGATATACCGTTTCGAGCCCCCTTTGTAAATAAATGAAGTTCGATATACCAACAGTAAAAATAAAAATATTTGCGAATCCTATGATGCTTATTAAATTTCTCCTTTTGATGAGAGAATGCTGAAAACGTCTATATAAAAAATAAAAAATAACTAACAATGCACTAAATAATAAAATATGTAAAATTTCCAGCACATTTAATAGCAGCAATAATAAATAGGTCGTAATAATCGTTGTCTCGGCAATTACAATAGGATAAGCAAAGTTTGAAAAATTTTTTCCAATATAATAACGTGATGCTATGTACGCCATACATACACCGATAATAAAGGCGGCTCCTATGATTGGTCCCGTTAACACGCCTAATTGATGCACAGTGTCTGTTGATATTAACAAGAGAAACGGAAATATAAAACCACTTAATATAACAAATAAATGCATGTCTACTCCCCTTTCATCTGACTTCTATAGTCTTGTGGTGTCATCTTTTCATATTTTTTAAATACACGATTATAATAATTTTGGCTATTAAAGCCTACCTCTTCTGAAATTGCTCCAATGCTTTTTTCACCTTCTAACAGCAGTTTTTTAGATTTTTCAATTCTATATTTCATAATATACTCTGATAAAGTTGTACCTGTTTGCTCTTTAAATAAATTACTCAAATAAGGTGGGGATACGAATAATGATTGGGCAAGTTCACTCAATTTAATTTCCTGCTTATAATTATTTCGCACATAAGATATAACCTCGTTTACAATTGCATGATAATTTTTAGAATGCGGGATAACCTCATTAACGTATTGGCTTAATAAATTAATTAACTCTGATTCGATAATCGGCTTTACTAAATAATCCTTCACTTTTAGCTGAATCGATTGCCTTGCATATTCAAAATCCTGAAAGGCAGAAATCATAATAATATCCGTTTCGGCACTTTCCTTTAAAATTTTCTCTGCTAACTCTAGCCCTGTCATGCCCCCTAATAATATATCCAGTAAAGCTATATCAAACTTATAATCATTTATTAATTTCATTGCTACTGTACCACTATGAACAACATGCAATTGTGCAAAAGGGAAATAATTCGCTATTACTTGTGATAGATATTCCGTAAATATTACTTCATCATCTACAATTAATATATTCATGCTCGCTCCTCCTTACTTTAACTCTTGCATATTTGAAGGATTCCATCTACAAAAAACTTTTACACCACTTCCTACAGCTCTTGGTAATATTTTCAGCTCCGCATGCTTGCCATAAAGTAAATTTAATCTTGTCTCAATATTGGATAACCCCGTATTATACTGAACTTCAGTATCAATACCTCGACCATTATCCTCAACTATTAAACATATATCATCTGTCTCCCTATAAAGTGAAATCTTTATTTGGCAAACTTCCATTTCAGCATCAAAACCATGTTTAAAAGTATTTTCAACTAATGTTTGAATTAAGTAAGGAATAATACTTTCCCCTAATAGTTTTTCATCTACTTCAATGTTTGTATGAAGGCGGCTTCCAAAACGCATAGATTGAATATTCAGGTAATTTTGTGTATGTTTTAGTTCATTATAAATTAAATGTGTGTGGTCCTTTATTTCATACTTATATTTTAAAAACATAATGAATTGCTCCATCGATTGAATCAACTCATCATATTTTTTTAAGCGCAACAAGCTCATTAAGGTATTAAGAACATTAAATAGAAAATGGGGTTGAATTTGCTGGCTTAGCTGATTGTATTTACTCACTTCCAACTCTTTCTCTAATCGAATTTTTCTATTTTCTACAGCCAAAATTTCAACTTCTGATTCCTTCAATAAAAATAATATGAAGCCTACTAAAAATAAAAAAGGTGTTAGTATGCTACTGATAATAATGATGAAAAAAATCTCATATGAAATGATAACGCTCCCCCACTTTCCTTAGGCAAATACATTTCAAATATTCTAACCTATTAACTACAAATTGTTAAGCTCTAAAAAAACCCTTTATTATTTTGTAACTTATCGGTACTAACGTATTTTAAATGTGGAATTTCTCCCCTCCAATAAAAAAGCTACCTCGAAAAGTCATTTTTATAACTTTTGAGATAGCTTTTTTAATTTATTCATGATTAACGCTTTGCAAGCTCCTCTAATAAAATTTGGTTTGTTAATTGAGGGTTTGCTTGGCCTTTTGATGCTTTCATTATTTGACCTAACATCGCTTTAATTGCGCGGTCTTTACCTGCTTTATAGTCTTCTACTGATTTTTGGTCATTGTCTAAAACCTCTGTTACGAAGCCTAAAATAACAGCTGGGTCAGAAATTTGTACTAAGCCTTTTTCTTTGACGATTTTCTCAGCATCACCGCCGTTTGTTACAAGCTCTGTAAATACTTTTTTAGCGATTTTTGAGGAAATTGTACCATCCGAAATAAGCTTAATCATGCCTGCTAAGTTTTCTGGCGTTAAGGCTGTATCCTTTAATTCTTTTTGCTCTGCATTTAAGTACGCAGATACATCGCCCATTAGCCAGTTTGCTGCTAGCTTTGCATCAGCGCCAATTGTTACAGTTGCATCAAAGAAATCAGAAATATCCTTGTTAATTACAAGCACTGCCGCATCATAAGCTGTTAAGCCTAGCTCTGACTCATAGCGTGCTTTGCGTGCATCTGGCAGCTCTGGAATAGAGGCTTTAACACGCTCTAACCATTCGTCATCAATTGATAAGCGCACTAGGTCAGGCTCTGGGAAGTAGCGGTAATCGTCTGCACCTTCTTTTACGCGCATTAAAACTGTTTTACCTGTCTTCTCGTCAAAGCGGCGTGTTTCTTGCTCGATTTCTCCACCAGCACGTAGCACCTCTGCTTGACGTACTTCCTCATGCTCTAAGCCTTTACGCACAAAGTTGAATGAGTTTAAGTTTTTCAGCTCTGCTTTTGTACCAAATTTCTCTTGACCGTATGGACGTAATGAAATATTTGCATCACAACGCAGTGAGCCTTCCTCCATACGGACATCTGATACGCCTGTATATTGAATAATTGATTTTAGCTTTTCTAAGTAAGCGTAAGCTTCATTCGGTGTGCGAATATCTGGCTCAGAAACGATTTCAACTAATGGCGTTCCTTGACGGTTAAAGTCTACTAAAGAGTAGCCATCAGCATGCGTTAGTTTACCAGCATCCTCCTCCATATGAAGGCGTGTAATACCAATGCGTTTTTTATAGCCGTCAACTTCAATTTCAATCCAGCCATTTTTACCGATTGGCTTATCAAATTGTGAAATTTGATACGCTTTCGGGTTATCTGGATAGAAATAGTTTTTGCGGTCAAACTTTGTTTCCTGCTCGATTTCCATATTTAATGCAAGTGCTGCACGCATTGCAAAATCAACAACATTTTTATTTAAGACAGGTAATACACCTGGATAACCTAGGTCGATTACTGACGTATTAGCATTGGGTTCCGCACCGAAATGGTTTGGTGAGCTTGAGAAAATTTTTGATTCTGTTTTTAATTCAACGTGTACTTCTAAACCAATAATTGTTTCAAAGTTCATTTTATTTTACCTCCCAAATTTGAGGTGTTTTCTTATGAAAATTTGTCGCTTGCTCATATGCATAAGCTGTACGATAAATTGTTTCTTCATCGAAATGCTTACCGATAATTTGTAAGCCTAATGGCAGGTCATTATCGAATCCACATGGTATTGAAATTGCTGGTACACCTGCTAAGTTGATTGGAATTGTCAAAATATCATTTGCATACATCGTTAATGGGTCATTGACGTTTTCACCAATTTTAAATGCAGCTGTAGGCGTTGTAGGTCCAATAATTACATCAAAGCTCTCAAACACTTTGTCGTAATCTGCTTTAATTAATGTACGCACTTGTTGCGCCTTTTTATAGTAAGCATCGTATGTGCCTGCCGATAATGAGTATGTGCCAAGCATAATGCGGCGCTTTACCTCATCACCGAAACCTTGTGCACGCGTTTCTTTATATAGCTCCATTAAGTTCTTTACACCTTCAGCACGGAAGCCATAGCGGATACCGTCGAAGCGGGAAAGATTCGATGACGCTTCTGATGATGATAAAATATAGTAAGCTGCTAATGCGTATTTTGAATGTGGTAAAGATACTTCTTCCACTGTTGCACCTAAGCCCTTTAATACTTCCAATGCATCCAATACGGATTTACGCGCTGCTTCGCCCACACCTTCACCCAAAAACTCCTTTGGTACAGCGATGCGTAAGCCTTTAATGTCGCCGTTTAAAGCAGACACATAATTTGGTACAGGGACATTGGCTGATGTCGAATCATTTTCGTCTACACCAGAAATTGCCTCAAGTAATAATGCATTATCACGTACGTTACGCGTAATAGGACCAATTTGATCAAGCGAAGATGCAAATGCAACTAAACCGTAGCGCGACACACGACCATATGTTGGTTTCATCCCTACAACACCACAATAAGCTGCCGGCTGACGAATCGAGCCACCTGTGTCAGAGCCCAGTGAGAAAGGAACCTCTCCTGCTGCAACCGCTGCCGCAGATGCACCTGATGAACCTCCTGGCACATGCTCAACATTCCAAGGGTTCTTTGTCGCCTTGTAATAAGAGTTTTCAGTGGAAGAGCCCATTGCAAACTCGTCCATATTTAACTTCCCGACTGTTACCATGCCCGCCTCGCGTAGCTTTTTCACAACTGTCGCATCATAAATTGGAATAAAGCCTTCTAAAATTTTAGAGGCACATGTTGTTTCTAAGCCTTCTGTTATGATATTATCCTTTACCCCAATAGGTAAACCGAATAATGGACCTCGTGCTTCAAATGGCACTTTATCTAACTCCGCCGCTTGTGCAGTTGCTTGCTCTTTATTTAATGCTAAAAATGATTGTACATCCCCATCTAATGCTTCAATGCGGGCATATGCTTCATTTGTTAGGTCAGCGATTGTTACTTCGCCTTTATGTAAGCTTTCTTGCAGCTCTCCCGCTGATCGCTCAAATAACGTCATCTATATAGTCCTCCTACATTTTAGTTTACACGCTTTTCTTTAGTCTAAAATGGACGGTACCTTTACTTGTCCCGCCTCTTGTTCTTTAACATTTAGCATCATTTTTTCCTGTGCTAAACCTTGCCCTGCTACATCTTCACGCATTACGTTTACCAGTGGTAAAACATGTGTCGTCGGCTCCACATTTGTTGTATCTAATTCGTTTAGCTGCTCTGCAAAATCAGTGATTTTACCTAATTGCTCAGCAAACTTTTCCGCTTCTTCTTCTGTAATGGCAAGTCGTGCTAAATGAGCAACATGCTTTACTTCCTCTTTTGTTAGTTTCGCCATTTTTTACACCTCCGAATAAAGTTAATCATAAGAGTTATCATAACATTTTTTATTATAAAAATCACAATTTATTCATAAATATGAACAAAAGGCGTGTCGCTGTCACGTTCTTTTTTTATTAATACTTCCGGTCCATTTACGGATGTCACACTTACTGTTATTGCCACATCTTTAGGCAACTGCTTCAACATAACATCTGTCAAATATTGTGTGAACCCAATAATTTCAGTTGTTCCATAAAATTGTATTGGAATTTCAACTTCTAAATTTTGAAGCTGATTATTCTGATAAAAGCCTGTCCCAATAACGCTTGTAAAGTTCGAGAAATATTTATCAATATCCTGCTTAAATTTTTGGAAGCTTGTATTCATATCACGATAAATATCAGGAGGTGAACTCATCGGAAATGTAACATATGCCTCATTAATTTTTTGCCATTCACCTAAAGCGTTTTTTCCGCTATCCACAACGCTATAAGCAAAATATGTGCCCGGTACAATTGAATTGCGTGGCTGTTGCTTAAATAAACCAATGACAATCGGTACATCTGCCAATTCTGCGCGTGCTCTTAATCGAGATACGACCTTTTCCGCAATTTCTATTGCAGCTTTTTCCAGCTTTTCATTAGGAATTGGCTCCTCATAATATTCTCCGTACTGCTCTTTTTGGTAGTAGTAAATCGAATTAAGTGCAAGTCCAATTGATATACCGCCAAGTCCTACTTTATTATCATCTGTCATTGTTAAGTAGTTTTGCTCTACAATATGCGATAAATATACAGGTGCTTCCACCGCTTTAATAGTTGGTTCAAGCTCCTTTCCATTCGCATCTAAACTAGAAGGATTCAACCCCTGTAAGTCCTCACGCTGATTCGTCGTTTGATTTTCGCGTGCCAGCCAATAGCTTACTGTATTTGCAGATAAGTTTTGCCCTTCTTGAAAAAAGTACTTTTCCGTATCAAAAACATTTTGTGAAATACGCATTAAGCCATTTTCAACTTCTTTAATATCATACTTTGTGTAAACATTTGAAACAATTAAGCCACGGCTCGCACTTTCCTTATAAGGTGTAAGCGTTCTATAATAGTTTTCACTTAATTGTCTACTTGTAATATGTGCTGTTTCTACTTCTTCTGCATCCTCTGTTTGCTGTAAAACTTCCGTATTCTGCTTGAAGGAAGGTGTACAGCCAGCTAATATAATTGCTACTCCGAGCGCCGATACCCAGCGAAATCGAGTCATCAGTCAAGCTCCTTTACTATTGAAATTGTTCGATTAGACGCTGCTCATCCCAAATCTCAATCCCTAGGCTTTCTGCTTTTTCAAGCTTTGAACCTGCGTCTTCCCCTACGATTACAAGATCTGTTTTTTTACTTACACTTCCTGAGACAATGCCACCTAACTCTTCTATTTTCGCCTTTGCTTCGTTTCGTGTCAATTGCGATAATTTCCCTGTTAAAACAATCGTTTTTCCGGCGAATGGGTTTGCTCCCGCTTCAATTTGCACTTTTTTTCCTTTATAGCTCATATTTACGCCTACATCTTTTAGGCGTGCAATAAGAAGCTGGACATCCTCATTTGAAAAATAATTTACAACAGAATCCGCCATTTTGTCACCAATTTCATGAATCGCCATTAACTCTTCTGACGTTGCAGCCACCAGCGCTTCCATTGTTTCATATTGCTCAGCTAAAATTTTAGCTGCCTTTTCACCGACATGACGAATTCCTAATCCAAATAGTAGACGCTCTAAAGAATTTTCCTTTGAACGCTCTAGCGCCTCTACTAAATTGCTCGCTGATTTTTGCCCCATACGCTCTAATTCAATTAACTGATCAATTTGTAATAAATATAAGTCAGCTACATTTTGAATATAGCCTTCCCTTAGCAACTGCTCAACAACCTTTTCCCCTAAGCCATCTACATTCATGGCATTACGAGAAACGAAATGTTTAATTCCTTCTGCAATTTGTGCTGGACATGTCGGATTCACACAGCGCAGGGCAACCTCCCCCTCAATGCGGATAAGCTCACTATCACAAGCAATACAATTTGTTGGCATTACATAAGGTACAGCATGCTCTGGGCGTTGCTCTAATATTACTCCTACTACTTCTGGTATAATGTCGCCTGCCTTCCGAATAATAACTGTATCGCCAATTCGTATATCTTTTTCGCGAATTAAATCCTCATTGTGCAACGATGCTCTTCCTACAGTAGTGCCAGCCACTTGTACTGGCTCTAAAATTGCTGTAGGCGTAATAACCCCTGTACGTCCTACTGTTAAATCAATATCAAGCAGTGTCGTCACCACTTCTTCGGCAGGGAATTTATAAGCAATTGCCCAGCGGGGACTTTTTGCTGTAAAGCCTAGCTCATCCTGCTGCGCAAAACGATTTACTTTTATAACTATACCGTCTATTTCATAGGGTAGTTCAGTGCGCTTTTCTGTCCATAATTGTATAAACGATAAAACTTCCTCTATTGTTGCACACGCTTGACGCTCTCGGTTCGATGGAAAACCTAATTGCTGTAAATAATCAAGCATTTCACCATGGCTATCTAAGCCGTAGACTTCACCGTCACCACCAACTGAATAAATAAACGTAGACAATTGACGACTCGCTGCAATTTTGGGGTCGAGCTGACGTAAAGAGCCTGCTGCTGCATTTCTTGGATTAGCAAATAGCTCCTCGCCTCTCTCTGCCCGTGCCCTATTTAAAGCGTCAAAGGATTTTTTCGGCATATATGCCTCTCCACGCACTTCAATTGTTACAGGCTCCTTTAAACGAAGTGGGATGGCGCGAATTGTTTTTAAATTTGCTGTAATATCTTCACCAACTGTGCCGTCTCCGCGTGTCGCTCCTTGCACAAAAACACCATTTTCGTAGCGTAGAGCAATCGCTAAGCCATCTATTTTTAATTCACAAATATAAGAAAAATGCTCTCCAATCGCTTGTCTTACTTTGCGGTCAAAATCGCGTAACCCGTCTTCATTAAAAGCATTTGAAAGACTAAGCATCGGGTAATTATGCGTCACTTTTTTAAAGCCCTCAAGCACAGTTCCCCCAACTCGTTGTGTAGGAGAATCAGGATATATAAGAGAAGGGTTTGCTTCCTCTAATGCAATCAGCTCATGTAAAAGCTGGTCATAGACAGCATCAGGTACAGCCGGCTTATCTAACACATGATAAGCATAATTATAATCATGTAATAATGTATTTAACTCAGCAATTCGTTTTTCAATATCCATCATCTTGTTTCCTCCTACGCTTTCGTAATAGGGGCAAATTTGGCGAGCAATCGTTTAATCCCTATTTGTGGGAAGGCAATATCGAGCTCGGTATTTTCTCCTGTCCCTTTTACACTCACTACTGTTCCTGTCCCCCATTTACCGTGAACCGCCTTATCTCCAGCCTTCCAGCCATGCTGGTCACCACCAGTCGCCTGCTGATGAGTAATACGTGAGGTCCTTTTTTGAGCAGCCGAGTATTGCGGTGCTCGGTCATAACGATTTGCGCGGAATGGCAAATCATCTGTCTGTGTATAGCCTCCCGATTTACTAGTATGCTCTAATATCCCCTCTGAAATTTCATTGATAAAGCGAGAGGAAGGGTTATAGCTAGAGCGTCCGAAAATTGTACGTGAGCTAGCGCTTGTTAGGTACAGCTTTTCTTCCGCTCTTGTAATGCCGACATAAGCGAGGCGACGCTCTTCCTCCATCTCTTCTGCATTTTCTAATGCTCGAGAATGAGGGAAAATATTTTCCTCCATCCCGATAATGAAGACAACAGGGAATTCCAATCCTTTCGCTGCATGCATCGTCATTAAAATAATCGTGCCTTTTGCCTTTTCTTCTTCATCTAATGAATCAATGTCTGCAATAAGTGCTAAATCCGTTAAAAAAGCAATGAGCGATTTATCCTCACTACGCTCCTCAAATGCCTTTGTAACAGTTAAAAACTCCTCTATATTTTCCAAACGACTTTGCGCTTCAATCGTTTTTTCACCTTGTAACATTTGTCGATAGCCAGAGCGTTCAATTACTTCCTCCACAAGTTCTGTTACTGTAAGTGTTTCTTGCTTATTCGTTAAATCTCGAATCATCTCATAAAATTTTTCGGCTGATGCTGCTGCTCGCCCTGTTAAGCCCATAAATACAAGCTCCTGCATTGCATTAAAAATAGAGCGCTCTTGCTCCAATGCATAAAATGCCATTTTTTCAAATGAGGTAGCTCCTATATTCCGTTTCGGCTCATTAATTATACGTGCAAGTGAAATATCATCATCGTTATTGGCAATTAATCTTAAATAGGCAAGCAAATCTTTAATTTCCTTACGATCATAATATTTTGTACCGCCAACAATTTGATAGTTCATGCTCGATTTTTTCAGCACATCTTCCATTGCACGCGATTGTGCATTCGTTCGATATAAGACAGCAAAATCATCTAGCCTGCGATTTTCCTTCCGAATAAGCTGCTGAATTGTTTGTACAACATATTGTGCTTCATCCGTTTCATTATATGCCTTGTACACGACAATTTTATCGCCCTCATCATTGTCTGTACGCAACGTTTTTTTATAGCGGCTTTCATTGTTTTCAATTACTTCATTCGCCGCCTGTAAAATGCGCTTCGTTGAACGGTAATTTTGCTCAAGCATGATAACCTTTGCATCAGGATAATCCTTCTCGAACGACAAAATATTTGTAATATCCGCACCGCGCCAACGATAAATAGATTGGTCTGAATCACCAACAACACAAATATTGCGGAATTTTTTTGCTAACAGTTGAACTAACTTGTATTGGGAATTATTGGTATCTTGATATTCATCCACATGTATATATTGAAATTTATTTTGATAAAACTCTAATACTTCTGGTACGCTTTCAAAGAGCTTAATTGTCGTCATAATCAAATCGTCAAAGTCAAGTGATTGATTAATGCGCAATTTTTTTTCATAGCCCTCATATACTTTCGCAGCGACCTTTTCAAAAGGATTATGAGGATTCATATTTGCCTGAAATTCGCTTGCTGTAATACAAGCATTTTTCGCTGAGCTAATCGCATTTAATACCGCGCGCGGATCGTATTGCTTAGGGTCTATATTAAGCTCTTTAAGAACATTTTTTACAACTGTTAACTGGTCTGCACTATCTAAAATTGAAAAGCTTTTTGAATAGCCTAGTTTATCTATATTACGACGCAATATTCTTACACACATCGAGTGAAAGGTAGATACCCACATGCGCTCCCCAGTACCGTTTCCAAGTAGATTATCAATACGTTCGCGCATCTCGCGCGCAGCCTTATTTGTGAACGTGATTGCTAAAATCTTTGAGGGGTATACTTCCTTCTCTACTACTAAATAGGCAATTCGATGCGTTAACACACGTGTTTTCCCTGAACCTGCCCCTGCCATAATAAGCAGAGGTCCCTCTGTATTTTTTACCGCCTCTTGCTGCTGCGGATTCATACCAGCAAGCAAATTCTTTGTAATTTGCTCCATTATTGCACCACCTCACAGAACGTTTGTTCTCATTATATCATAACACTTTTTACAGCATCAACCGTTTTCAATGCTGCCTGTAAATCATCATAAATTATATTGCCTACAACGACCGTATTCGCAATCGCAGCCATTTCAGCAGCTTGCTCTGCCGTTGTAATACCGCCACCATAAAATAAAGATGTATTTGTCAATACATTTTTAGCTGCCTTCACAAATTCGACATCGCCATATATGCCGCTATACTCTAAATAAAAAATTGGCAGCTTAAAATAATTTTCTGCCATACGTGCATAAGCAACTACATCCTCTATTGACAAATCTGTTTGCGCCTCTGTTGCATATGCTACTTTACAATCTGGGTTAAGCACGCAGTACCCTTCAGCAACAAGCTCTTCCCAAACCATAATATCGCCATATTCCTTTATTGCAGCATGGTGTAAGTCCTTTACCCATTTAGTATTTGTACTATTTAAAACAGATGGAATAAAATAATAATCGTAGCCTGGTGTAACTGATTCAATATTCGAAATTTCAAGTGCGATTGGTACAGTAAACCTACGTACACGTACTAATAAATCAAGCACACTGTCTAATGTTACATCGTCCGTACCACCAACTAAAATTACATCTGTACCTGATTCACATATTTTTTCTAAGTCTTCATCAGAAATATATTTTGCTGGGTCTAATTTAAACACATGTCTCCATGTTTTATGTTCCACAGTATGTCATCCTTTCTCTAAAAGTTCATCGATACAAGTATAACGCAATTAGGTCAATTGCGCCTCGGCTGACGTTAATCTGTTTTTTAACTCTCGATAAAGTGAAGCTTCAATCAGTGGATTCTTTTCTCCACTGATTGTTAGCTGAACCATTTGGGCTTTTACGGGCAGTTGGTCTCCCGCTTATCCTCTTGCCAGATTTTACTTAAGTCTTGGAGCGTGAGGCTTACTGCCCGTTAATGCGGGATAAATAACAAAAAAGGTGTTTTGAAAAAGCAATCGCCTACCTGCTTTTTCAACACCTCTTTTAATCAATTACGCCTTGGCGTAATTGTGACCAGATTTTTTCAAGTTGTTGGGTGGAAGTTAACCTAAAACCGTCACGTCCTGTGACAACGGTTAATCGACCTGCGTCATGCAGACCTCGCCCTTCAAAATCTGTGACACCTACTGGAATCAATCCTATCTCGCCACCTATAGAGACGAGAGGCTTTTGTACCTATACCTGTCGCCTTGCTTTCGGTACAAAAAACATGTGCTCCTGCGGTTATTCGTCGTAGTAAACGTTGCAGAAAGATGTTAATAATAAAAAAGAGGCGATTTACCTTGAAAGGCCTCTTCAACTTTAAATAGCACACCAATTTAGTACGCAGATGCAAATGGCATTTTATTTATGTGTAAATGGTTTTTCATCAGGGTAAAGACGACCTAACATTTCATCATACATATCGTTACCATAATCAAAACATCGGCGCACACGTGAAATTGTAGCGGTAGAAGCACCCGTTTCTTTCTTGATTGTTTCATATGTCTTTTTCAATCTTAGTAAATGCGCTACCTCAAAGCGTTGCGCTAAGGATTGAATTTCACTAATTGTGCATAAGTCATCGAAAAATTTATAACATTCCTCAATATCTTTTAGCTCTAATACAGCTTTTAACAACTGATCTGTTTGATGTCCACGAATTTTTTCGATTTGCATCTATTTATCCCCCTCTCTTTATTCCGAATACGTTACAGCAGATGCTAGTCCCGGCGTTGTTGGAACAAAGTGAATCCAGGATTTCCCTTGCACTAATTTAACTTCACTACCATCTTCCTCTAGTGGCACTAAAAATCCGTCACTATTTTTCCACTTGATTTCTCGCATCATACCATTTTGGAAAATATACGCATTTCCTCCTGCCGATATATCAATATCACGACGACCAACACTGTCAATTACGCGATGCGGCATTTCAAAAAATAGTATATTTGATAGCTGAATCTCTTCACCTGTTAAATAATCTGTCGTAACAGTATTAGCGGAAAATCTTTTATACTGCCCCGTTTCCTGATCATACACATATGTGCTATTGAAAGAGCTATTTTGGCTATAACGAACCATCGCTTCATTTGCTCTAACACCTATTTTAACATTATCTTCATCACGATAAAAAGGATAAAACACTTTTTTACTGTAAATCATTGAAGCGCCAACCTTTTCTGCTCCTGCTAATACATTTTCACCAGAAATATAGGAATTATGGGGTGCTTGACGATTAGATGAACGCTTGAAATATGTACCATCATAATGCATTCCATTAATATTTGAAACAACACCATTTGCTAGCATTGATTTAGCCTCAGGGCTATAACCATGCGCTATATAAAATGCGTCTAAACCTTTTGCAATATCAATAAAATAAGAGCGGGCGCTTCGAATAGGTCCGATTTGCTCTGGTATTGTCGATTGGTAAAGTGCTAAAAAGCGAGTAACATCTCCCTCAGCCAACATCTCATAAACAACATCGGCCGACGCTAAGCCCGATTGTGGTCTAGCGGCGGGATGATTATTAATTGTTGCTAAAATCGGGCGTTGCTCTATCTCCTCCGCAACACCCTCACCTGTAAATGGCGTTTTGAAAGGAAGCTCAGCAACTTCCTCTGTTGATTCCTCTTCCGTATCTGTTTCTTCAGCCTCTACCTCACCAATAACTTCTTCTGGCTCTTTTTCTTCCGCTTTATTACCGCAGCCTGCTATTAAGAAAACTGCACATAAGCTTGCAAGTAGCTTTAATTTTATATCCATTATTTTTCTCCTTATTAACGCATAACTGCTGAAAGTAGCACTCGATTTTTTAACACATCAAACAGCCCTTTACGTGTAATACGAATATATGGTAAATGTGTTGACTGTAAAAATAGCAATGTATAAATTGCATCCGTATGATGATAGCCACGTTCACTA
This sequence comes from Metasolibacillus sp. FSL K6-0083, assembly GCF_038630865.1. Classification (NCBI taxonomy): domain Bacteria; kingdom Bacillati; phylum Bacillota; class Bacilli; order Caryophanales; family Caryophanaceae; genus Metasolibacillus; species Metasolibacillus sp. FSL K6-0083. The sequence continues at coordinate 3,178,981 of NZ_CP152046.1, read as the reverse complement.
AGGGCTTCCTTTAACGCTACTTCTTTAGCAATTAACGTTTCAACATCCCCATTATATAGACTGCCAGAAATCGCTAAGTCAATTGATGCAATAATATTTTTATTCTCTGTTAATAAAATTCCACCATTTTGCTCCTTTAATTTCTTAAAGGCAAACTTCATTTCTTCAATGCTCTTTCCTATTAAAATAATATCACCTGTCGTAGAATACGATGATGCAAAGCCTTGTACACTTGATGCAAAACCTTTAATCATTGTGTTAATGCGCCATTTTCCTTGGCGGTCTATAAGCATTAAATAACTTTCATCATTTGCCGAATCTAACACCGCATTGTGATTGAGGTGCGGAATGCTATATGGCTTTGTGATAACATCGTTAACCATTTCAATTCCGACTGGCATCGAAAACTGAAAATCTTCATCACATAAGTCAAAATCCATATTTAATTCACCAAATGCAGACCAATCAATCGTTGGCAATGACAATACTTTACGGTTGTCACGCTTCAGCCACACTCCTTTTGAAAGCACCGCCTCTGGTGTAGGTGAAAATTCGTCTTGTAAAATATTAAGTGATGCATAGCGACCTGTAGCAACTAAGCCATGTAACCCTGACATATTATAATAGCGTGCGATATTATACGTTGCCATATTATATGCATCAATTGGTGCTACACCTGCCTCCAGTGCCTCTCGAATACATTTATCCATAATTCCGTCCTGATAAAAGCTTGGCGTTGAACCGTCTGTCGTCATCATTAGATGATCAAATACATTTAATTGCTTAGCAACAGCATCCTTCAGTAATTGCGGTAAATCAGGTCGAATTGAAGAATGGCGAAGTGTCACAGCATAGCCATGTAATAGACGACTTTCTACTTCCTCAATCGTCATTGCCTCATGGTCACCATCTGCTCCTAACAGCTTCATACGTACCAATGTTCTTTCAGATGCTCCAGGAAAATGACCCTCAATTTTCTTTCCTTTTAACTTTGCCACTTGAATCCAATGTAGCATTTGGTCATCACCACGCAGTAACTTTGGCCAAGCAGTTAATTCCCCACCAAGTAAGACAGAATCTTGGTCTAGCCATTCCAAGACAGAGGCTGTCGAATACATTTCCCCCTCAAGCTCTGTTTCAGTTTGTGAATCAAAACGTGCCCACCAATAAAATGAAAACGGCAATTGTCGCAATTGATTCAATAATGAAAACGCTTTCTTGTTGTCCATTAAAGCGGCGAACGTCATATTATCCGAGATAAATGCCGTCGTGCCTGTTTGTGCGGCAAAATCAGCAAAAGATTGTGGATTATATAGTTGAAATGGATGTACATGTGGCTCAATATAGCCGGGTACAATTGTTTTTCCTGCTACATCGATAATCTCTGTTCCTTCTACAAGTACTGGCATGCGTTCTCCCACATAGACAATACGGTCATTTAAAATCCAAATATTACCTTCCACCCATTTTTTAAATATACTATGCAAATAGCGCGCATTTTTTAATACTATCGTCGGTGCAACCTTGCCATCAATAACAGCAACTTGCTCTCGAATATTTTTAATTTTCCAATTAGTTTCCGGCATGGCAAAACGCCCCCTTTTTTCTGATACATTTTCTATAGAAAACGAAGCATACTATTTACGTAACGCATCGCCTTTATCGTATCACAGCACTTTCATAAAGCAAAGCGCGAACAAGTTAAAATCTGTGACATCCGCCGGAGACTTTAATTTCTTTCAGCGGGTGTTTGGACATCCGCTGAAAGAAATTAAAAGGAGTTGACTATTTTTGTTAGAAGAAAATATTTCAGAACGTAACGCTTTTATGCGCCTAATTTGTGGTGTCACAATGACAGCCTGTGGTGTTGGTCGTATTGCCCATCGCCCTAATTGCTGGACAGGTCATCTTGTAATTGCGGCAGGTGCTATGAAAATTGCTGAAGGAATTTTCCATTACTGCCCGATGAAAGCAATGTTTGGAGGCAAACAAGAGCATATGCACTAACAGTCGGTAATAGGGGATTAAACGGATAGGGCTGTCTAGAAAAAATGCTTCTGCCATCACTCGTTGCAGAAAACATGGCTAACACGCCACTTTCTAGACAGCCACTATTCTTTAATATGAATCATTTAGCGATTCATAAAACACTAACTTTAAAGCGACTTCCCATCTTTTCTTTTTATTGCAATGTACGCCAGCCGATATCTTTGCGGAAGAAGAATTTATCCCAGCTTTCCGTTTCAATTGCTTCATATACTTTTTGTTGTGCCTCTAGCAATGTATCGGCTTTTGCCGCTACAAGTAAGACACGACCACCATTTCCTACATATGTGCCATTTACTAGCTTTGTACCAGCATGGTACACGGCATATTTTTCACTTATCGTTTGTAAATTCGGTAATGCATTGCCTTTTTCTACATCACCAGGGTAGCCTTCTGCTGCGATAACTACACCTAACATTGCTTCATTTGACCATTGTAAATCAAAATATTTTTCAGACATTAAAGCTTGCATAAACAAGCCAAAGTCAGATGCCATGCGCGGCAGTACCACCTGTGTTTCTGGGTCTCCAAAACGTGCGTTGAACTCAATTACTTTTGGACCTTTTGCCGTTAAAATAAGCCCTGCATAAAGAATACCTGAAAAAGATACGCCTTCTTCCTCCATTGCTTTTACAGTTGGCTCTACAATCTCAATATAAGCTTTTGAAACAACTTCTTGTGGAATTTGAGGTACTGGCGAATAAGCACCCATACCACCTGTGTTCGGTCCCTTATCTCCATCGTAAGCGCGCTTATGGTCTTGCGCGATAACCATCGGATAAATTTGCCCTTTATGTACGAAAGACATAAATGAAAATTCTTCACCATCTAAAAACTCTTCAATTACAACACGTGAAGAAGAGTCACCAAAAAGCTGATTGCCAATCATATCATTGACCGCATCAATTGCCTCTTGCTCCGTTAGCGCAACTATTACACCTTTACCTGCTGCTAGTCCGTCCGCCTTTACAACGATTGGTGCCCCCTGCTCCTTAATATAAGCAATAGCAGGCGCTGCTTCTGTAAATGTTGCATATGCAGCCGTCGGAATATTGTATTTTTGCATAATTTCCTTGGCGTAGGATTTAGAGCCCTCAATTTGAGCTGCGGCCTTTGTCGGACCAAAAATCGTCAAGCCCTCCTGCTGAAAATAATCTACAATGCCTGCTGCCAATGGCTGTTCAGGTCCAACAAATGTTAAATCAATGCTTTGCTCCTTTGCAAACGCTACTAATGCAGCAAAATCCATTGCATCAATTGCTACTACTTCAGCATCCGCTCGCATCCCATCATTACCAGGTGCAACAAATACTTTCTCCACTGATGGCGCAACACTAAACTGCTTAGCAATTGCATGCTCACGCCCCCCACTGCCAATTACAAGAACTTTCATTTTTCTCTAACCTCCCGTTTATCATCATAGCCTTTACTTATTTTTCGTTTTTTATGACTTATCTGTGAATTCTCTTTTCCTACAAAAAAACGCCCGCTATTGCAGCGAGCGTTTTTATCATTATTTACACAACAAACGTACCCGACCAAAATAGTGCTGTTGCTTAAATATGATAATTTGCGATTAATTTCCCCCGGCCAAAGTGGATAATTTAATCGCAGCTTTTTTTACAGCATGTCCGGCCAAAGGCATGCTGTTTTTATGCCCGCCTAAAAGCTAAGGCATTTTTCATAACGCTTCTGTTGCTTCTCCGACCAAAAGTAGCAACGAAACATTATTCTATTATAACCGCTCTATTTTACTTATGCTATTGTTTTTTAGTGCTTGAAGTGGCGTACGCCTGTGAATACCATTGTGATGCCATATTCATTTGCCTTGTCAATTGATTCTTGGTCCTTGATTGAGCCGCCTGGTTGAATAATTGCAGTAATACCTGCTGCATGTGCCGCCTCCACTGTGTCGCCCATAGGGAAGAAGGCATCCGATGCTAAAGCTGCACCTCGTGCCTTCACACCCGCTTGCTCAAAAGCAATCTTCGCCGCGCCTACACGATTCATTTGACCAGCGCCCACACCTAATGTCATTTGGCTGTCTGCAACGACAATTGCATTTGATTTCACATGCTTCACTACAGCCCAGCCTAATTTTAAGGCATTCCATTCTTCCTCAGTTGGTTTACGGTCCGTTACTACATCGATTGTTGCATCATTAAAGCCGAAACGGTCTGGCTCTTGGACAAGCAAGCCGCCCTCTACGGATACGACATTGAATTGGTCTTGCTTCGCTTGTGAGAAATCAATTGTCATTAGACGGATATTTTTCTTCGCTGTCAAAATGTTCAATGCTTGTTCTGTAAATGAAGGTGCAATAATAATTTCTAAGAAGATGCCGCCAAGCTTTTCAGCTGTTGCTACGTCCACTTCCTTGTTTAATGCAATAATGCCACCGAAAATAGACGTTGGGTCTGCTTCATATGCTTTATTGAATGCTTCTTCAATCGTTGCGCCAGTGCCGACACCGCATGGGTTCATATGTTTAACTGCGACAGCAGCAGGCATCTCGAATTCCTTCACAATTTGCAATGCCGCATTTGCATCTTGAATATTATTGTAAGAAAGCTCTTTACCGTGCAATTGTTCTGCAAATGCAATTGAAAAGTCAGAACCTAGACGCTTTTGATAGAACGCCGCCTTTTGATGTGGGTTTTCACCATAGCGTAAATTTTGCTTCAATTCATAAGTTAAAGTTAGGCTTTCTGGGAAATCTTCCTCTGTTAAATAATTTGAAATGTATGAGTCGTATGCTGCTGTATGACGGAATACTTTTGCTGCAAGCTTGCGGCGTGTTTTATGCGTCGTTGCCCCATTTGCCTTAAGTTCTTCCAATACTTGCGCATAATCTGCTGCATCTACAATGACCGTTACATATTGATGATTTTTCGCAGCAGAACGTAACATTGTAGGTCCACCAATATCGATATTTTCAATCGCATCATCCAATGATACATTAGGCTTTGAAATTGTTTCAACAAAAGGATATAAGTTTACACAAACAATCTCAATTGGCTCGATTCCATGCTCATTCATTTGCGCTTGGTGTGAAGCATCATCAAATTTTCCTAAAAGGCCTCCGTGAATTAACGGATTCAATGTCTTTACACGTCCATCCAAAATTTCTGGAAACTTTGTTACTTCATCGACTGCTGTTACAGGTACATGATTGTCCTGTAACATGCTTTTTGTACCACCAGTTGATAAAATTTCATAACCTAATGCAACTAATTCTTTTGCAAATTCTAAAATACCTTCTTTATTCGAAACACTAATAAGTGCACGTTTACCCACGATAAAATCCTCCAATTTATAATCAATTATACCTCGGCTAACTCTCGTCCAAATTTCCCCGAGCCGACCTGCGACATCCGTGCAAGTTTAGCCAACAAGATGTCGGCCACCCAGTCATTATGTACGAGTGATGCTTTTAGACTGAGTTCCTTTCTAGTGGCAAGTATCCTACTATAGCCGATAAAAATGTAGGGGCTACCTTGCCGCGCAGCCCCGTCTTTTATTGAAATAACTGTTGCAGTGTAGCGGTGTATAATTTGTGCTCTGCTTTATGAATTCGCTCCTCTGTTTCCTCGCGTGACTCGGCAATATCTACTGCTATCTGTGCGATGATTGGACCTGTATCCATGCCTGCATCTACAAAATGGACTGTCACACCTGTTACCTTTACACCATGCTCAAATGCTTGTCCAATCGCATCTTTCCCAGGGAAAGATGGAAGTAAAGACGGGTGAATATTAACGATGCGGTTAGGAAACGCTGCTAATAAAGTTTCCCCAATTAAGCGCATATAGCCTGCTAAAACAATCCATTCAATCTTCTTTTCTTGTAATGCATCAATAATCGCCTGCTCATAATGGGCCTTTGAAGGAAATGTTTTCGGTGCTAGCTCTAGCACTGGGATGCCTAGCTCATTGGCACGCGTTACTACAAAGGCACCTGGTTTATCTGTTATGACTAGCTCAATTTTAGCATCTAGCTCACCGCGCTGAATGCTTTCTGCAATAGCTTGAAAATTGCTACCGCTGCCTGACGCAAATACTGCTATTTTCGTCATTACACTAAACTCCCGTCATGCTCACCGTTAAAAATCACGCCCTCACCCTTTACAACGCGACCGATTACATAGGCTTTTTCGCCATTCGCTTCAACAGCCGTAAGCACTTTGTCAGCATCTGCTGCTGGTACAGCAATAACAAAGCCAATACCCATGTTGAATACATTATATAAATCCTTATCAGCTAACTGACCTTTTTCCTTTAAAAATTCAAATACAGGCAATACTGGCCAAGAGCCTAAATCAACCTCTGTAGCTAGCCCTTCTGGCATCATACGTGGCAAGTTTTCATAGAAGCCACCACCTGTAACATGTGCACACCCATGTACATCCGCTGCTTTAATTGCTGCTAACACAGGCTTCGCATAAAGCTTTGTTGGCACAAGTAAGGCTTCACCGATAGGACCTAATGCCTCATAACCTTCTATTACTTGGTCTACTGCATAGCCATTGTCTGCAAAAACAATTTTGCGGACTAATGAATAACCATTAGAATGCACACCGCTTGAAGCTATCCCAACAAGCACATCGCCCTCAGCGATTTTTTCACCTGTAATAATAGCGCTCTTTTCACAAGCACCTACTGCAAAACCTGCTAAATCATATTCATCTTCCTCATAAAGACCTGGCATTTCTGCTGTTTCGCCACCGATTAATGCTGCGCCTGATTGCACACAACCATCTGCAACACCTTTTACGATTTGTTCAATTTTTGCTGGCTGCGCCTTGCCGACAGCTACGTAGTCTAGGAAATATAATGGCTCTGCGCCTTGTGCAACGATATCGTTGACACACATAGCAACACAGTCGATACCGATTGTGTCGTGCTTATCAACCATGAAAGCTAGCTTTAGCTTCGTTCCGACCCCATCAGTACCCGAAATTAATACAGGCTCCTTCAAGTTTAATGTAGACAAATCAAACATACCGCCAAAGCCACCAAACGTGCCCATCACACCTAACCGTTTTGTACGTTCAACGTGAGATTTCATACGCTTTACAGCTTCATAGCCAGCCTCTATATTTACACCTGCTTGTTCATATGCTTTCGACATGCGAAAAGCGCCTCCTTTGTTGGATTAACCGATGATTGAAAGCTGTCTTTATATGACTTCTCAAACAGCTCCATCCGCATTTTATTGACGTATTTCCCATTCAAAAAAGGACTGACTTTGTGGTTGCCCAAATTTGAAAGGGAAATACGTATTTCTTTTTAACTTAATAATTCTTTTTCATGTGGTAAAAGTGTATCAGGAAAAATTTCAGTTGGGTATTTCCCACTAAAGCAAGCTAGACATAAACCGCCATTTTCATCTTCAAATGGGCGAGCGATAGAATCAATCATGCCCTGCGCAGATAAAAATGTTAATGAATCTGCCTCGATAGCCTGTCTAATTTCTTCCACATTATGGCTTGCTGCGATAAGCTCTTCATGTGTCGATGTGTCGATACCATAGAAGCAAGGGTCTGTCATTGGTGGTGATGAAATAACAACATGCACCTCCGCTGCTCCTGCCTCCTTCAACATTCTCACAATGCGTTTTGATGTCGTTCCACGAACAATCGAGTCGTCTACCATGACAACACGCTTGCCCTTCACTACTTGAACAACCGGTGATAATTTCATTTTTACCCCGCGCTCACGCAATTCTTGTGTTGGCTGAATAAATGTGCGTCCTACATAGCGATTTTTAATTAAACCAAGCTCATATGGAATCCCACTCTCTTCCGCAAAGCCAATCGCTGCAGAAATACTTGAATCTGGCACACCTGTCACTACATCGCCCTCAATATGAGCACATTCTCTCGCTAGCTGTTTGCCCATACGTTTACGTGCCATATGAACATTAATACCATCAATATCTGAATCTGGGCGCGCTAAATATACATACTCCATCGCACACATTGCACGACCTTGCATCTCAACGAAACGGTCAGATGTGATACCTTGGTCATTAATAATTAGTAATTCCCCCGGTTCAATTGAGCGAACAAACTCTGCACCAATTAAATCAAAGGCAGATGTTTCAGAAGCAACAACCCAACCATCTCCAAGCTTCCCTAAAGATAATGGACGCAAACCATGTGGGTCTCTTGCAACAAGCATTTCTTCCTTCGTCATAATTAACAATGAGTAAGCACCTTTTAATAGGTTCAAAGCCTCTTTTACTTTAGCGCGAAATGGAGAGAGTTTGCTTTTCTTAATTAAGTGAGCCACGACTTCTGTGTCAGAGCTAGAATGAAAAATACTTCCTTGTCTTTCTAAATATTGCTGTAAATGACTCGCATTTACTAAGTTGCCATTATGGGCAATTGCTAGACTGCCAGTAGAAGAATGAAATAATAATGGCTGTACATTTTCAATGCCGCGCGCGCCACCCGTAGCATAACGCGCATGGGCAATTGCAGCCTTACCATTTATTCTTTTTAATTTATCTTCATTGAATACTTCGCTTACTAAGCCTTCACCTTTTTGAATACGAAGTCCTTCACCATCTGTTACAACAATACCAGCACCTTCTTGCCCGCGGTGCTGTAAGGCATGTAAACCGTAATAGCTTAGGTGAGCAGGATTTGAGTTGCCCCAAATCCCGAATACACCACACTCTTCGTTTAAGCCTCTGATTTCAGCAAGCATGGAATTGCTCCTTTCCAAGCAGAACGGAACTCTTCGACTGTCCCTTCCACAAGAGTGGCTGTTTCTCCATTAATTGTAATTTTTTCATCATTTGTTACTGTACCAATTTTCTTCGCATCTGCTACTGCTGCTTCAAAGCTAGCTGCATTTTCTGCTTTTACTGTCACGATAAAACGTGATTGTGATTCAGCGAATAATACTGTTGTTGCTGAACCTTGTAATGTTATATTCACGCCAAGCCCTTGCGCGGCAAATGTTTTCTCCGCCAGTGCTACAGCTACGCCGCCTTCTGATACGTCGTGCGCTGACTGTACTAAATTGGCACGAATCGCCTCTAATAATGCCTTTTGACGGGCAGCCTCAACTTCTAAATCAATTGCTGGTGCCTTACCTGAAATCTTGCCCTCAACTAATTTTTGTAGCTCAGAGCCACCAAATTCAGTTTTCGTTTCACCTATTAAGTAAACGATATCACCCGCTTGCTTCACTTCCTGTGTTGTCACATGCGCTAAATCTTTTACTAAACCGACCATACCAATTGTTGGTGTCGGGTAAATAGCCTCACCTGAACGCTCATTATACATCGACACGTTTCCGCCGATAACAGGTGCATCTAACGCTAAACATGCTGCGGCAATACCATCTGCTGACTTTTGTAGCTGCCAAAATACTTCAGGTTTCTCTGGATTACCAAAGTTTAAGCAGTCCGTAATCGCAAGAGGCTCTCCACCAGAACATACGATGTTACGTCCAGCCTCCGCTACCGCAATTTTACCGCCTGTTTCTGGGTCTAAGTAAATATAACGAGAATTACAATCCGCTGTAATAGCTAACCCTTTATTTGTTCCGCGCACACGTACAACTGCTGCATCCGACCCCGGTCCAACAACTGTGCTAGTACGTGCCTCAGAATCAAATTGACTATATGCCCATTCCTTAGAAGCAATTGTAGGAGTTTTTAATAATTTTACTAATGTTTCTTTATAATCTGTTACAGTAGGCTCAGCATTTTCCATCGCCTGATATTGAGCAAAATACGCTGGCTCAGCATCTGGCATATAATAAACTGGCGCCTCCTCGGCAAGAATATCTGCTTGTAACTCCGCTACTACCTCGCCTTTGTGTAATAAACGCAGCATTTTATCATCTGTCACGTGTCCAATTGCCACAGCTTCTATATCATGACGCCCGAAGATTTCCTTCACTTCGTCCTCACGACCGGCTTTAACAACAAGTAGCATACGCTCCTGTGATTCTGAAAGCATCATTTCATATGCTGTCATATTTTCTTCTCGCTGAGGCACTAAATCTAAATTCATTTCAACACCAGTACCCGCTTTTGAAGCCATTTCTGCTGATGAAGAAGTAAGACCTGCTGCACCCATGTCTTGAATACCGACTAAAGCGTCAGATTTTACAGCCTCTAAGCAAGCTTCCATTAATAGCTTTTCTACGAATGGGTCACCCGCTTGTACTGGTGAGCTTTTTTCTGCCGAATCATCTGCTAATTCAGAGGAAGAAGCCGTTGCACCGTGAATACCATCACGCCCAGTTGGAGCGCCTGCATACATAATTGTGTTACCAACACCCGCTGCTACACCGCGCTGAATATCTTTATGGTCAATTAAACCGACAACCATTGCGTTAACAAGTGGGTTACCTTCATAGCAAGGGTCAAACTGTACTTCCCCTCCTACAGTTGGCACACCAATGCTATTACCATAGCCTGCAATACCTGCTACTGCCTCTTTAAATAAGTATTTTACACGCTCTGACTGTAATTCACCGAAGCGTAAAGAATTGATTGCTGCGATTGGTCGTGCACCCATTGAGAAAACATCGCGTAAAATCCCACCTACACCTGTTGCTGCTCCTTGGTAAGGTTCGATAGCAGATGGGTAGTTATGCGATTCCATTTTAAATACAGCACCTTGACCGTCACCAATATCAACAATTCCCGCTCCTTCACCAGGACCTTGTAATACTTGAGGGCCAGTTGTAGGGAATTTACGCAATACAGGTTTTGATTTTTTATAAGAACAGTGCTCAGACCACATGACAGAAAATAAACCGATTTCTGTCCAGTTTGGTTGACGACCAAGCTTTTCTACAGCTAAATCGTATTCCTCATCTGTCATACCCATATCTGCATAAATACGCTGCTCTTTAATTTGTTCTGGAGTTGGCTCGAAATTATTTGTTGACATGTTGTTCCCTCCACTGCTTTACAATTGATTTGAATAATTTTAATCCATCTGTACCACCGATAATTTGCTCTACTGCACGCTCCGGATAAGGCATCATCCCTAGTACATTTCCTCGTTCGTTTACAATACCCGCAATGTTTGCTAAGGAGCCATCTGGATTATTACCTGAATAAGTGAAAACAATTTGATTGTTTTCTTTTAATTTCGCTAACGTTTCCTCATCACAGTAGTAATTACCATCTTCATGTGCAATTGGAATTGAAATAATTTCTTCTGCTTCGTATTCATTCGTAAATAATGTATTATTATTTTCAACCTTTAATTGAACTGTACGGCAAATAAAGTTAATTCCTTTATTGCGTAATAAAGTTCCCGGTAAAATGCCTGCCTCAGTTAAAATTTGAAACCCGTTACTTACTCCTAGCACCGGCTTACCTTGTGCTACAAATTCCTTTAAAGCCGGAATAATATTTGACTGAGCAGCTAGTGCACCTGGACGTAAGTAGTTGCCATAAGACGCACCCCCCGGTATTAATAGAGCGTCGAAGCCTGCCAATGATGTTTCTTTATGAGAAACATACTCTACTTCTTCCCCCAATTGATCCTTGACCGCATGATACATGTCTAAATCACAGTTTGAACCTGGAAATACGAGTACTGCAAATTTCATAGATTAGGCCTCCTCGATTTCGTAGCGATAGTTTTCCATAATTGTATTTACTAATACCTTTTCACAAGCTTCCTTCACAATTGTGTCAATGTCACGATCCGTATCAGCAATTGTTAGTTCTAAATATTTTCCTACACGTAAACTTTGTACTTCCTCATAGCCTATTTGCTTTAAAGTATTGCTTGCTGCAGTTCCTTGTGGCTCAATAATACTTTCCTTTAACGTTACGTAAATTTTCACTTTTTTCACTGTTGTTTCCTCCCATTTATCTTGAATATAATGATTTACCTATGCTGGCAATGCTTACTACACATCATCAGCCCAAATTTCTGCACCTTTTATTTCTTGTAAGGTTACCTCAATATCATCTGTCATAATCGTAACATGTCCCATTTTCCGATTAATCTTCGCTTCAGCCTTTCCATAAAGGTGAACAGACCAGTTTGGATATTTAGCTATTGAATTCGTTAATGGAATAATATGCTGTCCTAAAACATTAATAGAAACTGTTGGCGCCCATAGCTTCGGCTCACGCAGTGGCCAGCCACATACCGCTCGTATATGCTGTGCAAATTGAGAAATATTACACGCCTCAATTGAATAATGCCCAGAGTTATGCGGTCTTGGTGCTAGCTCGTTAATCACAAGCTCCCCATTTTCTAAAACGAACATTTCAACAGCTAATGTACCAACTAAATTTAGAGAATCTGCTATTTTTGTAGCTGCCTCTGTAGCTTTTTCATAAGTTGTTTGCGCAATACGCGCAGGGACAATTGTTTCATGTAAAATGTGATTAACGTGAATATTTTCTCCAACAGGCAAGCAACATGTTTGCCCTTGTCCATTTCGTTGCACAATTACAGAAATTTCTTTCTCAAAAGGGACAAAACCTTCTGCAATGCAAACAGAATGTTCGAATAACTCTTCTGCTAATGATAAATCAGCCGTCGATTTTAATAGCTGCTGACCTTTCCCATCATAGCCTCCACGAGCAGTTTTCACGATACATGGAAAGCCAATTTCGTCAATTTTCGCCACGAGCTCAGCGTAGCTCTCTGCAACAACATAAGGAGCAACTGGACAGCCTGCCTCTACAATTGCTGCTTTTTCCGTTACGCGATTTTGCGTAATGCGCACAAGTTCAGCGCCTTGTGGTACATAAGCAATTTGTGTTAATCGCTTTAAACCTTCGTAATCAATATTTTCAAATTCGTAAGTGATGACATCACTTACTTCTGCTAACTCCTCAAGTGCCGCCTCGTCGTCATAAGCTGCCACAATGCGAATATCAGCAACTTGTCCACAAGGTGAATCCATGGCTGGCTCTAAAACAGCAATTTTAAAGCCTGCTTCCTTCGCTGCTAAAGCCATCATACGTCCTAATTGACCGCCACCAATAATACCGATTGTTTGCCCTGGATAAATAACTTTTGTCACTGTAATTCACCTGTGCTTTCTAGCACCTGCTCTTTAATCACTTCGCGGCGCTTTTCTAAACGCTCTGCTAGCGCTGCATCTATTATTGATAAAATTTGTGCTGCAAGTAGACCAGCATTCGTCGCCCCTGCTTTACCAATCGCCACAGTTGCAACCGGTACACCACCTGGCATCTGGACAATTGATAATAAAGAATCAAGACCATTTAATGCTTTGGACTGTACTGGCACACCAATTACTGGTAATGTTGTTTTCGCAGCTACCATTCCTGGTAAATGCGCTGCACCACCAGCACCAGCAATGATTACTTGAATCCCTCGTCCACGGGCTGCCTCTGCATATTCAAACATTAAATCTGGTGTGCGATGTGCTGACACCACCTGCTTTTCATAAGGTACTTGTAGCTCATCCAATATTTCGCATGCATGCTTCATTGTTTCCCAATCGCTAGAACTTCCCATAATAACGCCAATCTTTGGACTCATCATCTCGCACTCCTTAAATTTTAATAAAAAATCCTCGAATAGTTTGCTTTCTATGTACTAGAAAGCAAACTACTCAAGGATCGAATAATAAAAGAATCTGCTTTCTTTTTATATCATTCTAAAATTGAATAGTTGCTTCCCAACATAGTCCGGAATTTACGGTACCGGGTAGAAACACTAAAGCCATATCCTTTAGCATATATGCGGGTAAAATGTTTTCCTGTTCACATTTTAACAAGCCTTTTCTATAAAATCAACGCAAAAATGCGAACGATAAATTTTCAGAAAACATTAATGTTCGGAATTAACAACTATTCGTTTCGTAGTATACCTTTAAATTGAATTTTTTGGCGCAAATAGGTTGGTTGCCCATCCACTAAATGAAACATTGGCTCTTCTTTCCTTCCACCTATCGAATAGCCATCTCGCTCCATTCTCTCTAGGCATTGCTCAATTGTTTCACCTTCCTGCACCTCATACCAAACCTGCTTTTTTGACAATGTTGTTCATCCTTCCAATCGTCCATCTACTATCTCTACTATAGCATGAATGAGCATGAAATTTTGTCAAATGTTTGTCACTTCTTTAAGTAGATGCTCTATATATGCTTTATCAATTGATTTTCCCTTTGTTTTATAGAGGGCATCTTTATAAATAACTGTCTCCTCATCATGAATTGCTAGCTGCTGTGCTATCCCTTTGTCCGTATAAATTGTGATACTGTAATGATACCCTTTTAAATCTTTGGCAGACTGCTCTTTTTGAATTGTAATATCAGTTAAATTCAAAAGGATTTGTGAAATTTGCGCCGCATTCGTTACTTCCGTTTTTTCACCAGTAAATCCATTCGTTATTTCGATTTTCAATACTTCCTTTTCTTCAACTTTTAACAACTTCTGTGGAATATAAGAAACACCCATCATAACAGTAACTACACATATAAGTAGTATACAGCTCGCTACTATTTTTCTTTTCACTTTCAGCGCCTCCTTTTCCTATTTGACGCGCAATATTAAATTTCGTTTCAAATGGAAATACTTTAAGGAACTTATCCATACGAATAACGTCTATATGATTCATTAAAGAAAATGGAGATTTACTATGCAAAAAAGAACAAAACCTAAAATGAAAACTTGGAAAAAGGTTGTATTATTTTTAATGGCCTTTTTAATAACTGGAGCAGCTTGCTACGGGGCATTCACATATTTCTCCTTCCAAAAAGCTGTTGAAAAAATGCAAGCACAGGAGCATCCTAATAATAATGAAGCAATTATTTCAGATAAGCTCCCACATATCGACCCTTTTTCCGTTTTATTGTTAGGAATTGATGAGCGAGAGTATGATGTCGGGCGAAGTGATACGATGATTGTCGTCACAGTAAATCCAGAGCAAAAAACTGTTAAAATGCTAAGCATACCACGTGATGCACGCGTTGAAATTATTGGCAACAACACGGTCGAAAAAATTAATCATGCCTACGCACGCGGTGGCATACCAATGTCAATTGCTACAGTAGAAAACATTTTAAATATACCGATTGATTATTATGTCGCCATTAATATGGAAGGCTTTTTACAAATTATTGACGTATTAGGTGGAGTCACAGTTAATAATGATTTGGATTTATCTCATCGTCAATACAGCTTCCCGAAAGGTGAAGTAACATTGGATGGCGAGGAAGCACTTATCTTCACTCGCATCCGCTATGAGGACCCACGTGGTGATTTTGGCAGACAATTACGCCAAAAACAATTAATTCAGGCGATTGCTGAAAAAGCAGCAAGCCCCTCTACTTTATTTAAGTTAAATGATATTTTTGATGTACTAGGCGATAATGTACAAATGAATTTTCCAATGAATAATTTATACCAATTGCAGAAACTTTATGCCAATTTAAACAAAGACATCGATCAGCTACAATTTGAAAAAGGAGACGGCCAGCGCATCGATACGCTTTGGTACTATATATTTGATGAGCAGGAGTTAATAGATATAAGCAGTAGCCTACAGCAGCATTTAGAGATTGAATAATTATAAACAAACCCGAACAATTTGATTTGTTCGGGTTTTTGCGAAGAAAGAAATAATATTGCTGAAATTTTACCTTAATTAATTTTTTAAATATTATACATAAAAATAATATACGGAATAGTTAAGTTGATTTCCAAATCCATCTAGCCTCAACATTACCAAAGACCTGTATTATATTAATTAATAATACCCAATGAAATTTCCAAATAAATTTGGTCTAGTTCATCAAAGGTTGCATAAGCATATAAATGAGATTGATTTATTATATGTTTGGGGTGAATGTTAAGATGGATATGAATAAACCGTCGTCTGGAAATAATAAACCCATTAATGAAAATAGTAAAAACATACAATTGGAGCAGTTTCGTATAAAAAATACAGGAAAGCCTATGACGACAAATGAAGGGCTGAAAGTATCTAATGATGAACAAATTTTAACAGCCGGTGAACGCGGACCTTCATTGCAGGAGGACTTCCATTATTTCGAAAAAATGACTCATTTCGTTCGCGAAAGAATACCTGAAAGGGTTGTTCACGCAAGAGGATATGGAGCACATGGTGAATTTGAATGTTATCAATCAATGAAGCCATTTACAAAAGCAGGATTTTTGCAGGAACCTGGAAAGAAAACACCTCTTTTTGTTCGTTTTTCGACGGTACAAGGTGGTAGAGGCTCGAAGGACACTGCAAGGGATTTACGATGTTTAGGTGTTAAGTTTTATACAGAAGAGGGAGTTTATGATTTAACTACAATTGCCATGCCTATACTCATAAACACTGATCCGATGAAGTTTCCAGACGTTATACATGCATACAAACCCGAACCGCGAAGTGACATCCCAACAGCTGCCGGTGCACACGATAATTTTTGGGATTATGTAGCTAATAACCCGGAGGCACTTCACATGACTTTATGGGTTATGTCACCTAGGGGGATTTTAAGAAGTTATCGAATGATGGAATCTTGGTCAATTAATACGTATCTATTTGTCAACGAACAGGGATTAAAGACCTTTGTAAGATTTGTTTGGAAGCCTGTGCTTGGCGTTCACTCACTGCTTATGGATGAGGCTCAGAAAATTGGGGGTATCGACCCAGATTTCCATCGCCGTGACCTGAGGGAGGCCATTAATCGTGGTGCTTATCCCGAATATGAATTGGGTGTTCAAATGATTGCACCAGAGGATGAGTTTAAGTACGATTTTGATATTTTAGATCCTTCCAAGTTCTGGCCAGAGGAGCTTATTCCTGTACATCTTATCGGGAAAATGACTTTAAATAAAAATGTAGATAATTTTTTTGCAGAGGTGGAACAAGTAGCATTTAACCCTGCAAATGTAGTACCTGGAATTGATTTTTCTAATGACCCCGTTTTGCAAGGAAGATTAATTGCTTATCAAAGTGCCCAATATCATCGACTTGGGGGAGCGAATTTTCAGGATCTCCCTATAAATCGTTCATTATGCCCGTTTCATAATAATCAACGAGATGGTTATATGAGGTATCGTATTGATGTGGATCAAGTGAATTACCACAGAAACTCAATAGCAAATAACACGCCATACACAACTCCCCCTAAAGATGGCGGCTATGCCCATTACCCAGAAAAAGTAGAAGGACACGTCACACGCCAGCGCAGTGAGTCGTTTTTTGATTTCTTTACACAGCCGAGAATATTCTGGAATAGTTTGACCTCCATTGAAAAACAACATACTATAGATGGATTAAGTTACCAAGTTGGTAGCGTTATCAGAGCATCCGTTCGTCAGCAAGTTGTTGATTTGCTTGTCAATGTTGATCAAGAAATGGCTTATATTGTTGCAGATAATGTTGGTGTAAATCGTCCAAGCGGAACCCAAGTTCCAGTTTCAACGAGTTACCCCTCCCTAAGTCAGAGTAATACACCTAAATATGCCTATACACAAAAAGTAGGAGTTTTAATTGGTAATGGATTTAATGGCCAAGAAGTAACAATCGTGCTCAATTTCCTACAAAATAATGGTGTTTTCTTTGATATTATAAGTGAGCAGCTTGGTACAGTTACTGGAAATGATGGAACAAAAATTAAAGTGAATAAAACATTTCTCACATCTAGCCCATATTTAGTCGATTCAATTTATATCGTCGGTGGGAACTCCGAATATCAAGTAAAATTCATGCGTGACGTTTCTGATTTTGTTCAAGAAGCATATAAACACTATAAACCAATTGGTGTTGCCACGACTGGGCAAACTTTTATACAAACATCGAAAAATAATAATTTAGCTGGAGTAGTATTTGCCGCAAATAATCCAAATTTCGAAAGGGAGTTTGTCACTGCTATCGCCCACCAGCGCTTCTGGAATAGGACATAATGACCTTATATCAATAGAGAGGCTGTTATAGATATAACAGAGAAGGCGTCTTAAAAGCAGTGTATTACCTGCTTTTGAGACACTCCTGTTTTTAAAGATAGCTTGGTTATAGCATAATAATTATTATTACAGTAATTGGCTCTTTTACAAATCCAGCATACTTCAAAGGCTAATTGAGAAATTCTCTTTATTATAGAGTATTTCATATATGAAGAATATGTTATTAATGTATTTTAAGATTCTATCAATAAGTTTTGTTTTTTTATCAATGCATTTTTATGTGCTATCAGCAAGTAGCTAAAAATAGGTCACTATTTAGCAATCGCTTGATAATAGACAGTAAAAGCAGATATTTTAAGTTTATAGATAAGCACGATAGTTAGTTATTCCATGTTTTTCGAAGTTTATTCCATGTTTTTCGAAATTTATTCCACGTTTTTCAGCTTTTATTCCATGTTTCCTAAAATTTATTCCATGTTCGCTCTTTTTCTTCCTAAAGACTTCCTCTTTTCCATACAAAAAATTTACTAAGTTATCAGTGGTTTGTCTTGTGAAGCAATGTCCTACTCTCACAGGGGGCATCCCCAAGCACTTTAACGCAGCACAGCTGAGCCGCGGATTCCTTCGTTGTCCGCGTCGCTTGCGGTGCTCATGTGCGTTGCACATTCCGCTCCGCGCTCCTTGGCGCCTCGGACTCCTTGCTCTTCTGCACTTCTTGAGCTTGTATTCGATTAAAAGTGTTTTGCAATTGTTTACCTCCAATCACGCGCCGAGCTGACCTTCGGTCTTTGGTAGTTGGGGGCTTCTTTTCCATATAAAAAAACCACTGATTCCTCAGTGGTTTTGATTGCGAAGCAATGTCCTACTCTCACAGGGGCGCCCCCAACTACCATCGGCGCTTCAACTCAGTACAGCTGAGCCGCGGATTCCTTCGTTGTCCGCGTCGCTTGCGGTGCTCATGTGCGATGCACATTCCGCTCCGCGCTCCTTGGCGCCTCGGACTCCTTGCTCTTCTGCACTGCTTCGGATTGTATTCGATTAAAAGTGTTTGCAATTGTTTGCTTGCAATTACGCGCCGAGCTGACCTTCGGTCTTTGGTAGTTGGGGGCTTCTTTTCCATACAAAAAACCACTGATTCCTCAGTGGTTTTGATTGCGAAGCAATGTCCTACTCTCACAGGGGGAAGCCCCCAACTACCATCGGCGCTAAAGAGCTTAACTTCCGTGTTCGGTATGGGAACGGGTGTGACCTCTTTGCCATCATTACTTCACTTGCACGTGGATGTGCTGGCGTCTAAGTTACCACAGGATGTGGTGCTTTTAGTAGACGTTCCTTACTCAGCTTCCAATCTACTGCGCTACTCTTCGTCAACTGCACTCGCTCATTCAGTCATGTACTTTAGTACATTCCTTCAATCGCTCCTTTGTTTCCTCGATTAGCTTGTGTCTTGAAATCCTTGTTTTTAGAAAGTGTTTGTTCTTTCAAAACTGGATAAACGAACATTGAAACAAGTTTTAATTGTGGTTAAGTCCTCGATCGATTAGTATTCGTCAGCTCCATGTGTCGCCACACTTCCACCTCGAACCTATCTACCTCATCGTCTTTGAGGGATCTTACTTACTTGCGTAATGGGAAATCTCATCTTGAGGGGGGCTTCATGCTTAGATGCTTTCAGCACTTATCCCGTCCATACATAGCTACCCAGCGATGCCGTTGGCACGACAACTGGTACACCAGCGGTATGTCCATCCCGGTCCTCTCGTACTAAGGACAGCTCCTCTCAAATTTCCTACGCCCACGACGGATAGGGACCGAACTGTCTCACGACGTTCTGAACCCAGCTCGCGTACCGCTTTAATGGGCGAACAGCCCAACCCTTGGGACCGACTACAGCCCCAGGATGCGATGAGCCGACATCGAGGTGCCAAACCTCCCCGTCGATGTGGACTCTTGGGGGAGATAAGCCTGTTATCCCCGGGGTAGCTTTTATCCGTTGAGCGATGGCCCTTCCATGCGGAACCACCGGATCACTAAGCCCGTCTTTCGACCCTGCTCGACTTGTAGGTCTCGCAGTCAAGCTCCCTTGTGCCTTTACACTCTACGAATGATTTCCAACCATTCTGAGGGAACCTTTGGGCGCCTCCGTTACCTTTTAGGAGGCGACCGCCCCAGTCAAACTGTCCGCCTGACACTGTCTCCTACCCCGCTAAGGGGCACGGGTTAGAATTTCAATACAACCAGGGTAGTATCCCACCGACGCCTCCTTCGAAGCTGGCGCTCCGAGATCTCTGGCTCCTACCTATCCTGTACAAGTTGTACCAAAATTCAATATCAAGCTACAGTAAAGCTCCACGGGGTCTTTCCGTCCTGTCGCGGGTAACCTGCATCTTCACAGGTACTATAATTTCACCGAGTCTCTCGTTGAGACAGTGCCCAGATCGTTACGCCTTTCGTGCGGGTCGGAACTTACCCGACAAGGAATTTCGCTACCTTAGGACCGTTATAGTTACGGCCGCCGTTTACTGGGGCTTCAATTCATAGCTTCGCTTGCGCTAACCACTCCTCTTAACCTTCCAGCACCGGGCAGGCGTCAGCCCCTATACGTCACCTTACGGTTTTGCAGAGACCTGTGTTTTTGCTAAACAGTCGCCTGGGCCTATTCACTGCGGCTCTCATGCGCTTGCACGCTCAAGAGCACCCCTTCTCCCGAAGTTACGGGGTCATTTTGCCGAGTTCCTTAACGAGAGTTCTCTCGCACACCTTAGGATTCTCTCCTCGACTACCTGTGTCGGTTTGCGGTACGGGTACCTCCCACCTCGCTAGAGGCTTTTCTTGGCAGTGTGAGATCAGGAACTTCGTCCATACGGACTCGTCATCACAGCTTGGCGTTAGAGTGTGCGGATTTGCCTACACACACGCCTTACTGCTTGAACAGAGACAACCAACGCTCTGCTTACCCTACCCTCCTGCGTCCCCCCATTGCTCAAACGGTGGGGAGGTAGTACAGGAATATCAACCTGTTATCCATCGCCTACGCCTATCGGCCTCGGCTTAGGTCCCGACTAACCCTGAGCGGACGAGCCTTCCTCAGGAAACCTTAGTCATACGGTGGACAGGATTCTCACCTGTCTTTCGCTACTCATACCGGCATTCTCACTTCTAAGCGCTCCACCAGTCCTTCCGGTCTGACTTCAACGCACTTAGAACGCTCTCCTACCACTGACATCGTAGATGTCAATCCACAGCTTCGGTGAATCGTTTAGCCCCGATACATTTTCGGCGCAGTGTCACTCGACCAGTGAGCTATTACGCACTCTTTAAATGATGGCTGCTTCTAAGCCAACATCCTGGTTGTCTAAGCAACGCCACATCCTTTTCCACTTAACGATTACTTTGGGACCTTAGCTGGTGGTCTGGGCTGTTTCCCTCTTGACTACGGATCTTATCACTCGCAGTCTGACTCCCGTGTATAAATATCCGGCATTCGGAGTTTGTCTGAATTCGGTAAAGCGAGATGCCCCCCTAGTCCAAACAGTGCTCTACCTCCGGTATTCTCCATCACGAGGCTAGCCCTAAAGCTATTTCGGAGAGAACCAGCTATCTCCAGGTTCGATTGGAATTTCTCCGCTACCCACAGCTCATCCCCGCACTTTTCAACGTACGTGGGTTCGGGCCTCCAGTAAGTGTTACCTTACCTTCACCCTGGCCATGGGTAGATCACCTGGTTTCGGGTCTACGACAACGTACTCCTTCGCCCTATTCAGACTCGCTTTCGCTGCGGCTCCGCTTTCTCAGCTTAACCTTGCACGTTATCGTAACTCGCCGGTTCATTCTACAAAAGGCACGCTATCACCCATTAACGGGCTCTAACTACTTGTAGGCACACGGTTTCAGGTTCTCTTTCACTCCCCTCCCGGGGTGCTTTTCACCTTTCCCTCACGGTACTGGTTCACTATCGGTCACTAGGGAGTATTTAGCCTTGGGAGATGGTCCTCCCGGATTCCGACGGAATTTCACGTGTTCCGCCGTACTCAGGATCCACTCTGGAGGGAATGAACTTTCGACTACAGGGCTTTTACCTGCTCTGGCGGACCTTTCCAAGTCGCTTCATCTACTTCATTCCTTTGTAACTCCGTATAGAGTGTCCTACAACCCCAAAGAGCAAGCTCTTTGGTTTGGGCTTTTCCCGTTTCGCTCGCCGCTACTCAGGGAATCGAATTTTCTTTCTCTTCCTGCAGGTACTTAGATGTTTCAGTTCCCTGCGTCTGTCTTCCATACGCTATGAATTCACGTATGGATACTATGCTATTAAACATAGTGGGTTTCCCCATTCGGAAATCCCCGGATCAAAGCTTACTTACAGCTCCCCGAGGCATATCGGTGTTAGTGCCGTCCTTCATCGACTCCTAGTGCCAAGGCATCCACCGTGCGCCCTTAATCACTTAACCTATTCAGCTTTCAATACACATCGTATGACTGCGTCAGCTTCATTCACTCTGTCAGTCACGTACTTAAGTACGCTCCTTCTATCGCTCAATCGCTTCCTTGTCCTACTCGTGTCTTGAAACCTTCATGTTAGTTACAACTTATCTCATAAAAGAAATAAGATTTAAGAACTTACACGATCAATTACTTGATCTATTTAAAACTTGTTACTTTCAATGTCGTTTTATCCAGTTTTCAAAGAACAAATAGGCTACCTGCATTTGCTTCCTCGCGTATTTGCGACGAGTAACCGCAGGAGCACAATAAGAAGTATTCATCCGTTGATGAACCTTCAAAACTGAACAGCAATCCGTGAATGTTATCTCCGTAGGAGATATTCCGAAAATATCCTTAGAAAGGAGGTGATCCAGCCGCACCTTCCGATACGGCTACCTTGTTACGACTTCACCCCAATCATCTATCCCACCTTCGGCGGCTGGCTCCAAAAGGTTACCTCACCGACTTCGGGTGTTACAAACTCTCGTGGTGTGACGGGCGGTGTGTACAAGGCCCGGGAACGTATTCACCGCGGCATGCTGATCCGCGATTACTAGCGATTCCGGCTTCATGTAGGCGAGTTGCAGCCTACAATCCGAACTGAGAACGGTTTTATCGGATTAGCTCCCCCTCGCGGGTTGGCAACCGGTTGTACCGTCCATTGTAGCACGTGTGTAGCCCAGGTCATAAGGGGCATGATGATTTGACGTCATCCCCACCTTCCTCCGGTTTGTCACCGGCAGTCACCTTAGAGTGCCCAACTGAATGATGGCAACTAAGATCAAGGGTTGCGCTCGTTGCGGGACTTAACCCAACATCTCACGACACGAGCTGACGACAACCATGCACCACCTGTCACCGTTGTCCCCGAAGGGAAAACCATGTCTCCATAGTGGGCAACGGGATGTCAAGACCTGGTAAGGTTCTTCGCGTTGCTTCGAATTAAACCACATGCTCCACCGCTTGTGCGGGCCCCCGTCAATTCCTTTGAGTTTCAGTCTTGCGACCGTACTCCCCAGGCGGAGTGCTTAATGCGTTAGCTGCAGCACTAAGGGGCGGAAACCCCCTAACACTTAGCACTCATCGTTTACGGCGTGGACTACCAGGGTATCTAATCCTGTTTGCTCCCCACGCTTTCGCGCCTCAGCGTCAGTTACAGACCAGAAAGTCGCCTTCGCCACTGGTGTTCCTCCAAATCTCTACGCATTTCACCGCTACACTTGGAATTCCACTTTCCTCTTCTGCACTCAAGTTCCCCAGTTTCCAATGACCTTCCCCGGTTGAGCCGGGGGCTTTCACATCAGACTTAAGAAACCGCCTGCGCGCGCTTTACGCCCAATAATTCCGGACAACGCTTGCCACCTACGTATTACCGCGGCTGCTGGCACGTAGTTAGCCGTGGCTTTCTAATAAGGTACCGTCAAGGTGCCGCCAGTTACTACGGCACTTGTTCTTCCCTTACAACAGAGTTTTACGATCCGAAAACCTTCTTCACTCACGCGGCGTTGCTCCATCAGGCTTTCGCCCATTGTGGAAGATTCCCTACTGCTGCCTCCCGTAGGAGTCTGGGCCGTGTCTCAGTCCCAGTGTGGCCGATCACCCTCTCAGGTCGGCTACGCATCGTTGCCTTGGTGAGCCATTACCTCACCAACTAGCTAATGCGCCGCGGGCCCATCCTGTAGCGATAGCAAAACCATCTTTCAACTTTAAAACATGGGTTTTAAAGTATCATTCGGTATTAGCCCCGGTTTCCCGGAGTTATCCCCATCTACAGGGCAGGTTGCCCACGTGTTACTCACCCGTCCGCCGCTAGCGTTACTTCGGTGCAAGCACCAAAGTAACACTCGCTCGACTTGCATGTATTAGGCACGCCGCCAGCGTTCGTCCTGAGCCAGGATCAAACTCTCCATAAAAAGAATTTGAGTAAGCTCAAATTTGTATCTGTCGCTTCGCTTTCGATACATTAAAACATTTGCTGGCATCTTCATTCGATGTCCAAAATTGTGTTTCATCTATTCAATGAAACTTTATTCATTCACGTCTTGCTTGTTCAGTTTTCAAGGTTCATGTGTCGTTTTAAGCGACTGCTTAATATATTAAAACAAATAAATCTATTTGTCAACGACTTTTTATTTTTGTTATGCGTTTGTTTCGCAACAACGTTTATTAATATACACCTATATCATTCTATATTGCAACCATTTATTAAAAGAAAAAATATTCAGATTTTAATGCCGATAGAAATATTTAGTTTCTTCCTATTTATATAAATCGTAGTAAAGTAATTTCCCTTGTCAAATCTGTACAGTTTGATTCTTTGACTTCGGTACGATTACATCAATTATTTCTAATATATTTAGAAAACGCATCTTCAAAATCTATCATAAATTCCTTCGTACTTTAATTTGGCTGTATACAAAATTAGTCCTCTGTATAAATCGAGCTACAGCAGCCAATAAAAAAGAATAGCTATTACTAACGATGGGAAAGACATGATTAAAAGATTTTCTATACTATTATCACGCTGCTTGCTTCTTTCCCTTGTATCTGCTGTTTGATTAGCTCGCATGCGATCGCCACTAATAAATGCACCTGATAACAACATACTAATTATTAATAAAATTAATCCTACTCCACCAGCAAACCCTACTATCTTTTGTGTGCCTCCTGAAATAAGTGCCACAATTACTGCACCAACAGCTATTAGAACACCGTAAAAGAAGTACTTTCTTTTCAACCTCATCCCTCCATTCTTTGTTATTAATGTTATACGCAAACAACTACATTTTGGTTTCACCTTTAGATGCAAAAAGCTACCCAAACGCATTATTCGTCTGAGTAGCTAAGGTATTAATTATTAATGAGCCGCTGTCGCAAGGTAAAGTAAGAAGATTAAACCGAATACATACATTAATGGGTGAACATCTTTTGCTCGACCTTTAACAATCATTGTTAATGGATAAAATACGAAACCAATCGCTACACCTGTTGCGATAGAAAATGTTAAAGGCATCATTAACATCGTAAAGAATGCTGGTACAGCCACCTCGAATTTTTCCCAATCAATTTTACCAAGTGATGCAACCATTAAAACACCTACAACAATTAAAGCAGGAGCTGTTACGGCAGTAGTGACAACACTTAATAGTGGTAAAAAGAATAAAGATAACAAGAATAGTACACCTGTTACGATTGAAGCAAAGCCTGTACGAGCACCCGCAGCAACACCAGACGAAGATTCAACGAATGAAGTAATTGTTGATGTACCGAAAATAGAACCGATGATTGTTGCAATTGAATCAGAAATTAACGCTTTACCAGCACGTGGCAATTTATTATCTTTTACGAAGCCCGCTTGATTCGCTACAGCCATTAATGTACCTGCGTTATCAAAAAAATCTACAAATAAGAATGTTAAAATTACTGAAAGCATTGATAATGTGTAAAATTCAGCATCACCAAACGCTGAGAATAACGCTCCAAATGTTGGCTCAATTGATGGAGGTGCTGCTAGAATGCCTGATGGCAACTCCACTAAACCAAAAATCATACCTGCGATTGCAGTGATGGCCATCCCTAAAAATACACCTGCTTTTATACCACGAACCAAGAAAACAACCGTAATGATAATACCGAAAATCGCCAATAAAACTTGTGGGTCTGTTAAATTACCAATCCCAACAAATGTTGCAGGATTAGCAACTACGATGCCAGCATTTTTTAAACCTATGAATGCAATGAATAAACCGATACCTGCACCAACAGCTAATTTAAGCTCTAATGGAATAGCATTAATTAATTTTTCACGCAAACCTGTTAATGTTAAAATTAAGAAGAATACACCTGATACAAATACGGCAGCTAATGCATGTTGCCATGGGCTACCATTCGTTAAAATTACCGTATAGGCGAAGAATGCATTTAAACCAAGACCCGGAGCCAATGCTAATGGATATCTTGCAAAAATCCCCATAATAAATGAACCGATAGCTGCTGCAACTGCTGTAGCAACGAATACTGCCCCATAGTCCATACGAAGTGCTTCTGGTAAATTTGGAATATCATCAAGCGTTAATGTTAATGGATTGACAATTAGAATATAAGCCATCGCCAAGAATGTTGTAAACCCACCAAGAATCTCTCTACGGTAGTTTGTTCCAAGTTTATCAAACTCGAAATATTTTTTCATTGTGAATTGCGCCTCCGTTAATCGTCTATAATCCTTGGAAATAAAACCAACTAAAGAGACATGCCATTTCCACAAAAATGACATGTCTACGAATAAAGTATATGTATATTACAATACAAATCTACTTACATCGTAGTCAAATCATTTACGGTGATTTGGTAGAAACTCGCGAGCCTATTCCCGCTATTATACGACGACGTTATTTAATTTACATTCAATAATATATCATCTCATTTTTCATTTTTCAACTCATTTCCGAACATTTCACCAATTTATCTTTATAAAGTTCGTGAAAACGCATTATTTTTATTTTCAAATCCAATTATTTCAAACATTAATAATGAACAATCCCTTTTCATTTTTATTTTCTTACTATTTAATCTGCATTTTCCTGCATACTATATAGTAAGAAAAGCCCTATGCTACACCACTTATAGCAAAACACTGTCTATTTTCTTAAATATTTCTTATTATAATATATAGTTGGAAAATTCAGCTTTTTAAAGGAGATGGCAAGCTATGTATGAAAATATTTTACGTCACCCTGGCCCTACACCAATTCCAAAGCGTGTAGAGTTGGCGATGAACAAGAGCATTATTAGTCACCGAACACCAGAATTTGTTGCACTTTATCGTGAAACTGTTAACTTAGTAAAGCCTGTATTCGGCACTAAAGAAGAAATATTATTTTTACCATCTGGTGGTACTGCGGCACTTGAAGCTGCTGCTGTGAATACTGTTTCAGCTGGTGAAAATGTTGTTGTCATAACAGTTGGTGCATTCGGTGATTATTTTGTTTCTATTTGTGAGCAGCATAAATTCCAAGTACATAAGCTAGAGAAAACTTGGGGCGAAGCATGTAACGCCCAGGAGCTGCGTGACTTTTTAAAGCATATACCGAAAGTCAAGGCTGTTTTTATAACATACAACGAAACATCTACAGGGGTTTTAAATCCAATTGAAGAATTAACAAAAGTTGTACGCGAAGAAACAGATGCGTTAGTTATTGTAGATGGAGTAAGCTGTATTGGTGGCGTGACAGTGAAAATGGATGAATGGGGTATTGATATTTTAGTAACAGGCTCCCAAAAGGCGATGATGTTACCTCCCGGCTTATCATTAGTAGCTGTAAGTAAGCGAGCATGGCAAGTTATCGAGGCTAACCAGACACAGTCCTATTATTTAAACTTACTTAGCTATAAAAACTGGGCTGAAAAGGATATGACGCCGAACACGCCTGCTATTACGCTATTATATGGCTTAAACGAGGCATGTAAGCTCATTGCAGAGGAAGGTGGAATTGAACAAACTGCCAAACGCCATCATGTGATGAAAAAAATGGTGCGTGCTGCAATGATGGCATTAAATATCAAGCTATTAGCAGAGGACAGCTATGCTTCGCCAACAATTACAGCAATTAAAGCACCTCAAGGTATCGCATTAGGTGACTTTGTAGCACATTTGAAATCAACGTATCATCTTGACTTTGCAGGTGGGTTGGGCCCGTTACAAGGCAAAATTTTCCGTTTTGGTCACATGGGCTATTGCTTCCCTAGTGATGTGCTACAAGCCGTTTCATTAATCGAAGCTGCTCTACAAGACTTTAAATATGACTTTACACCAGGCGCAGGCGTACTTGCCGCACAAAAAGTATTTTTAGAAAATGCAAAATAGTAAATAAAGGAGGCGCTTTATTAGCTCCTCCTTTATTTGTTAGGAAATTGAAGATAATATAAACTACATAATATTGCTTCGTTTTGGCTTGCAAACTTATAAAATTTAAGCAGCCTCGTACAAGATTGGATGAATGCAATTAACTAGCCGGAAAGATGGTGTTAACCTACATGGATACTACAAATCATTTGATTAAGGAATATGTAGAGTCTCCTGAAAAATTAAAAAGGATGTACAAAAAAGTTTTAATGGTTGTGAGTTTATCACAAATTTTTGGTGGAGCAGGTCTTGCTGCTGGTGTCACTGTAGGTGCCCTGCTAGCCCAACAAATGCTAGGAACTGACGCATTTGCTGGATTACCCTCTGCCCTTTTTACATTAGGCTCTGCAGGTGCAGCTTTTATAGTTGGGAGGCTTTCTCAGCGATATGGGCGGCGTGTAGGTCTTACTTCAGGCTTTATTGCTGGAGGACTTGGAGCAATTGGCGTTATTATAGCTACTTTAATTAATAGTGTTTTTTTATTATTCTTATCGCTTTTCATATATGGCGCGGGAACCGCGACAAATTTGCAGGCTCGTTATGCAGGAACTGACTTAGCAGATAAAAAGCAACGTGCTAAAGCAATAAGTACTACGATGGTTATGACGACATTCGGTGCTGTTGCAGGACCAAATCTAGTTGAAGTTATGGGAAAATTCGCGCAGCTCTTTAATATTCCCTCATTAGCTGGGCCATTTATATTATCCGCTGTTGCGTATATTATGGCGGGCTGCATACTTTTTATTATGCTTCGCCCAGACCCCCTACTCTTAGCTAAAGCAATTGAAGCTCATCAACAGCAGCAATCTGATGGAATAGCCCCTGCTATTACATTCAGCAATAAAAAAGGAATTATTATTGGTGCAGTTGTTATGATTCTGACTCAAATTGTCATGGTCGCTATTATGACAATGACACCTGTTCATATGCAGCATCATGGTCATAGCTTAGGTGCAGTAGGAATCGTTATCGGCTTTCATATTGGTGCAATGTATCTCCCCTCACTTGTAACAGGCGTTCTAGTAGATAAAGTTGGTAGAACAGCTATGAGTATTGCATCTGGTATTACATTATTACTTGCAGGTCTATTAGCCGCTTATGCACCAAGTGATTCGATGTTTATTTTAATAGTCGCCCTTTCATTATTAGGTTTAGGCTGGAATTTCGGATTAATTAGTGGAACAGCCCAGATTGTTGATTCCACAGAACCCTCCTCCCGCGCTAAAGTACAAGGTACAATCGATGTTTTCATTGCACTAGCAGGGGCGTCGGGTGGGGCACTTTCAGGAATCATTGTTGCGAACTCTAGTTTTACTACCCTATCCTTAATCGGTGGCATTTTATCATTATTACTTATACCTGTTATCATATGGTATCGCAAAGCATGAGGCTATAGCGCCCTCTTTTCATTTAAGGAAAGCGTCTCAAAAACAGTGCATTGCCTGCTTTTGGGACGCTTTCGGTGATATTTCATCAAAGAAAAATAGAAAGACATTTCTAAAACACTGGTTTAGTAGCTTTCCTTTGAATTAAAATATGTGAAAATCAAATTTTTATTGGAGTGAAAAAAAGGAGTTGCTTTTTTAAACAGCACCTGGAAGTTACATCAAATATGATTTGGTACAGTAAAAGTAACCGTAGTCCCCACATTCACTGCACTTTTAAGCTCTAAACCTTTGCCGTAAGACTGCTTCAAACGTTGCTCAGTATTAACAAGCCCTATCCCTCTTTTTTGGTCGGATTGAATCGTGAAAATTTGCTTAACCTGTTCCTCATCCATCCCTACACCATTATCGATAACAGAAATTTCCGTATAGCTGTCATTTTTACGAATTCGTATAATGATTGTTCCTCCGTCGATTCGCTTTAATATGCCATGGTTGACCGCATTCTCTACTAACGTTTGAATTGACAAAGGTGGAATCATTACATTTTCGACTTCATCAATTTCCCATATTACATATAACTTGTTTCTAAACCGCTCCTTTTCAATATATAAATAGGATTCAATCAATTCAAGCTCAGATTCAAGAGAGACAAGTTTATCTACATTTTTCAAATAGAAGCTACTTTGCAAATAAATTGTGAATTTATCGAGAAGCTGAATCATTCTCGACATATCTGTTTCGCTTAATGTAACAATTGCATTCAGTGTATTTAATAAAAAATGTGGGCGTATTTGAGCCTGCAACCATGCCGCTTCCATTCTTAATCGCTCATTAATAGATACTTGTAAATTAGTTAGCGCATGCACCCGCGCATTTAACTCTATAGCATCAACTGGTTTGACAACATAATCATTTGCCCCTGCTAAAAATCCAGTATAAATATCTTCCGTAAGTCCACGAGCGGTTAAAAGCAATATTGGAAGCTCAGCCATGGAAAATTTTTCACGAATCAAACGAGTTAATTCATATCCAGACATATTCGGCATCATTACATCTGAAATAATTAAATCCCAGTCATTCCCTTCAAGCCTTCTCAACGCTTCTTTTCCGCTAGTAACAGTTTCTACCTCATATTCATCCTCTGAAAGAATATTTGTTAACACCCTTAGATTCACTGGGTCATCGTCAATTGCTAAAATTTTTGGTCTATATGACGATAATGTACTTTTAGTAGCTGTTTCAATCACTGCACTCGCAATTTCGTTTAAAGAAGACTCATCTTTATCTATAAGTAAAGCCGTTGCTATCGGCTTTTCAATTGAGCCTCCCGCTAGCGGTAATGTAAATGCAAAGACTGAGCCCTCGCCTAAAACAGAGCTCGCTCGCAATGACCCACCATGTAGCTCCACTAATTGCCTGCAAATGCTTAACCCAAGACCGAGCCCACCCCCAATAGCGGTAATACTAGAATCCCCTTGTTCATATGGTTCAAAAATAACTTGGAGTGTTTGTTCATCCATTCCAATGCCCGTATCTGCAATATAAATATGGGCCATTCCATCCTTCGTATCGGCAGTAATAGTAATTGTACCTTCCTCTGTGTATTTAACGGCATTATGAAGAAGATTAAATAAAATCTGAATCAAGCGATTTTTATCCGCAATTACATGAGGAAAGTCATTTAAAATACTCACTTCCATTTCAATGTTTTTATTTTCGATAAGCACTTTAAGCATATCGATAACACCTATGGAAATTGCTTTAATATCTATATTCTCTAGTTGGAGTTGAATTCGATGCTCCTTCAGACGAGTAATATCCAATAAATCTTCTATTGTCCTTGACATATGGTGCCCAATTGTTAGTTGAAGAGCCAAATCGTCCTGCATTTTAGCATCTAGCTGTCTTGATTTATTTCGTAAAATAGACTGTGTAATATTAATGATTCCGTGTAATGGATTTCGAAGCTCATGCGATGTATTCGCAAGAAATTCGTCCTTTCGCTTAATCTCTTTTTGAAGTTGAATAGCAAGCTCCTCATTCGAAGCATTTAATGCTAATAATTGCTTGTTTTGTTGCTCCGTTTTTTGCGTCCTCTCTGCAAAATCTTTGCTCATAAGGATGACATTGAGCAATACATAAACACCAACAGCCGGCAGCATTAATTCCCATGATTGATACCAATTTTTCCCGATTGCAAAATCATTAAAAAAGGCTAAAAAGATAATGCCCATTCCAATTAAATTAATTTTTGCATTTCTATTTTGATTACGAATGCTCTTATAAATTACATAAATTAAATAGAAAAAGGTAGGAACAGCTAAATAAAAGACTTGAAAAAAGAGCGCTTGGAAAAATACCGGTTGTGTAAATAAAGTTGTAACAATAAGCGCTGTATGTACAATAGCTAGCACGTAAAGCACCCTTTTTGAAAACTCCTCTTTATGCCAATGCCATAATAAAATGACATAGAATAGCGAACTTGCCTCTGTCAATATGTATTCTAATCTAGTCCCCCATAACCAAGACATTTCTGAAAAAATCAGTGTATAGTAAAACGGAACCGCGAATAAAGCGCGCGCAGAAATAAGCATAGAAAACATACCAAATATAAAAAATGCCTGCTCTTGTCTACGATGTAAAGAAAAAAGAACCATAAACAAACCAATGATAAAAATACTGCCGTTAATAAAAAGAGTGACGATTGTATTTATATTAAACTTCCGCGAGACAGTTGATGCTTCCCCAAAATAAATCGAGTTTTCAAGTCCACCACGAATATGCTCAAAGCTAGATACTTGAATCGTGAGCAATACCTCATCTGATTGTACAAAAAAATAGCCTATGCTCGGTGACATTTCCGATGCATGTGAAGATGCGTCTTGCCCAACTACACCATTTCTAGAGATTTCATCTTGGTCTACAAAAAAGGTGTACGCACTGTATTGATAAGGTATATAAATGGCTAACGCTTGCCCCACATATTCTTCAGGAATTTTAATTGTTGTACTATATGTCCCAAATGAATTGGTATTTCCCATATGGGTTTGAAATGAACTTGGGAGTGTAACGACTTCCCCCCGTTGCGATTTCACTTCGTCTGGCGTTAATAATTTTTCTTCAAAAAAGTGCCATTCACCATCTAAATTTGTATAAAAATCTTTCGTTTGGAGCTGGTCACTGAAATCAAATACCCCCGACGCAGCAACCCTACAGCTAGCTATCAACATAATTGAAAATAAGGCTGCTATACATACTAATACATATCGTTTATACCTAACTAACAAATAGCTCATCCTCACTTCATGTACTTATTCCCTTACTTACCGACCACTTCTCTCATAAATATATTAACCTCATATGAAAATACAAAAAACCCATTTTGAAAAAATTCATCAAAATGGATTTTTATTAATAAACTTTCATGAACATTGGTTCTTTTCATTAATAATATGGTGATATCATTATATACACTAACACACCTGTAAAACTAACATACAGCCAAAGTGGCATCGTCCAGCGTGCAATTTTTCGGTGCTTTTCTTTTTGCATATTCAAACCTCTGCCTAGCGTAACTAAGGCTAGTGGCACAATCAATGCTGCAAGAACGATATGTGTAAGTAGCACAAAATAATAAATATACATCAATATACCGTCTCCACCATAGCTAGTCGATTCAGCCATCGCATGATACGTTAAATACGAAATACAAAATAAAAATGTAGAGACAAATGCAGCAATAATAAATGTTCGATGCAATTGAATATTTTTCTTTTTAATCATAATTAAAGCAATCAGTAAAAAGAGAAATGTAAAGCTATTCAAAAACGCATTTAGCATCGGCAATACCGTTAATTGCATGCCCAAAATTGTACCGTCCGTACTTTTCGGCAAAAAGTATGTCCCAAAAATAACCCCTATTACAACAATAGATAAAACCCAAATCAGCGGATTATAATTTCGCTGTTTTACATTATTCATCTGTTTTCAACTCCTAAAATAGCCTAACCAATTTTTTAGCATCATTACAATAAATTATACTACATCTAAACTAAAAGAAATGAATTATTTGTCACGATTTAGTGGCGAAACTTAGAAGTAGAGCGTTCAAAAAGCCATGTAATAACAGTAAAAAAGCTGCCATCTGTAAAATCCAGATAGCAACTTCCGCTATAATCTATATGAGCTACGGTAAACAATTTTATCCCGTATTAACAAATTTGTTTGCGACGAGTAACCGCAAGAGCAGGCTGTAAGACCCCCCCACTGATTGAAGGTTCACTTTATTACTAATAAATAGCTATCGGCCCATATGGACCTTCGATAATCTCGATTTTCGTTTCGAAAATATCGGTCAAAACTTCCGCATTCATTACCTCTTCTACCGTTCCAAAAGTGGCAATTTGTCCATCTTTCATCGCACAAATTCGGTCAGAATATTTAGCTGCAAAGTTTATATCATGCATTACAGTTACAATTGTTCTTCCGAATTCAATAGCAGCATGTCTTAAATGCTCCATCATTTGAACAGAACGAGCCACGTCCAGATTGTTTAGAGGCTCGTCCAAAAGCACATATTCCGTCTCCTGACACAAAACCATTGCGACATATGCCCTCTGTCTTTGCCCACCCGAAAGCTCATCTAAATACCGATTTTCCAAATCAGTCAAATCTAAAAAATCAATATATTTAGAAATAATCGCCTCATCCTCTTTCGTTAATCTCCCCTTTGAATAAGGAAAACGTCCAAATCCAGCTAGTTGTCTAACAGTAAGTCGCGTTACAAAATGATTTTCTTGTCGCAAAATCGTTAATACCTTTGCTAAGTCCTTTGATTTTGATGCAGAAACATCCATATTCGCTACCATAATTTTCCCTTCATCCATATTTAAAAGTCTGCCAATCATTAAAAGTGTTGTAGACTTTCCCGCGCCATTTGGGCCAATCAATGACGTCAGACCCGCTTTCGGTATTTCAATATTCAAAGGTCCTATTTTTACTTTATCCGTATACAATTTTCTCGCATTATCAATTTTTATCATAGAGCCCTCTTCCTTAAAATAACAGTTAAAAATATGATTCCACCTAATAGTTCAATAATAACTGAAACTACACCTTGCGCATTGAATACATGATACATTAAAAAGTATGCACTCGTTATTACTAAAAATCCGATAGCAAGAGCCATTGGGAAAATATATCGATGGTCGTAAGTTGGCGCTGCTTGATAACTCAAAGTTGCTACTAAAAATCCATAGAAAGTAAGTGGTCCAATCAAAGCGGTTGAAATTGACATCAAAATCGAAACTAATATAAGCGTATAAATGATACTCGATTGATGCTTTACGCCAAATGAAGTTGATACATCCCTCCCAAGTGACAGTACATTTAGCTTCTTAGAATTAGCAAGAAGTAATAATGCTACAATTATGACCATTGGAATTACGATTGGGAAATATTCAGCATCTGCATTATTAACAGAACCAAATAATCTTGCCTGTAAAATATCAAACTCAGAAGGTGCTAACAGTCTTCTCATAAAAGTTGAGATAGAACTCAGCCCTGTTCCAATAATAATTCCAACTAAGAGCATAAGCTGTAGATTTCCGTACTTTCCAGAAAGTAACCATCCATAAAGAATTAAACTCATCAAGACCATTACAATTACTTGAAAGAAAAATGACCCTGCACCACTAAAATTTATTAATGCACTCGCTCCAAAGAAAAATATAGTACTCGTCTGAATTGTTGAGTAGAGCGATTCAAACCCTAAAAGTGAAGGAGTAATAATTCGGTTATTAGTAATCGATTGGAAAGCAACCGTAGATAAACTCTGACAAACTGCCGCAATAATCATTGCCACAAGCGCCACAATCCTTCTCATAACAACAGGGATAAAGGAAGGTGAATCTATTGGAACAGGATTGTTATAAACTAAAAGCCCATACGAGGCGAGGATGCCTAAAGCAATCAATGTAATAAGCAAAATCCAATAGCGCTTTTCTTCTTTTTTAGAGCGAAAAGCTCGAGCTGACCTTTTTTCAATAGATAGGCTAGATTCGATTTCAACATTTCCTTTATTTCTATAACCTAACGCGTTCATCTTTCTAGCCTCCTAGGTTTTCTTTGTCTCAATAAAATAGCAATAAATACGACTGCCCCGATTGTGCCAAGTATTAAAGAAACAGGTACTTCGAAAGGTTTGATAATTGTTCGAGAAATAATATCACAAACAGTAATCGTCCCCATTCCAATCACACATACCCAAGGCAAATTACTTCTTAGGTCGTCTCCTCTAAACATTGAAACAATATTCGGCACAATTAAACCTAAAAATGGTAAATTCCCAATAACAGCAGCAACAATTCCAACTGCAAAAGAAATAAGCCCTGTACCTAAAAGAACAATTCGATTGTAATTCACGCCAAGACTTGTCGCAACATCTTCCCCTAGCCCAGCTAAAGTTAAGCGATTAGCATAAATAAAAATAAGCAATGTCACAATGACAATAAGCCATAAATATTCATATCTTCCAACTTGGACTGCCGCAAAAGAACCGACAAACCATGTTTCAATATTTTGCGTCGCTTGAAAAAGAAGTCCGATGAAAGTAGATACAGCGGAAATAACTGCGCCTAGCATCAGCCCAATGATTGGGACAATTAAAGACGAGCGTAGCTTAACTCTTCTTAAAAATAAAAAGAAAATCATCGTTCCTATAAAGGAAAAAATGATAGCACCAGTCATTCTTAATAGTAATGTCGGTGCAGGAAATAGTAAGTATACAAAAAGAAGGCCTAAACCTGCCCATTCAATCGTTCCTGTTGTAGTAGGTTCAACTAAACGGTTCTGTGTAATCAGTTGCATAACGAGCCCTGCCATTGCCATGGCGGCTCCCGTAAGCATCAATGCCGCCGTTCTCGGAACGCGAGTAATGAAAAACATCTCCATTCCATCCTCTTGTCCACGTATATCATAAACTCCCGTAAACAGTGAGATAATCCCTAAAATAATAACAACTATGACCGTTAGTATAAAAGGTTTTGTCCATATTTTATTGTGGTTATAAAGCTGGGGCTGAGAATTACTCTCAACCCCGGCAATTATGTTTTTCGGCACTATGTTATACTCCTTTACACTATTTCAAAGTGTTTGCAAGGTTTTCAAATAACTCTAAATACGTTTGGAGTGATTCATTTGTATAAGTGTCATTTGGCGCATAAATAATTTGCCCTTTAGAAATAGCTGTTACATTTTGAAGTGCAGGTGAATTATCAATAACGTCCTTGGCAGGAACAGAACCACTTTCAGCAGATACTGCCGCATCACGGTCTAATACGAAAATCCAATCCGGATTGCTTTGTGCAATAGCTTCAACAGAAACTTCATCGCCTTGGTGGTCTGAAGTAGATTTGTCAACCTCTAATGCTGGAGCCCATCCAAAGATTTCGTACATTGGTCCCCAAACACGTCCAGAATGTGGAGCTGCGAAACCAATATTACCACCAGAAACAATCACACTCATTACTTTATCTGTTCCATTATAGGCAGATTTAGCATCTTCAATCGCTTTATCAAAATCAGCTACTAATTGTTTCGCTTCTTCATTTTTATCGAAAATTTGTCCTAATGCGATTGTAGCATCTTTCAGTCCATTTACTAAATTTGCACCAGGTGTAGCTGCTTCCTCAGAAACATCAAAATTAAGGTCAATAACAGCAGCGTTTGGCACTAATTTTTTGATGTCTTCATAATAGCCAGCAAATCGTTGACCAACGATGACAAGCTCAGGGTTTGCAGCAGCAATAATTTCAAGGTTTGGCTCACGGTGATTCCCAATATTTTGAATCGTTTCATCTTTTACATATGGTGAATCCGCAGGCATTACATCCTTTGGCACAGCAACTAATTCAATATTCCAATCTGATAAAGTTTCAAAAGTTCTATTATCTAAAGCAATTACATTCTTTGGATTTATAGGAACAGTAACCGTTCCATGAACATCAGTGATTTCAACCGTCGTAGGCTCAGCAACTTCTTCACTCTCATTAGTAGACTCTGACCCTTGGTTACTTTCACTGCTTTGGTTCGTTTCATTACTTTGATTACTTTCTTCATTGTTCGAAGTTGAGCAAGCAGCTAACATTAATGTTAAAACTGCCACCATAATCATTAATTTTGAAAACATAGATTTCTTCATACATATACTCCTTCATCCTATAATTTATTGCGAAAATGATATAGTCAATAGATTATGTTTAATTGCAATTGGTATTGATAATCATTTTCAATTGAACGTTCTGTGGATTAGTATAATCATTAATTATGTGAAAATCTTGTGAATGACTAAAAATGATATATTTTCTCAAAATAATAAAACACGAGTATCATTGGCTAAAGCCATTGATACTCGTGTTTTTCAAATCTATTTAATATTGTAAACTACCCTTTATCGTACTTTTCAATCATAGAATAGCCTCTGCCATGGATTGTTTGTATATAGCGGTCTTTCTTCTCACACTTTAGCTTTTTTCTTAAATACCCGATATATAAATCTACTACATTTTGATTGACTGCTACATCATATCCCCAAACCTGATCTAACAGCATTTCACGACTCAATATTTTATTTTTATTTTTGATTAAAAATAAAAGTAAGTCGTACTCGCGCTTAGTAAGGGGAAGATTCTCACCACCTTTTGTTACAATGCTATGAGATTCATCAACTAAAAGGTCTTTAAACTGAAAGAGATTGGTCACGTTTGCCCGAATACAATCCTCTCGTCTTAATATAACTTTTATTCTTGCCACTAATTCTTCTTTGGCAAATGGTTTTCTTATATAATCATCTGCTCCTGCTTTTAATCCTGCTATGCAGTCCTTACTAGATATCTTATCGGTCACAATAATTATTGGTGTCGTTTTAACCACCCTTATTTGTCTACAAATTTCTGGTCCAGATATACTTAACGAATCCCAATCCAATACGATAATATCCCAATCCTGCTCATATACTATATTTAAACCTTCATTTTCATTATGAAGTGTTACGGCGAAATAACCTTCTTGTGTTAAACCACTTACGATTTTTTTTGCTAAAGACCGCCCGTTCTTGATTACCAACACCCGCTTCATCTACAGTCACCTCTACTTCACTACCTAAAATAATTTATCTCAAAAGAATATCAGATTTATAAATCTTAAATTTCTAAAAAATATTATAACAACTTATTAAGATAGATTTATGTAAATTACCAGGTGTGTTGATTAGCCTTTATTTTACAAAAAGTGCCTAGGGAATTTGTTGATTTCCGTTGC
Source organism: Metasolibacillus sp. FSL K6-0083 (assembly GCF_038630865.1). NCBI lineage: Bacteria > Bacillati > Bacillota > Bacilli > Caryophanales > Caryophanaceae > Metasolibacillus > Metasolibacillus sp. FSL K6-0083. The sequence continues at coordinate 3,139,948 of NZ_CP152046.1, read as the reverse complement.
GGGGGACGCTTTCCGCAGGCATGGCTTCAACTAATTTATTTCGATTGTCACCGCAATAAATGGATTTTCAGCGCGAGGCCAACAGGATGTTGGTCATGGAGGCGTTGCCGCAGGACGAGGCAGTTTTAGCCTCCCTACACTTTGTCCCGATGGAGTCGCCACCTTCACTCCAACCAACAAGTAAATCCTTTATTAACAGTGCATTCTCTGCATTAAAACACACGCATCAATATCCAATATTTTCATAATCAACACACCTGAAACAATTTCTTACTCTCAAACTATTAAGACGATAAGACGAGCACCTATGAAAACCTTATAAAAGGCTAGTTAATGTTAGCCAAAAAGGTCCCTTATGTTCGTGTAACTGTTAAAGCTTTGATTCAATATATATTGTAATGAGTTTTTTGTTTATAGTAAATATTTTACTTCTATTCTATTTTTAGAAGCAAGCGTACTTTCTCTTCTCATGATTATTCTCTAAGCATTTTTATAAGCAATATAGTTATTTTTGATACTTCTATAACTTATAAGATAATGTCAAAATAAATTAACTTTCAATCAAGTCATTCGCTAAACTGTAACAAATTACCACCAAACGCTATTTTAGTAGTGAAGCTCGAAGAATTAACAAAAAAGGAGTTAGGAACCCTTATAATCAAGGGTTTCTAACTCTCCTACTACTATTCCCACTCAATCGTCGCAGGTGGCTTACTTGTAATATCATACAGCACGCGGTTAACATGCTTTACTTCATTGACAATACGTACAGAAATTTTCTCCAATACATCATATGGGATGCGTGCCCAGTCCGATGTCATGCCGTCGATAGAGGTTACGCCGCGAATGCCGATTGCATAGTCGTATGTGCGACCGTCGCCCATTACGCCTACAGAACGAATATCTGGTAGTACCGCGAAGTATTGCCAAATATCGCGCTCAAGGCCTGCATTTTTAATTTCTTCACGTAAAATATAGTCTGCTTCACGTACAATTTCTAATTTTTCCTCTGTTACTTCACCTAGCACACGGATACCTAGACCAGGGCCTGGGAATGGTTGACGCCATACTACTGCTTCCGGCAAACCTAATTCCAACCCTAATGCACGTACCTCATCTTTGAATAAAGTATTAAGGGGCTCAATTAGCTTAAACTTCATATCCTCTGGCAATCCCCCTACATTATGGTGAGATTTAATTGTTTGTGCTGTCGCTGTGCCTGATTCAATGATATCTGTATAAAGCGTGCCTTGCGCTAAAAAGTCCATGTTATCTAGCTTTGCTGATTCCTCGTCAAATACATAAATGAATTCGTTACCGATGATTTTGCGCTTTTGCTCTGGGTCTGATACACCCTTTAGCTTGCTCATAAAGCGCTCCCGAGCGTCAATTTTAATTACTTTCATCTCAAAGTCTTCTGTGAAAGTTTTCATTACTTGCTCTACTTCACCTTTGCGGTTTAAGTTGTGGTCTACGAACATACATGTTAATTGATTGCCAATTGCTTTATGGATTAATACTGCTACAACTGAAGAGTCTACACCACCTGATAATGCACAAAGTACTTGTTTGTCGCCTACTTGCTCGCGAATTTTAGCAATTTCAATATCGATAAAGTTTGCCATCGACCAGTCGCCCTTCGCACCACACACATTAAACACGAAGTTTTTCAATAAATCATTGCCATGAACAGAGTGACGTACCTCTGGGTGGAATTGAACTGCATATAGCTGACGCTCTACATTTGCCATAGCAGCTATTGGGCATGCAGGGCTTGTAGCCGTTATTTCGAAGCCTGCCGGTACTTCTGTTACGTGGTCACCGTGGCTCATCCAGACGATTTGCTCCTTTGGTAAATTTCCGAACAATTTGTTCTCCTGCACGATATTAATTTCTGCTTTACCGTATTCACGAGTTTCCGCGCTTTCTACTTTACCACCTTGTGTATGTGCGATTAATTGCATACCATAGCAAATACCCAAAATCGGTAAGCCTAAATCGAAAATAGCCGAATCTACTTTGAACGCTTCGTCATCGTAAACAGAATTTGGACCGCCTGAAAATACGATTCCTATCGCGTTCATTTCTTTAATTTCTTGCGCTGTAATTGTATGTGAATGTAATTCCGAAAAAACACCGAATTCACGAATACGACGCGTAATTAATTGATTGAACTGACTTCCGAAATCGAGAACGACAATCTTTTCTTGCTCTTTTATTAAAGGAGTTGCCACAATTTTCACCTCTTCTAGTATATTTAATGCAGTCTACAATCACGAAAAACGCGTGGAAGTCATGCTTTCTACGCGTTCATTTCTAGTAAGTAGTAACACCACATTTTATTTTTTAAATTTTAACCGTTAATAAAAGGAAAATCAACTGCTAGCAAAATTGATGAAATATTCTTTTTTTATTAAAGGAAACTCTCCAAAAAAACCAAAATCCACCGAAACAAAAGAACAGTGCTTTCAATTTTTTAAAAAGTTAATCATTTTAACTCAATTGAAAAAGGTAATTGAGGTAAAGAATGCACCTATCCCTAAAATAAAAACCGGGATATTTTCCAATGGAATACATAATATCTGCTTTTAAAAAGGAATATACCTTTAAATTAGAAATTCTAGCTATTCTGATACATTGCTAAAACTTCCTCTAACTCGTTAATTAATCTCTGTATTAAAGGTTTTGGTGAGACTACTTTAATATGTTTACCCATTTTACTTAATAAAGAGGAAATAAAATTCAAATCCTTTTCATTCACATAAGCTTCAAAGAGATACATATTATCGTTTATAGGAGAAATCGTTACACTATCCCAAAGATGATTCTTTAGCATATTGAGACCTCTCTCCTGACAATGAATTTCTATTTTAATTTTATTATCAGGACGAAAGATAAAAATAGTGCAATAAAAACAAAAAAGAGCTGTAAACCCTTGACACAAAAGGGTTTACAGCTCTCCTATAATTACTCCCACTCAATCGTGCCGCCTGGCTTTGGAGACAGGTCGTAGCATACGCGATTGACATGCTTTACTTCATTAATGATACGGTCTGTAATTTTTAATAGGATTGGCCAGTCAATTTGTTCAATAGTTGCTGTCATTGCATCTACTGTATTAACTGCGCGAATAATGACTGGATATTCGTATGTGCGCTCATTGTTGCGCACACCAACAGATTTAAAGTTTGGTACGACTGTGAAGTATTGCCATACTTTTTGGTCCAATCCTGCAAGCGCAAATTCTTCACGTAAAATGGCATCTGATTCACGTACTGCTTCAAGGCGCTCAGGTTCAATTTCACCTAACACGCGCACGCCAAGCCCCGGTCCTGGGAATGGCTGGCGATACACCATATCATGAGGAAGTCCAAGCTCAACGCCACATGCACGCACTTCATCCTTAAATAATTGGAATAATGGCTCCACTAATTCAAATTGTAAATCCTCTGGAAGTCCACCTACATTATGATGCGATTTTACAACTTTATGCGTTTTTGTACCTGATTCTACGATATCTGGGTAGATTGTCCCTTGTGCGAGGAAGTCAATTCCTTCAAGCTTGCGTGCCTCCTCTTCAAAGACACGAATAAATTCATTACCGATAATTTTACGTTTTTCCTCCGGCTCACTTACACCTTTCAATTTTCCTAAAAAACGCTCGCTTGCATCTACATAAACAAGGTTTTCTTCAAGGTCCTTTTCAAACATAGCGATAACGCCCTCAGATTCATTTTTACGCATTAAACCATGGTTTACGTGCACGCAAACTAATTGTTTCCCAATTGCTTTAATAAGTAATGCTGCTACAACAGATGAATCCACACCGCCTGACAGGGCTAAAAGCACCTTTTTATCGCCAACCTGCTGACGAATTAAAGCGACTTGGTCCTCAATGAAATTTTTCATATTCCAGTTAGCCTCAGCTTTACATGTATCAAAAACGAATTCCTTTAAAAAAGCTTTCGTTTCTTCCTCGTTCGGCCATTTAGTTAATGTTTTGGATGCTTTAGTTGATGGGTGGTCTACGCTAATAACAGGAATGTCTAAATTATAAATTTCATCTAATACGTCGATTGCTTCGCCATCAACGATATTATTTTCACCGCCATTTAAAATAATTCCTTTAACCGTTTTTAAATCTTGAATATTTTGAGCGGTAATATCATGTGGATGGATTTCACTATACACACCTAAATCACGAATCCAACGAGCAATCGTTGTGTTTTCACTGCTTCCTAAATCTAATACTAAAATATTGTCTTGCTTCATCCCGACACAACCTCCTATTAATGCTATTTACCCCGCATGAACAGGCAGTAATCTTTTTCGAAAGCTAGGTACAGGACGCTAATTTTCAAGTTTACTACCTGTCAAAGCTTGATTAGTAAATTGTAACAACCAGCAAACAAGATAAAACCCTCTGCTGGTTGAAGTATCACTTTATTCTACTCTTTTTAAGGCTTTCTGAAAAGTAGCTGCTGTACAACTTTCCAGAAAGCTGTTTGAAGTGTTCCTTACGAACTTGCTAATTGATGAAAATCTGTATAGTAAATCACTAGCCCTTTGTACGGTTAATTAAATACGCCCAGTTTTCTTTTAGCTGCTCATAATCTAGTGCCTCACCCTTTTCGCTATAAATCATGCGCTCATAAGCCTCTGTTAAAATTGACATATCCTTCGTACCGAAATGCTCGTCTACTTGCTGCGCAAAGTTTTTCAATGTTTGATTGCTTTGACGTTTAAAGCCATAACGCTCTAATTGCTTCAATAAGCGCGTATAAGATAAATCAAAATTCCCTGCATCCTGCTTTTTCTGGCGCTGCATTTGTACATATACGGTTGGCAACCATTTACGGCGGCGGCGATACAACAAGAAGCCTACAGCAGCTAAAGCAATCATTAATACAATCAACCATTTTTTATTTTTCTCGTTTAATATGCTTGAAGTAGTTGCTTTTGTTTCTTCATTTTGTGTTGCTTGCTCCAATTCCTCTCTTTGTTGTTGCTCTAGCTCTCTTTGCTCCTCTGTTACGAGCTCATCTTCGTTTTCTGTTAGCTCTACGTCATAATCAATAGATGCTGGACTAGAGAAGCCAATTGTTGGCTCGAACGGCATCCAGCCGACACCATCTACATATACCTCTACCCAAGAATGGGCATCGTTGTTTTGCACTTCATATATGTAGAGCCCATCATCTGAACGACCAACTTGCTCGCCCCCTACGAAGCCTTTCACCCATCTTGCAGGGATATCAACAGCGCGAAGCATGACAACCATTGCTGTAGAGAAATTGTCACAATAGCCTCGCTTTGTTTCAAACAAAAATTGGTCTACATAGTCTTGGTCTTCTGCAGGATATGCAATATTTTTCGTGTCATAGCTAAAATCATTTTGCTGGAAGTAGCGCTCAATTGCTCTTGCCTTATCATACGTTGTACCGTAATCGCTAGTAATTTCCTCAGCTAGCTGACGCACACGCTCCGGTAAATTATGTGGCAATTGTAAAAAACGCGCATCCACTACCATCCTCGGCATATTTTTATCCTTTAATGCGGTGAAGCTATATGAAGGCTCACTATAAACAAGCTGATAATGGTCGAGTGCAACAATATTATCTTGCACAACTGTTTGCAACTTTTCTGTTTGTCCATTTAAAATAGTATATCCATCAAACACGACTCGTTGTAGACCGTATGGCTGCAAAATAAATGGGAATTCCTCTAGCGGGAATATTTCTGCCTGTTTTGGCTCCTCACCAGTCGGAATCGAAAGCGGCAATATCGTATTAGATGGAAGTTCCATTTCAAAATAGGAACTATTGTCCACAACCCAGCCTTTTGTCGTATAGAAATCCTTTGTTTCTACACGCCAATATTGCCTTTTTTGTGCATGTGCTCGAAAGACGACTGTATCATCCTGTGAAAAGCCCCCGCCTAAGGTCTCATCATTTTCACCGTAGCCGACCTTTCCTTCTACAGCTCCACCTCCATTTCCTTGCCCTGTTAGGCTTTTAATAAATGGAACAGGATCTGACCATTGTGGTGATGCTTTTGGTAGCAAGAAAGCGACAAAGCCAGCTAAACAAACAAATACAATAACAGGCATTAAATAATGCATATAAGATTTTCTTTGCAGCAATGTCCCCATCGTCGTAGTAGAACGCTTCAAGAAAAGAAAGGCGGTTAGCATTAAACCGAGCAACATAACTTTTACAATTGCGGCTTTCCCGTCATAATCACTAAATGTATCAAGTGTTGCAATAAAGAAAACTGTTAACAATAGGAAATAGAAGACACTCATATGTACAGTAATCCAATGATGAATTAAATAAACGAGCATCCAAATTAGTATTAAAAACAGTAATGTACGAAATGGATTGGACACTTCAGTGAAATTTCTTTGCAATAGCTGAAGCATATTCCACTGCAAATCGCTATATAAAAAGTGGAGCCCCTCTGTTGAAAAAAATGAAAACTCACTATACGCCCTTATAATAAAAAATGCGATATAGCCTATTTTAATAAACCATGTGATGAAAAGTGGTAAGCCTAGCAAAGCAAGTGCTAGTGAAAGAGCAATAAAAAGAAGAAAATAATAGTCGTATCCTGTGTTCGTCAGCTCCATAATCGGATTCAACCATTCTCGTAAAATGACGAAAATAATTAAATAATAAATACCATATTCTAAATAAAACCTTACATCCTTTTTCACGGTCTATTCACCTCCGTGAATGCTTGACTAAACATATCCTCAGTTAAATAAATCACTCGGTTTTGTCCTATCGTGCGGTATGTATTTGTCATGCTTTTTAATTCATCTTTCGTAACAATAACAAAGCAAATAATTGCACGTACATGCTGTGCTTTACTTAATAATAATTGCTGACATTCCTTCGTAAACTCACCTGTCACGATAATTAAAATGGATTGATTCAACCCTTGGTATCTGCTACGTACAATTGTTGACGCTGTGTCCTCTCCACTTGCCTGAACGATAGCTAAATGACGCATCACTTTTTCTAGCTGTCCGTCTGTTCGTACAACAGGCAGGTACAATCGATTTTCTCCTGCTGTAGCAAATGAGACCTCCCCGTTATGCTTCACGATTGATTGCATAATAGAGGCAGTTAAGCTAACCGCCTCTTCAAAATGCTTGACGGATGATTGCTGAATACAAACGAGTAAACGCTGTGCTTGGCGGTCTTCAAATTCCTTTGTGCGCAGTGTCCCATCCTTCGCAAAGGATTTCCAATGAATCCACGAAAAGCGGTCACCTGGCTGATAATTTCGGACACCTGTTGCCATTGTTGTATCTTTCAATATCGTATATTTAGAGGCTACTGTCCCTTGATCATACTGCATTTGCATTGTAGAAAATGGGATTGCAACGGTTTTCGGATAAACGAGAATTGCATGCGGCGCTTCTACATTTTTCTGACGGATTGCCCAGCCGAAAAAATCGGTCACTGTAAATGCCAAACCTTGAAAGCGATATTCACCACGCGTCACATTTTTAACTTCATATGTCCACTCAAAGTATCGTTTGAAGCCAACAAAAATTAATTTACTATTATCGTTTAGATGATGCTCCTCCGCCATTTCGCGAACAGTCAAAAAAGCCAATGGAATTCTTGTATTGTTACGAAAGCCTACCGTTATTTGCAAATCATCGCCATGCTTTGCGTAAGATGGATAAATATTACGCTCCGTTATTGAAAATCTCAACGGTACGATATACAGCATGATTGCATAAAGCAAAAATGGGCTTATTACAAAAAAAATAAACCAACTTACAAAGCCACCTTGAAACATCGCATAGCAAAATAAGGCAATCGCAAGTATTACAATACTTACTAATTTAATATTATTTCGAATAATTGTATAAACATTCGTCATTGTTCACCATACCTTTGAACAGGTACTCTGCCCCATTCAACAATACGCTCCATAACCTGTTCTGCTGTAATCCCTTCATAACGTGCTTCTGGCTGCAAAATCAAACGGTGGCTAAAGACAAATGGCGCTAAATATTGCACATCATCAGGCGTTACAAAATCTCTTCCTTTTAATAAAGCGTAGGCTTGTGCTGCTTTCATTAAAGCAAGTGAGGCACGCGGGCTTACACCCAAATAAATTTGTCCATCACGACGCGTTGCGCTAGCTAATTCGACAATATACGTTTTAACGCTATCTTCGATATAAACTTGCTTTACCTCATGCTGCAATGCTAGTAGCTCTTCTAAAGAAAGCACCGCCTCAATCTCTTCAATTGGTTGCTTGTACTGTGCCCTTCTTAATACTTCTACCTCCTCAGCTACTGTCGGGTAGCCCATTTTAATCTTTAATAAAAAGCGATCAAGCTGCGCCTCAGGTAATGGGTATGTCCCCTCGTATTCAATTGGATTTTGCGTAGCCATAACGAAAAATGGCTTTGCGATTTTAAGCGTTTCACCATCAATTGTCACAGACGCCTCCTCCATCGCTTCAAGCAAGGCTGATTGCGTTTTTGGCGATGTTCTGTTAATTTCGTCTGCCAATATAATATTACCGATAATTGGACCTGCTCGGAATTCAAATTCCAATGTTTTCGGATTATAAACTGAAACCCCTACAACATCCGAAGGCAATAAATCAGGTGTAAATTGAATTCTGCGGAATTCCGCACTAACTGATTTCGCCAAAGAACGAACCATCATTGTTTTTCCTACACCGGGAACGTCCTCTAATAACACATGTCCTCCAGCGAGCAGAGCAACAACGCTAAGTTCGGCAACCTCCTTCTTCCCTATCATGACCTTTTCTATATTTTTTATAATCGCTTCTATTTGATGATGCATCCTATGTCCCCCTTGCAGCAATAGCAATTTTTTGAATAATCAAACATGTATTAGCATAATTATATCTAGACTTTCATGAAAAATCCTTCAATATAACCTATGTTGTCCACCAATCATTTGATTTTAATCAGCAGGGAGTTGAAACTTTCTGCTAATACTTTAAGAATAGCTAAAAGCACTTTTAAACACAACTAAAAGGAGATAGGGTATGCAATGAGCAGTACAGTTGCCGACTTGTTGCACACTGAAGATGGTTCTTTTTTACATCTTTCATTTTATTAAAATTCTTTGTAAAATAAAAGCTAATCAACAAAGCGTTTCATCAAGCAGGGAACTACACTGTTTGGTGAAACGCACTCTAAATTGAATTTCGGTATGTGTAATGGCGACTTTTGATATTGCTCGTATAATTAACCACTTGAGACGCTACGATAAGACGGTTGCGAATCATCGCGGAGTCTGCATTATACTGCATGCCTTTAATAATAAGGCGTGGGCTATTTTTTAAAATAATGCCTTTATTTTTCTTATTTTTTTTATTATTCGCTAGGAAAGATTCATGATTGGACTGCTGAAACGGTGGGCGATTGTTTTCATCCATCACCTGTCCAAAAGCATCGCTAGCCTGCACATAATGGCGCGTGTCGCGAAACATATTATTATGCGTAGCACTTACTCTAGACGTGCGCATTACACATACCTCCTTTCAATTTCAATAGAATTACTTGTACTATTTATATCGTATTTTTGTGTAAAAAATAAAGCTGGCGTAATAAATAGAAAGGCCGAGCTATTCAGGAGTGCCTTTTAGCGTTCCATTCATAGTTCGGCTCTATTGTTTTCTCATTTCCAAAAATCATCAAAAATCGTAATTGGCATATGTCGTTTATGCTGTGAACGCAAATAGTGCCCTTCTAAAATGGCGCGCGCATCTGCTGGTATTTCTTTACCTTCCAAATAATCATCAATTAAATCATAGGTGATGCCAAGCGCTACCTCATCAGGTAGTGCAGGACGGTTCTCCTCTAAATCCGCTGTCGCCACTTTAACGTATAAATGCGCTGGACAATTTAAGTGCGCTAAAATTTGCTTTCCTTGGCGCTTATTTAAACGGAAAATCGGCATTAAGTCTGCGCCACCATCTCCAAATTTTGTGTAGAACCCTGTAATTGCTTCAGCCGCATGGTCGGTGCCAATCACGACTGCATTATGCATTGCAGCAATCGAAAACTGTGCTTTCATACGCTCCCGTGCCTTTTCATTGCCCTTCACAAAATCGCTTAATTGGATACCAGCAGCAGTTAATGTGTGTACACTTGCATCTACTGCCGCTTTAATATTAATTGTGTAAATATGCGTCGGCTGAATAAATTCTAACGCATCTTGGCAATCTTGTTCGTCAAACTGATTACCGTATGGTAAGCGAACTGCCCAAAATGCATATTTATTTTCGCCTGCCTCTGCATTTAGCTCATCTACCGCTAGCTGGGTTAGCTTGCCAGCAAGCGTAGAATCCTGACCGCCACTAATCCCTAGCACAAAGCCTTTAATAAAACTATGCTTCTCGGCATAGCTTTTGAGAAAATCAATTGTTTTACGAACTTCCTCTTGTGGGTCAATCGTTGGTAAAACCTTTAGCTCTTCAATAATTTGCTGTTGCAATGTCATTTGTCAACACCCCTTATGATTGCTCCAACTTTTCAACCATTGCACGCGCCTCATTAATATTGCGCATTTTATTATCCCAGCATTTTTGACTTAAATCTACAGGATACTCCTCTGGATTTAATGAACGCTTATACTCATCCCACAGCAGCTCTAAATTGTCCTTTGCATATTGGCGAATAGTTGTAAGCGCTGGGTTTTGATAAATAATCTTCCCATCTTCAATTACTTTTACATGCAAGTTTTTCGCTTCAAAATTCGTGACGAATTTTGAGACAAATGTATGCACAGGGTGGAACATTTTAATGCGATTTTCCTCCTGTGGCAGCTCGTCCTCCATCGCAATATAATCTCCCTCTGACTTGCCTGTAGCGCGGTCGATAATGCGATAGACCTTTTTCAAGCCCGGTGTCGTTACTTTTTCAGCGTTTGCAGAAATTTTAATTGTATCCTCCATCACACCGTTTTCATTTTCAATTGCTACTATTTTATAAACAGCTCCTAACGCTGGCTGATCATATGCAGTAATAAGCTTTGTGCCAATCCCCCACATATCCACCTTTGCCCCTTGTGCCTTTAAATTTAAAATTGTATATTCATCTAAATCATTCGACACAATTACTTTCGCATCTGGAAACCCTGCCTCATCAAGCATACGACGTGCTTCCTTTGATAAAAAGGCGATGTCCCCGCTATCTAAACGAATACCGACAAAATTAATTTTATCCCCAAGTTCCTTTGCTACTTTAATTGCACTTGGGACGCCTGATTTTAATGTGTTATACGTATCTACTAAAAAGACGCAATTGCGATGTCGCTTCGCATACGCATGAAAGGCGTCATAATCATTTTTATATGCTTGTACAAGCGCATGTGCATGCGTGCCCGATACAGGAATATTAAACTTTTTCCCCGCGCGCACATTTGATGTTGATTCAAAGCCACCAATTACAGCAGCTCTTGCCCCCCACAATGCAGCATCCATTTCCTGTGCACGTCTTGTTCCAAACTCCATGCCTACCTCATCTTTTATCACTTGCTTAATACGACTTGCCTTTGTTGCAATAAGTGTTTGGAAATTAACGATATTCAGCAGGGCAGTTTCAACTAACTGCGCTTCAATAAGCGGTGCCTCAATGCGCATAATTGGCTCATTGCCAAAAGCAAGCTCCCCTTCTACCATTGAATAGACTGTTCCTGTAAAGCGAATATCTTGTAAATAGCTTAAAAAATCTTCCCCATAGCCTAGCTCTTCACGCAAGTAAGCAATATCGCTTTCTGTAAAGTGGAAGTTTTTTAAATAATCAAGCGCACGCTCAAGTCCTGCAAAAACAGCATAGCCATTGCCAAATGGTAACTTTCTAAAATATAGCTCAAACACAGCCTTTCGATTATGCACATTATCTGCCCAATAACTTTCAGCCATATTGATTTGATATAAGTCCGTGTGTAACGCTAAGCTATCATCTTGATACTTCGTTCCCATACAAAATCCCTTCTTCCGAAACATATTAGTCATAGTATACACTATTTTAGAATTTTAATCGGCTCGAATGTTTGTGCTTAATGATATACTTTATCGTAATATCATGAGAAAAAAGGAGACTGCTATGACCGTTTCACACGTAATCAAATTTGAAAATATTAGCTACCAAATAAATAAACAAATGATTTTAATGAACGTATGCAATTAATTAAAAATTCTTTTAATTGATGATGTTCTATACTTTGGTAGCATATTCGCCTAAATATGTTATAATAATTTAGATTTATATTCTAAAAATAAAAGGAGCACAGTTTATGCTATTACGTGACTTTTTTATCCACTTATCAGAAAACCAGCTTTTAAATAGCGCAGCACAAAAGTATGGCTTAAAATTAGGAGCTCAAAGCGTCGTTGCAGGCACGAATATCCCTGAAGTAATCGAAAGTATTAAACAATTAAATGCACTTGGCATTTCATGTACAGTAGATAATTTAGGTGAATTTGTTTTCGAAAAATCTGAAGCTACAAAAGCGAAAGAGCAAATTTTAGCTGTCATTGAAGCGATTCATACTGAAGGTGTAGATGCACATATCTCATTAAAGCCTTCCCAGCTTGGTCTAGATATCGATATTGATTTCTGTTATGACAATTTACGTGAAATCGTGGCAAAAGCTGCTGAATACGATATTTTTGTTAACTTTGATATGGAAAACTATGACCGTTTACAAGTATCTTTCGATTTAGTCGAAGAGCTTTCTAAAACATATGATAATGTCGGCACAGTAATCCAAGCATACTTTTTCCGTGCGAAAGAAGATATTGAAAAATTCAAGGACTATCGCCTCCGTATCGTAAAAGGTGCATACAAGGAATCTGAGTCTGTTGCATACCAAGATAAATTAGATATCGACTTAAACTACATCGAATTAATCGAATATCATTTACTAAACGGTAAATTTACGTCAATCGCTACACATGACCACAATGTTATCGAACATGTGAAACGCTTTGTAAAAGACCATAATATCCCAAATGATAAATTCGAATTCCAAATGCTATACGGCTTCCGTAAAGAAATGCAAGTCACTTTAGCAAAAGAAGGCTATAATTTCTGTACGTATGTACCATTCGGCAAAGACTGGTACGGCTACTTCATGCGCCGTCTTGCAGAGCGTCCGCAAAACTTAAATCTTGTAACGAAACAAGTATTTAACAAAAAAACAAACACAATTTTAGCTGTCGCAGCAGGCGCTTTTGCATTAGGTCGCTTAACAAAAAAGAAAAAGTAAATTTTAAAAAGAGCCTGTCCGAAAAGTGTATATCTTTTCGGACAGGCTCTGCTTTTATAATAAATATTCGCTAAAAATATCTTTTCAGACGATTCTTTTTGCATACCCTTATTTATATTACTAATAGTTTAATGCTCATTCGGGCAAAATTATTAGAAAAATTCACTTACTTACCACATTTTTTCGGGATTTATTCCATATCTCATTTATTCCAGCCCTTTTCTTTAAAACGAGCGATTGCTTCAATGCGGTTGCTGACGCCTAGCTTATCTAAAATCGTGGAAATATAGTTGCGCACTGTACCTGCGGATAAATAAAGCTCAGCCGCAATTTCCTTGGTGGTTTTGCCTTCTGCCACTAGCTCTAACACTTGGCTTTCACGCTCTGTTAAAGGATTTTCACTATCATCCTCATAAACGAAGTCAACAAGCTCCGGTGCGTAAATTTTACGACCATCCATAATTGTGCGAATCGCATGTACAAGCTCCTCAATCGGGCTGTCCTTTAATAAATAGCCGCGCACTCCTGCTTTACGTGCACGTTCAAAATAACCAGGGCGAGCGAATGTTGTTAAAATGATAATTTTACATTCATGCTCTCGTAGCAATTCTGCTGCATCAAGCCCGGTTTTTACAGGCATTTCAATGTCCATAATACAAATATCAGGCTGTAGTTCAGTTACAAGCTTAATCGCCTCTTCACCGTTTTTCGCAAGACCTACTACTTCCATATCTTCCTCTAAGCTAAGCAAGGATTTCATCGCACCTAGTAACATTCCTTGATCCTCAGCAATGACTATTCGTATCATTTCGTCTCACTCCCTTTTTGATGCGTTATCGTAAGTGGTACGCGAATTGTTAACAGCGTTCCATTATCACTTACTAGCTCAACCGTTCCATTGATAAACTCCAATCGTTCCTGCATCCCTTTTAAGCCACTACCAGCAGCATGAAAGCGCTCTGGTAAACCAACTCCATTGTCCTTTATAACGATAACCACTTCATTATCTGTTTGAGCAATTGTAATATCACAGCGCGATGCCTTACTATGCTTGACAACATTTGTGACAGCCTCTTTCATCGCCATACTTACAACATTTTCAGACAAGACAGGCATTTGTAGCTCATGCCCTTCATTGTGAAGAACAAACTCAATTTCAGCTGCCTTCAAAATTTGCTCGATACGATACAATTCTTCTTCGATTCTGACAGCTCGCATATCCGCAACAAGCTCCCTCACTTCCTTCAGTGCAATTGATGCCGTATGACGGATATCTTTAATTTCAACTATCGCCTGCTCAGGCTTCTTTTCCACAAGACGCATTGCTAAGTCACTTTTCAAACCGATCATTGATAGCTTTTGCCCAAGTGTATCGTGCAAATCTCGCGCAATACGCTGACGTTCCTCATGAATAATAAGCTCTGAAATACGCTCGCGAGCCGTTTCAAGCTCACCCTCTAAATTTTCCTGCTTATTGCGTGTATAAAGTGTAAATGGGAGTAGTACAACACCAATAACTGCTAAAATAATAAACGGTGTCTGTGCTAAAAACATATCTAAATAAATAAAATAGCCCGCTACTATGGATAGCACAGTAAAGCCAATATGTAAACCATACATAATATAAAACCCGACAGGTCGCCTTATATTACCGATAAAAAACGCGGTGAAAAGCGATAAATATACATAGCCAAAGACCAATGTCATAATAACGTTAAGTACCATTTGAAAGCTGAGCCACATATACACTAACCCGCTCCTCGATTTAAAAGAAAAGCGATGAAATACGAAATAGAGCAATATTAAACAAGTGCCTAATAAAATATGCCAAATAGAAAAAGACCTAACGATAAAGAAAAATGGCATAATGCAAAATATAATCCATATATAAATACTTAACCATGGGCTTTTAGGAATAATGCTATACCAACTTTGCATAAGAACCTCCTTTCTCTGAAAATAAACTTCCTTGAATATGTATTATACCAAAGTGCTCTTCCATATAGTTGAAAAAGGTGTTTTAAATCTAGATAAAGTGAAACTTCAATCAGTGAAAGCTCTCCCCACTGATTGTTAGTTGAATCATTCGTACTTTTACGGGCAGTTAATCTCCCACCTATGTCTTATGCGGACAAATGGTAAAGCTGCTCAGAAAGTATAGCCTTTCTGAACAGCCCCTTGGTAATTATGCCTGTATAGGTTTTTTATTGCGCAGTGCAATAAGTGCGTTTGCTTCCTTAAATGTTACAAACTTCTTGCTATCTGGGTCATATAATTTGTAACGGATTGATTCCAAGCTTGTTTTTAATGTAATTGTCGTCGCATGCTGCAACGGTTTTACATTTTCATGTGCAGCCTCTAAATGGTAGTTTGGAATACGTGGTGCTAAATGGTGCACGTGGTGGAAGCCGATATTCCCTGTAATCCATTGTAAAATTTTTGGGAGCTTATAGTACGAGCTTCCTTCTACAGCCGCCTTTACATAATCCCAATCTTCCTCGAATTCGAAATAAGAATCCTCGTACGTATGTTGGATATAGAATAACCAAATCCCTAAAGAACCTGCAATAAATAATGTCACACCATAAACAAGTAAAAATGCTGCCCAGCCAAATACGAATATTAAAGTCGCACAAATTGCAATTAACACAAGTGTTGTAATATGTGTATTTATGCGCTCTTTCTTCTTAGCATCGCTACGGTTGAAACGGTTTAATACTAAGACCATATAAAGTGGACCTAAGCCAAACATTACAATTGGATTGCGATATAAGCGGTAGCCAAAGCGACCTAGCTTCGATTTCTCCACATATTCTTCCACTGTTAGCATGTCAATATCACCGATTCCGCGCTTATCTAAATTTGAGCTTGTCGCATGGTGAATTGTATGCTCTCGCTTCCATTTTTCATATGGGAAAGATGTTAACACACCTGTAATAAAGCCTACTCGGTCATTTGCCTTTTTACTTTTGAAAAATGAGCCATGTGTACAATCATGGAAAATAATAAATGTACGTACAAGAAAGCCCGCTGCTATTGCGCTACATACTACGCTTAGCCAAGGTGAATATTGCATTACATAAAACGCAAGTGCCCATAATGCTATTAATGGAAATAAAGTATTGAATAGCTGTTGAATACTTTTTCTCATTTCTGATTTTGCAAACGGCGCTACTTCCTTGCGTAGCTGCTTTGTTTTTTCAGCATCTGTAAGTGCCAAGTGAACCCCTACCTTCGTTCGATTTATTAACTTTATATTAAACAATCGCTCCAAAGATAAGTAGACATAAATATCACAACTTTTTTATGACAAGTGTCATATGACCAGGTACTAATTGGTAATGGAATCATCTACAAGACGATGCGTTAGCCAACTGTTTTATGACAAATAAACATAGGAACACCTTTTCAGACATGTTCATTCACTAATTACTGCTGTTAATAAAACGCAAAAAACGCCGGCAACCGCACGGCATTTTTTGCGCCCTCTCTTAGACATTGAAATAGCGAGCATCTGGATGTGCAAAAACGATTGCAGATACGCTTGCTTCAGGCTCCATCATGAAGCCATCTGTTAGCTGCACACCAATTTCTTCTGGCTTTAACAAACCGAAGAGCTTTTCTTGGTCCTCTAAATTTGGACAAGCGGGATAGCCGAAGCTAAAGCGCTGCCCTTGATATTTTGCAGCGAAACGGTCGCGCATTGTAAAGTCTGTTGCATCTGGGAAGCCCCATTGGTCGCGAATTTCTTGGTGAATACGTTCTGCAAAGCCTTCTGCAAGCTCAAGTGCTGTTGCTTGTAGTGCGTGACTTTCTAAGAAACGCCCTTGCTCCTTTAGCTCGCGTGCCT
Organism: Metasolibacillus sp. FSL K6-0083; assembly: GCF_038630865.1. Lineage (NCBI taxonomy): Bacteria > Bacillati > Bacillota > Bacilli > Caryophanales > Caryophanaceae > Metasolibacillus > Metasolibacillus sp. FSL K6-0083. Next base: position 3,122,818 of record NZ_CP152046.1, on the reverse strand, counting down.
TATCACTTACGCCGTAACCAGCCGTGACAACCATTAATGCGATATAGTCCATTTCACCACTATCAACTGTTTTCAAGAAATCAGCTAAACATAAATATGGCTCTACTTGCTGGCGCGGAAAAGTGAAGCGCTCAATTTCAGTTTTCGCATCCTCTGGACTATAAATAACTACATCATCTCCATCTGCTTGAGCAGGGAAAAACTGATACATCCCCGATGGCTGGAAGGTATCACTTTGTAAATAGCCTGTTACAAGCTCATGTAACTCAACTGCACGGCTATCACCTTCAGCTAAAAATTTGTCGACATTGCCCTTTAAGCCAAGATGATGTCCTATCAATGTACGCAAATTTACGTAAGGCTGTAGATGTGCGACAGAATAATTACGCTTAATGCGACGCGTCAAGTCCTTTGGTACAAATACGGACGCGTCCTCCACCGTGCGAACCAACTTCTTTGGTAGCTCTGGCTTTGGCTTAGCAGCGCGCTTTTCATCTGCCTCCATACGCTTATCACGCGCATCGCGAATTTCCTCTAAAAGCCCTTTGCGCTCCTCTTTATTCATTAATCGATTGGCAAAGTCTAAGCCCTGCATTGCATCCTTTGAATAAATAACAGGTCCGTCATATTCTGCGGCAATTTTCGTTTCAGTAAAGCGACGTGATAATGCAGCACCACCTACTAAAATTGGTATATCAATGCCAGCTCCTTTGAAGTCCTGTGCAGTTAATACCATTTGCTGAGCAGATTTTACAAGTAAGCCTGATAAACCAACAAAATCTGGCTGCTCTTTGCGAATTGCTTCAATTAATTCAGATGGTGTCACTTTAATCCCTAGGTCAACTACTTTATAGCCATTATTGCTTAAAATAATATCAACGAGGTTTTTCCCGATATCATGCACATCACCTTTTACCGTTGCTAAAACTAATTTCCCTTTGCTTGCAGATTCATCGTTCTTTTCCATGAATTGCTCTAAATGGGCAACCGCAGCCTTCATCACCCCTGCTGATTGCAGTACCTCTGCTACAATTAATTGGTTATCATTAAAGAGGCGACCTACTTCTGCCATGCCGTCCATTAAAGGTCCATTAATAATATCTAACGGTGTTTCGAAAATTTCCATTGCGGCATCTAAATCAGCAATTAAGCCTTCCTTCGTACCCTCTAAAATATAATAAGCTAAGCGACCTTCCACTGTTTTTGGAATATCTGCCTCTGTTTTTTCCTTTTTCTTATCGCGATAAAAATCAGTAAAGACCGCAAGTGTTTCATCATTCGTATTGAAAATTAAATCATTCGCTAGCTTAATTTCATTTTCAGGAATTGATGCATATCGCTCCAGTTTTTCAGTGTTAACAATTGCATAATCAAGACCAGCCTGCGTACAGTGATATAAATAAACTGCATTTAATACTTCACGTCCAACAGGAGGTAAACCAAAGGAAACATTACTTACCCCTAGCACTGTTAAGACGCCTGGTAATTTTTCTTTAATCAGACGAATACCCTCAATCGTTTCCTCAGCGGCTCCGATATACTGCTCGTCTCCTGTACCAACAGGGAACATTAATGGATCAAAAATAATATCCTCTGGTGAAAGGCCCCACTTTTCAGTTAACAGCTTATAAGAACGCACCGCCACTTCCAATTTACGCTCACGTGTTACAGCCATTCCTCGCTCATCAATAGTACCGACTACGAGGGAAGCCCCATATTTTTTCACAAGCGGCATTACTGCATCAAAGCGTTCTTCTCCATCCTCTAAGTTAATGGAGTTGATAATCGCTTTCCCTTGCGAAAACTTCAGCGCTTCCTCCATTACCTTCTCATCTGTCGAGTCAATTACAAGAGGCACTTTTATTTTCTTCACTACCTCTTGCATAAAGTCACGCATATCCGCTACCTCATCACGGTCAGGGTTGGCCAAGCAAATATCAATTACATGCGCCCCGCTTTTTACTTGTGCACGTGCAATTTCTGCGGCCTCCTCAAATTTCCCATCAATGATTAAATTTTTAAATTTACGTGAACCAATAACGTTTGTACGCTCGCCGATAAATAATGGACGCATTGACTCGTCGTATTGCAATGGCTCAATGCCTGACACAGCATGTCCTCCGATAGATTGCTGAGGCTGACGTGGTGGGTGACCATCTACCGCCTCGCGAATTGCTGCGATATGTGCAGGTGTCGTACCACAGCAACCACCGACAATATTTAACCAGCCCTTCTCCGCAAAGCCTTGCAGCTTTTTCGATAATGATTCAGGTGTTTCATGATAGCAGCCATTTTCATCAGGCAAGCCTGCATTCGGATAACAGCTTACATAGCTTGTGCTTAACTCTGATAATGAGCGAATATGGTCTGTCATAAACTCTGGCCCTGTTGCGCAATTCAGACCAACTGATAATGGCTTCACATGCTCAATTGAAATATAAAAAGCTTCAATTGATTGTCCTGCAAGCGTTGTACCCATCGGCTCAATTGTTCCAGAAATCATAATCGGGAGCTCTTTTTGTAGTTCCTTAAACGCGCGATTTATACCGATTGTTGCGGCCTTTACGTTGAGCATATCTTGGCTCGTTTCTAATAAAATTAAATCTGCTCCTGCTTCGATAAGTGCATGTGCCTGTACATAAAAATTTTCTTCTAGCTCATCGAAGGTAATACCACCTGTAACCGATAATGTTTTCGTCGTTGGGCCGATTGCACCTGCTACGAAGCGTGGCCACTCAGGTGTAGAAAGTTTTTCTGCTTCCTCTTTGGCAATTTCCACAGCACGTTTATTAATTTCAGTTGCCTTATGCCCTAAATCATATTCATTTAATACGAGGGGCGTACCACCAAATGTATTCGTACTAATGATATCTGCCCCTGCTTCTAAATAAGCACGGTGTATTTTGTGCAAAACATCCGGACGTGTTAGAACAAGATTTTCGTTACAGCCATCTAACTCCTCGCCCCCAAAATCATCATATGTTAAATTTTCATTTTGCAGCATTGTGCCCATTGCGCCATCAATTATTAAAATGCGCTTTGCTAATTGTTCCTCAATCGGATGATTAAACATTTGTTTTAACTCCTTTTTGTGCATCTACTTGTTTCACATAATCCATTAATTGCAGTGTCATATCATAGCGTAAAAACGGTGTAATTAAGTAAATACCGTTGAAGTATTCACAGGCTGTATCAAGTAATTCCTGCGCAATCGCCACACCTTCAGCGGTTGCTCTCGCCTTTTCATCACCGCAAGCTTCCATACGCGCTAGCGCTTCATCAGATAATTTAATCCCCGGTACCTCATGATGTAAAAACTCCGCACTCTTAAAGCTCGTTAATGGCATAATACCAATATAAATTGGCGCTTCTAAATGCTTTGTCGCCTCGTATATTTCAATAATTTTTTCCTTCGTGTAAACAGGCTGTGAAATAAAGTAATCCGCCCCATGCTCGATTTTTTTCTCTAAACGGCTTACCGCACGGTCCAACACCCGCACATTCGGATTAAAAGCTGCCGCGACAGAAAAATTAGCCTGTTTACGCAATGGCTTCCCTGAGAAAGAAATTCCTTCGTTTAACTGTTTAATCAACGAAATGAGCTCCATTGATGATACGTCATAAACGCTTGTTGCCCCGGGGAAATCCCCAACTTTTGTCGGGTCACCTGTCACCGCTAAAATATCGTGCAAGCCAAGTGCATCTAAGCCCATCAAATGCGATTGTAGCCCGATTAAATTGCGGTCACGACATGTCAAATGGGGCAAAGCACGAACCCCGTGCTGCAATTTTAAAATAGAGGCCATCGCAATATTGCTAATACGCGGTGAAGCAAGGGAATTATCGGCCATCATCACTACATCTGCCCCAGCTTCATAGAGCTCCTTTGCCCCCTTAATAAAACCATCAATTTCTAAATGACGTGGCGTATCCAATTCAACAATAACCGAACGTTCGCGCTTTACTTTTATATGTAAAGGCTCCTCGACAGGCGGCTCTGGCACACGCACAAACTCTATACTAACAGGTTTTATTTCTTTTTCGGTCAAAGGTGTGACACCTGCTAAACGCTTCTTCACTGCCTCCACATGCTTTGGCGTCGTACCACAGCAACCACCAATTAATCGAACGCCTTGACCAACTAACTCTACAGCCGCACGTGCAAAATAATCTGCCTCCGACTCATACACAACGCGCCCATCCTCTACATCTAGTAGAGAAGCATTTGGATAAGCAGAAAGAAAGGCGCGCTCTGGCAATTGCACTGTTTCCATCGCTTGAATGGAGTGATACGGTCCTAAGCGACAGTTCATACCGACAACATCTGCTCCAAGTGCATCAAGCTGTGTCAACGCATCATTCAAACGCATTCCGTTTTGTAGGATACCCGGCTCATGCATCGATAATTGGGCAATAAGCACTTTATCAGTTAATTGGCGTAGCATATTAACAGTCGCTGCTAATTCCTCAAAGTCATAGTACGTTTCAAGCAGCAATCCATCTACCCCACCTGCTAACAAACTTTGCGCTTGCTCTTGAACCGCCACTAAAATCTCCTCTAATGTCGCGTCACTTTTTCGAATACCGCGCACACCACCAATCGTACCAAGCACAAATTGCTCACCTGCACCAACAGCCGCCTTCGCTAGCTTCACGGCTGCCTCATTAAATTCCTGCACTCGGTCCTCATAGCCATAACGCGCTAATTTAATAGCGTTTGCCCCGTACGTATTCGTTTGAATAACATCTGCTCCAGCAGCAATATATTCACTATGAATCTTTTCTACAATTTCAGGTCTTGTAATATTCATTTCCTCATGACAATAATCCAATCCATATGAATAAAGCAGCGTACCAATTGCACCGTCCGCCGTTAATACTCTAGTTTGTAATGCTTCACGTAGCCCCATTTTATATCCTCACTTTCCTAATTGCACCTTGATTCTAGATTTTCATCTACTCAAGGCTATAGTTTTGTATATTTGCAAAAATCAAAAAAGCCTTCTCTAAATGTATATTTAAAGAAGGCTCTACTTGTTCACGTCGTTCCTTCTCATCTGTCGGTATAACACCTGCTGGATTTAGCACCTGACATCATTGTTGGTTGCTGAAGCTTCATTGGGCCAGTCCCTCTGCTTCTCTCGATAAGAAATTTTGAATATTTATTAAATTCTTATTGTTCATTATAGAGTAGTGTATCGCATTTGAGAAGTGTTTTTTACGAAACATACGAAATATCCTACTATATCGCTATCTATTCTTGCTTATTCTAGCAATTACCTTCGCTGCTGTATCGCGTCCGTTTTGAATACATGCGCCGATACCTACACCATAATAAGAGCAGCCTGCTAGCAGCATGTTTGGGTAATGTTCTGCCATTTCCTTCTCTACCGCTTTTAGGGCATCTCGATGTGCCAGGTCATAGCGTGGCATTTTATCAATCCACTTTGTAATATTTACTACGCTCGGCTTGTCATCAATATTTAAGCTCAGCTTAATATCCTGTAGAGCAATTTCCGTTAGTTGCTCATCTGACATAGCTGCAAGCTCCTCATAGCGGGGATTGCTATCTTTATAAAATAAACGTACTAGTAAATTGCCGTTCTCTGATGTATGTGCCCATTTACGACTCGTCCAAGTAGATGCATTACATTGCAAGTCGCTATTATGCGAAACAATAAAGCCCGTTCCATCCGCAGGTAAAACAGAGTCTGACACATTAAATCCAGCATAGAGTGTAAGAGCAGAGCCATTTGTAAATTGTTTTAAATGATGTGTCAACTGCTCATTTGTTAACAATTGCTTCACTGTTTCATTCGGTACTGCTAAAACAGCTATATCCGCAGCAATCATTTGTCCAGTATCTAGCATAATTTTATAATGCCCGTCATCCCTCGCAACCGATGTCACTGCTACCCCTTTCATAAACTCCACCTGTGGTAAGCTTTCTTCTATGCGATAAATAAAAGCTGACATCCCCCGTTGGAACGAAATAAACTTTTTATCTGCTGCTTTTTCAAATTGTTCGCGATGCGCTTTAAAGCCAGCCATAATACTACCGTAATTATTTTTATAATCTACTAAATAAGGCAAGGTCGAGGCAATTGACAATTCATATAAATTACCTGAATAAACCCCTGCTAAGACGGGCGCAATTTGCTTTTTAACGATGCCTTCACCTAAAAAATATTCCAAAAACTCACCAATAGAGCTATCCTTTGTAAAACGGTCATTTGCAATCTCCGCATCTTGTAAAACGCGCTGTTTTTCATCATCTGTCAATAATGTACTAGCCATTAAAGACTCCTCGCTCATCGGAATACCAAATGTAGAGCCCGCTGGAATAGCATGTAACTCATTATTTGTATGAATATATGAGATTCCTGTCGCATTATAAACAAGCTCATCCTCAAACTGCACTTCACGTACTAAATCAAGCACTCCCGGATGGCGTGCCACAATTGAATCCGCACCTGTTTCCATAATGAACTCATCGATTTGCTGAGAGCGAATTTTTCCACCTAATTCCTGATTTCCTTCTATAAGAACAAGCCTCGCATCGATATTTTGCTCCTGCACCTGTCGTGCCAAGTAATGCATTGTAGAAAGCCCTGTAATACCGCCACCAATAACTACAATCGTTTTCATTGTTGTCTCTCCTTGCTAAACGTCAATTTCTCTTATTTTTAGTATAGCTGTTTTTACGTTAAATTTCAGATTCGTTCTGTGACAAAAATGATAAGTTTAGCCGGAAATCCATAATTCCCCTGACTATCCAGTATTTGCGCCCGCAAACTATAAAATTCACCAGATTCATTGCTGATTTTGCCTGCAAATATGCTTGATTTGCCCATAAATTTTCCCAATGTAGCTAAGCAAAAAAGCCGATTCGTCACACAAATTGTGGAACCAATCGACCTTTTAACAATAATTAACTTTTACACAAGCTCTTTCGCAACTGTTGCTAGCGAATCGACGGAGTGTGAGACCTCATTAAATGCAGCTCCTAAATCATCGATGACTTGTCCAATAGTATGGACTTCTCGTCCTACTAGACTATTTTTTTGCTGTTGCTCTTCCATTGCTACTAAAATTTGTGTAAATCTCTGCGCAGTTTCTGACAGACTTTGCTCGCCTAAAGCAACTGCGGATTGAATGCGCTGCATAGATGACAAAAGCTTTTCCGTCTGAATATTAGAGCTTTGTAAAAGAGTCGCAACATTCTTAGTAGATAGCTTCGTTTGCTCCGACAAATTTCGCACTTCGCCCGCTACAACGCTAAAGCCTTTTCCCGCCTCACCTGCACGTGCAGCCTCTATTGCAGCGTTTAAAGAAAGCAAATTAGTTTGATCTGCTATGCTAGTTACAATCGCTATGATGCCTTCCATTTCCCTAGAAATCGTGACTAACTCATGAATATCTAGCGCAATTTCATCGACGGATTGAATAATTTTCTCCATTTGCTGCAGTGACCGGTTAATTTGATCATTCCCATCATTAGCACAACTCGTTGCATTACTAGATATTTGCAATGCTTGCTCAGCATAATTCACAACCCCCTCAGATTGCTCATGTAGCTGGCTAACAGCAGCCGAAGTTTGATCTGCAACAGCTACCAAATTTTCTGTAGCCTCTACAATTTGGCAGCTTATATATTCTTTTTGCTCCTCATGTTTAATCTTAGTTTGCTGAACTACGTTTTCAAACTCCTCTAACACAATTTGCTGTTCAAAATTTAATATTTTTGAAACTGCCCGCAATGTAGCAAATTGGTCTTTTGGATGTTCAATCTCTTGTTCTACAATTTCCATTAAATTAATAAATAAGTTTTGAAATGCGCCTATATAGTACTTTGTCGGCAAACCGATATGCACATGTACCTGTGCAATTCGTTGACGCTTTAAAAAAAATTGCTCATCAATTTGACCGCTAAACATCTCGCGAATATGTTTTTTCAACGTCTTTTTTAATCTTTCTACAGAACTATTATCATCAATAATTTTTGTTAAGCTTGGCTCCATACCGATGGCATCGTAAAAATAATCAACAATGGCCTCAATATTTTCCTCCACATATGGCTGAAACGCTTTTAAAAACTTCAAATCATCGTCTGTCATTTGCAGCATTTTTATTTGCTTTGCGATTTTAGAACCTTGGTCTATACGCATTTCAACAGCAAAATGATTGAGATGCATACGTTCATTCTTCTCTTTTTTTCTCAAGAACATAGCAACACCTACTTCTATTATTGTTTTTTATCGATTCCCTCTCTTAATGTGTGAATTTCCACTTGTAAAGCTTTTGAACGCTTATCGAAATAATAGATTCTATCTGCTGCGCGATTTAGGCCTGTATACTCGACTGCTGTCATTTTTACTACATCCTCACAAAATAAACGTAAAGTGCGAATACCCGCCTCCATTTTTCGCACCTCTTTACCGAATGTAATAATACCGTCAGTTGATGCTTGGTCTTTTTTAAGCTGACGTTTATGTGTGAAAATCATTTGATCTAAATGATGAAAGCGTTGCTGTTGCCTTTCCTGCATTTGTTGAAGCGTGACGTTATGTTGCTGTTGATCTTTACTATAAATACTATGTTCAGGTACCCTTAGCTGCTCCATAATTGTACACAGTGCTGTAATATCCTCCTGCTGCTCCAATAAAACTCTTTGTAAATCACGTGTTTCCTGATTCCCTACATCTTGTATTGAAAGTTGCTCGCTCATATTATCACATCCAGACTGTCTTAATTTCATTTATTTAAAGTATAATAATACAGTACTTTAGACAGGGAGCAGAAGTTTGCACTTACTTGAATTAACTATGCCCAAACATGCTTTTATAATCTATTTCACGTTAAATCGATTTTTTAAACATTTTACCTACTATGTTTATTTACAATAATTTTTTAGTATATTATACCCCTTATCAAAAAACTAACCAAGAGTTCTATAGTATCTATATATAAATATTTAAAAAGGACTTTTGAATTACCAAACAGGTAATGTTGACTATTTCACTTTTGCTGCTTGATGCCATCTTCGTGCCTCTTGTTCATTGCGTGCAACAATTATACCGCTTTCGTAATGCTGAGCTAGCTGTAACTTCGCCTCTGTATCACCGAGTAGTGCTGCTTGCTTAAAATAATGAATTGCTTTTACTCCATCTTGCATGCCGAACTGTGGCTCCGCAAAAATATAGCCCAAATTAAACAATGCATCGATATGATGTACTGTAGCTGCCTTTAAAAAAAATGCAATAGCCTTTTGTAAATTGTACTGCTGTCCTAGCGAACCTTCTAAATAAACCATACCAACACGGTACTGGGCCTCTACATATCCACCGTTTGCGGAGCTTAAATAATAATGGAATGCACGTTCTTCGTTTATTTTCGTTGCTAAGCCCTGCTCATGCATTATGCCTAACGTAAACATTGCCTCCACTACACCCGCCTCAGCTGCCTTCCTAAACCAGTAGAAAGCCAATTGTTCGTCTACTTCTACACCTTCCCCATTCAAATACATATCCGCCAAGTTATTGGCGGCATCAGCATGATTTTGCAACGCTGCTTTTTTATAATAATTCAATGCTTTATGCTCGTTTTCCTCTACGCCAAGCCCTTCAAAATAATAATTGGCAAGCTCATATTGTGCCTCCGCCTCATCTTCTATTTGCTGTAGCCATAATACTTTCTCTTTGTGCCAGCCATTGTCTCCATAAAGCTGCACTAGTTTATAAATGGCTTCCCGCTCACCGCGCTTTGCCATCTCTAATTGCTTAAACCAAAAAGCTTGCTCATCTTTAGGTAGTTTGGTAATTAATTTCTCTTGCTGAAACAAATTGGTCACCTCATTTGCCTTGTTGCTCGTGTAATAATGATTCAATTAAAAAATTTTTAAAATCATTTGCCGCTGGTGAAAGATAGCGACTTTTCACCCATGAAAGCCCTATTTTTCGATAACATGCTGGTTCACTTACTCGTATTTTCTTTACATTAAATTGGTCAAGTCCCTTCACATTTGGAATTAATGAGACACCAAGCCCTGAGCCAACAAATCCTGCAACAGTATGCATTTCTTCAGCAGAGAAAGTTGTATTTGTAGTAGTTCCAACCGATTGGAATAATGTATCGACCATTTGTCTTAGCGAATTCCCTCGTTTAATTGAAATAAATGGGTCGTCTTTAATTTCAATTAACTTTATAAATTCCCGCTCTGCTAAAGGATGATTTTCTGGCACAATAACAAAAAGCTCCTCGGTCCAAAGCTCTACCCAATCAATTTCTAAAAGTTTCGATTCAATTTTTTGCGATAAGCATAAATCAATATCCCCATCCTCTAAAAGCTTTAATAAACGTAGCGATGCTGATTGTGTTAAGGTAAATTGCATATTCGGATATTTTTTTGAGGTTTGCGCCATAAGCTCTGGTACAACCTCCATACCAAGCGTATGTATAAAGCCAAAGGACACCTCTCCAAAGCCCGGTTTCGTAATTTCAGCAAACTCCTGCATTACTTTACTATGCTCAGCTAAAATAATATCTACGCTTTCTAAAAATAATACCCCATAACGATTTAAAAAAATTGAGCGACCTTGTCGGTCAAACAAAGGGACGCCTAATTCTTGTTCTATATTAGCAATCGACTTGCTTAAGGCAGGCTGGGAAATACTCAGTTTCTCTGCGGCTTGCGTCATATGCTGCAATGTTGCAACTATTTTAAAATAATATAATTGTTGAATTTCCATTTTAACCCTCCTATTAATAACCAAATGGAATCAAAATGATAGAAATAATAAATTGTATTTATATTTTTTCACTACTATAATAAGCTGTAATAACAGCATCGTATAACAAAAAATAAATAAAATTACAAGAATTAAAATACATTTTTCTTAAAATTGTCATATTCTAATCTACAAAGGAGAACTTATTATGAAAATTGTTGCCCCAAAGCCTTTCACAATTGAAGCAGGTAAACGTGCAGTACTATTATTACATGGTTTTACAGGTAATACGAATGATGTAAAACGTCTTGGTCGTTATTTATCAGACCGCAACTATACAGTACATGCACCATTATATAAAGGACATGGTAGTGACCCAACAACATTAATTCAAACAAGCCCGAAAGAATGGTGGGATAGCGTAATTGAGGGCTATGACACATTGCGCAATCTTGGCTATGAGGAAATTGCTGTAGCAGGTGTTTCGCTTGGTGGTATTTTCTCATTAAAGCTTGGTGCAGAGCGCCCAACAAAGGCAATTGTTGCAATGAGTGCACCAGCCATTGCCAAAAGCACAGATAGCCTGCAAAATCGCGTAATTGAATATACGATTAATTATAAGAAATTATCGGGTACATTTGATGAAGCAATTGATAATCGCTCAAGCATTGCAAATGCAGTTAAAATGCCATCTCTTAAATATTTACAAGGCATGATTAACGACACAAGTGCAAAACTTGAAAGCATTCAAACACCTGTCCATATTTTACGCGGCTTACAGGATGATGAATATTATTGTGAAAGCGCAGACCTAATTTATAGCTCTGTCAAATCACGTATTAAATCAGTCAAAACATTTGTCAACTCTGGACATATTTTAACATTAGGTCAAGAGCGCGAACTCGTTTTTGAAGAAGTATATCGCTTCTTTGAAGGATTGAAATGGCAAGGATAGCTTATAGTTTAGCTGTACCTACTTTTAAGAAATCGTTTATATAGCAATTCGGGCTGAGCCTCTTGCGGGACAGCCCTCCTCCCTTTTCCTGAATAAATACGGAGGGGCTGTCGGGATAAACAGGTGTCAACCTACTCTCCCTACAGCCCCTTTAATCACTCAAACAAAGTTGCAAAAACAAACTCTGTAATTATTTTCGCTGCTTGTGCACGCGTTAAATCATTCTTTGGCGCAAACATGCCATCACTAACACCTTGTGTAATTTCCATGTCGTACAACAATGTAATTGCTTTTTGTGTTTCACTATCGTAGCTCACAATATCTTTAAATGGTGCTATTTTTTCTGGCTCATATGTTTCTTCAAATATATATTCATATAGACGCGCAATAATAAGTGCCATTTGTGCACGTGTTATTTTTTCTTCTGGCTTTAAGTAATTGCCATTCCCCTTCATAATGCCCGCTTCGTACACTACGGCAATTTCCTGCTGCGTTTTTTCCGCATAGCTAGAAATATCTTTGAAAGGTGCAGCTTCCGTCGCCTCTGTATTAATAATGCGTGCAATAATAGATGCTATATGCACACGCTTCAACGCTTGGTCTGGCTTAAATGAGCCATCCTCATAGCCATTCATTAAGCCTGTTGTTGCAACAAAAGAAGCATATTCCTCTGCCCAATGTCCCTCCGTATCAGTAAAGGTTACATATTCAAACTCTTCAAAATCATCCTCATAGGCAAATAAAGAATAATAAATTTCAGTTAAAAATAAATCTGCCACTAATTGATAGCCTGCTTCGCTTAAATGAATATTTTGCGGATTTGGCAAATATGTTTTAAAATCACCCGCAATATAGTCAGCTGTATTCACAAAAATAGCTAATTCATTATAAGACACATCTTGAATTGTTTTATTAATTGCTGATACAAGTGTATCTAATTGAATTTGTAAGCTTTCATCTAAATAAGGGAATGGATTATAGTAGCCCATAATGAATACCGTTGCTTCAGGATTAATTGCTGCAATTTCCTTTAAAATGGCTTCATAGTTTTTTCCCATTTGCTGAATTCCTTCAAAAACACTTTGCAAGTCAAACGCTAATGTTTCCTTATCAAAATGCTTTAGTATATCATTTGCGCCTGCGCTAATTGTAATCACTTCTGCATTCGCAATAGCATCTCGTATTGCAAGCGAGTCACTTTGTGGCCCATCTACATTATAAATAGGCTTAGTAACATTGTTTTTAATATCGTTTAATACATCCTCTGTCGTATAACCAGGATAGGCAAATCCTTTATTATATGAGCTTAAATTATACTCCTCTGTCATACTGTATGCCAGAAAATCTGCATAACTAAGCCCAAGCTCACCTGTTTCTTGAATACCAGCTGCAAGTGAATCACCTAATGCTAAATAATCAAAGCTTTCTGCTTCTTGCGCACTTACAGATATCGGTAAAGCCAATTGTAGTACTAAAAATAAAATGGCAACTAGTTTAAATGCCTTCATTTCCATAATCTCCCCTTTATTCATAATCACAAACGTAAGTTTTAACAGCTTGACCACGTTTTTACTAGTATACAATATTCATTATATTTGAACACTAGGGATGTCCGAAAAGGTCACCTTATTTTTGATATAATGTTTTGTCTATTCTTTTTAAATTCAAAGGAAGTTGCTAGATTCAGTGTTTTCACTCTTTTAACAAAACATCACTAAAACGTCCGAAAAGCAGTGCTCTACACGCTTTTCGGACGCCCTCTACCTTTTTTGAATATTAAAATTATCCCCTAGCAATAGCCAATTTTGTGGGAATGGTAAGCCTAGTCGCCAGTAAGCAATTCCCCTAACATTTAGCTTTTTCATTAAATCAAACTTTGCTTGAATCGACCTAGCATCTTCAAACCAAACAATATGCGATTGCCCCTCCTCGTTAACATAATGGAAGTAAGGAGCTTGTGCCGTTGTATCGTATTGAATGGCTGCATGATAACGCTTTGCTAGCTCAATTGCCCTTTGTGGACTCAGTGCAGTCGCTCTTGTTTGCCCCTGTACGAATGGTAAAGGCCAATCATAGCCATATAAATTTTGCCCCATCATAATTTTACTTGCAGGCATTTTCGTTAAAGCATAATTTAATACGCGCTCCACTTCGTTAATAGGTGATACTGCCATTGGTGGCCCTGTAATATAGCCCCATTCATACGTCATAAGTACAACGAAATCAACAACTCCCCCGATGGCACCATAATCATGTGCAATTTGCCATGGTCCCTGTGCTTCATCGCTTGTTTTTGGCGCAAGGGCTGCCGATACTAAATAGCCTGCTGGGTGGAACTTTTCGGTTGCCCGTCGTAAAAATTGTACATAAGCCTCGCGCTGACTTGCTGGTAATGCTTCAAAGTCGAAATGAATATCCTTCACATTTCCAACACGCCTTGCCTCATCCAAAATATTATTCAGCAAAACCTCCTGTACAGCGCTGCTCTGTAAAATATCCTGTGCCAGCTCTCCGCTAAAACTACCTTCTTCTAAATTCGTTACAACAAGCGACATCACTGCCTCTGACTGGCGTGCAATATCAGGAATTTGCCCTGCTGGTGGTACCTTTAATGAACCGTCTCTACGTGCTTCATAGCTAAAAAGAGCTAAGTATGTCAAATACGGGCTAGCCTCTCGCGCTTGATTAAGTACCGCCTCACTAACTGTATCTCCCCTTGGCTCAATATAAGCTAATGCCTCTGTATTGCTTTTCGTTCTAGGTGGGATATACAATCGTAAACCAACTGGCAATGTTTGATACGGATTAATGCCATTAATTTGTGCTAACGTCAAATAGTTCATTTGAAACCTCTGAGCAATTGACCATAGACTGTCCCCTGCACGCACAGTATAAAAATGTCCATATATTGGAACGACTAATGCCTGCCCTACAACAAGCTGATCTGGCTCTGGAATTTGATTGGCCTGAACAACTACATCCACCGTCGTACCATAGCTTTGTGCAATGCTCCACAAACTTTCCCCAGCTCTTACCACATGAATTTGAATCGCGGCTCCTCCTATCAATCAATTATGCTATCTGCATTTTATGATTTGGAAAGGGATTTCATGAGGAAACATCATTAATTGCAATTGAATTTTTTAAGTGGGGCTGTCCCAAGAGCCGTGCATAGCCAGCTTTTGGGATAGTAGCGATTATCTTTTACAAAAAAATAGAGAGCGCCTCCTTTAAAAATATGATAAACACGGGCTTCAACGATGTTTACCTTCGATAAAAGAGAAGCAATGAGAAGCTTTCATTCAATGCTTTGACAAAATAAAAGGGACTTTTCAGACAGTCCCAATTTTATTCTACGTTTTCCGATGTCTACCTACCAGAAATTAGTTAAAAATTCAAAGAGGGCTATCCCAAGAGTAAGCATTTCACTGCTTTTGGGACACCCTTTATTTTTATGTTACATTAAAACATTATAATTATTTTCAATTGTATGACGAATATTGGCAACATGAGCCTTAATCTCTTTTTCTGCACCTTCAGCATCACGATTACGTAGCGCCTTTAAAATTCGTTCATGTTCCTTTAAAGAGCTCTCATTTCGCCCTGGCACTAAAATTGTTTTGAATTGCAAACGCTTCAATTGTTGCTTAATTATGCGCACCATCTCAACGGCTTGCTGATTATTTGACGCCTTATAAATACAGTCGTGAAAAAGTAGATTTTTCTTGGAATAGGCATCAAATTGATGTGCATGTAGATTATCCTTCATCTCCTGTAAAATACTTTCTAAAAACGCTAAATCCATATCTGAAATATTTATTGCTGCATCCGCCGCGATAAGACCTTCAAGCACCTCACGAATTTTTAAATAGTTTCTGATTTCGTCTAAAGTAAAGGATTTTATAGTAGCACCTTTATTATTTTCAAGGAGAACTAAATTTTCTTGCTCCAATTTCAATAATGCCTTTTTAACCGTATTTCGACTAACACCGATTTCTATCGCTAAATCGTTCTCTATTAATTTTTGAGAGGGCTGATATATTCCTTCTAAAATTCGTTCTTTTATTAATTCATAGGCAATTTCTGATGGTCTTTTCAAAATAACACCCCATTTCGTATTAGTCATCCCTACATCTTTTTTGCACAGTTAGCAGGGGTTTCTGCGCAAGTCAAAATTAATTCTATATCTTATTTTAATGTAGATTCCATCGTTTAGAAAAGCTTCTTTAAATAATATTTTGAAAGGACTACTTGTTGACAACACTTGGTAGCCATGTTGTTAAAAACGGAATATACGTGACAAGCATTAGGACAATAATAGAAACAATAATAAATGGAACAATCGCTACAATCAGCTTCTCCATTTTTACATTGCCCACACTTGAGGCAATAAATAAACCTGCCCCAACTGGCGGTGTAAGAAGCCCAATTGTGGCATTCAAGCACAGCATTACACCAAAATGCACTGGGTCAATTCCAAAGCTGTGAACTAACGGCATAAAAATTGGAAGCAATATAATCATCACTGCCAGCTCGTCTAAGAAAATACCCGTAATTAATAAGAAAATATTGACTAACAATAAAAAGATTAACGGGCTCGTTGTCAAATCTCCCATTATAGAAACTATCGTTTGTGGGATGCGTTCAAATGCTAAAATCCAACCAAACATACTTGCTGTCGACATTAATAATGTCACTACCGCTGTAGCAATTGTCGCATTAATCAACAATTCAGGGAAGCCTCGAAACTTCAGCTCGCGATAAAAGAACTTACCAACAATAATGGCAACAACACAAGCCACAGCTGCGGATTCAGTAGCTGTAAAGACGCCCGACATCGTTCCGATAATAATTGAGGCTGGTACTAATAATGCTGGGATGATATTAACAAGTGAAGTAAATACTTCATTCCATGGTGCTTTTTCCGATTGTGGATAATTATTTTTAATACCTAATATCATAATAAGCACAATAAATGACAGTGCCAGTAAAATACCTGGAAAAATCCCTGCCATAAACATATCATTGACAGAAACACTAGCACCTACTGCATAAATAATAAAGAGCATCGAAGGTGGGATAATTGGACCTAATAAGGCAGCAGATGCAGTAGTCGCAGCAGCAAATTCACGCTTGTAACCCGCCTTTTCCATTTCTGGAACCATTATTTTACTCATCATCGCTGTTTGTGCAGTGGCGGAGCCGATAATTGAAGCTAAAAACATATTCGCTACTACGTTAACATACGCTAGACCACCTTTGAAGTGTCCAACGCTTTTTTTAGCGAATTCAATTAGTCGCTTCGTTATGCCAGAAGCATTCATTAACTCTCCAGCTAGCATAAATAATGGAATTGCTAGTAAACTAAAACTTTGCACACCAGAAAAAAGCTGCTGTGACACATTTTTAAGTAAAAAGGTTTGCCCCGTTGTAAAAATATAAACTAAGCTAATAATACCAAGCACTATTGCAATAGGTACTCGCATAATAAGTAAAATAAAGAATGCTAGAAACGTCCATGTCATTCTGCCTCACCTCCCCCAGAGTCAATTGATTTATTACTCGTATAGCTGAATCCTTTAATTAGGTGATTAAATGCATGGATCAATAAGCATACAAGTCCAAAGGGTACTGCTAAATAAGGTAAAAACATCGATATTTTCAGCCCCGGCGATATTTGCGTTTTGATAGATGGATTTGTCAGCCATTGAATAGCCATATAAGCAACAATTCCAGCAAAAATAATGACAGTCGCATAGCCCACGATGATGAAAGTACGTTGCCATCCTATGCTTAATCTATCGAACACCAGCTCCAAGCTTGAGGCCCTCATCGTTTTAATGCTCATGCTTCCCCCAACAAATGTTAACCAAATTAACATATATATCGCTAACTCATCAGACCAAGTAAGCGGATTATCAAAAATATAGCGAAAAGCTACACCAAGTGCTATACTGCATAACATTGTTGCCATTAAAATAACAGCCAAAATTCTTTCCATTTTATATAAAGCGTCGCTTATAACGGAAATTATTTTCATATGGCTCCCCCTTAGTACTTAGATATCCAATTAGACCAATTTAAAAATAGAAAAAAGGAAGAAGCCGTCTGCAAAACCATTTTAAGACGGCTCCTTATGCCGAGGTTAGTAACTAACAATATATGCTACTACCAAGCTAGAGCTGTCCGGAAAGGTCCATTCTTTTCGGACTAACATCTAGTAAAACTACATTTTCGGTTGCATTAGAAAGACCTCAATCTTTTTAGACAACTGCCTTCTATTTATTTTCAAACAGGGCTTAATGGACAGCCAATTTGTTATTTGTTTGCATCGATGAAATCTTTAATTGTCGCGTTCGAAGAAAATTGACCGTATACAGATTCACTTAAACTTTTAAATTCATCTACATTTTCAAGCTCATTTACAGTTACACCAAGTGTTTTTAACTCCTCTAACAGCGAGTTATCTTTTGCAATTCCCTCTGTTACGCCCCACTCAATGACAGAGGCCCATGTGTCCGCAATAATTTGGCGGTCTTCATCACTTAATTTATCAACTGTTCCTTTAGAGCCAATAACAATTTCAGGAAACACAATATGTCCTGATAAAGTTAAAATATCAGCCGCTTCATAAAACTTTTGTGAAACTGCGGCATTAAAATCTGTATCCACTGCATTAATAACGCCCGTTGATAATGATGTATATACTTCTGGTAAAGGCATGGAAGTTGGTCCTGCATTAATTGTTTTATAATATGACTCAAAAACAGGGCTTCCTGGAATTCGGATTTTTAAGCCTTTAAAATCGCTAACACTTTCTAATGGCTTTTCAGATAAAATATGCCGTTGCCCCGCAAAAAACAGTCCGTAGCCAACCATGTTTTTTACTTCCAAATCCTTCATCATCTGCTTAGCAGGCTCGCTATTTGCTGCATCTGCCGCTGCCTGTAAATCATCGAAAAGAAAGGGCATAAACCAGCCGTTTAAAGATTCTGAAATACTAGACATTGTCCCATTACTTAAAATAGCAAAATCCAATGTGCCTGATTCTACTTGCTGTTGCATATCTGCTTCTTTCCCAAGCTGGTTAGCAGGATAAATGTCAACCGTCATACGGCCATCTGAATTCTCCTCTAATTTTTCTGCAAATCTTTCTGCCACACTATATTTAATATGGGCTTCTGTTGCCTCATGTCCTAACTTAAATTTATACGTTTGTCCTGCTGCTGATTCTGTATTTATATTTGATGAGGAATCTTCTTTATTGTCCCCACACGCCCCTAATACAACCGTCAGTAATGATAACCCTAAAATTAACAACCATTTTTTCATAATGTGCCCCCTTTGTTTTTGCAAATATTTTTTAATCCACACAATTTTTAAAGTACTGCCGTCATTTCAAATTGAATACGCAAACCTTTTTTTAAGCTTTTTTCTGTTGTATGTCTAGCAGGTCGATTGTTTTCATTTGGAAACATTTTCAACCACTCGACGTTTACGTTATCTTTATATTTACGGTCAACCATATACACACTTAGATGAGCAATGTCATCCGTAGTTCCCCCCGCAGCCTTCATAATTTCACGTAAATAGTGAAATAGATTACGAATTTCCTCATCTATATCCTCTGGCACTATGCCTGTTTCTGGGTCTGAGCCAATGATAGCTGACGAATATACCATATTTCCAACTCTCACAGCAACAGGTATTGGATTGTCATGCCTTGACCCTGAAATATGAAGAACCTCACGCTTTGCCATTTTGCTGCACCTCCGCTTCTGCTTCATAGTAAACAACTCCCTCAGCCTCCAAAACAGAGCGTAAATTGTAAAAATCTAAGCTTATTTGCCCACTTTCAATTTTGGCAATTGTATCAGATTCCTTCTGTAAACGAGCATTGGAAAGCTGAAGTGTTTTTTCAAAATCCTCTTTTTTTACAACGACGATACCGTCATCGTCTGCCATAACAATATCACCTGCTGTAATAATAGCTCCTCCACACACTGCTGGTGCATTTACCCAGCCGCCTTTAATTTTATTAGTTCCTTGAGACAATACTTCTTTTGTCCAAACTGGGAAACCTAGTTCTCGAATTTGGCGCACATCTCGAATACCACCATCCATAATGACACCTTGTACGCCCTTTTTCATAAGTGCCGTTACAATTAATTCTCCAATCATCCCTGCAATCCCATTGCCCTCCGTTGTAATTACTAAAATATCGCCCGGCTGACAAACTTCAATTGCAGCATGAATCATTAAATTATCACCTGCTGGACAAATAACGGTCACTGCTGGTCCAACAATCATCTTATTCGATTGAATAGGCTTAATATTTGGATTTACTAATCCCTGTTTTCCTTGCGCTTCATAAACAGTTGAGACATCTAGCTTCCCATATTCAGAAAGGAGCTGTTGTGATGGTCTTTCAAAATTTCTTACTACATATTTTTGCATTATAGAAGCTCCTCTCCTACGAGTGGGAAGAAGCGAGAAAATGCTTCTGCTTGTTTATAGCTGCTATTACCTGAGCAGCGGCGTGCATGATTGCCGCGCAGCTCCGCTTTATAGCCGTAATAGCTAATTAAATGTCCTTGTGCTTTAAAGCATTGCATAGCGGCTTGCTTCTTCTCATATACATCCGAAATATCTAAAATAACATCCGGATTAAAGCTTGAAATTTCTGATTGATGCGGCTCAAATCCAAAGATTTTCGCTTGCTTCACCGTTTTTGTACCTTCAAGGCGCACACCATTCGATGTAGATAGCACTGATGCATCAAAAACAAACTTGGAAACAGCCTCATGGTCAGGATTAAATGCATCACGTGGCCCATGTGAAATAATAATATGTGGCTCGACAGCACGAATTTTTCGCACTAAGCGCTCCATTCTTTCTTCATTAAATTCCATATGATAATCTTGGAAGTCCCAAATTTCGATTTTATCCTCTGTTAACCCTAAGCATTTTGCTGCTGCGAGTAGCTCAGTTTTACGGGTTTCTTTTACATTTTCAAGCGTTTGTCCTTCTATATTCCATAAATCATTCGATTCGCCACGTGCTCCGTAGCTTAAAACGACTAAGTGTACATTTGCTCCGTACTGTGCATATTTTGCGATTGCGCCACCCCCTCGCCATACGAAATCTGCTGCATGTGCACTTACTACTAATACATTTGTGTTTGAATTAATCATTGTTAATTTCCTCCTAAATCCTTACTTATTTTCTTTAACAATAGGTGTACCATAAGTGTGGAATGTTTCAATCGTTTTATTGCCCCATGCCTGCCCACGCTTGCGGTCTTCTTCCGTCCATGTAATCGGCTCAAAGTCTGGGTCTAATACTAAATAGCCTCCAGAGCAAATCTCAATTCGATTTCCACCAGGTTCATAAACATAGACAAAATAAGTTTGGTTAATTGCATGCTTGCTTGGTGCGAATTCGATAAAAACATTTTGGTCAATAAATAAATTTGCTGCACGCCATATCCCTTCATTTGTGTCTACAGATAAAGCTAAATGATGAAAGCGCCCTTTTGTTCCAGTAGCGTCCCGCGAATATACGAGCTCATACGATTTGGCGTTAGAGCGATACCATACCGCACCTCTTGTACCATTATCGAGTACAATTTGCTCCGTCAACTTCATCCCTAAAACATGTTGTGCAAAGTCCCCATCAGCATCCGGATTGGAGGACAGGAAATTAATATGGTCTAAATTTTTTACTGCTGCACCTCTTCCGATAAATTTTTGATGCTGATTTTTTAATGTTGGTTTCAAATGCTCCGGTGCTTTGTATTTCTCAGTTTCAAAATACAGCTCCATTAAATGACCATCCAAGCCTAAATATTGGTAAGCACGACCATGACCAAAATCACCGTCAATCCATTCACCTTGTATACCTGTTGCTTCAATCGCCTGCACTCGGCGTTCTAATGCCTGTGAACTTCTAACCCTGAAGGCAGTATGACCAACACCCGGCTCATCAGATTGAGTCAGAATGATTGAATAATTTTCGTAATCATTCCAGCATCGCATGTAAGCCTTTTCATCAGTACGCTTAACAATTTCAAGTCCCATGCTTTCATAAAAGAATTCAATGCTGTCATTTAATTTTGGCGTTAAGAGCTCCACATGCCCGATATGAACAATATCGTCAAAATGCTCTATAGGATTTTCTGCCATTCTATTACCCCCTAACAATATTGTTGAACAATTTTGTAAATCAATTATAATCTTATATTTTAAATTAAGTCAATACTATTTTCTAATAATTCTAAATTTATAGTTCGAAGTGTTTTTTCTTTACATAGTGTTCTAACAGTGAATGCAATTTTTTCAAGCAAATTTCATTCAATCGAGTGCTTTAAAATAGCTTTTTAAGCACTTGACTTTAAATAAATGGCTAATTAAAATGAGGATTGTTCAACAAAATTGTTTACGGATGTGAACGGATATGAAATTTTACTTTGTTGTCTTTCTAACTTTTCTTTTTCAAATAGCTTTAAAAGGGAATATATTATTGGCATCTCTCTACGGCTTGCACTTACATGCTAGTCCATTCATGCTTGGGGGAATTATTGCTGCGGGCTCATTATTTCCGATGTTGCTCGCCTCTTTTGCAGGACGCTTGTCAGACCGGCTTCCACTCAATCTTCTTCTAGCAATTGGGATGATTGGAAGTGGTCTTTCACTTCTTACTATTTACTTGTTTAATAATAGTTTAATAGCTCTTTTAATAATTCAGCTTGCTTTCGGCTTATTTCAAATTATTACTGTCGTCAGCAGTCAAAATCTAGTCGGTGTGTTAAGCACAGAAAAAATGCGCACAAAAAACTATGCCTCCTATACATTAAGCGTATCGTTTGCGAATTTTTTTGGTCCTTTATTAGTTGGGTTACTCATCGACTTATCAAGCTACTCCTATGTCTATTTACTACTCGGGGGAATTTCTATATTGCCAGGGGTCATTTTTTTATTTATGCGACTTCAAGCTTCCTTCAATAAAAAAGTGACCGCTGTAGAAATCAGCTTTTATGAATTACTTGTTCATCCAGATTTAAGAGTTGTTTTTGTAACAAGTGGTGTTATTTTAACGGCGGTCGGACTATTCGAGTTTTATTTCCCGATATACGGAAATACAATTGGACTTTCAGCATCAATTATTGGCACACTCCTATCAATTAATGCTGTTGCATTTATTATTAGTAGGTTGCTAATGAATAAGCTACAGCGTCACTTCAGCCCTGAGCAAATTATTGGTGGGTGCCTTATCATTGCAGGAAGTGCCTTTTTCCTACTTCCATTTATGACAGCGATTCCTCTATTAGCGGTCATCTCTTTCATCATGGGTATAGGACTAGGCTGTTGCCAGCCACTATCAATCGTCATGGCTTACAACAGTGCACCAGCCGGACATACTGGCGAAGTTCTCGGAATTCGTTTAACGGTTAACAAGGCTGTCCAGTTTGCAGTTCCTATCATTTTTGGCAGCATTAATTTTCTTGGTTTCTTCCCAATCTTTTGGATGAACACACTACTTTTGTTATTCAGTGGCAAATCCTTGCTCAAAGATAATTCAAAATAAAAACCCGGCAATTCTTATGTAGAAGTGTGAATATTCTGAATCGTTTGCGTGCCTGGCACTCAGTAAATAAATTCAGCAGGATTATTTTTTTCTTAATTGGGTAATTAATAATAGTAAGTTGATTAAGAAAGCGAGGAAATCATATGAAAAGATTAGCAAAATGGTTGATTATTCCGTTAAGTATTTTCCTATTAACCGCCTGTAATAATGATAAAGTAACGGAAGTACCTGTCACAACACCTAGCAATCCAGATAATGCGGCAAATGGCAATAATCCTGCGGCTGCTTCGCCTTTTGCCTTTACACAATTTTCGTTAGAGGTAACTTACGGTTTAACAGAAAAATACGAGGTTGATTATGAGGTTGATAAAAAGGGAACTGAGGCAGAAATTGATGACAAAATAAACGGTGAAAAGCTAAAAGGCAATGATGCTTTTGCCAAGCTAGAGCCATTATTCCAAGCGCTAACATTTGATGCAGCAACGGACAATGCCACAATTGCTTCCGAAATATTAACGGTATTTGAATTGCCTACAGACTATACAGAGTTTGAACTTGAGGTACGCTTTACTGATGGCACAGAAAAAGAGTTTAAGCGGACTCAATAAAGTGAACTTTCACCCCCCACTTCACCAATCGGATTTTACAGGCTGCGAGAACTTTATTATGTTTTAAAATAAGGTCTTACAGCCTGTTAATATGCAGTGTGAAGAACTCTTTTATTAGCTTAGGATACAAAATCGTCATTTTTTATATAATATAATTAATTTAGACTATTCCCAACAAAGAACATTTGTTCTAAAATGAAATTAACTTGAATCTGGGAGGTCTTTATATGACTAATAAGCCATCTTTACAGCTACCAAATGACTTTGAACAATATCGCACAATCATTGAAGAAACGATGCAGCCTGTTATTGAAATCAACACAACTGAATGTAAAACATCGCTATATGAAAGTAAATTTGAAGGCAATCCTTATTTCCCTTTAACAATGAAATATCCTACAAATAACGAAGGGCAGCCATTAAAATTACTTGCTCAAATCAACTTTGCAGACGTACCAAAGCATTTACCACATTTCCCAATCGAGGGTATTCTCCAATTTTATATTGATGGCTATGATGATGTACTAGGAATGGATTTTGATAATGGACAAAATCCAGCCGGCTTCCGCGTTATTTTTCACGAGCAAATTATTCAGGACGAATCACAATTAATGCAGGATTTTTCTTTTGTTAAACTACAAGGTGAGGAATTATATTTTCCTGTCGAAAAGGAAATGGCATTATCATTCGAAGAAAGCTTCGAGCCTTTAATGATTGATGATTTTCGCAGTAATGAGGTTTATGCAGCAATCCAGCAACAAGTGGAAGAAGACGTAGAATTAGAGGATAAATTTTACGAAACATTTAGCGGTACAGGACACAAAATGGGCGGTTACCCTTTTTTCACACAAGAAGATCCTCGTGCTTATGGTGATTACACTGACTCTACCATTTTGCTATTACAAATAGATAGTATTGGTAACGATATTATGTGGGGAGACTGTGGTGTAGGTAATTTCTTTATTACAGAAGCTGATTTACAGCGTAAAGATTTTAGTAATGTCCTTTATAATTGGGACTGCCATTAAAAACAAGCCAACATTAATCCCTTCCTAACAATCAATTTCGCCTGCCGTGTATCATTTTTCGGCAGGCGTTTTGCCTTTTAGCATGATAATTTATTAATAATTCCGTAAAATACTAAATCCTCGTACTTCCCATCCTTTATAATATGGTCCTTTAATATGCCTTCTTGCCTCATCCCAATCTTCTCCATTACTTTCCCTGAAGCTGGATTTGTTGCAAAATATCTCGCAAACACTTTGTGCATCTTTTTTTCTTTAAATGCAAATTGCACGATTGCCTGTGCTGCCTCTGTTGCATAGCCTTTTCCCCAATACGGCTCGCCAATCCAATAAGCAAGCTCACCTTGATTAAAATGTTTATTATGCGACAAAGCAATCGCTCCATATAACTCCCTTGTTTCCTTATCCGTTACCGCTAATTCGTAAGATCGGTCCTCTACAAAATTCTCATAATGATACTCAATCCACGTTAGCGCATCCTCTATCTTATATGGATGCGGCAAATACAAGGTGCTTTTATAAATATTATAATTATCGCACAGGGTCGCTACACGCTCCGCATCTGTTTTGTCAAATAACCTCAGAACAAGCCTATCTGTTGTTATTGTCATCATTTCTCGATTGTATTCCATTAAAATTCCCCCTATTCATGACACAAACTGTATGACTATTCTAACTTTTCACGCACAAAAAAACCATCTCTTATTTAATATTAAATAAGGGATGGTTTTTGAATTGTATTAAGTTTTCAGAATTGTTTGCGTGCCAGGCACTTACATCATGCCAGGCATTCCGCCCATACCGCTCATATCAGGCATTCCACCGCCTGCACCTGCTGGCTCCGGAATATCTGCTACTACTGCTTCAGTTGTCAAGAACAGGGCCGCTACAGATGCTGCATTTTGTAGTGCTGAGCGAGTTACTTTTGCTGGGTCTACTACGCCTGCTTCAACCATGTTTACCCACTCGCCTGTTGCTGCGTTGAAGCCGATGCCTACTTCTTCGCGTTTTAGGCGGTCAACAATAATTGAGCCTTCTAAGCCCGCGTTTTCAGCAATTTGGCGTACTGGTTCTTCTAATGCACGTAAGATGATTTTCACGCCTGTTGCTACATCGCCTTCTACTCCGTCTAATACTTTTTCAACCGCGCTGTAAACATTTAATAATGCAGTACCTCCACCAGAAACAATACCTTCTTCAACTGCTGCACGCGTTGAGTTTAATGCGTCCTCGATACGTAGTTTACGCTCTTTTAATTCTGTTTCTGTTGCAGCACCAACTTTAATTACTGCTACACCACCAGCTAATTTTGCTAAGCGCTCTTGTAATTTTTCTTTATCGAATTCTGAAGTTGTGTCTACAAGCTGTGCACGAATTTGACCAACGCGTCCTTCGATTGCTGCAGAGTCGCCTGCACCCTCAACGATTGTTGTGTTATCTTTTGATACAACAACTTTTGCCGCGCGACCTAAAGATGTCATATCAGCTGATTTTAAATCTAAGCCTAAGTCTTGTGTAATTACTTGAGCGCCAGTTAAAATCGCGATATCTTCTAGCATCGCTTTACGACGATCGCCAAAGCCCGGTGCTTTAACAGCTACCACATTAAATGTACCACGTAATTTATTTAATACTAATGTTGCTAATGCTTCACCTTCAACATCTTCCGCGATAATTAACATCGGGCGACCTTGTTGTACTACTTGCTCTAATACAGGTAAAATCTCTTGAATATTGGAGATTTTTTTATCAGTAATTAAAATAAATGGATTATCTAATACGGCTTCCATTTTGTCTGTGTCTGTTACCATATAGTGAGATGCGTAGCCGCGGTCAAATTGCATACCCTCTACAACATCAAGCTCTGTTGTGAAGCCTTTTGATTCTTCGATTGTAATAACACCATCGTTACCAACACGTTCCATTGCATCAGCAATATATTGACCAATTTCTTCATCTGATGAGGAAATTGCTGCTACTTGTGCAATCGCTTCTTTATTTTCTACTGGACGAGAAATTGATTGAAGCTCTGTTAATGCTGCTGCTACCGCTTTATCAATACCTTTGCGAATACCTACAGGGTTTGCACCAGCCGTTACGTTTTTCAAGCCTTCGCGAATCATCGCCTGCGCTAATACTGTTGCCGTTGTTGTACCATCACCAGCAATTTCATTTGTTTTTGATGCTACTTCTGCTACAAGCTTTGCACCCATGTTTTCATATGGATTTTCAAGTTCGATTTCTTTTGCAATTGAAACACCGTCATTTGTAATTAAAGGTGAGCCAAATTTTTTCTCCAATACAACATTACGCCCTTTTGGCCCTAATGTTACCTTTACTGCATTTGCTAATTTATCTACACCTTGAAGCATTAATGAACGTGCTTCTTCTGCGAATTTAATGTCTTTTGCCATTATCAAAAAACCTCCTGAAAATAATTATCCATTCGTGTTATATGCTGCTGTTTGCCAGCTCATTACTCATTCATATGCGAGGCAAGCATCCACTTGCCCGCCCCTAACTCTCTTTAAAAGCAGTTTTTAATTAACCAATAATAGCCAATACGTCACTTTCGCGTAAAATTAAGTACTCTTTACCGTCATATTTTACTTCAGTTCCTGAGAATTTTGAGAAGATAATTTCGTCTCCCTCTTTCACATCAAGTTCAACGCGTGCACCGTTATCTAATACACGGCCTGTCCCAACTGCTACTACTTTACCAGTTTGTGGTTTTTCCTTTGCCGAGTCTGGTAAAACGATACCGAATGCCGTTTTTTCCTCTACCTCAACTAGTTCGATAATGATACGATCACCTAATGGTTTTAACAAGTGAAACAACCTCCTACAAAATATTAAATCTTTGGATTTATTAGCACTCATTCATATGGAGTGCTAACACACTTACTATATTAAATAATCTATAAATTTTTTGCAAGTAAGAACTACAAAAAATTTTCAATTCTCTTGAACTTCCTCTACAATAAAGAAAGCATACCGTATTATAGTTACAGAAAGTAGGTTTTATGCACGTGACTTCTATTCGTTCAACAAAATTCAAAACACAAAAAACAGCACTCTATTTATTGCTGGTATACATTGTTGCTCAATTATCAAGCCTTGTTCTATTTATTCCAGGTACTAAAGACTTTTTCCTAAGTTTTGTATCCGCTTCAGAACATAAGAGTTTTGTTTTAGCCGCTTGGTGGAACACAATCGCTTTTCTGATTGCTTTAGTTATTATGATGTTCCTAATTCGACGTGATAAAAATTTCTTTACTATTTTTAAAGGACAACGCGCTTCAGTTGGTTTCACAATTGGATGGGGCGTTATCGGTGTTTTTTTAGCATTTTTAGGCCAGATTGTCGCTTCGCTAATTGAAGTTTATTTGCTAGGCATTGAAGCAGGCTCTGACAATACAGCATTAATTATGGATATTACTCGCATTGCGCCAGTTATGATTATCACTTCAGTATTATTAGCCCCTATTTTAGAGGAGCTCATATTCCGACGTGTCATTTTCGGCTCACTCATCCAAACACAAAACTTTTGGATTGCTGCATTAATTAGTGCACTTGTTTTTGCTGTTATTCATCGAGATTTACCGCATCTATTAGTATACACAGTGATGGGGCTGATTTTTTCATTTTTATACTATAAAACAAAACGCCTATTAGCACCAATCATTGCACATATGGCGATGAACGGCTTAGTTACACTAGCCCAATTAAACATAGATAAAATACAACAAATGACAGATTCTCTTCCAAAATAAAAGAAGACACTAAAAAGTCGATTTGTCACAATAACTGTGATATGAACTGCACCCAAATTTTTAGACGCAACTAACAATCGGAGGTGCAGTTCAATACAAATCGACTTTTTTAAATACGAGGAAAAGTATGATTTATAATCAATTATGCCTTGGTGTAATTGCCTGTAACTATCCAAGACAACAGCTCCTCTTTTAAATATAATGGAAAAACCTTCACTTTACGCTAAGAAACAGTCACTATAGCTAGTGTTTATCACGTTTTCAAGGAAACTCTTCCCCATTTTAATTAGCTATATCCTTGATGAAGTATCATAAGAAAACGTCCGAAAAGCAGTGCTTTATCTGCTTTTCGGACGCTCTCCTCTTATCATTTATTCATCTCTTCCATTTGTCGGCGCTGTTCTGCTAACAGTGCCTCCACTTGTATTTGCTGTGTCGCCTCTTGCTCTTCGCGTTGGCGCTGCTCCTCTGCTGCTAAAAACTTCTTATAGCCTATTTTCGAAATGACGATGCTCACCTCATATAAAATAAATAATGGAATCGCAACAATTAAATTCGAAATAAAATCAGGTGGCGCTAAAATTGCTGCAAGGACAAACAGCACAAAATAAGAGTATTTACGGAATTTCACCATTAATGCTGGATTCAAAATACCGATGCGCGCTAAAAATAACGTCACAACTGGCAATTGAAAAATAACACCAAAAGGTAAAGTCAGTGTTAATAAAAAAGAGAAAAAATTATCAATCCCTAACGTTGGCTGAATTTCTAAGCTATTCGATAAGTTCATCATAAAACGCATGACATACGGAAATAGCACGAAATAAGCAAAGGCTATCCCTATCAAAAATAAGAGAAATGAATAAGGGATATATTTGAGCGTCGCCTTGCGCTCCGTTTCAAGCAAGCCGGGTGTAATAAACGACCATAGCTGATAAAGCAAGATAGGTGACGTGAAAATAAACGCCACAATAAACATCACCTTTAAAAATACCGCTAACGGGTCTGTCGGTGCAAAGGCATTTAATGTAAATTGAGCTGCCTCATCGCTCGCTTGAATAAATTTAATAATGGGCTCTGTTAAAAAAAAGCTACCTACAAGCGCCAAAACAAAGAAGAACGCCGTAACAACAAGGCGACTTCTTAATTCTTCAATATGCTCTATGACAGTCAGTTCTTTTGGATTCATATATAAGACATCCTTAACTTACTTAACATTATCGTTATCTTTATGTTCAATAACTTTCTTTTTATCGTCATCATCGTCTGCCAAGCCTTTAGTTGCTTGTCTGAACTCGCGAAGTGTAGAGCCCATCGCCTTACCAAGCTCTGGAAGCTTCTTCGGTCCAAAAATTAGGATGGCAACAACACCGATAATAACAAGGCTTACTGGTCCAATCGCATTCAAATGGATTACCATTACGCCACCTCCTCTATATGTACATTTTAACGTATTATGCCCCATTTTGCTAATACATTACTTGTGAATTATTTGCGTCAATTACGTATTAAATAAATGAGTGCCTGCAATTCTACGGACAAATCAATATTCATTAATTTCATCGATTCGGGCACATTTAATCGTATCGGCGTAAAATTTAAAATGCCTTTTGCATTCATTTGTGCTAAACGGTCTGCCATTGCCTGTGCAGAGCGTGCCGATACAGTTAATATCGCTAATTCCGCATTATATTTCTCGTACATTTCCTCTAAGCGATCAGGGTGAAATACCGGAATACCACTAATTTCTGTTCCCTCCTGTGGCGCTTTTGAGTCAAAGGCTAC
The DNA here is from genome assembly GCF_038630865.1 of Metasolibacillus sp. FSL K6-0083. Classification (NCBI taxonomy): domain Bacteria; kingdom Bacillati; phylum Bacillota; class Bacilli; order Caryophanales; family Caryophanaceae; genus Metasolibacillus; species Metasolibacillus sp. FSL K6-0083. The sequence continues at coordinate 3,092,359 of NZ_CP152046.1, read as the reverse complement.
AACAATACGTGTATTATGGTTTTTTTGAAAATTATATTTTAAAAAGGCATTTCCTAAATTTCCCACTCCGATTAATGCGACATTCGTTGCTTCATCTTGATCAAGTGTTTCTCTAAAAAACTGCAATAAATGCTGAACATCATAGCCATAGCCTTTTTTGCCAAGTGCACCAAAATAAGAAAAATCTCTGCGTATCGTTGCAGAATCTATTTTCATCGCTTCACTAAGCTCTTGCGATGATACGCGTTGTTTTCCTTCATTCGCAAAGTTTTGTAAAAATCGGTAATATAAAGGAAGCCTCTTCGTAGTTGCTTGTGGAATTTTCGTTTCTTTGCTCACACACAATCCTCCTGCAATCTAGTTCGAAGTCGTTTTCATCTTACTAGACATGGACGAATAAGTAAAGTATCCATCATTGCGCCAAGCATGCGTATCTATTACACTAAAAGCATGAACTGAGGTGTAACTATGATTGTTTTACAAGTAAATCAACTATATAAATCATTTATTACGGATGAAATATTAAGCGGCGTTAAGCTAGAAGTACAGCATCGTGACCGTGTTGCACTTGTTGGACGCAACGGTGCTGGCAAATCCACTTTATTAAAAATTATCGCAGGGCAAATGTCTTATGACTCTGGTGAAATCATTATTCCAAAGGATATTAAAATCAGCTATTTAGAGCAGCATGCTGGTCTTGATTCAGAATTATCGATGTGGGATGAAATGATGACCATTTTCACCACACTACAGCAAATGGAACAAAAGCTCCGCGCCTTGGAGCAGCAAATGGCTGAACCAACTGTTTATGAAAATCAAGAAGCCTATGCAAAACTAATAGCTGAATATGACCAATTGCAGCACGATTTTAAGGATGCTGGTGGCTATCAATATGAGGCGGATACACGCTCTGTTCTTCATGGTATGCAGTTTTATCCCAAGGACTATCAGAAGTCAATTCGCTCCTTATCTGGTGGACAGCGTACGCGTTTAGCCTTAGCTAAGCTGCTTTTATCAAAGCCTGATTTGCTCATTTTGGACGAGCCGACAAACCACTTAGATATCGAAACACTAGCATGGCTTGAAAATTACTTAAAAGGGTATGATGGTGCAATTTTAATCGTTTCACATGACCGTTACTTCCTAGACCAAGTCGTCTCCATTGTTTACGAAGTATCGCGTACACGCGTGGCGAAATACGTAGGTAATTACAGCGCATATTTAGATGAAAAAGCTAAAAACTATGAGCGTGATATGAAAATGTATGAGCGACAGCAAGATGAAAAAGCTAAGATGGAGGCGTTTATCCAAAAAAATATCGCCCGTGCATCTACAACGAAAATGGCACAAAGCCGTCGTAAAATGCTAGAGCGTACAGATTGGTTAGAAGCTCCCGATGGCGATGAAAAATCAGCTAGTTTCGGCTTCACAATTGATAAGCAAAGCGGCAATGATGTGCTGGCAGTGGATGCACTTGCTGTCGGCTATCAAAACAAGTTGATTTCTCGCAATAACCAGCTACGTTTGTTCCGCGAAGACCGCGTCGCACTTGTTGGCCCAAATGGTGTCGGTAAATCTACTTTATTAAAAACAGTTGTAGAAGATTTACAGCCACTTGCTGGTGAAATTCGCTACGGTACAAACGTCCAAATCGGCTACTATGACCAAGAGCAGGCAAAACTAAACTCCAATAAAACGGTGCTACAGGAGCTTTGGGATGAATGGCCATTAATGAACGAAAAGGATATTCGTACAGTGCTTGGGCGCTTTTTATTTAGCGGAGATGATGTAGGAAAACCTGTTAATGCTTTATCAGGTGGCGAAAAAGCGCGCTTAGCCCTTGCCAAACTAATGATGCAAAAAGCTAACTTCCTTGTGCTAGATGAGCCGACAAACCATTTAGATTTAGATAGTAAGGAAATTTTGGAAAATGCTTTAATTGATTACCCAGGCACTTTGTTATTTGTATCACATGACCGCTATTTTATTAATCGCATTGCGACAAAGGTCATCGAGCTATCAGCAGACGGCTCTTTCGAATACTTAGGTGATTATGATTACTATGTTGAGAAAAAGCAAGAATTAGCTGAGCTTACTGCAATGAAAGAATCCTCAACAGTGGAGGTAGCAGTTGCAACAAAAATTTCAACATCTACAATTGATAAGGATGCAAAGAAACGCGAGCGGCAAATCCGCCGTCAATTAGAAGAACTTGAAAGTAAAATGGCAGCATTTGATGAACAAATTGCTGCTTTAGAAGAACAGCTATGTGATCCTACCATTTTTTCTGACCATGAAAAGGCATTTGAAGTACAAACCGAGTTAGACGCTGTAAAAGAAAATCACGAAATGCTCGAAATGGAGTGGCTTGAGCTCAGTGAGGAGCTTGAAAATTTATAAAAAAGATGTCGTCTGAAAAGTCATTTTGAGACGACATCTTTGCGAAGTGGATAGTGATAATTTATTGCTATTACCACGTTTTAGCAAATATTTAATATAGAAGTAAGGGCTATCCGAGAACATGTACACTTTTCGGACAGCCCCTTTATTTTACCCTTCTTAATGGCTTTCTATATTTTAAATCACGATAAGCGCCATACGTGCCGTATGCCCAGCCAAAAAATAGCGTAATAGCTGCTGCAATTAGCAGATTCAAAATATTAGCATAAGACTTTCTCGCACGAAATAGCCGGTAGCTCCCTATACGAATACTCTCAAACAATTTTTCAATATCGCTTCGTCCATAAACGAGCGCTAGAGGATAACAAGTAATTGCTACAAAAATAAGTAAGGTTGAGAATGAATATAAAATATAAGTACCGAATACAGTGATACTAAGTAGCCACAAGATAATACTTGCTAAAATCGCACCAAAAATTAACAGCATAATCATTGCACGTTTATTTTGCTTCGACAATAGATTCCCCCCTCTATTTACACATTTGCTTTCTATTTTATCATGATTCAGTAATGTTTACTGCGACGAAGTAATCGCAGGAGCTAAATTCTTTTGTACCTAAAGCGTAGCGAAACCCCTGTCCCCTATAGATAGTGAGGTAAATGTTTCACTTACTTTCAACTCAACAAATATACTAACATTTGCTAAATCAAAATAAGCCTCTTGCAGTTATTACAGATTTCAAACTAAATGTAATTACCCAAAGCATAATTGATATTACATATATATTGGTCAATATACAAATTTCGATAAAATTTGCCCACAATTTTATTCACATTTAAAGTGTAGTCATATCAACATATCAACAGACTTTTCCACATTGTCCACAATTAAAATTAAATTTTTCCACATCACTATGAGGAAAACCACATACTATATATTGATAAATCACAACTTACCCACAAGTTATCCACAAATTGTGCATAAGTACGAATGTTCTTATTGACATTTTGCATTTTTCCACTTACAGCCTGTGGATAATTTTCAGAAAACTTAAACGTTTTATACAATGCTACATTCTAAGCAATTCGACAACAAGAAACAATATACTTTTACATTATGCTAAAATGCAATTAAAAATGACTTGAAGGAAAGACCAATTAAAGGTAACTAAAAAATTAGTATTTTCAATCTATAAAACAATTCTTCTAAATGGCTTGTATTTCAATCCAAAAGAAAAAAGTTGTCTGAAAGCGGCACGCTAGCCTGCTTCTGGACAACTCTTTCTTGTAGTAGATTCAGTAGGGAGGGTGTCGCATTGTGCAACAATGGCTAACTTGCCCATAAAGCGGAATTTATACATCATTGCGCTAACACTGAATTAATTTTACAACCAGCTTTTTAATTCCATACCAGGACGGCCGTTCATCATCATGTTTCCACGCACCCCAGCTTCATACATTTTCGCACCTGCTGCTCCAATCATTGCCGCATTATCTGTACAAAGCTTTAATGGTGGCACATAGAACGGAATTCCTTCCTGCTTAAAGGCTTGTTCAAGCGCAGAACGCAAGCCTTTGTTGGCAGCAACACCACCTGCCGCAATCACTTGTCTTACATTAAATTCACGTGCTGCACGCAATGTTTTCGTCGTCAATACTTCTACTACGCTATCTTGAAAGCCTTTTGCTACATGGGCTGCTATAATCTCTTCATTGCGTTGATTCATATTATGCTTATAGTTAATAACCGCAGATTTCAACCCGCTAAAGCTAAAATCGTAGCTCCCCTCCTCTAACCAAACACGTGGGAAGGATACTGCTTCTTCTGTCTCATGTGCCAAACGATCAATATGTGGCCCACCCGGATATGGTAAATTCAGCACACGTGCCACTTTATCATATGCCTCACCAGCTGCATCGTCACGTGTCTCACCAATTAGCTCGAAATGACCATGCTCCTTCATATACACAAGTTCCGTATGACCACCCGACACAACGAGTGCAATTAATGGGAACTGCATTGGCTGTACTAACGCATTCGCATAAATATGTCCCGCAATGTGATGAACACCTACAATCGGTAGCTCGTGTGCCCATGCAAATGCCTTCGCCGCATTAATGCCAATTAATAATGCCCCTACAAGCCCAGGGCCTTCCGTAATTGCGACCGCTGTTAGTGCACTTGGTTGCAAATCAGCCTGCAGTAACGCTTCCTCAATAACGAGTGTCACTTGCTCGACATGGTGACGTGAAGCAATTTCAGGTACAACGCCACCGAAGCGTTTATGGCTATCAATTTGCGACGCTACAATATTTGATACAATTTCTGTTCCATTTTTAATAATTGCAGCTGCCGTTTCATCACAGCTTGTTTCAATTGCTAATATATATTGATTTTCCATTTATAATTTCACCCACATGACAAGAGCATCCTCTTGATTATCAGTATAATATCCTTTTCTCAGGCCCCCACCTTGGAAGCCTAGCTTATAATATAAATTTTGCGCTACAATATTCGACACGCGCACTTCCAAGCTCATTGTTTCCATATTCGCTTCGCGTGCCACACGCATTGCCTCACGCATTAAACCTTCTCCAATTTTTCTTCCGCGTGCTGACTCAACTACTGCTACATTTGTAATTTGCGCTGCATCAATCACAAGCCAACTTCCACAAAAGCCTAGAATCTCACCATTTTCCTCAGCCACTGTGTAATAAGCAAATTGATTTTCTGTCATTTCGTAGTAAAAGGAATCTAACGTCCATGGTGTCGGAAATGCAGCAACCTCAATCGCATACACAGCTTCAACATCTGCTATTGTCATTTTGCGATATTGCACCATTGTCTATTTGCTCTCCTTTTGCTCTTTCAGCCAATTTGCCTCCGCCTCTGCAATACGACGATATTTCGGTACGAAGGAATGCGTCGCTGAAATATCTGGTAATTCCTTTTCCATCGCTAATGCAACGAGCTCTGATGCACGTGGCAAGCGCAAAGTAAATGGAGCAAAAATGGCTTGCTTTCCTAGAGCTTGTTCAATTTGCTCCTTATAAAAAGCCACATCCTCACCGATAAATAGCACGCTTTCCTTATATTTTTTTACTTGCTCGAATAAGCTTTCAATAGAATAATGACCATCCTCCAATAGCATCTCGGATGTTTGACCACGATAAAGTGCTGCATAGACATGCCGGCGTCTTGCATCAAACAAAGGGCATACAATACCATTAAATAGCCGCCCATTAGCAGCTAGCACTTGTAAGCTTGATACACCAACCAATGGCTTTTGCATTGTCCATGCCAATGTTTTTGCTAGCGTCACGCCGATACGTACGCCTGTATACGCTCCTGGTCCTTCAGATACTGCGATTGCATCAATTGCTGTAGGCTGAATGGATACTTTAGCACAGAGCTCCTCAATTGCAGGCATCGCACCTGCCGAATGTGTTATTTTAAGATGCTGAACTATTTCTGCTAGTATTTTCCCATCTTGTACTAATGCAATTGATAACGGTGCATTTGCTGTTTCAATTCCTAACCAAATCATTTTATTAACTCCTCACAAAGCTCGACATAACGAGCACCCACCGGCTCCAAAATAAATAATCTTTCGTGCTCCCCGATTCGCTTAATTGTAATTGCTAAGCGCTCTTTCGGCAAATCCTCTTTGATTAAATGCGCCCACTCTACAACTGTGACAGCATCGCCATAAAAAATTTCCTCCCAGCCTAAATCTTCATCGCTATCCGCTAAACGATAAACATCTAAGTGGTTTAAAGGCAATCGACCCTCGTATTGCTTCATAATTGTAAACGTCGGGCTATTCACTGTCCTCTTTATACCTAACCCTTTTGCTAATGCCTGTGTAAAAGTTGTTTTACCAGCTCCTAGGTCGCCCTCTAAGGTGATTGTATATTGTGGCTCTAATCGTTGTGATAATGCATGTGCGAATTGCTCTGTTTCATGTAATGATTGTATATGCTTTTCAAATTTCATATTATTATCCTTCCCGAAAATACATTATCCTTAGTTTACTCGAATACGAAAAAATGTTCAAAATTTCTACATGCTAAAGGGCTGTCTGAAAAGGATGTACCTTTCAGACAGCCCAGTTTCTAAAATCAATTACGCCTATGTGTAATTGATTTCAGTTTTTTTGAGGCTGTTTGGTTTGGTGGAAGTTGACCTAAAAGCATCACGTCCTGTGACATCCACTGAAAGTAAGATAACTCTGTACCTGTCGCCTTACCGTCGTTACAAAAATAATTTGGTTCCTAGCGAAATTGTCACTATCCTCGTCACAAAATGACTTTTCGGACGGCCTCTTTCATCGTGTTGAATGCCCTCGTAATTCAAGTACCTTTTTCTCAACAAGTCGGTCATTTTGAAAATGTATTTCGTAAGCTTGTGTTAATCTATCTTCATCTTGCCAAATGTATATACCTTCTTTTTGAAGTGTACCTATACCTTTTGCTGTATTTACAACATCGAGATAGCTCATGCCTTCCTCTAGCTGATTAAATTCCTGCTCACTCATATATTTTTGCCATATATATGCGTTAGAATCTTCTATATCAATTAGCTTTCCTTGTTCATAGGCCGCACAACTGCTTAAAACGAGCGCAATAGCCAACACGCCACTAAATTTCTTTAGCATACGCCTCACCCCCGACACTCTATAACAATACATACCCATTACGAACAATTCAAAAACAAATATTTCGACAAAATTCGAGCGGTTCATAAAATAAAAAAAGCCTTTATAAGCCTATACTGCTTATAAAAACTATATAAATGGCGGTCCCGACCGGGATCGAACCGGCGATCTCCTGCGTGACAGGCAGGCATGTTAACCGCTACACCACGGGACCAATTTATTAATCTATTTTATCGACATTTAATATATTAACATTATTTATTATCTTTTTCAATCGTTTGTTTTAAAAATACACCTCTTATTTTAGAAGAGGCGTATTTTTGGCCAACCCATTAAAAATTGCTGTGCCCGAGCTCTGCCAATTGCAATTAACTCTTCTTTCATGTCATCATCCATAGTAAACTGTGTGGCACTATATTCCTCCACCGGAATAAAAATAATATTTCGTTCATGCCTTCTCGATATATAACGCTGATCATGTGCATCTTTCATTGTGGCGAAAAGCGACTCAAATAATTGTAGCCCATTATTAATTTTTCTAGACTGTTGATGCTCTGCACTTGAACTAAGTTTAATCCCTAGTAAAGGCCGTATTCTTTTCCCATTGCGATTATCAAATATCCAAAAAGGAAAATTACTTAACACACCACCATCTACTATAACCGATTCATTATTCCTTACTTTTAAAATTACAGGTTCAAAAAAGAATGGAATGCTACAGCTCATTCGCAAAGCACGTGCCACGGAAAAACTGTTAGCATCAATTCCATAGCTAATTAAATCATCTGGCAACACAATCATTTTCCCATTCGACAAATCTGAAGCAACCACTTTCAATGACCCTGGAGGCAAATCTGAAAATGTATAAATATTGCGATTTGCTAGTTTTTTATAAAACCATTTTTCTAACGCAATTCCACGATATATGCCAAGATGTCGATATACATTAAGCCACTTTAAAAATGGAAAATTGAATAATGTTCTGCGACTATCTAAAAGCGACGTTAAATTTAATTCATCTAATAGCTGCTCTATTTCCTTGGCACTATAGCCCGCTGCAATAAATGCCGCCATAATTGCCCCCGCACTAGTCCCCGCTACCCGTTTAAAGCGATAGTTTTGCTCTTCTAAAACTTGATATGCCCCAACTAAAGCAAAGCCCTTCAAGCCTCCACCAGAAAAAACGCCATCAATTAGCATTATTCTCCTCCTACCTTATTGTAGGTCCATTCATCTAAAAATATTACTCTATGTAAAAAAAACAGAGATGTTTTGCTAAAAGAACACTCTTATCCTAATAAAATTTAAAAAGCTGGTGAGAAATAGGGCTGTTCGAAAAGGGTTTAGCTTTACGAACAGCCCCATTAGAGATTTGTTCCTTCGATAGTCACAATGAATTATCACTGTCCTCATCGCAAAAGACGTGTCTTATAAATAGCTTTTTAGACACGTCTTTTCCTATCATCTTTATTTTATTATTGTTCAACTTCCTCTTCAGTCACATCTTCTACTTTCGGAGGCATAACTGTAACAAGTGTATAATCATCTTCTGAGAGTATTTTAAAGTTGACTTGCTCTCGAATATCTACTACCGCAATCGAACTACCAATAGTTAAATGTGAGATATCGATTTCGATAGATTCTGGAATATCAGCAGGCTTCACAAATATTCTAACCGTTAAGTTGGGTTGCATTAAAATGCCTCCCTCTTTCACGCCAGAAGATTCGCCTATTAATGTGATTGGTACATCTACTTCCAATTCATAATCCATATTAATTGCTTGGAAATCAACGTGAGTAATAGTATTCTTTAATGCGCAACGCTGTACTTCACTTATAACAGCATTCATACTTTGTTCATCTACCGCTAACTTAAAAATATTATTTAAGCCACTTCCAACAATCATTTTCGAAACCTTTTTTGCATCTACAAAAATCGGTGTCGTTTCTGTTTGATAGCCATAGACAACTGCTGGCACCCCGCCATTTTTTCGAATCTCACGCAAAATAGCCTGAGATCCTACCTTACGTTTTGTAGCTTGTAAAACAATACTCATACTTCCTCAATTCCTTCCAATATATTTTTCGGCTAATTGTTTTAAACAATCAATCGACTTGAGCATGTGATTTCTCAATCACATACTAAACCCTTACCTCAAATAAAAAAGAAACAACCCCAGTAATCTTTACTGGAAAAAGAAGTGAAAGTTTATTTATGCAAGCATTAAAGAAACTACACTTTCCATTATAGGCGATTTTTAGTATAAAGCAAACTTACCGCTTTCCCTATAACTTTCCAGTCAATCTATCTGACTAAAAACATAAGGTAATTGAATATTTTATGTACCCCAAAACAGGATTTAAGTAAAATGATTGTCCTTAAAGATGCTTCTTCAAGTCTTTTACATTTATAAATGTATTTTAAGATTCTATCAGTAAGTTTCGTGGTTCTATCAGTAACATTAGCAGCTCTAACAGTAAGTCGCCAAAATAGCATCTGAAAAGCCGCGCAGTTACGGCATTTTGAACGCTAATGATTGTTGTTTGCCTAGCAAAAGTCTGCTAAAGCAACAGTTCTTCTAAGTGAAATGCTAAAAATTTTCTTGCAATACGTCACCTAAAATAAAAGGTGTGCCTTTCAGATAACTTTTATTAATAAAAAGTGACAGCCGATAGTTTAAATTTATTTATAATAGGCTCCCAGCGGTTCGTTATTCCATGTTTTTCGAAGTTTATTCCATGTTTTTATGAGTTTATTCCACGTTTTTCAACTTTTATTCCATGTTTTCTGAGATTTATTCCATGTTCGCCCTTTTTCTTCTTGGTAACTTCCTTTTTTCCATACAAAAAAACCACTGATTCCTCAGTGGTTTTGATTGCGAAGCAATGTCCTACTCTCACAGGGGGCACCCCCAACTACCATCGGCACTTCAACGCAGCACAGCTGAGCCGCGGATTCCTTCGTTGTCCGCGTCGCTTGCGGTGCTCATGTGCGATGCACATTCCGCTCCGCGCTCCTTAGCGCCTCGGACTCCTTGTTAAAAATTAGGTTCAACGTCAAATGTTGGGGTGAGGTAAAATTCACGTCACCCCAAATGAACCCCGATATTTCTATACCGAATGTTTAATAAGATTTTTGCTTTGAAGTGATCGAAACGCCGAAAGCCATATGCGTTGCGTTTCATCACTTTTGTTCTGTTGTTAATGCCTTCTAAAAATCCATTGGAATAAGGGAAGTTAAAACTGTTCAAAATCTCTACCTGCCAGTTTCTAAAAGTTTTAATGGCCTTTAAAAACGCATGAATCTGCTTCGTTTCCACTTCCTGATAAAATACTTCTAACCGCCTTTTTACTTCTACTACATTTTCTGCTGTTTTAGCCCAGTCAAACCATTCGCAATAAGCTTCTTTCAGTTCGTATGCCTGCCGTAATTCTTCAGACATCCCCAAATAACGGTCCACATACCAGCGTTCTTTTCGGGTCAGTTTAGATGCCCGTTTATAGAGCACATGACGCATCCGCTTACACTTCTTCCGGTCATATGCGTGCCATTCCTTCTGCACTTTTCGCCGTACCTCATCCAACGCCCAGTAGATGTACCGGCAATAGTGGAACCGGTCTGCAATGATGACGGGCCGACTCAATGCTTTTTTGACTGCTGCTTTGAAGCTTGGATTCATGTCCATCACCACCAGCTCCACGCCCTGACCATATTGGCGCAGATAGTCCTGAATCGTTTCTTTCCGCCGGTTGGGTAGGATATCAAGCGGCTCCCGGGTTTTTGCATCCGCAATGATCAGTTGGAATTTTCCTTCGTCTGTATCTCCTTTATATTCATCAATCGCAATGGCTTTCGGCAGGCGCACGCCTTCTGCCATATGCGTTTTTGCGGCTGACTGAAAGCGGCGGATGATGGTGGAACTAGAGGCGCCGAGAACCTCACCGGCTTCTTTAAACGTCTTGGCTTTCACGGAGCGCACCTGTGCCACCTGATTCCATTCCTTTGTGAAGCGCTGATACCTTTCCACAAATGGAGCGTGTTCAGAGAACCTTTTTCCGCAAGAACACGCATAACGGCGCCGTCTGTAAAACAGGCAAGTCAACCGTTCAAACCACTTCAAATGCTTGACTTTCTGCATGCGGTAATCATGGATTTTCTGTGTAGTTTCCCCGCAGTTCGGGCAGCGATGAGGTTTTTTAGGAAGAGACACATAAAGGCAAGTCCGCTCTCCAAGCTCCTCCACCTTCTCGATAATAACTCCTTTTAATCCAGGGATATTCATGATAAAATTCATATGCACGTCTCACCTTTCTCTTACTTGTTTCTCAACAATTCAAGTATAAAAGAAATCGGTGAGTACGTGTCTTTTTTTATCCAAATTGTGTGTACACCCCAACAAATATTATAGAACCAAAAATTAAGCCATTGTTTGCCTCCGATTACGCGCCGAGCCGACCTTCGGTCTTTGGTAGTTGGCGGCTTCTTTTCCATATAAAAAAACCACTGAGAAATCAGTGGTTTGTTGTTGCGAAGCAATGTCCTACTCTCACAGGGGGAAGCCCCCAACTACCATCGGCGCTAAAGAGCTTAACTTCCGTGTTCGGTATGGGAACGGGTGTGACCTCTTTGCCATCATTACTTCACTTGCACATGGATGTGCTGGCGTCTACGTTACCACAGGATGTGGTGCTTTTAGCAGACGTTCCTTACTCGGCTTCCAATCTACTGCGCTACTCTTCGTCAACTGCACTCGCTCATTCAGTCATGTACTTTAGTACATTCCTTCAATCGCTCCATTGTTTCCTCGATTAGCTTGTATCTTGAAATCCTTATTTTTAGAAAGAGTTTGTTCTTTCAAAACTGGATAAACGAACATTGAAACAAGTTTTAATTGTGGTTAAGTCCTCGATCGATTAGTATTCGTCAGCTCCATGTGTCGCCACACTTCCACCTCGAACCTATCTACCTCATCGTCTTTGAGGGATCTTACTTACTTGCGTAATGGGAAATCTCATCTTGAGGGGGGCTTCATGCTTAGATGCTTTCAGCACTTATCCCGTCCATACATAGCTACCCAGCGATGCCGTTGGCACGACAACTGGTACACCAGCGGTATGTCCATCCCGGTCCTCTCGTACTAAGGACAGCTCCTCTCAAATTTCCTACGCCCACGACGGATAGGGACCGAACTGTCTCACGACGTTCTGAACCCAGCTCGCGTACCGCTTTAATGGGCGAACAGCCCAACCCTTGGGACCGACTACAGCCCCAGGATGCGATGAGCCGACATCGAGGTGCCAAACCTCCCCGTCGATGTGGACTCTTGGGGGAGATAAGCCTGTTATCCCCGGGGTAGCTTTTATCCGTTGAGCGATGGCCCTTCCATGCGGAACCACCGGATCACTAAGCCCGTCTTTCGACCCTGCTCGACTTGTAGGTCTCGCAGTCAAGCTCCCTTGTGCCTTTACACTCTACGAATGATTTCCAACCATTCTGAGGGAACCTTTGGGCGCCTCCGTTACCTTTTAGGAGGCGACCGCCCCAGTCAAACTGTCCGCCTGACACTGTCTCCTACCCCGCTAAGGGGCACGGGTTAGAATTTCAATACAACCAGGGTAGTATCCCACCGACGCCTCCTTCGAAGCTGGCGCTCCGAGATCTCTGGCTCCTACCTATCCTGTACAAGTTGTACCAAAATTCAATATCAAGCTACAGTAAAGCTCCACGGGGTCTTTCCGTCCTGTCGCGGGTAACCTGCATCTTCACAGGTACTATAATTTCACCGAGTCTCTCGTTGAGACAGTGCCCAGATCGTTACGCCTTTCGTGCGGGTCGGAACTTACCCGACAAGGAATTTCGCTACCTTAGGACCGTTATAGTTACGGCCGCCGTTTACTGGGGCTTCAATTCATAGCTTCGCTTGCGCTAACCACTCCTCTTAACCTTCCAGCACCGGGCAGGCGTCAGCCCCTATACGTCACCTTACGGTTTTGCAGAGACCTGTGTTTTTGCTAAACAGTCGCCTGGGCCTATTCACTGCGGCTCTCATGCGCTTGCACGCTCAAGAGCACCCCTTCTCCCGAAGTTACGGGGTCATTTTGCCGAGTTCCTTAACGAGAGTTCTCTCGCACACCTTAGGATTCTCTCCTCGACTACCTGTGTCGGTTTGCGGTACGGGTACCTCCCACCTCGCTAGAGGCTTTTCTTGGCAGTGTGAGATCAGGAACTTCGTCCATACGGACTCGTCATCACAGCTTGGCGTTAGAGTGTGCGGATTTGCCTACACACACGCCTTACTGCTTGAACAGAGACAACCAACGCTCTGCTTACCCTACCCTCCTGCGTCCCCCCATTGCTCAAACGGTGGGGAGGTAGTACAGGAATATCAACCTGTTATCCATCGCCTACGCCTATCGGCCTCGGCTTAGGTCCCGACTAACCCTGAGCGGACGAGCCTTCCTCAGGAAACCTTAGTCATACGGTGGACAGGATTCTCACCTGTCTTTCGCTACTCATACCGGCATTCTCACTTCTAAGCGCTCCACCAGTCCTTCCGGTCTGACTTCAACGCACTTAGAACGCTCTCCTACCACTGACATCGTAGATGTCAATCCACAGCTTCGGTGAATCGTTTAGCCCCGATACATTTTCGGCGCAGTGTCACTCGACCAGTGAGCTATTACGCACTCTTTAAATGATGGCTGCTTCTAAGCCAACATCCTGGTTGTCTAAGCAACGCCACATCCTTTTCCACTTAACGATTACTTTGGGACCTTAGCTGGTGGTCTGGGCTGTTTCCCTCTTGACTACGGATCTTATCACTCGCAGTCTGACTCCCGTGTATAAATATCCGGCATTCGGAGTTTGTCTGAATTCGGTAAAGCGAGATGCCCCCCTAGTCCAAACAGTGCTCTACCTCCGGTATTCTCCATCACGAGGCTAGCCCTAAAGCTATTTCGGAGAGAACCAGCTATCTCCAGGTTCGATTGGAATTTCTCCGCTACCCACAGCTCATCCCCGCACTTTTCAACGTACGTGGGTTCGGGCCTCCAGTAAGTGTTACCTTACCTTCACCCTGGCCATGGGTAGATCACCTGGTTTCGGGTCTACGACAACGTACTCCTTCGCCCTATTCAGACTCGCTTTCGCTGCGGCTCCGCTTTCTCAGCTTAACCTTGCACGTTATCGTAACTCGCCGGTTCATTCTACAAAAGGCACGCTATCACCCATTAACGGGCTCTAACTACTTGTAGGCACACGGTTTCAGGTTCTCTTTCACTCCCCTCCCGGGGTGCTTTTCACCTTTCCCTCACGGTACTGGTTCACTATCGGTCACTAGGGAGTATTTAGCCTTGGGAGATGGTCCTCCCGGATTCCGACGGAATTTCACGTGTTCCGCCGTACTCAGGATCCACTCTGGAGGGAATGAACTTTCGACTACAGGGCTTTTACCTGCTCTGGCGGACCTTTCCAAGTCGCTTCGTCTACTTCATTCCTTTGTAACTCCGTATAGAGTGTCCTACAACCCCAAAGAGCAAGCTCTTTGGTTTGGGCTTTTCCCGTTTCGCTCGCCGCTACTCAGGGAATCGAATTTTCTTTCTCTTCCTGCAGGTACTTAGATGTTTCAGTTCCCTGCGTCTGTCTTCCATACGCTATGAATTCACGTATGGATACTATGCCATTAAACATAGTGGGTTTCCCCATTCGGAAATCCCCGGATCAAAGCTTACTTACAGCTCCCCGAGGCATATCGGTGTTAGTGCCGTCCTTCATCGACTCCTAGTGCCAAGGCATCCACCGTGCGCCCTTAATAACTTAACCTATTCAGCTTTCAATACACATCGTATGACTGCGTCAGCTTCATTCACTCTGTCAGTCACGTACTTAGGTACGCTCCTTCCATCGCTCAATCGCTTCCTTGTCCTACTCGTGTCTTGAAACCTTCATGTTAGTTACAACTTATCTCATAAAAGAAATAAGATTTAAGAACTTACACGATCAATTACTTGATCTATTTAAAACTTGTTACTTTCAATGTCGTTTTATCCAGTTTTCAAAGAACAAATAGGCTACCTGTATTTGCTTCCTCGCGTATTTGCGACGAGTAACCGCAGGAGCACACAATAAGAAGTATTCATCCGTTGATGAACCTTCAAAACTGAACAGCAATCCGTGAATGCTATCTCCGTAGGAGATATTCCGAAAATATCCTTAGAAAGGAGGTGATCCAGCCGCACCTTCCGATACGGCTACCTTGTTACGACTTCACCCCAATCATCTATCCCACCTTCGGCGGCTGGCTCCAAAAGGTTACCTCACCGACTTCGGGTGTTACAAACTCTCGTGGTGTGACGGGCGGTGTGTACAAGGCCCGGGAACGTATTCACCGCGGCATGCTGATCCGCGATTACTAGCGATTCCGGCTTCATGTAGGCGAGTTGCAGCCTACAATCCGAACTGAGAACGGTTTTATCGGATTAGCTCCCCCTCGCGGGTTGGCAACCGGTTGTACCGTCCATTGTAGCACGTGTGTAGCCCAGGTCATAAGGGGCATGATGATTTGACGTCATCCCCACCTTCCTCCGGTTTGTCACCGGCAGTCACCTTAGAGTGCCCAACTGAATGATGGCAACTAAGATCAAGGGTTGCGCTCGTTGCGGGACTTAACCCAACATCTCACGACACGAGCTGACGACAACCATGCACCACCTGTCACCGTTGTCCCCGAAGGGAAAACCATGTCTCCATAGTGGGCAACGGGATGTCAAGACCTGGTAAGGTTCTTCGCGTTGCTTCGAATTAAACCACATGCTCCACCGCTTGTGCGGGCCCCCGTCAATTCCTTTGAGTTTCAGTCTTGCGACCGTACTCCCCAGGCGGAGTGCTTAATGCGTTAGCTGCAGCACTAAGGGGCGGAAACCCCCTAACACTTAGCACTCATCGTTTACGGCGTGGACTACCAGGGTATCTAATCCTGTTTGCTCCCCACGCTTTCGCGCCTCAGCGTCAGTTACAGACCAGAAAGTCGCCTTCGCCACTGGTGTTCCTCCAAATCTCTACGCATTTCACCGCTACACTTGGAATTCCACTTTCCTCTTCTGCACTCAAGTTCCCCAGTTTCCAATGACCTTCCCCGGTTGAGCCGGGGGCTTTCACATCAGACTTAAGAAACCGCCTGCGCGCGCTTTACGCCCAATAATTCCGGACAACGCTTGCCACCTACGTATTACCGCGGCTGCTGGCACGTAGTTAGCCGTGGCTTTCTAATAAGGTACCGTCAAGGTGCCGCCAGTTACTACGGCACTTGTTCTTCCCTTACAACAGAGTTTTACGATCCGAAAACCTTCTTCACTCACGCGGCGTTGCTCCATCAGGCTTTCGCCCATTGTGGAAGATTCCCTACTGCTGCCTCCCGTAGGAGTCTGGGCCGTGTCTCAGTCCCAGTGTGGCCGATCACCCTCTCAGGTCGGCTACGCATCGTTGCCTTGGTGAGCCATTACCTCACCAACTAGCTAATGCGCCGCGGGCCCATCCTGTAGCGATAGCAGAACCATCTTTCAACTTTAAAACATGTGTTTCAAAGTATCATTCGGTATTAGCCCCGGTTTCCCGGAGTTATCCCCATCTACAGGGCAGGTTGCCCACGTGTTACTCACCCGTCCGCCGCTAGCGTTATTTCGGTGCAAGCACCAAAATAACGCCCGCTCGACTTGCATGTATTAGGCACGCCGCCAGCGTTCGTCCTGAGCCAGGATCAAACTCTCCATAAAAAGAATTTGAGTAAGCTCAAATTTGTATCTGTCGCTTCGCTTTCGATACATTAAAACATTTGCTGGCATCTTCATTCGATGTCCAAAATTGTGTTTCATCTATTCAATGAAACTTTATTCATTCACGTCTTGCTTGTTCAGTTTTCAAGGTTCATTTTACTCTATCGACACAAACATTACCGACAGTTATTAAATCTTAACATATCGTTCGTTTATTTGTCAACACTTTTTTTGGAGCGGGTGATGAGAATCGAACTCACGACATCAGCTTGGAAGGCTGAGGTTTTACCATTAAACTACACCCGCATATTTTTTTGGCGCGCCCGACAGGAGTCGAACCCATAACCTTCTGATCCGTAGTCAGACGCTCTATCCAATTGAGCTACGGGCGCTAAATTATTATCTTACTTGGTGCGGCCGAGAGGACTTGAACCTCCACGGGGTTGCCCCCACTAGGCCCTCAACCTAGCGCGTCTGCCATTCCGCCACGACCGCGTTCAACTTCCTATTTAAGTTTACTCTATATAAATAAGTTGAAAATGGTGAGCCATGAAGGACTCGAACCTTCGACCCTCTGATTAAAAGTCAGATGCTCTACCGACTGAGCTAATGGCTCGTGAAATGGCTGGGGTACTAGGATTCGAACCTAGGCATGACGGAATCAAAATCCGTTGCCTTACCGCTTGGCTATACCCCATCGAAATGGCGGTCCCGACCGGGATCGAACCGGCGATCTCCTGCGTGACAGGCAGGCATGTTAACCGCTACACCACGGGACCTTAAATAATTCAAATGTAAAATGCAAATGGTGACCCGTACGGGATTCGAACCCGTGTTACCGCCGTGAAAGGGCGGTGTCTTAACCACTTGACCAACGGGCCATTGGCTCCGAAGGCAGGGCTCGAACCTGCGACCAACCGGTTAACAGCCGGTTGCTCTACCACTGAGCTACTTCGGATTAATTGTTATTCAATCAGCAATAACCTTGCCGACTTTTTCTATTATAGACACCTTATTTCTTATAGTCAACATTTTTTATATATTTTTCGAAAATAATTTTTTGTTTGATTGAAGTAATAAATTTTTTTCAATTATAAACGATTAATTAGCAATTAATCAACACATTCGCCACCGCTACTCAGTATAGATTATTTATGTTAAGCAAATCGCGCCTCGACATTTGCTACAGCAATAGGATTTTACATTGACTTTTCTTTTTCTTCTATATAATTGTCCACAGTCAAGACAGCGATAATGATAATAAGTTATTTTGCCGTTTTCTTCCTTTTCAATTGTGGAGCAAAAACGAGGAGCCCCTACTTGTTTTAATAGGTTACGAAAATCTGCATCCCGATGTTGATAGCCTTTACCTTGGATATGTAAATGATAGTGACAAAGCTCATGCAAAATAATCCCGGTTAACTCATCGATACCAAAGTACTCATAATAACGTTTATTTATTTCGATATTATGACTATGTAGCATATAGCGCCCCCCTGTCGTTCTTAGGCGTGAATTAAAAGAAGCTTTATGCTGAAAAGGCATTTGGAAATATTGCTGCGATAATTGCTCGACTAATTGCTGCAATTGTGAATCCTCCATCTTTATCACCTCCACAAATTCATATAATCAATGTCAACTTAGCGTAATTATATTTGACTAACTTCGTTTTAAGCACATCTCATGAAATTTATGGCATCCGCCGGAGGCTTTAACTTCTTTCAGCTCGCCACCTATTGAGGTGGAAGATTTCTGTACCCGTCGCTACAAAATATTTTCCTGAAAGAAGTTAAGCAATGAAAAGAACTGTCAAGAAAGCTGTTCATTAGCCATGTTTTCTGTGACGAATAATTGCCAGATGTGTACTTTCTAGGTGCTCTCTTCTAACGGTTTATTATATGCTTTGCTGTGGTGGTAGCATTGTTAAAGAAATGCGCCCCTTGTCTACTTCTACCCTTTCTACCCAAACTGTCACAATATCCCCAAGTGCAACAACTTCAAGCGGGTGTTTGATTCGGCGTTTTTGCAATTTGGATATGTGTACAAGACCATCCTGCTTAACACCAATATCTACAAAGGCACCGAAATCAACTACATTTCGTACCGTTCCTTGTAATTCCATTCCTACTTTTAAATCTTCCATTTGTAAAACATCTGTTTTTAATAATGGCTGAGGGAATGCATCACGTGGATCACGGGTAGGCCTCATTAGTGTATCTACTAAATCCTTTACTGTTACTTCTCCGATATTTAAGGCTTCACTTATTTCCTCAATCGAAAGCGTTGAAATTGCATGTTCAGCCTTTTCAGTCCCTACATCCTTCTTCGTCAAGTTTGCCATTTGTAAAATTTGCTCTGCTAACGCATAGCTTTCAGGATGGATGCCCGTTGCATCAAGCGGGTTTTTAGCATCTACAATACGTAAAAAACCGATTGCCTGCTCATAAGTTTTAGCACCGAGGCGAGGAATTTTCTTCAATTGTGCACGTGAAGTAAATTTCCCACTTTCGCTACGCGCATTGACAATATTTTCTGCAACCGTTTTTGATAAGCCCGACACATACTGCAACAGGGATGCTGATGCTGTATTAACGTCTACCCCTACTTGGTTTACCGCTGTCTCCACTATAAATGTTAAGGATTCCGCTAGTTGTTTTTGCGATACATCATGCTGATATTGTCCAACTCCTACTGCCTTTGGTTCGATTTTCACTAGCTCTGATAATGGGTCTTGTAAGCGGCGTGCGATGGATACCGCGCTGCGTTGCTCAACTTGTAAGTCGGGGAATTCTGCACGTGCTACATCAGATGCTGAGTATACCGAGGCGCCTGCCTCGTTGACAATAACATACGCTATATCTGTTGTCTCCCGCTCCTTTATTACATCTGCAATGAATTGCTCTGTTTCACGTGAGGCAGTACCGTTTCCTATCGCAATAATCCCAATCGGATAACGGTCTAGTATTTCATTAACTACTTTTTTCGATTTGGCAACATCAGGCTTTGGCGGATGTGGATAAATCACTGTCACTTCTAACATTCTTCCCGTTTCATCTACAACTGCTAGCTTACAGCCTGTGCGATAAGCAGGGTCAACGCCAAGAACCATTTTGCCGCGCATCGGTGGCTGCAACAATAAATTCCGCAAGTTTTCTGCAAAAATATGAATCGCCTGCGCCTCCGCCTTTTCAGAAAGCTCATTGCGCAACTCCCTTTCAATAGAGGGCTGAATTAAACGTTTATAGCTGTCAGCAATCGCCTCCTTTACTTGAGCGATAGAAGAACATGAACGATTCTTTGGAATCCATTCGTTTTCCATTATTTGCGTTGCACGCTCTACTGGCACAACAATCGATACTTTTAATATCTCTTCTTTTTCCCCGCGATTAATCGCTAAAATACGGTGCGGAACGATGCGATTAATTGGCTCCTCGTAGCTGTAATACATTTCAAAAACATGCTTTTCATCCTTAGCTTCGTTTTTGCTTGCTGTTTCAATTTTCCCCTCACGCCATGAAAGTTTGCGCAAACGCTCTCGAATCGACGCGTCATCTGCAAAGCGTTCCGCTAAAATTGCACGGGCCCCTGCCAAAGCATCTTCAACAGTCAACACCGCCTTTTCTTCATTTACAAAGTTTTGTGCTTGTTCCTCTATATCGCTATTTGTAAATTGCATCATCAAATCTGCAAGTGGTTCTAAGCCGCTCTCCTTAGCAATCGTCGCCTTCGTTCTGCGCTTTTGTTTATATGGTCGATATAAATCTTCTATACGTTGAAGAACTGTTGCAGTTTGAATTGCATGCTGCAATTCTTCTGTCAGCTTACCTTGTTCATCAATTAAGCGTAATACCTCTTCTTTTCTTTTTTCAAGCTGTTGGATATATTGATAACGGTCGTCAATTGCTTTAATTTCCACTTCATCTAAAGAGCCAGTTGCTTCCTTTCGGTAACGGGCAATAAACGGTACGGTATTGCTATCTTCAAGTAACTTGATAACCGCTTCTACTTGATGTGGTAAGACGTTTGTGTCTGCTGCAATTAGCTTAAACATTTGTTTGTTGTCCAAATTGATCACGTTCCTTCTTACAAAATTCACGCTAACAAAAAATCAGCGCGCTAGAATGAACCATACAAGAACAGTTTGTCCCTATCGATAGCAAAGCATCAGATACAAGACTCCCCACTTCAAAGCTGTAAGTGGGCAATGAACTGCCTATGCAAATATGATTCGTGAGAGCTAACAATCTATTGATTGCCCTATCACTTTATTCTAACACGCTGATTTTATTTTAACTATTATTGACTGTTGCAACAGCATCTTGTAATTTTTTTATCGCTGCTCTTTGAATTCTGGACACATGCATTTGCGAAATACCCAGTTGGTCTCCCGCCTCTTTTTGACTAAGCTGCTTTAAATATGTAAGCTCGATTACTTGTTGCTCACGCTCATTCAAAACATGCATAATTTCAGACACAATGATTCGGCGATTTGCCGTTTCGAACTCCAAATCCTCTTTTCCAACAACATCGAACAATGTTACTGTGCTCCCATCTGAATCCGATTCTATCGCATGGTCCATTGAAAGCGCTTGGTAACCGCGCCCCATTTCCATTGCTTCAAGCACCTCCTCTTCCCCCACCTCCAAATAGGTAGCTATTTCTAGAATTGAAGGCGAGCGCTGAAGCTCTGTCGTTAAATGCTCCACTGTCGATTTGATACGTGGGCCTAATTCTTTAATGCGGCGCGGTACGTGCACATCCCAAGTCTTATCGCGTAAAAAACGCTTAATTTCGCCGATAATAGTAGGTATTGCAAATGCCTCAAAGCTTCGTCCCACAGTCGTATCGAAGCGCTGCATCGCTCCAAGTAAACCAAGCATACCAACCTGTACAGTATCCTCATAATAAGTTTTGCCAGCAGCATATTTACGCGCTAACGCCTCTACTAATTGTTGATAATGAAGCACTAGTTCTGTTTGGGCGGTATCGTCCTTTGTGGCTTGATATTGCGCAATCCATCGAAGCACCTCTTCATTTGAGGTTTCATTAGGTAATGATTCTCTCGTCATATTCCTCCACCTGCTCTCTTGTGACATACTTTGTCATGAAAACAGTGACGCCGCCCTCATTGTTCACCTTTACTTCATCCATTAACGCTTGCATTAAATAGAGTCCTAAGCCCCCTTCACGTAGCATCGATACTTTTTCATTTTCATTGTACGGGCCGATTTTCGATTTAATTTCTTCAAAATTAAAGCTATTGCCATAATCCGCTACCATGATTTCGATTTTATTGTCGAATAATGCGCAACCAATGACAATTTCGCCCTCTTCTGCATCGTGATAAGCATGATGAACGACATTTGTAACAGCTTCACCTGTCGCAATTTTCAAATCTTCAATTTCGTCATAACTAAAGCCGAGACGTAGCGCCAAACCTGAAATCGTTAAACGAATAACACTGACATATTGCGGTTTAGCAGGAACTCTTATTTCAATATAATCAAATGCTTTCATTATTAAACTCCACCTTTGTATTCGTTTCGATGTCCATTAGCTCACTTAAACCAGTAATTTCAAATAAACGAACTAGGCGAGCTGTTAAGCCAACTAGTTTAAAATGCGCATTTTCTTTCACTACTCTTTTATAAAATGCAACGAAAATCCCTAAACCTGTGCTGTCTAAATAGCTAACCTTCGATAAATCTAGTTGGACTAATGAGTCTTTCTCAATCTCAAGAGCCTCTAGTTCCTCACGTAAAATAGGGGCAGTATACGTATCGATTTCACCATCAATATATCCATTTATTACTTGCCCATCCTTTTGAAACTGCACATTTATATTCATACCTTTAAAGCACCTCCGTCATAACCTATACAACGATTCCCTTTCCTCAAGATTTTAAACGTTACTTGCGCATTTATTTTTTTAAAATGACGACAGTAAAATCATCATCCAATCCATCCTCTTGCAATTCCTGCAATTCTTCATATATTTTTTCACACATTTCTTGCGCACTTAAATGGCGATGCGTAAGAGCTAACTGCTCAATAATTTTTCTTGAATCGATTTCTTCATCATGGCGAAATTCTGTGACACCATCTGTCATCATAATAATAAAGTCGCCTTCATAAAGCGGAATCTCAGTTTGCTCATATTTCACTTCAGGCATAATACCTAGCAACAACCCCTTTGCACCTAAACCATAGAATGCATTATCCGCAGCATTGTAATAAATAGCTGGCTCATGCCCTGCCGAGCCATATGTAAATATGCTTCGCACTAAATCAAGTCGCCCATAAAACATTGAAACGAACATGCTGTCATCTACGCTTTTTTCAATAATGCGATTCAATACTTCTAGTACATAGGCGGGGTTAGTTTCTGCATACTCCAGCGTGTCGAGCCCATACTTCACCATCGACATACAAAGCGCAGCAGGCACACCTTTCCCAACAACGTCCGTTACAGCTACCCCTACATAATTTTGTTCATCTATTGAAAAATGAACGTAATCACCGTTCATTTTGCGTATCGGGATAGAAATCATTCCAATATCGATGGCATCAATTTGCGGTACTGTCGTTTTTAATAGAACGCTTTGAATTTTAGCCGCTACATTCATTTCAATCCGCATTTCTTCCTGTTGCTCTAGTAAAATTTGATGCTCTTTTAAAGTTAAGCCGAAATAAACCATTATTTCGATTAAAAAATCATAGCCGTCCTTACTCACCGCAGGCAGCTCTGGAAATATTTCTTCCATTACTTGCTTATGCATATGTATTACTTCTTCTGGTGCTATATTTTTTTGAATCAATTGTCGAATAAAGCTTTGCCCAATATACAAATTTCGCTCTGATTGATTTTCAATATAGTCTGTGAGAATTTTTTTATATTGAATTTTTAGTTCTCTCATACAATGTTCCCTATCACAACCATTTTTTTACGCGAACAGTTGTCCCTTCTTCTAATTGTGATTGAATCTCTATATCATCCATTAATCTTTTAACACCTGGTAAGCCTGCACCAATGCTACCTGATGTTGAAAAGCCATCCTGCATTACAGTGCGTACATCCTCGATACCCGGTCCTTGGTCAGTTGCGGTTATCGCTAAACCAATTTTGCCATCTTCCTCTATTTTTTCTATTGTAATCGTTCCAACACTGGCATATAAATAAATATTGCGTGCCAGTTCGCTAATAACTGTCGTAATACGAGCTTGATTCACAGTATCAAAGCCTATTCGTTTTGCTTCGTTGCGCCCTATCTCACGTGCAGTAACAATATCCCATTCAGTTGTAATATTTACTGTTGATTTCATATACTCACTGCCCTTCAATCACATTATCAATTACGCCTCTGCTAACTCTAGTCCCAATTTTTTGAGTTCACTGGTGGAAGTTAATTATTGTCACGTCCTGCGACAATGATTAACTGACCTGCATCATGCAAGCCTCCCTTCAAAATCTGCAACATCCGCTGCAAGTCTAGCCAACACGATGTTGACTACTCAGTCGTTACCTGAGTATGCGATGGTCTTAGACTGAGTTCCTCTTTGTTAGCGGATGTTTAGATACCCGCTGAAATGGGTCTATTGCTTGTATTCACTCGCTACTTGTAGACCTGAGAGACTCCTGTATCTGGCGCTTCGCTTTCGATACAAAAAGAATTTGGCCCCTACGGTTACTCGTCGCAAAAACATCGCTGAAAGAAGTGAATATCTATTTTAACTATACCGTATAATCATATTTTGTAAAATTTATTTGTAGAAGCATTTGAAGGCACTGCTTTTCGAACATTTCATAATCAATCTCATTGAAAGTACAGCTATTTTAAAGAGAAATCTGCTCATTTTAGAAGTTTAAAAACGGGGAATTAAGCAGATTTTTTTAATAAAATTAACCTTCCCTTATATGAAAGCAATTTTCTCCAAAACAAAACACCGCTGCAACCGCAACGGTGTTTTGTAATTATGTATTAAAAACTTACGAGGCCTAAACTAATACCTAATGCCATATCAACTTTTTCCATTAATTCATCATCAAGCTGTGTAATACGGTCTGTTAACCGTGATTTATCAATAGTACGCAATTGCTCAAGCAAAATTACCGAATCGCGTTCAAAGCCATACTTCTTGGCATCGATTTCGACATGAGTAGGTAATTTTGCTTTTTGAATTTGCGCAGTAATAGCAGCTATAATGACAGTTGGACTAAATCTATTACCAATATCATTTTGAATAATCAGTACAGGTCTTGTACCACCTTGCTCTGAGCCTATAACAGGTGATAGATCTGCAAAAAAAACGTCTCCACGTTTTACGCTCAAATTGTCATCCCCCGCTAACGAGACGCCGCTCCACCATATGTTCCGCTTCATATTCTGCATGCAGGCATTCGCTGCAAATCATCAGATTAATATGCGACATTTCCACATAGCCCTTTTCTAAAGCTTCCCGTATTTGATTTGGTTGTGTCTGCTTCACTCGTTTAGATGTTGAAACATACAGCATTTCGCCATTATAGAAATCGCTTTGGGCAAATATTTGTTCAATTCCTAGTAATGGCCCGTTTGAAGAATTTATATTCTCTCTATTTTTCGTGTACACAACAAGCACCTCCACAAAAGACCGCAAAACTTCTGCTTTTCATAATTTCATTCTATCACTGAATACATGCAATGAAAAGACAAGAAATCTAAAAAACTGACAAACTCTGTTTTAAAAGCGGTTTTTGTCGAAAGTACAATTATTTTAGCTAGTATATATCCTCGGCACTCGGTTTGTTATAATACATGGTATTTCATAATTGATTGTCTCGAGCTTATTTGCCCATTCATCTAGTGAGATCGTTACATTTTGTTGTGTACCTATTAATGTCACTTTCTCTCCAACAGTATATGCTTTTGGAAGTAAAATCATACATTGATCCATGCAAATTCGACCAACTATCGGAGCGCGCTGTCCGTCAATTAATACTGTTTGTCCTGTTAATTTACGAAGTAGCCCATCTGCATAGCCTATCGGCAATGTGCCGATAAAAACATCCTCTTCTGCCGTATAAGTTGCGCCATATCCAACAGTTTGTCCTGCCGCTAGCTCTTTAACATGTACTAATTCTGTTTCCAATGACAGCGCAGGCTTCAAAGCGAATGGTAGATATTTTGCTACATAATGAGAGGGTGCTAAGCCATACATTGAAATACCGAATCTTATCGCATCATATTGAAGCGCTTTGTCTTTGACTAATACTGTCGCAGTATTAGCTACATGTATGAGGCGCGGCTTAACAGCTAGCACTTTCAACATATCGTGAAACAGCTCTACTTGCTGTTCGAAATGCCCTGTATTTTCCTCGTCGGCAGTTGCGAAATGGGTGAATACTCCATCTATCTCCATTTGCCCTGCTGCGACAATCGCTTCTTGCAAAAGTTGCAGCTTCTGTATAGAAGTAACACCAATTCTCCCCATGCCTGTGTCAATTTTTATATGTAGCTTTAATTTGTTTGTTAAGTGGAATAGTGCTGCTTGCTCGACCCACTCTTTCGAAAAAACAGTAAGAGAAATATTATTTTCAGCAGCATAAGTAACAAATGAAACAGGGCTTGCTCCGAGTACTAATATGTCAGCAGTAGCTATATGCGAACGAACATGAACGGCCTCTTCAGGTGTAGCAACCGCCAATATTGTAGCGCCTGCCTGCAATGCAGCTTGTGCAACGGCTATATCTCCATGACCATAGCCATTCGCTTTTATAACAGCTATGATTTGCACATCTGGTTGTAGGTGTTTTTTTAGTTGTGTGATGTTTTTTTGAATAGCTCGTAAATCAATTATCGCTTTCGTTGGACGGTAATATTGAATTTCTTCCATATGCTTTGTACCCTCTTTACTCAAATTCTAAACATTTAAGTAGTAATAGCCCTTTTTCAGCGTAATTATGTATAGATATAAAAATCCATACATAATTACCGCGTCAACAAGTAGTATTGCCACCTACTAAATTAAAATAAGGGCTATTACTGAACAACTAATCTACTTCATTTCACCAGATGTAACAGAAGCTGCTACTTCAATCAGTTCTTCTCTTGTCATCTTACTAGAAGCAATGAAAAATGATATGCCGTCACGTTCCCAGCTAATCGAATTATCTGTAATTGCACCAATAGCAAACCCTAAATCAGCCGGATCTCCAGGAGCAAAGACAGGTACAGTCGAATCTATTGGTACAGCAGGCTGCTGCATCAATGTGAATGCTTTTTCACCTTCAAATGTTAAAATAACACGCTCTATTCCATCTTCTCGAATCGTTTGTGAATCAACTAACTTCGTATGATCCCATTGCAGTATTGGATAATGCGTCTGAAACGCCTCACTATTTGTTATATCGGCACTTGCTGCTTCTTTTTCTTTATTTTCTTGAAATTTTTCAACAGCATAGTCCTCTGCCTTATGTGTTACGCCTAATTTAACATCATTAAAAGTAATTGAAATTTGTTCCTCGCCTGCCTCATTTAAAATTGCTACACTTTTTGGGAGCATTGATTTTTTATCCACCGTTACTAGCTGTGTTGACATACCTGTTTTGTCCGAGTTACGTGTCGCCGCGGTAAAAATATAAGTATCCTCGCCATTTTCCATTTGCAATCCTTTATCGGCTTGTATATCTTCTGCCAATGCGCCAATTAAGTACGCTTGGCTATTTTGCTTCGGCCAATCACTTTGAAATTTATATGTTTTCGATAGCGCTGGTGTAACGACGAATACCCCTTCCTCATTTCGAACAATCATTTGTGTAATATCCTCATTTTGCGCGGTTACTTCCACTTTGTAAAAGTCAGGCTTGGTATGCCACACTTTCACATCATACGCACGAGGCTCATTGCCAGTCTTAATTTCCATTGAAGCAGTTAATTCGTAGCCCTTTGTTTCTCCCCATTTTTCTCCAATTTTTTTCACAACGTCCTCTTGCGATGCTTTACCACATGCCGCCAAAAGGAAAATACAACAGCCAATCATAAAAATGATTTTTCGGTAGTGCACAATCCCACCCTTTCTCCACTTTCGCTCTAGTAATTCAGCATATGGAGTGTTACGTCAAAATATGTCTTATTCCATTAAGACAACTTGAGCAGCTGCTACTGTTTGTGTATGGGTAATTGTTACAAAGCCCTTTACACGCTTAGCATCAAAAAATAATTCGGGTGCACCTTGCTTGTTTTTTAAAATTTCAATTTGCTGTAATTCACAGCCTTTGCCAATGCCTGTACCATTGGCCTTTGCATAGGCCTCCTTTGCCACAAAACGCCCTGCCAAAAATTCTACTTGTCTTGCAGTAGATAGCTTTGCAAAAAGCATTTGCTCACGAGGTGTTAAAATACGTAGCATAAATTTTTCAGAGCGTTGCATCGCTTTTTCAATGCGTGTTAGCTCAATGATGTCTAATCCAATTCCTTTAATCATCGCCATGTTATTCCTTTCATTATTTATCCTAACCAATGTATAATTAACATCGAGGTGGAAAAATGTTTATTCGTAGAGAAAGTTTTCAACAGTATATTAAAATGTATCCCGTCGTTTCAACTATTATTGCTTTAAATATTATAGCTCATCTTGTCACACGCATTCCCGGTCTTGGCACTGAGCTTTTTTATGCGGGTGTTAGCCACAATGGCTTAATCGCTGCAGGTGAATGGTGGCGGATGATTACGTCCATGTTTTTGCATGCAGGCTTTTTGCATATTTTATTTAATATGTTTTCACTTTTTTTATTTGGGCCTGAGCTAGAAAAAATCGCTGGCAAAATGCGTTTTTTAACAATTTATTTTCTTGCAGGCATTTTCGGAGGCATCGTTACATTTGTAACACAGGATGCAGACTATGCGAGCGTTGGGGCTAGCGGGGCAATTTTTGGTATTATCGGGGCGTTCGGAGGACTTTTATTCTATATGCGACATGTCATGCCGCAGCTTCGCCAAATTATTCTTCCAATCATCGTCATTAGTGTAATCATGACGTTTTTACAGCCAAATATTAATATCGCCAGTCACCTAGGTGGACTAGTCACAGGCTTCGCACTAGGGCTATTTTATTTTAAACCTAAAAATATGCTACGTTGGCGACAATAATGCCCGGCTGCTAATTGATTTCTTTTTTGACATACAAACGACTGTCAGAAGAACATTGCAAATGCACGCTCTTCTAACAGTCGTTTTATTTCGTATTATGAGCTGGAAAACTTATCGCTCATACCAGCGCATTAACTCATCAATGCATTGCTCATCCATATGATAAGCCTTCGCAGATGCCCCAGTTGCACCTGACATCACAACAATTTTCGCTGATGCAACACTTTTTCTCTTTTGGAAATAATTTTGCTGTTGCTCCGCAATTTGAATGCGGCGTTTTTCTGCAATAAACGTTACGCGACTAATCGTTCTATACATAATCGTAATTTGCTCACTTGAAATTTTAAAGCGAGCTGTTTTAAATTGCCATAGCCCTAACAGCAATACAGGTATTATTAATAATAAAGACAGCATACCGTACGGGAAAAAGAAGTATGATAATGCAGCCATTAGCGGGACAAGCCATACAAAGTCAATCCGATAAAAGTACGGTCGTGCACGCTTTGGTGGTCGTATCGCTTCCTCTAAATTCAAGTCAAAATGAGGAAATAGCTGCTGCAATGGCTGTGCCATTTTCTTTCTTGAAATTAAAGGAAATAAGACAACTGTTTTATCTTTTTCTCCTCCAAAGCCACCCCCAGCACTTTCTACAATCACCGCCGCTAAGCCAAATATTTGTCTAAATGGGTTTTCAACAATTTTAATTGCTTGTACACGATTTAAAGGAATCGTAATACGTTTTTTCTCTAATAAACCACGCGTTATAATAAGACGCTCATTTTCCTCAGATACTTCAAAATTATAATAGTTAATAAATGTAATTACTACAGATACTAGCCATGCAATTAATAAACCAAAAATAGCAAGTATAACAATTAATAAAAAGCCAAAGCGTAATAATTGCGCCATCTCTTCATAAATCCAATCATACGGAATAAACTCCGAAAACTGCGAAACAACAGCCAATACCCCAGCCAATACAACCCCAATACTATTCGAAGTAGTTGCTAAAACTACTAAATCCTTTGGTGACATTTTATGAATGAGGCGTGTTGCCTGTAACTCCTCACCTTCTACAACATGCTGCGCTATTTTTATTTTTTTTGTTTCATTTTCAATAAAATCTGCAGCCTCGCGTGTAATAGCTGTAAGCTCAGCCTCTGCCTTTCCAGACTTATTACCCGCTGTTTCAACCGACACCTGCACTAAACCAAAAATACGGTGAAAAATACCTTCTTTATAATTTAAGCTTTGAATACGGTCATATGGGATAAAGCGCTTCTTTTTAATAAATAAGCCGTGCTGAACCCGCAGCTCATTATCCTCAAACCAATAAGTAAATGTCCACCATTTAATAATGCCATTGAAAAACGAGAAAAGAATAATAGCTGATAAGATGATAAGCGGTATCATTGATTGAAAGAAGCGCTCGTCACGAAAATTCAAGCTAAAATTAAAGCCGTTTGCTACAACAATGATTACAATTGGAATTAACGAGTCCTTTAAAGCTTTTGCGCAGTTAATAATAGCCGATACAGGATGCAATTTATATTTAGACATCTTCTTCCGCCACCCTTGCCAGTTCCGAAATTTTAGCACGCAGTTCGTCTGCATCTGCCGTAATTAACATCGGAATCACATGCGTTGTTGCAGCAGAGGAGATTGAAATATTCGCCAAATCATATTTTTTTAATATTGGACCTTGTCCTGTATCTACATGCTGTACACGCACCATTGGTATTAGTGTACGTTTGACAATAAACAAGCCACTTTGAATTTCAATCTCCTGCTCACGCACTTCATAACGCCAAATACGCCAACGGATATTTGGAAAAATCCATATTTCTAATAAGGCGATTATAATAACAATCGCCGCAGCTATAAAATAAATATATTTCGGCCATTCAAAATAGTATGTAGCAAAACTAACTGCTCCAGCAATGATAATAGCTACTAGTGTTTCTAGTATGCCGTATAGTCGCCAAACGGTTAATCCTTTTTTAGGAATTTGATATTTTGGTTCCGTTCTCATTTCTCCACTTCCTCTCCCTTCCATTATACGTATGAATACTATATTTGTTTCAAAAAAATTCAAAAGTGCCAGGCACGCAAACAATTCAGAATTGTTTTTGTGCCTGGCACTCTAATGACTAGTCTTCGCGACGGCGTGGGCGGCGACTTCCGCTGCTTTCACGACGGCGGTCACGGTTGCGGTCTGACGATGGACGATTGCGGTCGCGTCCACGGTCACGGCTACCACCACGGTCATTACGGCGGTTGCGGTCATTGCGACCACTGCCACCACGACCTTGTTGTGAACCACGCTCACGGCGCATCGGCAATGGACGCTCTTCTGTAATTGTTACAGGTGTTGCATCTGGCTCACGTGTCACAGATTTTAATGCCGCAGCGATTAAATCAACTGCATTATAATTTTCTAATAGTTCCTCCGCCAATAAGCGGTAATCGCTAAGCTCAGCAGATTGCACTAATTCCACTAAGTGTTCAACTGATTGCTGTTGTTGACCTACTAATGCTTCACTCGTTGTAGGTGGCTTTAATGGTGTCATACGCTTTTTCGTCGTTTCTTCAACGATGCGTAAATAGCCCATCTCACGCGGTGTGACGAATGTAACAGCAAGACCTGACTTACCAGCACGACCAGTACGACCAATACGGTGTACATAGCTTTCTGGGTCCTGTGGAATATCAAAGTTGTAAACATGCGTTACACCTGAAATATCAAGACCACGCGCTGCAACATCTGTCGCCACAAGAATATCGATTTGGTTTTCTTTGAATTGACGCAATACAGAAATACGTTTCGCTTGGCTTAAATCACCATGAATCCCTTCTGCATTATAACCACGTAAGTTTAATGCTTGCGTTAACTCATCAACTCGACGCTTTGTACGACCAAAAATAATTGCTAATTCTGGTTGGTGCACATTAATAACGCGACATAAAATATCGAATTTTTCACGCTCTTGTGCTTTTACAAAATATTGCTCGATATTATCAACCGTTAATTCTTTTGCCTTAATTTTTACGATTTCTGGCTCCTGCATGAATGTTTCCGCAATTTTGCGAATCGCTGGAGGCATCGTTGCTGAGAATAGTAATGTTTGGCGATTTGATGGTACGTTTTCTAAAATCGAATTAATATCATCGATAAAGCCCATATTTAACATTTCATCCGCTTCATCAAGTACTAATGTTTGCACATCTTCAAGCTTTAATGTACGGCGATTAATATGGTCAATAATACGTCCCGGTGTACCAACGATAATTTGTGGTCTGTTTTTCAATGCACGAATTTGGCGCCCGATTTCCTGACCACCGTATACAGATAATAACTTCACACGTTTATCATATCCGATTTTATAAAGCTCTTCCGAAACTTGAATTGCTAATTCACGAGTTGGAGCAATAACTAATGCTTGGATGTTTGGGTTTTTAGGGTCAATTTTCTCAATTAGAGGAATACCAAATGCGGCAGTTTTACCAGTACCAGTTTGTGCTTGGCCAAGTATATCGCGACCATCTAATGCAAATTTAATTGTACCTTCCTGGATTGGTGTTGCTTCTTCAAATCCCATACGCTTCACTGAGCGTAATGTAGATTCACTAATATTTAATTCTGAAAAATTTGTCAAACTCTTCAATCTCCTTTTTTCCTTATAAGTTGACAAATGGTTACATTTTCAGATGAAGTGTCGGCAAAATCGAGCCTATATGTGGAACGGTTTCCGTTACGTAAAAATTCTCTCTGCGCTTCCTGAACATTGCGCAGAAGCTTTCTTAATATGAAAAGGAAAGCCCGGTCGTTGCCGAGCGGTTTAATTCTACTTAGGTAATCAACATCAAATATGAAAACTATAGAATGAAACCGTTAAATTCAAAAAAAAGCACTCTTCACTATGTAATCTGAAGAGTCTTCGCACAAAATGTATCCATTGCTTTACATAGTCTATCACGTGCACAGACAGTATGCAATGATAATGCTTAACTTAATAATCTGACTTTTTACGTTGTGCAAAGAAATGCCAGCACCTCACAAAACCATTCTTCACAATCATCGCTATAACAAATATGATGTTTACCATTTGCCGATAAAAATAAATGCTTCTCTTCCGTTCGAATACTGTCAAATAAAAAATGGGCTGCGATATGCGGAACAATGCCGTCCTTCTCTCCTTGGATAATAAATGTGGGCACATTGATATGCCCAATATAAGGCTCGACCTTTTTCACAATGCGCATAAATTCAACCATCGAACTTAGTGGGACAGTCATTAGTTTGCGCTCATAGCGTTGAAATAATTCATTATTTTTTAAATGTCCTTTTACTGCCTCTTTTGCCATTTGGCGCAAATCCTCTAACATTTGGACTGGGCTCATATACTTAATGGCCGCACTTAATAGTACTAGTTTTTTCACAGGGTAACGCTTCGCTAAATATAAAGCGATAACACCGCCCATCGAAAAGCCAATAACCGTAATCTCATCGACCTTTTTAGCTAGCTGGCGATAGGCAATTTCCGCATCCATTAACCAGTGCTGTGCCTTATAACCACGCATAGAAAGTTCCTCCCCGTGCCCACAATAAGTAGGTGTCACAATGTCACATTTCATATGCTGCCGTAAATATTCTGTTAAGGGCTCGATTTCATATGGTCCACCCGAAAAGCCATGCAGTAATAAAATTCCTTGCTTCACCTTGCAACACCAACCTTTCTATCTCTTTTACCCCACATTAACGGGCATTACGACTCTCACTTCAAGACTTAAGTGAAAATTCGCTAAGGATGATTAGCTTCCCATAATTGCCCGATTGGTTCAGCGGGGGCACTGATTGAAGTTTCACCTTATATTGCCCAATTTGCAGAAACAAAATAGCATGTCAGAAATATTTCCTAACATGCTAACCCCGCATTCATGGACAACACAATATGC
Organism: Metasolibacillus sp. FSL K6-0083; assembly: GCF_038630865.1. Taxonomy (NCBI): domain Bacteria; kingdom Bacillati; phylum Bacillota; class Bacilli; order Caryophanales; family Caryophanaceae; genus Metasolibacillus; species Metasolibacillus sp. FSL K6-0083. The sequence continues at coordinate 3,058,446 of NZ_CP152046.1, read as the reverse complement.
TAAAGCGATTTGCCAGTCACTCGCTTTTGGAAATCAAATATAAGATTGCCATAGGCTTAGCTACTTACGTTCAACTTTACGACAGATAAGTCAAAATTGTTTCGAGCTTCATGCCGCGCGAGCCCTTTAATAAAATAATGGACTGCTCACTAGCATCAGCCTGTATTTTTTCAACGATTGGCATATAGTCTGTCTCGCTATAGATTATATGCTGCGCATCAAATGTTGCAGCCAGTTTGTCGTATAGCCATTTCATGCGAGTACCATATAAACAAATGTATTGCACAGCCGTTTTATCTATATATTTCGCCATATTTTCATGGAAGGCTTGCTCGTCATCTCCAAGCTCAAGCATGTCACCAAGCACAAGCCATTTTTCAGGTCGGATAGTCGTTGTTTGCATAAAATCAACTGCTGCGCGCATTGATGTTGGTGCAGCATTATAGGCATCATTTATAAATAATAATGTACCCTTTGGCACTAATTGCATGCGCATATTTGTTAATTCAATTTGTGCCAGTGCTGTGCGAATTTGCTCATCTGTTAAATTCATCGCTTTACATATAAGCATCGCAGCTAACGTATTTTTCACTTGATGCTTACCTAAAATAGGAATTGTAAAATCGCCTTGTATTAAACCATCTACCGTAAAGCTACTGCCCTCTTCCGTAGCTGTAATATGAGTGGCATAGAGCTCATGCTTCGTATTAAAGCCAAATGCTTTTGCCTCCGTATAGGCATCCTCCGCCACTAAATTGCACAATAACGGTTCGTCTCCATCGTAAATAAGGAAGCCCTCTTCGAGTAAGCCTTGCGTAATTTCATATTTCGCTTGTGCAATGCCCGCACGCGAGCCTAAATCTTGCATATGCGCTTCACCAATATTTGTAATAATGGCCAAATGTGGACGCGCAATACGGGCTAAAAGCTCAATTTCACCAAAACCACTCATGCCCATCTCTAGCACTGATATTTCCGTATCTTCATCAAGCTGTAAAATAGTAAGTGGCAGCCCTAACTGGTTATTGAAATTACCGATTGTTTTTTGCACTTTAAAATATGGCGCTAATGCACTCGCTACGATATCTTTAGCAGAAGTTTTGCCATTTGAGCCGGTAATACCGATAAATGTCGCCTTATGCTCACTGCGATAAGCAATAGCCATTTGTTGCAGCGCTTGCTCAGCATCATCAACAAAAATTAACGGCAGATCCTCTGGTGGATTTGGCTCATCGTTAAGCCATAAGGAAGCAGCAGCCCCTTTTTCAAATGCTTGCTCAACAAATTTATGACCATTCACTGATTCACCTCGAAATGGCACAAATAAATCTCCAGCTTGAATTGTACGAGTATCAATTGAAATACCTGTTACAACAACATCCTCATGTGTTTGCTCATCTATTTTTAACCATGTAGCTAACTGCTTTATTGTTTTTTTCACGTTTTATCCCACTCAATCTTTGTTGTACTGAAGCTGCTGCTTTTCTTCATAGCGCTCTACAGCTAATTGAATTAATCTATCTATTAATTGCGAATAAGGCACATCTGTATTTTGCCATAGCAATGGATACATGCTAAAAGGTGTAAAGCCCGGCATTGTATTCACTTCATTAATCAATACCTTATCTTCTGCTGTAACAAAGAAATCTGCACGTACAAGCCCTGCACAATCTAATATTTTAAATGCACGCTTTGCCATATCTTTTAGTTGCTCAGATGCTTGCGTAGAAAGTTCAGTAGGTATAATTAGCGCTGTTGAACCATCCTTATATTTTGAGTCGTATGTGTAAAATTCTGTTGTAGGTTTAATTTCACCCGCTACAGACACTTGTGGCTCATCATTGCCTAACACTCCTGCTTCAACCTCGCGGGCAACTATCCCTTGCTCAATAACTATTTTACGGTCATATTGAAGAGCAAGCTCCACTGCCTCGATTAGCTGCTCACTATTATTTACTTTACTAATTCCTACACTTGAACCTAAGTTTGCTGGCTTAACAAATAACGGCCAGATTAATTGCTTTTCACATTTTTCTACGATACTTTGCGGATTGCTCTTCCATTCACTTCGTATAAAATAAATATATGGAACTTGCTGTAAGCCTGCTATTTCAAACAACTGCTTCATGATAACCTTATCCATAGCAGCAGCAGAGCTTAATACGCCATTCCCAACATACGGAATATTTAATACTTCAAACAAGCCCTGTACTGTTCCATCTTCTCCATTTGTTCCGTGCAACAGCGGGAAAATGACATCAAATTGAATAGCATTATGCGCTTCAATAAATTCCGTAATATTATTTGGCTTGCTTTCTTCTCTAGTAAATTGTAATTGCCCCTCAGTTTCTACAGGAGCTGTTAATTGGGGACCTGTACGCCATTCACCGTCCAATGTAATATAAATGGGATACACTTCATAGCTAGTAAAATCGACAGCCTTAATAACCGCTGTTGCTGTCGATAGCGATACTTCATGCTCCGCAGATTTCCCGCCATATACTAACCCTATTTTTTTTACCATTTTATTTCCCCCTAATATTATCAATTAATCCTCACAAAACGTTCTAAAACTAACTAATTAATTAAAATCTGCTCATCATACGGCTGTTTAATAATATCATTCAAATCGTCCCAAACTTCATCTGGAAAATCGTAGTCCAGTAATGTTCTAATTTCAATGCTGTAACTGGAATTAGGCTTCTCTTGCTTGCTTAACGATAACAACGCGCCCTCCTTCATATAATGACGCCAAGAGCGCAATACATTTGCATCAATTGCTGGTATTCGTTTGGCAGATTTGCGTCGCCAGAAGTTACCAGTGCCTTCCTTTTCCCTCACCATTTGATTCAATAAATTGGCAATAAGATGCTCCACATCTGCCAAGAAGCGGAAATATATTTTAGTCATTTGATCTTCAGGCGCAGCATAGTAAATATAACGATTTTGTAACTTTTGGAAAAACGGCGAAGCAAGTGGCTCTTTTTTATGACCAATATACAAAAGCTCGGCCTGCTCTAGAGGCGTTAATTCATTTACTTGCTGCTCGTTGTGAAAATCTAATAAACATAAATCTCCTTTTAAATCCGTTCGTGCAAAGCCCGGTAAATCTTCTGTTGAAATAAAATCTAGCAGTGTATGCATATTAAAAGAACCATCTTCATAAGCGTGCTTTATTAAAAGTAAATTTTTTAATGATGCTGCAGAAGACAGAAATTGTTTATGTGTTAACCTACTGAATATCACAAAGTGGTCAACATCATTCATATGTACATACAAATGGTGCATATAATCCTCTGCCGCCCTCATTTTTCTTGCCACTGCCTACCCGCTCCTTCAATTCCAATAATACTCCTATTATATGCCTATTCCTTGTTTTTTTGAAACATTTTAAATAATGTATCGTCTCAATTCTTACCGATTCAAAAACAGCGACTTCTAACTAATAGCAAATATTTTACTTTCCTTAAGGTGCAATTGTAAAAAATCGAACAAACAACCGTTGTGATTGCTTGAAATTTCACTACATATTACTTAGTTTGCAGTATTTTTTCATATAATATGATAAAATCAATTACGCCTCGGCTAACTCGGTGAATATTCATGATACAGCTTAGTCGTTCGCACCAAAACTTTGAATTAACTACTCCAATAAGACGCAGGTCTTTTAAAAGGAGTTCCTTTTTTTCAGTGAGAGCTACAGCATTCACTGAATCAAATATCAATCATGCAATTAAGCACTTATGAATAAGGTGAATTTTATGGAAAATAATCGTCAATTTATGAAGCGTTTTGATTGGGCACTTGCTGTCATATTACTAATGTTTCTCGCCATTAGTTTATTAGCTATAGCATCTGCTCAGACAGGTGGACAATACGGAAATTATAATTTTGTGCCAAAGCAATTACAATGGTATCTCGTAGGTGCAATTATTATTTCCTTCGTTATGTATTTCGAGCCAGACCAATACAAAAAAATGTCTTGGTATTTATATGGTATAGGCATTTTACTGCTAGTCGTTCTTCTTTTCATGCCCGACGGTGTCGGACAAATTGCTGAAAAAAAAAATGGAGCTAAAAGCTGGTATCATATCCCCGGTGTAGGTAGTATTCAACCTTCAGAGTTTATGAAAACCTTTTTCATTTTAGCTACAGCGAGGTTAATTAGTAAGCATCATGAAAAGCATTTAATCAGGTCATTAAAAACAGATTTTATTTTACTTGCTAAAATCGGGATTACACTCATGATACCATTAGCTTTTATTATGCAGCAGCCCGATCTTGGTTCATCGCTTGTTTTTATCGCCATTACAGCAGCACTTATTATTGTAGCAGGTATTTCATGGAAAATCATATTACCTGTTATTGTTGGTGGTAGTGCTATAGGCGGTGCACTACTTTGGATGGCACTTTATATGCAGGATTTTTTAGAAAAAACATTTGGTTTCAAATCGTATCAATTTGCCCGCATTTATTCCTGGCTCGACCCATATTCGTATTCTTCAAATGAAGGTTATCATCTTATCACTTCGCTTAATGCGATTGGCTCAGGGGAAATTTTTGGTAAAGGCTTTCAAGGTCGAGAAGTATACGTATCAGAAAACCATACCGACTTTATTTTTGCAGTAATCGGCGAGGATTGGGGCTTTGTCGGAGCAAGCTTTGTTATTTGCTTATACTTCTTATTAATCTATCATTTAACTAAAACGACATTACTGCTGAAAGACCCATTTTGCACATATGTTTGTGCCGGTATCATCGCAATGATTACATTCCATGTTTTTGAAAACATCGGTATGACGATTCAACTTCTTCCAATTACAGGTATCCCATTGCCATTCATTAGCTATGGCGGAAGCTCGTTAATGGGGAATACACTCGCAATTGGGCTCGTCTTTAGTATGCGATTCCACTATAAAACATATATGTTCTCTGGTAATGACGATGATGAATAAAACCTTGTAGGGGCGTCTGAAAAGCGTGCAGAGGCAATGCTTTTCAGACGTTTTTGAAATAATACTTTTTTTAAAAGCTGAATTACACACCTTTAATATATTTGCGGCTGGTCCGTTTAATTGACGATTTTAATTTTTGTGATAAGGACATAGTTTTGTCCACGTGTTTTTATTGCTCGAAATATATGATACAACGAAGGAGCCGTCTCAAAATGATTTTTCAGACGGCTCCTTCACTCTTTCTTATGCTTGTTGTGCTTGTGGTGATTGTACTGGTGGTGTCAATACTTTCAAAAGCTCGATGCGAGATTTTGTAACAGTTGCGTTCACACCTAACTTAGATAAATTTGAAACAATTTTCTTTAAGTCGATTTCTTTCGCCATTTGCTCCACCTCAGCCTTTTTATAGAATATATCAATTATGCCTCCACTAACTCACTTCCAGATTTTTTGAGTAAAACCGAAAAAGCTTTTCTTTAAAATCTGTTACATTTACTAGAGGCCTACCCTAATTCAGTAGTAGTAATTAGGATAACGTTTTAGGATAGTAGAAAGTTTCACTCTTTAGAGGTCTGACTTGTTTTTCTATACATATCATACCATTAATTCTCACTTGAAAATTTATCAATTATGTTACAACTGCGTAAATTATTATTATCTAGCCTATATTAACTGTGACTGCAATTCTCTCTACCCACTTATACAATATGCTCCATTTCTATTATTTTATTCATCAAATTCTACATCAATTACTGGGGCTGTCCAAAAAGCCGTGCATAGCCGGCATTTTGGACAGTAGCGATGATGTTTCGCAAAATGTTGATTCCTATAAACAGAGAACGCCTCTTTTAAAAATGGGGTGAACAGCAGCGTTATCCTTCAGTAAAAGGGAAGCGATGAAAACATTGATTTCAATGCGATGGCAAAACAAAATGGACTTTTCGAACAACTCCTTTTTTGGGATGGTAATGGAAAACTTCCGTAACTGTGCTTGTCAGTACAAAATATGTGCTTCCGCTGTCTACTCCTTACAAAAAACATTACTACATCGAGATACCTTTCTTAAAACAGTCTACATATGCTACTATTATTTAAGGTATTGTACATATCTTTCGTGTATTCAAAAAATTAGGAAGTGGGTGCTGCTATGCTTACTGTTATAGAAACTAGCTTTGTTGCTCTTATTATTTTAGTGCTCAATATTTTATTTGCTATCGCAGTTATTTTTTTAGAGCGCAAAGACCCATCATCTTCATGGGCATGGCTATTAGTATTATTTTTCCTTCCGGTCGTTGGGTTCATGTTATATTTATTGCTCGGTAGACAGCTTAGTAAAAAGCATTTTTACCGTTGGGAAGGGCGCGAAAGCATCGGTATTAAAGCATTAATTGATTATCAAATTGAGGCTATTAAAGAAAATAAACTTGAATTTCGTGGAGAGCATATCGAAGCACATCAAGATTTAATTTATATGAATTTAATTACGAATCATGCTGTTTTAACACAAGATAATCATGTCGATATTTTAAATGATGGCACCGAAAAATTTGAGCGACTCATTCAAGATATTATGCATGCCAAAGACCATATTCATATTCAGTACTATATTTTCAAGCTTGATAATATAGGTAAGCGAATTTTTGATGCGACGGTTAAAAAGGCACGACAAGGTGTGAAAGTTCGCATCTTATATGACGAAATGGGGTCACGTAGTGTACGGAAAAAGCAGTTTAAAGAGCTGTTAAATCTCGGTGGGGAAATAGAAGTATTTTTCCCTTCTATCTTACCGCTTATTAATCCGCGTTTAAACTATCGAAACCATCGCAAAATCGTTGTAATTGATGGACGCATTGGCTATATTGGTGGATTTAATGTTGGAGACGAATATTTAGGCTTAAACAAAAAGTTTGGTTACTGGCGCGATACTCATTTACGTATTGAGGGAAGCGCCGTCCATCCTTTACAAACTCGCTTTTTACTCGATTGGAATCAAGCAAGTCACCATCATCGTGTAAAATATGCTGAGCGCTATTTTCCTGTTATCCCTCAAAAAGGAACAGCGGCACTACAAATTGTGTCAAGTGGACCTGATACAGATTGGACAGTTATTAAAAATGGCTACTTACGGTTAATTGCAGATGCCAAAAAATATATTTATATTCAATCACCGTATTTTATTCCTGATAGCAGCTTTTTAGATACGATTCGTATCGCCGCATTATCCGGAATCGATGTGCGAATTATGATTCCAAACAAACCAGACCATCCTTTTGTTTATTGGGCAAATTATTCATATGTAGGACTTTTGCTAAAAGCAGGTGCACGTATTTATCAATACAATAAAGGTTTCATTCATTCTAAAATGCTCGTAATCGACGATGAGGTTGCTTCAGTTGGTACAGCCAATATCGATGTGCGCAGCTTCAGTTTAAATTTCGAAGTCAACGCCTTTATTTACGACCGACCAATTGCGCATTATTTAGCAGAGGCATTTGAGTCAGATATTTTCGACAGTACTGAGTTAACAAAAGAAATTTACGATAATCGTTCAAACGTAGTAAAATTTAAAGAATCCATTTCTCGATTACTTTCACCCATTTTATAAGATGAATCTTTAATCGCTACACGTCCATCTACTGAATAAAAAAATGGCTGCTGAGAAAGCAGGCTCATCCCTGCATTTCTCAACAGCCATTTTATTATATTCGTGAAGTTTTTATTTGCTTAATAGCTCTTTTATTTTATTCCTAAATACTCTTCTAATGTTATGTCTGCTTCGAAAATTGCTTTTGCCATTTCAAGACCTATATAACGAAAATGCCATGATTCATACATATAGCCTGTAATGTTTTCCTTGCCCTGTGGGTAGCGTAAAATAAAGCCAAACTCATGAGCATGCTGATGTAGCCACTTTCCTGCAGCCGTTTCACCAAATTCACTTGTCAACCATAAGCTTTCGCGCCCTTTCTCCCCTATATCATAAGCAAGGCCTGTTTGATGCTCAGAATAACCCGGACGTGCACTATAACGATCTGCCGCTTTTTGTCCATCTCTGTTAACATAATTTGTATATAATGTTGTTTGATATTCATAGGAGCGAAAACCACTAAATGCTACAAGATTGAACCCTGCTGCCTTTGCACCCGCAAGCATTTTTTCTAATGCCACCTTCGCCTCAGAATTCTCTCCTGGATTATACGTCTTCGGTAAAGGGTACTCTTTATTTGCGATTAAAACACCCTTCACGTAAGTCGGTTCCGTTGGCTCAATATGCGTTACCGGATAGCCGCTTTCATCATACTCAGTTCGTTTTGGCTCCTCCTTTGATTCTACTGGCTGCTCCTCTTCCTCTAATTGCGTGCCATCTTTTTCATCTAACTCTTCTTGTTCATCTACTTCAGTAGGAAGCTCAGTAGAATTGTTATTTACATCCTGCTGCTCATCAACAGGCGACTGTAATGAAGGATTAGTTAATTCTTGCTTTTCTTTTACTGTCAACACAATGGCACTAATAATCAATAATGAAGTAATTGTAATAATAACGATTTTCCAAGTATCACTTGTTTTTTTCGTTCGATTGCCCCTCATTCCTGCGCCTACTTTCCTTACTTAATTTTCTATCACTTTGTAACTAAAATAAAAACTACGACAACTGTTGCCAAGCCAAAAAATATGGCTAAATTCCGCATCCACTTCGCTTCCTTCACATAGCCTTGACGCATAAAGCTACGATAGCGAAAGAAATTTGAAAATGTAAACATAACCGTTAAAAACAACACGGCTAAATTAAAATTTTGTTTAATAATAAAAAATATAGCTAGTGCACTACTAGCTATGACTAGTAGCATAGATATTACTTTCTCGTTCATAGTGTTTTCCCCATTATTTCTGCTCTGAATAATATTTTCGTCCGATATATGTTTGAATGATTAACAGCAAACCACCAATTGACCAATATAAAGGTAATGCCGCCATTGATGAAAATGAAATAATCACAATCATAATTGGTGAAATGTACATAAACATTTTCATTTGTGCCTTTTGTGCTTCAGGCACTGTCCATAACGATACTTGCGCTTGAACCATATACACAATTCCAGCAATAACCGGCATAATGATATCAGGTGAACCTAAACTGAACCATAAAAATGGATGTGACTTCACATCTGGTGAATATAAAATGGCATAGTAAAGTCCCATAATAATCGGCATTTGAATTAATATCGGTAAACAGCCCATATTTAATGGATTGATATTATGTTCACGGTAGAGTGCTAGCATTTCTTGTTGCATCTTCGCTTGCTCTTCCTTCGATTCAGCCTCTTTCATTTTTTGCTGGATTTCCTCCATTTTCGGCTTTACAATATCCATTTTCGACTTCATTGCTGCTTGCGCTCGGTAATTGCGTAGCATAAAGGGCATTAATATTAAACGAATACCTACTGTTATTGCAATAATAGCCATACCATAGCTTCCGTTAAATAGGTCATTCCCTAAAAAATCTAGCAATCGATCCATCGGCTTTACAAAAAAGCTATAAAAAAAACCTTCTTGGTTCTCGACTGCCTTACAGCCACTTAATAGTAAGCTTAGGCTTCCTAGCATACCGAACAGCATTATTTTTTTCATACGGTCACCTTCTAAAGTTGTTAATATGGTGAGTATACAGCAATCTTTTCATGTGCTCAATTATTTGACTATATCAATTACATCAAAGCTAACCTCAGCCTAAATTTTCCCGAGTTAATTGTAACACGGTTAACTCGCCTACGTCGTGCGAGGCTCGACTAGTTATTCAGTCATTACCATAGGTGGTGGTGTTAGACAAAAATTCCCTCTGTCATTTGATTAATCAAAATAAATAGAGCTGCTGAGATATATTTGCAATCCCAACAGCCACTTTTAAAAATATTAAACATTTTCTATCTTTTTATCAACCATTTCAAAGCGGTAAAAATTGTGATGCTGCTCATCTCGGAAATGCTTCGGCGTAACGCCAGTATATTTTTTAAAAATACGCGTAAAATAGCTTTGATTACAAAAATGGAATTGATTTGAAATGGAAGTAATGCTTTTATTCGTATGCCTCAAATAATACTGTGATTCTTCAACGCGACGGACGTTTAAATACTCAACCAATGTAATGCCAACATGTTCTCGGAAAATACGTGATAAATGACTTGTACTAATATGAAAGTTATTTGCAATATTTTCCACGGTTAAATCTGTTTCTAATTCATCATTTATATACATAATAACTTTATTAACAGTTTGATGGCTAAATGTCGGCTGCTTACGGTCCGCAATGAAATACACATAAAATTCTATTAAATCATCCGCGAACTGTAAAAATTCAGCATCCTTCATTTTATTTTCAATCATGTCAGCACAAGCTAAATTAAATGCAAATGCCTTTTTAGGAGGTACTTGATTATCGAGTAGCTTGCGTGCAACAATTGATGATAAAACCACAAAATAGTGGCGTACCGCTTTAATCATTTGTTTGCCGAAACGAATAGATAAAATATCAATTAATGCACGTAACGATTCTTTCGCCTTTGTCTCTTCTAAATGGTAAATTTCAAATAATAATCTCGACTCTATAGCAAAAAAATCTTCCACACCATCGTATTGATTAATATTATCAATTTCCTGAAAATAACGTTTAGATATTGTTCCTGCTATCGATTGTTGTGGTTGCATAATATATCCCATCTTTCCTAAAAAATACTCTCATACCTTCCTAGATTCTTAGTTGTTTAACAAGATGTATATTTTTGTCATAATCAATTACGCCTTTATATGTAGTTGCGTCCAGATGCTTTCAAGCTGTTTCATGGTAGTTAACCTAAAACCATCATGTCATGTGACAACTGTTAACTACCCTGCATGGCACAGGCTTCCCTTCAAAATCTGTGACATCTAGGCCAACCCAATGTTGGTCACTAAGTCGTTATTTTAGTATGCCATGTTCTTAGAGTCCCTATGATTCAGCAGGTGTTTGGACATTAGCTGAAATGAGTCAAATAAAGGCATTCATCTCGCTACCTACAGAGGTGGGAGATTTCTGTACCTGTCGCTACGCTTTCGGTACAAAAAATATTGCTGAAAGACGTTAAAACCATTACTCAGAAACTATATTTTCGCTAAATCATTAGATATTTTTTAGTAACTACAGTGAATATTACCATAATTTATGTTTTTTTATCAACCAATATTTTTTATTTCATTAGTTGATTTTTACTATTGTTTAAAAAGCTAAATTGCTATTCCCTTTATTTTACTAAAGCACTATTTTCATTTAGAACAAAAGCTAAAAGTCTTTAGCGAAAATATGAGTAAAGTCGAGACCCCAATCTACAATTAGATTTCTTTTAGCCCACGACGTCATTCATTATTATAGTAAACTTGACTCAACAACATCTAAACAAAACTTAAAGCTATATAAATATAAAAGAAGAAACAACATAGTTTTCCATTTTAAACCTAATGTAGAAAAATTAATCTATAAAATAACTTATTCAAATCCAATATAAAATAGGATGATTCTCCATTCATCCATATCATACAGTAGATTTTCATTGTAAACAGATTATTTTCACAGCTATAGCTTGCAAGAATAATTAAGCATACTGTAAATAAATCGTTTAAAATATCGAATTTTCCGAAAACTTTAGCATCTTTGTAGGAAAAAGCATGTAATCACTACATTATTCTCAAATCTGCTATAGCATAAATGTGAACAAATATAGTAAAATAGAGGATAAAGACTTTATTTATAAAAGAGGTGTCGTATCATGGATCCAAAACAAGTGGAAGAAATTATGGAAATTATTAAAGAATTTTTCCCTGAGGATACATCAATTGCAATTTCAAATACGGATGAATATTTATATTATCAACCCAGCAAAAGAGTTGACTTAAAAATTAAACCTGGCGATCCGGTAAAAAAGGGTTCCGCGGCATTTCAAGCTCTTACTTATGGGCAAAAAGTAAGCACCTATATAGAACCTGAGGTATTTGGAGTACCCTATTTCGGGATGAGCATTCCTTTAATGGAAGAAGGTGAAATGAAAGGCGCAATAACAGCCGTCTTCCCTCAAAAGCCGTCACCGTTTTTAACAAACTACATTACAATTAAAATAGACGACTGCTGGTACCCAATTAAACACAACCAAGTCATCTATTTAGAAACACAGCTACGTAAAACATATGTTAAAACAATGAATCGCGCAGGCTATCATCGCTTGAACTTAAGCGATTTGGAGCTATTTTTAGCGCCTGACTCTTTCATTCGTTGCCACAGGTCATACATCGTAAACATTGATTTTATTGATGAAATTCAACCAGACTCTCACTCAACGTTTTTACTTATTATGAAGGATGGGACACGTATCCCTGTAAGTCAGCGTTACGCAAGCTACTTCCGTCGCTCACTCGGCTTTTAAATAATTACGGACGCGGAATTGCCGCCAGAGGCTTAGACCAACATGATGTTGGTCACTCAGTCGTTATCTTAGTATGCATTATTCTTAGACTGAGTTCCTCTTTAATAGCGAGTGGGTGGACACCCGCTGAAATAGGTTTAATGCATATGACCTATAGGGGTTGAGACTTCTATATCTTTTACCTGTCGCTACGCTATCAATACAAAAAACATGTGCTTAAAGAAGCTAACATCAGTATCCGGTTATATTTACATACCGCTACAAAATCTCTAATATATCGCAAATTCTCTTTTTTTCTCGCTTAAACATTTTTTAAGCACTTTCATGTACAAGGTGAAGAATTTGTGACAATTTAGTGATAATATGTGGTGGTATGTATTTTAATAACTGTTTTTAAAAAACAGAAAATTCAAATTTCTTTTTAATTATGTCTTAGCCAAATCTGTCCAGATTGTTTCAAGCTTCATTATCACTTCTGCGACATCGGTCTAAGGCTTAGACTAACACCTATGTTGGTCATTCAGTCATTGCCACTAGATGTGGCTAAGTTCCTCTCAGCAAGTGTTGGAGCACTCGCTGAATTAGGTAAACGAAGCATTTTCTCTCTATCTTATATAGTAGAGAGAATCTTATGCGCTAGTCCAAATAAACTTTTTTTGCGAAGGAGGATTTTCAATGGATTCAAGAATTGAAAAACGCTTAGGGGTAAAAGAATTAGCTAATAAAATTGTTTCTGCTGCTGAAGCTGCTGCTCTTATTCAAGACGGCACTGTAGTAGGTATGAGTGGGTTTACACGTGCTGGTGACGCAAAAGTTGTACCAGAGGCCCTTGCAGAACGCGCAAAAAGCGAGCCATTAAAAATTGACGTTTACACAGGAGCATCACTTGGTCCAGAGGTTGACAATCATTTGGCAACTGTTGGTGCAATTCGCAAGCGTGGACCATTCATTGCAGATGCAGGTATTCGTAACTTAATTAACTCAGGTCAAGTAACTTATGTGGATGCACACCTTTCTCATAATGCTGAATTAGTACGTCAAGGAATTATTGGACCAATTAAGCACTTAATTATTGAGGCTGTTGCCATTACAGAAGATGGCTTAATCATTCCAACAAACTCAGTTGGAAACTCGCCTATTTTTGCACAATATGCAGAAAATATTATTGTAGAGTTAAATATTTCTCATCCAGAATCATTAGTAGGTATTCATGATATTTATATCCCTGGTGAGCAAGGTGCTCGTGAGCCAATTCCAATGACAAATATTCAGCAACGCATTGGTGAAATCGGGATTCGCGTGCCACTTGAAAAAATTCAAGCAATTGTTATTTCTGAAGAGCCAGACGCACCTTCATTAATCGTACCGCCAGATGAAGAAACAGAAACAATGGCAAATATTTTATTAGACTTCTTCCGTTCTGAAATTAAAGCAGGTCGCTTAACAAATAGCTTAATGCCTTTACAATCAGGTGTAGGTTCTGTTGCAAACGCTGTATTAGAAGGCTTTGCTGATTCAGAGTTTGAAGATTTAGTAGTTGCTTCTGAAGTATTACAGGATGCTGTATTCAACTTAATTGATGCAGGTAAAGTTAAATTTGCTGCTGCAACATCGATTACACTTACTGAAGAATTACAGAAAAAAGTGTATGGCAACCTAGAAAAATATGCTGATAAAGTAGTATTACGTTCACAAGAAATTTCGAACCACCCAGAGCTTATCCGCCGCTTAGGCTTAATCTCTATTAACACAGCGCTTGAGTTGGACATTTACGGAAATGTAAACTCTACTCACGTTTCAGGTACAAAAATGATGAACGGTATCGGTGGCTCAGGTGACTTCGCTCGTAACGCTCGTCTAGGTATTTTCGTAACAAAATCATACGCAAAAGGCGGCGCAATTTCTTCTATCGTACCAATGGTTTCTCACGTAGACCATACAGAGCACGATGTAGACGTAATCGTTACAGAGCAAGGTATTGCTGACCTACGTGGCTTAGCACCGAAAGAGCGTGCACAATTAATTATTGAAAACTGTGTACATCCAGACTTCAAAGAGCAATTACGCGATTACTATAACCGCGCTGTTGAAGCTACTGGTAACCACCAAACACCACATATTTTAGAAGAGGCTCTTTCTTGGCACGTAAATCTTGCTAAAAACAAAACAATGAAGCAAGAAGTACCTGCTCAAGCTTAAAAACCAATTACTCATGAGTATAATTGCGGCTAGTTTTGATTCAGCGGGTGCTTATACACTCACTGAATCAAGGCCAAATAAGCATTAATCTCACCATTTGTAGCTGTGGAAGTTTACTGCTGAATCAAAATAAAAAGACAAAATCTGTTCAATCAGATTTTGTCTTTTTTTATTGAAAAAATGATATAATTAATTATTGAGAAATATTATCAAATGGAGGCTTACTATGCGTTTCTTTATATATGCTATAATTTTCTTCTCATTTTTCGATTTATTTACACAGCTACCTGTGATGAGTACCTTTGCAGAATCTGTTGGTGCTACACCATTTATAGCAGGACTTGCTGTAGGTATGTATTCATTTTCTAATACATTCGGCAATATTTTATCAGGTTTTTGGACAGATAAAAAAGGACCGTTCCATGTTCTTGTGATTGGTTTATTGCTAACAGGGGGCTCCCTTTTATTATATAGACTGGTTGAGGAACCTATACTTCTATTAGCGATTCGTTTTGTTCATGGTCTAGTAGCTGGGTTTATTGTTCCTGCAGCCTTTACTTATTTAGCAAATGCTACAGAGCAAACAAAACGCGGGAAAAGCAGCGCAATTTCTGGAGCGTTTGTCGGGATTGCTGCAATTGTAGGACCCGCGTTTAGCGGCATTATGGCGAG
Source organism: Metasolibacillus sp. FSL K6-0083 (assembly GCF_038630865.1). NCBI lineage: Bacteria > Bacillati > Bacillota > Bacilli > Caryophanales > Caryophanaceae > Metasolibacillus > Metasolibacillus sp. FSL K6-0083. Next base: position 3,043,172 of record NZ_CP152046.1, on the reverse strand, counting down.
CCGCCAAAGCGTACCGTTTGTTTTTGGCATTACGGCTACTTTCATGCTTATTTTAGGAATTTTAACGCTTGTTATACTGCGTAATACAAAGATTACTAAATCAAGCAAACAGGAGCGAATGATTCCTGTAAGCACATTTTTCCGCAACAGCGGAACCTTAAAAGCATTCACAGGTGCATTCTTCCTGATGTTTTCCCAAGGTGTTATTGCATATCAATTGCCTTTACATGTGCAATCACTAGGCTTTGACTCACGTATGAGTGGGATGCTGATGAGCACCTTTGGCATTGTAGCAGTACTCGTTTTTGTTTTACCGACAAACCGCATTTTTGATAAAGTGGCCCCTAGCTATACATTGGCAATTGGCATTGGTTTAATGGGCGTTAGCCAACTTATTTTAAGCCAATCAAATAACAGCGGCATGTTATACGCCGCACTTGCTTGCTATGGTATCGGATTCGGTCTATTATTCCCATCGATTAACTCTTTGTTAATCGACTCTACATCTTCTGAGGTACGAGGGAAAGCATATGGCTATTTCTATGCATTCTTCTCATTTGGTGTAGTTATCGGTTCATCTTTACTGGGATTACTTGCATTAAACCATACACAAGGCTTTATTTTAACGGGGATTATTTTATTAATTTTCGCTGGTGTAAGCTTAATTAACTTTAGCAAGGTAAAACAAGCTGCGCATTAAGATTGACTACTAGCTAATAAAACCATAAATTAGCTGTATAAGAAAGCTGAACATCTCCTTAGCACAGTGAAAAACTAACGTTATGCTATTTTATCCCGCATTAACGGATAGTAAGACTTCCGCTTCTAAGACTTAAGTAAAAATGCGCTAAGGGTAAGTGGGGATGGGGGAAACCTCCACTGATTGAAGTTTCACTTTATTTTAAATTCAAAAAAAGTTGCTAAACCCAATGTTATCCCATTTCCAAAGAAATTCTTTTCTATTTTATCCAGTGATTCCTTTGATGAAGCATCATCGAAAGCGTCTCAAAGGCAGGCAATGCGCTGCTTTTTGGGACGCTCCTCTTCGATAAAAAATCTAGCCTTACAACTTCTAAAAGAATATTGGTTGTTATTCCAATAAAAAAGTAAAGGTTGTTTGAAAGCGGCGTGCCTGCCTTCAAACAACCTTCTCCCATTTATTCGAGTATTATATTTCAATTTTTGCATTACGTTAATTCTTCTTGGTCATTTTCATTGTAGTATTGCACCGCTGTTTGTGCTCCTTCCGCAATCATATTATTTTCGCGAATTTCTGTCGTATTTGCGCTACCAGCGGTTTCAGCCAAATCTTGTAGCGGTGTTTCTTCCTCCATTGATGCTCCATTTCCTTTCATTCCATCCATCATTTCAGTCGCTTTAGCTTTAGCATCCTGAATATAGCCCATTAGCTTGTCTCTATTTTCCTTTTTACTTAAATAACTTGCTGCTCCTGCTACTAATCCTGCAATAACAACGCCTTTTCCTTTTAGTTTTGCCATTATGATTCCCTCCACTGTTCTTATTGTTATATGGAAGTTATACCCTACCGATTTATAGTTTAAACATTCTATCAGGCAGCTCACATCTAAAAGAAGTTAGATAGCGTCTATTTTAGTATATTTTTATGAAGAATGTTTCTATTTCTTTAATTTAGGGTATAAAAATAATATCAATGGAAAGGGGCGATGAAAAATGTTTAAATTTCAAGACATACAGTTTGGCGGACAAGAAGTATTATCAATACTAGGAGCTGCAGGCGTGTTAACATCGCTCGTGTACTTCTTTGTATTTTAATACGAATATTTAGACATTTTAAAGTTGAAAGAAAGGGCTTTAAAAGCAATGTTTGCAATCTTTAAAAGTTTATATTTCAATAAAAAAGCAAAGAGGTTATCCGAAAAGGCGGCGTATTAGCCAGTTCTCGGATAACCCTTTATTTTATGCCTTCACATCGTTATATGCATCACTTTTCTCGAAAGAAGCGACTACATAGGAGCAAATTGCATGCATTTTCAAATTATTTTCGCGTGCGTAGTCTGCTGCTTTATCTAACAGCTTTTTTGCTACCCCTTGTCCGCGCAATTGGTCTGATACGTATGTGTGATCCATATGCATCACACCGTCTCTCTCAGACCATGTAATCTCAGCTAAACGCTCGCCATTCTGCTCATATTCATAAGCTAAATGTCCATTATGATTGACTAAAGTAAATTCCACTATATCCATCCCCTTTAAATTATATTAATTACGCCTTGGCTAACTCTAGTCCAGACTTTTTAGAGCTTTCCCCTTCGAAATCTGTGACCTCTGCCTGAGCTGGGTTCAACATAATGTTGGTCACCCAATCGTCTGCACAGGTGTTACAGTGTTTTAGACTGTCATCCTCTGATTCAGCAGGTATCCCCACACACAAGTTATTTAAACCACGAAGAAATAGTTTCTATTAATTTATTAAAAAAGTTTTTTACACCATTCCAAAAACCTTCGTCTTGAAGAATAGGTGCAAACTTTTCTTCAATTGTTTTACTTAAATCAGATAACTGTGATGATAGCTTTGAAAAATCAATATCAAGCGAGCGAATACGATCCATTAAATCAATTAATAATTGACGGTCTTGCTCGCTCAAATTAATTTGCAATCGCGATAATTGCTCTTCTACAATTTGTTGAACTTCTTCACGAGATACAGGCTTTTGCTCTGCAATTACTTTTTTAATTTCCGTTAAAAGTTCTGCAACTTTCTCATCAGAAATACCAGCGCTATCCGCAATCGATGTCGCAATATTTAACTCCTCATTTGCTACATCTGTGCGCTCAATATCAAGCTTCTCGCCTGTTTTCACTTCGTATGCCTTATAAATACCTACTAAAGCTGAATGACCTGTCACTGGCTTCGGTGCTGCTATTTCTACAATTGCATCCTCGATTCCAGCTGTTACCATTGCATTGGCATAAATTTCAGCTGTTACTTCGGTAATATTTTCCGGTGTTAAAATACTAATAACTAGTCCTTTGCCCTCTTCTTGTCGCGTAATCTTTGCCGAAGAATACATGCGAGAGCTAGCATTACTATTTTTAATATATTGTACTAAATCATCACCAGATACAGTCACTTCATCAATTTCAGATTCTTCATTGACGCGAAATGCCGTTTTCATTATTTCTTTTTCCGCATCTGAAAGATTTGCACCGTATACAACAATTGGTACACCAAGTTTTTCATTTATTGGCTTTTGTGTTGTGGCGCTAGCAAGCGGCGCAAATACCGCTAAAGCTAACACTGTTATAACAAGCTTTATTATCCATTTTTGCTTCATATTTTTACTCCCCTCAAACACTTCACTATCTATTGTCGGTAATTCGTATTATCATACGTCTTTCCCTTGTCTATTAGTACGTGTTTAAAAGTAAAAGGTTGCAGGAAGCCTTGTAGTGCTTATAGAAGCTCTGTCCAGCCATCCTGTTGTTTAATTTTTCCTGCCTTCATTAATGAGCCTAGTGCCCGTTTAAAAGCGCCCTTACTCATCTCAAACATTTCCTGAATTTCCTCTGGTGTCGATTTATCACCAAATGGCATTTTGCCACCAACACTTTCTAAATAAGCGTAAATTTTCTCTGCATCATCACCTAAGCGCTCATGCTTACGAGGAAGTAACGAGCCATTAAGTGAGCCGTCTTCCTTTACATCAATCACGCGCACTTGTACGTCTTGTCCTAAGCGTGGCTCCGCCTTCATTTCTGATGAATGAACAAAAATGCGGTATGGCGTATCAATCCCAATTAAAAACGACCCTACAGGCAATAAGCGATACGGGCGTGCTATAATGTTTTTATTATACATTTCATCAAAAGCACCCTCATAAAGTTCATTCACTTTTTCCTCGGTTGCTAAGCGACCAAATAAATCACCGTTGCGGTCTGTGCGAAGCGTCATAAATAAATGGTCACCGGGCTGCGGCCAAAGCTCTTGTAATGCAGGTAAATCCTCCGCTTTAACAATTACTTCACGTGATGTTCCAATATCAACAACTGCACCTTCACGAGTTACTTTTAGGACACGTGCCCAATTGTACTGTCCTTCTAAAATTGTTGGTAAAGCTGTTGTTGCTTGCAACTCTCCTCGGCGGTCTGCATATAAAAATACGGTAATGCGCTCCCCTGCAGCGACTGTCTCCGCCACTTCCGACATATTTAACGGAATTTCTGCATCACCGTTTGTTAATACATAGCGAGAGCCTTGTTGTTCCAATACAGTTAATTCTACAACTTGCCCTGAGCGTAATTCATTCATCTTTCGCAAATTCCTTTCTGCGTCTTATATATTTTGCTGTGCCTTCATTGCATCTAGCTTTGCTACAAAGTCCTTCTCTTCTTCCATTAGTTGTACCAAATCTGCAATTCGGTCAATTGCATTCCAGCTTAAATGGTGTTCGATTCCTTCAACGTCCTCATAGATACGCTCCTCGTCTACACCAATAATACGTAAAAATTCCTCTAGTAAATCATGCCTTTGTACAAGTCGTTTACCTAATTTTTCCCCTTTTGGTGTAAGTGTTAAACCTCTATATTTTTCGTATACTAAGTAGCCGTCTTTATCTAACTTCTGAACCATTTTTGTAACAGACGAAGGTAGAACAGATAATGCTTCTGCGATGTCGGACACTCGTGCATACCCTTTATTGTCAATTAATAAATAAATTTGCTCGATATGATCCTCCATACTTGGTGTTGGCATATCCGATAACCCCTCTCTTTCATATCAATTAGCCCCTGGTTAACTCTAGTCCAGTTTTTTGGAGCTATTTAACCTGCATTACGCAGGCCTCTCTTCAAAATCTGTGACATCTTCCAGAATCTTAACTTGAATCAGCAGAAATTTAAGACTTCCTCTAATTTAATAGCTTTTCTTACATTTTTCCCAGCACTTATAGATGCAGGTAGACTTTTGCTGATTTTAGTTAACTATCTTCAGTTTACTACATATTCAGGCGAAAAGTTAACTGAAAACGGTGATGTTCTAGAGGGCTATTGAAAAAATAGATATTTGCATGCTTTTTCTAATAATCACAGACGCTTTTATTAAGTATTTTCTACTAATGGTTTCTTTTTTAGATGGATTTGAGAAAAGAAGTTACTTATAGTATTGTTTCTGTATTAGTATTTTCAAATCAAAATAGGGAGATATAAATGAGCGTAAAAATAAAATACCAATGGCGCATCACAAAATATAATCCAATCCACCGAAACGAGCATGGATATTACACAATAAGCTCTGAATGGACTAGCTCTTCAGATATTGGGAAATATATGTATGATGGACTATTAACATTGGAAAATTACATCAAGGTTGAAACTGCCTATATTGATACAATTATAAGGTTTTTAGAGGCGAACAACATAAAGTCGATATGGATTCCTACAGTAACTTATATTGATACCAATAAAGAGTCCACCTTGTATGACAAAGAATTTGACAAGCTTTACTTACAGGATGACCAAGAAGTTTCTATAGCGCACGTTGGTCTAATTGCTAAAATGGTGCTACGAGAATTCATTCATTGTAATTTTATAACAAGGAACTTCTTTGTCCATTTTGGCTACGATTACTATTTATACATCGGCTCAAATAGCTACTACGATGAACCATTGAGATTCACTGAAGCACAAAATTTATTTGTAGAGGAAATGATTTCACCTTATTATACAGAAGAGAAAGATATGGTAAGGTCTGTGATTTGGACCAATATCGAAGATGATGTGGTCATTGGACAAGAAATATTACGAAATATTTCATTAAAGGAATACCAGAAATCATTGCGTCTTTCAACACTTCATCCTGTAACAGGTTCCTTTTCAATAACAAAAGATAATTTTGAGTTCTTCCAGAGCAAAATGCATCATCAAATGGATTTTACTAAGTATAACTATTATTTAGATTCAGAGTATTCACCTAATTGTAAAACAGCCCTCAATTAGCATATTGGCTAATTGAGGGCTGTTTTTGTAATCATTTGTTGTGATTAAAATCTTGTCCAACTTCATAAATCGCACGGATAATTTCTTTATTAATCGTCTCAATATTTTGTGGTGTGTTTAATACGTTGAACGCTTCAGCTCTTGCTACGTTTGATGTAACATAGTGCGGTGGTAAATTATTTAATGCTTCGGCAACAATATTCATTTCACATCGTTCACAATGACAAAACGTTTGATACTCTACTCCATAAAGCAAAAATCGAACGAGTCCACGGACAATTTCTTCAGTAACATTCATTAAAAATGGTTGTGTCATTTACATCGCCTCAATCGCTCATGTACTATGAAGCTCCCAAAAGTTTTGTGCTAGTACATCTTTAAATCTGTTTCCTTATCATATAACATCATATATTATGTTGCAAATAACTTGTTCGCCACTATAAAAATAAAAATTCAATCTGTAAAATAATGAGAGGTCTTTCTATAACCTAGTTTCATATCACTTTCATTTCACCTATCCATTGCTATATAAACGAATTTTTAGTATTTTAGAAAAATAATACTTACAATTAAGTAAAATACACTAAAATAAAAAGTGCATGAAATCAAAAATTTCCAATTTGATTTCATGCATTTTATTAGTTATGGGAGTCATCTTAAAAATCAAACTTCTCCACAGCACAGTAAAAAATTAGCTATACGCTTATTTTAAATTCAAAAAAACCGCTGAGCCCAGTGTTTTATCCCATTTCCAAAGAAGCTTTCCTAGATGAAACACCACCGAAAGCGTCCCAGAAGCTGGTAATGCACTGCTTTTAGGACGCCCCTGCCTACTGTTTATTCAGTAAACGTAGTGAGTTTAATACGACAAGCAATGTCGCACCCATATCTGCAAAAATCGCAATCCATAGTGTGAGCCAGCCTGGAATAACTAGCAATAAGGCAATTAGTTTTAGTAATAAAGCAAAAGCAATATTTTGTTTAATGATTGACAATGCTTTTTTACTTAAGCGCATCGTATACGGAAGCTTTGTTAAATCGTCGCCCATTAGCACGATATCGGCTGTTTCTAATGCTGCGTCTGTGCCCGCGCCGCCCATTGCAATACCGACAGATGCTGTTGCAAGTGCAGGCGCATCGTTCACGCCATCCCCTACCATCGCCACCTTGCCGTATTGCCCTTGCAATTCTTTGACCGCTTGCAATTTATGCTCTGGCAGCAAGCCTGCTCGCACATCTGTAATGCCAAGATTCTTTGCAATTGTCTGTGCAGTTAATGGTGCATCGCCCGTTAACATTACGCTATGCTCAAGCTGTGAAACAACCTCTTTACTTTCCTGACGCAGTTGGTCAGCAATTGCTAATATACCGATACATTCACCATCGCGTGCTGCAACAATAACAGATTGCCCTTCAGCCGCGAAATCTGCAATTTGCTCTGTTAGCTCTTCATTAATAGATGCGAGTGAACTAATCCAATTGACACTACCTACTGCAATCTTATGCCCTTCCACCGTTGCATAAGCGCCTTTTCCAGTGACCGATTGGAAATCTGTAGCATTCGCTATTTCCACATGTAGTGCGGCAGCTTTTTTCAACACTGCCTGTGCCAATGGATGCTGAGATTTTTTTTCTACAGCACCAACTAGAGCTAATAATTCCTCCTTTGGAATTATCGTCGTGATAATTTGTGTTACTTCTGGTGTACCTTTCGTTAATGTGCCTGTTTTGTCGAAGGCAACTGCATTAATATGCCCTAACTCCTCTAGGTAAACACCACCTTTAATCAATACCCCATGTCTTGCGGCATTCCCAATCGCTGTAACAATTGCGACGGGTGTTGAGACAACTAATGCGCACGGACAGCCAACGACAAGCACCGCTAAGCCTTGATAAATCCATTCTAGCCAATTGCCTGTAATAAGCGATGGAATAATTGCGACAAGTATCGCCACAACGATAATCGCTGGTGTATAGTATTTCGCAAAACGGTCAACAAATTTTTGAGATGGTGCTTTTTCCGCCTGCGCTTCTTCTACTAAATGAATAATTTTTGCAATCGTTGTATCATGTACAAGCTTCGTTACTTTTACTTCAAGTGCACCCTCTTCATTCAATGTGCCTGCGAATACCTCGTCATTTAGCGTTTTATGAACGGGAATCGACTCACCTGTAATGGACGCTTGATTGACAGCAGATGTACCACTTATAACAATACCATCCATTGCAATTTTTTGCCCCGGCTTAACGATAAGAATATCTCCAATTTGAACATCCTCTGTCGGAACCTCTATCTCATGCATATGGTCGCCATGTGTGCGCTTAATCAACGCAATAGGTGGTGCAATATCCATTAATGTTTCGATAGATTGACGTGCCTTATTCATCGAATACGCCTCTAACGCTTCACTTACAGCGAATAAAAAGACAACAACTGCCGCCTCCTGCCACTCCCCAATAATAGCCGCACCAATAATTGCAATTGTCATTAATGTTTTCATATCGAATTCAAAACGTAGTAAATTTTTAAAGCCTGTTAAAAACATCGCATGCCCACCGACAACAATTGCCCCTATATAAAGACTTACGACAAGCGCACTGTCCTCTTCGTAAAATGAGCTCATTATAACAGCTGCAAGTACAAATAATAAAGAGAGACCTGCAAAAATATTCTCCTTACGCTTATAAAAAGGAATTGTTGTTTTTTGGCGGTCATTTATTGATTTAACTTTAATGCCATCAAAGGCACCTGCCTCTTCAAGCTGCTCAACAGTCGCGTCACCAACAACTGTTAGCTTTGCTGCACCAAAGTTGAGCTGTACGTCCTCAACAGTCGTAATGTCTCGAATATTACGCTCAAATTTTGCCGCACAATTGACACAAGACAGATTTTCAAGACGATATTGTTGCTCTTTTGTAGCCATTTTATCTGTCCTCCTCCGCATGCTCATAGGCAATTTTCACAATTTGATAAACATGGTCATCCGCTAATGAATAATAGACGAGCTTTCCTTCACGATGCGATTTGGCTAAACGATTTTCCTTTAAATAACGTAAATGATGGGAAGCTGTTGCCACAGACGAGCCAATAATTTCTGCAACATCACACACACATAACGCTTCTTCTATTGTTAACGCATAAGCAATCTTTAATCTTGTTTCATCCGCCAACGCTTTTAAAAACTTCGCCACATGCCCAAGCTCCGGCAACTGCCCCTGCACACGCGCCACCGTTTCTTCATTGCTTTTCGTTACTTCACAAACATCCTTCATGCCCCGCTCACCTCATTCAAATATCCATTTGATTGTAGTATATAATATATGCACGAAACATTCAAATGTTTATTTGAATGTTGGGAGGGCTGTCCAAAAAGCCGTGCAGTCGCCGGCATTTTGGACAGTGGTGATGGTGTTTGAATAAAATATTAGCTTATTGAAATAGTGGAGGCTTATTTTGAAAATGAGGAAAACATGGGATTAGCAGCGATAAAAAGGACAAAATATACAATTATAAGTTCCGTATACAATCCATTTTACCCTTAAAATTCCATAGAAATATGTTACAATTTTAAACGGAGGTGGTAATAGTGAAAAAAACAATAAAATATTCACTGATAATAGCTTTACTGTTCGTATCAATCTTGATGCCCATTCATACCAACGCATTTACTGATGGAGAAGAAAATCTAGATGTTTATACTGAAGCGTCTAATGATTCCATCGTCCCTTACGCAGATTTTATCTATAGTAATAAGGTCAAAAATGATATGGGGTTTGCTTGTCGTGCATTTGCGCGAACATCAACGAATCATGTTGCATCATTATTAGAAACACCATTTATTAACGAAAATGATGAACTAAACTCTACTGATACTTCTATAGAATTATTTAATGTTAATTTAACAAGTGAAGTTAGAACATCTAAACAAGGTTCGAGAATCGTCATGGTCGCTGGCAATCACTTAACTAATCATGGCTATTGCCATATTTTTATGCGTCATATGGAAAATTCAAATGGCAATAAAAAGTATTCAGTTAATGGTGTTTCTCAGTTTACAATAGCTCGATATCCATCTCATATAATGGATATTATTATGGATGTTGTAGATGGCACTACACTCTTAGTACCTGATACAAGTAAGAATGGTAGGTATTACAAAATAAAAACTATCGGCGAAGAAGGTAATCAAAATGTAAAAGTTATTTTACAGCGCGGCTCTAGCATGACTGGATTTGAAGCATACGATTGGGTAGTTATCACTACATATCCAGTTTTCTAATTAGTTAATTTATACTGATTATTCCTACAAGTATTAATTGATTTTTTAACATCATCTCATCAATTTATGATAGATTGATGAGATGATGTATTTACATTTTCAAGGAGGAAATATAATGGAAAGAAAGAAAATTTTTATTGATCAAACAATCGGAAAAAAAAAGCTTGATACAAGTAAAATGGACGAATGGACGCCTGAGGATTGGAAGGAATACTTCCCAGATGAAAGTGAGTATACAGGCATTCAAGTTGATTTAATTCAACATAAAGACTTTTATTTAAAAGTCACATTAATTTATATCCATGAAACTGAAAAAAATACATATATAGAATTCGAGGCACAAAATAAACTACCAAATGATATTCTTATCCAATTTGGCAAATGGCGGATGGACAATCAAGGGTTTGACTTATCGAAACGGACCCCCATATTAATTCCAACAAGACTTGAATCAATTGCCTTTTCAGAGCATGTACACTTTATGTTCATGGAGAGTGGCTTTGCGATGGAAGTTGATATTTTAGATGCTACTAGTTTAGAGGTTTTAGAAGCGTATGATATTGAAGTCAAAGTATATCATAGCTAGCTATTTGCACAAAAAGCGCATGAAATGACCTCTAATCATTTCATGCGCTTTATTTTATTGTGCCTTCAAAATTAGCTCGTAGGCTGGATCAATTTCACCATTAATATACGTGCGGTGGTAGCGACCGTATACCCAACGTGATACTTGGTTGTCATACCATTTCGATTTAAAATGTCCACTTTGACCCGGTGCTACAATATGGTCTGTGTATTTCAAATCTGCTAAATCCGCTACAAAGCGCCATGATGCACCGTGGTTAACATAGCCATTTGCATCATTCGCAGCAGCTTGCACTGTTACACGTGAACCACCAACCGCCATCGTTTCTGGGTTCACATACGAGGCGATAAAGTCAGATGCACTTGCAAGTGGGTGTTTAAATAAGATTTTATGGTAGCTTCCCCATTGCCATTTCGCTACAGATGTGCCGTATTTCACTTGTAAATCTGCAACGGCACGCTCAAATGAGCCATATACTAATTCATCTAAACCACCTGCCTGCTCAATCCATACGCCTTCATTACCCGCATATGCATTGCGCAGCATTTCATCCATAATTTGATATTTACCCGGCATCATTTCATAAACGTCTGCAGGCATTTGGTCTTTGAAAATTGTTTCTTTAATTTCTTCAATTAAGAAATGCCAGATAAGTGGCTGTGCATCATCCCGATTATCATACAGCTCCCATTCTTCCATTAACGAGATAATATCAGCATATTTGCCCTCCGCATCATTTGCTTTAATCGTTTGTAGGAAGCCTGGTAAAAATTCAGCTGCATATAAATTTTTCTTGTCCATTTGCATCGCCTTCATTTCTGCTTTTGTAAAGCCTTCATACACTTCATCAGTTTCTTCATCAATTGTGCCGATGCTTTCTTTTACTGATTCAATCATTTCGACAATACGCTCATAGCGATATGGCTGTGCCCAGAACTTTGTTATATGATAAGGGTATTCATCCCCAATAATTTGGTTGTTTGCCGTGGCAATATAGCCTGACTCTGGGTTCACTACTGTTGGTAATTCATCATAAGGAATAAAGCCTTCCCAGCCATATTCAGAAGAATCCCCTGGTACTGGCAGTTGACCATCGCCTTTTTTGCGAATTGGAATGTCACCGTTTGCTTTGTAAGCAATTGTACCGTCCGTTGAAGCAAAGACGAAATTTTGTGCTGGTGCGCGGAAATCGTTTAATGCTGTTTCGAATTCCTCCCAGTTGGACGCTTTATTAAAGCCAATAATTGCGCGCAGTTCTCTCGTTGGCTGCAATGCCGTCCATTGCATAGAGAATACGGCTGTTGGCTCCTCTTCCTTAAATACTAGTTCTGAAATAATCGGACCGTGACGAGTTTCAACAACCTCGAAATCAATTGTTTTTCCACCCTTTACTTTGATTGGCTCGTTTCTGACAATCGCATCTTCCCACTTGCCGTCATACTTGAATTGTTTAGGGTTATCAGGGTTCGGTGTCTCGATATACAAGTCTTGTACATCCGGACCAACATTCGTTACTCCCCATGCAATTTTTTCATTATGTCCTAAAATAATTCCCGGAATCCCCGCAAAAATAACACCACTCACATTTTGTTCTGGTGATTGTAAATGCATTTGATACCAGATCGATGGTGTATTTAATCCTAAATGCGGGTCATCTGCTAATAGCGGTTTACCTGATTCTGTTAACTCGCCCGATACAACCCAGTTATTGCTACCATTAAACTCATTTGGCAATAATTCTACATTGAAAGCACCTGCTACATCAACAGGATTATTTATGTTTGCTTCAATAATCGATTTCGCATCTTCTGGATAATGAATCATTAATTCTTCAACTTGCTCTTCTGTATAATTTTGCAAAGCCCAATGGCGGAATGCTAGCATATTCCAGTTTCCACCTAAATCATAAGCCATAAATTTACCGATTGTTAAAGAATCGACAGGTGTCCATGGCTCCGGCTCGTATCCTAGCAGCTTAAACTCATATGATAGCTTACTAGTGCCCTTTACTTCATCAATAAAGGCATTTACACCTTCTGCATACCATTCTAAAATTTGCTGTGCCTCAGCATCATACTCATTCCACGATTGCTCAGCCGCATGTCGTAAGCTAAATGTACGGAAAAATTTATCTGTTGATACCGCATTTTCGCCAATTACTTCCGCTAATCTACCGCTCGCTTGGCGGCGTGATAAATCCATTTGAAATAGACGATCCTGTGCCTGTACATAACCTTGCGCCTTGTATAAATCAGCCTCTGATTGCGCTACGATATGTGGTACACCCATGCCATCGCGTGTCACTTTAACATCTGCTTCTAATATTGATAAATCAACTTCTCCTTCAATTTTCGGCAAGGAGTTTGCCACATACATATGTACGCCTGCTACTGCCGCACCAGCTAAAATAATTAAAATGCCAACAGTCCAAATGGCAATATTAATTATTTTTTTGCTCTTTATTTTCCCCATAAAATCCACCTCTCTATCAGATTGCGTCTACTTCTAGTTTTAATAGGATAGGACAATGATCACTCCCTAAAATTTGTGAATGAATATCCGCCTCCTGTACATGCTTCATAATGCGCTCTGACACAATAAAATAATCGATGCGCCAACCAATATTACGCTCGCGTACCTTATTCATATACGACCACCATGTATAAACATCCGTACGCTCTGGATACAATGTGCGGAATGTATCACAGAAGCCTGCGTCCAGTAACTCCGTCATTTTGGCACGTTCCTCTATCGTCACACCGGAGTTTCCTTGATTGGCCTTGGCATTTTTCAAATCAATATCACGATGTGCCACATTTAAGTCACCACAATAAATGACGGGTTTTTGTGCATCAAGTTGCTTCAAATAGAGCGCTAATTTTTCTTCCCATTCTATGCGGTAAGGGAGCCTTGCTAAATCACGCTGCGCATTCGGCGTATAAACATTTACCAAATAGAAGTTTTCGTATTCCAACGTAATAATACGCCCCTCTACCTCATCTTGTTCATCACCAACTCCGTAATACACATGCTGTGGTCTGTGCTTTGTAAAAATAGCAGTGCCAGAATAGCCTTTTTTCTGTGCATAATTCCAATATTGATAATACCCTTCCAGTTGTAAATCAACTTGTCCTTCTTGACATTTCGATTCTTGAATACAGAAAAAATCTGCATCCATCGCATGAAAATAATCCAAAAAGCCTTTCGTTATACATGCGCGAATACCGTTGACATTCCATGAAATAAACTTCATTTAATTACTCCTTATCAATTATGCCTCGGCTAACTCTCGTCGGGATTTTAAATTGTGCAAGCACAATTTAAAATTCCCTATATCCACCAGAGGCTTTATTTTGATTCAGTGAGTGTTTGATACCCGTTGAATCAAGGGCCGAATAAGCATTCATCTCTCCACCTGTAGGGGGGTTTTCTATATTGAAGCTTCTCTTTCGATACAGAAACATGTGCTCCTGCAGTTACTCGTCGCAAAAAACATGTGCTCCTGCGATTACTCGTCGCAAAAAACATTGCTGAAAGACGTTACAAGCTTATGCGTCTTCACCAACAATTTTTACTTCAAGCTCTAAATCAACATCGAATTTTTCCTTTACAACGCGTTGTACCATTTGAATTGTTTCGATATAATCTGTCGCCGTTGCATTGTTTTTATTAATAATAAAGCCCGCATGCTTTTGCGACACCTCTGCACCCCCGACACCTTTTCCTTGCAAATCGCTATCTTGAATTAATTTTCCCGCAAAATGACCAGGCGGGCGCTTAAACACACTTCCTGCTGAAGGGTATTCTAAGGGCTGACGTGACTCTCTTTGATGCGTTAAATCAGCAATTTTCGCATCAATCATATGCTGTTCACCACGCTGCAATTGGAAAGTCGAGGATAAAACATAGTAGCCCTCTTTAGCAATAACACTTGTACGGTAGCCTAGCTCTAATTCATCCTTCGTCAAGACGATGCGTTCCCCGTCTTTCGTTAACACGACTGTTTCCACAATTACATCTTTAATTTCACCACCATATGCTCCAGCATTCATTGCCATCGCACCACCGATTGACCCCGGTATGCCGCAAGCAAATTCCAAGCCTGTTAAGCTCTCGGCTGCCGCATATTTCGAAACATCCTTCAGTAATGCGCCTCCTTGTGCAAAAACAAGACCTTCTGTTATTGAAATTTTATTTAATTTAGAAAAATTAATGACAATACCACGTACCCCACCATCTCGGACAACCATATTCGAGCCATTTCCAAGCATTAGTAATGGAATTTTGTGCTGGTGTGCATATTTCACAATAGCCTGCGCCTCTTGCTCGGTATTTGGCATAACGAGAATATCCGCATGACCACCTAATTTTGTCATTGTATACGTTTTTAATGATTCATTTATTTTAATATTTGAAGGATTGATGATTTGTGATAAATCATTTACCCACTGTTGTAATGTCATAAAGCAATTCCTTCCCTCTATTGATTATACCTCTATCTAAATTATACTTTCTAAGTATCTGTTTTTATGACTTATTTGACAAGTAAATTGTCGCTTACAACCAAGTTTGTGACCATTTTTCTATTTCGCGAACTGCCCCCAGCAGTGACTGCCCCTTTTCTGTCAATTTATATTCGACACGAACTGGTGATTCAGCATACACTTTGCGCTCCACAATTTCTTCCCTTTCAAGCTCTTTTAAACGCTCAGACAATAAGCGCCCGCTTATCGGAAGGGCCGATTCAATCTCATTAAAGCGCTTCGGACCATCTATTAACTGATGAATAATAAGTATCGTCCAACGCTTCCCTAATAACTCCATTGCCTTTGCCAGCCGTGGACATAATTTTTGTTCAGTCATCCTTATTTCACCTCTATCCTTTCTATTTTAACGACATTTCATTTGAAAGTAAAATTGTGTGAAAATTGTGTGTGTGCCTGGCACCCAAAAGATTCGGAACTTTTCTTGATTCTACTCGTATAAAGGGGAGGGGGTGCTTTATGGAACAGACTTCTAAAACAAAATCAGGTGCTTTTCAATCATTTGTAGCTTTATTAAAAAGCTTAAATTGGCCCATTGGCATGATTATTTTAGCATTATCTATTACATTAGCAGAAACTATTGCTAGCCTTGTTTTACCATTAGTAACAATGAATTTAGTTGATAATTTGACCGCTGACTTATTCAATTGGCGCATGCTTGCAATTATTTTGGCTGTTTTCATCGTGCAAGCAGTTGCTGGAGGGGTGTCATTTTATTTATTGACGTTTATCGGGGAGCGAATCGTTGCGGATTTACGTGAGAAATTATGGCATAAAGTGTTGCGTTTGCCTGTCAATTATTATGATACGAATGAAACAGGTGCAACGATGAGCCGTATTACACAAGATACGACTACATTAAAAACGCTGATTACTCAGCAAATGGTACAAGTCATTTCTGGTGCTATTTCCATTATCGGTGCAATTATTTTGCTTTTTATTATCGATTGGAAAATGACGCTCATTTTACTTATTAGCGTACCGGTTTCGCTGCTTATTATGATGCCGCTCGGTAAAATTATGCAGAAAATTGCCATTGCTACCCAATCTGAAATGGCTTCTTTTTCCGGTTTACTTGGACGTATTTTAGCAGATATTCGACTAGTAAAGGCATATAATGCAGAGTCCTTTGAAAACGAGCGAGGTAATAAAGCAATTCGCTCTCTATTCGGCTATGGTTTGAAAGAAGCGCGCGTTCAGGCACTTATCTCTCCAATCATGACATTGTTAATGATGCTTGTCCTTGTTGTTATTTTAGGCTATGGAGGAACACAGGTAGCAAGTGGTGCTTTATCTGCTGGTGCGCTTGTTGCAATTATTTTTTACTTGTTTCAAATTATCGTGCCTTTTGCTCAAATGGCTACATTTTTCACATCATTCCAAAAGGCAATGGGTGCAACCGAGCGCATTCAGGAAATTTTCTCTATGCCTAGTGAAACGAGTGCAAAAGCTCAGCCCGCAACACAGGGCACCATTACTTTTGACAATGTAAGCTTTCAATACAATGAAACAAAGCGAATATTGCAAAACCTTAGCTTTACTGCCTCACCTGGTACAGTAACAGCACTTGTCGGACCAAGCGGTGGTGGAAAGACAACAATCTTTTCACTTTTAGAACGTTTTTATGAGCCAACAAATGGGCAAATTACATTTAATAATCAGCCGATTTCTACTTTTGATTTACAGGCTTGGCGCAGTAAAATTGGCTATGTTTCACAGGAAAGCCCATTATTAAGCGGGACAATTGCAGACAACATCACATATGGTATGAAGCAGCCACCTACTGAGGAGCAATTAAAAGCGGCCGCTAAAGCGGCAAATGCACTACAATTTATCGAGGAATTGCCGGAAGGATTTGCTACAGAAGTTGGTGAACGTGGCATGAAGCTATCAGGCGGACAGCGTCAACGCATCGCCATTGCAAGAGCCTTGCTGCATAATCCACAAATTTTACTTTTAGACGAAGCGACATCTAATTTGGATAGCGGCTCAGAAATATATGTGCAAGAGGCGCTTCAGCGCTTAATGCACGGTCGTACAACATTCATTATCGCACACCGTCTAGCCACTATTTTGCACGCTGATACAATTTTATTTATTGAAAAGGGTCAAATTACGGGGCAAGGTGCACATGAGGAACTCCTTGCCAAGCATCAACTGTACCGAGAATTTTCAGCAGGACAAGGGCTTGCTGAATAACAATTAAAATAGTAACTATTTTAGTGCAGTTGTAAAAGCCGTCTGGAAGGTACTACTTTCCAAACGGCTTTTTATTCTTTATTTCAATAAAAACTTCCCAAAACCATTCGCATCTGGTCCGATATATTCAATATTGTTTCCTTCTGGAATATAGTTTTTTGCTACATCAGCAGTAAGAAAAACTACTCTTATATTTTCAGGGAAGGCTACAAACTTCCAATTATTATTTGCTTGTGGGTTGATTGTACCTTTTTCAATAATATAGTCAATAATTGCTTGACGGTTTTCATGAGCATACACCGTTAAGTTTGATTGATCCTCTTTCACAAAATTAGCCCCGTAAGAGCCACCTACACGGTAGTTATTCGCAATAATTAAAAATTCTTGTGACAAATCAATTGGCTTACCATCGAATTGTACATTTTTAATCCGGTTTGCAGTTTCATCTACGACATTACCCCGACGGTCGTATTTTGCTGGGGATGTTACATCGATTTCATATGTTACGCCATCTAACACGTCAAAATTGTATGAGCGTGCCTCTGAATCAATAATATTTTGCTCTTCTGTTTTAGTCGGGTCAATCGTGGCAAACACACCTGCTGCCATTTCTAACCATTCAATTACATCTGCACCTGTTACTTTAACAGTGGCTATCGTATTGTCATAATGATAAATATCAGCCATGTTTTTAATTGCTAACGGGCCTGCTGGAATATTTGTATAGTCGCTTGCATTGTCACGAGAGCCTGCTTTAAACGGTGCGCCTGCTGATAAAATTGGCAATTCAGCGTCTACTGTCCCCTTAAGCTGATTTTGAATAAACCAAGTTTGCGCCTGTGTAATAATCTCAATTGCCGCAGTATCCTGCACTAAGCCGAAATAGCTATTAATTGGTGCTGATGTTTCACCAACTGCGCGACGAATATATTCTAAAGTTCCTTCATGTGCATCCTGAATAGCAGCTATTACTTCTTTGGATGGTACTAACTCATCACGCTCAATGGAACGAATTTCACCTGTACCATTTGTTACAATCCACTCACTCCCTTCAAGCTCTAACTCCAAATCAATAACACCCAAATGACTACCATATGCACCAGGCATAACTGTTGGTACACCATTAATTGTTCCTTTTTCTTGATTAACATTCACTAAATCTTGATAATCACCTGGAAACTGTAAATGGGAATGTCCTGTAATTAATGCATCTACACCTTCTAATTGTGTAATTTGATAACCTACATTTTCATTACCTTGCACATTTTTATCAGAGCCAATACCAGAATGCGAAAGTACAATAATTACATCCGCTCCAGCAGCCTCCATGTCAGGAATTACTTTTTCTAATGCATCCAGTGGCTGATCGACTGTTACTTTACCCGTTAGATGAATTGCATCCCAGCCTAAAATTTGTGTAGGCACGATACCTGTTACTCCTACTTTAATCATATGCTTATCGCCGTCTTCATCAACAACCTCACGCGATAAAATAGCATATGGCTCAAAATAATAATCACCTGTTTTCGCATCGCGCACATTTGCATTTACCCAAGTGAACTCTGCATCATCCATTACCTCATTCAAATAATCTAAGCCATAATTAAATTCATGATTCCCTAATGTTGCGGCATCATAGCCCAAAGCATTAAGTGCTGCTACTGCTGGATGCACCTCGTCTGGCTGCAATTTTGCCTCAAGCGCTTTATAGGAGCCTAATGGTGTACCCTGAATTAAATCACCATTATCGAATAATAAATGGTTCGGGTTTTCAGCACGCGCTTCGTCAATTAATGTAGCTGTATTTGCTAGGCCTATATCCTTTGCCTGTTGGTCTAAATAATAATTATAGTCAGCTAAATTTGTATGAATATCTGATGTACCTAAAATACGTAAAGCTACTTTTGCCTCATCTTCTTCAGCTAATGTGGCTGCGTTATTGTACTGCTCTACAAAGCGTTTAACGATAAGTTCCATTTGTTGCTCAGTCACAATTTTCGTATGGTTAATCGTACCATCTGCAAAGCCATTCAAAATTTCTAATGCCGCTGCATTCGCCATATCCTGCTTATGGGATGCATGAATTTTTGCATTATCGGCAAATTTAGTCAATATACCGAGTGCTGCATTTTCTGTTGCTAAGCCACGTGCCGCAATAACAAAGGCATGTAATCGTGTTAATTTTTCATCTGGTGCAAAGGTGTCTGTCGATTTACCGTTAATTAAATTTAGTTCAACTGCCTTTTCCACATATGGCGCTAACTCCTTTGATACATCTTTAAAAGTAACGGTAGAACCATCCCCCAACTCCACACCTAGTTCCTTAATCAATTGCACAACATAATCACCACGCGTAACAGATTCCTCTGCTGCTTCAGCAGATGTCATTCCACCTAAGCCTGCCGCTAACATTAATGATGCTACTGTCCCTGTGAAAATTTTATTCTTCATTTGTGTCACTCCTTGTCATTTATAATCAATTACGCTTCAACGTAATTGCAACCATATTATCCTAGATTCACTTGAAAACTTCTCTTCAAAATCTATGACATCCCAGAGCTTGGACCAACATAATGTTGATTACTCAGTCGTTCCCTTAGCATACCGGGTGGTCCTACACTGGGCTCCTCTTCATCAGTAGATGTTTGAACACTCGCTAAATAGGTCTAACGCTTGCCTTTCATCTCGTCACCTATTATTCTGCGAAAAGACGTTAAACCAACTTACTTGAGGAAAATGCCTACTAATCACGAATTGGCTTTTGTTTTTTACTAGTCTTTATTTCATTCCACCTTATTTTTCCTTATCTTAATATTAAATTAATTCTAACTTTAGTAACATGATATAAAACGCCTATTTTGGCTAATGATAAAAAAAGCACATGAAATCAAAATTCTGATTTCATGTGCTTGTATAACTTGCCCTAGTTTGCCTAAATATTAAACCAATACAGCTGTTAAATTTTTCGCTACAGTTTTTACTTTTTCTAAACCTTCTGCAATAATTTCTTGTGCTTTCGCTGGGTTTGCGTTATGCCCTTCGATAACAACTTCGTCTACTTTTTGCATACCATAAACGCCACCGATTACGTTGTTAATATAATTAACAGCCATTTCGGAGCCTGCAGCCTCTGGTGTTGAATAAATACCACCGCGAGCTGATAAAATAATATATTTTTTGTCCGTCATTAAGCTTACTAAATTGCCGTTTTCATCATATTTGAATGAATAACCTGCGCCGTATGTGTAATCGATAAATGATTGTAATGCTGCTGGAATTGTTAAGTTCCATAATGGGAATGCAAATACGACTACATCTGCTGCTGTTAATGCTTCACGTGATTTATTGAAAGATGCTAATGAAGCAGCTTCCTTTTCGTTTAACTCTTCGCCTGCTTGTGCTTTACCGAAAGCGTTAAATAGCTCTTGTCCGAAATATGCTAAATTTTCTTCAAATACATCAAATGTTGAGAATTCAATACCTTGAGCTTTTGCTTCCTCAACGAAAGCCTCGTACATTTGTGTTGAGACGCCATCTGGGCGGTTATTTGCTTTTATTACTAATACGTTTGTCATTTATAAATCTCCTTTTAAATATACATTTCTGTAATATCTCGAAATCAAGACATTACATATAATAATAGAGCAGTAAGAAAAAATCAATCATACTGCTCTAAGACTTTTGACTGAAATTAATTATATACACATTTAAAGGACAAACGTTCCTGTTCTCTTATTCAATATCACATACGCCATCTTCGCAAAGCGCTCCTTGACCGCCAACTATATTTAACTTACGTTGCAGGCCAGCCTCTACCGCGGCCTTTTCAACTGTTTGCTCAAATAAATGTTGCGGCTGTGCACCTGAAATACCGTATTTATTATCAATGACGAAAAACGGTACACCACGCACTCCTAGCTGACGAGCTATTTCAATATCAGAATACATTTCTTCCTTATATTCATCGCCCGCTAGCATTCCTTTCGCCTGCTCACCGCTTAAGCCTACTTCCTCAGCCAAAGCTACTAATACGTCTGTACGTCCAATCGCCAGACCATCTAAAAAATGAGCCTGTAATAGGCGTTCGTTCATCTCTGCACCTTTACCCTGCTCCTCTGCCCATTTAGCTAAACGATGTGCCTTAATCGTATTCGCTGTTTTCATACGATCAAAATCGTAATTTAAGCCAACCTCTTTTGCTCGCTCTACAACATTTTGCGTCATCGCCTTTGTTTGCTCAATTGACATATTATATTTTGCCGCTAATGGACCGTAAATCGACTCCTCCGCATCAACAGGGGTTGTCGGATCTAATAAATAGCTTTTGTATTGCACTTCAATTTGTTCCCCATAACCACTCACTTCGAGCGCTTGCTCTAATTGCTTTTTTCCAATATAACAAAACGGACAAACGTAATCAGACCATACTTGTATAATCATTGCCTCCGCCTCCTTTACTATTCCATTGTACAAATAAGCAAATATATTATTCAATTTTTTTGACTTGTGAATAGTGACAGGAAAATTTCCCTATACTGTATGTTAAATATAGGTAAGGGGGCATTTTATGCAACAATCATTATGGCTTCATCACACAACACCAATAACAACATCAACTTTATCGTCCGATACAGTTTGTGATATTTGTATTGTTGGAGCTGGTTTAAGTGGGGTTTATACAGCTTATTTACTTGCACAAGCAGGATTGCGCGTCATTGTTTTAGAAGGAAAAAGCATTGGTGAAGGAGCAACAGCGCATTCCACTGGTAAACTAACAGCGCAGCATGGACTCTTTTATCATACATTAAAGGAAGAAGATGCTAAGCTTTACTATCAAGTAAATAAAGCTGCGATTGAACAGTCGCTTGAAAAAGCAGACAAAACAACTTATAACACGGCCACATCATTTATTTATACAACCGAAATGGACAACCGCACTTTATTAGAACAGGAATACGAAGCATACAAGAAAATCGGCATCCCATCCAGTTTAACAAATGATACGGAATTAACAGATAAGGTTCAACTAGCCCTTGATATGCAACGCGAAACACAAATTCATCCTGTTCAGTTTTTACTACATTTCGCAAGGCTAGCGCAGCAGGCTGGAGCCCAATTTTTCACACATACACGCGTTACGCAAGTTACAGATAAACCGACTGTAACAACCGCTGAAGGCTACACAATTGCCTGCAAAAAGCTGGTATTATGCACGCATTACCCAATCGACTCCATCGCTGGTTTAAATACTTTGAAGTTGACAGTAGAGCGCGCCTATTTGACGGCAACAACATGTTCAGACCTTTTACAAGGGCAATACATTAGCATTGACTCACCAGCTCGTACAATTCGTACCGCTCAAATCGACGGGCAGTCTTATTTTGTTTATGGAGGTACATCCCATACGGCTGGAACAGAAAGTGACACAATGAAGTATTATGACACACTCGCTCAAGAACTCGACAGTAAATTTGACCTATCTGAACCTAGCTTTTTATGGAGTGCCCAGGATATGACGACACCTGATAGTATCCCCTTTGTCGGTCCAATGATAAAGGATTCTCCAATTTATATTGCAACAGGTTTTAAAAAATGGGGACTTTCAAGCTCACTAGTAGCAGCGGAAATATTGCATGGCTACTTTACAAAAAATGAGCACCGCGCTACACAACTATATATGCCAAGTCGCATACAAGGGCGTACTGTATATGACATGCTCATAAAAGCAGGCTTTATTAGTGAGCAGTTTATTGCAGGCTATATGACGCGCATGTCAGCACCAAAATGTACTCATTTAGGCTGTAAAACCCGCTGGAATGAAGCGGATGAAACATGGGATTGCCCATGTCATGGCTCTCGTTTCGATAAAAAAGGGAATGTGATTGAGGGTCCAGCTGTTTATCCGTTAAAATTAGAAAATGGTGGGGTCTGAAAAGCAAGCTTACGTGCCCCTTTCCGGGAAACTTTTGTTGTTTGACTGGAATATTTGCAAATTAGAAATATGTCAGTGTTCTATGAAAAATATAAAATAATATATGAAAATACCCCTCACACTTCCCCTCCTTTATATCTTTTTATAAAAGACTTCCTGAAAATCTAAAAGGGCAGTCGAGATTTTATTTACCATCTCGACTGCCACCCTTTTATTTTAAGCCTTCTGTTAATACAGGAACAATTTGCTTTTTACGTGATACGACACCTGGTAAGCTAATACGTCCATCAATAATTGTTGCGCCAAAGCTCGCAGCCGCCTTTTCTGCTACATGTCCAACTGCTACCGCTGTAGAGTCGTTATTTAAAATATCTGTCACGACAAAGAAGAATAAATCTAAGCCATTCTCTTCTGCATTTTTTGTTAATAATGTCTCTAGTTCAGCTTGACGTCCTAGCACATCTTCAATATCAACAGCGTTTATTTGTGCAACTACCGCTTTGTAATTACCGAAATCAAAGCCTTTTGCATCTAATGATAATAAATCTTCTAATGATTTATCCGATAAATCTGCACCGGCTTTTAACATTGCTAACCCATATTCTGCTACATCTACACCTGCGATAGCAGCTAATTCCTCACCTGCTTTTACATCTTGCTCTGTGCATGTTGGCGATTTGAATAATAATGTATCTGATACGATGGCAGACAGCATTAAACCCGCAATATTTACAGGAATTTCCACATCGTTTTCTTTAAATAATTTATTTAAAATTGTTGCTGTACAACCTACAGGCTCCGCACGGAAATAGAGCGGGTCTGCAGTTTGGAAGTTCGCAACACGATGATGGTCAATTACCTCTAAAATTTGCACTTCTTCAATACCGTCAGCAGATTGCTGGAATTCGTTATGGTCTACTAAAATTACTTGATTTGCTTCTCCCGTAACAGCGCTAATAAAACGCGGGGCATTGAAACCAAACTTTTCTAAAGCAAACTTCGTTTCGTTATTAATATCTCCTAAACGTACAGCCTCTGCCTCTACACCTAATTGCTGCTTTAAATACGCATAAACGATTGCTGATGTAATCGTATCTGTATCTGGATTTTTATGTCCGAAAACTAATGTCTTGCTCATGATATAGCCTCCTAATTTATCTATGCTTATTAACAAGCTTATTTTATCACAAATTCTATCTTAAATTGAATTCGAAGTTTAGCATTGAAATAAAGCAGATTTCTAAGCTTCTCTAATTTAACAAAGCTTTTTACTTTAATTACTTAAATATTATTAGGCGCTATTAACTTAATTTGTTCTTTCTTTATTAGTCTATTCATCCTCTATCCGTAATTTAAAACGCTCCAAACTTCCTACTCGCTAAAAAAAAATCATAGTCGTAACTCCTTTTTAACTTCGTATGTTAGTATAAATGCAAAAAATTTCAACATTAATTATTATTTTTTTGACGCATATGTTAAAATAATCGTATATATATTAAATTTAGTCATAGAAATGAGGATAGCAATGTCTAAAAAGATGGAAAAGAAGTATATTCCATTAGCTGAGTTCTTTCAGAATGCAACGCAAAGTGAAATTACATTAACATATGAAGCAATTGAAAATATTATGGGCCAAGCGTTGCCAAATGCAGCTTATTTGAACTTGAGTTGGTGGAAAAAAACGAAGCCACCACTGACACATTACCAATCTTGGGTTAATGCCAATTATAATGTAATTGATGTTCAGTTAGGGCAAGCCGTAACATTCTCCCGTTTAAAACAAGCACGAAGTGATGAGAATGATGCAGACGAAAATTCACAGGCTTCTATTATTCGGTTAATTGAAACAGAAGATGCTCGCTCATTTATTCGCCTGCAAGAGCAAATTTATGCACAATCTGAGTTTGAATATTATGAACCAAATGTTCAACATCTAACAGTGCAAGTTGTACGCAAGCAGATGGCAGAGTGGCGCAAATTTAAAAGGCAAACGATACTCCTCTGCATTACTAATGGTGAATTTGCAGGCTATTCACGCATTACTGGTTATAAAGAGCAGCGTCTACAGCACGCAGCTACAATACGTATCGGTGTATTAAAAAAATTTGAAAACACAGGCATCGGTACAGCATTATTACAAAATAGTATAAAATGGGCACAGCAAAATGGTGTTGAAAGACTTGAAGCAGCGATAATGTCCCATAATAATAAAGCCATTGTCCTTTTTGAGAAACAGGGCTTCGCAGTTGAAGGTACGAAAAGGCATTCAGTAAAAATTGATAATGATTATTATGATGAAATCATTTATAGTAAGCTAATTGATTGATTTATCAAAACGCAAAGGGAGCTGTCTTTTCAAGATAGCTCCCTTTATCTGGATAATTAATTTGAGCTGCTGAGAAAGAAATTCCTTTCTTAGCAGCCCCTATTTTTCACCTATTCACGCTGACGATAAGCCAAATCTTCTTTCATTCTCTTTTGTAGCTCACTATACCCTGAAAAGTCCATAGCATAACAAAATCGGATAACTGTCGACTCGCTTACCCCTGCTATTTTTCCGACTTCAGACGCTATCTTTGTCGTTACAATACTTGGGTCATTCAATACGAATTGTGCAACACGACGCTGGCCTTTGGATAATCGAATAAAACGCTTTTTAATGCTCTCACAAATACTCATACTCTTCTCTCTACCCTTTCTCATCTATTCTCAACTAGCTTAATTGAACATACATTAACATGAATAATCATTATATTCAATGTTTTTTCTGAAAAATCTGTCACTATTTGATTGAAATAACCACTTGCGCTTCTGGCTCAATTGCCATCATCGTCAACGGTCTTGTTTTAATAAAAGGTTGACCTGCGTTCGCTTTATATTTCAATTGATATTCGTTACGTCCAACAGCTTGTACAACATCTGTCACAATCCTTTCTCCATTTTCCAGCACTACAGCAAAAGGATGCGTTCTTAAATCCCCATCGAACGGGAAGTCACTATCAATTAAAAATCTTAAAGTTGCTTCGTTCCCATCTTGTTCAACATTCGTAATCACTATATCCCCCATAGCTCCTAGGTCAATTTTTTGAGGTAGCTCATTAGATAATGGCACAATAATATCCTCAACCACCTCATCTATTTTTGGTCCAGAATAATAATATAACCGTAACTCTGTCACATCAGGTGCAAGTGGCTCTAATATATAAGTCCATGCCAAATCGTAATCCGTTCTTCCCTCACCTGACTTCTCTAATATTTTCAATGGAACCCCGTTTTGGTCTGTAATCGTCTCAGATATAGACAAACCAATAGGATAGCCGACTTTCTCTCTTATCTCTCCTGTAAATTCTACTTGTAACTTTGTTGAAGTAGTTGAAGTTTGAGCACTCTTTACTTCAAAAGCAATCCCGTTCATCATACCCGTTTGTCCAGCTTGCAATATACGATGATTATTTTTTACTTTCTTGATTGGTGTTTCAAACGTCCAATCACCTACTACTCCAGCAATCATGTCTATTTTTAATGTTAAGTCAAATGCATCTGGCAAGTCCTCATCAAAGCGAAAACCGTATAGAGCGCGATATGAACCATCTTCCTCGTGCAAAGATGTTATACTCCCTCCTGTATTCAGCCATTCGCCATTCACGAACATTTCCATCTTGCCTATTTCTTGATATTCAGGCATTGAATAAATCACATTAATACGCGCACCATCATAAACAATTTCTTCAAAAGTAACTGAGATGCCATTACTTGTCACCGTTTTATTTAACTGAATCGCATTATTATCTGATAATGCTTTATGCAATCCTTTATCCTGCTCCTCAATTTTATAAACAAAGCTCATAAATGGGACCTTCGCAAGTGCATTGCCAACTGTCGGTGACACAAACCCCGCACCTAATACGAGTAAAATTGCTGCGACGGATGTTAATACTCCCATCGCTAATATATTTCTCGGCTTTTTCTTAGATACAACAATCCCTTTGCTTATTGCTTCATCCAATTTTTGCATCGGCACTTCCATTTCATCAATGGCTTTTTTAATATTGTTCTCCATACAATACGCCCCCTTTATTCAAAAATTTTTTTAATTGTTGCAAGCCTCGATGGACATTTGTTTTTACTGTCCCCTCTGGATACTCAAGTAACTCTGCGATTTCTCTAGTTGATAAATCTTGATAATATTTTAGCAAGATTACCGTTTTATACTTCTCCTCTAGCTGTTCAATTGCATGTAGTAAATCCATACGTTCATCATGGCTAAACGTCTGTCCTTGCTCCTTTACATTTTCTTGTATTAATACAATTTTGCTATTTTTACGTAAATGCTCAAGCGCTGTATTAATTAAAATTTTCATAAGCCAAGTGGAAAAGTATCGCTCATCTTTCACGCTATTTATATTGGCATAGGCCTTTGTCACAGTTTCCTGTACTACATCTAGCGCATCATCCTCATTTTTCATATAAATATACGCCATTTTATATAGCTTCACTTTTTCATCTTGTATTAATTGTAGAAATGCGTCGCTATTTCCTTTCTGCGCCTTTTTTAACAATCACCTTCACACCCTCTCTTTCTATCTACTTATTAGATGAATAAGTAAGACCTTTTGTTTCAAAAAAATAAAAACGTCCCCAAAATGTGCTGCGCACTGCTTTTAGGGCGTTTTGGTCGTGTTTCAATTAATTATGACTCAACTAACGCTAGTCTGAATTTTTGGGCTATTAACCTAGAACTTGCATGCCCTGTGACATTTGACGAAGGCTAGAGCCAGCACGATGCTGTTCATTCAGTCGTTATGACAGGACATGATATTCTTAGACTGAATTCCTGTCTTTGGATAAAAAAATTGGCTCTTGCGGTTACTCGTCGCAAAGAACATCGCTAAAAGAAAATAAAATTATGGCTGTTTAAAATAATATTAGATTGCTTTGAAGACGTGATAAACATGGAATTTAGCGGCGTTTCTCTGGGGAACTTTCGTTGCATAAAAGAAGGGACCGCCTATTTAGACAGCCCCAGCCCAAACTTCTATTAAACTAGTTTGCTTCAGAGTTAGTTGTTTTGCAACACAATTATCTTGCTATATCTTCAGATATTACCTCTATTCTAATTCCAACTGCTTTGTTTCCTTACCTAAAAATAACACTGCTAATACTCCAATTAAAATTGCGACACAGAAAATCGCAAAAACCGAACCAATGTCATAGCCTTTTGTTATTAATGACCCTACTAAGAGTGGACCGAAAATACCACCTACACGCCCTACAGCTGCCGCCATACCTGTACCTGTACCACGAATAATCGCTGGATACTGTTCCGGTGTGTAAGCATATAATGCTCCCCATGCTCCTAAATTAAAGAATGATAGTAGCATCCCTGAAACAAGTAAAATAGTTACAGATTCTGCATTTCCAAAGACAAAAGCACTTGCTGCTGTTCCGATTAAATATGTTACAAGTACAAATTTACGTCCGAGCTTCTCAATAAACCAAGCTGCAGTAAAGTAACCTGGTAACTGCGCTAGCGTCATAATTAACACATACTTAAAGCTGGAAATTAAATCGAAGCCCTTCCCAACCATTACGCTTGGCAACCATAAAAACATTCCATAATATGAAAATACAACTGCGAACCATAGCACCCATAACATAAATGTTGAACGTGCATATGGCTTTGACCATACTTCGCGAATATTTTGCAAGACAGAACGCCTTTTAGCCTCTACCTTCGCTGTAAACTGCGGAGAATCAGGTAGCTTCATGCGAATATAAATCGCATAAAATGCTGGCAAAGCAGTAATAATAAGCGCAACACGCCAGCCTTCAATTGGCCAGAATGTCGCTGGAATAACGAAATAAGAAATGATTGCAGCTAGTAGCCAGCCACCTGCCCAAAAGCTCTCTAACAACACAACAACGCGACCGCGCTCCTTTGTTTCAACGCTTTCAGAAACGAGTGTCGAAGCAACTGGTAGCTCTCCTCCGAGTCCCATTCCAACGAAAAAGCGCAAAATCAAAAATAATACTAGCGTTGTCGTTAACGCAGATAGTCCGCTTGCAACCGAAAACAATATAAGTGTCCACATAAACACTTTTTTACGCCCTACTTTGTCAGCAAGTACACCAAACATAAGCGCACCTACTGCCATTCCAATTGAGTTGATACTACCAATCAAGCCCATTTGTGCAGGGTTTAAACCCCAGTCTATTGCGAGTGCAGCAATGACAAAGGATAAAATGCCGACATCCATTGCATCAAACATCCATCCAACACCTGCTACACCAAGTAATTTATTGCGTGAAATTTGCATTTCTTGCTGTTTTACCATAATATAACCACCTGTCTTTACACTTGTATAAGCATGTATACTATACACCTATTTTTTAATTGTGACAATATTGTTTAAATTAAATTGTTGTTTTACTATTGAAATGATAGAGCTAGAGGTTTACAATGTCTTGTATACAAAAACAACTGTTCTTTCAGAAAGAACAAAAGGAGTCATGTTTGATATGTGGAAAGGTTTAATTGAAGAATATAAGCAATATTTACCTGTTACTGAAAAAACACCTGCTTTAACTTTAAATGAAGGAAATACGCCATTAGTGCATTTAGTTCATTTATCAAAAGAGTTAGGTATTGAGTTATATGGAAAAATCGAAGGTGCGAACCCAACAGGCTCCTTTAAAGATCGTGGCATGGTGTTTGCTGTTGCTAAAGCCGTTGAAGATGGCGCAAAATGCGTTATTTGTGCCTCTACCGGTAATACATCCGCTGCTGCTGCTGCCTATGCGACACGCGCAGGTATCAACTCTGTTGTAGTTATCCCTAAAGGAAAAGTAGCTCTTGGTAAACTAGCACAAGCAACAATGTACGGCGCAAAAATTATTGAAATTGACGGCAACTTTGACGATGCTTTAAATATCGTACGTCGCATTAGCGAAACGACACCTGTTGCCCTCGTTAATTCAGTCAATCCATACCGCATTGAAGGGCAAAAAACGGCTTCTTTTGAAATTGTTGATGCACTTGGAAAAGCACCAGATTTCTTATGTATTCCTGTTGGCAATGCAGGAAATATTTCTGCCTATTGGAAAGGTTTCAAAGATTATAATGAAGCAAAAAACTCAGGCTTACCAAAGGTGCTTGGCTTTGAAGCAGAAGGTTCTGCAGCAATTACGAAAGGTGAGCCAATTGCTACTCCCGAAACAGTTGCAACAGCTATACGTATTGGCAATCCCGCTAGCTGGAAATTAGCAGAGGCAGCACGAGACGAGTCAGGTGGTATTATTGATTCTGTAACAGATGAAGAAATTTTAGCTGCTTATAAATTAATCGCTGGTAAGGAAGGTATTTTCGTTGAACCTGGTTCAGCCGCTTCCCTTGCAGGCGTGATAAAATCGGTGAAGGCAGGTCTTATTCCACAAGGTAGTCAAGTCGTCACTATTTTTACTGGTAACGGCTTGAAAGACCCAGATACTGCAATGAGCGTCTCAACAGTAGACTTAGTATCGTTGAAAAGCGATGAAGAAGAAATTCGCGCATATATTGAGGGAACACTATGAGTTGGCAAATTAAAGTTCCTGGCAGTACAGCAAATCTAGGACCCGGCTTTGATTCTATCGGGCTCGGTTTGTCACTTTATTTAACATTGCAAGCAACCCCGCAGAAAGAGTGGGAATTTGTCCATCAAGGCGAACATGTGCCAGCAGATACAACAGTAGAAAATCATTTAATCTATCAAATTGCCAAGCAAGTGGCTAGGCACTACGATAAGGAATTACCGGGTTGTCATGTCGTAATGACAAGCGAGTTACCTTTGGCTCGTGGCGTTGGTAGTAGCGCAGCAGCTATCGTTGCAGGAATCGAGCTAGCCAATTTGCTATGTAATTTAAAGCTTACAATACAAGATAAACTCAATATTTCATCACAAATTGAAGGGCATCCTGACAATGCCACAGCCTCTGTTTTAGGTGGCTTAACGATTTCCTCTATGACAGAGGATAATATAGTTGATACGATTCATGTACAAAATATGGATGTGGCTTTCGTGCTATTTATTCCAAATGTAGAATTAAAAACAGCAAAGGCACGGAGCGTCCTTCCTACTCAGCTAGAGCGTTCTTATGCAGTAAAGGCAAGTGCTGCTGCAAATATGCTTGCCGCCTCGCTTATTGCTAGAGATTACGAGCGAATCGGTCGCTATATGGAATCCGATTTATTCCACGAACCTTTCCGCGCACAGCTAATTCCTAGCTACATGGAGATTCGCCAAGCAGCTAAACAAGCTGGCGCATACGGCACAGCATTAAGTGGCGCTGGCCCAACGCTTATTTCAATTATACCGCCAACACTTGCTGACGAATTTGTTGTCAGCATGCAAAAGCAATTCCCTGAGCATCGTATCGTTTTAACGACAGCAGCTAAAAAGGGAAGTACGATTACACCATTATAATTTGCAAGGGGGCGTCCCAAATGTAGGCAATACACCGCCTTCGGGACATCCCCATTTTTTTGTAGTTTCATAACTTCCAAGCTATAGAGGCTGTCCAAAAAGCCTTGCATAGCCGGCATTTTGGACAGTAGCAATGATGTTTCACAAAATGTTGATTCCTATAAACAGAAAACGCCTCTTTTAAAAATGGGAGGAACATTAGCTTTAGCAGCGTTATCCTTCAGCAAAAGGGAAGCGATGAAAATATTGATTTCAATATGGTGTCAAATCAAAATGGACTTTTCAGACAACTCCATTCTTACCTCCAGTCAATAGCTTTTTATTCTACATTTTCTGCGTTCTATTTCTCGTTCCTGTCAAAGCTCCATTAAACCTTACTCTACTAAATCTATGCATACTTTTTTGATAAATTGGGTATAGTACTATCACTTGATTGGAGAAAGGGGAAATGTTAATGAAAATCGCAGTTATTGGAGCTGCCGGTCAAGCTGGCAGTAATATATTAAGAGAGTCAATTATGAGAGAGCACGATGCAACAGCAATAGTACGCAACCAAGCCACTTTAAAGGAAGATGTACAAACGCTCGAAAAAGATTTGTTCGAGCTAACAACGGCTGATATCGAAGCATTCGACTGCATCGTTAATGCCTTTGCCCCCAAAAGTGGCGAAGAGCATTTGTATGTAGAAGCAGGTAAGCATTTAATATCTATTTTGCAGCCATCGCAAACACGATTATTAGATATCGGTAGCTCTGGCTGTCTATTTACCAATAAAGAGAAAATATTACGGCTGCTCGACAGCGAGGAATACCCGGCACAACTAACAGCTGCCGCTAAATATCAACTGCAAAATTTGCAGCAGTTGCAACAATCCTCTATATCATGGAGCTTTATTTGCCCTGCCCTCATGTTTGATGCGGAAGGTCCACGTACAGGTCACTATATTACAGGTCATGACTATTTACTAATGAACTCCCAGCATAACAGCTATATTAGCCAAGCTGATTTTGCAGTAGCTGTAGTCGACGAAATCGAAAATGCTAAACATATTAATGAAGCCTTCACAGCAGCCTCTGAAAACACAACCTCAGCTAGTTAATATAAATACTCTTAAATAAGGCTAGCGACCTAAGCTATGTTGAAACATCAAAACATAACTTAGGCTTTTTTTTGCTAAATTGTAGTCAATTTTCAGAATTGTTTGCGTGCCTGACACCCTACTTCATATTTTCTTTCACTCCCTCATACGCTGTACAAAGCTTTAAAAGGAGGATTTTATGAAAGACAATACTAACGACAACAACGAAAACAAAAAGCTAGAGCAGCTCGATGCCTACAAAGTAAATAATGATGGCACAAGGATGACGACGAATCAGCGGGTGCGAGTGTCCAATGATGAAGAATCTTTGAAGGCGGGGTTACGCGGTCCTACGTTGATGGAGGACTTTCATTTTCGTGAAAAGATTACGCATTTTGACCATGAGCGCATTCCAGAAAGAGTCGTTCATGCGAGAGGTTATGCAGCTCATGGGGAATTTGAACTGTATGAATCCATGTCTGAATTTACAAGAGCACATTTCTTGCAAAAGGCTGGCACAAAAACGCCTGTTTTTGTGCGCTTTTCGAATGTTGTTGGTAGCTCAGGCTCTAACGATACAGCGCGTGATGTGCGCGGTTTTGCGGTGAAGTTTTATACAGAGGAAGGCAATTTTGATTTGGTCGGCAACAATATCCCGGTGTTCTTTATCCAAGACGCTATAAAATTCCCTGATATTATCCATGCAGTTAAGCCAGAGCCACATAATGAAATACCTCAAGCTTCCTCTGCTCATGATACGTTTTGGGATTTTGTCGCAAGCAATCAAGAAACAGCACATATGATTATGTGGCTAATGTCCGATAGAGCGATTCCGAAAAACTTCCGCATGATGGAAGGCTTCGGCGTTAATACGTTCCGCTTTGTCAATGCGGCTGGTCATAGCAAATTTATTAAATTCCACTGGAAGCCCGTTCTCGGTGTGCATTCACTAATTTGGGACGAGGCGCAAAAAATTGGTGGTGCAGACCCTGATTTTCAGCGTCGTGATTTATGGGAAGCTATTGAGGCAGGCTTTTACCCTGAATATGAATTAGGTGTGCAAATGCTCGATCCAGCAGATGAATTTAAGTATGATTTTGATATACTTGATGCGACAAAGCTTTGGCCAGAAGAGCTTATTCCAGTTAAAAGGATTGGTAAACTTACATTAAATCGCAATGTGGATAATGTCTTTGCTGAAACAGAGCAAGTAGCCTTTCATCCAGGCAATGTCGTACCGGGTATCGATTTCTCAAATGACCCGCTACTACAAGGTCGTCTGTTTTCTTATTTAGATACACAATTATTACGTCTAGGCGGCCCTAACTTTACTGAAATACCGATTAATCGTCCTCTTTGTCCTTTCCATAACAACCAGCGTAATGGCTTTAGCCGACAAATGATTAATGTTGGTCAAGTGAGTTACCATAAAAACTCATTAGCTGATAATACACCTGCAACAAGCACTGCTGCTGAAGGAGGATATGTTCATTTTCCAGAAAAAGTAGAGGGACGTGTCATTCAAGGACGTAGTAAGTCCTTTGATGATTTCTTTTCGCAAGCACGACTTTTCTGGAACAGTATGTCACCACCGGAAAAAAAGCATATTGTAGATGCTTTTTCCTTCGAGGTAGGCAAGGTAAATGTCCGCAGTATTAGACAGAATGTAGTCAATATGCTTGCTAACATTGACTATACACTGGCAACCACGCTTGCTGAACGGCTAGCGGTGAATAAACCAACACAGCAGCAAATTGATGTAACT
Organism: Metasolibacillus sp. FSL K6-0083; assembly: GCF_038630865.1. NCBI lineage: Bacteria > Bacillati > Bacillota > Bacilli > Caryophanales > Caryophanaceae > Metasolibacillus > Metasolibacillus sp. FSL K6-0083. The sequence continues at coordinate 3,008,350 of NZ_CP152046.1, read as the reverse complement.
GCATCTTCACCTGCCCTTAGTCAACAAAATACGATATTCGTTCCCCAAACATTGCGCGTAGCTATTATTATCGGCAATCAATTTAATGCGCAGGAGCTAGAGCAAGTGATGAAGGAATTTAAGCGTTATGGCGTACGCTATCAAATTATTGCAGAAACTTTTGAACCAGTGAGAGCAGCAAATGGGCAAACTTTCGAAGTGGATGCAACCTTTTTAACAACATCGCCTGTCCTTTACGACGCACTATATGTTGTTGGTGGAACAGCAGCTAATCAGGCGAAATTTAATAGCGATATGACAGCTTTTATTCGCCAAGTTTATCAAAACTATAAACCTATTGGCATCGCCACAACAGGCGTCCCATATTTTAATGCTACGCGTGCCAAAGCAAGTGAAGGTATTCTTTTTGCCACAGCGAATCCAAACTTCTCACAGCAATTTATCCAAAATATCGCCAAGCAACGTTTTTGGGAACGAGATATTTATATTTGAGGCATAAAAAGCACAGGAAATCAATGTTTTACAATAGATTTCCTGCGCTTTTTTATCTACGTTAACAACACTAAGCTAATTGCCATTACAGCCATGCCCGCAACTAAGCCATAAATAGAAATATGCGTTTCATCATATTTTTTAGCTGCTGGTAATAGCTCATCTAATGAGATAAATACCATAATCCCTGCCACGCCAGCAAATACAACACCAAACATAACATCATTTAAAAATGGCATTAAAATTAAATAAGCAACAAGTGCCCCAATAGGCTCTGCTAAGCCAGATAGTAAAGACAAGCGGAAGGCTTTCATTCGAATACCTGTAGCAAAGAATATCGGCACTGCAACGGCGATACCTTCTGGAATATTATGAATTGCAACAGCAATCGCAATTGCAATTCCTAAATTCGGGTCCTGTAATGCTGACATAAATGTGGCAATACCTTCTGGAAAGTTATGAATAGCAATGGCAAGTGCGGTAAAAGTCCCCATTTTCATTAGTTTATCTGCATCTGCAAGCGGCTTGCTTTCAATAGCATTTACATCTTCAACCGTACGCACTTCATGCGGATTATTTTTCTTTGGAATAAATTTATCAATAAGGGCGATAAAAATCATTCCCCCGAAAAAGCCGACCAGTGTCATCCAATAACCATTTGTTGCACCGAGTGCTGTCGTCAAAGCATCTTTCGCCTTTACAAAAATTTCAACAAGCGATACATAAATCATCACCCCTGCAGAAAATCCAAGGGCGGCAGATAAAAATTTCGTATTTGTTCTTGATGTAAAAAACGCTATTAAACTACCTACTCCTGTTGCTAGCCCTGCAAACAATGTTAAGCCAAGTGCCAATAATACATTTCCGTCCATAAATATTTCCTCACTTTACTAAGTTAATCGTATTATACGCAAGCAGTTTCCTTTACGCAACTTTATTTTACTAGGAAATATTTTATGGGCTTATTCAACTTTCCATCAAATACAAAATAAAGTAACTTTATTTTTATAATTACGACTAATATATAAAGGAGAGATATATATGAATATTTTAATTCGGATTGGAATGTTTTTTCGCTGTTACTTGTACTAATAGGATGCGATAGTGTAAATTTGTCCAAAGCTACAAATTATGAGGAAGCTCCACCCGCTTTAAAACTAACAATCGAAGAAATTGAAATTAGAACTCATAGAGGAACTTATGCTTGGAGCTATTTTGATAAAAGCACAGGACAACAAGTAACTGTTCAAGCAGACCACGCACCTCCTACCGAAATGGTAAATATTGAACAAGGGACTAAAGTTAATCTATCGCAGCCTATAAAGCTAGATTTCGAAATAGAACCAACACAGTATGAAATAAGACTATGGAACAGTAGCAATATAATTAAAACATACAATTCATTTGGAGAAATAAAAGAAAAAGGAAAATATATAATTGAAATAGCAGGAACTTGGGGAGATAACATAGCTACCTATGTAGTAGCATTGGAAATTGAATAATAATTAAAATTCGAATGCTGCACCAACGAAAAAAGGACTCAGTTCTTTTTGAAAGCTAAGTCCTTTTTATATGCGAATTTTCCTTTTGCATATTTATATCACTCTTTTGATGCTATTCCGCAATCACTACAACTTTGGTTCTAAAGTTTAGCGCGCTTCCTGCGCTCATACCATAGCATACAGACGATAAACCATGTATAGCCCATGCTCCAGCCTGCCAATACATCCGTAGCAAAATGCCGACTCTCAGCAATGCGAGATAAACCGATTAAACATATTAAAATTAATGCGACTGCCCAAATTAGCAAGGCTTTCTTACTACGATTCAGCCCCTCTGATAGCAAGTAAGCAATAGTTAATAAATATAAAGCGCCCGTCATTGAATGTCCTGATGGAAAGCTGAAGGACAAAAGCTGGTCTACCATATCTGGACGGGGACGCTCAATCCATTTTTTTAATAACTGATTCAAAACATTGCCTACTGCAATTGTTAGCACAATAAAGGCAACCCCATCGTAATTGCCCTTCCTCCATTGCCAAATAACAAGAATTAACGCTACAATGACAACAAAAATTGGCTCACCAATGTAATGGAAAAAAATAAGTAGTTCATTGCCACGAAGTAGCTGCGCCCACTTATCATCGAAATTGATGAAAGACGGCGTTTCGTATGTGAATCGTAGCATAATAAATAAGCTTAAAGTAACGATTGCTAAGCCATAAATCCATTTTTTCATCTGTACTCCACCCTTTTAAATTATCCTAATCCTCTCAAATCATCCAATTTATCTGACTCGATAGTTAGTATAGATACATTCAATAATATAATCTACCTGCTCAAATGCAGCTTGCTCTAATTCTGACTTATCATCCACATTATACTTTCCCCATTGTTCCTCTGATGCCCAGTAAATAAGCACTATAACCTCTTCTCGACTGATATCCAATTTTTTCACATACAATTCTCGACTTAGAAAGCCTTGTTGCCGCTCCATACAAGATGGACCCTCATCTTGCTTACGTACAAAGCGTTCGATTACTTTATATGAATTCCCCGCCGTTACAATAAAGCGCTTCATTTGAACGAACATGTGCATATCCCCTTCTTCAAACCATTTCATATCGTCATAGAAATAGCACTATCTATATTAACATATACGGATAAATCGCCTTCTGTCACTATTTTGAGCTAATCCATCACAGATAATCTTCAAGCTACTCCATCATTTTATTATGCTAAGAAAAATAAGATGTTTCAACGCTTTTTATCCCACATTAACGGGCAGTAAGCATCCACTGATTGAGGTTTCACTTTATTGTCATAAAAAAATCATATTGTTTTTTTTAGCAATATCAATTAGAATGAATTAGTCGATAATGATAATCATTATCAATAAAAGTCGAGGTGAGATACTTTTTGAATACACGAGCTTTAAAGCGGACAAGTACTAGCAAACTCTATTATATATTTATTTTGCTATTAATTTGTGCCATTATACTGTCAGCTATTTTCTCCTTATCGATTGGGCAAGTGAGTATACCATTTAAACAATCAATGGATATACTTTTACACACTTTAACAAACGGCAAACTAGGCTCCCTTGAGCTAACGCAAAATGAATCCTATTTAAATATTATTTTGCAAGTGAGAATGCCGCGCATTATTTTTGCCTTACTTATTGGCGTTGGACTTGCCTTGTGTGGCGCTGTGATGCAGGCGGTTGTACAAAACCCTCTTGCTGACCCATACATACTCGGAATTTCCTCTGGCGCTTCATTAGGGGCTACCTTTGCTATCCTTGTAGGCTTTGGCAGTAATGCGTTACTTGCTCAATTTGGGGTAGCATTTGGTGCCTTTACAGGGGCCATCATCACTTCAATGGCAGTTTTATTGTTATCAAGTATTGGTGGTAAAGCAACATCTGTAAAACTTGTCTTATCAGGGGTAGTCATAGGTGCTCTATGTAGCTCCTTTTCTAGCTTAATCATATTTTTTGCGAATAATGCAGAAGGAATTAAAACAATTACTTTTTGGTCTATGGGAAGCCTAGCTTCTGCTAGCTGGGAGAAAACACCGATTTTAGCGTTTATCGTTGTACTTGGAGCAGCCTTTTTCCTGTTCCAACATCGCATTTTAAACACGATGCTACTCGGTGATGAATCGGCGATTACACTAGGTATCAATTTAAGTGTTTTTCGCAAGCTTTATATGGTGCTTGCTGCACTCGTTACAGGGACAATGGTCGCCTATGCGGGAATGATTGGCTTTGTTGGATTGATTATTCCGCATATTGCACGTGGCATTTTTGGCGCTGACCATAAACGACTTATGCTCGGCACATTATTATTAGGCGGGTTATTTATGATATGGGCTGATATATTATCAAGAACCCTTATTACAAATGTTGAGCTACCCATCGGTATTATTACGTCTGTTATCGGTTCACCACTGTTCATTTATATGATTATCAAAAAAGGCTACAATTTCGGAGGGTAAATGATGGAACTAACAGCACAAAATATTGCCGTTTCAATCGGAAAAAAGGACATTGTCAAAAATATTTCGGTCATCGTGAAAAAGAAGCAATTCGTTGGTCTAATTGGTCCGAATGGCTGCGGAAAATCTACCTTGCTTAAAAGTATTTATAAAAGTTTAGCCCCACAGCAGGGAACCGTGTTTTTAGATGATTTGAATGTTTTAAAATCATCCGAAAAAAAAGTGTCACAGCAGCTAGGTGTAGTAGGGCAATTTAACGAAATGCACTTTGATTTATCGGTTCACCAAATGGTCATGCTAGGCAGAACGCCACATAAAAAAATACTTGAATCCGATACGGCTTCAGATTTTGAGATTGTAGAGGAGGCTTTGACACGCACAAATCTTCAAGCTTATAAAGAACGTAGTTTTCTCTCCCTGTCAGGCGGTGAAAAACAGCGTGTCATTTTAGCAAGAACAATTGCGCAGCAGCCTAAATTTATGATTTTAGACGAGCCAACGAATCATTTAGATATTCGTTATCAGCTTGAAATACTGTCATGTGTGAAGGAATTAAATATCGGAGTGCTCGCCGCTCTGCACGATTTAGAGATGGCAGCAAATTATTGCGATTACATTTATGCAGTCAAAGATGGTGAAATCTACGCTCATGGTACACCCGCGGAAGTATTAACACCAACGACAATTGAAGCTTTATATCATATACAATGCCAAACATACATTAATCCTGTGACAAAGGGATTGGGATTTGCTTATGGCTTAGGAGGAGCATTATGAAAAAGAAATCATTATTAGCAATTGGTTTAGCTACAATGCTATTGCTAGCAGCATGTGGCAATTCAACGGAACAAAAAACAGAGGACACAGCAAGCGAGGCACACTACCCGCTTACAATTGAAAACTTTGCAAAACCTGAGGGTGGCGATGCTTGGTCGAAAAAGGAGCAAGTATTCGATAAGGCACCAGAGCGCATTATGGCAAATACTCGCCCAGCCGCGGAACTATTATTACATCTAGGATTAGGCGATAAAATCGTTGGTGTTGGAGCAGATTTCGGTGCACCAGACACTACTGTTGCTGACGAATATGCGAAGTTACCGATTTTAAGTGATGGCTATGTCGGCAAAGAGGTGACACTAGGCACAAATCCTGACTTAGTGTTTGGACGAGGTGGATTATTTGACAATGCCGATTGGGGTGTTGGCACAGTCGATTCATTAAACACTATGGGTGTTAAAACATATGTATTAGAATCGTCTGTTACAGGTGGCACGTATGCTTCGATTTATAAGGACATCGAAAATCTAGGTGAAATTTTCAATGTGCAAGACAAGGCACAAAGCTTTATTGATGAATTAAAAGAAAAGCAACAATTTATTGCAAAAAGCTTAGAAAGCATTACAGAACATAAAACTTTTGCTTACATGCATACGAATGACCCAGATGATTTGTATGTTTGGCCAGCTAACGGCGAAACATTTTTCCATGATGCCTTTAATATGATTAAATTGGACAATGTTTTTAAAGAGGAAACAGGTAATATAAATCTTGAAACATTAATAGCTACTAATCCTGATGTTTTAATTTTACCTAACTGGGATGGCTCAGACTTAACAAAAGTACGAGATGCTATTTATGAAAATCCAAAACTATCTAGTATGAAAGCCATCCAAAATAAACAGATTTATATCGTTGATTACAACTATATGTTTGGCTATGGCTACAATACAATCGATGGCATGGAAATACTAGCCAAAGAAATGTATCCAGAGTTATTTCAATAATATGTTGGAGTCGTCTTAAAACCATTATTAGACGGCTCCTTTACGACGAGGTCTGCAACTGGGCGCAAGATTTTCGCATATAGGCTTAAGTTATCTGAAAAAACTTAGACTGTAATGTTTCTTTCCATCACAATTGGGAAAAGAATATTTAATACCACATTATTATTTAAGGAGATGTTTTAAATGGATTACCGTATTGAGAGAGATACAATGGGAGAAATTAAAGTACCTGCAAACAAGTTATGGGGGGCGCAAACACAGCGCAGTAAAGAGAATTTCCAAATCGGTACGGAACAGATGCCGATTGAACTTATTCAAGCAATGACAATTCTGAAAAAAAGTGCAGCTACTGTCAATGAGCAGCTTGGCAAACTCTCTCCTATAAAAGCACAAACAATTCGACAAGTTGCCGACGAAATTTTATATGGTCAATGGGATGACCAATTTCCACTTGTTGTTTGGCAAACAGGTAGTGGAACACAAACGAATATGAACGTCAATGAGGTTATTGCCAATCGAGCAAATCAACTATTAGAAGAGACTGATGAAGGCGCTATTATTCACCCGAATGATGATGTTAATAAATCACAAAGCTCAAATGATACTTTCCCAACAGCACTACATATCGCGGCTGTTTTAAAAGTAGAAGATTATTTACTACCTCGTCTACGCCTATTAAAAACAACACTTGCAAATAAGGCGGAGCAATTTAAAGATATTATTAAAATCGGACGCACTCATTTACAGGACGCTACTCCTTTAACATTAGGTCAAGAAATTAGTGGATGGGTAGCGATGCTTGAAAAATCCGAGCATATGATTCAACACAACATTCAATACATGAAGGAACTGGCTATCGGCGGTACAGCAGTTGGTACAGGTATTAATGCGCATCCAGAATTCGGTGAGCGTGTAGCGACGGAGATTAGTCAATTAACAAACCGAACATTTATATCTGCTGCAAATAAATTCCATGCCTTAACAAGCCATGATGAAGCTGTTGTTGCACACGGCGCATTGAAGGCACTCGCTGTAGATTTAATGAAAATTGCCAATGATGTACGCTGGCTAGCGAGTGGACCACGCTCAGGGATTGGAGAAATTACTATTCCAGAAAACGAGCCGGGCTCATCTATTATGCCCGGTAAAGTCAATCCAACACAAAGCGAGGCATTAACAATGGTTGTCACACAAATTGTTGGTAATGATGCAACTATAGCCTTTGCTGCCTCACAAGGAAATTTTGAGTTAAATGTCTTTAAGCCTGTTATTTTATATAATTTCCTACAATCGACACAGCTACTAGCAGACGCCATGAAATCCTTCAACAATCATTGCGCTGAAGGCATCGAACCAAACCTAGAAGTGCTACAGCATAATTTAGAAAACTCTTTAATGCTTGTCACAGCATTAAATCCTTATATCGGCTATGAAAACGCAGCAAAAATCGCCAAAAAGGCTCATCAGGAAGGCACAACATTAAAAGAAGCTGCTATTGCCACTGGCTTATTAACAGAAGAACAGTTTGACGAATATGTCGACCCAGCAACAATGATTTATCCAAATGTGAAGTAGGTTGCGCGAAACCAGCCGTGCAGTTGCCGGCCGGTTTCGCGCTTTGTTTGGTGTTGGAGTAAAGTGGATTGCTTGAGGTAGTGTAGAAGGCTTCCTTTGTAGTAGACATTAGGTTTAGCAGTAATGTGGGATAGGCTTTTTTAATGTCTTGCTAAAATCAAAAAGAAAGCGTCCAAAATGCCAGCTACTGCAAGGCTTTTTGGACGCTTATTATTAGTTTAATTCATTTAAGATTTCATCTAACTTGTCTGACTCAGTCGTTACACCGTTAGAAGAGAAGTACCAGTTTACACCATCAAGGTAAACGATTTTACCTTCTTTGTAAGCACGAGTTTGTTTGATAATATCATTTTCGATATCAGCTTTAATTGTTTCTACATCAGAAGCTGTACGGTCAACAATTAATAATACTTCTGGGTCAACAGAAAGGATTGACTCATAAGAGAAATCCGAACCGTGTGAAGATGATTTAATGTCAGTTGTAACTGGTTTAAAACCGAAGTCATTGTACACGTATGCAAAACGAGATTCTGGACCATTATCGAAACCAGAGATTTTTTTGTCATTGTACATTGCTACTAAAGCATTCTCATAGCCAGCAGCTTTTTCTTTCACAGCATCAACTTTAGCTTGTAAGTTTGCCTTTAACTCTTCCGCTTTTTCTTCTTTGTCGAAGATTTTAGCAGCTAAATCTACTGTTTCGAATACACCGTTCACATAGTTTTCGTTATCAGAACCAATGAATACTACGTTTGGTGTAATTTCTTTTAACTCTTCATAGAATGTAGATTGGCGACCAGAAATGAAAATTGCATCTGGGTTAGTAGCTGCTACTTTTTCAAAGTCGATTGCTTTTAAAGAACCAACGTCTGCTACTGAATCCGTAACATATTTTTCTTTAATATGTGTTGGGATATTTCCTTTACCGCCGTTTGCAGCGATACCAACAATACCTTCAACACCTAAAGCATCTAATGTATCTAAGAAACCGTAATCGAATACGATAATATTTTTAGGCATTTCTTCAAATGTTACATCTTCGAAGGCAACTGATTTACCATCTTCTGTTTCACGACCTGCTGATAAAGAAGATACTGTCATTGGGAATGCAGAAGCTTCCACAGTTTCTGTATTTTCAGTTTCCTCAGTTTGTCCTGTTGCAGCTTGGTTGTTTGTTTCGTCTTTTGAGGACTCCTCATCAGCACCACATGCTGCTAACATTAATGCCAATGCTGGCACAGCTAAAAACTTCCATTTTTTCATTTCTACTATTTCCTCCTATTTTGCCTACCATTGAGTGATAGTGATAATCGTTTTCATTTGAACAATCACTAGTCTACCCCAACTGTTTAATGTTGTCAATTGTTTTTCTGAAATTAATACTCATTCTCATTTAATTCACAAAATCACTGCATAAGTGATATTTTTTACACAATTAAGTATGAGAATTAAAATAGACGCAAATACGACAGCCATCTTGGTCTTGAACAGGAATATGCATGTCATACACTTCACGTAATGCTTCTGAGTTAATGATTTCATGTGTTGGACCATCTTTTACAAGACGTCCGTTTTTTAAAGCTACGATACGGTCAGAATAGACCGAGGCAAAGTTAATATCATGCAATACAATGACAACTGTTTTGCCTAGCTCGTCTACTAACTTTCGCAAAATCTTCATAATTTGTACGGAATGCTTCATATCTAAGTTGTTTAATGGCTCATCTAATAAAATGTACTCCGTATCTTGCGCAATCACCATTGAAATAAAGGCACGTTGCTTTTGACCACCTGACAATTCATCTAAAAATTTGTCCTGCATATCGCCTAATGTCATATATTCAATCGCACGATCAATATGCTCCTCGTCCTCTGCTGTAAGACGCCCCTTTGAATATGGATAACGACCAAATGCCACTAGCTCACGCACTGTTAAACGAACGTTTAAATGGTTTGATTGACGTAAAATCGCTACACGTTTCGCAAAATCATTCGATTTCATTTTTTTCACATCGTTTTGATCTAATAATACTTCTCCAGTATCGGCAGCAAGTAAGCGGCTTACCATTGATAATAATGTTGATTTACCTGCACCGTTAGGGCCGATAAATGATGTGATGGCTTTCGGTTGAATTTTTAACGTGACATCTTCCACGACTGGCTTTTTTCCAAAGCTTTTAGAAAGTCCTTTTATTTCAATCATGCTGCTCTCCTACTTTCTTTCAGTATTAGATAAATAAAGTATAGACCTCCGACAAAGTTTATAATGACACTTATCGTCGTGCTTAAATGAAAGACATGAAGTACTAGGAATTGCCCACCGACAAGCGCGATAATACTAATTAAACTCGCCCCCACAATTAATACGGAATGCTTGTACGTTGCAAAATATTGGTATGCCAAGTTCGAAACGATTAACCCTAAAAATGTAATCGGACCAACAAGAGCTGTAGAAGTCGCAATTAAAACAGAGGATAAAATTAATACTTTTAATACAATTTTATCGTAATCAATTCCTAGATTCATCGCATTTTCACGACCTAGTGTCATTACGTCTAAATCGCGTAACAAGCGATACCCGTAAATAAAGGCTGCACCTAAAATGACTACAGCAATAAGTAAAAGCTCCGTTTTCACATTCATAAAACTGGCAAATAAACGCGCTTGTAAACTTTCATATTCAATTGGGTCAATAATCACTTGCAAAAATGTTACTAAACTACCGAGTAACGTTCCGATAATCATCCCTGCTAATAACAGCAAGAAAATTGGGTATTTATCGGCACGGAATAGAAAGCGATATAAAATCAATGCGAATAGCACCATCGCGAGAATTGATAAACCGAAGTTTAAATAGCGGCTTACAACAAAAATGGATGCAGAGCCAGCAGTAAAGAAAATAATTGTTTGCACAACTTCATACATCGAGTCAACACCCATCATAGAAGGTGTTAATAAACGGTTATGTGTAACAGTCTGGAATGTGACAGTCGCGTAAGCAATCGCTGTACCTGTAATGACCATTGCTGCGATGCGCTCTAAGCGTTTCGGAAAGGCGTAGCTAAAGCCGCCTTGAATATTATAAAAGGCAAATAACAATATACAAATAATCGCAATAACTGCTAAGATTATGAGTTTCGTACTACTTTTTCGCATATGCTTTCCCCCTAAACAACATCACTAAGAAGATTGCACTGCCAATTACTGCAACCGTTGTATTGACTGGTATTTCGAAAGGATAGACGATAAGACGGCTTAAAATATCACACATTAATAAAAATGCAGCGCCTAAAAAAATCGTATGGGGAATCGTTTTTCTTAAATTGTCTCCTAAATATAATGAAACTAAATTAGGCACGATTAACCCTAGAAATGGAATAATCCCAACTGTGAGTACAACTGTTGTTGAAATAATCGCTACAATCACTAAACCTAAATTTAATACAGTGCGATAGCTTAATCCCAAGTTTTTAGCGAAATCCTCGCCCATTCCAGCAACAGTGAATTTATTCGCATATAAATAAGCTAATATAATTGCTGGTACAGCTACATAAAGTAATTCATAGCGACCTGATACGACAAGTGTAAAGCTTCCTAAAAAAAATGTATCCACACTTTGCAGAACTTCTGCCTCATAAGCAATAAATGTTGAAATAGCTCCGATAATATTTCCGTACATAATTCCGATAAGCGGAACAAAAATTACATCCTTAAATTTAATGCTTTCAAGCAGTCGCATGAAAATCATCATGCCGATAAGTGCGAATGCAAAGCTGAAGATAATTTTCTCCATATAGCCAACACTTGTGAAAAACACCATCGATACAACTATGCCTAGCTTAGCGGCGTCCAGCGTCCCCGATGTCGTCGGAGATACGAACTTATTACGGCTTAAACTTTGCATAATTAAACCTGAAATCCCCATCCCTGCCCCTGCAAGAATAATCGCCATTAATCGTGGCACTCGACTCATTAAGAAAATTTGTGCTTTATCTGAATCCAAATCTAATAAATCAGACGGTTTAATGTCGATAGCTCCGATAAATAGTGATATAAAGGATAAGATGATGGTTGCCACTACAAGCATCCAAAGTCTCATTTCATTCTCCCACTATTCTATATTTATATTTTTGTTCTCACTGAAAATGAGAATCATTTTTCCATCCATTATTATATAGTTACCAATAGTGAAAATCAAACTCTCTATTTTTAAAAAGCAATAATATGTGATAAAAACCGAGCAAAATTACAGGTATGTATAATATTTATTCTATATAACTAAATAATTTTATCCCTTTCATTTTTCATATCCATATACAAAAAAAATTGGCTATCTACAGCTACTCATAACAAAGAGGGCGTCTCAAAATAGCTTTTCAGACGCCCCCCTTTTCCCTTATTGTTTTTTAAAAATTCCTTATCATTTTTAATAAAGGAGTAGGTAAGCCCCTCTGAAAGTATGTAGATTTTTTGAACATATCAAAGTTCTTCAAAATACAATATTCACAGGGCAAATAAAGAACGCTTCACAAGTAAATAATGACTAATCTGCTCGTCTTTCTTCATTAAATGAATTATTTTATAACCTTGCTCGAACATTTCCTGCAAAATGTGACGTGTTTTATAGCGCCAGTCTTCTGCTAGAGCCGGGCTTTCGATTTTTATTTTTTGGAAATTAGTTGGAATCGGCAATAAATAAGCATCTTGAATAAATGTTTCCCCTTTTTGAAATTTACGCTCCGAGTCAAGCGTCGGTAGACCTGCAACATTCAAATTCCAGTCAACAACTGGCTTTGCTTCGTCTAGCAATTCCTCTACTTTCGCATCCCAGCGTAAATAATCATTATCAACAAGCTGCCATTCTACATATAAGCGGTCGGTTGATAGTGCGCGATTGAACACGTCCTCCATTTCACCATAGCAATTTTCAATATACGTATCACTGTGACCACGTAGTTTTGAAAAATTCAAAAATCCACTGCGTGCTTCTAGCGGATCAAATGTCCAACGACAATTGCGGTAACCACGTTCAATCGCCATATCTTTTAAATAGATTTTTAATAACTCGCCTACCCCCTGCTCACGATAATTACGCTTCACACCTAGCATATGGGAGTACAAATAAACCTGTTTGTCCATATAACCCGGACAGCTATAATTAAAACCAACTAGCTCCTCACCTAAATAAGCACCTAACACGATTCCACCGTTGCGAATCGTCGCAATCGTTTGATGAACAGTAATACTACTTACAGCCCAAATTTCATATTCTAGCATGCGCACTTCCTCAATTTGCTCAATTGTAGTTAATTCCTTTATCGTCAATGATTTCAACATATTTCTTCTTCCCCCTTTGTCATACTTCATTGCTTATCATATGTCGCTCTACAGAATACACCACAATATAGGCCGTTTCGTCCCCCTATCTGCTTCCTTCTACAAATCATACCCCTTTTCTTAATATTTTGTAAATTTAATTATATACTACTGCTATGCATTTCAAATAGCCTAGATTCTATAATTCCTTTTAAACGGTTATTAGTAAAGCAAAAAACGTCCGAAAAGCAGTGCTTTGCACACTTTTCAGACGCCATCTTAGAAAATTATTTCACACCGCGCATCGCTTTAGAAATAAGCGGTGTACATATTAATAAAATTAAGCCTAAAACAATGGATGCCCCACCAATCATACCAAAATAAGTGGCATCGCTCACAACTTCATAAACGCGAACAAGCTGTGCATTAATCGCTTGTGCTGCCGCACTTGCTAAAAACCATAATGACATTGTTTGTGCTGCGAATGCCGCTGGTGCTAGCTTTGTTGTTGCAGATAGACCAACAGGCGATAGTAACATTTCACCAACTACTACTAAGAAGAATGATAATACTAACCACCAAGGGCTAATTAATGTTTCACCACCAGATAAAACAGATGGAATCACCATTACGAAAAACGATAGACCCGCGAAAAATAATGAAAAGACAAATTTCATTGGTGTAGATGGGCCTCTATCTCCCCATTTTACCCACAATAATGCAAACAGAGGTGCTAGCACAATAACGAATAATGGGTTTAAAGATTGGAACCATGCTGCTGGAATTTCGAAATTCCCCACCAATAAGTTTGTGCGTGTATCGGCATATGTAGCTAATATCGTTGCACCTTGCTCTTGAATCGCCCAGAACATTACCGCTGCAACAAATAACGGAATATATGCTAATAAACGTGATTTTTCATCTTCTGTTGTTTTTGGACTGCGGTACATAATAATAAAGAATGCAGTTGGCAACGCAATCCCTAGCGTTGTAATTAATAAACTAAATGCTGCAACCGTTAAATTATCTGTTGCATATGCAACAGCACCAAGTGCAATAATGACTACGATTCCTATTGCAAAATTGCGAATAGCTTTTTTCTTATCTTCTTTATCCATTGGATTTGTTGGTACACTGCCAGCTAGACCTAAATTTTTCTTAGCAGTCATCCAGAACATGATTAAACCAAGTAACATCCCGATAGCTGCAATCGCAAAGCCGTAATGGAAATTCAATTTTTTAGAGACAGCACCAACAATTAATGGCGCAATAAATGCTCCCATGTTAATACCCATAACAAAAATACTGAAACCTGCATCGCGGCGATTATCGTTTGGCGCATACATATCACCAACAACTGCTGATACGTTCGGTTTTAATAACCCTGTCCCCATAACGATAAAGAACATCGAAATAAATAATGAGGTTAAAGCCCCTGGGAATGATAAAATAATATGCCCTAGCATAATTAAAATACCGCCATAAAATACAGCTTTCCTTGTTCCCCAAACACGGTCAGCTAACCAACCGCCAATCACGCCTGACATATAAACTAACGATCCGTAAATCGCCATAATCGAGTTCGCTGTGACACGATCTAAACCAAGCCCGCCTTCATGTAACTCATAGTACATGTAAAAGATTAAAATGGCACGCATTCCATAATAAGAAAAGCGCTCCCAAAACTCTGTAAAGAATAATGTAAACAAACCTTTAGGATGGCCAAAGAAACCTTTTTGCGGAACAGACTTAACTATCTCTTCCTTACTATACATAAAAATGCCTTCTTCCGTTTAATGTTTCTAAAGTTTCTGACAATCAATTGCGCCTCGACTAACTCTTGTCCAGATTTTACCGAGCAAATGGATGAAAACCGTCATGTCATGTGACAACGATTAACTAACCTGTGTCATGCAGGCCTCTTTTCAAAATCTGTGACATCCGCCGGAGGCTTAGGCCAACACGATGTTGATTACTCAGTCGCTGAAGCAGAGCATGGCACTCTTAGACTAAGTTCCTCTTTATCAGTGAGTGTCCTGCTACCCGCTGAAACATGTCTTTAATGATGACATGCAGCTCGCCACCTATGGAGATGGAGACTTCTAACAAAAATATTAATAGCATAATTGCAATCATCAGACAACTTCAATTTACTACATTAAAGCATATGAATTTGTTTTTCAAGTATAATGTTTTTTATTAGAAATTTGATTATATATCGTATATTATATATATTCTGAAAATAAATTATTATTTAAACTATTTGATAATATAATTAAAATCCCCATATTCCCTATTGCGAAATAACTTTTCCCACCGATAAGCAATCAATATCTAGCTGTAATTTCCATCATGATTTTTGTCACATAGTCCTCCTCACGCTTTTTGACAACCGCATCATAAATATATTCCTCATAGACGTATTGTCCCAATTCATAGCCTTGCTTATGCATCACTTTAAATAATCTTTCGTATGTTTGATGCAAGGTAGCTGTCGTCCCTTTATGGTAGCCTACAAGGAAATCCCCGGCAATTGCCTTAAAGTATGGGTGGCCCTCCCTCGGGGAAGGCTGCTCTATATATAAATGACTATAATTTGTATAATTGCCCGCAAGCACCTGCTCCCTCTTTGTCATTCCTCCTATCGGGTAGCCTGTATCTAATTGAGAACGGTCTAACTCATCGATAAAATCCGCAACATCTTTGACAAATTGCTCCTCTGTGGCATTTTCTATATTCCTACTTAAATAAAATATTGCCTCAGGATAATGCTCGACTGTAATATCATCAAAACTAATAGTAGCAGCTTCTTTAAGCGTAGCAATTTTAACTTTAATAATTTCTTCTATTAATTCTAGCTCCCGCCGTTTATGAGCGACAATTTCTTGTTGTTGATGCATTAAAGCTAAAAATGTTTCAGGCGATTGCTCTGCTAAATAATTTTGAATATCTTTTAAAGACATGCCAAGCGTTTTTAAAAGCTCAATTACACTAAAAAAATCATACTGTGCAATGGAATAATAGCGATACCCTTTGTCATCCTTTAACACCGGTGATAACAAACCAATTTGATCATAATAAATAAGCGTTTGCTTATTGACCTTGCATATTTTAGCAAACTCACCTGTTGTAAAGTATTTTACGTTCTTATTAAACATTTCCATCCTCCTTGACTATATAGTTACTATATACATTATATTTGTTTACGAAACAAAATAGAAAGGTTTTGATAGGATGTTTACTATAGGTAATTTTTTATTTTCACCCACCACAAATTGCCATACAACAATTTATTTGTATGGTCCACTGACAGCTAGCTTTACTAGAGAGCTAAATATTAAAGGAGAAAAAGCGATTGATAAGGGAGGTCATTTCCTATGACTACCATTAATGCAATCGAAACAAGACCCGTAAGACCATTATTTTTCTCTTACTTATACCCAGCATTGATAGGGATGTTACTTATGTCAGTCAATATTTTAGTTGATGGCATTTTTGTTAGCCGAGGTGTTGGTGCAGCAGCTTTAGCAGGAGTAAATATTGCGGTTCCTATTTTTTCTGTTTTACTATCTATTTCTCTTTGGATTGGGATGGGCGGTGCTACGCTCTTTTCAATATCCCTCGGCGAAGGAAATAAACAGCGTGCACATCAAGTATTCACGCTTTCTTTTACGATGATGATTGCGATTGTAACAGCAATCATCGCTTTGCTTTTACTGAATTTAAAGGAAGTTGCTTATATTTTTGGAGCCGACCATACAACTTATCCTTATGTCCAACAATATTTGCATATTATTTTAGTGTTTGGTCTATTTTATACAATTGAAAATTTATTAAGCATTTTCATTCGCAATGATGGTAGTCCGAAACTCGCAATGGTAGGACTTATTACAACATCGGTACTAAATATTATTTTTAACTATATTTTCATTTTTATGCTTGATTATGGCGTCAAAGGCTGTGCTTTAGCAACAGCACTTTCAACAATCGTCGGCATGCTTGTATTGTTTCTGCATTTTTTTAATAAGAAATCTGAACTTAAGTTCGTACGCCGTTTCTTCCATTTTCGCACAATGAAAAAAATTATGACAATTGGCTTTCCAAGCTTTATCGTTGAAGCCTCTATGGCGCTTATCATCATTCTTTTCAATATTACATTTTTACATTATTTAGGCTCAAACGGTGTGACAGCCTATGCGATGGTGAATTATATTCATGCTGTATTATTAACAGTATTTTTCGGTATCGGGATGGCACTACAGCCTTTAGTCAGCTATCATCATGGTGCCAGACTGACGAAACGCTTAGCTGCATTACTGAAAATCGGGGTTAAAACAGCCATTATTTTTGGTTTATTAACAGCAATTATCGCCATGCTATTCCCAGCACAGCTAATGAGTGTATTTGGCAATAATAGTACGGATAAAATACAATATATGGCAATTCAAGGCTTCGCACAGTTTGCAATTGGCTATGTATTCCTTGGTGTCAATATGGTGTTTGCAGAATTCTTCCAATCCATTGAAAAAATTCGCCTTGCGACAATAATTATGCTACTACGTAGCTTCATATTATTTATTCCAGTGCTCCTGCTTTTACCGCAAATTTTTGGCGCACAGGCCATTTGGTGGACTTTCCCTGTCGCTGAAGGTTTAACAACATTATTAATTATCATTTTTATTGCACTAAGAAGGCAAAAAGTATTCCTTTAAATTTAAAGAGGGTGTCCAATAATAAGTCGTGCATAGCCGGCTTATTGGACACCCTTTTCATTTGTAATTTCATTATTCTACTACATAGCTGGCATACTTTTGGTAGTCTGCTTCCTTTAACTCAAGGCTTAGTAATGTCCCTTGCTCCTCATATGCGGTGTTAAAAATTGTCGCATGCTCATTTAGATAGGAAACGACTGCCCCTTCATCATAGGGGATGAGCATTTTACATGCGATATAATCCGCAAAAATATGTGCGCGAATCATTGTCAGGAGCTCTTCTAAGCCTGTACCCTCCTTTGCAGCAATCCACAGATTATCTCCACTCATTAATGGATACTCCACACCCGCTAAGTCTGACTTGTTGTAGACGTAGATTGTCGGGATTTCTTCTACTCCAACCTCTTTTAAGGTTGTATTTGTCACATCCATCATAAAGCGATATTCCTCATTTGATACATCTACAACATGTAATAGTAAATCTGCCTCTCGTGCCTCCTCAAGCGTGGAACGGAAGGCTTTCACTAAATGATGCGGCAGCTTGCTAACAAAGCCTACTGTATCTGTTAGTAAAAATGATTTATGGTCCTCTAGTTCAATATTGCGTACAGAAGTATCTAACGTAGCAAAGAGCATATCTTTTTCAAATACTTGCTTGTCCTCCTGCTGCCCTACTTTCGCTAATAACTGGTTCATAATTGTAGATTTACCAGCATTCGTATAGCCAACAATTGATACGACAGGTACGGCATTTTTGCGTCGTTGCTTGCGCTGTGTTTCACGCTGTGCCTTGACATGCTCTAAATCACGACGTAATTTAGCAATTTGGTCCTCGATTTTTCGACGGTCAAGCTCTAGTTTCGTCTCCCCCGCACCACGGTTTTTAAAGCCACCTCCTGTACCACCACCTTGACGTGATAAAGAGGCATGTAAGCCTACTAAACGAGGAAGCATATATTGTAATTGCGCAAGTTCTACCTGCATTTGCGCTTCCTTTGTTTTTGCACGACGACTAAAAATATCGAGAATTAGCATTGTACGGTCAATCACTTTACATTCGAGGTCACGCTCTAAGTTGCGAATTTGTGATGGCGATAGCTCATCATTAAAAATAATGATATTGGCATCCGCCTCCTCGTAAAATGCCCGTATTTCCTCAATCTTCCCTGTCCCTACATAGTGAGAAGGCGTAACACGCTCTAAATTTTGCGTGACGCTCCCTACTACTTCGACATCCAACGCCTCCGCTAAATTGGCAAGCTCCTCCATTGAATAAGCAAAATGCTCATCATTTTTTAAATTTACACCAACTAATATTCCGCGTTCTTCTATGCTTTCAATTTCTCTCATCGACATAATCTTCCTCCTAGTTGCCCTAATCCTAACATAACAAATATGTGAAAAGCCATTATGTTGTAAAGTTTTAAAAAGAGGCTTTTCTAATAGAGGCTTTTTCGGAAAAGATAGCTATTAACTAAAGATAAATTAACAGGAAATTTTAGAATATTGCTACCTAAAATTTATGCCGTCTTACGTCAAAAGATTAGTAAAATAAATATTATCTCAATAAAATAAAACTTCAATCAGTAGGGCTTTTACGGGATAAAAAGACAAGTCAATTTTGGTGTACTATAAAAGATAGTACCTAAAATAGCCCTAGGCAATTTATTGCTTAGAGGTCTTTATACATTATAAAATATATTATTAAACGAGGGAGGTTACTATGAAAAAAGCTAATACTATTTTAATAAGTTTAATTTTTGGACTATTGGTTTCCATAACAATATCTATTTTAATCCTTTCTATACTTTCTGTATCCATTGGATCTTCAACAGATAAATGGCTTTATTATGTTCTATTAATACCAACTATGATTGTTTTTGGTTTCTTAGGTTCTTATTTCCACAATAAAGAATTAGATAATTTGAAAAATATAGAAATATGGAAAATTAGTTTGATAAGCGTATTATCCATAGGTTTAACAAGTAGTATTATTGGTGGTATTATTAGTGACGTTATTAAAATTGGAAATTTACAAGCTATTAATTATAAAGGTAGAATCCTTTGGGGTTTCATATATTCTATAACTTCACTACCTATAACAATAATAATTGGTAAACTAATAATTATTATTTTTATTCGATTAATTAAATCAATAAAAAGCGCCACCCCAACAAAGAAATGAAGGTGAAACACTGGATGTAATATAGAGTCATGGGCACACTTACGCTAAGTTAATAAAATAATGTAAACGAGAGTGCAAACAAACTGTGGCGGAGCTCCATCGCCCTAGTGTATTGTAATGATTTTTTAAAATCAACTTAATGATTCTTCGATGATTGAATTGCATTCCTAACACCTCTTTAATATTATTTTGCACAAAGGTTATCCACAAATTTATCTCACAAAAAAACGTTCAACTAGCCGGCAACCACACAGCTAATTGAACGCCCTCTACTATTTTTCTTTTTTCAGTAATTCAAGTGTTTGCTCAAACTCAGCTTCAATTTGAGGGTCTTTCTTGTATGTTACAAGAGAAACAACGACTGCTACGATTAAGCAGACGAAGAAGCCTGGTACAATCTCATATAGAGCGCTTGATAATGCAGGAATTTTCCCCCATACGAACGCTGTCACAGCACCCGCTATCATCGCCGCTAATGCACCAATATTCGTTAGCTTGCGCCAATAAAGAGATAATAAAATTACAGGTCCAAACGCTGCACCGAACCCAGCCCAAGCAAATGAAACTAGTTTTAAAATAGAGTTTTCCGGATTCCATGCTAAAATAACAGCAACAACTGATACAGCTAATACGGCTAAACGTCCCATAAATACATAATGCTTATCAGACGCTGATTTATTAAATAATGCTTTGTAAATATCCTCTACAAGAGCAGAAGATGTTACGATTAATTGTGAAGAAATCGTACTCATAACTGCAGCTAAAATAGCAGCAAGCATAATACCTGCAATGAATGGATGGAATAATAATTGACCCATAACGATAAATACTGTTTCTGCGTCCTTTAATTCCCCTAGAGTTGCCGCATTTTGCTGATAATAGGCAACACCAACTAATGCTGTACCGATAGCACCAGCTAAGCTTAAAATCATCCAGCCAATACCGATACGGCGCGCTTCCTTCGTTTCTTTAACAGATTTAATCGCCATAAAGCGCACAATAATATGTGGCTGACCAAAATAACCAAAGCCCCATGCAAGTGAAGATACGACACCCGCTACCGTAGCAGTTGACGCAAATAAGTTTAAATGCTCTGGATTAACAGATTTAATTGCTTCCACTGTTTCTCCAATACCACCTGTGTAAAAGATACCGAAAAGCGGTACTGAAATTAGTGCTAAAAACATGATTAATCCTTGTAAAAAGTCCGTGTAACTTACAGCTAAAAATCCACCGAATAATGTGTATCCTACTGTTACAGCTACAACAACAAGCAAGCCTACATGATAATCATAGCCGAAAGAGCTATCAAAGAATTTTCCTCCTGCTACCATACCTGACGATACGTAGAACGTAAAGAATACTAAAATGATAATACCTGATGCAATACGAATTAATTTTGTATTATCACGTAGACGGTTATCTAAATAACTCGGAATCGTAATCGAGTCATTCGAAACTTGCGTATAAACGCGCAAGCGAGGTGCGACAACTAACCAGTTTAAATAAGCACCGATTGTTAAACCAATGGCAATCCATGCCTCTACCATTCCTGATAAATAAATTGCCCCTGGTAACCCCATTAATAACCAGCCTGACATATCAGCCGCTCCTGCACTTAATGCAGTTACAGCAGGGCCAAGTCCGCGCCCGCCAAGCATATAATCGTTTAAGTTAGATGTTCTCTTAAACGCATACCATCCGATCACTACCATTGCGACCATGTAAATAATAATAGCTAATAACTGAAAGCTGTGATCTGACATAATACCCCTCCTTTTGAAAAATGCTTTTTAATAGAAGATTACTATCAAAAAGTCTTATAATAAACATATAATTTATTGCATAGCAAAACAAGTAGTTTTTCGTTTGATTTACTTAACTTCCTTATTCAGAAAATTCCCCCACTCTGCCTTTTTGATGTATTTAAAATATAAATGCTTTTATTCCGTATTAACCCTACTTTAACACTTCAAGGATGGTCAAAGTGCTTTAAGTGAGGGATGAAGAAAATCCTCCTGAGCTGAAAGTTTACTTTATTGTTATACCCACTATCTTTAGCTTTCACACAAATAATTATGATACACTAATGTCAATTTTATAAATAAAGAAGGTTATGTTATGGAATTTCAAGATATGAAAGAAAAATTTTTAACACTTTTAAATAATCAATCATTAATAGCCGCAACTATTAGTCAGCCTCGTTTAAAGTCAAATGATTTAAGGCGAGTGCGGCTAAAGCCTATCGAGCTTAAGGGTATTTATACGATTCAGCTTGAATATCAATATGAACGTATTTTGAAGCATGAAAATATACCTGTAGATTTATTTGCAGCAAAGCTTGAACAGTTGTTGGAGCAATTTCGCCAAATTCATGCACAATTTACTGACCAAACACTGCATATTCAGCTATCAAAGAAAAATAAAGTATTATGGAAATCTGAGCAAACGAAGGAAAATAAGAAGGTCAATTTAGCACATAATCGCCAAAAGCAATATTTATTAGAAGAGACAACAATCCATCCATTTCTTGTGCGTCTTGGTGTTCAGGCTGAAAACGGTGCAATTAAAAAACAAAAATACGATAAGTTCAAGCAAATCAATCGTTTTGTAGAATTTATTGATGATGCGCTTGATTACTTGCCAAAAGACCGCACTATCCGAATATTAGACTTTGGCTCAGGCAAGTCTTATTTAACATTTGCCCTGTATCATTATTTAAAAATAGTAAAAAATTTAGATATTCACGTGACAGGTCTTGATTTAAAGAAGGAAGTAATTGAAGAATGTAATCAAATTGCCCAAGATTTAGGCTACACCGACTTGCAATTTTTAGTTGGAGATATTCAAGATTTTAATGATGAAACAGCTGTCGATATGGTCGTCACATTACATGCCTGCGACATTGCAACAGATATGGCACTTGCCCGAGCGGTAAAATGGGGAGCAAAAGTTATTTTAAGTGTTCCTTGCTGCCAGCACGAGTTGAATCGCCAATTGCTGTCACCTGCATTAGAAATTATGACACAGCATGGCTTAATTCGTGAACGCTTTGCTGCATTGGCAACTGATTCTATCCGCGCCCAATTATTGTCACTCGTTGGTTACGAGGCACAATTGCTCGAATTTATTGATATGGAAAACACACCAAAAAATATTTTGATTCGTGCCTACTATACGGGCAAAAAACCAAGTGCTGACGACCGGACTAAATACGATGACTTCATCCAATTTTTAAGCGCTAAGCCATTTTTACAAAATGAACTACAAGGACTTCTCTGAAAAACCATTTTAAGTAGCACTCTTTGCGATGAGGATGGCGGCAATGTATTTTGACCACCTTAGAGAAGCAAATTCTTTTGAACCAAGCATAACGTTATATAGAAGTCTCTCACCTTTATAGGCGGTGAGTATTACACTCATTGTCAGCGGGCTCCTAGACGCCCGCTGACAATGAGAAGACTATCGCACACATGCATAACTTCTAACTGAACAACTTTATTTGGGACACTAGACTAGAGTTAGTTAAGACGCCATTGATTATAGGAGCCGGACTATCATTTTCAAATTATTGGTAAAATCCTTGTGTAACGTCAGCTGCGGTTTAATATTTTTGAATCTATAACCGCAATTAGGGATTTGTTACAGTAATATCCTCCATTAAACATAACAAAATTTGTAAAATAGCAATATAAATCACCATTTTCCGCTTTAATTGCAATTTACATTACCTTTACAATCAAAATTTGTTTATTGTATACACTATGTTGTTGCTGCATACAATATGAACGAAAACCTTATTCTATCAATATTTCCCGCACATATTTTTGCTAATGACTCCGAATATATATTCAAGTATGAACAAAATAAATATTACAGCAGTGTAAAAATTGTAAATAGAAAATAAAAATATATTGATTTCATTAAGATTTTGTTATTATTAGGAGAGAAAATTTTCATATATGCTTAGGAGGCATTCCATGTTTAGTTCAAGAAAATCAGATCCATTTTTCGCAGCACTTCATAAAATTGCTGAAAATATGAGAGAAGCAGTTCATTATGCAAATGACTACCGCATTGAGACAGTGGCAGATTTAAAGGAAATCAGCATTCGTATGAAGCAATACGAAACAGATGGCGATAAATTAATTCATGAATTAATCGTTATGTTAAATAAATCATTTATGACACCCATTGAGCGTGAAGATATTTTAGCATTAGCAATCCGTATGGATGATGTTTTAGATGGGACAGAGGGCTGTATTGCTCACTTCGAAATGTTCTCATTAAATGAAATTGATGATTCAATGCGCAATTTCTTAGGATATATCGTAAAAAGCGCAGATGAAATTGTCAAAGCAATGACGCTTTTAAATAAAAAAGATTTAGTTGGTATGCGTCAACATGCTATTTTAGTAAAGGATTATGAACGCCAATGTGATGAAGTATTACGCTCATCCATTAAAAAGTTATTCCTAAACGAAAAAGATCCAATTCGTCTAATTAAATTTAAAGATATTTATGAGCAATTAGAAGAAATTGCAGACCACTGCCAAAATGTAGCGAATACTATCGAAACAATTATTATGCGCAACGCGTAAAAGCAGGAGAAATAACTAATGGAAACAATATTAATCCTTACAATTTTAGTCGTTATTTTTGCGCTAGCATTTGACTTTATTAACGGCTTCCATGATACAGCAAACGCCATTGCTACTTCAGTATCGACACGTGCATTACCACCTCGTACTGCGGTATTAATGGCTGCCATTATGAACTTTGTTGGAGCGATTACATTCGTTGGTGTTGCAAAAGCAATTGCAAGCGATATCGTCGATCCATTCGCATTATCGACACCTGAAGCACCCTTAATCGGTTCTGTCGTTATTTTAGCAGCATTATGTGCAGCGATTACTTGGAATTTATTAACTTGGTACTACGGTATTCCATCCAGCTCATCACATACGCTAATTGGTTCAATCGCTGGTGCAGCGATTGCTGCTGCTGGCTTTAATATTTTAAACTATCAAGGCTTCATTAAAATTATTCAAGCGCTTATATTCTCACCATTTATTGCGTTAGCAGTTGGTTTTTTAATGATGTCATTGTTTAAAGTAATCTTTAAAAACATGAACCTTTATAAAACGAACAAAGGCTTCCGTACAATGCAAATTGGTACAGCGGCATTACAAGCATTTACCCACGGTACAAATGATGCTCAAAAGGCAATGGGTATTATTACGATGGCTTTAATCGCTGGAGGCATCCAATCACACGATGAGGTACAAGGCTGGGTGCGTTTTGCCTGTGCACTTGCAATGGGTCTAGGTACTTCTGTTGGTGGTTATAAAATCATCAAAACAGTCGGCGGTAAAATTATGAAAATTCGTCCAATTAACGGCGCAGCAGCTGACTTATCATCAGCAACTGTTATTTTTGGTGCAACGCTACTACATTTACCAGTTTCAACAACGCATGTTATTTCATCTGCGATTATGGGTGTAGGTACTGCGCAACGTGTAAAGGACGTAAAATGGGGAACTGCTCGTAAAATTGTTATTACATGGGTAATTACAATGCCGATTTCAGCAATTATGGCAGCAGGTTTCTACTTCCTACTAAATCTTTTCTTTTAACGAATACTATTGAAACGTCCGAAAACACTGCTTTTCGGACGTTTTGTTCGTGTTTTATGAAATAATAGCCATGTAAAAATAAGCGACTTGTTTCAAAAGATAATAACACCAAATTCAACAGCTTTTCTTGTGAATTTTCCATTGCCTTAAAACCTCTCAGCCTTTTCACACACCTTTTATTTTATAGAAATTGTACTCAACCTCAAAACCTTGTAAACTCTTAAGTAAGAAAGGGGTTTCTATTATGCAGAAATTTTCTATTTTCGTTACTAGACATGCGAAAGCGATTGTTAGCATTTGGATTGTCTTTTTCCTCATTATGGGCTACTTTGCTCTACAACTACCAGGTAAACTACAGGGCGATGGCTTCTTTGTAAAAGATGACCATAGTAGAACAATGCAGGAATTAAGTGAGACATTCGATTTACCAGCTAAAACGATTTTCGTCCTATTTGAAAATAAAACAAATGATGAAATTACAGTAGCACTCGAGAAGCTAGAACAAGTCGAGACAATTAAAGAAATTGTCTCCCCTATTGGCATTTCGCAATTGCGAAAAGATAATTATGCCTATGCGATGTTGCATTTTGGCAATGATGTTAGCGACTATTTTCCAGTAGTCGATGAAATCCGCGATATTTTAGCATATGACAATCACATATCTATTACAGGTGAGCCAGCTATTTCAAAGGATATTAATGTGGCTAGCCAAAAAGATTTGATGCAGGCGGAGGCAATCGGTTTACCTATCGCCTTAATCATTCTTTTATTGGCATTTGGTACTGTCGTTGCCTCGCTCCTCCCTATTATTATAGGAGCCGCAACAGTTATTGTAGCATTCGGTGTTTTAACCTTATTTAGTGGTACCTTTGATTTGTCCATCTTCATATTAAATATCGTGCCAATGCTTGGGCTCGCTTTAAGCATTGACTTTGCCCTATTATTTATTAATCGTTACCGTGAGGAGCGCCATACGAAAAGCATCACACAAGCTGTGCAAATTGCGATTCAAACAGCTGGTCGTTCCATCGTTTTCTCAGCATTATGCGTAATGATTGGGCTAGGTGCAATGGTCGTTATCGAGGTAGAAATTTTCCAAAATATCGCATTAGGTGGCTCTGTTGTCGTTTTTTTAGCTATTATTTCAGGCTTAACATTACTGCCAGCAACAATTGTTTTGCTAGGTGACCGCTTAAATAAATGGCGATTAATACGCGTCACACAGGCCACATCAAAGTGGCAAGCATTTGCAGCCTTCGTTATGCGTAAACCAGTGCTTATTATCGTTGTCGCATTTGCATTACTAGGTGCTGCAATGATTCCAGTGAAAGACATGGACTTAACGATTCCATCTAAGGAGTCTTTACCAAGTGCGTATGAATCCCGCGCAACGTTTGACAAAATGGAAGAGGCATTTGATTTCGGTGCAGATGCGGTCGTTTACTTACTGGCAGAACGTGAAGATGGTTGGGATAATGAAGATGGCTTAACGAAAATCCTTGCTATTCAACAGCAGCTAGAGCAGGAAGCGCTTGTCAAACAAGTTGATTCGCTGTTTACAGCAACACAGATAGATTCTGTGGAAATATGGCAAGCAGCTAACGCTGATCCAAATAGTCAAGGTCTACTCCTTGCTGCACAAAGTCATTTTATTCAGGATGATAAAATGTATATGGCTGTTCACTTAGATACAAATGGTGCATCAACTGAAGCACAAGATTTCGTACGTGAATGGAAGAATAAAGATTTAGATGTCTCCTTCTCATTGGCTGGTGCACCGAAATTCAATCAAGAAATTTTCGATGAAATAGCTAATAAAATCGGGCTTGCATTAATTATTATTATGATTACTACATTCATTATTTTAATGATTGCATTCCGCTCGATTTTAATTCCGGTCAAGGCGATTATTATGAATATAATTGGGCTTGCTTCGACATTCGGTCTCATCGTTTATATATTCCAATATGGGCATTTCGGAATAGAGGCAGGCACTGTTGTGCTCATTATGCCTGTAATTGTTTTCTGCCTAGTGTTTGGGCTAAGCATGGACTATGAGGTGTTTTTAATTTCACGTATTCAAGAGGAATATTTAAAAGGTGCGAATAACACGAAAGCAACTGTCGATGGGCTTGTCTCGACAAGCAAAATTATTACGTCCGCAGCATTGATTATGATTGTTATTACAGGTGCTTTTGCTTTTACAGACGTAATGCCTGTTAAACAAATCGGTGTCGGTATAGCGATTGCAATCGCCATTGATGCAACAATTATTCGTTTAATGCTCGTACCAAGCTTAATGAAATTATTCGGGGACTGGAATTGGTGGTTGCCATTCACGAAGCGTGGCAAATAGGGGAAAGTTGTCTGCTTACGAGCGAATTGCTTTCTTTTATGAGCGAATTTGCCTCACTTATGAGCGAATTCACATGCTTTATGAGCGAATCGGGTTTTTTAGTCGCTTCTCTTTTCACCGCTATTATCGAAGCAACAATAAAAGCGTCCAAAATGCCGGCTTTGCACGGCTTTTTGGACAGCTTCCTCTAACCTTTTTCTTATTCAAAAATATTTGTATACCAAGCTTTCGCTGCTTGTACCTCTGGCATCGTAAGCTGATGACCATGATTGAACCATGCAGTTTCGACATTTGCACCATGCGCCTGTAACATTTGCTGTAATTGCTCTGATTCCTGTGGCGGACACATGAAATCATTCGTTCCAGCACCAATCCAGACATCTACATTGGACAAGTTTGGGATTTCTGCCTCGCGATTTGGTACCATTGGATGATGTAAAATTGCTGCACGCAATGCATTTTCGTGATGGAACAATAAGCTCCCTGCAATATTTGCTCCATTTGAATAGCCAATCGCAATGACTTGATTTTGGTCGAATTTATAGTCTACCGATGCCTGCTGTACGAAATCCTTTAATTCCTTTGTACGGAATAATAAATCTTCCATATCAAATACACCTTCCGCAACTCGGCGGAAAAAACGTGGCATGCCGTTTTCTAACACATTGCCTCGAACGCTTAATATATTCGCATTCACATCAATTTCCTTCGCTAAGCCAATTAAATCTTGCTCTGTCCCACCTGTACCATGTAGCAATAATAATGTACGTCCATTTGTGCCATGCTCAAAAATATGCTGCATGTTCTCCACCCTTTCATTATCTCGAATTCAAGACAATTATAGTTGGTGCTTTGTCTGGCGTCAATAAACTTGACTCGTCTGTTGATATTGGTTCACCATCTTGATTCGGCGCCTCATAAAAGTTAAAGAACAATAGCATAACAATAGCCACAAGTAATGAAGCACCAACAATTATGCTGACAAGCATCAGTGCAAATTTCTTTCCATCCATTTATAGCTCCTCCTTACTTTGAAGGTCTAAATCCTTCTTCGCGTAAATACTCCTCTGCCGCCTCGCGTGTACCAAAAGCTTCCTCTAAATTATTTTGATGATACACAGCCCATGAACGATTTTCATAAATTAGCTCTAATTGTGTGCCTTCACGAGAACGCCATAGCTCAACAATCGGCTCTTCCTCTGCATCTTCAGATAAATAGGCGATAGAGGCTGCAATAATAGTACGTAATGCTTGTTCACCGTAGTCACGAATGTTGACAAGCCCTTTATCATTCGCCTCTTTTTCATACTGTAATAAATCGCCAACAAACACAAAGCCATTGCCGTTTGGATGCAATTTTTCAACAACGATTGTCTTTTCATACAGGCTATTTTCAAAGTGATAATTCAATCTTTTTAATGATATTTCTTTTTTCGTTAACTCAGGGAATGTTTCAATAATCGCCTGCTTTTGTTCAAATGTCAGCATAATATGCTCCTTTTAATAAAAGTTTTTGAAATGTTATAATGTTTTCGTTGCCGCATCCTTAATTTTAGTGCGCTCTTCATAAATATTTTTTACAATTACTTTTATAACCGCATATGTTGGGATAGCAATTAAAATGCCGATAAATCCAGCAATATTTCCTGCCGCCAAGATGATTGTAATTACTGTTAACGGATGGATATCAAGCGATTTCCCCATAATATTAGGTGTAATCAAATTGCTCTCAATTTGCTGCGCTGCGAGGGTAATAACAGCTACCCAAACAACTAAGATTGGCTTTTGAATAAGCGCAATAATAAGTGCTGGTATAAGTGAAATCCATGGGCCAATGAATGGAATCATATTCATAAAGAACGCCAATATTGCTAGTAGTAACGAGTAATCTAAATCAATAATTAAATAGCCAATATACATCATTAATGCGAGTAAAAAGCTAATTAACACTTGTCCCTGTACATAGCTGCGCAATACTGAATCGATATCTTCTAACGTCTTCTTAATCCAAGAACGACGCTCTCCAGTAAATAATCCATAAAGACGAGGAGCAAACTTTTCATGGTCCTTCAACATAAAAATAAAGAAAAACGGCACAAGAATAAGCGTAAATGTCGCAGATACCGCGCCACTGACAACAGTTACAATCATTTTGCTGCCCTTTACAGCGATATCTTGCACAGAGTTAGAAATGGAATCAACAAACTGTTCGACTTGTGGTGGCCAATGGTCTTTATTTGCAAGTACATAGTCTGTCGTTTCTTGGATTTTTTCTCCAATATACGGTGCATTATCAACTAAATTATTCACTTGCTTTGAGATTGGTGTACCAATTAACAATAAAAAGCCTGAAAGCCCTGCTACTAATAGCACAACAATAATAATTAAGCTCCCCCATCTCGGTACACCCCGCTTCTCAACAAGGCGTTGTAGCGGCTCTGTAACATAATAAAGGACGCCCCCCAACAACAAAGGAATAAAGACTGTTTTTAAAATAATTATAAACGGGCTAAAAATAGCACGAATTTCTATAAAATACTTCACAATAAGCAGTGATAGTAGCAAACCGATTGCTAATTGAAACCATAATTTCTTTGTCATATTTCCACCCCAATCATCATCTATCTATTAGCAATAATCGCATATAGACCAAAAAAATACAATCTTTGATAGCTAAAAAACACATTAATATGGTAGCTTAATTCATCTAAAATACAAAAAGGTATAGAAAAGCAAATGATTCGCTTTCCTATACCTCTTTTATGTCAATTATGCCAAGGCATAATTTCTTCTAGATTTCTCCTAGTTATTTGACAGAAGTTAACCTCAAACCGCCACGTCCTGTGACACCCACCAAAGCTCGAGCAGTTGGTGAGTGTTTGGACACTTGCTGAAATCGTTATAATGCTTGCATTCGTCTCGCCACCTATCGAGATAGAAGATTCCTGTACCTGTCGCTTCGCTTTCGATACAAAAACAATTTGGCTGCTGCGGTTACTCGTTGCAAAAAACATTGCTAAAGGAAGTTACAATTTTGCATCATCGATTGAGTTTAAGTAGTCTTTAATCGTATCAATAACTGACTCCACACAGCCTTCTTCAAATGGCGAAATTAAGCCTGCTTCGCGAACTAAGTTTGTGAATGATTGTGAGCCACCTAAACCACATAAATGTACATAATCTTTCCATGCACTGTCAAAGTCCTCACGTGAACGCTTCCAGAACTGGAATGCGCAAATCTGTGCCAATGTATAGTCGATATAATAGAACGGTACGGAGTAAATATGACCTTGACGTTGCCAGAAGCCACCCGCCTCTAGGTATGCATTGCCATCGAAATCACGATGTGGTAAATATTTTTCCTCGATTTTCTTCCATGCTGCCTTACGTTCAGCAGGCGTCATTTCTGGATTTTCATAAATAACGTGCTGGAATTCATCTACTGCCACACCATACGGCAAGAATATTAGCGAGCCACTCAAATGTGTAAATTTATATTTATCTGTTTGCTCTTTAAAGAACAACTCCATCCACGGCCAAGTGAAAAACTCCATGCTCATAGAATGAATTTCACAAGATTCATGCGTCGGCCATAAATACTCTGGGATACCTATATCACGGCTTGAGTATACTTGGAAGGCATGACCTGCCTCATGTGTTAATACGTCAATATCACCTGATGTTCCATTGAAATTCGAGAAAATAAATGGTGAATTATAGTCGTCGATAAACGTGCAATAGCCGCCACTTTCCTTCCCCGTCTTAGCAACTAAATCCATTAGCTCACGGTCAATCATAAAGTTGAAGAACTCACCCGTTTCCTTTGATAGCTCCTCATACATTTTCTTACCATTGTCTATAATCCATTCAGGAGAACCTTGTGGCTTTGCATTGCCTGTTAAGAAATTTAATCCTTCATCGTAATATTTAAAATCTTCAACACCGATACGCTTCGCCTGACGTTTATATAGCTCTGTCGCTACAGGTACGATAAAATCACGCACCTGATTACGGAATTTTTCCACCATTTCAGCATTATAATCAATGCGATTCATCTTAATATAGCCTAGCTCCACGTAATTTTTATAGCCTAGCTTTGTCGCGATTTCATGGCGCAACTTTACTAATTTATCATAAATTTCGTCGAACTTATCACCATGCTGTGCAAAGAAGTTAAAGTTCGCTTCTCTTGCCTCTTTACGCACATTACGATCTAGCGATTCTCCGTACGGTCCTAATTGCGCAAGCGTCAATGTTTTACCATCAAATTCGATTTGCGCAGAGGCTACAAGCTTATTATATTCTGAGACAAGTTTATTTTCCTGCTGCATTAATTCAATTACTTCTGGCGAAAAGCCTTTAATTTGATTTTCCGCTAATGCGAAAAGCTGCTTACCCCATTTCTCCTCAAGCTGTTCACGAAACGACGATTTTACTAGCTCCTGATAATACTCAAAAATAATTTCCTCTGCTTGCGGCATTATTTCATCTAAATAATCACGCTCAGCTTGATAAAATGCATCGTTTGTGTCAATTGATGCACGAATATAAACTAAGTTCCCCTGTGTTGAAAAGGTATTACGATACGCATTAATTTTCTCAATTACCACGCTCTGTTCTTCCACATTTTGTGCGCTTTTAAAATCCTCAATTAACGCACGCACCGCCACCTTCATTTCATCTAAATTCGGGCGCTTATACTCATAATCTTTAAATGTTATTCCCATGATGTCCCCTACCTTTAAATTATGTTTGAATCCACTACCCCTCGGCTTCCATCTTTTCTCTCTTCCTATCACATCCACCGACGACCTATCACGATTTTGCGAGCCCCCATCGCCCTCGCCTTCGCACACAACGCACTACTAAATCACGATAAACAAATTCACTATTAATTATTTACTACCATCTTCAATTTTGCAACTATTCTGAAAGAATATTAATTGTAGTAAATTGTCAGAATTGTTTGCGTGCCAGGCACCTATACTTTAAATTGATTAATAGCCTCCTGTAAACTATTAATCTCGCCTGTTAACTCATTCGACGAATTTGTCACAAGCTCTATAGCTCGTTGCTGCTCCTCTACAGAAGCCGTTACATCCTGTGTAACAACTGCGTTTTTCTCACTAATATGGGCAATGCTATCCATCGAAATAAGCATTGCATTTTTAGAAGTGTTCAATTGATTCACACTCGCAGACATATCGTTTATTATAGCTGTAATATGCTCAACCGCTTTTTCAATTGCCTCAAATGAGCTTTGTGTTGTTTCCACTGATTCACGCTGTTGTTGTACAATCAATGATGCTTTCTCCATTTCATGCGTCACAACATTTGTTTCCATTTCAATCCCTCTTAATGTATTACGTACGGAGCTAGTCGCCTGGTTCGTTTGGTCTGCTAGCTTGCGCACCTCCTCTGCCACTACCGCAAAACCTTTGCCATGCTCACCCGCTCTAGCAGCTTCAATGGAGGCATTCAGTGCCAATAAATTTGTTTGGTCTGAGATTTCATTAATCGTGCCAACAATGCCTTCAATTTCAGCTAGCTTTTGCATTAAATTATTGAACACATCTTGCACTTGTGTCATAAGCTTATTAGATTCCTCAGAGCTTTGCTGTAAATGCTGTAAATTAGTTAATCCTTGCTCGTTCGATTTTCGCATTTCTACGGAAGAAGTTAAAATTAATTCATTTTTTTCATGCAGTACATCAATTTGAGCTGCAAAATCAGCTGTCGAACGATTTGTTTGCTCCGTATCTAGCGCTTGCTGTGTGGCTCCACTTGCAACCTCTTCTACTGCGTTAACAATATTTTCACCTAATGCAGTCGTTTCTTCCGCAACAGCGGATAAATTGCTAGAGGTCGTTTGAATTTCAGAAATGGCATTCTCCACATCTGTAATAAGTGTTTTTAAATGTACGACCATATTATTAAAGCCATTATTTAAAACACCCATTTCATCTTGTCGCTGCAGTTTATCTATTGTAACTGTTAAATTACCATCTGCTACTTGACTCACACTTTGTGATAATTTTACTAATGGAGTTGCCAAATGACGTGAGAATAAAGTGGCAACAATCCCACCTGCTGCAATTGACAAAATAAGTGTCACGATAATTACTTTCACTAAATGACTCACGGGAGAATTGAAATCTTGCATATATGTACCTGAAGCGACAATCCAATTCCAATGCGGGTCTAGCTTTGAATAAATCAATTTCGGTGCAATAACAGTTTGACCTGGTAGCTCAAAATCATAATATGTAAAACCCCCGCCTGCTAATGCCTTTTCTTTTACTTCACGAACAAAATATTGACCTGAGCTATCCTGACTATCCCATAAATTATCTCCCTCGCGAGTAGGATGACCTAATACTGTTCCATCATGGTCTAGAATATAAATATAGCCATTTTCACCCAAGTCTGCTGGATAAGTTATTGGACGCTGTCCTTCCGCATTTAGGGCACCAATTAACTGCGATTTAACAAGTTCCTGTGCCTCCTCTAATGTAACCATTCCGTTTTGAACTTCAGTCTCAGCAATTGCAATTAATTCTAATGATGTTTCTACGCTGTTTTTAATAACTGTCTTTCCTACTTCGTCCATCCCCTGCTTTGCTGTCGAGTAGCTTACAATGCTAATAATTAAGCTTGGGATAAAAAAAATTAAGAAAGAAAATATTAATAATTTTCCCTGTATCGATTGCAAAAAGCGTATCATTTTAACCATCCCCCTGTCTTTCTCCCTAATAATATATAATTATTACATAAAGTGAAAATTTCACAATAACAAATATTTGATTCGAATAAAGAGGTGAGCAACTCTAAAGACAAAGGCTTCTTAACTTATATTCATTACAACAAGTATTGTTAACAAGAAAATATTGTACTTCTGAATAGTCCCTACTTATTACACGAAGGTATAGGACTGGTGATGATTAATTTAAAAGAAAGGGAGGTTGTCCAAAATATGAACACCTCCCTTACTCATTATTCATTTTATGTCCTAAAATGATTTTATCAATTACCCCTCATTGTAATTGTGTCTAGATTTTTTCGAACCATTTGATAGAAATTAACCTAAAATCGTCATGTCACGAGCCAACGGTTAACTGACCTGCATCACACGGCCCCTCCAATATCTGTGACATCCGCTGTAAGTTTGTCCAACACGATGTTGGTTACTTAGTCATTATCGCAGGATGCGATGTTTTTTAGACCGGGTTCCTTTTTATTAGCATGAGTCTTCTGTAGCTGTTGCTACAAAAAGATTTTGCTCCTACGGTTACTCACCGCAGTAAACATCGCTGAAAGAAGTTAACCAATTTTATAATTTAAATTTCTCTATTTCTGTGATAACGTCTTTTGAAGTAGTATCGAGCTGTTCTACTACCTCGCTTAATTTTTCAACCATATCTACTTGGATATCGATTGATTGTGCCACTTCCTGTGTTTGCGTCGTTGTATTAGTGACAAGTTGGTTCATATCTTCAGCAGATGCTAATATCTCCTCAGAACTTGCCGACATTTGCTCTATAACCGCAGAGTTTTCCTGAATATTGTTATTTACTCTCAGAACAGATTGTAAAATACTTTCTAGGTTTTCACCGATAGCTGTAACTGCTAAACTTCCCTCTTTTACCTCTTCCGTACTTACAGCCATTTCACTTAAAGCACGCTCTGCAATTTCTAAAAAGCTTTGTAAATGATGGTGAATATCGTCCGCGGAAGTTCGCGACATCTCTGCTAATTTACGTACCTCATCTGCAACAACAGCAAAGCCTTTACCTGCCTCTCCTGCTCTTGCTGCTTCAATTGCCGCATTTAATGCAAGTAAATTAGTTTGATCGGCAATGCTTGTAATAACAGTTACCATTTCTTCTATTGAATGGAATCGTGCTCCCATTTCGCGTACTTGCTCTGACGTCCTTACAACTGAAGACTCTACATTATGAATTTGCTGCACCACTTGCTTTGAATTTGTCGTACTCTTTTCAACAAGCTCTGTCATATCACTTGAGGATTCTGCAATATCGCTCGTTGTATCAGCTAATCTTTGAATGCCGATTGCCATTTCACTCATCGCCTGCATAACCTCATCATTGCTAATTTGTTGCTTTCCACTGCCTTCTGCAATTTGTGTGACACTTGCAGCAATTGTGTTATTCGACTCACTTACATGATGAGCTGTCGCATTAATATCTTCAACGACCTGCTCTAAACTATTTGTTTTCGAATGAATTGTTTCAAATGTTGCTGAAAGCTGTCCCAGTGCATCTGTGAAATCTCTTGCAAATAGCGAGATTTCATTGCCATTTGACATATTGATATGAGATACTACTTCGTTAGCATCTTTAATATTGCCTTCTGCTAAATACGTTGCTGATTCCTTTAAGGATTTTAAAGGGCGCAATGCGCTATTAATATAGTAATAAAGTATAGCTAAGCCTAAAATGGAAATAAGGCTAAATATAATAACAACAGTCGGTATAATTTCTTTTGAAATTAGACTACTTACTACATCAACATAATCTGCATCTATATCTATTCCTAAATAAAAAGCTACCTCACCATTTGCATCTTTTACGGGAATTGTTCCGGAAATAAATTGCCCAAACTCGCTTTCGATTACATCTGTATAATAGTAACCATCTTCCAAAGCTCGCAAAAGATCTGCATTGGATGTCGCACTTGATTCACTGCTAATAGTAGCTGCATTTTCATGGTCATCCGCCGGCATGCCATCCACTAAAAAGACGCCATTACCTTCTTTTCCATTTGTAGGTGCAGCAAATGTATATGCATATAATACGCCGTTCTTTTCACGCAAATCATTTAATTGCTCACGTAATCTCCAATATAATTCATTTTCTTGCGGTGAATTCGCTAGTTGCTTATAGCCTTCAACATCCATATATTGAGCCATATTTTGTGCTACTGTCACACTATGTTCTCCTAATGTTGCCTTTACAGATTTCTTCGTGTTGTAGCTCATCATAAAAATATTAGAGACAATTAGCACAATAAATACTGCAATAATAATTGCTATAATTCGGCTCGCTAATCTATTTGTTCGTTTCATAAGTAGTCTCCTTTCATATTTTTTTATAGTTAATCAATATTGTGGCTTATTTCGACAAATTTCACAATAGCAAAAAAAACTTGCATTTCAACCTTTCACAATAAGGCAATGAAAAAGACCGCCAAAAAAGTAATTACTTTCTTGACAGCCTTAATCTCTATATCACATATCCGTTAAAAAGCTTTGCTAACAAAAAGATGCCACAGTAAAGCTATAAGACGCTTATTTTCTATTCACCTAAATCAGCGTTGTGGTAGACGCGTTGCACATCCTCTAAATCTTCAAGAGCATCAATCATTTTTTCGAATTTTACTAAATCGTCGCCTGTTAATGCTACTTCTGTCATTGGAAGCATCGTCAATTCTGCCACAGCAAATTCTTCGATACCTGCTGCTTTTAACGCTTCTTGCGTCGCATGGAATTGGTCTGGTTCTGTGTAAACGATAATCGTCCCTTCCTCATCCATAATATCACGTGCATCCAAGTCTGCTTCCATTAGAATTTCTAGTATTTCGTCCTCTGTTTTGCCTTCAACACCAAATACGGCTGTGCTTTGGAACATATGCGCCGCTGAGCCACTTACACCCATATTACCACTATTTTTCCCAAATGCCGCACGCACCTCAGAAGCAGTGCGATTGACGTTGTTCGTTAAAGCGTCAACAATGACCATTGTGCCACCTACGCCGAACCCTTCATAGCGTAACTCATCAAATTGCTCATCTCCGCCGCCCTTTGCTTTTTCAATTGCCTTTTCAATAATATGCTTCGGTACAGAATACGTTTTTGCACGCTCTAAAACCGTTTTTAATGCACGATTAGATTCTGGATTTGGTTCGCCAGATTTTGCCGCAACATAAATTTCACGACCAAATTTCGCATAAATACGGCTATTCGCTGCGTCCTTCCCTGCTTTTTTATCCTTAATATTATTCCATTTACGCCCCATCAGATTCACTCTCTTTCAATCATATCTAAATTCATTTATGAAACGAAATAATGTTTTAACTTATTTATTATACATAATAAGTAAAGAAATTTAAAATACTGCGTTTCATATTATGCTATAAATTTGTTGCATTAAATGTGTCTCCGCCCTGCAATGTACCATTTTTATAGCCATTCGTAAACCAGCGCATACGTTGCTCGCTCGTACCATGTGTGAAGCTTTCTGGCACCACATAACCACGTGCCTGCATTTGCAATGTGTCATCTCCTATAGCATTTGCGGCGGTTAATGCCTCTGCAAAATCGCCTTCTTCTAAGTAGCCTTTGTTTTGCACATGATGCGCCCACACACCCGCTAAATAATCAGCCTGTAATTCAAGGCGCTTCACCTGCTCATTGTATTCTGCATTTGAAACTTTGCCATTTAATGAATGTACTTTTTGGGAATAGCCTAATAACGTTTGTACATGGTGACCTACCTCATGTGCAATCACATATGCCATCGCAAAATCTCCGGGTGCTTTAAAACGATTTTTCAATTCACTATAGAAGCTTAAGTCGATATACAGTTTATAGTCAGCTGGACAGTAAAATGGTCCGACTGCAGCGCTTTGCAAACCACAGCCCGAGCTAACGCTATCCGTAAATAACACGAGTGTTGGATTTTTATAAGTCATGTCATTGCTTGCAAAAATTTGCGCCCATACATCCTCGGTATCTGCAAGCACAACTGCTACAAATTCTGCCAGCTCCTCCTCCTCACGACTTGGTGTGTATTCCTCTGTCATTTGTCCGTTTTGTGTAATGCTTTTCGTTACAGTGTTTAATACATCACCAGCATCTCCACCACTAATCAATGTATAAATAATGACAATAATAATTCCAACACCACCTAGGCCACCGCCAACTTTTCCAGCACTCATCCCCCGGCGGTCCTCAACATTGCTGCTTTTCCGCCTTCCTTTAACATCCATAATTTATCCCTCCTCCGACATATCCTTTGCTCTATTTGTACCCTTTTTTAAAGAATTATAACGATAATAAGATACTCATTTTATCGTGTCATTTGAAAATAGATTTATAAATAACAACAAAATAGCTGATGCCAATAAGAGTACACTGGAAAAAAAGCCGATTCACACCAAAACCTTCAGTGTAAATCGACTTATATTTTGGCTACTAGCTCTTCTGCATATCTGCTAAAACCTTCTCCAACAATGCCTCACAGCCCTCTAAGCAAAGATTATATGTTTCTTGAAAATCGCCTGTATACCACGGGTCTGGTACATCTTTTTGATGTGCAGTTAAATCTAAGAAACGGAAAATCTTTGCATCATTTGGCTGTTTAAGCATTTTACGAATATTGTCCACATTGCTTATATCCATTCCAACAATATAATCAAAATCCGCAAAGTCACCAATTTTTAGTTGGCGACATTGCATCCCTGTTGTTGCAATACCATATTCAGCTAACTTTGCCTGTGTTCCCTTATGTGGCGGTTCACCGACATGCCAATTACTTGTACCTGCTGAATCCACTGTAATTTGCTCACTTAAACCACGCTTCATCAGTAAATCGCGCATAACAGCCTCTGCCATAGGTGACCTACAAATATTGCCTAAGCATACAAATAATATCCGCACCCACTGAGCACCACCCTATATTTTTGCTTGTAATTCTTCTGTTAGACGCTGAAACTCCTGCTCTAAAAACTTCGTCGCCTCATCGCGAGCTTCTTTACCGCTCTCTACTGTAAAAGGCTTACCATAAATTAAATAGCCCTTTTGGCGTTTCAATACCTCACCTACATTACGTGGACCGATATAAGCAGCTGGTACAATTTGCGTCTTCGCTAGCTGGGCAATCGTTACTGCCCCCTGCTTTAAATCATTATTTTCCGTAGAACGCGTGCCGCTTGGGAAAATCCCGACAACTTTGCCTTCCTTAATAAGCTGTCGTGGAATTTTAATAACACTTGGTCCTGGATTATCTCGGTCCACTGGAAAAGCATTTAATTTGTCAATTAACCAACCAAGCCCTTTCATTTCAAACAACTGCTTTTTCGCCATAAAATGAATTTCGCGAGGATACACGGATACACCTAAATTAATAATATCAATATAACCGGTATGCGTACACGCAATGACAAAGCCCCCGTCCTTAGGTAAATTCCCTGCATCGTAAACCTTCGCCTTTGCACCATTTATTTTCAAAATTACCTTACAAATATTCGCTGCTAATTTATACACATCATTGCCCTACCTTATTTTTTAATACTTTTATTTTAATAAAAAAGAGGCGTACTTTCAATTAAGTGTATTGTTTTGCGATGTCCTGTACTAAATTTTCTAGCCAGCTATCAAGTTTTGAAAACTGAAAGCCTGCCGCTGCTGCTTTATCATTTTTCATATACCATGATTTAGGGACAGCATACGGCGAACGTATTTCATCATCACCCAAAAGTGCGATTTTTGCCCGTTTGCCTGTAACCCGCTCGACTAAGGTCATTAATGCCTGTAACGTCACAGCCCCCGTTGCCGTCGCATTAAAAGGCCCTTCTATAGTCGCTTGCCCAGCCCATAATAAAAATCTTGCTGCCTCATCCGCTTGAATAAAGGACATTTCAGCATCCATATTAACAAAGCCAATCGGTTCTTCTTGCGCTACCCGCTTCACATGAAAGTGTAAT
Organism: Metasolibacillus sp. FSL K6-0083; assembly: GCF_038630865.1. Lineage (NCBI taxonomy): Bacteria > Bacillati > Bacillota > Bacilli > Caryophanales > Caryophanaceae > Metasolibacillus > Metasolibacillus sp. FSL K6-0083. The sequence continues at coordinate 2,967,572 of NZ_CP152046.1, read as the reverse complement.
CGCTCCGTATAATCATCGACACCCATAACAATTGGAAAACGCACTGCTACAATTGGAAATTCAGCATATTTAAAAAATACAGCCTCGGCTTGACGCTTGCCCTCTCCATAAGTGAAATCTGCCGAATCCCCCATACGAATCGTATAATTATATGGGTCAAAGTCATGCTCAACTTTGACATTGCCATCAATTTCATATGTTGATAGAGTTGATGTGAAAACAAGCTTCCCAATTTTCCCGTTAAATATATCACAAAAAGCCTTCGCCTCATTTGGAGAGTAGCAAATATTATCGTATACAATATCAAACATGCGATTTTCCATAAATGACTGTAAATCAGGCTCTTTTGTTCGATCGACAATGACATGCTCCACCTTGTCCCCAAATGGGTTACTTGAATTTCCTCGCGTTATAATTGTCACTTGATGTCCTTCAGCTATTAAAAGCTCAACTAATTTACGACCGAAAAATCGCGTTCCACCTAATACTAAAATATTTTTCATACAATACTCCCCCCTTGTTATACTTCCCCAACTAAAATATCCACATCTATCGTAATTTGTGGCAACTCCACTGCCGCTATATTTTCAATATGCCAACCCATAGGTGTCATTTGCAATAGCTTTGGTGCAAGCTCTGTTGCTAATGGCACTGTGTAAGTAATACGCTGCACATTTACTTTAGCAAAGCTTTCTTTAAATCGTTCGACTGTCTGTGCATTAGAGTAGCTTTCTTTTTCAGAATCAGCAAATGCTTGGACGCGTATCTCTTTTAAATAATCTGTCTGTGGCACGACTTTAATTACTTTGCCATTTGGGTTAAGCAGGCGTTTAAATTCCTCATAATTAGCTGGTGACAAAATATTTAAAATTGTCGTAAAGCTTTCTGACTGAAATGGACTATTTGCCAAATCACCGACACACCATATTTTTTCGCTATAAAATTTCGCAGCAGCTAAAATACCTTCCTTCGCAATATCGATACCAACACCAAGTGCATTCGGTAACTGTGTACAAATTCGTGCTAAGTGCGAGCCTTCACCACAGCCTGTATCTAAAATCCGTTGCTCACCAGTTAGTAAATCTGCAATTGCCTGCTGTAGCGGGTCATAAAGACCGCTCGCAATCACCTGCTGACGCGCTTCAAATAATTCTTTGCTATACATTGATACTACTGGTTTTGTCATAAAATTCATATAGCCCTGCTTTGCCATATCAAATGAATGTTTATTCACACAACTCATAGTTCCCGTATCATTTAGTTGCATTTCCATCTGACAAAATGGACATGCAAATATGCTAATATATTGCTTTATATAATAAATACTTGCTTCCTTTTTTGATAATTGTTTCATCATCTTCTCCTGCAATCTTTTTCTCTATTGTACAGGAAATTGTTTTGAAAAGAAGGTCGATTTGCTTCTTTCCAAAAGCCAAATTCAGCTATTTTTTGCAAACGACTATTTTGTTTCATACTTTTAAGCAAAATCTTATCAGCTAGTCGCGTTGAGCATTACCAACTATCCCATTTTGTCTTTAGCAAGCCAATTTCCTTTAGTAAACTAACCATTAGTCTATCTTTTTCGCCCTGTAACGCTTCATCAGTACAAGCCGAGTGAGATGCATAGTTTAATTTTTTCGCTTCTCCTAATGTGGATTCTTCAAGAAAATTTGTCGCATTGGCATCCTCAAAGCATTGAGGTGCAATATATGTTTTAATCGTATGCTCTAAAATAACTCTAGTATGTGCAGATGGAAGAGTTTCTCTAGGTATAATGAAACTTATTAAAATAACAACAATAATTAAAGCAGTAAGCATGGCTACTCCTCTACTTTTTTTCAATCGCATAAACTCACTCCTTAAATAGCAATTTTATATCTTTAATCATTTCTTCATACGGCACATTAAGCCCATTGTAATCCTTAATAACGATGCCATCTTCATTAATCAAATAAAAAGATGTGCCATGTATTACTTGTGTGTCATCAGCAGGCTTTCTAGCAATCGTTTTAAAGTTTTCTAATGCAAACTGTTCGATTGTTTCTTGTGAATAACCTGTTAATAAGCTCCAGCTAGTTAAATCTGCACCATAGCTTAAAGCATATTCTTTTAAAACTTCTGGCGTGTCTATTTCTGGGTCAACACTAAAAGACACTAATTCTACATCCAAGTTCTCCTCATGAAGTTTTTCTTGTAGCTCAGTCATATTCGCCATCATCGGGAGGCAAACTGTCGCACAATTTGTAAACACAAAATCGGCTACCCATATCTTGCCTTTTAAATCCGCTAATCCAAACTCCTGATTTTCTTGATTTGTGAATATAAACTCTTTTAACTCCCAATTAAGCGGATTTTTCACTTGCTGACTACAGCCTAGCAATAAAATAGTTAATAGAAATACTGAAACTAATAATTTTTTTGGCAATATTTTCACTACCTTTCATTCAAATAAGTTACACCTCGGCGTAAGTGTGTTTAAATTTCTTTGAGCTAATAGGTGGAAGTTAACCTCCTAAAACCGTCATGACCTGTGACATTCGCCGCAAGACGCGATGTGCTTAGGCTGAGTCCTTCTTTGTCAGCCTGTGTCCTGTCGCCTTCCGAAAGAAGTCAAACACTAATTAAGCATTCGTATAGAAATTGGCGTTATTCTATATCTGTCGTCTTTAGTCATTTTGCTTTCACAATGTGAGGAAAGCGAGGCCCACGTTTAGTCTTGACGCTGTTGAAATGTCAAAAATTTATACCTTTTTATTCTTTAAAAATCTGGTAAATCAAGGTGGCTAACATCATCATAAGTATTGGTCATTGCCAATCGAGATGTCAATGTGAGCTAGCCTTATTTCACTTTTTCTTCTATCATATAACACACATATAACACATTTTATAAACATTTTTGACACTTTTGAAATAAAAAAGGCTATCCGAAAAGGTGTTCCTTTTCAGATAGCCTTGACTCCTATAATCAATTACGCCTCGGTGTAATTACATCCGGATTTTTTCAAGCTGTTTCTATTGCTAAATGCGTGGCAGTCCTTCTATCCTTCAATACATCATATGCTGCCTGTATATTTTCTGGAGAGATTAGCTCCTCTTGTCCTCGGAATTGAGCAATCCAGCCTTTTAAATCTTTTGTCTTCAATACATCTACTTTTGTAGAGTGCAACTCAATTTTTTGGAAGGAGCACTCATTTGTAAAAATAACGATTGTCTTATATGCATCTGCCTGTATAGTCGGCAGCAAATCACGTAATTGATAAGTATAGCGCTGCGTTAGATGGATTGGATTTGGGAAAGATTCCTTTTTTCCCTTATATAGTAGCTGTGTCCATTCAATATCCTGTTCGCGTCCAGCAATCCAACCTTTTTTCTGTTCAACATTTACTATATAAACCCCTGTGGAGTGCATAATAATGGCATCTACAGGCTGTTCATTTGGAACTAGCTGAACATCAAATAAAATATCATACTTTTCTTGTGTGGCCTTTAATTCCTCTGTCAATTTATATAGTGAGCGAACTCTACTATTACTTAATACTTCGAAAATAGAATATGATGTCGCTTTACTAAACAAAGAATCATCATATTTATAAATAACAATCATGACTAAACTAATTAATAAAAAACCAAATAGTAGCATCCAAAACATTTAGCGTGTCACCCCATGTATCAATCGTCTATTACTGTCATTGTAACAAACTTACAACTACTTGACTACGCACCATTCGAACTATAGCAGCCAATTATTTTTGTGCAATCGTAATGCTGCCTAGCTCCGTTTTTAATTTAACAAGATTTTCCCCTGTACCATAAACAATACGCTTGCCACTTTCGCCATAAACAGAAATCTTACCGAGCTCTGATTTTGCTTCAACTGTAGCGTTATCAATCGCATTCTTTGTTAAAACATCTATTCTACCTACGCTTGTTTTTAGCTTTAGCGGCTTCGTGATGCTTTCGACATCCATATTAATTTTGCCAGCCTCAGAGCGCGCATCAATTTCCCCCTGAATATTAATTAAATCTACACGTCCGGCTTCAGACTTCACATTCCAAGTTTCTGCAATGCTATTTTCAATAATAACTTTTCCTGCTTCACTTTTTACAATAGCTGTCGTTGCGTGAACAGATTGAAGCTCTGCTTTGCCAACACTCGACTTTACATTTAACTCCCCAGCTAAAACATTTTTCAACATTGCCTTGCCGACAGTTGTATGACATTTAATTTCTTTAGCCTGTAGCCTTTCTATAACAGAGCCACCAATTTCATTTTTAATCACGATGCTTTGATACAGCTTTTCTGGTACATAAATCATTGCAGTAGCTGCGCTTTCTGTATTAAAGTTAAAATTAATTTTCAAGCCAAAAATTTTAAATGTACTTTCAGCCCGTTCAATTTTTACGGTTAATGTGTTATTAACAATTTCTACATCCGTTGTATATTGCTCACCTTTACTTTTCACTTCCGTATAAAATCTACCCGTCGGAGACGGTAATAGCTGTATAGAGGCAAGCTCACTATCAATTTTAATATGATCAAACGCCTCCTCCTTCACAACATTCGCTGTTTGTACAAACTCCTGCTCAGAATAAGCCTTCAATATTTCCTCGGCTAATTCATTTATATCACCTAATGAGTCAATCATTTCCTCGATTGCTTTTCCTTCTGCCTGACCGCTTGCAAAATATTCCTTGAAATCCCGAATGATATCTTGACGCTCATTATTATTTAACTTTGCTAACGCTTGCTCTAGCTGGCTCAAAAATTGTTGTTCCATTATTATTGTTCCCCCTTATTTACTAAATCGTTTACCGCCTGATAAAATTGTTGCCACTCCAACTTTTGTGTGTCTAGCTGTTCCTTCCCTGCACTAGTTAACTGATAATACTTTCTCGCAGGTCCTTCTGTCGATTCCATCATATACGTTGTAAAATAACCTTCCGCAGTTAGCCTGCGAAGTAACGGATAAACCGCTCCTTCAGAAATATCGATTTTGCTAGAAATCGCTTGTACAAGCTCATAGCCATACATATCACGCTTTTCCAACAATGCAAGCACACATAAATTCAGTACACCCTTTTTAAACTGTGGATTCACTTCGCTCCCCCTCCACTATTATTTATTAATTAGTAGTATAGCATTTACTATTATTCAATGCAAGGTACTAATTTAAAAATAATAGAGGTGTCCAAACAGCAGTGCTTCGCCTGCTGCTTGGACGCCCCCTTTCGGATTTAGCAAATGAAAAAGGAAATTTACGCCACAAACCTTATGACAAATCGACTTTTCAGTGCCTTCCTTTTGAAATGTCCTATTTTACAGTTCTCAATGATTTCATGCTTTTTTTGAATGTCCATAGTAGCAAAACACTTGCAACAGCAATGCTCGCGGATAAATAGTACGTCTTCCCACCACTAGCTGTCAGTAACCAAGTAAAGAATAACGGTCCGATAATGCGCCCTAAACTGTCCATTGAATAAACAACTCCTGCTGCTGTACCATACATTCCCCCTGATTCCTTTGAGGCTAGCGATGTATTCAAAGTGCGGGCAAGTGCATTACCTGCCGTAAAGACACAAAGAGCTGCCCCTGCAAAAAATAAGCTATTCGTAAACGGCAGCATGAATAGACCAATTGCTGTAATAATTTGTGCAGCCATCAACCACTTTGGCTCATGCCCATCTTTCACTTTGCGAACAACCATTCCTTGAATAAAAAAGTCGACAAAGCCACTAAATAAAAACAGCGAGCCAATTTGTGCAGATGTAATTTGAATTGCATCCATTTGGAAGAGCTGCAATGTCGATTCAACACCTGCTAACAAAAATGTCACTACAAATGAAAAGATAAATAAATATCGAATGCGGTAGCCAAATAGCTTGCCAGCAGCCATTGGAATAATTGCACGCCCCTCTGTTTTACGGTACGTATCTGGCTCTTTTAATACGGCTAATGCATAGAAAAACAGGGCGAAAATTAATATTGCCGATACTGTAAACGGCATCCGAATACTTATTTCACCAAGTAAACCACCGATTGCTGGTCCGAAAATAAAGCCTAGACCAATAGACATCCCCATAAAGCCCATATATTTATTACGGTTATCTTCATTAGAAATATCTCCAATAAAACCTGTTACAGCTGTATATAAAGCTCCAGAAAACAAACCACCAACAATGCGAGAAGCATAGAGCATTGGCAGTGAATGGATAAACACCGAAACAAGCATAAAGCTTAAGCTAAAGCCAAGTAAGCCGACTAATATTAATTTTTTGCGCCCTACTTTATCAGATAAACGCCCCCATAAAGGAGCTGTAAAAAAGCTAGCAAGTGAATAAATCGTCAACAAGCCACCAACATGCATCGGATGAAAATCTTGCTTCACAATGACCTCTGGTAAAACAGGAATAATTAAACCAAATCCTACATAAACGAAAAATTGCACAGATACGAGCAAAAGAATAGCTTTATTCATTATGTTTTCTCCTTCTATCAATTCCACTTACATCAATGACCCTTAAATTTTAGACTAAATTACTTTCGACGAATTGAATAAGTTTTTTATAATCCTTTAAATGGCGATTACAGTATGCCGCGTCAGCACAAATGTACTGACTATATGATTTATAAGCATCCGCTTGTCCTTTTACCTTTGCTGTAAAAAGATGAACATTTGAATGCTCGTTGCAAATCGCACAAACTCCCTTCGTATTTGCATCGCTAATTGTCCCTCTCAAGCCTATAAAATCATTCTCATGCTCAATAATAATATATTGGCGGTGTGTACCGGAATCCTGCCATGATAAGTAGCTTATGCCTCTCCAATCAATTTTGCTCAAATTTGGCATTTTAAGCTTCTTTTCTTTTTTAAACAGCTTTTCAATATCCTGTTCAGAAATTTGCTTAAATGGAATCGTATATATTTGTAGGTTTTCAATAAATAATGTTACATCTAGACGATCATCTACTGTTTCAATAGCTTTTCGCAACGTTTCTTGATTTTCTACAAATGGCATTTTTTCATTCAATGCTACTATAGCAAGCTCTCTAACTGTCGACAATATATTCATATCCTTTGATGAGGCTTTGGCGTTTACTATTTTCACTAATTGCTGTTCAATTAAACGAACTTCCGCAACAGTTAAAAATGGAGTCATCATTCTAACACTTCCTTTATTAAAAAATCTTATTATTACACTAACACGAACTATTTATTTTAACATGCTATATCCTATTATATAATAACAGTAGCGTACTTAAAGTGAGGTTTTTTTACATGCAAACAAAGACAATCGACATTTCCGCATATGTTGAAGCTGGCAATATTATTTGTCCCCAGCTAGCAATTCCCTATAAACAGGCTTTTATAATGGGTATTTATACAGACCAAGCTAAAATACAACATGTACTAAAGGCCTTTATGAAACAGCCAAATACGTATATTCATTTAAAAGATGACAGTCTTTATGAGCGTTTAACAGTGAAGGAGCATGTCGCGTTCTTCAAAAAGCTGTTCAACTCAACTGAATCAGTCGAAGAATTATTACAGCTTATTAACCTATTTGATTGCCAGAATATTAAGATAGATAAGCTTTCAAATAGCAATCGTCAATTACTTCATTTCTTAAAGCTTTATTTAACACCTGCCTCCATCGTTGTAATTGAAGAACCCCTTCAGAACATGGAAGATTTTTCAAAACAATTAATTGTTCAATTATTTGAAAAAATGGCACAGAAAATGATTTTATTACTTTCTAATAATTTAGAGGATTTATTTATTTCCTGTCATGAAACAAGTCGCTTGGATGCAGATGGTTTGCGATTATTGGATGTTGTAGGACAAGATATAGCACCAAATGACACAGCCGTATTCTCTCCAATAAAGATTGAAAAAATCCCAACAAAGAAAAATGACAAAATTATTTTATTTAATCCACCTGAAATTGACTATATAGAAAGTGTGGAAGGAGAAGTATCAATTTATGTGGCTGGGGAGGCATATCCCTGTTCATTAACTTTAACAGAGCTTGAGCAACGACTTTTACCTCTTGGCTTTTTCCGATGCCACCGCTCCTATATTGTCAATTTACAAAAGGTGCGTGAAATTATTACATGGACTAAAAATAGCTATAGCTTATCCATTCATACAACAACTAAAACTACGGTACCTTTATCTAAAAACAAGCTTGCCTCTTTAAAAGAGCTTATCGGAATTTAGCGAATTTCCGGGGAAATAATCTGCTCCATTCAACCTTTCTATTCCTCTTATTACCCTTATTTCCCCTCCTTTCGTCATAAACTTAATGCTCATTTTCTTCCGATACATTACATTAAGAACATAACGAATACGGAGGGGAAATACAAATATGACAACGATTATTGATGTTCGTCACTTAAAAAAAGCATTCCAACAATCCAATGCTTTAGCAGATGTTACATTTTCTATTCAAAAAGGAGAAATTTTTGGCTTTCTTGGTCCTAGTGGCTCAGGTAAAACAACAACAATTAAAGTTTTAACTGCACAGCTCCATAAAGATGGTGGCGAAGCATTTGTTTTCAATATGCCTGTTAGCGCTATGCAAAAAAGTGAAAATAGGAAAAAATTCGGCATTTTAACAGATAACAGTGGTCTCTATTCACGTTTATCTATTGAAGAAAATTTAGCACTTTATTGCAAGCTGTATGATGTGCCTACAACAGCGATTAAAGAAGCCCTTGAATTTGTCAATTTATATGGAGAAAGAAAGAAAAAAGTGAGCATGCTGTCAAAAGGGATGACTCAACGCGTTTTATTAGCTAGAGCTATCTTGCATAAACCTGACCTACTATTTCTAGATGAGCCAACCTCTGCACTTGACCCTGTTAATACAGCACATATTTACAAAGGGCTACGCGCTTTAAATGAGCTTGGTACAACAATTTTTCTAACTACTCATGATATGCAGGAGGCTGAAACATTGTGCGACCGTGTAGCCTTTTTAAATAAGGGCAAAATTCAAGCAATTGGTTCACCAGCACAATTAAAAAAACAATATAGCGAGCAAACGATAACTGTTGAATTACATGATGGTACATCTCAGATTATTAAAAACGACGCACAAAATGCCCAATTGATATACGATTGGATGACAAACAATCAAATTTCGCGTATCTTTTCAAACGAACCGACTTTAGGTGATATTTTTATGCAAATTACAGGGAGTGACTTACAATGATGAACATTTCATTTACACGCATTCAAGCGATTTTCATGAAAGATTATAAGGAGTTTTCACGCAACTATGCCATTTCAGTAATGATATTTGTTCCACTTATTATGACCTTTCTCTATCGTGATATAGGGCTAGATGTAGCACAAAAGTTAATGTTCCCTCTGGCTATTACTTTCGGTATGGTTACAGCCTTTATACAGGCTGCCTTAATCGCCGAGGAAAAGGAACGCAACACATTGCGCAGTCTATTATTGTCGCCTGCTTCACTTGCAGATATTTTAATTGGTAAGAGTGCACTTGTCTCCGCTATAACAGCGATTATCATTGGACTATGCTGTTATATCATAGGCTATATGCCTAGCGCTGCTATGATAGTTGCCCTAATTTTATCAACATTATTTTATGCTGCTCTAGGAACAATTTGTGGCTTATTCGCAAAATCAACACTTGAAACAACATTCACAGTATTACCAGTAGTAATTATTTTCCCATTTGGTCCAATGCTTTTAATGTTTGCAGAGCGCTTTTCTGTATTAAATATTGCTAAATGGTTACCTAGCTCCCAATTAGCAGACTTAGCTCAAGGCGATATTTCAATACCAATTATAGGAATTTTAATATGGACAATTGCTGCTTGGGTCATTGCAATTATACTTTGCAAAAAACGCATGGTTGATTAATTGAAACTTCTGTTATAATTCAGTTGTATAGTAGAAGGAAGGTTAGCCAATGCCATTTGATTTAGATATATCACTTATTATTATTTTAATTTTCTTTGGTTTTTTAGCAGCTTTTGTTGATTCTGTTGTAGGTGGTGGGGGGCTTATTATGCTACCAGCCCTGTTATTTACGGGGCTTAGTCCTGCCTCTGCTGTAGCGACAAATAAGCTAGCAGGCACACTAGGCTCTATGACGAGCACCATTACATTTTATCGCTCTGGAATGCTTGATATTAAATCGGTCTATAAATGGTTTCCATTATCATTTTTCGGGTCCATGCTTGGTGCATGGACTGTCCATTTAATCAATCCAGAAATTTTAAAGCCATTAATGCTTGTTATGCTAGCAACTGTAGCTGTCTATACGATTTTTAAAAAGGATTGGGGACATCTTTCTACCTATAAAAGCCTGTCACCGAAAAAGCTTTTAATCTTTTTGTGCGTGCTCTTTATTATTGGCTTTTATGACGGCTTTTTAGGTCCTGGAACTGGCTCATTTTTAATTTTTGCCTTTCTTATCGTTGGCTTTGATTTTTTGAAGGCAGCAGGCAATGCAAAATTTTTAAACTTTGGTAGCAACATCGGTGGATTGCTTATGTTTATGTCACTGGGACAAGTAAATTATACATACGGTCTAATTATGGGGGTGGCACAAATTGCCGGGGCTATATGTGGCTCGAAATACGCAATAAAGCGAGGTAGCGGCTATGTCCGCATATTATTTATCATCGTTACTATTACATTGCTCGCTAAAAATGCTTATGATTTTTTAAAATAGGAAATGGGTTGTCTGAAAAGTCATTTTAAGACGTCCCCTTTGCGTAAAGGCTAGCGACAATTTATTTTGGCTAATGCAAGAATATTTAATAGAGAAGCAGGAGGCTGTCCAAAAAGCCGTGCATAGCCGGCATTTTGGACAGGAGCGATGATGTTTCACAAAATGTTGATGCATATAAACAGAGAACCCCCCTCTTTTAAAATGGGACGAACATGGGCTTTAGCAGCGTTATCCTTCAATAAAAGGGAAGCAATGAAAACATTTATTTCAATGCGGTGTCAAAAAAATGGACTTTCCGGACAATTCCCCTTCTTTAGCGCTTTATTCTTCCTATATACTTTAATGCATTTTCAGACGGAACAAGCATCCTTTTGTCATTGCGTTTTTTGCGAATTGCATAGGCCTTATAAAAACAACGCTCCGCATTATCAACATTGCCTTGCTCTAAATAACATTTCCCTTTAAACTGCCATATACTGTCCTCAAATTGCTGTAAATTATGAGCATCACAATAAATTAATGCTTGTTCAAATATATTTAGTGCTTTTTCATAGTCTTTTGTATGTTTAATTGTTTCTCCATAGTTAATCAATGTTAGTATGTACTCTACTCCGCCTTTTGGTTCAAAATAATCAAGCGCTTCTTTTATGTAATATAATGACGTTGCGATACATCCTACTAACCTATTTAGATAGCCGATATTGCGATATGTTCTAAACTTTATATCGCCTTCCGTAGTTGGCTGTAGTAGAAGAAAATCACCTAAGCGAAGGGCAGCATAGAGCTTATCTGTATCTGAGCATTTTTCACGTAAAAAATCATTTTCATCAATAAAAACTAATTGTCTGACTTCGTTAAGCCTCTGATCAAAATCGTTTATTGGCATGAAAACCCTCTCCTTAGCTTTCTATTACACTGCAATTATTGAATATTGAACCTCTTAGCTGAAGTCACAAGTTTGCACAGGCCCTAGTCAAAGCTGGAAACAAGATAAATGAAAAGCATGCTGAGATGCAACATGCTTGATTTTATACGTATTACTGCCCTTCAATCGCTAGTAATGCCTTCTTCAGCTCAATCCCTGCGCTAAAGCCTGTTAAAGAGCCATCTTTTCCAATTACTCTATGACATGGCACGATGATAATTACAGGGTTCGCACCGACAGCACCGCCCACTGCTCGTACTGCCTTTGGATTCCCGATGCGCATAGCAATATCAGAATAGGTGCATGTCTCACCATAAGGAATTTGCTGTAATTCTCTCCATACACTTTCCTGAAAAGGAGTACCCTTATAATACACAGGAAAATCAAATTGCTGTCTTTGACCTTGAAAATATTCAGTGAACTGTTGTATATAAAGCGCTAGCTTACTAGCGTCTTCTTTCACTTCACTGTCTTTATAATGCTTCTTAGCCCATACAAGCAATTCTTCTTCATTTTCATGTAGTGAGCCAGTATAGCATAAACCTTGCTCCATCGCTGCAATAACAAACTGAATATCTCCATAATAGAAGCTTGTCCAGTAGATTGGTTGTGACATTGAAATTCCCCCGTCAATTAGCTCATTTCAGCAGTTGGTCCCATTACTGGAGGTACTGTTAAACCTGCTTGGCGCAATAAAACCGTCATTTGACCACGGTGATGTGTTTGATGGTCAATTAATACTCTAAACAATGCACCACGTGGCATAGAACCTCCAAATGCAGGTACATCTTCTGTTAGTTGCTCATCTGTTAGTGCTGGAATTTCTTTTTTATATGCCTCAATGACCATTTCATATGCTTCCACAATGTCTGCCACAGTATTAGGCATCACCATATCTGGCCCAGGTGCAGGAATTTGCAAGCCTGCAAATTGACCAAACACACCTGCAGTTCCAACTAAATGCCAAGCTAACCAGCCTAATGAATTATGTCCTTCTACAATTGATTGACCCATTTTTTCATCTGTAATTGCCTTTAATACATTTAATGTACCTTTTGAGGATACATGCCAATCCTTTGAAAAATCTTCCACTGTACGATACATATCAAAACTTCCTCCTATTCTGTTTATGAGATAATGTCTTGTTTCACTTTATGTACAGCATAATCAAAAAAACAACAAATTTCAAACAGTTTGCTAGCTTATTTGAGATATTGCTCTAAAGTGCGCCATGCTTCAATTTTCTGTTCAAAAGTTTTAATATTCTTTCCCGGAATTGGGCTTGTTGATGGCATTTTTTCATAATCACGCCCAGCTAATATTTCCAGCCCTACATGCCTCTTAAATACATCAAACGACTTAGCACCATTAAATAATACAGCTTTGATTTGAGGATAGCGCTGAAATAGCGATGAGAAATCATTTGCTACTTCATTTCGGATATTCGCATCTAAGCTTCCTTGCCTCTCGCAAGATTGAATCGCATCCCATAAACCGATTCCCTGCTCTTTCAATAATGCAATACGTTGCGCATAATCCTCTGTTATATTTTCCCCAGTAATTGCAGCGATAATTGGCCAAAAATGATTGCGTGCATTGCCATAATATTGCTGCTTCTCTAATGACTGAACGCTTGGCATTGAGCCAAGAATAAGCACTTGAGTGTCGTCATCAATAATTGGTAACAAACTATTTTGTCGCATTGCACTCACCTTCTTCCTTTATTACCTAAAATCAATTACATCTCAGCTAACTCTCGACAATATTTTTTCGAGCTTGCAAGAAAATCTCTTCCAAATCTGTGTCATCCGCAAGAGGCCTAGACCAACATGACATTAATCACGCAATCGTTATCTTAATATGCGATGTTCTTAGACTGACTTCCTCTTTTTCAGCAGGAGTTTCGCCCCCCTATAGAAATGTGGAATTTATGCACCTCTACCTATAGCCCTGCTTTCGATACATAAAGAATTTTAACCTTCGCTAGCACAATAAATTATATTATCCTCATCGCAGAAAAAAATTGCTTTAATAAATTAAATGTAAAAACAATTGTAGGCAAAGTCAACTTAGACTTTGCCTACATCCTAATTATTCTGTAAATTTCACATGTTGAATTTTGTAAATACCTGTTGCATCAATAGAGAAATCAGTAATTTTTTTGCTTACACCAGTCAAATAAGATTGGTGATGAATAAATGCCGCAGGAGATGCTTCATTTAATAGATTTTGTAATTCTTTATAGTAACCTAGACGTGTATCGCTATCTGTTTCTACGCGAGCCGCATCTAATAATTTATCTACTTCAGAATCTGAGAAACGAGTACGGTTATTGTTGCCAATATCTGATGTATGGAATAATGGATATAAAGCTCCATCTCCGTCACCTGTTGACGCAGACCATCCTAAAATGAACATATCGTGGTCACCAGCACCTGTTTTCTCTAAGTATGCGCCCCATTCCATTACTTCAATGCTTACCTCAATGTTCAATTGCTTTAATTTTTCTTGTAAAACAACTGCAATTTGCTGACGTTGTGGGTTATCATTTGTCCAAATTGACGTTTTGAAGCCATCTGGGTAACCAGCTTCAGCAAGCAATGCTTTTGCCTCTTCGATGTTGTAATCTTGAGGTGTAATATCATCACTATAGCCCCAAATCATTGGTGATAATGGACCTTTAGCAGCTACACCAAAGCCATCGAAAACACCTTGTAAAATTTCTTCGCGATCAATCGCTTTTGAAATTGCTTGTCGTACTTTTACATCATCAAATGGTGCCTTTTGACTGTTGAATCCGATATAAGCAATAGACATAGATGGCTGTTGCGTAACCGTTGCAAATGATTCAACTAATGGAACTTCCGTTGGTTGTACAGGGTCAATAATATGTGCATTCCCAACTTCTAAGTCGGCAGCGCGTGTTGCACTTTCCGGAACAGTTTTAAATACCGCTGAATCGTATGCTACTTTGTCACCCCAATAGTCATCATTTTTTACTAAACGAATTTCTTGACCTGGCGTCCATTTATCAAATTTTAAGAAGCCTGTACCAACCGGATTTGCGTTTACATAAGCACGAAGCTTCGATGAATCGCTACCCGCTTGATTGTAATCCTCTTCAATAACAGCCGGGCTAATCATTAAAGAACCCGGATGTGTTAATGCTGCTAATAATGCCCCATAAGGTGCTTTTGTTTTAATTTGAACTGTGTACTCATCTACAACTGTAACTGAGTCGATTGGCTCAAAGTTAGTAGCACGTGGTGAAGCTACTTCAGGGTCTAATAGACGATCTAAGTTAGCTTTTACAGCATCTGCATTAAAGTCTGTTCCATCATGGAATTTAACACCTTGACGCAATTTTAACTGTAACGTTAAATCATCAACATACTCCCAAGATTCTGCTAGTTTCGGCTCAAATTCTCCTGTATCAAAATTACGAGCTACTAATGTTTCATAAATATTACTTTGAACGTTAGCAGATGGTACGTCATTCGAACCATGTGGATCTAGCTCGACTGCTTCGGATAATACTTCTAGAACAAGTTCGCCACCCGCTACTGTACCTTGATTATCAGTATTTGTTGTGCCGCCTTCTTTATCTGTTTCTTTTTCTGCTTCTTTGCCTTTATCATCATTCCCACCGCATGCTGCAAGCACAAGGATAAGTGCAGATACTAATAGCAATAACCAAAATTTGTTTTTCTTCATTCTCAAAGCCTCCCTTTATAAGCTAACTTTCAGAAAATTAACTTTTTTAAATATTATCCGAATTTTTAATAAAAATCAACCCTTCTACATAAATATAAAGTTTATTTTAAATAAATATAAAAAAAATTGTCCAAAAAGCACTATCTTTCAGACAATTTTCGCTGTTTCATTAAAATTTATATGATACTATTTTGATTCATTAAGTAATAACTGCTATCTAATTTTATGTCGTTTATTTTTCCCCATCATCATCTTTATTTTCCTCTTCAATGCTTTGTACATCCAAATCTATATCGCCCTCGAATTCATAAAGCTCAAATAATGATATATATTCATCAATAATTGCTTGTGTATTTTTAAGCTCCCCTAATATAACAGAATTTAAATTTTGTAGTTCTTGCGTTTCAAGTTGTTTTTGAAGTGAAGCTTTTCTCGTTTCTAGCTGAATCAAAAACTGTACAATGCGTTTTCGGCGAAATGTCTGTGCACCTCCCCCACGTTCTCCATGATGCTGTCTCCTACGGCCATGCTCTCTTCTTTCACCACGCTGTAAACCTTCAAATTGTCTAATAAGTCTATCTCTTCTCAAATTAATCACTCCTAATTTTTAATCTTCTACACTGACCAAATTAAATTGTATACAAATGTATACATAAAATCAATTGAAATAACACGCTACTTTTACTCGTATCTTTTAAGTAATAGCTTTTATTAAAGAAGGGATTTCTTGCAAAGTTTAAACGCAAGAGCAAAGGTCTTGTATCAGCTAAATATAAATCGGTGGCATCGTATTGAAGACCAATGCCATTATGAGTGAAAACGGAAAATTTTTATATGTGGTTGAATATGTATTTTAAATAGTTTAAAGTATACAAGTGTATACAAATCAACTATATTGTTATTTAAGGAATTAGAGGTGTTTAAAGATGAAAGCTACTTGGAAGCTTCGAAAATACATTAATCCATATATTATCTTTGCTATACTTGCACCATTAACGATGCTAATAGAAGTGGCAATGGATTTAATACAGCCTGCTATTTTACAGAAAGTCATTGATAACGGAATTGCAAATGACGATACGAAATATATTATTAGCATGTTTGCGCTAATGATTTTTTGTGCCGTAATAGGATTTATTGGCGCAATTGGCTGTTCTATTTTTAGCTCTAAGGCTGCAGTTAATTTCGCAACAGATATACGTCAGGATTTATATGAAACAATCACATATTTTTCAGAAAAAAACAAAGACCACTTTACCTTAGGAAAATTAATTACTAATTTAACGATGGACGTTGAAACTGTTCAACGTGCACTACTTATGCTATTAAAAATATTCGTGCGTGGGCCATTTACATTTATCGGAGCAATCTTTTTCGTTTATTTAACAGCACGTGAATTATTTTCAGTGTTACTTTACGTCGTGCCATTGCTTGCTATTAGCGTAATCGTTATTACACAGCTTACTGGGAAATTTTTCAGAAAAGTACAAGAAGTAATGGACCAAATGAACACGAAAGTACAGGAAAATTTAGCAGGAATACATGTCATAAAAGCATTTAATCGTAAAACGCATCAAATCAAACAATTTCTAAAAATAAATGGGCGTTTAACAGAAAGAAATATTACAGCAGAACAAGTAGTCGGAATGCTTATGCCACTAACAGCACTCATTGTAAACATCGGGCTTGTATTTGCACTTTGGACAGGTGCTATCAAAGTAGAAAACAATACAATTGAGGTCGGGGTAATTTTAGCATTTATCAACTATTTAATGATGATTATGCAAGGTTTAATGAGTTCAAGTAACGTACTCATTCAAATTGCCCGTGCAATCCCTAGTGCTGAGCGTATTGTCACTGTTTTAGAGGAGCCCAATGACATAGTCAATTTTAATGATTCAATCATAACAAGCCCACAAGGAGAGGTGGAATTTAGAAATGTAAGCTTTTCTTATACAAAACAGGGAGAACCCGTTCTTAAAAATATTTCCTTTCATGTGAAGGTTGGTGAAACAATAGGCATCATCGGAATGACAGGTAGCGGAAAATCAACAATTATAAAAATGCTACCAAGAGTTTTTGATGTTGATAGTGGGGAAATCTTCATCGACCAGCAACCTATCCAAAACTATGATTTGCAAAACTTACGCAATGCAATTGGCTATGCCCCACAAAAAGCAGCATTGTTTTCAATGTCGATTGAGGAAAATTTAAAATACGGCAAACTGGATGCAAATATCGAGGAAATAAACGAAGCATTAGAAGCTTCATGCGCAGCCGAATTTGTTGATAAGCTTTCAGATAAGGAACAGCATGTGCTTACACAAGGTGCAACGAATCTTTCAGGCGGACAAAAACAACGCTTAGCAATGGCACGTGCATTTATTAGAAAACCAGCTATCCTTATTTTGGATGATACAACATCAGCAGTTGATGCGATTTCAGAAAGGAAAATTCAGCAGGCTATCGCGGAAAAGTTCCCTATGAGCACAAAATTCATTGTCTCCTCAAAAGTATCTTCCATAAAAAAAGCAGACCAAATTCTTGTAATAGATGATGGCAGACTAGTAGCGTCTGGTAGTCATGAACAATTACTCAAGTTAAGCAAGCATTATCAGGAGATTGTAGCAACACAGGCAGAAAAAGAGGGAGTGATTTGACATGTCTAGTCAACAAAAGCAAGGAACTAGAACGGGATTAGAACGTGGAGGGCACTTTCGCGGACCTGTTGTAAAGCCAAAAAATCAAAAGGCTACTCTCAGTCGCATTTGGAGTTATTTACGCCAGCAACGATTAGGTATGCTTTTAGCTACCCTTTTTGTTATTACATCCTCTATTCTAAATTTATTAGGACCTTTACTTATTGGAATTCTTATTGACCAATATATTATTCCCGGGAATTTATCTGGAACGGTAAGAATGTTAATCATTTTAGCGGTTATTTATATTGCCTCCTCCCTTTTCTCATGGCTACAAACCTTTGTCATGACGCGCGTGTCTTTAAGGTCGATTCAACGATTGCGAAAAGAGCTATTTATTAAAATTCAAGCAATGCCACTTTCATTTTTTGATAAACGACAACAGGGCGATTTAATGAGTAGAATGACAAACGATATTGATAATTTGCATATGGCGTTATCTCAAAGTGTAATCCAAATTGTTTCATCATTATTTACAATTATCGGTACGGCGATTGCGATGTTTTACTTAAATTGGATTTTAGCTATTGTGTCACTAACGATTATCCCAGTCATTGTACTTATATCGAAACAAATTATTAAAAGAAGTAGTGTCAATTATAAAACAAGACAACGTGACTTAGGTAACTTAAATGGTTATATCGAAGAAACAATTTCCAATTCAAATGTAATCACTTTATTTGGAAGGGAAAAGGAAACAATTGAAAAGTTCAAGCTAGAAAATGAAAAATTACGCGCTTCTGCTTTAAAGGCTGAGATTATATCTGGCTTTTTAGGTCCGATTAATAACCTTTCAAATAACTTAGGCATCGGGTTAATCATCGGTGTTGGCGCGTTATTAGCTGTATATCAGCTCGTAACCGTCGGTGTTATTGCAGCATTCGTCACTTACTCTCGCCAATTTTTCCGTCCAATCAATCAATTATCGAATCTTTTAAATACATTTCAATCTGCCATCGCAGGGGCCGAACGGGTATTTGAAATATTAGACGAGGAAGAAGAAGTAGCAGATATTTCGAATGCACTTGAAAAAGAGCAATTCGTTGGAAAGGTTGAATTTCGAAATGTTCACTTTTACTACAGCAAGGCAAAGCCAATTCTCAAAAATATTACGTTCCAAGCTAATGCTGGGGAGACAATCGCTCTTGTTGGTCCGACAGGCTCTGGTAAAACAACAATTATTCAATTATTAAATCGATTTTATGATGCAAAGCAAGGACAAATTTTTATCGATGATGAAGAGATTACAACATATAAGTTAGAAAATTTGCGTAGCTATATAGGCGTTGTATTACAAGATACGTATTTATTTTCTGGCACAGTGCGTGATAATATTCGATATGGTAAATTAGATGCAACTGATGAAGAAGTGGAACAAGCTGCTAAAATTGCTTATGCTCATAATTTCATTAAATATTTACCTTATGAATACGATACAATGCTCGTTTCAGGGGGAATGAATTTAAGTCAAGGACAGCGACAGCTAATTGCAATTGCACGGGCAATTCTTGAAGACCCGGATATTTTAATATTAGATGAAGCGACTTCAAGTGTTGATACAATGACAGAAGTGCATATCCAAAAGGGGCTTAACAATTTAATGAAGGGGCGTACAAGTTTCGTTATTGCCCACCGTCTCAAAACAATCGAAAATGCCAATCAAATTCTTGTCATTCAAGATGGCTCAATAATTGAACAAGGCAATCACGAAGTGTTAATGGGCAAAAAAGGGTTTTACGCTAATCTACAAAATCAATTACAATTATAATGGGCGTCCGCCATGCCGTGCAGTTGCCGACATGGCGGACACTTTCGGTGATGTTTGTTTAAAGTATCGGCTTGTTAATGATAGAGAGCACTTTATTTGAAAGGGTAGCTGGTGGTGTTTCTTCTAAGGTAAGCCTAAGAAATCAGCAACCGCAAGGCTTTCGGCACACCCTCCCGTATTATAGACGAGTTAGTTTTCTCAGTTTATTATCTATCGTTATCCCTTTCTCTTGGATTTCAAGCCTTTTGAAATTTGTTTCCATTTTCGTTGTTCGTTCTGTTTTACTTGTATATCTGTTTTTCGCTCGATATAGGCTAACTCGCGTTGTAGCTTAAAATAGCTTTGAAGACGTGCTTTTTCTAGCATGCCCTCATCGATTGCCTGCTGTACAGCACAATGCGGCTCTCCCTTATGTGTACAATCCCTAAATCGACATTGTCCTGCTAATTGTTCGATATCTTGGAAGCTTGATGCAAGACTATCCGATTGATTCCAAAGCTGCAATTCTCGCATTCCCGGTGTATCGATTAAAGATCCTCCTGAGCTTAACATCACAAGCTCACGATGTGTTGTCGTATGTCGCCCTTTAGCATCATCCTCTCGAATGCTCGAAACCTTCATGCGCTCCGTACCTAAAAGTACATTTGTTAGCGTAGACTTCCCAGCTCCTGAAGAGCCAAGCAATGCCCCTGTCACCCCTTCCGGGAATAATTCGCGCAAACGCTCAAAGCCAATTCCTGTAACCATGCTTGTCACGATAATTTCAACACCAAACGCAACACTTTCCACTTCCTTAACAGAGTGCGTAGCATCCTTACATAAATCCGCCTTCGTTAAAACGATAACTGGCTTTGCCCCTGAATCCCATGCTGCGACTAAATAGCGCTCTAATCTACGAATGTTAAAATCCTCGTTTAAGCTCATTACGAGTAGAACAATATCTACATTTGCTGCTACAATCTGCTCCCCAATTTCCAAGCCTGCTACCTTACGTGAAAAGACGGACTTGCGCTCTAGCAGCTTATGAATAATGGTCTTTTCCTCTCCCGGCATTTGCTCCACTAGCACCCAATCCCCTACTGCTGGATAATCTTCTCGTGCAAAGGCATTGTATGCAAAATTACCTGCGATTGTTGCAAGCCACTCTCCCTGCTCTGTAACTACACGGTAAGAATGCTTGTGCTCCAATACAACGCGTGCCGGTGTATATTTTTTGTATTTGTCTTCCAAATTATTAATTTGCTCACTAAAAAATGCTGTTAATCCTAATTTACTTAATTCCAATGTGTATTCCTCCTAAAATGTACATAAAAAAGTCCTGAGCTGCCATTCAGCAGTTCAAGACTTTTACACACATAGGAGCTTTACTCCATTAACGAACAGGAAACTTATTTGTATCTGAATACAAGATAATAACGTTCGTAAAAGCTCGATGAATTCAACTAACAATTAGCAGAAATGTATTCCACTATTTGAAGTTTCAATCGATTTAGAGCTAAATAAGTATACGTCAATACGTACACTGTAGGCGTGTGAAAGAGAACAAGCTGAATGGCAGTTTGTCAATCGCAATCATATTCATCATGTCACAACACCTACTTCCGATATTTAGTAATTTCAATATACCGAATTATTTTTTAAAAGTCAATTTGATTTGTAATCAATGTATTATATTCTTCCTCAATTCGTGCCACGTCAATGCGTTCAAACAATGCTGTAACAGCTTGCAATCGCACTTGCACTACAGTCTGTTCCCGCCACTCAATTTCTTCAATTTGTAGCATTGCGCGAATTTTCTCTGTTGAAAATGGTAAAAACGGCTGTAATAACTGTGCTAAGTTTGCGATGATATACGTACAGGTTGCTATTGTTTGACTGGCACCTCCTGCATTATCCTTTACTTGTAGCCACGGCTGTTGCTCATCAAAATAACGATTTGCAGCACGTACATAATTAAAAACTTGCTCTAATGCCTCCTTAAAGTGTCCTTGCTCAATAAGTGTACCAACGCTACCATATAGCGCAACTGTACGCTGACGAATCACTTTGTCAATTTCCCCATTTGGCACAATCCCGTCAAACGATTTCTCAATAAACTTCAATGTGCGATTGACAAAATTACCATATGCACCAAGCAATTCTCCGTTATGACTGTAAATAAATTCTCGCCATGAAAAATCAGCATCGCGATTTTCAGGTGCATTGGCTGTTAGAAAGTAGCGAATTGAATCTGCATCATATTTTTCAATCATATAAGGAATCCATACCGCCCAATTTTGACTAGTTGATAGCTTTCTTTTTTCTAAAGTTAAATATTCATTTGAAATAATATTCGTTGGTAATGATGGATTGTTCAGTCCCATTAAAATTGCGGGCCATATTACACTATGAAACGGAATATTATCCTTACCGTGAATGTAATAGGAGGTTGTTTCCTCATTCCACCAATTTTCTAACACTTCACCATGTTGACGTGTCCACTCCATACTTGCTGTTAAATAACCTGCGACCGCTTCAATCCAAACGTAAATTTTTTTATCTCGGAAGCCATCTACAGGCACTTCAACACCATTTGGCAAATCGCGTGTTACAGCACGGTCTGGAACACCTTCTGCCAGATACCGCTCTGTTAATGCAAGTGCATTATCACGCCAACGCTTTTCACTTTTTGCTCGTTTCACAAATTGCTCCAAAGTAGTTTGAAATTTGCTAAAAGCAAAATATAAATGCTCCGTTTCTTTTATAACAGGCTTATTACCGCAAATTTTACAGCGCTTTTCCAATAAATCGAGCGGATCTAAAATGGCTGAACAAGCATCACATTGATCGCCTCTCGCCTTTGCACCACAATTTGGACAAATTCCTTCTACCAAACGGTCAGGTAGAAATTGTTGGTCTGCTTCACAATAAGCCTGCTCCACTTTTTGGCTATAGAGATGCCCATTTTCCAAAAGATGTAAAAATAATTGTTGAACAGCTTGGTGATGGTGTATTGCATCTGTTCGCGTATAAAAATCATAAGTAAAACCTAGCTGCGTAAAGCATTTTTGAAACTCCTCATGATAATGTTCAGCAATTGCTGAGACAGTTGTATTTTCTTGACTTGCACGAATGGAAATTGGCGTACCATTACAATCACTACCAGATACATATAGCACACGCTCCCCTTTTTGTCGGTAATAGCGTGCTAAAATATCTCCTGGTAATAATGCTGCAATATGCCCTAAATGCAAAGAGCCATTCGCATACGGCCAAGCTCCCCCAATAACAATTGTCATCATAAATCCTCCTTTAAATGTAAAAAAACGCCCTAATCTAAAAAGATTAGGACGTTGAATTAACGTGATACCACCTATATTCACTAATAGCTCACACCATTAGCCTCATTCAGTACGTCGCATGCGAGATACTGCTGCTGTTGTAACGAGTGCCTTTCTCGTCGTAGCCTACTATTCGTTCGGTACGCAGCTCCGAGGCCATTTTCCACTAGGTTTGTTTGCTTCATTTCCACCATCAGAAGCTCTCTATCAAACGTCCCTACTATACTTTCCTCTTCAACGCTTTTCGTTTCAATTTGAAGTTTATCATACATACAAATAAAATAAAATGCAAGCTTTTATTCGGCTCTCTTAAATGATTGCTCGCGTGTAATTGGTTGACCAATAAAAACATGGTCTAATATCGCTTCTGACGAGCCATTGTGTAGCAACACAATTTCCTGAACATAAGGGAAATTTTCAAAATAAGATTCAGCGAGCGAACCCATAAACATCTGCCCACCAGCTGAGCCCTGCACTTGTAATACCCCATCATCTAAATTTAATATAAGCGTGCTATCATTATTTGCAAGTTTATAATCTACCAAGTTCACCTGTTCAAAGACAACTTGGTCAAAAATAAAGCGAATGACGGATTGCTTTATTTCTTCAGGATACTCAACCTCGCGAGGAATAACATACTCTGCATTGGCATCCGATTCATAAACTACAATTGTTTGCTCCTGTGTTGCCTCATGGCCTTTTTTAGCATCATTTTGTGAGCAAGCTGTTAATAAAATTAAAACGAATATAGACATCCATAGCCATTTCTTCATCTAAACCACTCCTTTGTCTTATCTCATAAGGTGAATCCCCAGATTTCCTCCCTCACTGCAAATCATTTAGCTTCATCAATCATTTTTTACAAGGGGCTGTTCAAAAAGCCGGGCATAGCTGGCATTTTAGACAGTTGCAATGATGTTTCACAAAATATTGAATCATCTAAGCAGAAAACGCCACTTTTAAAAATGGGACGAACATTGGCTTTAGCAGTGTTATCCTTCAGTAAAAGGGAAGCGCTGAAAACATTGATTTCAATGAGGTAGCAAAACAAAATGGACTTCTAGGACAACTCCAAGATCTTACAGCCTATTAATACGGGATAAATGCAGAGCCCTCAACTATTGTCTGGGCTGGTAAATGCAATAAATCCACTGATATTAAGTCTTTTTTCTGCTGAAAGGACTTTACTAATCTATACCCAATACAGTAACCAATCCAACTAGGTAATTTCTCATGATTTCCAAATAAATAGGGCTGATGCTTCTCTATATCAATTAGCTGTAAAGCTGGTATAAAATGCTCCTGCCAAATCGGCAGCACTTGTTCTACTGTATAATACTTCGTCCATGGTGACAACCATCGCTCACCATATAGTTCCTCTACGGCGCATTCCGCCAAGCCTTCAATAACCAGTGAATCTTGTAATGACAATTCATTAGGCTTGCGCTTTAAATAGTATAGACGACAAACATGATTATATTCATGTGCTAACAGTGCGTGTAGCTCATCTACCTGCAATGCTTCAGACACAAATAAAAAAAGCCCGTTCGAATAAGCTATGCCATTTTTCTTTGGTGCTCCTTTTGTTATTGGAAAAATATAAATTGGTATATCAGGGCCATGCCATAAATTACGCAAGCGCTCATACTCCTGTTCAACAATCGACCATATTTCTCTATTTCGTAATAACCGCTTAGCCTGCCGCCATTCAAATGGTTGAAACAGCCCATTGCTTAATAACTCGTATTGAATGGCCTCTTTGGATGCCCAAGGAAATAGCTTTTGCAATGGCATACATAACTCATCACAATGGATTTCTACCATCTTTGTAGTGTTTTCTTTGCTACATAATGCAACTACCTTTGCAAGCATTGGAGCCGTTTCGATTACGCCCAATATTCCTCACCCTTTTTCCTTAACCTATGCGATGAATGATTGGCGTGTGTCTATCAATGAATTTGCAATACACGCTAATTTTTCACTGTAAAATAGTGATAGTAATGTTTTATTTTATTATGTTCCTTCTCGTACAACTACTATTTCCAATGGGAAAACGAAAAATTCAGTTGACTTTTACTGAAATAATAGTATTATTTTTTTGAGTGATAAAGATTCTCATTATCAACTTAGAAAATTAAGTGAGGGAAATAAAATGCAAAAAATTAAAAATTCCTTGTTCTTATTAATGCTTATGTCGGCAATGGTCTTCGTTTTAGCTGCATGTGCTGATTCATCAAACGAGGAAACACCTGCAAAAGAAGAAGAACAAGTAACAAATAATCCATCTGAAGCTACGGACGGTCAACAATATCCAATTACAATTAAACATGCTTTCGGCGAAACAGTTATTAAAGAAAAACCTGAGCGTGTAGCGACAATCGCTTGGTCAAACCATGATGTTGCATTAGCACTAGGTGTAGTTCCAGTAGGTTTCTCAGCAGCTAACTACGGTGTGCAGGATGGTAGCGGTATGCTTCCTTGGACTGCTGAAAAGTTAAAAGAGCTTGGCGAAGAAAATCCAAACATCTATCAAGATACGGACGGTTTAGATTTTGAAGCGATTGCTGACTCTAACCCTGATGTTATTCTTGCTGCATATTCTGGTATTACACAGGAAGATTACGATACACTAAGCCAAATCGCGCCTGTTGTTGCCTATAAAGAAATTCCTTGGGTGACTTCTTGGCGTGACCAAATTGAGTTAAACTCTAAAGGGATGGGGATGGAAGCAGAAGGTAAACAATTAATCGCGGATACTGAGAAGTTAATCCAAGATAAAGCAAGCCAACACGCTGACATTAAAGGTAAAAAAGCTGCGTTCGCTATGTTTAATGCAACTGACTTATCAAAATTCTATGTATATACGCCAGCTGACCCACGCGGTGAGTTCTTAATCGAGTTAGGTATGGAGTACCCTGAAAGCATTACAAATCAAATTGCAGATAAAAGCAGCTTCTATATTGAATTAAGTGCTGAAAATGCAGATGCTTTATCAGATGTGGAAATATTTATTGTTTATGGTGATGATACAACTTTACCTGCTTTACAAGCTGACCCTATTTTAGGAAAAGTACCTGCTATTCAAAATGGTAGTGTTGTTGTAGTCGGTGACAATACACCGCTTGCTGCTGCCGGTACACCGAGCTCGCTATCAATTGCCTATACAATTGATGAATATTTAACATTAATCTCAGACGTAGCAAAAAATCTGAAATAATATGAATAAGTTACAAGCTACCGAAAATAAGCAGTTATTTGCTCCTAAACATTTTGGTAAGGTTTTGATACTTCTTATCATTTTACTTGCGGTATGTATAATTGCTTCACTTGTATTCGGTTCTCGTACAATTGGCTGGGCTGGACTGATGGATGGATTATTCCATCCTGACGTCGAGTCCCATGAGGCCAATGTTGTTCGACAACGAATCGCCCGAACAATTTTTAGTTTAATGTGTGGGGCGGCATTAGGTGTTTCTGGGGCACTGATGCAATCCGTTACGCGCAATCCAATTGCAGATCCAAGTATTTTAGGGGTAAACACAGGGGCATCCCTTTTTGTTGTTTGTGGCATTGCTTTTTTAAACATTAGTTCTGCAAACCAATATATATGGTTAGCGATAGCAGGGGCTATTATTACTGCTATTTTTGTCTTTGGAATAGGCTCTATGGGGGCAAGCGGGGCTACGCCATTAAAGCTTGTACTTGCAGGTGCTGCTACAAGTGCTATTTTGTCTTCATTAGTCGTTGCGGTTATGATTCCTCGAACAAATGTCATGGACCAATTTCGATTTTGGCAAGTTGGAAGTGTCGGTTCTGGAAGCTGGGATGCGATTCAATTATTTATTCCATTTTTAGTAGTAGGCATAGTGATTGCCCTCTTTACCGCGCCAGCATTAAATGCTTTGGCACTTGGTGATGAGGTAGCAACTGGATTAGGTGTTCGCACTGGTTCATTACGAATATTTGCAGCATTAGGCGGCGTTCTTTTATGTGGGGCTGCCACAGCTCTAGCAGGCCCAATTGGCTTTATCGGCTTATTAGCGACTCACGTTGTCCGCCTAGTCATTGGACCTGATATTCGCTTTATTATTCCAATGTCTGCTCTAACAGGGGCTATTATTTTAACATTTTCAGATGTTTGCGGCCGACTTCTTGGCAGTCCTGGTGAGCTAGAGGTTGGTATTTTAACAGCCTTTATTGGCGCCCCTATTTTAATTTTAATTACGATGAAAGCGAAAATGCGTGCGTTATGATAAATAATACATTGAAATCTATAATGGAAGGCAGACAACGAAGAAAAAGACGCTTTGTGCTAACAACGTCTGTGCTCACTGTTATTTCAGTAATACTTTGCGGCACAATGCTAATGCTTGGCAACACGATTTATCCTCTTCAAGATGTTATACGTGTGCTCTTAGGTCAAGATGTGCAAGGAGCCTCTTTCGCTGTAGGTACAATTCGCTTCCCTCGAATGCTGGCAGGCGTGTTTGCTGGCTTTGCATTTGGTGTAGGTGGTTATACTTTCCAAACAATACTGCGTAATCCTTTAGCCAACCCGAATGTTATCGGTATTACAGCAGGTTCAAGTGCTGCTGCTGTATTTTGTATTATTGTCCTCCAAGCAAGTAATACTGTTGTGTCCCTTGCTTCAATCATTGGTGGATTAGCTACTGTACTTATTATCTATGCATTATCAAAAGGCTCTTCTTTTTCAATTGGCAGATTAATTTTAATCGGAATTGGTATTCAAGCAATGTTGAATGCATTCATCTCTTATTTAATGCTAATTGGCAATACACACGATATTCCAGCTGCAATGAGATGGTTAAGTGGAAGTTTGAATGGGGCAAAAATGGAAACTTTATTTCCATTAATTATTGCTGTCCTTCTTTTCACACCTGTGCTTTTATTTTTCGGAAAACAGTTAGAAATGCTTGAGCTTGGTGAACAGGCGGCTACCTCTTTAGGTGTAAACACAAATCAAACGAGATTTATTTTAATTATTTGTTCCGTATTAATCATTGCGCTTGCCACAGCAACGACAGGACCGATTGCCTTTGTTGCGTTCCTTGCTGGACCAATTGCCAAAAGGTTAGTTGGTGTTGGGTTTTCAAATATACTACCAGCCGGTCTAATTGGTGTTATTTTAGTATTGGCTGCAGACTTAATTGGTCAATTCGCATTTACAGCTAGATATCCAGTAGGTGTTATTACCGGAATCATTGGTGCACCTTACTTAATTTACTTGTTAATTCGAATCAATCGAAAGGGAGATATATAATGAAACCAACACACACACTTTTAGCTGAACATATTGTATCTGGTTATGAACAAAAAATGATTTTAGAAGATGTCAGCATTGGTATTCCTAGCAATAAAATCAGCATTATAATTGGTGCCAACGGTTGTGGAAAGTCCACATTATTAAAAACGATGGCGCGCCTTATTAAACCGACAGGCGGTCAAGTTATACTAGATGGCAAATCAATTCATCAAATGCCACCAAAGCAATTAGCACGTGTGCTAGGACTTTTACCACAGTCACCTGTCGTACCAGAAGGTATTACGGTTGCCGATTTAGTCGGACGCGGTCGCTTCCCTCACCAAACATTATTTAAAGGCTGGTCAAAGCAAGATTATGAAGCAGTTGCAGAGGCACTTGAAATGATGAACATTACAGAATTTGCCGACCGAAATATCGATGAGCTATCGGGTGGTCAGCGCCAGCGTGTCTGGATTGCGATGGCATTAGCGCAACAAACAGATATTTTATTTTTAGATGAGCCGACTACATTTTTAGATATTACATATCAAGTCGAAATTTTAGATTTGCTAACAGATTTAAACAAAAAATATGGTACAACCATTGTGATGGTACTACACGATATTAACCTTTCTGCTCGCTATGCAGATTACTTATTTGCATTAAAAAACGGACGCTTACTTGCAGAGGGGGCACCTCAAAGTATTATTACAAGCGAATTAATTAAAGAAACCTTTGATTTAGATAGCATGGTAATCGAAGACCCTGTTTCAAAAACACCTTTAATTGTTCCGGTTGGGCGTTATCATTGTGTATAATTGAGTCAATTACTCATTTTAAAAAGTGTAAGAAGTTGTTTTGAAAAGCGTGTGAACACACAATCTTTCAAACAGCTTCTTTTATATTTATCCCTTCTTGTCATAGTCAACTAGCTTATGTCTAGTAACGATTTCTACATATATTAAGATGTATGACGGAAAAAGGAGGGAAAAATTATGAGCAGAGCAGAAGTATATGATTTATGCTGTCAATATCATGGAAAAAGAGTACGTATTACAGATACGGATGGACGCGTACATGTCGGACGCATTACGAACGTCGACCGTAGAATGGTTTGGCTTGAGCCCGACAGAGGATTTGGTGGCTATAGCTTAGGCTTTTGGGGCTATGGTTATCGCCCAGGCTTCGGCTACGGCATTGCAATTGGAGCTATCGCAGGTATCGCCTTAGCATCCTTGTTCTTCTGGTAAGTGCAAAATCTTTCTGTTCATGCAAGGTACTCTACTAGATACCTAAAAGTTCGTTTGCTTTTGCCAACGCATTAAAGGGGCGTCTGAAAAATCATTTTTAGATGACTACTTCGCGACGAGGATAGCGATAATTCATTGCGACCACCCTAAGAGCAAGCATTTTCAACAAATATTTAATATAAAAGATAAGGCTGCTGAAAAATAAACACCGCCAAAGCATATGTTCTCACATTTTCAAAGAAAGTCGCTCTCTATTTCCACAAGCGAACATTTTGTCCCGCATTTACGGGCAATCAATGAGGGATGAGAAAAATCCCCAGTGATTGAAGCTTCACTTTATCAAAATATCACCGAAAGCGCCCAAAATGCCAGCAACCACCTGGCTTTTTGGGCATCCTCTTCTAACTAGCCATCAAGCGCTTTTTGATTTGCAGTGCAATGATTTCTAAAACAATCGCTACAATCAATGCACAGTAAGTTATCATGCCGACCTCATATAAATCATAATAGAAGCTTGAGGACATAAATAGCTCGAAGCCAATCCCCCCCGCTGCCGCTGCTGCTCCCATTGCGATAGCTACACCGTAGTTCGTTTCAAAACGTAAAAACGTCCACGATACAAGATAGGAGGCGGATTGTGGCAATACACAGTGGAAAATAATATGCCACCAGCTAGCGCTAGCTGCACGCAGCGCCTCAATTGTTCCTTCTTCAATTTCCTCGAAGGATTCTGCATAGGCTTTCGTTAAATAAGCCATTGTATGCAGCATCATCCCAAGCACTGCCGCCACAGCCCCTAGCCCTGCAACGATAGCAAAAATTAATACCCAAAGTACAGTTGGCACTGCACGAATAACAGAGTTAAATGCAATAATCGCATTGGACAGACCTGCTGGCGCTAAATTTTTCGCTGTGTTAATTGCTAAGAAAAAAGAAAGAATTGCGCCTAATATCGTTGATAAAAAAGCTAATGCCAATGTAATCAAAATTTGTGTAATCGCTGTAGCAAAGGTAATTTGATTAAAGGCAGGCTGCAAAAACATCATTTTCAAATTATCCAATGTATAAAAAAGCGCTGTTGGCCAATCAATTGCCGAATATTTTAAGAGAAAGGGACCTACTAATGTAAAGATGGATAAAAAAATGATGACCACACGTACCGTAATTGTCGCCTTTGTCATTGTGCGCGTTTTGATTTTTCCATTTTTAAGATAAATCCCTTGCAACAAAGATGTGTGCTCCATTATAAAATCATCCTCCTTACTTTATTTGAGGCAAATTCAATCGCAATGACAACTATGATAATTGACAATGTAATTAAACCAAGTGTACCGTAATCTAATCGCTTATAATGCAAGTCGAATAAATAACCAATCCCCGTACCTGTTAATAATCCAATTAATGTCGCACTGCGTATATTTGTTTCAATCATATAAAAGAGCCAGCTCAGCATTTGTGGCATCGTATCTGGTAAAACACCTTTAAAGACCATTTGAAAATAAGTAGCACCCGTTGCATTTAAGGCTTCCACACCATCTGCGCTTGCCTCGTCAATTGTTTCCATAAACATACGCACTAACGTGCCAAATGTAGAAATAAACAATGCAAAATAGCCTGTTACCACATTATGACCAAATGAAATAACTAGCACTAACGCCCATGCAACAATAGGAATATTACGAAATACAGAGGCAATGAAGCGTGTACAAAATGCTATGGTACGATTAATTTGTGTTGTTTTAGAGCCAAAAATGGCAAAAAAGAAAGCACATATAGCTGCTGTTGTTGATGCAATTACGGATAAAACAATCGTCTCCCATAAGCGCGATAGCACCTTTGGCAAATTTTCCATAGCTGCTGCATCGGGTATAAGATTTGTAGCAATCCAAGTAATCGTTCCGGGAATTGATGCGACACCTTTAAGTAAATCAAAATCAGTTATTATCGAAGAGCCGTACACAATTACTAATAAGAGCACAATAATGCCTGTCATCTTCCATTTTTTCATTCTTAAAAAATTGGTCATTGTCATTGTTTCCTCCGTCTAACACTATTCAAAAATAAGCTCATCTACTTCTGCACCATAAATATTGCGAATATCCATTTGATTTAAGCGCTTCGGTAAATCGTCGAACAATTTTGAGCCTCGATTTAAACCGATAATGCGGTCAGAATATTTCAACGCTACATCTACTTGATGTAAGTTCACAAGTACTGTTATACCCATCGACTGAGAAATTTCCTTTAAATGATCCATAATAACCTTTGAAGAATTTGGGTCGAGCGAAGCAATTGGCTCATCGCATAATAATAATTTCGGCTGCTGTACAAGTGCTCGTGCGATACCAACACGTTGCTTCTGACCGCCACTTAGCTGGTCACAACGCTTATATACATGGTCCTTCATTCCAAGCTTCTCTAAAATGGATAACGCCAATATTTTTTCTTCCTCTGTATACAAGCCTAAAATACCTTGTAGCGTCGATTTGTAGCCAAAGCGACCATGCAATACATTTTCAAATACCGTTAGGCGCGAAACTAAATTGTAGTGCTGAAACACCATGCCAATTTTTGTGCGTTGTTTGCGAAGTGCTGCTTTATTTAATTGTGTAATATTCGTTCCGTCGAAAATGATGTCTCCGTCCGTCGGTTCAATCATGCGGTTAATGCAACGTAGCAATGTTGATTTTCCCGCACCTGATGGTCCAATAATCGAGACAAATTCCCCTTGCTTTAACTGTAAATCAATATCTTTTATAATTAGCGTTTTCATATCATAGCTTTTTTCAATATTGCGCAATTCCAAAACAGTTTGCGTGACAATTGCCGCTTCTTTCGTCACCCCTTGCTCTGCTGGGCGATCTAACGTAATCGTTGGCATCATTTTCTTCCCTTCTTTATCAAAATAAAGTGAAACTTCAATCCGTGGGGGTTTTCCTCATCCCCCACGGATTGTTAGTTGAACTACTCAGACAATTTTCGGATTGGGTCAAACCAAGCATCATTTACTTGTACAAAGCGCTCGTCTGCTGATTTAGAAAACAGACCAATTTCCCCCGAATCCTTTGGTACGAAAATCGTTTTATTATTTGCTGTTTCATCCGAAATTAATAGCTCTGTTAGCTTCGTAATTTCTTCTGCTGTTAATGCAGATGTGTTTACTACAAATGGCGAGTTTAATACAGGTGTAGACGAAATCAATGTAAATTCTTTACCAGGCAAATTATTAAACGGTGCTGCTGCATCGTCCTTTACACGGTAAACTGCACCTGCCGTATTCGGTTCACCTTCCACTAAATCTACGTATGCTGAGACACATGTATCACAAAAAGCGGACACATCTGAACGCTCCATTAACATATTCACCGCTGAACCTTGGTGAGAATCGCCAAATAGCACTTCTGGGAATAACGCATTGGACTCGATTAAATCGTCCTGTTTCAATGATTTATAAGCATCCTGTTTCGAAAAGTGTGCAACGATTGAGCTAGAAGGCACTTTAAAGCCTGATGTTGATGATGCGGATACGAATGACATTTTTTTATTCGCAATTGTATCAATTGAGAATTCACCATTTACCTTATATTCATCAGCTTTATCCTTTGGAACTGCTAACCAACTGTAATAAACTGCATCCTCCAATGTACCTGAACTACCAGAAGGTACAACGATTGGCTGCACATCTGCGCTTTTATTGTTCGCCTCGATATAACCTTGTGGACCCATGAAAGCGACTTGTGCATTACCACTAGCAATCGCTTCAATAGCAATCGCATAATCTGTCGTTAATTTTTGTTCTACTTTGCGACCTGTTGCCTCTTCAAAAATCTTGCCGAATGCATCGCGAGCACCAGCCATTTCAGAACCTGATTCATTTGGATACCATACCATCACTAATGGCTCATTCGATTTAGACTTCGCTGCATTTCCATTAGATTCATTAGCAGCCACTGTACCTGAAGATGTACCTTCCTCTGAGTTACAAGCAACTAGAAAAATTGCACATAAAATCATCGAAAATAGTAAAATCCATTTTTTGCTCATGTTATGCTCCTTTTTTCGTACAAAATTTAGTAGACGTGCTCTACATGCAATATTTAATCATAATTAGCCAATAATAAAAGTAGTTCAGCAGTTTCTTAATAATCATTAACTAAGCATTTACAAATTGCGGCATATACAAATGTTGCATCGTATATTTACCAAGCGCGATTTCTGTGCCATATCGACCGTGGTAATCAGAGCCACCTGTCATTAATAAGCCATGCTTGTTTGCCATCGTTACAATTCGTTCATAATCCTGTTCATTATGATCTGGATGTACTAGCTCAATACCATCTAGCCCCTCCTTAATCAATTCCTCTGCAATTTCATAGGAATCAAGTTGACCGGGATGTGCCAGCACAGCAATACCTCCATCTGCTTTAATCGCACGCAATGCAGCGAATACATCGACATAGCGAATATCGCTGGCAGCTACGCCATTATTTTTAAACAATGACCTATACAATGTTTGATAATCCTTGGAATCAAAAGACGCAGTCGTTAACACATCCATAATATGCTGTTTGTAAAGCACATTTACTTTAGCTATACGCTCGTATGCCTGCTCCTCTGTAATGGCAAAGCCCGCCTCCTGAATTTGATGCATTTGCCAAAGTGTATGCTCATGACGACGATTCAACAATGGCTGACAAAGCTGGCGAATATGCTCACATGAACCTTGTAATTGATAGCCTAGCATATGCACTTTGCGACCACGCTCAAAATCATAGGCTGAAATCTCTATACCCGGAATAAAATGAATATTATACTTCTCGGCAAGCTGCTGTCCTTCTTCAAAATGATGAACCGTATCATGGTCAACGACACTAATATGTGTTAAACCTACTGTCTTTGCTTGTCGAAAAAGCTCCTCTAACGTATTTGAGCCATCCGAATATGTGCTATGCATATGCAAATCAACCTTCATTACACAAGCTCCTTTCCTTGTATTTTTTCCATATGAAAGACGTTGTCACATAAGCCTTCCATGAACTCTAAATCATGAAAAATACCAATTAACGTCGTGCCGTTTGCTTTGAGCTTTTCAATTGCCTCTCGCACCTTCAATTTAGATGCTTGGTCAAGACTTGCTGTCGGTTCATCCAGCAGTAATAAACGCGGCTCTTTCACAATAGCACAGGCAATATTTAAACGGAGCTTTTCACCGCCAGAGAACATATTCGGATAGCTATTCCATAGCGCCTCGTCTATATCAAAATGCTTTAGTGCTTGTTGTGCCTTCGGTGTAGCCTCTGCCCTCGATACGCCTAAATCAAGCAGCGATTGCTCGACTAGCTCCAACGCTGTTGTACGTGGCATGACATTTAAAAATTGCGAAACATAGCCAATTTCATGCTTGCGTAAATAAACGACTTCACGCGCTGTTGCCTGTACTAAATCAATCGTGCCATACGCCTCAGATTGAAATAAAATCTTGCCCTTCTGTGGCTCATATGTGCGATAAATGCTTTTTAAAATCGTTGATTTCCCACTCCCACTTTTTCCGACAATGCCTAAAAAGCTACCTTCGGGAACATGCAATGAAACGTCTTGCAATGCTGGCAATGTTCTACTTAAATGATGAATCATAAAGCTTTTATGCAAATTTTCTACGGTTATCATCCTCACACATCCTTATCGATAATTCGTTCGTAAAATAACTTTACCGTCGACAATTGTTGTTGTCACAACAGGATAGCCATCTGCCATTTGCTCAATAATGATAATGTCTGCCTTTTTTTCTACTGCGATGGAGCCAATCTCATGCCCCATATTAACAGCTTTTGCAGGATTTATCGTCACAAGCTGGAATAGGGCGTGTAAGTCCTCATCGTATTTACTAGAAAGCTCGAAAATACCGAGCAGCATCGCCGGTGGATAGTAGTCGCTACAAATAATATGAATAACCCCTGCCTGAATGGCCTCTGCCGCACTTAAATTGCCTGTATGCGAGCCACCTAATAAAATATTCGGTGCACCCGCTATCGTTTGTAAGCCTAATCGTTTCGCTTCCTTCGCCACATCTAACGTAATTGGAAACTCACTAATCGTCGTGCCATACGATTGAACAAGTGCTAGCTTTTGTATATCGTCATCATCATGTGAGGCAACGGCAATATTATGCGAAATCGCTAAACGACTTAGACGCTCAATATCCTCTAACGTAATTTTTTCCTTATCAATTTGCTCTTTAATTAACGTGTCTGCCTCATGCTCTGTCATTGAGCGATAGCCACGCATAATGTTTTTATATATTTCTAAATTGCGATACTGCCCTTGCCCCGGTGTATGGTCCATAAACGACAGTAAATGTACTTTACCATCTAAAATATTTTCCTCTAACTGCTGTAATTGACCGACTGAATCAATTTCAAAGCGTGCATGTAAGCGATGACGAATTAAATGTGGCTCATCATGCGAGGCACTGATAGCATCAACGCATTTCTGCACATTTTCGGGATTGCGAATCGCCTTATGCGAATATTTATCATCGCCATAGTATGACAATGAATGAAAGATTGTTGTAATCCCATGCGTCATTAAAATACGCTCACTTTCACGCAAGCCAATATTCATGTTCATTACTGAATTGGGACGCGGGCTAACAATCGTTTCAATATAATCTGAATGAATATCGACAAATCCTGGTGACACATAACCCCCATTGGCATTAATGACCTCTACTCCATCTAGCTGGACATCCGCTTGATGAACAATTTGTTTAATCACCGCATCTTCAATGAGGACAACGTGGTCATATAAAAATTGCTGCTCTGTTACAATCACTCCATTTACAATGGCAATCATGGCAAGTCTCCTTATTAATTAAATTTCTATCTGTCAGCTTGTGCTAGGGTATTATAACAATGAATAAACTAGCTGCTGCGTATAGGCATGCTGTGGGTCCTCTAATACTTGGTCTGTCAAGCCATGCTCTATAATCTGACCATTGAGCATAACAATTGTGCGGTCTGCAAGCATACGTATAACAGCTAAATCATGTGAGACAACTATCATTGAAATATTCAATTCACGTTGGATTGACTTAATTAAATCAAGCACATCTGCCTGTACTGATAAATCTAGCCCTGTCGTCACCTCATCAAGCAATAAAACAGGTGGGTTATTGGATAAAGCTTTGGCAATTTGTACCCGCTGCTGCATACCACCTGAAAAGTTTTTAGGTGCTTCCTTGCTACGGAAAAGCGGAATATTGACATGACCGAGTAGCTCTAAGCTGCGATTTTCCATATTGCGCACATGACGATTCCCTGCAGCAATTTGCTTTTCTGCAATATTACTCATCGAAGAAAACTCCATATTTAAGCCAAGCATGGGATTTTGATAAACCATGCCGAGTATTGTATTACGAATAAAACGTTGCTGCTGACGAGATTGCTCGAAAATATTTGCTGTACCATCTTTAAAATCCTTTAATAAACCAACACCACTCGTAATTTGCTCATCAAAATACAAGCTCTTCATTAAAGTTGACTTACCGCTACCACTTTCCCCAACAATGCCAAGTATTTCGCCACGATACAGCTCAAAGGAAATATCGCGACATGCATAAACTGTTTTACAAGCTGGACAATAATTTTTTTCTAACCGAACATTCTCGCCTCGACAATGGCTACAGCCCTTTCCATACTGCTTTGATAGCTTGTGAACTTGTAATATTGGTTGCTCCCTCATTGCTTCACCGCCACCTTTCGCGCCAGTACCTCTTCCATATAGCTCGTATCATTACATAAATAGTATGTTTCGCCTGTTTCCTCATCTGTTAACTCATCTAAGAAAACATTCGATAAGCCTGTTTCACGGCAAATTTTCCCTGCAAATTGCTCCACTACGAATGGATAGTCCTCAAAGGCAAGTGATTGCACATTAGTGTAAGGGGGTACAGCATAAATTTTCTTCTCACGCCCTGCCCCAAATAGGATAAGCGCTTCGTTGTGATGAATTTTTGGATTATCAAAGCGCGGAATCGGACTTGGATTCATTACATAGCGCCCATTTACTAGCACAGGATAATCGGCTCCTTGTGATGTTTGGTTATAACGCATAATTTGCTCAAAAAGCATTAAATAAGCGCCGCTATATTCCTTTTCTGCATGATAACGCTTCGTTTTATATTCACTGCGCTCAATTGCACGCAATGGCTCTGGCTCTGGCACTTGCAATACAAGAATTTGCTCCTTTGTAAGTGGCACCTCTGGAATACGATGACGTGATTGAACAATCGATGCCTCCTGCGTGTGCGTTGTCGTTTGAACACCTGTTGTTTTTTGTACAAGCTTTTTAATATTGACTGCATTGACCGAGTCATCTGCTCCTTGGTCAATTACTTTCAACGTATCCTCCTTACCAATAAGCGCCAATGTCAATTGCAGGCCACCTGTTCCCCAGCCACGCCCAATCGGCATTTCACGCGAGGCAAAGGGGACTTGATAACCGGGAATCGCAACGCCCTTTAATATCGCACGTCGTATTTCCTTTTTCGACTGCTCATCTAATAATGCGAATGGCACTTCTCTCATAGCATTTTGCCCTCCCTTTTAATCGCCCTCATTTGCTCAAGCTTCGATTGGAATGTGACATAATGAGGCATTTTTAAATGCGAAATAAAACCTGTCGACTCAATCGTATCTATATGCAGTAACACAAATTCCTCATCATGAATCGCTGTATCTCCCCCGACCTCTAATGCATGGTCAACGATAGACATCGCAATTGCCTTCGTTTCATTTTGACCGAAGCATGCACCGTAGCCCACATCAAATTCCACTACTTGCTTATCTTCTCCATTGACATTCACTGGAATAAATGATTCTACCTCTGTTAGCTTA
Organism: Metasolibacillus sp. FSL K6-0083; assembly: GCF_038630865.1. Classification (NCBI taxonomy): domain Bacteria; kingdom Bacillati; phylum Bacillota; class Bacilli; order Caryophanales; family Caryophanaceae; genus Metasolibacillus; species Metasolibacillus sp. FSL K6-0083. The sequence continues at coordinate 2,929,029 of NZ_CP152046.1, read as the reverse complement.
ATTGCTCCAATATAATACGGATCTTCCCCATCATCTAACGCAACGTGAATTGACTGCCACCCAACTCTTACTTCCCCAACTGTTGGATGTGATGCACCATAGCCGCGCAAGCCTGCATAGCCAAGCGATGTAACAGTGCCTGTTTGCCCACGCGTTAATGTTTGTAAACGCTGGGAGCGACTTGTCGGGAAAGCTATGCTCTCCTTTGTAATATCACTTGGCTCAGCATCATTTTCAGGAAACTCTCGGATTAACCCTTCCTGACGCAAATAATCCATCACTTTTGGTAATCTTTCCAACTGTAAAACACTATTGTCTGGCACTTCAATCGCTTCAAATTCAGCCTTTTGTGCTGCTACATCTTCTACTGTTTCCTGCAATAAATCGAAATTCAGTAAGCGGTGTAAATAATCATGAGATGCACCTAAAATTTGACCACCTGGAATATCTTTAAAGCTAGCTGAAATGCGACGTAAAACAAACATGCTTCGCGCATCTGTAGTCGTTGAATAATACAATCTCGGCAATGTTGAACGATGGGCACGTAGTAAAAAAATTGCCTCCTCCACATTGCCCTCGCTTTGCTTCATCGCAAGCGCCGCTAACTGCTCACTGTAGAGACTACTCTCTGACATCACTTGGTCTAAAAAACCCCGCATTGTCGCCTGTAATGTTTCAACAGCCACAAAGGCTCCATCTTTAACTCGCTCATACTGTAAATGCTCTAATGATGCCTCAATCGCCTCAGCACCACCACGTACCGCTACATATGCCATTAATTCGTCACCTCACTGATAGTCGTTGTGCGAGGGAGAGCAATAACCCGTCCGCTACGCTCAATAAAAATACAGTCAATACCGAGCGGAAATTCTTTGTTTTTACTTGCACGTAATGCTAAAAATTCCTTACATACAGCAAGCTCCACATTTTCTACTGTAGCAATACCTGGACCTGTTAGCTGTGCTACAATCGTTGCTGTCGCCTCATCTAGCTCCATAATAATCGTCGCAGATTTTTGAGGGTCAATTAAATTACCGACTTTGGCTAACTCAACCGCCTTTAATAGCTGCTGTCGCTCCGCACCATGAGGAATAATAATGAAGTCAGCCTGCTCTAAAGGCTCAATTTGCCCACCTGTCAATGCCCGTAATGATTGATTAATTTCTCGATGCTCATTAGCTGTTTGGAAGCTTACTTCACCGTCTAGCAATGACCTACAGACTGTCACCGTTTCTCCATATAGGTTATTCACCGTATGACTGCTTTCCAACTTTCCTGCTGTACCAGGTCTTGCAAAACAATTTAGCAATATACGAAATGCACGTTGTGTAAAATGTACGGCTTCCATGCTGCTCCTCCTTAAGTAGCCATCGTATCGAAATTGACTTTTGTTCGCTCGATGGATTGTTTAATTTTCTGCTGCTTCGTGTGAAGTTGCTCAGCTAACACCTCAAAATGCGACGCCCATATAAGCGTTTCTGGTAGCTGCGCACTATAAGCTGCATCTATAATTGCCAATGCCTTTGACAATTCTGGCTCAGATTCCCTCACTAAGCCAACGCCATAAGCATTCCCAATCCTCACCTTCGTTTCGGTAACCAATACTTCCCCTATATAAAACAATGATTTTTGCGCTGTTTCACGCATTTTGACCATAATAAGTCCTTCTTTTGGTGGGCTAATTTCCTGCACCTCATATTGCTCGCAAATATTAGCTGCTAGTTGTAATGCAAGCTCTCTTCCTACTTCAATTAACAACTTTGTTCGTTCAGCTCTTTTCATCATGCCAGCTCCTTTCAACACCATCCTAACTTGTCGCCAAGCTGCCTAGTGAAAAGGTTTCGTGAAGAATATGTAAAGACTCTTTACAAGAAAGGCGCCAAGCTGTAATGCTGTAGAGATATTTCGGAAAAAACTTTAAAGTTCACGTTTTCAGCCTGTCAAAGATTGCACAGGGCTAGAGTTGTCCGAAAAGTCCATTTTGTTTGACACTACATTGAAATCAATGTTTTCATGGCTTCCCTTTTACTGAAGGAGAACGCTGCTAAAGCCAATGTTCCTCCCATTTTTAATAGAGGCGTTCTCTATTTATATAAATCAATTTTTTGCGAAACATCATCACTACTGTCCAAAATGCCGGCTATGCACGGCTTTTTGGACAATCTTATATTAAATATTCGCTAAACAATGCTTGTACCTATCACTTCGCTTTCGGCACATAAAACAGTTGCTCCTGCGATTACTCGTCGCAGTAAAACATTTGCTCCTGCGATTACTCGTCGCAAAGGGAACGCCTCAAAATAACTTTTCAGCCGACCCTTTATCGCTAAAAAAAAGACTGCCTGAAAAGTAGCATGTTCGCCTACTTTTCAGACAGCCCCTACCTATTTTTCATAGTTGGAAAGAAAAACGGTCTGTACGATAAATTATTTCTGTGTACTCCAATAATTGATTTTGCTCCTGATCCCAATTGTCTGATTCAACCTTTACAAGCGGTACGAGCACCTCACAGCCAAGCAAGGCACGCTCCAATTCATTTGGAAATGATACTAATAAATTAGAAAAGCTGCTATGGAATTGATTAATACCATTACTTTTATAAAAACTATACATCGACGTTAATCGATTATTTGCCTGCTTAATTTGCGGGAAATTATTAGCAATAACATAGGACCGATGAAGTGCCGCAGGTTCACCGTCAATAAAGCGCAAACGCTCCACTAAATAAATTGTATGCTCAGGTACAATTTGAGGCTTACTATAAATTGCATGGCTAGCTGGTACACGCTCTAATTTTGTTACGATTGATTTATAATTGCCTGTCTGCTTCCGCATTTTTTCACTAAAGCTCACATCGCCTGTCATGACAACCTCTAGCGTTTTTCGTTGATGCTTTAAAAAGCGTCCCACACCTTGCTTCGAATAAATATAGCCCATTTTTTCAATGAACTGATAGACATTGCGAATTTTAATTCTTGGTACTTTAAATTGCTCTACTAACGCTAGCTCGCTTGGCATTTTATCATAAAATGAAAATGTACCGTTCAAAATGCCTTGTAGCAAATAATCCTTCACCCGTAACTCTTCTTGATCCACCCTTGTTCACCTCTACTAGATGATTACTTTACGATTTTACAGCCTAACTTTATCGTAAAATGTTTTAACTAACTACACAAGTGAATGACGAGCATGCAATTTCGCTGCTAGCCTTAGTCCCCCATGTACTGCTGATGCTTTTTTGCAAAGTGTAAAGATTATATTAAGAAATTGTAATGGGGGGCGTTGCTATGAATAAAAGAGAATCTTGCTTGGGTGGTCAGTTCACTAATTCGGTTGAAATACCATCCACTCTCTCACATTAGCGTGCGCCATTTGATTGGATTGCAGATTTATTCCATGTTTTTCGAGGTTTATTCCACGTTTTATTAGTTTTATTCCACGTTCATCTCAAAGTCCAAGTTAAGTGCCCTCAAAAGTTACAGTCCAAAATGCCGGCTATGCACGGCTTTTTGGACAGCCCCTAGAACACAACTTTAAATGGATTCGCTTAATTATGTTTTTTCCCCAAGCGACTTGGCCAGTAAGACCATTTCCCAAATAGAGTAATAAGAGCTGGTACGAGCAACGGACGAACAATAAACGTATCTAATAAAACACCTACAGCCGTAACGATACCAAATTGTACTAATAGCTGAATTGGTAATGAGGCTAACACGGCAAATGTACCTGCCAAAATTAAACCTGCCGACGTAATGACTGCACCAGTAGACGCTACCCCCTCCGTAATCGCTTGCTTATAATCCATCCCTTGATGCCTATTTTTCCAAATATCCGAAATCATAAAAATGTTGTAGTCATTGCCTAATGCAATAATAAATACAAACGAATACAACGGAATAGCACTCGCTATCGCCTCGTGTCCTAAACCATAATGAATAATAAGCCAGCCTAAACCAAGGGCTGCAAAAAATGATACGAGTACTGTCAGCATTAATTGGATCGCCGTAATAACTGCACGTAAATATAAAAGAAGTACAGCTAAAATAATAGCAATCATCACAGGCTGGATGAGCTTTTCATCATCCTTTTGCACTTTCTTTGTATCTAGTTGCTCGCTCGTTTCGCCACCAATCCAAAACTTATTATCTATAATAGTTGCTACTTCCTGCTTCATTTGTTCAACATCTTCCATAGCCTCGTTTGAATATGGGTCTTTATTCAAATCTACCTCATACAATATAATATTTGTATTCTCACTACCTACACGCGGCTCCTGAACGGTTGCTACATACGGTAAGTTACGAAGCTGCTCTCCAATATCCACAGACTTTCCTTGTGTATCAATAATAATTTGCACAGGCGCTAATTCACCTGCCGAAAAATTATCCTCAATCAATGCAAAACCTTCACGTGACTGTATATCCTCTGGGAAGGAAGAAAGTAAATCATAATTATATTGAATTTTTGTTGAAGTAAAGGCTAATGCCAGTAAAAAGATACCTGCTGTTATAACGACAAGCCAAGGCTTACGTGTAACAAATAAACCAATTTTGCGCATTTTAGCATGACTTTCTTGACGAGGCTTATATTCCTTCCCCTTTTTCTGTGCAAGCAGCTGTTCTTCTTCAACTGTCCGTGGAACAAAGGGCCAGAACGCTTTGCGACCTAATACAGAAAGGAGCGCAGGTAATAGAGTCAATACCGCAATCATCGTTAAGAGCACACCAAAGCTAAACGGCACAGCAAAACGCTGAAAAGCACCGTAATCAGCTAACGCAAGTGTCGCTAAGCCAATTACAACAGTAAAGCCACTCATAAAAATAGCACCCGCTGAATCACGTACAGCTTCAGCAATCGCTATAAATTTATTACTTTCCATTAATAATTTATCGCGATATTTCGTAATTAAAAACAAGCAATAATCTGTACCTGCACCAAACAATAACACAATCATAATTGAAATTGCCTGTGCATCTTTATGAATCCATCCATTTTCCGCCATATAACCAAGCAATGGACTAATGACTAAAAACGCTATACTTACTACAATAATTGGAATAAACGCTAAAATTGGTGAGCGATAAATCGCCAATAAAATAGCTAAAATTAAAATAACTGTTGCAATCATTAACTGTATGTCTGCTGATCCAAAAAGTGAAGCTGCATCTACTGAAATGGCGACCGGACCCGAAAAACGAGCAAGTAAGCCACCTTCATCTAAACCTTTGTCATATGGATTTTCATTCATTACCTCTGTTGTATAAGCTGTTATTTGTTCTAAGCTCTTTTTAAAGCTTTTTGAATTCGTATCTGTTGCAAAAAAAACTGGTGTTACAAGTGAGCGTCCGTTTTCTGATAGAGCTCCTAGCATCGCCTCAGGAGGCAATTTTGCAAAAGGTGGTAAAGCCTCCTGCCCCTCTAATGGCCCAGCCTCTAATTTTGCATATAGCGCTTGGATGTTGGCTATATCTGCTAGTTCTAAGCCCGTTTCCTCATACCACACCATTAATAGTGGCACACCAGCATCTGATGCAAATTGCTCCTTCATAATTTGCTTTGCTTCGATTGACATCATATCAGTAGGCAATTCATCACCAGCGAAGTTTTCGACACTATTTACTTGTGGTAATGTCATCGTTAAAGCAATTAATAGAGCAAGCCATATTCCAAGTAATGCCCATCTTCCTTTTTTGCCCCCAACAATCTCTCCAAAACGCTGTAATGGATTGTGTTTCATCAAAACCTCTCCTTTCCTATAATAAATATATACCTTTTCATAAAACTTGGAAACGCGAAACTTTCTAGCTAAAGGATTGTTTTTTCATTATAGTTAAAAGTAGAAAGGATGTGGCTGTATGCAATTAACTATTTATTGCGAAACCCCATATGCGAAAGAAATTTCTTATTTATTCGCTAAAAATCCAAATAATTTACATGAAAGACATGAAAAAGGACATGCTGTACGCTTCGTTTATCATAAGCTAACAGCGCATGAGGTAGAGGCTACCATTTTTGTGACCCCTGACCCGCTCGCGCTCGTTGGACATGAACGTGCATACGATATTACACATTATATTAATGACCGCAGCTTTGCGGCGAGCAGTATTTTTTTATCGCTTATTCGCAAAATGCTCGGCACTGCGCTAAATGGTAAACCACAGGAGCAGTACGTAGCATTCGCTGAACAGGCTTTCCCTTTCAGCTTTGAATTTGGTCCTATAGCTACGAAGCTCACAAACGAAGAAATTCAGCAGTTGTTTACACCACTTGGTTTCAGTGTTGAAATAGAGGCAATTTCAGCCGCGCAACGAGCGCGCTTTATTAAAATTAGTGCACTAACTACTTTGCAGCAGGCATTGCAACAACTTTTTGTCCTTATTCCTGTAATGGATGATTATAAGCATTATTTTATTGATGAGGCGGAGCGCGAACGATTGGAGCGTTATGGTGAGGGCTGGCTAGAGCAGCATCCCGAGAAAGATTTTATTTATAAAAAAGCATTACGCTTCCGTCATCTAATTAATGCACAGCCTACTTCTACAGCAAAGCCTTTACTCAGTACACAGCGCTATGAGGCAATTGTCGAACAAGTCAAAAAACTACCGCATCAATCTGTTGTCGATTTTGGGGCTGGTGAAGGGAAATTAACAGCCCTACTAAGTGAGCTATCAACAATTCAAGAGCTCATTGCAGTAGAGCCAAGCGAGGCTGCCATTCGAAAAGCAACAAAGCGCTTTGAGGAGCTTGACACAGTTATAATGCCACGCATTCAATGGGGCTCATTATTCTATCATGACTATACTTTAGCCCACAAAGATATTCTAATTTTATGCGAGGTGATTGAGCATATTAATGAGGAACGCTTACCAAAAATTATGTCAATGCTACTGCAGCAATATGCGCCAAAAGCATTAATTATTACTACTCCGAATGCGGATTACAATAAAGTATATAAGCTAGAGGAGATGCGTCATGAAGATCACCGCTTCGAATGGACGCGTCAACAATTTGAAAGCTGGTGTGCTGCAATGGCACAGAATACTCCTTATTCAACTACCTTTTACGGCATTGGCGAACAACACACAGCGCACGGTACACCAACACAAATGTGCATTTTTAAACGAACGGAGGGACTGTAATGCAGCTTCATTTACCACATGCAGCCATTGTGCTATGTATTGGTCCATCTAATAGTGGAAAATCAACATTTTTGCAAAATCTTGTTGCCAATAATAGCATTGCACTAAGCGAAATCGTTAGCTCAGACGATTATCGAATGACGGTCGCAGACATTGATTTTATCAATTTTCAAGGAGCTTCGAAGCAAGAAGCCGATTTATTATACGAGCAATATGCAGCCATTTCAGCAGAAACATTTCATATAATGGAGCAGATTATTATTGCGAGAGCAAAACTGAATCGCTTAACATTTGTGGATGCGACACATTTGAACGCCAAGGAGCGTGAAATATATTTTGCTATTGCCAAAAGACAGCATATAGCCATTTACGGTTTACTCTTTGACGTACCACTAGAACAATTATTAGCACGTGATAAGGAGCGCCAGCGACCTAGAGGAGCAGCACGCATTAAACAACAAGTTCGCAAACTAAAGGATGAAAAGCGCTTGCTAAAAAAGGAGCCCTTCACAAAGCTTTATACAATTCGACCAGAGGAGCAAGTCGAGGTAATTCGCCACCCCTCAGATTTACACATTGAGCTTGGCGCAGGGGTTGATATTATTGGAGATATTCACGGCTGTTATGATGAAATGATGGCTCTTATCAAAAAGCTAGGTTATATCGAGGAAAACGGCCTTTATAAGCATCCAGAGGGACGTAAGCTGATTTCCGTCGGCGATATTATGAGCCGCGGTCCAAAATCACTCGCAACAATGCAATTTTGGCTGAAGCAAATTGAGTCAGGGCTAAGCTATATGACAGATAGTAATCACGGCTGGAAAATTGCGCGCTGGCTAGATGGAAAAAGCGTACAGTTAGCACATGGAGATGAAATGGTTGAGCAAGAAATGCAGCACTTCGAGCAACAGCACGGTGCGAATGACACAGCGCAATTAAAAGAACGCCTTGCTAAAATGCTATTGCATGCACCTTCTCATTATATTATTTTGGAAAATGGAATTGGTAAAGCTATCGTTACACACGCTGGTATCAAAGACCATTATATTGGAAAAAACTCACCTCGCATTCGCGATTTTTGCCGTTACGGCGATGTTATTGGAACAAGTGACACAGGACGACCGATTCGTGCAGATTGGTACACTAATCACCAAACATCTGAATTAATTATTTGGGGGCACGAGCCAAAGCTAAAGCCCTTAAAAATTAACAATACAATTAATATCGACCAAGGTGTCGTCTTCGGTGGACAGCTAACAGCACTGCGCTATCCTGAAGGTACCTTCGAGGCAGTGGATGCCTACGAGAATTATGCAGGTGAGCAGCAAAACCCTTTATTAGAAGCAGCAGAAAAGCATTTCCAAGCACCAAATATTTATGCTTTCTTAAACGGCTTTGAGGTTGCTACGACACATGGCGAAAATGTTTGGATTGGCGACGGCTATGCGAAAGCCGCAATCGACACCATTTCACACTATACTGTGCCTATGGAGCAGCTTGTTTATATTCCGCCAACGATGAGCCCAACACCACAAACATCACAGCATGAAGATTATTTAGAGCATCCTCTAGAGGCTTTTGCCTATTATAAAAAGCATGGCTTGACGCAGCTTATTGCGGAGAAAAAGCATATGGGAAGTCGCGCTGTATTTTTACTTTTCAAAGATGAGCAAATTGCGAAAGAATGGGTCGATAGCGAGACGCTTGGCATTATTACAACACGCACTGGGCGAGCCTTTTTCGCACCAGAAGCTCACGCTATCATCGTGCAAAAGTTACACGCAGAATTAGTTGCCAAAAACTATTTCGAAAAAATGGGAACAGATTTCGTTTTATTAGATGCGGAAATATTACCTTGGAACTTAAAGGCTCAGTCGCTTATCGATAAGCAGTATGCACACGTTGCAGAACATGCTTTAATGGACCGCCAAAAGCTAGCTACAAAGCTACAAACAACACTTGTCGATGTCGCTGATTGGCAAAAGCAATATAAGGAGTTACTCCGCAACGCCGTACGTTTCGATGCAGTTTATCAAAATTATTGTTGGTCTGTAGATGATTTATCAAGCATTCAAGTTGCTCCATTCCATATACTTGCACATAGCAACGGAACGTGCTTCCATCAGCCACATACATGGCATATGGAAATGAATCATTGGCTTGCTCAAAATTCAACTATCTTTATTCCAACAGAGTATAAAGTCATTGAGAACGAGCAGGATGAGCAAAAAGTGATTGAATGGTGGGAGGAAATGACGGCAGTCGGTCACGAAGGAATCGTCATTAAGCCACTAGCCTTTATCCCTAAAAGCAAAGGGAAACTTATTCAACCAGCAATTAAAGTGCGGGGGCGTGAATATTTGCGCATTATTTATGGAATGGACTATACAGACCCGCACCAGCTAACCCAACTAAAAAAGCGCAATCCAAGCAAGAAAATGAAACATGCCTTGCAAGAATTCGCTCTAGGCTTAGAGGGCATCGAGCGCTTCGTCCAAAAAGAAAGCATGGCACGCATACATGAATGTGTACTAGCTACATTAGCACTAGAAAGTGACGCGGTAGACCCTCGACTATAGATGTTAAAAAGCGCCCCAAAGCAGTGCATTGCCAGCTTTCGGGGCGCTTTTGATGATGTTTTATCAGGGGGGATAAAAGAAAAAAGGTTCCATTGAAACTGAGATAAACGCTAAGTTTAGCAGCTTTCTTTTGATTTTAAATAAGTGCAAAACTAATTTTCCAGAAAAGTTTGTTTTTTGAGATAGCCTTTCGTGCTTGGTAGCTCTACAACCACGCTTCAATACAAAATACTTTTTTTGCCGTTGCATCAAGCCGTATCTTTTTGCCTATTGCTAGCGGGTGCATCGGGTGCGTATGACAGCAATCGAAATCAGCAAGTATCGGCATCTTTTTTCCATCTAGCTGCTCTAATAAAAGCATAAGCGGTGTAGCATTTTATTCCTCCTTTAATAGCTGTAGGACTTTCTCAGTAGATGTAATTAACGAGTCAATGCCTTTATCCTTTCTAATAGCTAAAGCCAATTTCAAAAGCTCCTTTGCTTGAGCATTGTCTCCCAGCTCCATTAAACATTTTGCCTTGTGTTGATAAATAAAATCCTCATAATTTTCAATATTGTGCGCTCTCTGAATTGCCTGTGCATCTTCAAATAATTTTAATGCTTTCTTATGCTGATTGTTATATTTATATGCCTCCCCTAATCGAATAAGTGTAACCATGTTGCGAGCAGGATTTGCCTCTACTTTTTTTAGGCATTGTTCTAAATAAAATATTGCCTTATTAGCTTGATTTAAAATGCGATAACAATAACCAAGCGAGCCTAATAAATAGTACTGCTCCTCCTCGTTATCTATCTGCTGTAGCAGTACCTCTGCTTGCTGTATAAATACCTGAACTCTAGCAGGATTATTAGTTTGTTCACGCAAATATTGCTGCTCATCAAAGTAAACTGTTGCATTTATAATTAAGAAATTCTGTTTCAGTTGCTTCAATAGCATGACGTAGCCCCCTAAACCTATGAATTACAATATATGATACAAATGTTAGAGAATAAAGTAATGTTTCACTCATAAGCAAGGTCTTTTTCAATGCAATGTTAATAATAGAAGCGCCCAAAATCGTTGTTTTCACTTTGATTTCAAGCGCTTTATTTATAGCCCACTACTTAAATGCTCATGTATTAGCTTCCATTCATTTTTCTTATTTTTCACAAAAATATTTGTTGCTCTCCCTTGCCCTGAAATAAACTTCCCATTGTAATAACCAGAATAGCAGTAAGTATATAAGCAAGTGGCTGTATCTTGATTTGTTATGAGCCATTGAACATCCCTTGCTTCATATACTTCTTCTTTAATTGCTTCCCAAGCATTTTCAAAATAATGCTGTATTTCAGTCATTGTTGTACATTTTTTATCTGTGAACCAATAAACGACATTTGGATGAAGCATTCGTTGAACATTTGTAAAATCATGTGTATTCGTAGCTGATATATAATCATTTAATGCTTGTTCATACAAATTATTCATTTGTTTCCTCCTTCATAGCAAAAGCAATCTTGTACATGGTCATTCACCATGCCTACTGCCTGCATAAAAGAATAGCAAATCGTGCTACCAACAAATTTAAAGCCGTCCTTTTTTAATTGCTTGCTCATTTTATCGCTCATCGCTGTTGTTACAGGTACTTCACTTATCGTTGACCAATGATTAATGAGTGGCTCGTGATTAACAAATTGCCAAATGTAATTTGAGAAAGAACCATACTGTTGTTGCATGCGTAAGTAGGCTTGTGCATTTGTAACAACGCTAGCGATTTTCAGTCGATTCCGTACAATACGTGTATCTTCCTTTAATTCAGCTAATTTCTCATCTGTATATCGAACAATTTTTTCGGCATCAAATCCGTCAAACGCTTCACGATAGCCTTCGCGTTTTTGTAAAATCGTCCACCAGCTTAATCCCGCCTGTGCCCCTTCTAAGCAAATCATCTCAAAAAGCTTTTGGTCATCGTAAACAGGCTTGCCCCATTCATTATCGTGATATTCTACATACAATGGCTCGTCTAATTTTACCCAGCCGCAACGCTGCATAATAGCCCCTCCTTAATCTTGAAAAGTTATGACCGTACCGTCACTTAGCTGTGCATCAACCTCTTCAAACATTAATTGAAAATTCTTTGGTGGTTTTGCAATGCATAGCGCTCGTTCTTTTAACTGCTGATGATTCATAACTACCCCCAAATAGAATATACGTTCTCTATATTATAATTCAACCCTTCTTTTTATACAAGTATTTCCAAAGAAAAAAGAAGGGCATTTACTCACCCTTCTACTTCCTCTAAAACATTCAATTTCTTTTTATTCTTCAACTCCGGGTGTGCCATTTCAATTACCGAACGACGCAGCAATAATAAAACGATTAGCACTAAAATCAGCCCACTTACAATCAAAATAGATTGTGCAGGAAGCATATCGTATAAAATACCGTATATTAATGTTCCGATTGGCATCATGCTCATTGCCATCATTTCCACAATGCCAAATACACGCCCCTTATATTCCTCGTCTACTGATGTTTGCAATATCACCCCTACTGGCGTGTTTGTCACAACACCAAGCCCACCAGAGATAAACATCAGTGCTATATAGTATATAAAGTTTATTGTGTTGGACCAGCTAAATAACAATGGTACTGCTGTCATAATAACTGAAATTGCCATTAATAGTGTTGAACGTTTGACAACAACCATTGGGAATTTTAAATTGCTACGAGTGGCTAAATAAATCGATGCAACAAGCATGCCAATTGCGGCTCCCGCCTCGATGATACCAATTAATTGCGGCTGCAATTTTAAATTTGTTAACAAGACAAAACCGATTCCAACACTTATACATGTGAAAAATAAATTTAACCACAATGCTGTCCATAAAATCGCACGCACAACTGGCTTCTGCTTTAAATAAACAAATCCAGCCTTAAAGCTTTGTAGCATTGTTTCTTTTTGTGTCTGTTCAGATTGCGTCACAGATTTTTTATGCAGCGTGAAATTCATTGTTGATTCTAATAACAAGGCAATTGCCTGTGCAATAATAAAAATAAGTAAAAACATTTCCATTGATGCAAAACCAAATAACATACCACCAAAAATCGGTCCACCAATACCTGAAACAGAGTACGATAACTGGTTAAAGCTCATCGCCTTTTGCAGACGTTCTTCATCAACTAGGTTTGCAATAGATGCTGAAAATGCCACGCCCGAAAACGAACTAAAAACACTATTAAAAAATGTTGCCAAATAAATAACTATCAAAGATAAATCGACCATCCACGTGTATAAAAGTGCGATACTTACCGTTAAAACTACCCCTGCTTGCCCACCAATTACAAGCCATTTGCGTGGTACGCGGTCCCCTATTAGACCCGCGATAGGGGAAATAATTGTTCTTGGCAAAATGTTTAATAAAATATTTGTTGCGAAGCTCAAAGAAGAACCCGTTAAAGAAAGAATGTACATACTAATTCCAAATGCATATACATTAGAACCAAGTGAGCCAATCATTTTACTCACAAGGAATGTGTACAAATGATACGTTGATTTTTTGTACTTTAACTTTTCATCCATTTTTATCACGCCTTTTGTTTAATTTGATTAAACTTATTTTAAAACATTATTTTTAAAATTTCAACAATAAGTTTAATTAAATTTAAAATTATTTGATTATAACACTTCGAGTCAACCCCAATTTGTTTAATTTAATTAAATTAAATACCTTTTCATTATAATATTTGCTATAATCTTACGTAGTGAGGTGACCTTATGTTGAATATAGGTGCAAAAATAAAAGAGCTGCGCAAAGAACGAAAAATGACTTTAGCGCAAGTAGCAGGAGATCGTCTAACAAAAGGCATGCTCAGTTTAATTGAAAACGGCAAAGCTCAGCCTTCGATGGAGAGCTTACATTATATCGCCAACCAGCTTCAGATAGATGTTGCTGAACTCATGCAATCAGAGGATAACCAAAAAATACATGATACTTTCATGCGGGCTGAGCAACTATTCATGCAGCAAAAAAAGGAATTTAATAAAGAGCAGTATACGATAAAAGGACAAGAGCTTTTGCAGCTCATTGAGCCATTCATACAATCCGAGAGCTTGAAGGGAAATCATTATGAGGAAGTACGGTTATTAGAAATCTATTTAAGAGTACGCTATCGTTTAAAAATCGACCTTTCTATTGAGCCATTTTCACCTTTAACAAAAATGTATGAAAATGTTCATGCCTACTCGAAAATGCTCAATTGCTTCAGTCTTTTATGTGCTATTAGATTTAATATGCATCACTATGAGCAAGCGTTAGACTATTTATTAGAAGGGGAAAAATATCTAGAGCGCTACAATTATTTAATCGACGACCTTAGTAAGCTTGATTTTTACTATAATTTTACTGTCGTTTATGCTGCTTTATATAATGACCAAAAAACATTCGAGTATTTAGAACTCGCTTTAAAACTAGCGAAAGAGAAAAAAATATTATATCGCTTAAATGACTTTTATCGCTTTTCATTTTATTTGCATTGCTCCAATGGCGATGCTCAAAAAAGCCATGATTATTTAATGAAAATGAAAGCTTATTCCGCGGCACTAGAGGATTCCTCCGATGCTATCGCGACACAAATTTTAACGCTCGTTTATACGAATCAAATCGAGCAAGATTATGAAAAAGCTTTAGCGATTGCCATTGATTATTTTGATATACCTGAGGAAGCTTATGCAGACGCTAAAATGTTTGTCAATGGAGAATATGCCTATGCGCATTTACAGTTGCAACAATTCGCGCAGGCAAAAAAGCTACTCGAAAATTTGTATATCCCTGAAAATCACCAACATCCAGCAGATTTAGGTATTTTCTACCGCTCCTATGCTGTCCGTGCGCTATGCTATTTAGAAGAAGGAGACCACGAAAATGCCAAGCGTGACATATTGTACGCGATGGATGGGGTAAAAGAATTTAAAAATACTTTCGATAAGCAATTCATACTTCAAGCGTATGAACAAATTATGTAGAATGGGCGTCCCAAATGATGTGCGGTTGCCGATATTTGGGACGCTAGCGGTAGCTTTTTATAAACTATTTGCCTAAAAAATTTGAAAACGAGCAACACACTTTTTAATTGCTGTTATTGAAGGAGATTTGTATGAGAAAATTCGGGATTTTTTTATTGATTTTAATAGGTTGTATATTTTTGTTCGTAAGCCTTCAAAAAAAGAGTTTAGAAGATGATGTTGTGGAATATTTGATAACAGAAGCAAAAATAGAGCAGGATGATATTATTTCCAGTGAAGCGTTTATTTCTAATTTACAAGGAAGTAAAAATTTCATGGTTAGTATAAAGTTAAAAAGTGACCATAAAACTTATTTTTATTACAAAAAAGATGGGCGCATTATTCTAGAATCTTACGTTGAAAATGGAAGAGAACATGTTATGTCATAGTTTTTTATAAAGGGGAGTAGTCCACTTTGTTTTGACACCGCATTGAAATAAAGGTTTTCATCGCTTCCCTTTTACTGAAGGGAAACACTGCTAAAGCCAATGTTCATCCCATTTTTAAAAGAGGCGCTCTCTATTTATATGAATCAACATTTTGTGAAACATCATCGCTACTGTCCAAAATGCCGGCTATGCACGGCATTTTGAACAGCCCCATTTCATTTGTGTTTTGTTAAACGCTAAAAAAGACACCTCAGTCTTTTTCGGCAGCCTCCTGATTTTTAGAGGATGTCACTTCAAGCACATCTAACAGGAACATAAATAGTGGAATACCGATAATTAACCCCCACACACCAAAGAAATGCTCGGAAAATAAAATGACCATAAACGTATAGAATATCGGTAAATCTGTTTTTGCCGACATTAACTTTGGATTTAGGAAGTAGGCTTCTATAGCATGCAATACTGTAACAATAATCAGAATATAGACAATGTACATGAAGCCACCAATGCTATAGGCAATAATCGTTAAAGGAATTAGAGATATAATTACACCTGCTACTGGAATTAACCCAAGTACGAAAATCATCATTCCTAACGCAATTAAATGCGGGAAGCCCATAAAATATAAAACGATAACAGATAATATACAGTTCACCGATGCAATGATAAACTGCGCCTCAATAACTTTACCAAAAGAACGAATGAACACTTTAGAGAAGTACTGTAGCTCATCATATAAAGGAGCAATTTTACTATTTTTAAACTTCATCGTAAATTCAATAATGCGATTTTTATCTAGCATAATAAATAAGCTTAAAATTGCTGCAATTAACACTTGTAAAAGTAGCTTCCCAATATTCGTGATATTTTCTACGATAAAATTAACACCTTGTTCCAAATATTGGTCAAGCTCAATTTTCTCAATTGTCGGTGCTAAATATTTTGTGATTTCATTTTCATTTGGATTAATATTGAAATTCATAATTAAGTTGAAAAGCTGTGTCAGTTGCTGTGACACCATCGGTAAATATTTATAAACAACACCAACAACCCCTGCTACAAATAGCAAGTAAATAATAATAGTAATAACCGCCTCTTTTATCGGCACATATTTTTTTATTACACTTGTTAGCTTTGTGCTTAATCGATTCATTAAATATGTAATAATAAACGTAAACAAAATGAGGTTAATCATACTGCGCATTAAATACAATGCCACCCCAATACCTATTAAAATCATAAAGCGTTTAAAGCCATGACTTTTAAAAAAATCCCACACGAGCATTCTACTACTCAAAATATGGACAAAGCCCTATATGCAATTATAGGTGGCTTGTCTAGTAGCAGCGACCTCCCCTTTTGTTTTTAAGTTTTTTTCAGCTATCGTATTTCCTCGGTAGCTATGACACTTATGATTTTAGTATTACTTAACGTATTCATGATTCAAAAATTTATTCCACTTCCAATATGTTAATTACCCATTTATCGAAAATCCAATATTTGTATAATAAATAGACCTGATTTCACCTCTATCTATTCATTATTATAACGTGCATAACTATGATATCCAAAGCATTATTAGCATAAATTTATTTTTAGTTTTATTTAGAGAAAAAGAGGCTTTTAGTTTAGGTGTTACATTTCATTATTGACGTGAAATTCATCTTTATACCTAGCACACAAAAAGATACATCCAATTTCAACTGAATGCTGTAAAATATGTGTAACATAGTAGTCTATTATCAGTTTAAAATTTAGGGGGCATTGAGATGGGCAAAAAATTGCGTGAACATGGTATTATTGTTGGAAAATTACGAACAGGCGATAAAAACTGCATTACAGATGTCGATGGTGTCCAAGTTGGACATATTACGCTGGATTATCCTTTAAATGAGCAAGGAGATTATGCTTGTACAGGTGTGACGGCTATCCTGCCTCATTCTGGTAACCTATTTGAACAAAAAGTAACAGCAGCAAGCTATGTTCTAAATGGCTTTGGAAAAACAACAGGACTTGTACAAGTAAATGAACTTGGTATATTAGAGTCGCCTATTATGTTAACAAATACATTGAGCGTCCCTGCTGTAACGCAAGGGACGCTACAATATATGCTTGAGGCAAATGAAGCTATTGGTAAAACGACTGGCACAATTAATATCGTAGTTGGCGAATGCAATGATAGTCATTTAAACTCAATTCGTCATTGTGCTGTTACACCGAAGCATGCGATTGAAGCTATTCACACCGCTTCGACAGACACTGCTGCCGAAGGGGCTGTTGGAGCTGGCAAAGGCATGGTTTGTTTCGGCTATAAAGGTGGTATAGGTTCAGCATCACGCATCATCACAGTGAACGAGGCAATACAATATACAGTCGGTTGTTTAGTACTAAGCAATTTTGGGAGCAAGGATGATTTTTTAGCTACGCATTACATACCTAAACAACAGCAGGCTGCCAATACTGTTGCCCCAACAGATGGCTCCATTATCATCGTTTTAGCAACAAATGCACCGTTGAGTAGCAGACAATTGCTACGTGTTATTAAACGCTGCGGTATCGGTCTTGGCAGAACAGGCAGCCATTTTTCACATGGTAGTGGAGATATTGTTATTGGCTTTACAACAGCCCGAACTATTGCACACAAAACAGATGGGTTATTTGAAACACGCACCCAGCTACGTGAAGATCACCCTGTGATGAATCATTTATTTGCCGCAGCAGCAGAAGCGACTGAAGAAGCCATTTTAAACTCTTTATCACAGGCAGAAACAACTTCGGGACGCAATGGACATGTCGTACACGCTTATCGATTTGATTAGGGTGCTGATTTTTGCGGGTAAAATAGGTGAGTATTCGGGCGAATCCATTCATTTTTCGGGTGAACTTACCTACTAATTGGGCAAATCGCTACTTAAGACTTATAAAAATATCGAAATATAATCGAACTATTGTGAATCTTTAAATCAGAGCGTATGATAATAAAGTGAAACTTCAATCATTAAGGGTATACATCCTTAATGATTGGAAGCTTACATTTACTTGGCTAGTACGGGTTTTTCTTGTTCATTGCTAGTAAATACACAGACATAGGAGGATATTAAATGACTGTTATTCGAGTTGGTATAGTAGGTTACGGAAATTTAGGTCGCGGTGTAGAGCACGCAATATCTCAAAATTCTGATATGGAGCTGGTGGCTGTTTTTACACGTCGCGATCCAGCAACAGTGAAGATTGCTAGCAATGCGAAAGTATGTTTAATAGATGAGGCGAAAGAATATAAGGATGACATTGATGTCATGATTTTATGCGGCGGTTCTGCGACGGATTTACCCGATCAAAGCCCATATTTTGCACAATGGTTTAATATCGTGGACAGCTACGATACACATGCAAAAATTCCACAGTTTTTTGATGCTGTAGATGCTGTTGCACAAAAATCCGAAAAAATAGGCATTATTTCTGTTGGCTGGGATCCGGGTTTATTTTCATTAAATCGTTTAATCGGGGAGGCAGTTTTACCTGTAGGCTCCACATATACTTTTTGGGGAGATGGCTTAAGTCAAGGCCATTCAGATGCCGTGCGCCGCATTAAGGGTGTGAAATATGCTGCACAATATACATTGCCAATCAAAGATGCAGTGGAGCGTGTACGTAATGGGGAAAATCCCGAGCTAACGACACGTGAAAAGCATGCCCGTGAATGCTGGGTCGTATTAGAACAAGGGGCTGATGCTGCAAAAATAGAACAAGAAATTGTCACAATGCCAAACTATTTTGATGAATATGACACAACAGTTCATTTTATTTCGGAAGAGGACTTCAAATCGAATCATACGGGGATGCCACATGGTGGATTTGTTATTCGCAGTGGAGAAAGCGGTGCAAATGACAAACAAATTTTTGAGTTTTCTTTGAAGCTTGAAAGCAACCCAAACTTTACATCAAGTGTTATCGTTGCATATGCACGTGCAGCCTACCGCTTAAATAAAGCTGGTGACAAAGGAGCAAAAACTGTTTTTGACATTCCGTTTGGCTTATTATCACCAAAATCCGCTGCACAATTACGCAAAGAATTATTATAATTAAAAGCTGTCTAAAAGCATGTACTATCGCTATTACATGTCTTTTCAGACAGCTATTTTTTATTGCAGTATTCATTTATTAATTACACGTTGGCTAACTAATCTGCAACATCCGTCGAAGACTTAGGCTAACATCGCAAGATGCGATGTGCCTAGACTAGACTCCTCTTTGCCAGCCGGTGTTTGGACACCCACTGAAAGAAGTTAAAATCTAAATACGTGCAACAAGGAAATTTGAAGTATTCTTATACTTCTGATAATATTCTTGTCAAAATCTATGAAGCGAGGTATAAGCGATGTCATTATTCACAAAAGCATCTACAATTTCAGAAGAGATGATTTCGGTTCGTCAACATCTTCATCAGCATCCTGAATTAAGTAATAAGGAATTTGAGACGACGAAGCTAGTTGCTAGCTATTTATCAAAATGGGGTATTCCATATACAATTGCAGAAAGTGGCACTGGGGTTGTTGGCTTTATTGAGGCACCCAATGCAACAAAAACTTTAGCGCTACGGGCAGATATGGATGCTCTACCTATTTCCGAGGAAACAAACTTACCTTATAAATCTATACACTCAGGTATTATGCATGCCTGCGGACATGATTTACATACATCTGTATTACTTGGAACAGCGAAAATGCTTATCGATAATCAGCATTTACTGAAGGCGAATATTAAGCTACTGTTCCAACCTGCTGAGGAAATTATGAGCGGAGCAAAAGAGATGCTACAAGCAGGAGTATTAGAAAATCCAAAAGTTGACGCAGCCATAGCGCTTCATACTTCTCCAGACTTATCAGTAGGGGAGATTGGCATTCGTTATGGAGCAATGCTCGCTGCCTGTGATAATATTACCATCACAATTAGAGGTACAGGTGGCCATGCTGCACATCCACACAAATCAGTTGACCCTATTTTGATTGCAGGTCATGTACTTACATCCTTACAAACAATTGTAGCAAGGGAAATCCCACCAACAGAGCAAGCTGTTGTTACAATTGGGCATATTCAAGGTGGTGAGGCTCACAATATTATTCCAGAAAGCGTTATAATGAAAGGCACAGTTCGTACAACAAACCCAGCCATCAGAGAACAAATGCCAGCCATTATTGAACGCATTATTCAACATACTGCTGAAAGCATGCGTGGTAATGCGTCCCTACATTATGAACATGGCTGCCCTGCACTTCTATCAGATGCATCGTTATTGCAATTGTTTGAACAAGTTACGACAGAGCTGTTAGGCGAGAAGCAGGTCGTACATATGCCTGCCCCATCAATGGGAGGCGAGGATTTTTCTTATATTTTAGAGCAAGTACCTGGCTTCATGTTCAGAATGGGCACAGGCAGCGATAACGAAAATACACGCCGCGCACTGCATAATCATAAAGTAGAATTCGAGAATGAAGCCATCCAATACGGCATTGCCGCAATGGTTAATTTTGCGCTAACATACGGAGAGTAATCCATTAGGCCTCTAGCAAACTCACATCCTAATTTTTAAAGTTTGCCAGAGGCTCTTCTACTGAAGTTCCATTAAAATTCGTTTCATCTAAGCCTTCCTTTCGCATATTTTTCAAAATAATAAAAACAGTCACCCCACAATGTGATACGCTCTCAAGTGACGAGCCCTAAATTAACTACAAAAAGGAACTTTTTAAAGCTGTTATATAAATTGATTTTTTTACATAAATGGTATAATAGGTTAGGGCGGGAGGTATTTTATGAAACAGCTTTTAATTTTTATATTTGGAATATCATTTTTAGTTATTGCGGGATGTTCTTACGATGAAAACCAAATTTATAGCGGGGAAACATTAAAAATAGGTATCGTCGGGAATGCACCAGATGTCCAAGAAAAAAATATTATTTTTGATGAAATTGAAATTGAACAACTAACACAAAAAAATAGAATTTCATCATATGATGCTATTTTTATTACTGAAGAAAATTTGGAAGAGGCGTCTGAGCCCCAATATGCTGATATTTACGAAAAAGCAGAAATTCCTTTTTTATTTATCAAATCTAAAAAGTCCTATTTTCCATTTATATCGCGTGAACTAAGCTACAAGGATGCAAAAGAAGTAGAAACACAAGCATACGCTATACTTTATTTAAAACTACCTAACGGAGAACAATATACCTCTAAATTTAGTTTATATAATGATAAAGAAAGTGCAAAGAATATAGAAATAATGTATTCAAGTGTATTTCTTAAAATTGAAGAATTAAAAAAACCGAACTATGACTGAAAGACTAAAGAAATTAGTATTTCGTAACATAGTTCGGTTTTTCTTGAACCGCAATTTCTAGGTTCTGCCGTTTTATTATTTCAATGTTAAAATATAATCCGCTACAGCTTCTTCGTCGCCTTGCGCTGTATTAGCAGGCATTGCGCCTTTACCATTTTTTAAAATATCCACAATTTCTTCTTTAGACAATGCGAGACCGTGTAAATTTGGACCCATTCCACCTGTTAAATCGCCACCATGACAGCCAATACATTTTGATTTAGCAATACTTTCTCCAGCTGCTACAGTATCTCCTGCTGGCTCATTTGTAGAAGTAGATGGCTCTTCCTTCGCCTTATCTCCCCCACATGCTGCAAGGCCAAATACCGCTAACCCTCCTGCTAACAATACGTGCATTAAACGCTTTGTCATAATAACACCTCATTTTATTTTTTTACCCTACATTAAAACCATAGCATGGCTACAGAAACTACTTCAAGTATAACCCTGTAGAAAAGCTTCTATACATTGTGAACTATGGCAAAATTGTGCCTAGACTTCCTTTACATCTAACTCTTCCCATTTCTACTTACTATTAAACTTATAATAGAAACTCCTTGTTATTTTCATTAATATCGACCCTATCTTCCAATAATGAATGGCTATTGCTTTTCACATAAGAGAAAACCCTTTATCATAAAAATAGAAGTATAGAGAGGAGTAGGAATGAAATGAAGAAAAAACATTTTGCAGCAATCATTGCAGCAACAGCTATTACACCCGCTATTGTCCTACCGACAATGACGTATGCCGAGCAGCCAAACTTTAGTGATATTGTACCTTCAAGCCCTTATGCGAGCGCTATCAATCTACTGCATGATAAAGGCGCTATTACAGGTTTTTCTGACAACACATTTCGACCTCAAGAAACTATTACGCGCCAGCATGTATTAGTGGTATTAGAGCGCTTAATTGAGCTTCCTTCAATTAGAGAAGGAAAAGAATTTACTGATGTATCAGAGAAGCATTCTTATTATGAAACAATCCAAAATGCTTATAAGGCTGGCTTAATTGATGGACAACCTGATGGTAACTTCAATCCAAACACACCTATTACTCGTGGGCAAATTGCAAAAATTTTAGTACAAGCATTTGATTTACAAGCAACCGAAACAACATCTTTTTCAGATGTTCCGAAATCCCATTGGAGCTATCCGTATGTACAGGCATTAAGCAGCAATAATATTACGACCACTTCCAATCAGTTTCTCTTAAACGAGCCGTTAACACGTGGACAATTCGCTCTGTTTTTAGAAAGAATATTAGCATTAAATGAAATGGAGGAAAGCATATTGCCAATCGGTCAATGGGCAGGGAAAATTGATATTCCACAAAGCCCACTATCGGTTATTTTACAAATTGATGCAGATGGAAAAGCATATTTTTCTGTACCAGCTCAAGGTTTAACAAACTATCCCGTTAGCTCACTCACAACTAATAAAGAGCAATTACAGGCGGTTGTCGATATTGCAGGAACGACTATGACCATTGAAGGGAAAATCGAAGAAGACCGCATTACAGCGAATTTTTCACAAAACGGAATGACCTTCCCTCTTATTTTAACGCCTTATGAGCCGCCTGCTGTCACATACGAGGAACTAGCAGTCCCTGTTGAAAATGGACGATTAAAAGTTGCATTAGAAATGCCTAAAAATGCGACTGCACAAGTGCCTGTAGCCGTTATTATTGCAGGCTCTGGTCCAACAACTAAGGACGGCAACACCGTTATAGGTGAAAACAACAGCTTAAAAATGCTAGCTGAAGGTTTAGCACAGCAAGGCATCGCATCTATTCGCTTTGATAAACGCGGTGTTGGAGATAATATGGAATTACTTAAAGATGAGGGCGATTTACGCTTTACAAATTACTCACAGGATGTCGAGCAAATTATTGAATTTGTTCAACAAGACCCTCGTTTCTCATCGGTCCATTTAATTGGTCATAGTGAAGGTTCATTAGTTGGCATTATCGCTGCGCATACAGCCACAGTTGAATCGCTGACATCAATTGCCGGCGCTGGTCGACCAATTGACGAAATTTTGTTTGAACAGCTAACTGCACAATTGCCAGAGCCATTATTAGAAACGGCTTCAACTATTTTGGAGCAATTGAAAAAAGGTGAAACGGTAGATAATGTGCCAGAGGATTTATATGCTTTATTCCGCCCATCTGTACAGCCATATTTAATTTCTTGGTTAAAATACGACCCAGCAGCTAAACTAGCTGAATTAAAAGTGCCGACATTAATTATTCAAGGAAATAACGATTTACAAATAACAAAAGTAGACGCAGAGCGTTTACACACAGCAAAATCCGATGCAGAGGTTCTCTATTTTGAAACGATGAACCACGTATTAAAGGATGCACCAGCTGACCGCGAAAGTAATCTTGCAACATATGCAAACCCTACATTGCCATTAACTGAAGGGCTTGTAGAAAAAATCGCTACATTTATTTTAAAATAATAACTAATTATATTGGGGAGGGGCGTCCAAAAAGCCGTGCATAGCCGGCATTTTGGACGTTGGTGATGATGTTTTGGTAAAATGTTTGCTCCTTTAAAATAGAGAGAGCTTTCTTTGAAAATGTTAGAAACACAGGGTTTAGCGGTGCTTCTCCAAATGAAAGAGAAGAAGCAAAAATCCCCCTTAACATGCGATTTCTAGACAAAACCCTCTTTTTAGACAGCCCCCTGTGACGAATAACCGCAAGAACATTTTTTTAATGGGTATTTAATATTTCAATTTCTATATTAAATATTTGTTAAAAAATCAAACTATATACGCTACTCGCATCAAATATTTCATGGCATTTTTTGTGAAAATATATTGGCAGTAATAATAAAGGAAGTGTCTTGAAATAACCGCAGACAGTTCCTTTTTTCTATGTTTTTTGTTTCCGTTGCGTGCGCAACGCTTGCTGTTGCTGTATTTTTAGGATATGGAAATATACGATGAAAACGTACAAAAAGGAGGTACAACATGAAGCTAGGAGAAAAAATTCGCTTCAGACGAACGGAATTACAGCTAACACAACAACAATTAGCAGACAAAGTATTTGTCACAAGGCAAACAATTTCTAAATGGGAATTAGAAAAAAGTATACCTGACACCATCTCATTAAAGCTATTAGAAAATGCCTTAGACACGAAGCTAAGTTCTGTTGATGTTATTACTCAAACGAAAGGAGTGCTGAAAATGAAATGGCTACAAAATATAATCGGGGTATTTCTTTTTGGTCTTTTATTTTTACCATTTAGAATGGGCGCTGTCTTTATACGAAAAGGATGGTCTAACCCTTTTATAAGATTTGCCGTCATGCCATTATTTATTGTTATTTATCTACTCTATATTCATTCGCTCAATATGAAAGCTTTTTACCTTATTGTAGGGCTTTCTATTGTGATTTATTTGATGACGAGTGCTTATTTTTATTCCAATAGTAAAAATGCCAACGCCTATGAAGAAAATTAATTATAGCAACAGTATGTCTCTGCTTATTTATTGATTAGTATTATCTTTTTACTAATTGGCTTAAATGAAAATTTCACTTTCCTTTTAATCGGGGTTTTATTTATTAGGCTAGGGCTAAAGGAAAGCAATAAAGTGAAGCTTCAATCAGTGGAGGTTTTCCTTATCCCCCACTGATTATTGCGAGATAAATAATATCAATGATACCTCGGCTAACTTTAGACCAGATTTTTTTGAGCTGTTTGTTGGAATTTAACCTAAAACCGACATGTTCTGTGACAACGGTTAATCGACCTGCATCTCGCAAGCCTTTCTGCCAAGCTTGCGATATTCACCACCACGCTATCGGTACAAAAAACATCTGCTCCTACGGTTACTCGTCGCAGTAAACATTGCTGAAAGAAGTTAAAGGAGTTATCCGAAAAGTCCATTTTGTTTTGCCATCGCATTGAAATCAAGGTTTTCATCGCTTCCCTTTTACTGAAGGAGTACACTGCTAAAGCCAATGTTCATCCCATTTTTAAAAGTGGCGTTTTCTGTTTAGATGAATCAACATTTTGTGAAACATCCTCGCTACTGTCCAAAATGCCGGCTATGCTCGGCTTTTTGGACAGCCCCTCGCCTATATGAATATTTACATAATCTAAACGCTAGCTTTACACATGAGTAAATCAAAAGAACTGCTTTTTAGACATAATATTCTTTTTTTCGACACTATCTATATTGACAATGTCCTATTATTACATGATACTAACTTTAAGTTTCAAAGTTTGTCTATGCTTTTATTTGTCGACAAACCTCTATAATACTGAAATATAAAGGGGGATATTATCATGAAAAGCATTAAGAAAAGACTACTTTTTTTCACTTTAGGCCTATTATTAGTTTCCTCAGTTCTCAATGCTAGCCTAGCCGTCTGGATAGTAAACACAAAGAGTCAGGAAGTATTGATTGAGAAAGCACAAGAACAAGTTTTTGAAATAGCTAAGCAAGCCGAAACGATTCTAAATTCTGAAGTTGATCCTATTCCCGCATTACAAAAATTTGTAGATACTAAAGTACAGCAGGACAATGTAACATATGCAATTATTATTGATAAAAATGTTCAAGCTGTCGCGCATAGTGACCTTGAAAAACTAGGAAAAATATATGAAGACGAATATACAATCAACGGTGCTACCAAAGGTGTAAAGCAATTTACAAGGTGGTATGCAGAAGTTCAAGGTATATGGACTTATGATATTATGGAGCCCATTTACAAAAATGGAGAACTGTACGGTGTGATGGATATCGCTGTTCCTGAAAGCGGAATCAAATCTATCGTAGATACAGTTTTAATTTTTCAAATAATTATCGGTAGTGTTAGCTTTTTAGTTATTGGGGGGCTAATGTGGTGGATTATTGACCGCATCGTTCGAGCATTGAAAAACCTCGAAGCCACTTTACAGCAAACTGCTAACTTAGATTTCTATGAAAATGCAGAGTTAAATAGACTAGCAAATTATAGAGATGAAATTGGACATATGGCTAAGGGGATTTCAACAATGCGTTCGGCATTGAGAGATATAACGGTTAATATCCAAGGTACAAGTAATGAGCTAGTTGAATCATCGACTGCACTTTTACAAATTGCAGACGACACTATGCAAACAACCAATGAAATTAACCTAGCGATTAACGAAATTGCCAACTCTACAGAAGAGCAGGCACATGACACTGAAAAGGGCGCAGAGCAATTAGACCAACTTTCAAGTAATATTGATCGTGTGATTGAGCATACAGAGAAAATTGCCACAATGACAGCGCATATCGATGACTTAAGCAACCAAGGTGTAGGCACAGTTCAGCAGCTTTCTATATGGTCAGAAAAAAATCGAGACTCCTCACAGCAAGTTAGTGCTATCGTCCAAGAGGTGGATAAAACATCGTCAGACATTTCAAGTATAGTCAATACGATTACAGAAATTGCCTCGCAAACGAATTTACTTGCACTGAATGCATCAATTGAATCTGCTCGTGTCGGTGAAGCAGGAAAGGGATTTGCGGTTGTTGCAGATGAAATTCGAAAGCTGTCAGAACAAACCTCTAATGCAACTGAGGATATTAAAAATAAAATTACAGCAATTCAAGCTATTTCGAAAAGCGCTGTACAAGAAATTAAAACAAGTATTGAAGTCGTTGAGCAAAATGCGAAAGCTGCAACAGATACAAGCGATATTTTCAATACGATTAAAGCTGCATTAGACGAAACAATTGAGGTCGCTCATGAAGTTCAACATCTTTCAACAGAAATGACTCAAAGCAAGGAGCAAATCATTAGCGTCATTCATAATATTTCTGCCTCTGCCGCTGAAACATCTGCTGGCACAGAACAGGTTTCCGCTTCTGCTCAAGAACAACTAAAAAGCATTGAAACGGTATCCGAAAGGGCTCGCAACTTAAATATAATAGCTGATCAGCTAAGAAAAGAGGTAGAAAAGTTCACATTATAGCAATTCAAGTTGACGGAAACTGTTTATTATGAAAATATTAATTACAAAGGTATTAAATTATAGAAATACTAATCAAACTATTGATATGGAGGAGATTTCAATGAAGAAATTTAAAATGCTATGTATGAGTGTTATTGCAGTTTTTACTTTAGGAATGCCAGCAACTTTCTCAAATGTTTATGCCTCTGAAAATACAGAGCTGGTAAATGCTCAAGCAATGGACGAAATTTACGTCACAAGAACAGTACCTAAAACTCATACATCTGCTATGTGGGTGACTGAGACTAGGTATGGAAAAACATACTCAGGCTATATTTATAATGGAGGATTAACAGCTGACGGGAACTATTCCGTTTTCGCTGGATATATTAAAGCAGGCCCTATCGTAGAGCCATACATTTTTGAAAATAAATAAAACTCTCCCCCTTCAGTTGAAATCGCGATTAATTACGCAAAAAGACATGTCTGAAAATAATTTTCAGACATGTCTTTTACTTAAATATAAACTCTAATATCCACATAGAAGCGGTATAAAAAATAACAAGCAAAGCCAAACAACAATACGCCTGCAATAATCGACGTCCATTGAATCATTTTACGGTTCATCACCTTACGTGTTAGAGCAACGATTGATAGTAGGCCAATATCGTGTAATAAAATACCTACCAATATTCCTATAGCCGCAATTAAAAAGCTACTAGAATCCGCCGCATAAGAATCTGCTAGTACAACACCAAAAACAGATACCCAAAATACTAAATTACCTGGGGATAACGCCACGAGAAAGCCATTGCGATACGTTTTCCATAATGATTTATTGACCTTTTCTCCTGCCAATGAAATATCTTGGTCAGCATTTTTAATCGAATCATAGGCCAATAAAAATAAAAACCCTGCGCCAACAATCCATAATGGCATTTGTACATATGGTAGTGCCAATACTTGCGCAAAGCCTAAATAGAGCGCTACGATTAACATTAAGTCAATCGTCATACCGCCTAAGCCAACTGCCCAGCCGTGGAAAAAGCCATTTTTCAATCCTTGTTTTGTCATTTCGACAGTAATAGCACCAACAGGCATAGCAATTGCTAGACCAACAAGTAAAAACTTTAAAAATTGCTCCAAATGCATAACTTCCTAACTTCAGTAAACTGCACTTCTTTTCCATCCGTTTCAATTAATTATACGTAAACCTAAATTTTTATACAACATTTTTTATAAGGGTTTTAGTAGTAACTTCCGATTAATTTTTCCTAATTCGTTATAGGGAAGTGCTTCCACAAAATAAATTTTCTTCGGGCATTCATAATTTGCTAGATTCTGTTTACAAAAGGCTTGAATATCACGCTCACCGACACCATCTGCTACAACATAAGCAATAACTCGCTCGCCAAAATGCGAGTCTGCCTCACTTGTAATTACAGCATCCTTTATTTTCGGGTGCGTCTTTATTATTTGCTCAATATGCTGTGGAAAAACATTTTCTCCACCTGAAATAATCCTTTCATCTAGCCGTCCTTTTATGAATAATAACCCCTCTCTTTCTTCTACGATATCCCCTGTTCGTTTATTATTAACAATTAGTTCACCCTTATTAAACCTAATGCTTAGCCCATTGATAGGCGAGCCAATTGTTGTAGGATATAGGGCGCGTTCTTCTGGCGTTGCAATACTAATTAAGCCTACTTCAGATGTGCCGTATAAATTATATAAAATCGACTCAAAGCCCTCGCTATTTTGCAACGGTGCGCTACCACTTGCAATACAGCGCAATGATGGTGTTTTGCTAAAGCGAGTTAACAAAGTTGGAACAACCGTGATTGCTTCAATTGGATATGCTTCTAATAAGGAAGCATCAAAGCGTCTGCTTAAGACGACTGTATGTCCAGCAGCTACTGTTGCAGTTAGAAAGGCAAGTCCGTAACCGTGAAAAAAAGGCGTGGCGACATAAACATAACGATATGTATGAAAATGCATACGCTCTAGCAAAGCGCAAAATGGGGCAAGCAATGTATGCACTGCTGTATGTACAGCTTTAGGTTCACCAGTTGTGCCACTTGTTTGTAAAACAATTTTTCCTTGTCTACGTGGAAAATATACAGCCGCCGCCCTTGTTGGTAAAGCTTCAAGCTGCTGCTCTGTAAATAAAAAATCAAAATACCCCTTCACAGGACGCCCTGTATGTAATAACACAGCCGTCGCCCCTATTCGCTCTGTCGCAAACACGGCTCGTAATAACGAGATACTATTATCACACTGAAAACCAACCCGCTGTCCTGCACGAATACCATATTCACTTAAAGCATAACTCATATAAATAACCTCGTCATAAAATTGACCATATGTAGTTGTACAATGCTTTTCAATAAAAATAGGACAATGCGGCTGTTTTTTAGCATAAAAAGCGAGCAATGCATTAATGGAGAAGCCTTCCTTACTAATAGCTCTCATCAACTTGCTGAAGGGCATCCGTAAAAGGGCTTTAATTTTTAAGGTCTCAAATAGCGTAGAAATGGTAGCCACCACGGTTTATCCTCCTTCTTTTTCGTGTACAATAAACGAGCGATACGCTGAGCCGCCACCTCACTAGCCATTGCTGGTACATGCTTATATTTTTTCGTCGGTGCAATCATCGGTGTACGAACAAGCGGTAAATAGATTGTAGAAACCGTATGCTTTACCTCTGGTGCAACAGCTCGTAGCCATGTATCAAAGGCAGCCTTTGACGCTTGATAAGCAGACCATTTTGCCATAGGGCGAAATTTTGTATTAATCGTAGAAACATTTACAACCTGCCCCTTTGCTGCATCTAATAACGGAATAAAATGTAACATTAGCTCCACAGGTGCAAAATAATTAATGGCCATTGTCCGCGAAAAATCATGCGAGCGCTCTAAGGAATCATATATCGAGCGGTGAATGGACAAGCCTGCATTATTGATAAAAATATCAAGCTGACCAATTTCCTTGCATAGCTGGCGACGATTTTCTTCCTCACGCAAATCCATCCTATACATCCGAGCACCTGTCTTTACAGCAACATCACGCAAACGCTCCTCATCACGTCCAACAATTATTAAATTTGCCTCATAGCGAGCCAATAACAAGGCGACATCTCGCCCAATACCTGAGCTAGCTCCTGTAATTAATATACTTTTGCCTTGCACTGCCTGCCGAAGTCGTTGCTCCTGTAAACGCATACGAAATCCCCCCTTTCCTTTGACTGTAACGAAGCACTATGATAACTCATAAGACATTCTACTTGATAGTCTATTACACCTTTCTTCAAAACCTGTGACATCCGCTGCAAGTTTGGTCAACATGATTTATCTTAAAAAGCGATTTAGTTCTTATGATTTCAGCGTGCGTCTCGCCACCTATAGAGGTGGGAGACGCACGCTGAAAGAAGTTAAAGGTGCAACCAAATTTCCCCATAATCATCTCTTTTTGATTATTTCCGCCTCATATAAGGCTTCTGCTCCTCACTTGCTTTAAAATTATAAACAGGCTTAATTGCCTTGATAATATCAACGGTTTCGCCAATGACCGATGTAATTTCCTCCATCGGCTTGTAAGCCATTGGTGCTTCGTCAAGCGTATCCTCCGTTACTGATGTCGTCCATACACCTTGCATCGTTTCCTTGAAATCGACCATGCTCAGCTCTTTTTTCGCTGCGCGACGTGAATAAACTCGCCCTGCTCCATGTGGCGCTGAATAATTCCACTCCGCATTGCCCTTCCCAATACAAATAAGCGAACCATCACGCATATTCATTGGAATAACAAGTTTTTCTCCTTTATTCGCTCGCACAGCGCCTTTGCGTAATGTCATCGTATCTGTATCAATGTAGTTGTGAATTGTATCAAAGGTCTCTGTATATATCCACCCCATATGCTGTGCAATTGTTTCAGCAATCGTCCATCTATTCATTACTGCATAGCGCTGCGCAATTTTCATATCGTGAATATAATCGTGGAATGGCTGACCCTCTAAATAAGCTAATTCCTTTGGTATAACAGGGTTTTCCCCCTTGTATGCTTCGATTGCTGCTTGTATTTCCTGTTCGCGTCCCTCATTTTTAAGCTGCTCAATAATTTTAGAAACATCGTGATGACGCAATGCTTCAAAAGCTCTTTTTTGATGCCAGTTCGCCACTTTCGAACCGATATAGCGTGAGCCTGTATGAATTAATAAATAATATTTATCTTCGTTGTCTTTCGCAAGCTCGATAAAATGATTACCCCCGCCTAATGTGCCAAGCGATAAATTTGTATAATCGTCTTTTATACCTGCTGCGATAAAATTATCCCTTTCAAATTCCTTAAATTGCCTAGCTGGCGATAGCTCCATATGTAAGTCCTGACCACTCGGTACATGCGCTCGAATGGTTGCATCTAGCTTGGCATAATCAATCGCAGAAGTATTAAGCTCAGCAACGAAAACGCCACAGCCAACATCTACACCAACTAAATTCGGTACAACACGCTCCTGCAATTGTATCGTTGTGCCAATGACACAGCCCTTCCCAGCATGATAATCAGGCATAATACGAATTTTTGCCCCTTCCATAAATGCTTGGTCTGTCAGCTCTTTAATTTGCTCAATTGCTGCTGGCTGTGCTGTATTCGTATATATTTTTGCGTCAGTAAAACGCCCATTAACTTCAATCACCTAGCTCACTCCTTTTCACTTTAAACGATGGCGAAGTCTGTTTTGTTCCATATTGCAATTTGCTCAGGAACCGGATAATAACAAGTAGGCTGTAGGGAAGTGCAGACGACAACCCGCTTTCCCTACAGCCTTCGTTTAATTAAAGTTTAAACCTTTCCATATACTCGTGTAGCTCGTCTGCCATCTCCTGTAGAGCATGTGCTGCGGCTGCCATTTCATGCATGGATGCCAACGTTTGCTCTGTCGATGCTGCGACTTCCTCAGATGCAGCGGCATTTGATTTTGCGTGGTCTGATAATTCTAACGCTGTCGCCGATACTTCTTGCACTACGGCTGAAATTTCCTCAGAGGCTGCGGAAATGCCTTCGATTTTTGGTGCGATATTTTGCAAGCTCTCTACGATAGTTGCAAACTTTTCACTCGTTTGCTCTGTTAGCTTCAACCCTTCTTCAACATCTATTGATGCTTTATCCATCGCCTGAACAGACTGTGCTGTATCTTGTTGAATAGCAGCAATAAGTGTAGAAATTTGACTTGTCGATTGCAGTGATTGCTCTGCTAGCTTCCGCACCTCATCGGCAACAACTGCAAAGCCTTTGCCATGCTCCCCAGCTCTTGCTGCTTCAATAGCAGCATTCAATGCTAATAAATTTGTTTGGTCTGAAATCGCAGTAATGATTTCCAAAATAGAGCCTATCTGTTTTGTACGCTCATACAGTGATTGGATTGTTTCATCTGATTGTACAACAGATGCGTGAATCGATTGCATTTGATTGACTGTTTGTTGTACAGCCTCTCCACCTTCATCCGCTAGCTGCATCGCAAAGCCTGATAAGTCAGACACTTGCATCGTACTATCTGTCACCTCAACAATGCCCTTCGCCACTTCTTCGATGGAAATTGCATTTTGCTCAATGCTAGTTGTTTGCTTTTCAGTGCTGCTTGCAACCTCCTGCATTGCATCTGTTACTTGCTCAGAAGCAGCTATATTTTGCTCTGCGCTTGCCGCTAAATTTTGTGCCGAACTTTGTACTTGCTGCGCGCTTTGCCCCATATGTTGAAGTAATTTTTTCAAGCTAATTTTCATCGCTACGAACGCTTCACCAAGTTGGCCGATTTCATCCTTCGTATAAATATCAATGTATGTCGTTAAGTCCCCTTCACTAATTTTTAATGCATTTACTTGCAGCTCCTTGATTGGGCGAACAATTGAACGAACCATGAAAAGTATGAAGCCAATACCTGCAATAATAGCGAGCACAACGACGATAACAATTGTCATCAATATGCCTGATGCTGCTTGCTTAGCCTCTACTGTAAACATTGTGCCGAGCACTTTCCAGCCCGTTAGTTCATTTGTCGTATAACGAATATGTCGGTCTTTCATAATAATCGTCCCGTTTTCGTTATTATAAATTTCATTAACATATGATTCCGTTACTTCTGTGCCACTTTCTTTTCCATTTTGCGTAATATAATATTGGCGGTCATCGTACAATGCCGCAAAACCTGTTTCACCAATCTTAATATCATTTGCTACATTATCAAGCAGTGAAATATTCAAATCCATTGCGAAGACACCTGATTGGTCTGGTAAAGTTTTTGTTATTGTCACAACAATGCTATTTTCACCTGATGCTGAAACATAGGGTGTTGTTAGCACTACATCACCATTATTATTTACTGCATCTGTATACCACGGTCTTTCACGTGGGTCGTAATCACTGGGTAAATCAAGCTCCGGTGCGTTAATCATCTCCCCTTGTTTTGTACCTATATAAATCGCTTCTACTTCGGGATGTGTGTTAATATATTCCGTCAATAAATTAACTACTTCAGCTCGCTCCTCTTGTCGTAACGATTGTTGATTAAACTTTCCCGCAAAATATTCAATATCATATACTTTCGGTGCAATCATATTTGTAATGTTCATATCAAGCATTCGAACGCTTTCATTAGCACTTGCCTGCTGCTCTTCTATCACTTGTTTTTTGGCACTTTGATATGCAATTAACCCTATCAAAGCTGCTGGGATTAGCAGAATAAGTAAAAAAGAAAAAATTAATTTCTTTCTAATAGTAATTCGCTTCATTCCCCATTCCCCCCTCTACTCACTGTACTACTTTCTCTACAAGCAATCTCATAGGCTTTATTGATAAATGACAGATTTTAATAATAAAGTCCTATTATACTAATAATATACTTAATCTCTTTCTTTGTAAATGCAACTAAACTGAAGATTCTGAATATCCGGGTCTGTGTATAAAATTAATATTTCTAAAGCTTTTGTAGGAAAGATTAAGTCTGTTGGGGGGTTCATTTTATCATTTTTAGTATTATAGTAAATTTTTGAAACTTTTTAGCTGGTTTTTCGGTATACTAGGTAGGGAAATACATATTTTATTTTGGAGGGATATTATGGATAACAATACGCTAAACCCATTTTTATCTGTTTGGTTACATCCGAAGCAAACTGCTCGATATATGATTGACCATAAAACAATGGGCTTCGCTATGATTATTCTTACAATTTGTTCGATTATCGCGTTGCCTATCAATTTCTTTGACTATGGTGGACCATTATCTTGGGGCTTCATTATTGCAACAATTATTTTTTCACCTATTGTAACCATTGTTGTCATGTTTATTTCAGCGCTTATAGCATGGGGAGTTGGAAAGCTTTTCAAAGGTGTCGCAACATACACGGAAATGTATAGAGCAACGAGCATTGCCTCGATTCCTTCAGCAATGCTTGGACCAATTTATCTTATTTGGTTTGTTGTATCACCAGATTTTCTGTTAACTCCTGATTTTGAGGGGCCAATCCCTGCTATCTTTTGGATTGCCATTTTGCTATCAATTGTATTAGGGATTTGGTCATTTGTTGTATCAATTGGTGCAGTCGCAGAAGCACATCAGTTTTCAAATTGGAAGGCTTTCTTCACTTTAGTCATTCCAGCGATTATAATTTTCATTATTCTCTTTGCATTTGGAGCAGTTTTAATCTGGGCTATGTTCAGTAGCTTTTAAAAAAGGGATTTTGCAGCGCGCTGCAAAATCCCCTTTTTTATTCAGGATATGTTGCCCGTAAAAATGCTACAGACTGTCCAATCAATTCTTTTAAAATAGTTACGTCAATATCCGAAAGCTTATTAATATATACACATGCCTTTCCGGTCGTATGTTTTCCGAAATTTTCAAGCAATGTTTCGCGCTCTGGGTCTTCTGGGGCAAAGTATAGGCTAATTTTTGCCTTGCGTGGTGAGAAACCTACTAACGGTGCGTCTCCTTCATGACCAGAAGCATATTTATAGTGATATTTGCCAAAGCCGATTATGCTCGGTCCCCACATCTTTGCTTCATAGCCTGTTACTTCCGTGAAAATATCTACTAATGCATAAGCATCCTCACGCTTTTTAACACTGTCTACACCTTCAATAAACTCAATAACGCTGCTATCTGTTTCCTTTGTTTTCGGCTCGTACATATTATCCGCTCCTTTTGTTTACAACAATAGTAACGTATTTAGTATCATTTTTGCACTATAAAATTGCCGCGTTATTTTGCCTTTTCATTAATGGAATTGACGGCCATCTGTTACTGCTTCTACATAGCCTTGGCGAATCACAAAATCGCCAAAATGCTCCTGTTCCTCACGCTCTTTTGCATATCGCTCCAATATTGGTCGCAATGTGGATAAAATCTCCTCTTCGCCTATATTCTCTCGATAAATTTTATTTAAGCGTTGACCGGTAAAATCGCCTCCTAAATATAAATTATATTTACCTGGCCCTTTTCCGATAAAACCGATTTCTCCCATTGCAGCTCTTGAACAACCATTTGGACAGCCCGACATTCTAATGCCTATTTCTGTTTCAAGTAAACCGAACTCCTCTAATATGCCATCAATTTTTGTTATTAATGTTGGTAAATAACGTTCTGCCTCCGCCATTGCTAAACCGCATGTTGGTAACGACACGCAAGCAATTGAATTGCGACGAAGAGCTGAATAATGAGCACCGTCTGTAATTTTATATTTATTCAATAAAGCATCAATTACTCGCTTTTTTTGAGGTGTTACATCAGCGATAAGCAGATTTTGATTTGGAGTTAAGCGGAATAAACCAGTATGCACTTTAGCAATCTCTCGTAGCCCCGTCATTAACTGATAGTCTTCAAAATCACGAACGCGCCCATTTTGGATAAATAGCGTAAAATGCCATTTTCCGTTTTCCCCTTTAATCCATCCATATTCATCTCCTGTGCGCTTAAATGTATATGGACGGATATCACCGAGCTTCCAGCCTAAGCGTTGATGAAGCTCCTCCTTAAACCAATCTAGCCCGCGCGCATCAATTGTATATTTAAAACGAGCATTTTTACGCACCGAGCGGTTTCCGTAATCGCGTTGAATCGTCAAAATTTTCTCTGCTGTTTCTAGTAAACGCTCTTTCGGAATATAGCCGACTAATCGTCCTAGTTGCGGATAAGTAGCTGTATCGCCATGTGTCATCCCCATACCACCACCGACAGCGACATTAAAGCCGATTAACTGATTGTTTTCTACAATAGCAATAAAGCCGATATCTTGTGAAAAAACATCAATATCATTACTTGGAGGGATGGCAATACCAATTTTAAATTTACGCGGTAAATAAAGTGCGCCGTACACTGGCTCTACTTCTTTTTCTTGCCCGTCATAAACCTTTTCACCATCTAGCCATAGCTCGTGGTAGGCATTTGTTTTCGGCAATAGATGCTCACTTAATTTAGCAGACCATGTATACACTTCCTCATGCAGCTGTGATTGATTCGGGTTGACATTACACATCACATTACGATTAACATCACCACATGCCGCAATACAGTCTAATAATGCCTCATGAATTTCCTGCATATAGTTTTTCATATTCCATTTTAAAATGCCATGTACTTGAAAAGCCTGTCGTGTCGTCAGCTTTAATGAACCATTGCCATATTTTCTGCCCATCTCATCCATTATAAGCCATTGTGCTGGTGTCGCAGCTCCTCCCGGTGTACGCACACGTGCCATAAATTGATAGGCTGGCTCGAGCTTCTGCTTCTGACGCTCATTGCGTACATCACGGTCATCCTGCAAATAGCTACCATGAAATTTCATTAAACGATTATCATCATCTGGAATACCTGAGCTTAAAGGATTTTGCATTGTCGCTTCCAATGTGCCGCGCAAATAATTACTTTCACTCTTTATACGCTCCACATCACTTGGCTTACCAGGCTGTGGCGGTAATACTATTTTCTCAGTCATTATTTCAACCTCATTTCCTTTTAATAAACATCTCGTTGATAGCGCTGCTGTTGCTTTAGCTCGTTTACATACTGTACTGCCTGCTCAGCCGTTTTACCGCCCTGTTCAGCAATAATTGCATGAATCGTTTGGTCAACATCTGCTGCCATTGTCTTTTCATCACCACATACATAAATAACAGCGCCTTGCTCAATCCACTCAAATAGCTCCTTCGCATGCTCCTGTAAACGATGCTGCACATAAATTTTCCTATCACTATCACGTGAAAATGCTGCTGTTAAATTAGTTAATGCCTGTTCCTGTAGCCAGCGCTGCCAATCTGTTTGGTATAAGAAATCTGTAACAAAATGCTGCTCACCGAAAAACAGCCATGCCTTGCCCTGTGCCTCACGCGTTGCACGCTCCTCTATAAATGAGCGAAACGGTGCAATTCCTGTACCAGCACCAATCATAATAATCGGTGTTGCATCATTCTGTGGCAGTTTAAAATTAGGATTGGAATGGATATAGATAGGTAGCTTTTGACCAACCTCAACGCGCTCTGCAATCTGACCTGAGCACACGCCAAGACGCTTACGCTCATCCTTGTCATAGCTTACTTTCCCAATTGTCAAATGTACTTCCTCTTCATTGGCTGCTTGACTAGAGGCAATGGAATATAAACGTGCTGGAATTTTGCGTAGCAGCTCAATAAATTGCTGTGCATTCCATGAAAACGGCCCGAAGCTTTGTACTACGTCTAATAAATCACGTCCATACACATAATCCTTCCATTTATCATCTTGCACAAGCGCTGCAAAATCTCGATTTAGCGTATAGTTTTGAATTTTTTGCAGCAATGGCTTTGATAATACAGTGATTTCAAGCTTTTTTTGTAGTGCCTCGGCTAAAGTTATAGATTGCTGTTCAACCGTTACAATTTCAGTTTGCTTGAAGCCAAGTGCTTCGATTAATATTCCGACAAGCTGCTCATCGTTTTCAGGTAAAATACCTATGCTATCTCCAGGTGCATAGGTCAAACCTGACTCTTCTAGCGAAAGTTCGATATGGTACGTCGCTTTATTTGAGCCACGCCCATTCAAATTAATTTTCTCAAGCACCTCGGCATAAAACGGATTACTTTTTGAATACTTCGAACTCTTAACTTCTTTTGTCTCCGTATTTGCCTGTATTGAAGCAGTTTGTGGACTTGTCGTAATTAGTGCTTTTTTCACATCCTCAATCCACTGTGCTGCTAGGCTGTCATAGTCAAGGTCACAGTCAACCCGAGGTATAATTCGCTTCGCACCGAGCTTTTCTAATTGCTCATCAAAGTCAGCACCTGTCTTGCAAAAAAATTCATAGGAGCTGTCACCAAGTGCCAATACGGAAAACTGTGCATGCTCTAAATTCGGCGCTCGCTTACTGTGTAAAAATTCATGCAATTGAATCGCATTGTCTGGTGGCGTTCCCTCACCATGCGTACTTGTGACAATCAATAAATTATTTAGCTTCTTTAACTGATTTGGCTTAAAGGCTGACATCGATTCAATTTTCACATCTACTCCTACCTCTTTTAACTCCGCCCCGAGCTTTTCGGCTAAAGCTTGTGCATTGCCGGTTTGAGAGCCGTATAAAATGGTTGCTGATTGCGGCTCTGCTGCAATCGCTTTTACCTCTTCTGCTACTGCAACGGCTACACCTGTAGCGGGTGCAACGCTTAAATAACCTGTTAGCCAAATTTTTTGGTAGTCATTTAATGTAGGTAATAGCGTATTTAATTGTTTTACTTGCTCCTCATTAAAAGGGCTGTTCAATACTTGTAAAGTCAAGTTTCCCACCTCACGAATTATCATTACGGTTAATTAATTATTTCAAACGAATCTTCTCATTTTTTTCAATTTGAACAACATGTCCGTCCTGAATAATGAGTGTAATTGTTCCAAACTTTATCGTTTCGAGCATTTCTTTAATGCTTTCAAATGTAGCCTCACTATTGCTTTTTTGCTTTGACATAGATGTCCCCTCCTCACACATTCAATAGCTCCCGTACCCGTTCTAGCAGCACTTGACGAACATTTTCGTCGTAGCCTAAGCTAGCACATAAAATCACATGCGAACTATCGACTTGTAGCTCCTTTATATTTTTTTCAATCCCCTTGCTTAACAAACCTGAAAACAATAAATAAGGAACGATGAATAGCTGCTTCGCATCCCTTTTCTTTATCATTTCTAGCGCATCTTGAAAGCTCGGACCTGCTCCGTATAAAAAACAGGAGCTAACGGATTGAAAGTTAAATCTCCGTTGTACAAGCTCACTTATTTCAGACATATTATGCACAACTGCCATATCGCTGCTACCACGTCCGATTAAAAGCACCTCCGCCTCTTGGGAAATCTCCTTTTGCTGCTCCATAATACGTTTATAAATCGTATCAACTAGCTTGTCGTGAATTCCGAATGGTCGACCAATCGTAAAATGTACATGTGGATACATTGAATGCGCCTTTTCTATCTCTGCCGGAATATCCTCCTTTGCGTGATGCGCTGTTAATAACAATAGTGGAACGATTGCAATCCTCGTCGCACCTCGCTCTACGCAATTTTTTATGCCTTGCACAATGTCTGGCTCAACTAGCTCCAAAAATGAAATCTCCTGAATATCTACATTTACTTCATGCTCTATTTGTTTAATAAATTGAATTGCCTCTTCTACACCTTGCCTCACTCTTGTGCCATGACCGACATATAATATTGCTTGCATTGTATCACCTACTTTTTACACGACGCTTTCTTTCAATAATCCTTGCGCCTCCATTTTTTGTTCAAACCATTGAATTTTTTCCCTTAGTGAGACAACCTCACCTACGATAATAATGCTAGGATTTTTCACTTCGCTCGCCAGCGCGATTTCCTCAATCGTTTCAAGTGTCCCTGTAACGGTTTGCTGTTCCTCGAAAGTTCCCATATGAACGAGTGCAACAGGTGTTGTAGCAGGACGTCCATATTTTAATAGCTGCCCGCAAATATACGGTAAATTGCCTACTCCCATATAAATAGCTAATGTATCTACTCCGTTAGCAAGGCTTTCCCATTTTATTGAATCATCCTTCCCTTCTCTCATATGCCCCGTTACAATAGCGAAGCTGGATCCAAAATCTCGATGTGTCACAGGAATACCTGCATAGGCTGGCGCTGCAATACCTGATGTAATGCCTGGAACAATTTCATATGGAATTTGATGCGCTGCTAGCACCTCTGCCTCCTCCGCACCCCGCCCAAATACAAAGGGGTCTCCCCCTTTTAAACGCGTGACAATCTTCCCTTGCTTTGCATACTGCACAAGCGAATGGTTAATATGCTCCTGTATCATCGCATGACGATTTGGCAACTTACCGCAAAAAATCAACTGCGCACTTGGCTTTGCATAGCTCAGTAGCTCATGATTTATTAAGCGGTCATATAAAATAACATCCGCTTCTTTTATACAACGAAGCCCCTTTAATGTGATAAGCTCCACATCTCCAGGGCCTGCACCAACAATATAAACTTTTCCCACTCCATTCCCCTCCATAACATTACTCAATACCAATAATATCAATGAGCAAACTACAATTTTAAAATAAACAATTCCAATAAGTTTACTTTACTATATGGTCATTGATTGGTAAAATAACAATTAATAATCATCGCTATTAGCAAAAATGATTGAGTGGAAGAGGAGGGGAGTTTGATGAATATTGAGGAGCTACATACTTTTATTAAATTATGTGAAATTAAAAATTTTACGAAAACAGCAGATACATTATGTATGTCACAGCCAACGGTCAGCCTACATATTAAAAATCTAGAAAAAGAATTTCAAACACAGCTTTTTCAACGTTCACCTAAGCTACTTTGCATTACGCCTACTGGAGAAATATTGCTAGAGCGCGCAAAACAGATGATACAGCTTTATGAGCAAACAAAACAGGAGATGTTAGATTATCACCATGCAGTGCAAGGTCATTTGAAAATTGGCGCAAGCTTTACTATTGGTGAATACATTCTGCCTCCATTGCTTGTTGAATTAAAAGAAAAATATCCAGAGCTTTCCTTTCAAATTATTATTGGCAACACGGATGAAATTGTTCAATATGCTAAGCTTTTTCAAGTCGATATTGGCTTAGTAGAAGGCAAAACGAATGAAAAAGAAATAATCGTAGAGCCTTTTAAAGATGATGAATTAGTTATTGTGTCCTCTGTGCAACATCCATTAGCAGCAAAGGAAAAAGTAACAATTGCTGATCTTCAAAATGAGGATTGGATTACACGTGAAATCGGCTCTGGAACTGGTGAATATTTAAAGCATTTTTTGCAGACAAATGAGCTGAAGGTTAAAACCTTACTCTCCATCAGCAGCATACAAGGAATAAAGGAAACGGTTATCAATAATTTAGGTCTTTCCTTGCTATCGAAAAGCGTCATTGAGCGAGATTTGAAAATGGGTGAGATTCATGTAGTACAACTTGAAAACACTCCTTTTTGGCGAACATTTTCTTATATTTATAGCCCCTCAATGAAGGAAAAAAGAAATGTAAAGATATTTATTGAAGAATTGTGCCAGCTTAAAACGTCATAGATTGGAGCGTATTTAATGGAAACTGTTATACGAATTTTAGAGCCTATTCACATCGCATTTAAAGCAGGTCAAGAAATTTTAAAGGTGTATAACACCGAAACAGTAAATGTCGAATTTAAAGGCGATGAATCTCCTTTAACAATCGCCGATAAAAGGTCACATCATTTAATTGAAACGGAACTTGTGCGCTGCTACCCTCGCATTCCCGTTATTAGTGAGGAAGGGGAAATAGTAGATTATGCGCAGCGCAGCAAGTGGCATACTGCATGGCTAGTCGACCCACTCGATGGTACAAAAGAATTTATTAAACGCAACGGGGAATTTACCGTCAATATTGGACTTATTGAAAATGGCACTCCTGTGCTCGGCATTATTTATTGCCCTGTACAAGATACAATGTATTTTGCATCTAGCGTAATTGGTTCTTATAAATTAATAAATTGCACGCAAAATCTCCAGAAAATTGATACGGAAAATATTTTACTTACCCTTTCTCAAAAGCTACCTATTGCTACAAATAGAGAAATCTTTGCTATCGCTGTTAGCCGCTCCCATTTTTCAAGTGATACGGAGGACTATATTCAAAAAATGCAGGAGCTGCACCACAATATTGAGCTTGTTACATCTGGTAGCTCCATTAAAATGTGCCTTGTCGCTGAAGGCCGAGTAGACGTCTATCCACGCCTTAGCTACTCAATGGAATGGGATACTGCTGCAGGTGAAGCAATCGTGAAGTATAGCGGTGGTAAAGTGCTAGATTCCACAACTAACGAGCCTTTGCATTATAATAAGGAGCAGCTAAAAAATCCCTTTCATATTGCAACTAAAGCGTAAGAAGCCAAGCTTTCTTACGCTTTAACATTGCTGAATGAAGTTAAGCTAGCACCTTCAATACTTCCTTCACAATATAATCAGTTGCTTCCTCTAAGGAAATATTGCTCGTATCAATTTTAATATGAGGATTTTTTGGTTCCTCGTACGGGCTTGAAATCCCAGTAAAATTAGTGATTTCCTGTGCATGTGCTTTTTGATAAAGCCCTTTGACATCACGTTTTTCGCATACGTCTAGAGGCGTGCTAATGTATATTTCGATATAGGATTGCCCTATTATTTGCTGCGCTTTTCGACGTTCCTGCTCAAAAGGTGAAATAAACGACGTTAATGTAATTAACCCCGCATCGTTCATCAGCTTCGCCACTTCAGCAATGCGACGAATATTTTCAATACGTCCAACCTCATCAAAGCCCAAATCTTTGTTTAATCCTAATCGCACATTATCGCCATCGAGTAGCATCGTGTGGTGACCAAATGCTACAAGGCGCTTTTCCACCTCGTTTGCAAGTGTCGACTTGCCGGAACCAGAAAGACCTGTAAACCATAATGTCAGTGGCTTTTGCCCTTTTTGCTCAGCACGTGCCTCTCGTGTCACATCTGTTTGCTGCCCAAAAATATGCTTCTCTTGTAAGGCAATTTCCTTAATTACACCACATGCCGCAGTCATATTCGTAATTCGGTCAATTAAAATAAAGTTACCTAATGCCTCATTTCTATCAAATGAATCAAAGACAATCTTTTCTGTTAATGCAATATCGCAGGTTGCTAGCTCGTTTTTCGTTATTTTATTCGCCGCTATATGCTGTCCTGTATTAATATCCACTTTGTGATGAATCGCTACGATTGTGCTCGGAATAATTTTTGTTCCTACTTTAATTAAATAGTTTTTCCCTGCTGCAAGCT
This sequence comes from Metasolibacillus sp. FSL K6-0083, assembly GCF_038630865.1. Classification (NCBI taxonomy): domain Bacteria; kingdom Bacillati; phylum Bacillota; class Bacilli; order Caryophanales; family Caryophanaceae; genus Metasolibacillus; species Metasolibacillus sp. FSL K6-0083. Next base: position 2,885,242 of record NZ_CP152046.1, on the reverse strand, counting down.
CCGTATCATCCATCCATAAAATTTGGGCAGTGAATAAATCAGCGACCGCTATTTGTCGGTCTGTCGTTAGTACACAGCCGCGCGAAACATCTACCTCTCTATGCAGTTGAATCGTAACAGGTTGCCCTGCATATGCAGTTTGCACTTCACGGTCCGTTACTAAAATACTTTTAACCTTCACCTTTTCATTACTAGGTAAAGTTGTTATTTCATCACCTACGGCAATTGTCCCTGCCTCAATTTGCCCCTGAAAGCCGCGGAATGTGTGATTCGGTCTACTTACACGCTGAACAGGCATAACAAAATAATTTTGCTGCTCCTCCTGTTGTGTATCTACCTCCTCTAAATATGGTAGTAACGCCAATCCGTCGTACCATGGCGTATTTGCGGATTTTTTCGTAATATTATCTCCATTCGTTGCTGAAACTGGGATTACCTGCACACTTTCAAGACGAAATTCTTCGATAAGTTGTAAAAAGTCACTTTTAATTTTAGTAAATCGCACTTCATTAAAGTTAACTAAATCCATCTTGTTTACAGCCAGCACCAGATTTTTTACACCCATTAGTGCACATATACGTGCATGGCGCTTCGTCTGTGTAACGACACCCTTCGTTGCATCTACCAAAATAATAGCGAGGTCTGCAAATGAAGCACCTACAGCCATATTACGTGTATACTCCTCATGCCCCGGTGTATCAGCAACGATAAAGGAGCGATGAGCCGTCGTAAAATAACGATAGGCCACATCAATTGTAATTCCTTGCTCCCTCTCTGCTAAAAGCCCATCTAATAGAAGGGAATAATCAATTTCCCCCCCGCGACTTCCTAGTCGACTATCTAACTCTAATGCTCTTTCTTGGTCAGCGAATAATAGCTTTGCGTCATACAGCATATGACCAATTAACGTCGATTTACCGTCATCGACACTGCCGCATGTAATAAATCTCAATAAACTTTTCATCTAGAAATACCCCTCCCGCTTACGTCTCTCCATACTCCCAACAGCCTCTTGGTCGATAACGCGTGTTGTACGTTCAGATGTAACTGCCCCTAATGTTTCCTCTATAATTTCATCCAAAGTCACTGCATTTGATTCGACCCCACCTGTTAGCGGGTAACAGCCCAATGTACGAAAGCGAACCTTTTTCATGAACACTTCCTCATCTGGCTGTAAACGCATGCGCTCATCATCTACCATGACATAATTGCCTTCACGGTAAATAACGGGTCTTTCCTTTGCAAAATAGAGCGGTACAATATCAATATTTTCCCGATGAATATATTGCCAAATATCCTTCTCTGTCCAATTGGAAATAGGAAAAACGCGTATGCTTTCACCTTTATGAATTCTTGTATTAAACTGCTTCCACATTTCAGGGCGTTGATTTTTAGGGTCCCATGCATGGTTTTTATTGCGGAATGAAAAGATACGCTCCTTCGCACGAGATTTTTCTTCGTCGCGCCTGCCTCCGCCAAAGGCAGCGGTGAAGCCATATTTATTTAAGCCATCCTTTAAAGCCTGTGTTTTCATAATATCCGTATAGGCTGAGCCGTGGTCGAATGGATTAATGTTTTGTGCAAGCCCCTCCTCATTCGAATGAACAATCATTTCAATGCCTAATTCCTTTGCTCGGCGGTCACGAAACTCTATCATTTCTTTAAACTTCCATGTCGTATCGATATGCATAAATGGAAATGGTGGCTTTTCAGGATAGAAAGCCTTCATTGCTAAATGCAGCATGACAGAGCTATCCTTTCCAATTGAATAGAGCATAACAGGATTTTCACATTCTGCTGCCACTTCTCTAATAATATAAATTGCTTCTGCCTCCAATTGGTCGAGGTGAGTAAGTTCCTTCATTTGCGCTTCTCCTTTTCATTAAAATGACTACATCTCACTGGCTATGAAGCCCACATTCAGTTTTCCCTTGCCCCTGCCATCTGCCTGAACGTAAATCGTCTAACGTAAAGGCTGGCTTTGTACAATGCGAACAGCCGATACTTGGATAGCCTTGGTCGTGCAACACATTATAGGTAAGCTCATGCTTTGATACATAGCGCCACACATCCTTCCACGTCCAATGAATGAGCGGGCAAATTTTTACCGACTTAAATCTATTATCCTTATTGATAAACTCGACATTTTTGCGTGTTTCAGACTGCTCACGGCGCAAGCCAGAAATCCATGCTTTCGCACCTGATAGTACCTCGTTTAATGGCTCTAGTTTTCGAATATTACAGCACTGGTTTGGATTCGTTTCCCACAGCTTATCACCAAACTGCTGTGCTTGGTGCTCCAATGTGAGCGCAGGTTTTTTTAGTACGATATGAAGCTTTGGATATTTCTCACGTACACGCTCAATCGTTTCATATGTTTCCTTAAAATGTACATCTGTGTCTAAAAAGACAATTTGCGCATCTGGTTGTACCTTAGCAATTAAATCAATGAGAACAATCCCCTCAATACCAAAGCTACACGCATAGACAATCTCTTTTCCATACTCCCCATAGCTCCACTTAATGACCTCTAAAGCACCTTTATATTGCTCATCAATTGCAAACTCAATATTGGGGTTTTCCCATTTACTATATGTTAACAAGCTACCCCCTCCTTAAATGATGAAATCTTCCGGGATAAATACTTTCATTTCCTTTGGGCTGACATAGACAATTTCCCCCACTTTTAAATCTAGTTGTAGAAATTCTTCTTTACTCAGCTCCACTTCAACATAGGCATCGCTATCCTCACGTTTCATCTCAATATGCCAAGTTGGTCCAATTGAATGCATAAAGGTAATTTTTGCTGCGATTTCATCCTCACTTAGCCTTACGCGCTCCACCTTTAAATGATGTGGTCGCACATAGCCTACTGCATCGGTATCGTCTTTATCGAAGTAGTCTGACGCATCAAGCTGAACGCTTCCAAATTTTAATTTTCCTTGCTGCAATCGACCGTGAAATAAATTGACATTGCCTAAAAAATCATATACAAACGGGCTTACTGGCTTATCATAAACTTCGGAAGGTGTTCCTACCTGCTCAATCTTCCCCTTATTCATAATGACAATGCGGTCTGCAACATCAAGCGCTTCTTCTTGGTCATGTGTTACAAATACACTTGTAATATGCATTTCATTATGCAATTTACGCAACCAGCGACGCAATTCCTTGCGAACCTTCGCATCAAGCGCCCCAAATGGCTCATCTAGTAGTAGCATTTTTGGCTCTACCGCTAATGCTCTCGCTAGTGCAACACGTTGACGTTGCCCACCTGATAGCTGTGACGGATAGCGCTGTGCAAAGCCACTTAGCTTCACTAGCTCTAAAAGCTCATGCACCTTTTGCTCGACCGCCTTTTTAGATGGTCGTAAGCTTTTCTTTCGAATCGTTAAACCAAATGCCACATTATCAAATACTGTCATATGCTTAAAGAGCGCATAATGTTGAAAGACGAAGCCGACATCTCGCTGATTGACATGTACTGTACTTAAATCTGTTCCATCAAATGAAATGCTTCCTTCCTCAATTGACTCCAACCCTGCAATCATTCGTAAAAGCGTTGTTTTACCTGAACCAGATGGTCCTAAAAGTGCAACGAGCTCCCCCTTTGAAATCGTTAAATTAATCTCTTTTAATGCTTGAAATGAGCCATAATGCTTTGTTACACCATGTATTTCAATAGACATCCTATTCACCTACTTGTTGTTTCTCTGACTTATATTCAATAAACGTTTTAATCATTAACGTCACTAAAGCCAATAGCGACATGAGCGATGCTACAGCAAAGGCAGCAGAAAACTGATATTCGTTATATAAAATCTCTACGTGTAGGGGCATCGTGTTTGTCATTCCCCGAATCCTTCCTGACACGACCGACACAGCGCCAAACTCACCAATCGCCCTTGCGCTACATAAAATCATCCCATACAATAAGCTCCACTTAATCGTTGGCAATGTGACACGGATAAACATTTTCCAGCCACTTGCCCCAAGGGAGATAGCTGCCTCCTCCTCTGCCCTTCCTTGTGCCTGCATAATTGGAATGAGCTCCCGCGCAATAAATGGCATTGTCACAAACATCGTTACAATAACGATTCCCGGTACGGAAAAAATAACTTTGACACCAAAATCCATTAACAGCGAACCTAAAGCGCTTCTCGGGCTAAACAGTAAGATAAAAATAAGCCCCGCAATGACTGGTGAGATGGCAAACGGTAATTCGATTAAGGATAATAATAGCTGCTTGCCTTTAAAATGAAATTTCGTAATACACCATGCTGCCGCCACCCCGAAAATCGTATTCAATGGAACCGTTATGATAGCAACAAGTAATGTTAACTTAATAGCGGATAAAGCATCACTCTCTGTAATGGCTGCAAAATAAACTGCTGCGCCCTGCTCAAATGCTTTGACAAAAATGAATGCGAGCGGCACAAGTAGAAACAATGCTAAATATAAAAGCATTAATGTGATTAATACTCTTCTAATCACACTTTTTTGCTCTTTCGTATGCTTCACTTTGTTCCCTCCTACTCCTCTTGTAATACATGCTTTTGACTCCACTTTTGCAGTAAATTAATAAAAACTAAACAAATAAACGAAATAATCAACATGACAACCGCAATTGCTGTCGCTCCAGCATAATCAAACTGCTCCAGCTTCGTCATAATCATCAGTGGCGCAATTTCCGTTTTCATCGGCATATTGCCTGCGATAAAAACCACAGACCCATATTCCCCAAGCCCCCTTGCAAATGCAAGAGAAAATCCTGCTAATAAAGCTGGTAATATTTCAGGGAAGATAATTTTTCTAAAAATTTGCCCCTTCCTCGCCCCTAAGCTAGATGCAGCCTCCTCGACCTCACGCTCAAAGCTTTCAAGCACAGGCTGAACCATTCGAACAACGAACGGTAAGCCGATGAATATAAGCGCCAATGTAATGCCAATAGGGGTAAACGATATTTTAACCCCTATAGCACTAAACCATTGACCAATCCAGCCATCCTGCGCATATAAAGTAGTTAATGTAATACCTGCAACCGCTGTCGGCAAAGCAAAGGGCAAATCAATAAGCCCATCGATTAATCGTTTTCCGGGGAAGCTGTAGCGAACGAGCACCCATGCAATCAATAAGCCAAATACACCGTTAAAAAGAGCTGCCACAAAGGCTGTAATAAACGACACTTTATAGGCATGAACAACGCGCTCACTCGTCACAACTTTCCAAAAATCTACTAAGCCAAGTTTAGATGATTCGATAAATATCATAGATAATGGGATTAAAATAAATAAGCTTAAATACAGCATTGTAATACCCATTGATAAGCCGAAGCCTGGCAATACATTTTTCCTTTTTCTCATTATCTAAACCACCTTCTAGAAATCTTCCTGTTGTGCAAACGTAATGATATAGGCTGCAAATTACTCATAAATGGAATCAAAAACGCCGCCATCGCTGAAATGAGTTTCTTGCGCCTCTTTCCAGCTACCAAATTTTTCGTCAATCGTGAATAATTTGATGCTAGGGAATTGACTATCATACTTTTCAGCGATTTCCTCTGTTCTTGGACGATAATAGTTCTTAGCTGCGATTTCTTGCCCAATATCTGTATACAAAAACTTCAAATAAGCTTCAGCAATCTCTCGTGTCCCTTTTCTATCCACATTCTTATCCACTACAGCTACAGACGGCTCTGCTAAAATGCTAATAGAGGGCGCTACAATTTCAAATTCAGCCTTTTTCAACTCGTTTAATGCGAGGAGTGCTTCATTTTCCCAAGTAATTAATACGTCCCCAATACCCTTCTCTACAAATGTTGTTGTCGAGCCTCGTGCACCAGAGTCAAGTACTTCTACATTTTTATAAATACTAGAAACAAAATCTTTCGCTTTCGCATTATTGCCTTCGAAATTTTCTAGAGCATATCCCCAAGCAGCTAAGTAATTCCAACGAGCTCCGCCAGATGCCTTCGGATTAGGTGTAATAACTGAAACATCAGCCTTTGCTAAATCATCCCAATCCTTAATACCTTTTGGATTACCCTCCCGTACTAAAAATACAATTGTAGATGTATACGGTGCAGAGTTATGCTCTAAGCGATTAAGCCAGCCCTCAGCAATCAATTGTTGCTCCGCAATCGCATCGACATCGTAGGCTAAAGCAAGCGTTACTACATCCGCATCCAATCCATCAATAACGGAACGTGCTTGGCTTCCCGAGCCGCCATGCGATTGTTTAATCACCACTTCTTGCCCTTTCTCTACCTGCCAATATGCAGCAAACTCCTTATTAAATTCCTCATACAATTCGCGTGTTGGATCATATGAAGTATTTAAAATTTCAACTTTCCCCCCTGTTGCTGCCTCCTTACTAGCACAAGCAGCTAATAAAAGGAAAGTGGAAAAAAGTATTATTAGACGAGTTCTCATGAAAACATTCTCCTTTTCTAACTATTTATTGATATCCCCTGAAAATAGCTACTTTCACACCTAGCCACTCCAAATGCTTTTTCATCTTGAAGCAAAAAGGCCACTCCATAGAAAAGAAATACTTCTTTCCTAAAGAGTGGCCTCTAGTTTGTCTAGTGAGCTACTGCAATATGTTGCGCTTTTGCTTTGCTGCAAAAGCATTTTTAGATTCGATTTTTAAAAACCAACTAATCTTATAGAATTAATTTAACATGAAAAAACAAAATGTCAATACAATTTTTAGGTTTTCTTCAAAAATAGTGGAGGCATCCATAAAGTGGGCTAAAGCACTGCTTTTCAGACATTTCCTTGCTAGAATAGCGACTTTTCAAAAATAATTTTATGTCTGCCTTTTGCGTCAACAAACGTCGAGATAATATCAAAATCGTGCTTAATATTTGTTATCAGCATCGCCTTGCGATTATTGCGCCCATATGTACGAACTTTTTGAAAGCCGCGTTTTTGTACTTCCTCATGCTGTCGTATCATTAATTTACTAGCAATACCACGTCCTCGCTGACCTTCATGCACACCACCTAACCAGCTATAAAAGACTCGGTCCGGATGGATATAACCGAGTTTAAAGCCAATCATTTGGGCATCTTCCATCATAAATAAACACAATAATCCTTCCTTACCTTCCAATTTCGCTAACGGCAACGCTGCTCCTTCAAAAACATGGGCATGAAGCGTCTGTAATTGCTTTAAATACTTATATGGTACACCTTCAATGATTTCAATCTGCATATGCTTCACCTCTATTTTCATCTTAAAAACAACTATGCTACAATAAAGTGAATATTCAATCAGTAGGGTTTTTACGGGCAGTTGATGCGGGATAAATCTAAATTTAAAGAAGGTCTTATTTGTGCTAGAAAAATTAAATATATTTCTTCAACGCTATATCGCTATTTTAACACCACTTAGCCTAGTAATTGGTGTATTGCTTGAAAATATTTTACATCATCTACTTTTTCTTGTTGTTTGGCTTTTTGCTTTTATGACGTTTGCAGGTAGTTTACGAATGAAATATAAAGATTTCACCATTTTCATAAAACACCCTGTTGTCATCCTAACAGCCATTGCTTTTTTACATATTTTGATGCCTTTATGGGCTTATTTTTTATCTTCGATTCTATTTAATGACCATTTGTTAATTATTGGCTTTGTATTGTCTGTCGCAGTGCCCACAGGTGTCACAAGCATGATTTGGATTACTATTTGCAAAGGCAATGTCCCTTTAGGCTTATCAATTGTTCTTATTGATACATTGCTTGCACCTATTATTATGCCATTCTTATTATTCGCCGTATCGGGAGAAAAAGTGGAGCTCCAGTTATCATCATTAATGACGAGCCTATCCTTTATGATTGTGCTTCCGACAGTGCTCGGTATTATAGTAAACGAGCTATCAAAAGGACAAATTCCGCGAAAAATATCAGGTAAATTAGCACCTTTTACTAAGCTCGCTTTATTTGCAGTAATTATGATTAATAGCAGCACGATTGCCCCTTATTTAAAAAATATCAATATGGAACTAGCTCTTGTGATAAGCTTGGTGCTAATTATCGCTATATGTGGCTATATTTTCACACTGCTTATCGGGCGTTATTTTTTAAAAAACAGTGAGCAAATAACGACCTTCGTCTTTACAGGCGGCATGCGCAATATTTCTTTAGGTGTCGTGATTGCAACAACTTACTTCCCAGCTAAAGTAGCAATGCCTGTTGTATTCGGCATGCTATTTCAGCAAGTTTTAGCATCTGTTGTAAGTAAAATTGTTCCTAAGCCTTCCTCATAATACTTCAAAAGAAGTTGTCCGAAAAGTCCATTTTGTTTTGCTACCACATTGAAATCAATGTTTTCATCGCTTTCCTTTTACTGAAGGATAACGCTGCTAAAGCCCATGTTCATTCCATTTTTAAAAGAGGCGTTCTCTGCTTATATGAATCAACATTTTACGAAACATCATCGCGCCTGTCCAAAATGCCGGCTATGCACAGCTTTTTGGACAGCCCCAATATTAGTCGATAATTCTAAGCAATTATTCTCCTACGTTGCACTAACCATACACATATATTCAATACAATCGTTACAATTAACAATGACTTCGTCGCAAAAGCGACTGCATCCATCGTATCCATTAAGGCAGCCCAATCCTCTACCTGTACTACATGCTGTGTATAGAAAATTTGAAAAGCAATAGCTATGGCACACGCAACAAAACTAAAAATTATCCATATGGCTGGATTCGTTTGAGGTCGTAACAATACACCAAACGGAAGCAGCCAAGCAGCTAAACCAAGTAAAAGACTTCCTATATTTAAAAGCTCTATCATCCCTTCCATCTCCTCCCTTTACTTACGAATAGTGACGCCCATTAGTGGCAAGAGTTCCATAATCAATTTTGCAGCGACAGGGTTTCCGTATAAAATTACATTTATCACCATTGCATGTCGCAGAAAACTCAACCGAACCTAGATTAGTTATTTGATTTTAGAGCTCTAATTATAATTGATTGACTTTTCATTTAGCTAATGTTATTTTTACTAAGCAAGTAATTTAGTAAATTACTAAATAAAAACCGAAAGGAAGTAATAACAATGAAAATTCCTACACATTTGAAACATAAACCTGTTCTTGTTGCTGAAAACTATGCAAATATCGATGGACGTACAGCCTATAAAACGGATGCGCAAGGCTTGTCACTCGGTTTAGCACAATGGAATGACCGCGGGAAAGTGGATATTTCAGCAAAGGTATGGCGTCACACAGGTGGCAAATGGTCACGTCAGTCAGAGGAATTGCCTTTACACCGCGTGCTCGACCTCGCTATTTTAGTTTGTGAGGCTCAGCTCCATTTTAAAGATGCTTATCGCTATGAAAATTTATACGATGAGACCAACCCAGTTATTAAGCGTGTTGGCCTTCAAGGTGACGCGATGACCGTAGAAGTATGCACAGAGAATGAACAAATTAATGAAGATATTAAGCTTTTCAATCAAGCTTTAAGTGATGATGGGGAGCTTATTGGCGAGCGTTTACGAACGCTGTCGCGTATTTTAAAAGAAATGGGCTATTAGTGCCTTATGAGGATATTGAAATGAACGAACAATTATTACAAAATGACCAACAGCTTAGAAAAGCATTTTTAAAATTCTTAATTCCTGTCATGCTAGCGAATGTGCTGCAATCACTAGGTCAGGTCGCTGCAATGTTTATCGTTGGACGCAATTTAGGTGATGATGCATTAGCGGCAATTGCAGCCTTCTTTCCATTTTTCTTCTTTTTAATGGCCTTCGCCATCGGCATCGGCTCAGGTAGCTCTATTTTAGTTGGGCAAACATTCGGTGCGGGCAATCATGAAAAAATGAAAGAGGTTGTCGGCGTTACACTAGCCTTTACAACGATTTTGTCAATTGCAGTAGCTCTTTTTGGCGCCTTTTTCATCGAATGGATTTTGCGCTTTATGCAAACACCTGCAAATATTTTAGATATGAGTGTTAGCTATGCGAAAATTTTATTCTTTACACTGCCAATTATGTTTTGGTATATGACCTATACAACATTTATTCGTGGTGTTGGCGACTCCAAAACGCCCTTTGTCTTTTTAGTAACGAGCGTTGTATTTAACATTGCCTTCCTGCCACCACTTATTTTTGGTTGGTTTGGTTTACCTGCTTTCGGCTTGAATGGTGCTGCATATGCCGCAGTACTATCAAATTTAGTAACGATGATTTTGCTACTTGCTTATTTGCATAAAAAGAATCATATTTTACGTTTAGATAAGTCTGTTTTACAGCATTTTAAATTGAAAAAGGATATTTTAATTTCACTGTTTAAGCTAGCAATTCCAGCAAGTATTAGCATGGTTGCTATTTCAGTTGCTGAAATTGCCGTTATCGGCTTCGTGAATGCCTACGGCTCAAGTGCAACTGCAGCCTATGGTGTTGTCAATCAAATAGCAGGCTATGCCCAAGTCCCAGCTATGAGTATCGCCATTGCTACATCAGTTTTCGTTGCTCAAGCATTAGGTGCGAGCTCTACTGAAATGATAAAAAAAATCCGCAGTATTAGTGTGAAAATTAACTATATTTTAGGTGGAGCTGTAATTTTACTAACCTATATATTTGCAGAGCCAATTTTATCACTCTTTATCACTTCAACGGATACGGTCGATATTGCGAAAAACTATTTAATGATTACATTTTGGAGCTATTTAATATTCGGTCATACCCAAACGGTTTCCGCAACGATGCGCGCAACAGGTGTCGTCTTATGGCCGACGATTTTCCTCGTACTAACAATTTGGTTAGTGGAAGTGCCTGTAGCATTCTATTTATCGCATTACACAGTGTTTGAATTGAATGGCGTATGGATTGCCTACCCTATTACATTCTGCGTCCATTTCATCCTGCAATATGCTTATTTCAAATTAGGATGGCAAAAGCGTACACTGAAGGCGATGCTTGGTGAATAAAGAATGTCTCCTTTGAATTAAGGACGAAAGAAGCCTACTTTAAAAAACGAGTAACAAATGCTATACTGACATTAGCTAAAAGGATACAGTACCGAGTGAAACCCCGATAGATTAGACTGTCGGGGTTTCCGTATTGTTGAAAAAATTAGTGGAAATTGAACCCGAGATAACAGCAAATGCCAATAAACACACGGCAATCATGCTAAAATAACCATATAGACAAAACAAAGGGGATACATACTATGGCAAACACAAAAAAGTGGAAAACAGGGGCTGAAGGACAGAAGTTTGTCGCCTCTTTTAGTGGGGGAAAAGATAGTACATTAGCTTTGTATGAGGCTATGAAAACAGGACAAGCGATAGGCTTAATCATCGTGCTTGAGGAAGATGGCACTCGCTCTCGCTCACACGCGATGACGGTTGATTTCATAAAAGCACAGGCGGAAGCAATCGGCTTACCGATTCATTTTGCTGCTGCAAGCTGGACACAATATGAGGCAATCTTTATTGACATGCTGAAAAAAATGAAAACTTTAGGAGCGGAAGCCCTTGTAACTGGCGACCTTGATATGCCTGAGCATGGCTGTTGGCACGAAAAAGTCGCAAATATCGCAGGCTTAAAGCTTGGAATGCCTTTATGGGAAACCGACCATTCAGAAGTAGTCGAACGCTTTATTGACTTAGGCTTTAAAACAATTATTACAACAGTTAATATATCTCTCGGTATGCAAGAGAATGATTTAGGGAAAGTTTTAACATATGAGTATGTACAAGAATTAAAGGAACGCGGCATTGACCCTTGTGGAGAAGGTGGGGAATTTCATACAACTGTTATTGATGGACCAATTTTTAAACAGCCGCTTGCAATTAAACAAGGAAAAGTTGTGCATGATGGTGATTATTGCTTCCTCCCTCTACAATTACTTGAGTGATACTTTCGAAAAATTGTTATAGTATGTAAGAAAGAAAAATTATACCCGCAAACGGTGGTGCAAAAATGAAAAAATTAGTAATTGATATTTTAATTATGATGTTCGGAGCGTTTCTATTTGCGCTTGCAATCAATTTATTTGTCATTCCAAACGAATTAGGGGAAGGTGGCGTAACAGGTGTTACGATTATCCTGTATTATTTATTTCAATGGTCTCCTAGTATCGTCAGCTTTGTACTTAATGGGATTTTATTGCTTGTTGGATACAAATTTCTGAGCAGACAAACAACGATTTATACAGTTATCGCTGTTACGTTTATTTCACTATTTTTACATCTTACAGAGTCATGGACAATTCAATCCGATGAAATTATTATCAACGCGATATTCGGTGGCGTATTTGTAGGTGTCGGAATTGGTTTAATTATTCGTGTTGGTGGGACAACGGCTGGTACAACTATTTTAGCGAGAATAACGAATAAATTTTTAGGCTGGAATATTAGCTATGGGCTGTTATTTTTTGATTTAATTGTCGCATTCTCTTCTTACTTTATTATCGGTGCTGAAGCACTTATGATGACAATTATGATGCTCTATATCGGGACAAAGGTGATGGAATTTGTGATTGAGGGAACAAACACGAAAAAAGCAGTAACGATTATCTCCAAAAATCCCCATGCAATCGCGGATAAAGTCACTTATAAAATGAATCGTGGTGTAACCGTCCTATCTGGGCACGGTTATTACACAAAAGAGCAAAAGGAAGTGCTCTATATTATTATTAGCAGACAGGAAATTATTAAGCTGAAAAACATCGTAAAAGAAGCTGACAAAGATGCATTTATCGCCATTCATGATGTACGAGATGTGTTTGGAGAAGGCTTTATCGAGCTCTCCAAGTCTTGAATTGGCGCCCAACAAGCCGTGCAATTAGCCGGCTTATTGGGCGCTTTTGTTGTTTTTTTAAGTTGCTTTGAAGATTTGAAAACATAGATTAAATTCATTACACTATACAGGTAGATAGTTATTTATCATTTTTAGGAAAAGGAGGATTTTCATGAGGGAAAACGAAAAGAGTAGGAGAGAAAAAGAAGAAATACATTGGGTTCCAGAGAAAAATATGGTTACGGGTTTTACCTTTAAGGGTTTTTTCTATCTCCTTATACTTTTAATTATTGGTAGCGTTATTAAGTATCTATTTTTTTAAGTAAGACGTACAGTGAAGGAACAAGGATTTAAAGATATGATAAAGAACAAAAAGTACAAAGAAGCTAGGTCAAAAGATTTTCAGTCCTTAGAAAAACCGAACTATTAATTGAAACCTTCAATTTGGCTTCATTTATAGTTCGGCTTTTTATCGTTCTTATTCAGTAGGAAAATATCTTATCGTTCAACTTTTGGTACTGCTGTGTTTTTTATTTGCTCCTTTGTCATATCCTCTTTATTGCGGGTATCTAAATCATCAGGGCTTAAGTCTTGCCCGAATTCCTCTCGCTGTGCTTTTTTATTTTCGTGCTTTTTCTCCATTGTCATCACCTCCATTACTAGCGTTTCCCATTTGTTGTACTTTATAACCTCTGTATGGCACTTATAAAAATAGTATTTGGAGGAACTCAGAAATAGTAACAAATAATTAGTAGAAATAGAGGAGATTTTTATGCTACATTAAAGACCACATATGATATTACGTTATAATTTTATCGTACTTTCTATATTCGCAGTGTTGATATGCGTTTATTGCCATTATCAATGCAGCTTATCTACACCTGATTTCAGCACTTATAGAAGGGAATACGAAATATGGCAAAAAACATTATTATTTTTTTCCTTGGAATGTTAACATTCTTCATTATCTCAAGTATTTTTAGATATTTCTTTTAAAGAAAGTGATTTGACATTATTTTAAAAATCCATTAAAGTAACACGTAATAAAAGCATACAAATTCGTTGACGAGAAAGAGTAATGTTTCGTATTGTTCTACAGAAAGCTGACGCCTTGATGAAAGTCAGTGTTCAATTGTTACATGAAAATCCTCTCTGAGAAGGCACGCTGAAATGAGTAAGCAAGCCCGGGTGTCTACCGTTAAAAAGAACACGTATGATTGTACGTTGCTAAGTGCTATTGGATTGTTCAATAGAATTAGGGTGGTATCGCGAGTTAACTCGTCCCTTTACTTAGGGACGAGTTTTTTGTATGCCTTTTATACAAAAATAGGTATAGGAGGAATTGGAATGGGAAAAGAAACATTGCAGCAAAGAGAAGAAAGAATTCGCCTCCATTGGCAAGCTGAACATGTTTTTGAAAAGTCTATTGAAAACCGCAAAAATCGCGATTCCTTCGTATTTTACGAAGGACCCCCTACAGCCAATGGACTACCACATGTAGGGCATGCGCTAGGTCGCACAGTAAAAGATGTAGTCGCGCGCTATAAAACAATGCAAGGTTTTTTAGTCGAGCGTAAAGCAGGCTGGGACACACATGGTCTCCCTGTAGAATTGGGTGTGGAAAAGCAGCTCGCTATTTCAGGCAAGCAAGAAATCGAAGCATATGGTATCGAACCGTTTGTACAAAAATGTAGAGAGAGTGTCTTTACGTATGAGAAAATTTGGCGCTCCTTTACAGAGCAATTAGGTTATTGGGTTGATATGGATGAACCTTATGTGACATTAGATAATCGCTATATCGAAAGCGTTTGGCATATACTGAGCAAAGTTCATCAAGATAATTTACTTTATAAAGGACATCGTGTATCGCCATACTGCCCTAGCTGTCAAACATCTTTGAGCTCCCATGAGGTTGCACAAGGCTATAAAGATGTGAAAGATTTATCTGCAACCGTTAAATTTCAATGTGTTGATTCAAATGAAATTTTTTTAGGTTGGACGACAACTCCTTGGACATTGCCAGCCAATGTTGTGCTTGCAATGAATCCTTCTTTAACATATGTGAAGGCACGGCTTGATGGAGATATTTTCATCGTAGCAAAATCACTTGCACTCACTGTACTAGGCGAAAATGCAACGATTGTAAGCGAACATAAAGGGACTGAATTCGAAGGTGTAGCCTACAAACCACCCTTTGACTATGTTTCCGTTGAGCATGGGCATATTGTTGTAATGGCTGATTATGTAACAGAAACGAGCGGTACAGGTGTTGTGCATATCGCTCCAGCGCATGGTGAGGATGATTACCAAACAGTGAAGCTAAATGACTTATCCTTTATCAATATAGTGGACTTACAAGGCTGCTATACAAACGAAATAACAGATTTAGCAGGTCGCTTTGTCAAAGATTGTGATGTCGACATAATCAAGCTGTTAGCTGCTAAGGATTTATTATTCCATAAAGAAAAATACGACCATAGCTACCCGCATTGCTGGCGCTGTGATTCGCCGTTGCTCTATTACGCAACAGATAGCTGGTTCATTCAAATGTCTGCACTAAAAGAGCAATTGCTTGCTAACAATGCAACAGTGACTTGGTATCCTGACCATATTAAAGAGGGTCGCTTCGGTAAATTTCTCGAAAATGTAGTGGACTGGAATATTAGCCGCAATCGTTATTGGGGCACACCTTTAAACGTTTGGATTTGTACAGCATGCGGGCATGAGGAAGCGCCTGAAAGTGTTGCAGCATTAGAAAAACTAGCACAACAGCCGTTGCCTGAAGATTTGCATAAGCCGTATATCGACAATGTTCTTTGTCATTGTCCAAAATGCCATGAAACAATGCAACGTACACCAGAGGTTATTGATGTATGGTTCGATAGTGGCTCGATGCCTTTTGCGCAACATCATTATCCTTTTGAGCAAGAGGAGTTCCAGCAGCAATTCCCTGCGGATGTCGTAATAGAGGGCATCGACCAAACACGCGGCTTTTTCTATAGCTTACTTGCTGTATCTGCACTGTACAAAGGGCAAGCACCATATAAAAATGTTCTTTCATTAGGGCATGTATTAGATGAGCATGGACAAAAAATGTCGAAAAGCAAAGGCAATGCACTAGACCCGATAGACCTAATGAACATTTATGGTGCAGATGCATTACGCTGGGCATTATTAGTAGATAGCTCACCGTGGAATCCAAAGCGCTTTTCTACAAAAATTGTGCAGGAGGCAAAATCTAAACTATTAGATACGCTAGAAAATACGTTTAACTTTTATCAGCTTTATACAAGTATTGACCAGTTTATATTTGATGCCTCACAAAAAGGTACACCGACATTATTAGATGAATGGATTATGTCCCGACTGCATACGACAATTGCAAAAGTTACGATATCTATGGATGATTATCAATTTACGCAAGGTTGTCGGGAAATAGCTAAATTGATGGACGACGTGAGTAATTGGTATGTACGCAGGTCGCGCCAACGCTTTTGGGCTTCTGGTTTTTCTGACGATAAAAGAGCTGCTTTCAATACATTGCACACGGTGTTAAGTGAAGTGTGTAAACTGCTCGCACCTTTCACGCCATTTATCGCAGAGCATATTTATATGCAAATGCACAACAATGCAAGTGTGCATTTACAGGACTATCCAGCTGTCACAGAAGCCTATATCAATGTAGTGCTTGAAAAGGAAATGGCTACTATCGTTCAAATCGTTGAACTAGGACGCAGTATCCGCAATGCCAAAAACTTAAAGGTAAAACAACCTTTAGCTGAAATCATCATTTGCTCGCCAGAAAATCTAAGTAAGTATAACACCATCATTCAAGATGAGCTTAATATTAAAAAAGTGCAATGGCTATATTCTACAGAAGCATTCGTGGAAAAAACCTTGAAGCTGAATTTTAAAACAGCCGGTGCTGCATTTGGCATGCAGGTCAATGCAGTGAAGTCCTATGTAGAAACAATGCCAGTCGAAGAAAAAAATAGTTTACTATGTAATGGACATTTAACGGTTCAACTTGCTGACGAAGCAGTTAAATTGGAGCAGTCGCATCTTTTAATCGAGTCCGTTGTCAAAGATGACTATGTTTTAGCAGAAGATGGCACGTTACAAGTGTTGCTCTATACACATTTGACGAAGGATTTAATTGCCGAAGGATATGTTCGCGACTTTATTCGTTATATTCAAGACCAACGCAAAAAGCTAAACTATCCAATTGAACAATATATTTATTTAACAATTGCCTGTTCATCTGAGCAGCAAGAAATGCTCCAGCAATTTGAAGCATTGCTCAGAGCAAACATATTAGTAATGGATATTCAATTCGAGAGAGCTTTAAATAATTCATCTGCATTTAATTATATGTTTGCACAAGAGGAACTGCACTTCAGTATGAAATTGATTTAAACAACTGAAGGTGTAAGTTTAAGATTGAATTAAAAGGCTTTAAAATCAGTGTTTACAACCTTTTAAAATGACACTTTTCTTTCTGTTAATATATGAGAGCGTCCCCAAGGCAGAGATTACCTGCTTTTGGGACGCTTTAGGTGATGTTTCATCAAAGGTTACTCCACCTTAAATCTCTCAGTTAATTCATTTAACTGTGCTGCGATTTTCGTTAGCTCCTTAGAGTTGTGAACTATCTCTTGCATTGCGGCTGTTGATTTTTGTACGAGATTTGATGTATCCTCAATGCCAGCTTGGGCTTCCTCTGTGACAGCTGCCACATTGCCAATAGCATCGTGGACGCTATTGCTGCGCTCCGAAATTCGCTCTAATTCTACTGTAATATCCTGTATTTGCAGCTGCATTTGCTTTACTGCTAAATGTATATTCGTAAAGATTTCCCCTGTTTCTCTCAAAGTCGTTGTGCCTTTACTTGCCTGCTCATAGCCTAACTCTAACTCTTTTGCAACTTCGCTTGATTCCTGCTGAATTCCCCCAACAATACCGACGATGTCACCGACCGATTTTTTCACTTCCTCCGCCAATTTGCGCACTTCATCTGCGACAATGGCAAAGCCTTTTCCATGCTCACCAGCACGTGCTGCTTCAATAGCCGCATTTAAAGCTAATAAATTCGTTTGTTCTGCAATTCTCTCAATGACAAGTACTAAGCTGGAAATATCTTTAGCATGATGGTCTAACATCTTTACTTGCTGTACTGATTTCTCTACACCTTTATATAAAAGGGAAACATATTGCTCGGTCTCAGTAATTTGCCCAAGCCCTTCATTTGTTAAAGCCATAATACTTTCTGATTTCTTATTTAAAGCATTTCCTTGATAACTCGTTTGCTCAATTTGCCTTGCAAAATCTTGCATCGTCTCGGCTATTTTCACAGTAGCTACCGCCTTCTCCTCCGAGCCTGATGCTAATTCAATCATCGTTTTCGCCACTATATCATTTCCTTGTTTAATTTCCTCTGTGCTACTTAATTGCTCGTTCGACATTTTAACAAGTGCTGAAGAGTGCTGGGAAATACCTTGAATTACTTGCTTCAAGCTATCCGTTGACTTTTGAAATGCTCCTGTCAATATTCCGATTTCATCCGAGCGATTTGTGGAAAAGGTTGTAGACAAATCGCCCTCCCCCACTTTATGTACTTGCATCAAAAGTTTTTTTAGTGGCGATACAAGATAAGTACTTAATACGGAAATAATCGCTATGCTTATTAAGAGTGCAACAATAGCAAAAAGAATTAAGCTCCTTTTTTGCTTCTCCATTTCTGAATAAACGGTTGTGGCATCTAAATCTGCTCCCACAACACCAATGATTTCACCTGAATTTGATTTAATTGGAACATACGCGGAAACGAGCGCACCATAATTTTCTTCATTCGTCATTTCTACTTGTATTTCTCCCGTATTAAAAGCTTGCTCAAGCTGTGGAAGTATTTCTGGACTCTCTTCTTTTTCACCTAGCCAAGATTCGTTTTCATCTCCTACTGGTAAGCCATCTACTACATAAAAATAATCATATCCCCCATTTGTCTGTTGACGCCCCATTGTGTATAAATATTCTAGACCAGTAGATAGGCGATAATGATTAAATTCTTCTCGTAACTCATAGTAGTAGACTAAATCCTGTTCTGCTGCCCCCACTTTAATTTCCCGTTCATATTTTTCAATATCCATTTGACCTAATGACTGCTGAGCAATGGTCATTGCCACATTGCTTAAAGATTGCTCAATTAATTGCATAGAGGACTTATGCACCGTCCACGAAATTACTATAGCTAAAATTAGCACAATAATAGAAAAATAGAATGTTATCTTTTTTTGAATAGTCCCTAACATAGCATCACCCCTTATATGTACTTCAATATTGTGAGCTTCGAGTTTGAAGCTGAAAATAATTCAGATATCCCTCCAATAATTAGCCTATCACTTACCAGACTTTACGACCAGCTATTTTCCCTATTTTAGTTAAATTATATGAGTCTTTTGAATTAAAAAAAGAATAGTGTCATAAAGACACCATTCTTCTTTTCTTATCATTTTCTCCAAAATGTAGCACAATCTGCTTTATCTGCAATATTATAATCAATTATTTTTTCTAATAGCGCATAATCTACCGGCTGCTCCCACTTAATGCGCCATAAATTATCTGTATGCGTATAGCCCGCCTCTTTAATCGCAGCAGAAAATTGAATAATCCCCTCTTTTTCAGGGCTAATTGCCATATGATGCTTTGCGATACTAAAGCCAAGAATAAATGTATCATGGTCTGTAAACATCGGCTGATTCCAAGCAATTTTCTTCCCTAGATTCGGAAATGTTGTTGCTACCCATGACAATACTTCCTTCACCCGATGGCGCTGCTGTGCATCTTCGATTTTCTCCAAATATGGTGCAAAAGTTTCCATCCTATTTTCCTCCTCTAAAAAGTTTATATTTATTTTAACAATATTCATATCGAAAATACATTCCACCGATTTGTTTTACAGTATAATATAGGAAATACCATTTACGTAGGTGATTAAATGCCTTTAGGAATGATTGGCTCTAGGTTAAAAACATTCGCATTGCAAAAAAAAAGCTATTGTTGCTCGCTATGGCGGGGACGAATTTTTACTCATTTGTTCAAATAAAAACAAAAACGACTTGAAGGTTTTGCTGAAACACTGCATAGAGATTTAAGCGCTCTTACTGTAGAAAATGATAACGATATGATTCATTTAAGCTTCAGCATTGGTTTAACGCTTGTGAATGAAGTAGATTCCTTAAAATCCTTATTACAGCAAGCAGATGAAGCATTATATATCGTGAAGAAAAACGGTCGAGGTCATTTCACTTTTTATCCCGCATTAACGGGCAGTAAGCCTCCCATTTCATGACGTAAGTGAAAATACGCATAGGATAAGTCGGAGATTGAACTGCCCGTAAAAGCCCGATTAGTTCAACTAACAATCCGTGGGGATGAGAAAAACCCACACGGATTGAAGTTTCACTTTATCATAACTAGCGCTGTTGCATAGGAAATGGTGATTAGGCTGTCCGAAAAGTCCATTTTGTTTTGACAAAGCATTGAAATCAAGATTTTCATCGCTTCTCTTTTACTAAAGGATAACATCGCTAAAGCCAGTGTTCATCACACTTTCAAAAGATATTATCTCTATTTTTTTTGAGTAAATATTTTGGTGAAACACAATCGCGACTGTCCAAAACGCCTGCTATGCACGGCTTTTTGGACAGTCCCATAACTATTTGATTATTTACGTATATAAGCCATTGCAATTGATTTTGGCGCTGTTTCCACAAAACCAAACTTTTCATAAAGCTTATGCGCCGGTACATCCGCAATTAATGAAACAAAGGCCTGCTTGCTAATTTCAGTATCTAAATAATGCTTAATTTCCGTCATAATCATCTTCCCAAGCCCTTTTCCTTGTTCGTCTGGATGAACGGCGATATCTACAACTACATAGGCTGTACCTCCATCTCCAATAACTCGCCCCATACCTATCAATTCACCATCATCCTTACGAAGAATAACAGAAAAACAGCTATTATTTAAACCCGCTTGCACATGCTCTCGGTCACGTGGTCCCATTCCCGCTAGCTTCCGCAATGTTAAAAACTCATCAACAGTAGGTGTAGTATGTAAAATTTGCATCGTCTCATCCCCTATTTTTTTATTAATATATATCAGGCGTGTTGATTATGCCTTATTTTACAGGTATTGCTCAATAACCTGTTAATTTCCATTGCGAGGGACGCCTTCCCTCCGGGTGCAGCTTCAACTAATTTATTTCGGCATTCGCCGAAATAAATGGATTTTCAACCCGAGACCAACACGATTTTAGCCTCCCTACCTTTAATCTCGATGGAGTCGCCCCCTCCACTTCAATCAACAGGTGTAAGCCCAATAAAAGGAATTTCCCCTAATAGAACACGCTGACTAATAAACAGCATTTCCATACTCAATACGCCTGAGTATATATTATACTACTAGAGCTTGGCATTCTCTAATATGGCACTTCATTCATTTTAATAGGAGTTACTAGTTCTGCTTTCCAGTCCTCATAGATTGCCCCATATAAAACT
The DNA here is from genome assembly GCF_038630865.1 of Metasolibacillus sp. FSL K6-0083. NCBI lineage: Bacteria > Bacillati > Bacillota > Bacilli > Caryophanales > Caryophanaceae > Metasolibacillus > Metasolibacillus sp. FSL K6-0083. The sequence continues at coordinate 2,863,918 of NZ_CP152046.1, read as the reverse complement.
GTATCTGAGATTGTACCATCCGCATTTTCCCAAGCATTGCGTAAATAGCCTTCCTTCACAAAGCCCGCTTTTGTGAAGCTTTTTCGCATTGCGATATTATCCGCTCGTGTATAACCTTCGATGCGGATTTTACTTTTTTCACCGAATAGGTAGTTTTGTAACCATTTTAACGCTTTCACACCAAGCCCTTTACCACGCGCTTTTGCAGCCAAACGAATATCGAATAACGGAATAGTATCATTAATATCATTAATAATAAGAATACCCATTTTTTCTCCAGCTTCAATAATCCAAAATGTTTCACGCCGGTCTGCATAATAGCCCTTTTTAATAGCTTTTCTCACTGCGTTCGCATCAACCTCTAAATCTGCATGATAGGGCCATTCATTTCCAGTTAGCAACTGAACTAAGTCTTCTGTCTCTCCGTTAAATATTGTTAATTCCATTCAGCTTTCCTCGCCTCTCCTGGCTAAAATAGACCTTACAAAATCCTCTTTATAATCCGTGTAAGCTGCAATGCCTTGTAAACCCGTCACAAAAAAAGATTGCTTTAGCTCTTCATAATGCTTTTTTGCCTCTTCGTTTGCTCTTAAATAATTTCTGAAAAATAAGAGCTCTTGCCATTTCTCTCCCTCATATTGGACAATATGAATAAAATGTGTCTTTATTTGAAATGTATCATCCATAAACTTCGCACATACAATTTCGTCGGGTCGCTCTACACGCAATCTATAAAAGCCTGCCTGCATTAAAGCTTTGAAAAATGGCTTTTCTAGATATGCCAAATCACCTACGCCAACTAAAAGGTCAATGATTGGCTTTGCTCGTATCCCTTCAATTGACGTACTGCCAATATGCTCAATCTGATGGCTCTTTAAATTGGTCAATGCTACTAATTCTTCTCTTGTTTTCTCAAATTCTGTTCGCCATATTTCCTCATAAGGAACGAGTATGACTTCATCATTTCGCAAACCTATATTCATCCTACACCCCTCCCTATTAATAAAGCTAAAGCATTTTTGAAAATATACTAGTCTATTAATATATGGAGATTTATGGTATAATAAAATTATAGAAATTAAAATGCTTCTACCCCAAAATACGTAGTTAACGGAACCTTTCGTCCTACTTTATCCCACACATGATATAGCTCAAAAACCTTTCGTATATCTCCATTATGACAATCCTCTACAATGTATTTCACAGCCTTAGAACTGCGCCAATAATTCAGCATAATAGCAGCTAAGCTTGTTGTTTCATAACTACCTATGCCAAATTCGTCTAAAGAATGCTGCCCATATTTCTCTTTAAATAACTTAATCAATTCACTCTCAATAGCGACTAATTCTTTATACTGCTCAGCCGATAATGTCAGCTTTTGCGACAAATATTCACACATGCCTTCCTCAAACCAAATGCTATTTTCGCGTTCACTATCAAAATCCTCTATAAATAGTTCGAGATGATGTGTTAATTCATGTGCTAACACACAAAACACATGGTCTAATGTTATCTCATTATAATATTTTTCAATACGCTCATTGTGCTGCCCCTCTAGTTGAGTAAGATAAAGCTCACGCCATTCCTGCACACTTGGTGACATACAAATTCTCACCTCATTCGTAAAGGCAGGTACAGGGAAATTTGAAAAAATCGTTGTTGCAGTCTCTTTTGAAGTCCAAACGATTGCCTGCGGTACATCCTCTAAGCCAAATTCTTTTTCCAAAAGTGCTTGATAGGCATTTAGTTTTTCATTCAACTGCTCTATATCAGCAGAGTATGACTGTATTTCCTCAATACTTTCGAACGCAAAAATATTTTTCATTATTTGTAAAGCCCCCTATCTAAATAAGCATTTTCAAATACTTTTCAAAATGAACACCCATATTACGTGGAATTTGCTGCGCATATGTTTCTCCAATAGCGGCTGTCAAAAATTGCGCTGCTAGCTCAATCGCCTCAGGCAGACTATGTCCTCGTAAAACGCCTCCCATAACAGTAGCTGCAAATAAATCACCTGTACCAGAATAACCTGTACCGTTAAAAGGTTGTTGGTTGAAAACAACGGTTCCATCTGCAACGAGCAAATTGCCAATCATCGGCTTTTCTGTAGGAGGTACAATGCCAGTCAACACTACTTTGGCATTTGTTTCTGTAGCCAATTGATGCGCTGCCTCTTGCAATGCTAGCAAATAATCATCCATCGTCGAATAACTATGTAACTTTTCATACGACAACCCTGTTAGCATACAGCATTCCGTTATATTTGGTGTGATAATATCTGCTCGTTTGACAAGCTCCTTCATACGTTCTAATAAGCGACCTGTGAACAATGGATAGCCCTCACCTTGGTCACCCATGACCGGGTCAACAAGCACAATTGTTTCCTCACGCTGAAAAGTATCTAGAAATTCAAAAATATGCTGAATTTGCTCTTCTCCCATAACAAAGCCTGTTAAAACACCATCAAAGCTTTCATTCATTTTTCTCCATTCTTCTGTAAAATGCCCCATTTTTGAAGTCAAATCCTCACAAAAAAAGCTTGGAAACTCTGTTTGTGCTGTCAAAATTGCTGTTGGCAGTGGACAAACTTGTACACCCATCACCGATAAAACTGGCAACGCAGCAGTTAAAGAGCATTTACCAAAAGAGGACATATCTTGTATAACAGCTACCTTTTTCATCCCTATCATCCACCAATCAAATTCTAATATGTTCATCTTAACAAACCATAGCTATACTGGACAATTGTTTTAGTCACAAACTGACCACTACATTTTAAACAGAATTGGTACTTTTATAACAATCAGATATTTGCTAAAGTAATTGATAATTTCAATAATAGTAAGGAGAATGACAATGCAACAAGCACACAATATACAAAAACAACAAAGTAAAACATTTGATTTGGTTATTACAGCTATTCTGATTGCCCTTGTTTTCATTGCAACTTTTATTAATATTAAGCTGCCTATTATGGCGAAAGGGGGGCTTGTTCACTTAGGTACAGCAATGCTCTTTACCATTGCCATTTTGTTTGGACCAAAAAAAGGAGCGATTGCTGGCGCTTTTGGTATGGGGCTTTTTGATATTTTCGGTGGCTGGCTGATTTGGGCCCCAATTACAATTGTAGCGCGCTTTTTCCAAGGTTTTATTGTAGGAAAAATTGCGTATATGAGTGGAAAAAAAGGAACAAGCATGGTTATGAACATCGTCGCAGCGGTTGCTTCTGTTCCTGTAATGCTGGCAATTTATTATATCGGTGAAGTTATTTTATATAGCAACTGGATTGCACCTCTAGCATCAATCCCTGGTGATTTACTACAAAATGCTTTAGGTTTAGCTATCGCGATTCCACTTTGTGCAGTATTGAAAAAAGCGCCTTACTTTAAAAATACGTGAAACTTAATTCAACACAGACTTAAAGTTGTAAAAAGCGCATGAAACCAAGTTATGATTTGGGTTTCATGCGCTTTATTCATGCTAATTATTTTTTCGCGAAATAGTCTAATGTTGCCTGCCCTAAAACATTTGCTGCAATTCGTAATGAGCGTTCATCGATATCGAACTTAGGATGATGGTGTGGATATACTTCCTCCCATTCAGGGTTTTTTGCCCCTGTGAAGAAGAATGCTCCCGGGATTTTCTCTAAGAAATATGCGAAATCCTCTCCCCCCATATTCGGGTCTACGATTTCAACAGCTTCCACCTCTGCAACTTTTTCTGCTGACGCCATCACATGTTCTGTCTCTGCCTCATGGTTCACTACAGGTGGATAGCCTCGAACATACTCATACTCATAGTTTGCCTTTGTTAAATAACATGTCGCCTTTAACAGCTCCTCGATTTCATGTTCTAACAAAGCACGCTCTTCTTCATGGAAAGTACGCACAGTACCCTTCATATATACTTGGTCAGCGATAACATTGAAAGGGTTTAATGCTTCAATATGTCCAATCGACACAACAGCTGGACGTAATGGATTGACGCGACGTGCAACAAGCTGCTGTAAATTCGTAATAAACTGTGCTGCAAGAACAATCGAATCCTTCGTGTCACTTGGGTTTGAACCATGACCACCCTTTCCTTTAATCGTAATATAAACACCATCTGCTGCAGCCATTAATGGACCTACTGCAGTTTGCACTTTGCCAAGCTCAGCTGGTGCCCATAAATGCGTACCAAAAATCACGTCTACACCTTCTAAACAGCCATCCTCAATCATTGCAATCGCTCCACCCGGGGCAAGCTCCTCCGCATGCTGATGAATGAACACGATTGTCCCCTCTAAATCATCCTTCATTTGATTGAAGGCTTTCGCTAAGATTAATAGTGAAGCTGTATGCCCATCATGCCCACATGCATGCATACGCCCTTTTACTTTGGACTGGAAAGGTAGACCCGTCTCCTCCGTAATTGCTAGAGCGTCAAAATCCGCGCGCAATGCAACTGTTTTCCCAGGTTTGCCACCTACTAGCTTTGCAACAACTCCATTGCCACCAACTCCCTCACGCACTTCATGACCTAGTGCTCGATGAAATGCAGCAATCGTTTTCGGCGTTTCTACCTCTTCAAAAGAGAGCTCGGGATTTTCATGGAAATGACGACGAAGCTGAATCGTTTCCTCTTCATATTGCTTTAATAAATCTGCTAGTTGTTGCTGTAAAGCTGTCATAAATAACACTCCTTATTATGTAAGTCAATTTATCTAGTCCGAAACTGATTAGAACTATAATGCAAATATTATAACATAATTGCATCACTATTCTGTTAATTTGGGATTTCATTTCTCAATGTAAACCGGATAGAATTGTTTCATCCTACTCTTTAATAATATGTAAAATATCATTAAAATCATTGACAATATAATCTGCTCGCTCTAATTCGCTTTCTTGTGCAAAATCGAAGCGAACGCCGATAGACTTTAATTGATTATCAAGTGCCGCATGGATATCCGATGAGCGGTCTCCTACAACATACCCTGTCTCAATATTATTTTCCACTTTGACTAGTTGCACTAATTCCGCTTTATTTCCAGAGGCAATCAAATCAATACTATAAACCCCCTGAATAAATCTCTTTAGCTGATATTGCTCTACAATAGCTTGTAAATAAGCTGTTTGCCCATTACTTGCTATATATAATGGGTAGCTCCCCGCTAATTGCTTTAATGTTTCTTCCACCCCCATGTATAAAGCGCCTCTACCTTTTTTTATTTGCTCAATTAACGCCTCTTGAAATAGGTGATTGCTTTCTATATGCTGGGCTGCGCTATGTTTTGGACATAAAGTTGCCCAGACAACCGGCAAAGGCACCCCCATAATATCACGGTATTTTTCAATAGGTGTTGTACCTACCCATTTCCCATTTGAACGCAATATTTCAAAGGTAGCTTCTAAAGCAGGCTCCAAAATCAAATTTGTTTGAAATAACGTACCATCCATATCAAAAATAATTGAGGTGTTCATATTTTCCCCTCCTTCATTTATATGTTTAACGACTAGCTGAATCACACAATAATAATTGAAAGGCTCTAAAACAAATCAATTGCGCGTATCGTCCAGATTTTTTGAATTTCCTGTTATGTCAGAGCTACTTTGTCCTTCTGAATAGCCTTGTGACTTTACTATTTCTTCAATCGCACAACGATAATCTCGCAATCCTCTACCGCTTCAAGGCTATGCTTTTCGCTCGGCTCAAGCATTAGTAATGCGTTCGCATCAAGCTCCGTTTCTTGCCCTTCAACATGAAATTTTACACGCCCTTTTCGGCACACAATTAATACCTCTCCAGGCGCTGAATGCTCCGCTACTGATTCACCAGCTCTTAACTGAATATTCATTACATCATAGCCAGTGCCTGCTCCCACTTTACCTGCATGTTTAACCTTGTCTTGTAATAACTGCTCCACTTGAATACGTTGCATTTGAAATACCCCTCCATATTAATATTCGATATCTATACTCACTTCACAAGCGTGTTGGATATTTGAAACACACTCTTTCCCTCATCATATCATTCTTTTTTCCATCGTTACAGTTGACACAATTTCTCCTGCTTTATTCACTGTGTTTTTTTCTTCAATATTCATCCGTATCAATTAAGAAATAATCGTAAATAAGGGAGTGACAACTATGTAGGTGCTTGGTGTTTTTTCGTTCTAGGAATCGTTAATGATAATTGGACATTTATCCCGCATTAACAGGCAGTAAGACACCCACTTTAAGATTTGAGTGAAAATATGCTAAAGGATAAGTGGGCAATCAACTGTCCGTAAAAGCCCGATTGGTTCAACAAACAATCAGTGGAGGATGAGGAAAACCCCCACTGATTGAAGTTTCACTTTAATATTAGGTATTGCATTATCTATTGTTTTTTATGTTACGAAAAGCAAATCATCTAATGATGAATACACTTGAAGCCCGACACTATCTAATTGCGAGATAGTGTCGGGCTTCATATTTATCATATAGTTTTAGGTTTATTCCATGTTGTTATTTAATAAGCCTTTTTCAGCCTTTCTTGACGCTTCATTGGGTCAAGACGACGTTCTAGCCAGCCGAGACCAACGTCAACAATGATAGCCATTAATGCTGTTGGAATTGCGCCTGCTAAAATAATAGCTGTTCCATCTGTTGCGTTTGTTCCGCGAATAATAATATCGCCTAGTCCACCTGCACCAATAAAGGCTCCAATTGCTGTAATACCTATAGCGATGACGAGGGCAATACGGATACCTGTAATAATAATTGATAGAGCTAGTGGCAGCTCAATCATATATAGTACTTGCTGACGCGTCATGCCCATTCCTCGCCCTGCATCTGTTAAGCTTTTGTCAATTGTCGTAATGCCTGTGTAAGTATTTTTAATAATCGGTAGCAATGAATATAAAAACACCGTAACAATTACGGTCGTCTTACCTAATCCAAGCACAAGCATAATCATAGCCATTAGCGCAAGAGCTGGAATCGTTTGAATAATGTTTGCTAATGTAATAATAGGTCCTGCTAGCCTCATGTTTTTCGCAATGAAAATACCAATAGGGATGCCAAAAAGTGTCGCAAGTAAAACGCCATATATTGAAATTAAAAAATGCGTCATAAACTGTCCTAGCACATAAAAGCCGTTTTCCTGAAAATAGTAAATGAACTGCTCAAAGGTGCTTAATTGCGATAAATCCTGCATTACTCCTCACCTCCCTCTTCACTAAAATAATTATTTTCCATTAAGAAGTTTTTCGCTACTACAGCAGGCTCCAATAAATTATTATCACATAAATAATTGAGCTCCTGCATTTGTGCTGTTGAAATTTTGCCAACTAGTCGATTAATAACAGCCTCTAGCTCAGGTTTTGCTGCCAATATTTCATTCGTAGCGAGTGCGCTTGTTTCATATGGGGGGAAGAAATGCAAATCGTCCTCTAGCACCTTTAAATTGTAGGAGGCAATTCTACCATCTGTTGTATAGCCTAGCACAACTTCTACTTCACCAGCCTGCACCGCATCATACACTAAGCCAATTTGCATCGGATATGTACGCTTAAATTCAAAGCCATATTCTTGTACAAATGCCTTAAAGCCATCACCTTCACGGTTTAGCCACGATGTATCGACACCCGCCTCAATATCCTTAGCAATTGCAGCTAAATCACTCACTTTATTTAAGTTATACTTCTCTGCTGTTTCCTGAGAAACCATAAATGCATAGGTATTTTCAAAGCCATACGTATCAAAAAACTTTTGATTAAATTGCTCAGCAAATGCTTTTTGTACATATTTCATTGCTTCTTTTGGGTCTTTAATAGGCTCTGCCTGTAGTGCGCCTGTCAAATCAGTTCCTGTATAACGAGCAGCTGAAACATTCGCATCACCATTTACCATCGCTTGATGTGCCACAGTGCTTGAGCCAAGATTATTAATTAATTCTACTTCTTCATCTGTGTAATGCTCAATCATTTCCTTAAGCATATGACCCATAATTTGTGATTCAGTAGTAACCATTGTCGCTACTTTTATTTTTTCTATGCTATTCTTTTGTCCACCTGACAAAGAACACCCAGTTAAAATTGTCAGCGCAAGTAATATACTACCGAAAACTGTTATCGTTTTTTTCATCATCTTACGCCTCATTTCTCTACTTTTAATCCTCTTGGTGTAACCCAAATTTCCACCTTTGACAAAATAAAATCTGTTAATAATGCTAAAATCGTAACGAGTACAGCCCCGCCAATAATTAAATCAGTTTGATATAAATTCAAGCCATTAAATACAAAATCCCCTAAGCCACCTGCACCTATGTAAGAGGCTAATGTTGCCCATGCGATAACATATACTGCGGATAACCGAATGCCCGCCATAATAACGGGGATTGCTAAAGGGAGTTCAATCATCCAAATAGACTGCACTTGTGTCATTCCCATACTAATGCCGGCTTTTTTTACATCGCCATTAACAGATTTCATGCCGATAAACGTATTATTTAAAATTGGTAATAGTGTATAAATAAATAGCGCAACGATAGCTGGTACTTTACCAACGCCTAAAAAAGGAATCATAATTGCTAAAATAGCAAGTGAAGGCAATGTTTGAAAAACACTCGTAATGGCTAATACGATTTTTGCTAAACGTGTCGTTTTGGAGAGTACTACACCAAGTGGAATCGCAACAATCGCTCCTAAAAATAAGGCGATAATTGAAATATAAAAATGCTCCCATGTTTTTAGTACAATGTCACCCGTATTTTGTGTGAAGAAATCAATCATATAGATTCCTCCTCAGTCGTTATCTTATTTACTAGTAGCGCGTTCTCTTCCTTCTCATCACCCCAAATTGTGTCATATATTGTATCAACTATATTGGCACGAGTAATAAGACCAATTAATCGCTTGTCCTCGTCTACTACAGGGATATTTTGGAGATTCCGCTTCAAAATACGGCGTACTGAATCCTGCAGTTTTGTGCCAGTTTTTACATAAGCGACTTCCCGTTGCATTACTTCATCAATGCTTTGGCGATTACGCTGCGGGCTCGTAAAGCTTTCCACATTCAAGTAACCGATGAGGTGCTTATTAGCATCTGTTACAAATAAAGTATCCACCCGCTTTGATACCATTAAACGTAGTGCTTCATCTAAGCTTTTTTCAATTGTAATAGAAATGGGATTAATCATTACCTCATCTACAGTTTTTACACTTGGTTTACTTTGAATGAGACGATGCGAACCTATAAAGTCACGCACAAAATCATTTGCAGGATTAGCTAAAATATTATCTGGGGTATCAAATTGCACAACTTTCCCATCGTGCATAATACAAATACGGTCTGCTAATTTGATTGCTTCATCCATATCATGCGTAACAAAAATCACGGTTTTGCCGAGGCGAATTTGTAGGTCCTTCATTAAATCCTGCAATGTGTCGCGCGTTATTGGGTCGAGTGCACCAAATGGCTCGTCCATTAGAATAATATCTTGATTAGCCGCTAGTGCACGTACAACACCTATTCGTTGCTGCTGCCCACCCGATAACTGCGCAGGATACATGTCTAAATAAGAGGTAGGTAAATTAACAAGCTCAATTAAACGCTCTGCTACATTATCTTTCTTTTCCTTGTCCCATTTCAAAAGTCTTGGAACAAGTGTTATATTATCGCGTATCGTCATGTGGGGCATTAACCCAATTTGTTGAATAACATAACCGATTTGTCTGCGGAGCTGAACAGGATTTATTTTCGATAAGTCCGTCCCATCCAATAAAATTTTTCCGCTTGTCGGCTCCACCATACGATTAATCATTCGTAATGCGGTTGTTTTTCCACTCCCACTTGTTCCGATAAATGCGATAAATTCGCCTTTTTCGATATTGATTGTTAAATTATCAACGGCTTTTTTCCCGCCACGGTACGTTTTGGTCAGATTTTGAATAGAAAGCATCCAATCACACTCCTTCATAAAATAGCTAATTGCATTTATTTATACCCACATTTCATCATAAAAACGCAATCATTTACCGAATTAACTCTATAAAAGTAACAACTTATCTTTTTAAACGAGTTGTTTGTTTAAATATTATAGAGGAAATGCTTTTAATGAGCAAATATCCGTCCCCTAAAAGATGTGGTTTTTAGTTAAATTATTAATATCTTCTCTGATTTAGTGGAAGGAAATCAATAAAGAGGCTGGAGCTTTTCATCAAGACTTAGGTATCTTCGATGCATTAAAAAAATAGTACATATTTCCTGAATATTGATTATTTCAAAAAAAATTGTCTGAAAAGCAGTGCTTCCGCACACTTTTCAGACAATCCTATAGCCCTTTATTTTAATGGAACATTCCCTTATTTTCTTTTCCTGTTAGCTTTTCAATAGAAATTTCAAAAAGTTCAATTTTCGGTAAAATTGGATAACCTTCACGTTCAAATGTCCATTGTGGCTTACCGTATTTCGCCATTAATCGGTCAAAGAACAATGCTTTTTCAGCCTCTTCCTCAATGCGAGTAGCAGTACCAAATAGGACAACACTTGTGTACACTAAAGCAGACTGGCATGCGTACTTTTTACCAGGCTGTAATTCGCCCATTTCACTCACTTCGATGCTCACTTTATTATTGCTCTTTAAATTATTCCAGAAATGGCTTTCATGAATATTGCCAATATGCAAATAGAGCTTACCGCCACCTTCATATACATAAACAAAAGGAATGACATACGGATAGCCTTCCTCATCTACAGTTGCAACGTGAGCAACCTTTCCTTTTTTCAAGAGCTCTTGTGTTTCTTCTGTTGAAATTTCTACGCGCTTGTTTTCAATTGAACCTCGCAATTACTCCACCCCCTAAAAGATATATAAATTATACATCTTTCAACTCCTTTCGTATAGATTTCCTTAATGCGCCTTTATACAAAAGGGAAGGCTTCAAGCGCCGGACATAAGGAGTTGTCCGAAAAGTCCATTTTGTTTTGACATCGTATTGAAATAAATGTTTTCATCGCTTCCCTTTTACTGAAGCATAACGCTGCTAATGCCAATGTTCATCCCATTTTTAAAAGAGGCGTTCTCTGTTTATAGCAATCAACATTTTGCGAAACATCATCGCTACTATCCAAAATGCCGGCTATGCACGGCTTTCTGGACGGCCCCCTTCTACAATTTTGGGCGACACTTAATATAGCAATGAGGGCTGTCCGAAAAAATATATCTTTTCGAGCAGCCCTCTTTAATTATTCATTATTCATTTTTTGTTTGTGTAAATACATTTGACGATCAGCTATGTTTAATAACTGCTTTACTGTCACACCGTCTTGTGGGAAACATGCATAGCCAATACTTGTTGTGATGGAAATAGACTGGTCCTCAATAATAAAGGGCTCTAGTAATAGCTCGTGGATTTTTTCGATTTGCTTATCATGTTGCTCGGCGGATGAAAGGTTTTCGACTAATAGTACGAATTCATCGCCACCAAGGCGCGCAAAAACAGATTGTTCATCCGTTAATTGTTGACATCGCTCTGCCACCATTTGTAATAGTTGGTCCCCTTGCGTATGCCCAAAGCTATCATTGACCGATTTAAAGCCATTCAAATCTAAGAAAAATAATGTGAACCTTGCATCTTCTTGCTTAGTTAAACTTTCGATTCGATCAACAATAAATTTTCGATTTGGCAAATTCGTTAAGCTATCGTAAAAAGCAAAACGTTCCAAGCTCTTTGTAAAGCCAATTGAATTTTGTAATGATTTATTTAGCTTACGAATGCGCTCATAATGATTTGTCACATCATGAATTTCTAGCATTACATATACTTGATTGTCCAATTCAATATGCCTTACTAACATATTTTGACGCAGCTTTTTTGTATTTTCATGCTCACAATCAACAAAATACTCATGCATTGCGGCTGAGCAAAAGTTTTTTTGCTTATTCAGAAGCGCTTTTTCGAACATTGAAATATATAAACTTTTATTTAATCGTGGAATAACCTGTGTCACCTTTAATCCTTTGACATCTCGCTCATCTTGACCTGTAAACTTTTCTAACCAGTTATTCCATAGTTGAATATTCAATTGCTCATCTAGCAAAATTATCCCGTTGTCCAACTGATTAATAATAGTCAAATATAAATTATTCATCTACGTCCCTACTAATCTCATCCACTTTTTGTATTAAAAACTCTATAGACTCTAATGAGAATTTAATTAAAATGAGGCCGATTACTTCGGATTCGTCTACGCTGAAATTAACATATAGTAATAATATGTTACTTTCCTGTGTGTTGAAGAATGTTTTGCTAAATTCCCCTTGTTCATGCAAAACAACTTGTGGCACATCGTAATCTAACTTCATTTCAAGAAGGCTTCCCATGCCTCCCATTATTGCATTCAATATAATATTGCCAATTTCCTTAACTACATCAAAATCCTCATCGCTAAAAGAGGATTCTTCAGTTTCCATTATATATTCCTCACCTAAACAAAGTGCAGTCACATATTTAATTTGCTCCGTCGGAAAAATAAATTCAGCTCTACCAGAGAAAACGTTACCAAATTTCAATGAAGTAGACAAAATTGTACCATTTAAAATGGGGATTAAATTTTCTCTATCTTCGTCATTTAAGTCGTTAATTACTATCAATTCCACTTCTGGAACAGATAGGTAAATTCTTTTTTGGAGAATTTCTGATAATAAGCTAGCTGCTTCACCGACAAACACATTGTACATTTCTTTTAATACATCTTCTTGTGTAGTTGTAAGCATGGATCTCACCCTTCTATCAATGGCTTGATGTCCACAAGCTTGTCAGCATTTATCGGTTTATTAATAAACGCTAACGCTCCAGCAGCTATCGCTTCTTCACGAACTGTTAATTGCACATCAGCTGAAAGTACAATAATTCTAGCATCTGGGAATTTTCCAATAAGCTGTACAATTGCTTCCTGTCCAGTCATATTCGGCATTAATAAATCCATAAATACCAAATTAGGTAAAAAGGTCCCATATTTTTCTATACATTCAACACCATCATCTGCAGTCTCGTAAACAGCCTCTGGATATATTGATTTTAATGTTTTTATAGTTACTTTTTGAGAAAATGCAGAATCATCAACAACAAGTATTTTCATAAAATTCCCCTTCTCCTCTATACTTATTGTTTAATGATAACACATCTATTAGTCATTTTAAATCATACTAATACAACATTAACAAAAACGCCACCATTTAGTAGGAAAATAACACTACTATGAAAATATTACCAAAGGCCTTATTACTTACTATCGACATTACTCATCGTTTTCAAATCATAAAAAATAAGCTGATAGAAATGCAAATGTCTACTTGCATTTCTATCAGCTTTAATAACCTATGCGTTCGCCTTACTTAATCGACCACTATTCACTACGATAGCTTCTGCCTCTTCTGTTCCTTCAAACTCATTTTCAGATTTTGAAACAGCGACACATGCTACACCATTTCCAATTAAATTTGTTACAGCACGCGCCTCTGACATAAAACGATCGACACCAATTAATAAAGCAATTCCTTCTACTGGAATCATTGGGAATGCCGCTAATGTTGCAGCTAGTGTAATAAAGCCTGAGCCCGTTACGCCTGCCGCCCCTTTAGATGTAATCATTAAAATTCCTAATAAAGTAACCACTTGTACCCAAGTTAAATCAACACCGTAGGCTTGCGCAATAAATAATGCCGCCATTGATAAGTAAATGGATGTACCATCTAAATTGAAAGAATAACCTGTTGGCACAACTAATCCAACTACTTGCTTCGAACAGCCTAAACGCTCTAATTTATTCATCATAGATGGAAGTGCTGATTCGGAAGATGATGTACCGATTACTAAAAAAATCTCTTCTTTTAAATACGCAATAAACTTAAATATGCTAAAGCGGTAATAGTATGCAATTGACCCTAAAACAAATACAACGAATAAGAACATCGTTAAGTACACAGCTACCATTAGTAAACCTAACGATTTTAATGAGCTAATACCGAATGCCCCGATTGTATAAGCCATCGCACCGAACGCACCGACTGGAGAAATACGCATAACGATGCCAACAATTTTGAAAAATATTTCTGACACCTGCTCAAAAAATGTGATAACAGGACGTGATTTTTCACCGAGCGCTGCAGCCGCAACCCCGAATAATATTGCCGCAAATAACGTTGGCAGTAATTGCCCATTGGCAATTGCGCCAATTACGTTCTCAGGAATTATATTATATAAAAACATCATAATCCCTTGGTCCGATTCCTGTGCCGCAGATGTATACTTTGAAATATCTGCATTTGCCGCCTTTGACGTATCGATACCTGCACCCGCATTAATAAAGTAAGCAACAGCAATACCGATTGCAAGGGCAATTGTTGAGACGATTTCGAAGTAAATCAATGCCTTTCCGCCAATGCGTCCCACCTTTTTCATATCTCCCATGCCGCCAATACCAATGACAACAGTCAAGAAAATAATTGGCGCAATTAACATTTTAATTAGCTTGATAAACATGTCTGCTAAAATCTTTAAGCTTGCACCGAACTCTGGCCAAATTGCCCCAACAATAATTCCTAAAATAATTGCAAGAATTACTTGTACCGTTAAATTTTTAAGCCATTTCATTTTATTTCTCCGCTCCCCTTCGCTAAGTAATCGCTTTCTTTTTTCATAATGTTATAGGCAAAGGTTGCGAAAAAAAAGATTTTGAATTTAAAAAACTTAACGTTTATTATGTTCAAATATTCTAAAAATAAGGAAGATTACCGATATATCAGCGTTTTTTCTGTTATATAAACATCCTTGGTAATTCTTTTTTGTTATAATACAAAACAAAAAACTATACTTTTGGTCAAAAAGTACAGTTTTGGTCATTTCGTTCAATTGTTTTCTATGTGCTCAAGCAGTAATTTATAATAGGTTACATCTATTTCTTTCTCGTAATAATAATAAATAGGAGCGAGCCTCTCCTTCCACTCTGTCTTCTCCTCAGCTGTTAAAGAATAGATATTTACTTCTGGAAGGGATTCTAGCTCCCGCAAGCTATCATTATTAATTTCGACACTCACATCAAACTGCCAATTGCGCATCTCGTTTAACGCATCCATAATATGCTGCTGAATTTCCCCGTCTAAGCTATCCCAAAAGGATTCATTCATTAATACAGCATAACCTAAAATAC
Organism: Metasolibacillus sp. FSL K6-0083; assembly: GCF_038630865.1. NCBI lineage: Bacteria > Bacillati > Bacillota > Bacilli > Caryophanales > Caryophanaceae > Metasolibacillus > Metasolibacillus sp. FSL K6-0083. The sequence goes on along the minus strand of NZ_CP152046.1, from coordinate 2,848,736 downwards.
CATGATTAGAGAGCGTAATATTTTTCTCATACGTATGAAAACCTTTCGAATAAATGTTGGAAATCGTATTTTCCTGAGCTTCTACACCCTTTCTTTCAATTTCATAATAAACATTTCCAAAGCTTGTCGTAATTGGTACAGCATCTAGCAATTGAAATTGATGACGCAGTAAATCACTTGCCATTATGCGTATACGTAAACTAGTAAAATCACCCGTCTCACGAATTAATTGCTCATTGGCTGCAATTTGCTTAAAGCCATTATGCCAAAAGTCTAAACCTTTAATTTTCTTCTGCTCTAATTCATCTAGCAACATAGTTTTTAACTCACTTTTTTCATACAAAGACTTAATTTGCTGCTCATCTTCAAAAACAAATGGTAAATCCAGCACTTGCCATCTAGGTAATAAATCTGTCATTTTAGAGAAGGTTGGTGCAATCATTTGCACCTCGTTTTTTTGGAGTGCCTGCAGCTCTGTTTCATCATTGTATAAAATGCCATTGGGATACACTTGTACTAAAACACGCCCATTTGTCTTTTCCTTTACAAGCTCAGCAAATTTAGCCGCAGCAAGCCCTTTCGGTGTATTTTCAGCTACAACATGGCTAAAATGAATAATTATTTGCTCCTGCAAGCCAATCTGCTCATCATCATAAGGAAGCGTTACAATATTAAATATATTTTGTCGATATCCGATAATACTTGCTAGTATAATTAATAGAGCAAGTGCTATTGTAATAAAATATTTCATTCGAACGAATCTCCAATAAGATTTTTTACATAGTATACCTTGTCGCAATGAAGAAAAAAAGGAGGAGAGGCTATGCGCAATTTAACTATGCATCAAAAAATTGTTTTAATGACCTTTTTTATTATTTCCTTCTCCTTTTTAATTGCAGGTATTTTTGTGATTAGCAATTTATTGAATGAGCAAGAAAAGGATTATAATCAGCGTGCGATGCTCATTGCCCGTACAGTTTCAAATATGCCTGATATTGTACAGCAGCTTGAAAAAGGGGGCCCAGATGCAATTAAGCTAATTAATCATACAGTTGAAGAAGTGCGCGTTATTAATATGGCGGAATATATCGTGGTCATGGATATGAATCGTATCAAATACTCCCACCCTGCTTCAAGCGAGCTCGGGAAAAAGAGTGAATCTGAGGACTTAAATCCTGCCTTTAGCGAGCATTACTATATTTCGAAAGCAAAGGGCGACATTGGTATTATGATTCGCGCCTTCGTGCCCATTTTAAATGAGCATAAAAAGCAAGTAGGGGTAGTCATTGTCGCTTATGCAATGCCTACACTATATAAAATTTTCTCGGACAACGCTACGGAAATCATCATTACTATTTTATTGTCGATGTTATTTAGCATGTGGGGCGCGTCTATTTTAGCAGGTCATATTAAAAAGCGTATGTTTAATCTCGAGCCCGAGGAAATTGCTAAATTATATGTTGAACGCCAAGAAACATTTAATGCCATACAAGATGGTATTATCGCGGTTGATAACGAGATGACGATTACAATATTTAACGCCAAAGCAGGCAGTATTCTAGGTAAATACGACGACCCTAATGAATATATCGGAAAAAAAATATATGATGTATTACCAGATACTCGCCTACCGGAAATCGTTCAAATGGGGCAGCCTATTTATAATCAGGAGCTTTATATTAATAAGCATAGTATTTTAAGCAACCGTATTCCTATCCAAGTGGAGGGGAAAATTGTTGGTGCTGTTGCTATTTTCAAGGATTTAACAGAGGTACGGAAGCTTGCTGAGGAGCTAACAGGTGTTAAAGCATTTGTACAAGCCTTGCGTGTTCAAACACATGAGCATAAAAATAAACTACATACAATTGCTGGTCTGTTACAGCTCGGTAATACGAGCCAAGCGCTTGAATATTTAAAGGTCACACAGGAAAATGAAACTTCGATGACGCAATTTTTACAGGAACGCTTTTTACACGAGCATATTTCTGGTCTGCTTTTAAGTAAAATTAGCCGTGGTAAAGAACTAGATATCGTTGTCGAAATTGATGAGGAAAGTAGTTTAACACGTTTCCCACCATTTTTAGACCATCATGATTTTGTTGTATTAATTGGAAACTTAATCGAAAATGCCTTCGACGCTTTACAGCAAGTAGAGCGCGCAGAAAAGCATATTTTGCTATCAATTGCTGAGCATGATGGTTTATTAGCTATTATGGTAAGTGACAATGGCATTGGAATGTCAGAAGAGGTGCGGCAGCGCATATTTGAAAATGGTTTTTCTACAAAAAAGACCGATAATCATGGCATCGGGCTGCACCTTATTGCAGAAATTATTAAAAAGGGGCATGGTTCTATTGAGGTGACGAGTACACCTAATATAGCAACAAGCTTTATTATTTCGTTTGAAATGGAAGGTGAACAATAAATGGATATAATCAATGTTTTACTTATAGAGGATGACCCAATGGTACGAGAGGTAAATCGGCAATTTATCGAGCGAGTCGAGAATTTCCAAGTTATCGGCATGGCTGCAAATGGTATCGAAGGGTTAGAAAAAATAAGGGAACTAAAGCCCGCGCTCGTCTTTATGGATATTTTTATGCCAAGCTTAGATGGCATCGAAACATTGCGACAAATACGACAGCAAAATATTAAAGTCGATGTCATATCCGTCACAGCAGCAAATGATGTACCGACTATTCAGTCAATATTACATCTCGGTGTGTTCGATTATATTATGAAGCCGTTTACCTTTGAACGCATGGAACAAACATTAAAAAACTACCGCCAATTCAAACGTGCTGCCAACTCCTCTGAAGGGCTGACACAGCAGCAACTAGATTCCTTCATGCGCAATGAGTCAGCTACGGTGGCAGAGCCTGCTAGCAAGCTAGACAATTTAGAAAGTTTACCTAAGGGCTTAAACAAGGCAACATTGTTTAAGGTGTTGCAATATTTAAAAACAGAGCCAGAAGGAGCTTCTGCTGATAAAGTCGCCTCCGCTATCGGCGTTGCTCGCGTAACCGCCAGACGCTATCTCGATTTTATGGAGAAGCAGCAGCTTATCCAAGTCGAAATCCGTTATGGCAGCGTCGGTCGACCGACAAATCATTACTATATTGATTAACAAATAATCCACGCCTATTAAAGAAGCGGTTTTTTACAACCTCTATAGGCGTGGATTTTTATTATACATTCGATGATTTTCAATCAAATGAGACACGCAGCCCCATGAATCAGCTTTTTACAGACTATTATTTCTTCATTCGTTTCAAGTATTGAAGTAAAGGTCTAGCAGTTAATTAAGACGTAATAAAATCATTGAAATCCGGCTGTGCCCCTTCTCTAGTTACGACATATGCCGCTACCTTTGTTGCAAACTCAATAGCCTCTCTTAAAGCATACTTTCTGTGAAGCGCTACTGTGATTGCTCCTACAAATGAATCACCAGCTCCCGTTGTATCAACGGCTTGCACTTTATCTGCATAGACAAAGCCCTTTTCATCGTCACTACAGTAATAGCAACCTTCTTCACCTAGTGTAACAATCACACATTTAGCTCCCCTTGCTTTAAGCTTTTCTACTGCTTTTTCAACCGCATCTAAACTATCTATATCCATATCAGCCAAAGTCGCTAGTTCATTTTCATTCGGTATTAATATATCTATATTTGCAATTAGATTATCACTTAATTGCTGTGCTGGAGCAGGATTCAAAATAATTCTTTTCCCTAAGCTTCGACCGATTTCCGCAACATGCTCAATGACCTCTAGAGGGATTTCTAACTGCATTACAATCATTTCACAATCATTAAAAATATCCTTAGTCATTTGCTCAGGAATTAAATGATAATTAGCTCCGGCATATAGTACAATGCTATTTTCACTACTGGCAGCCACTTGTATTAATGCTTGGCCTGTTACACCATTTTGAGTAATGTATTGTGTATTTACTTTAGCAGTCTCTAAGTTTTGAATCGCTTGTTTACCATAATCATCTTGCCCGACATTTCCTATCATTAGCACTTCTTCACCAAGCTTGCTTATTGTTGTAGCTTGATTAGCTCCTTTTCCTCCAAAATACACTGCCACATCTGTACTATGAATCGTTTGTCCCGGCTTTACGATATGAGGTACTTTGTATACTAAATCAATATTAATGCTACCTACTACTGCTATACTCATATTATCACCGCTCATTCTGTAAATTCCACACGCTTCTGCATTTCATTCAATATTTTCGTTTGTTCATAAACCATTTTATAGCATTCAAAATACTTCATATATAATTCATGATTTTCTATATTGGGATTATACACTTTTGTCTTTTTCACATAGTTAGAAGCCGCCTCATTATACGAGGCTACCCACTTTATCCCCACTGAGGCTAGCATAGCCGCACCCAATGCTGGCCCTTGCTCCTTAGCTAAAGTATAGATAGGCATACCAAATATATCAGCTATTATTTGTAGCCAAAGCTCGTTTTTTGCTGCACCACCAATACATACAATATGCTGGATTTCCGTCCTATGCTGCATGACTAAATCAAAACATTGCTTTAATGAAAAAGTAACCCCTTCCACCACCGCTCGGGTGAAATGTGCTTTCATATGCGTATTTTTCATTCCGATAAAGCTTGCTCTTACTGTAGAATCTCCATAGGGTGTACGCTCACCAAATAAATAGGGTGTAAATAATAAACCACTAGACCCTATAGGTACTTGCTTCATTTCATCAAGCAATTCATCGAAACTTTGCTGTGCAGCAAAGTTTTCACGATACCATCTTAAACTTTCCCCCGCAGCAAGCGTTACACCCATCATATAATGCGCATCTTTTTTCACATGTGCAAACGAGTGTATAAAATTCCCTGCATAACTCAATTTAGTCCCCAATGTTAACACAACACCTGATGTACCGATACTAATTAATGCCGCTGACGAATCTACAATTCCAGCACCTAAAGCACCACACGCATTATCCGCACCTCCTGCATAAACAGGAATCTCCTTATCCTGTCTAAATATTTCTCGATATTGTGGTAATAAGAATCCTGCTAAGGCATTGGATTCTATTAATGGTGGACAAATCGTTATAGAAAGCCCTATACGCTCACATATTTCCTTACTCCACTCCAGTGTATCCATATTAAGCAAAAGTGTCCCTGCCGCATCGGAGTATTCCATATGTAAGCTCCCAGTTAATTGTAAGCGCAAGTAATCTTTTGGTAATACAAATACATGTAGTTGTTCATAATTTAGAGGCTCATGCTCTTTAATCCATAATAATTTTGGGAGAGTAAACCCTTCTAGTGCGTCATTTTTAGTAATACTATATAAGCTTTCTCCTAACAATTCTTCTAACTCTCTACATTGCTTTGTCGTGCGCGTATCATTCCATAAAATCGCATTTCGAATAGGCTTTAAGCGCTTATCAAGCATGACTAGCCCATGCATTTGACCTGAAAATGAAATACCCTCTACTTTTATGTTTTCATCTTTCTGTAAAAGCTCATGCAAGCCCTCTATCGTCTGCTTTACCCAATCATCAGGATTTTGCTCTACATAGCCATCCTGCAATTCTATAAGTTCATATGCTTTTATTGTTTGCCCAACAATATCTCCATTCTTATTCATCATGATGATTTTTACAGCACTTGTACCTAAATCAATTCCGATTACTACCTCTTTCATGAAAAGTCACCTCTAGGATAAAAAAGTGCCAGCTAGTTTACTAAAAACTTTACTGACACTTTGATGAATTATTTTGAATCTGACATATAAACATCTACTAGTATTTCTGGTTCAGGCTTTGTTCCATCCTTTAAGAAAGCATCTACATAATTAACAGCTTCTTTACCGATAAATGTAAAGTCTTGTACGGCTGTTACAGACATTTTTCCTTCCTCGATTAAATCATATGCTTCTTGTGCGCCATCAAACCCGATAACGATAATGCCATCCTTATCTCGACCAGCCGTTTCAATTGCACGCACTACACCTACAGCCATCGTATCATTTTGGGCAAATACCGCATCAATATCATCATGCTTTGCTAATAAATCTGACATTGCCGCTTCTGCTGGAGCCATTGAAAAATCACCAACTACCGTATCTAAAATAGTAAACTTACTATCTGAGTTTTGAGCTGGATCAATAACGCTTAAAAAACCACCGCCACGTTCGCGTTGAGGAGCTGTTCCCATCACCCCTTCAATATGCACTACATTTCCACCTTCAGGTAGTTTATTAGCTAACCATTCACCCGTTAATTCGCCGCCCTTCGTATTATCCGTTACTAAATACGATAAAATTCCATCTATATTTACTTTACGATCAACTGTAACAACTGGAATCCCTTGTGCAATGGCTTCTTTTAAAGCATTTGCCGTAGAGTCCTCATCACCAGGATTAATGACAATCGCTGAGACACCTTTTTGTAAAGCATCCTCTACTTGAGATGGTTGCTTCGATGCATCATTTTGACCATCATAGACAATTACTTCATAGCCTAATGACTCAGCCTGTTCTTTTACGGCATCACGTAAAACATGGAAAAATGGATTCCCTAAATCAGCCATTAACAAAGCAAGCTTTTTATCTCCTTCTCCAGAAGAGCCTTCACTGTTACACGCTACTAAAAAGACCATTAATACTGCTACCATGAATAAAGAGTACAATTTTTTCATAAACATTTCCCCCTAAAGTTTAATTTATCTAGAACTTTTGCGGTCTAAAATAACCGCAATAAGTATAACTAGCCCCTTTATAACTTGCTGATAGAATGATGAAACGCCAATAATATTTAAACCATTATTTAGCACACCAATAATGAGTACCCCAATTAATGTTCCAAAAATTCTACCTCTACCACCTGCTAAGCTTGTGCCACCAATTACAACAGCTGCAATTGCATCTAATTCATACCCAGCACCCGCAGTTGGTTGTGCAGAGCTTAAGCGCGATGTTAAAATAACCCCTGCTAAAGCTGCCATCGCACCGCTAATCACATATACTAGCGTTTTTGTCTTAATTGTGGAAATCGAGGATAGCCTCGCTACCTCCTCATTCCCCCCAACTGCATAAACACCGCGTCCATATACTGTTTTTTCAATTAAAATATATAAAACGATAAATGCAACTAGAAAAATAATCATCGGCAAGGGTAGCCCAAGAAGCTTTCCTTGACTAATAAAGTCTAAAAATTTTGCATTTGTCGTTACACCCATTGCTGGAATTCCATCTGAAATAATAAGAGTAATCCCTTGGAACATCGTCATCGTAGCTAACGTAACAATGAAGGCTTGAAGCTTTATTTTTGCTACAAGAAAACCATTGAATAGCCCCAATCCCGCACCTAAAAGGATAACAATGATAATCGCTATAACATCAGGTGTTCCACCTAAAATTAATAAACCTAATACCATGCCAGATAAACCTAAAATAGCACCGACTGATAAATCAATTCCCCCTGTCAAAATAACAAAGGTCATACCTAATGCAATCAAACCATTGATTGAAACTTGTCTAAATATATTCAAAATGTTATATGTAGTTAAAAATTTAGGATTCATTACTGAAATAATTATTACTAGCAGTAGTAAAACAATTACCGTCCCGTATTTATCATAAATCGCTCTAGCTTTAGCCATTCTTCCTCACCCTCTCGTTGCAAAATCCATAATATTTTCTTGATTTGCTTCATCCCGTTCAAAAATTTTTACTAATCTCTTTTCTCTCATTACAGCAATACGGTCACACATACCTAAAACCTCGGGTAGCTCACTTGACACTAAAATAATGGCAACACCAGCGGCTTTTAAATCGTTGATAATTTCATAAATCTCCTTTTTAGCACCAATATCTACACCTCGTGTCGGCTCATCTAAAATAAGAATGGAAGGATTCGTATGCAACCACTTTGCAATAACTACCTTTTGTTGATTTCCTCCTGATAAATTAGCAATTTTACTATTCGAAGAAGCCATTTTTATATTGAGCTTCTTTTTGTACTTCTCCATTTCGGATAACCTTTTCTTATCGCTAATAAAATTTGATGTCGTAAAATCCTTTAATGCAGATAACATTAAATTTTCACTCACGCTGAAATCCAATATAATTCCTTCATTTTTTCGATCCTCAGTAATAAAGCCTATCCCCAAGCTTTTTGCTGTTTTGGGTGAATTAATTTTTTCCTCTTTACCCCTAATATAAATTTTCCCTTTGGCAGCAGGGCAGCTTCCAAAAATGGCGTGCATTACATCTGTACGTCCAGCACCCATTAGCCCAGAAAAACCTAATATTTCACCTGCCCGCACTTGGAAGCTAACATTTTCAAATCTCCCCTCCAACGTTAAATCTTTTGTTTCTAACAAAACTTCTCCCGGCTCGCGCTCAAGTCGTGGGAAACGTTCGCTTAAGTCATAGCCGACCATCATTTTAACGATTTCATCAAAGCTTGTATCCGCTTTCTTTTTTTCCCCTATAAATGTGCCATCTCGCATTACTGTGATGGCATCACATATTTCAAAAATCTCTTCCATGCGATGCGATATATAAATAAAGGACTTCCCTTGTGATTTAAGCTGTCTGATTACTTGGAAAAGCAATCGAATTTCTTTCTCTGTTAAAGCTGCTGTCGGCTCGTCCATAATAATCAGCTCTGCATCTAATAATAATGCTTTAGCAATTTCTACTAACTGACGTTTGCCGACAGAGATAGATTTGATACTTATACTCGGGTTTACTTCTAACCCAAGCATTTGCAATTTTTCAGTTGCAAGCTTCTCCATTTTTTTCTTATCAACAAAGCCCCAACGATTGGTAATTTCTCTACCTAAAAACATATTGTCCACAATGCTCATTTCATTCAGCACATTTAATTCTTGATGTATAAAGGCAATTTTAGATTTCTCGCTGTCTTTAATCGAATGAATTTGAGCCACCTCGCCATTAATTCGAATTTCTCCTTCATCCTTTGTATAGACACCTGTTAAAATTTTCATTAATGTCGATTTTCCAGCCCCATTTTCCCCCATAAGCGCATGTACCTCTGACGGTCTTACATGAATTTGAGCATGTTTTAATACTTTCACTTCATCAAAAGATTTTTTAATATTCGACATGACTAATTCCAATACTGCCACCCCCAAAATATCGCTATTTGCAATAAATCATTCCATTCCTATTGTTGATTTTCTAAAAATTAATTTTGTATCAACCATTACTTTTATACTCATTTCTTCTTCACGAATTAAAGAGTTGAGCCTTCTTACAGCCATCGCTGCCATTTGTTGCTTATCCACATGAATAGTTGTCAGTTCTGGCGTAATAACAACAGATTCATTGATATTATCGAAGCCAATCACCGAAACTTGCTCCGGTACACGTATACCCATATCTATCAATGACTTTATAGTACTAATAGCTAAATAATCATTTTCACAAAGCAAAGCAGTTGGTGCATTACCTTCTTGTTGAATTTCCTCTATCCACTTTTGAAAGGAGCGGTTTATACCGATATGATTTGAAGTCAATTGATATTTGACAAAGCTATTATCCAAACCATAACGTTCAACTGCTTGTTTGAAGCTTTCTTGTCGTTCATCTAAATTTGGAATGCGCTCCTCAGATTTGATATAACCCACGTTTTTATGCCCTAAATCAACTAAATGTTGCACTGCTTGGAAAATCCCCATGCGATTATTCATAACAACAAAATCAACCTCTAATTCAGGTACCAATGTATCTAACACTACTAATTTACTAAACTGATTTTTAATTAATAAAATCTGCTCTTTTGTAAGATTTGTACCTAGTAAAATAACTCCATCTTGGTCTGCTGCTGTGTATTCAAATTTATTTTCTAATAAACTTTTCAAATCCATTGTTGAAAGAGTAAGTTCACACCCAAATTGAGCACATTGCTCCTGCACACTTTGAATTAATTCACTAAAAAAAGGTTTTTTCTCATACTGTTCTTGCATAAATGATGTATCTGTTACAACTAAAAATCGTACTGTTAGTTTACTAAATTTCATCTTTTCACTAGTACTACTTTTATGCATATAACCATTTTCATCTGCAATTCGTAAAATTTTATCTCTCGTCTTTTCACTAATACCTTTTTTACCATTCAAAGCTAAAGAAACAGCTGATTTTGATACATTCGCTAATTTTGCAATATCTTCTATTTTCATCATTTTATCACCCAATTATTTATTCTCTTTAATAAATTAACATAATAATCTGAATTTTAAAAGTGTTTTTTACTAATTATTTTAGTTTTATTTTAGTTATTTTTTAGTTAATAGCTAAACTATTTTTATTGTCTAATTATTCCGATAATGATAGAATCAAAATTAACTTGGTTCAACACACCCAATTTCACAGTGTTGAACCATTAAATTATGTCGAGGGGGTTGACATGTATGGAGAAAGTAGTTCTAGGTTATGCACCTACACGTAGAAATGTCTTTAGTGCTGAAGACGCTCAAAGGTATAAGGAGTTAATTTTAAATAAAATTCATTCCTTTAATTTAAACATTGAAATAGTTGATTTAGAAGGAATAAATAAAGAGGGGCTTTTATATGGCGATTTAGATTGCGAAGAAAAGATTGTTGAACGCTTTACAGAGAAGAAGGTTGATGCACTATTTTTCCCTCATTGTAATTTTGGAACAGAGGATAGCGTTGCACGGGTTGCAAAAAAGCTGAATAAACCTGTATTACTCTGGGGACCGCGCGACGAAGCACCATTAGAAAACGGCATGCGCCTACGCGATACACAATGCGGACTTTTTGCAACAGGTAAAATACTTCGTCGCTTCAATGTCCCATTCTCTTATATTGTCAATAGCTCTGTCGAGGATATTGTTTTTGAACGTGGCTTCCGTACTTTTATCGGTGCGGCTAATGTGGTGAAGCAATTCCGTTCGTTACGCATTTTACAAATTGGACCACGTCCTACAGATTTCTGGTCTGTTATTTGTAATGAAGGTGAATTATTAGAAAAATTCGGCGTTGAATTACATCCTATTACCCTAGAAGAAATCAAACGCCAAACAAATAAAGTTGAAGCTCAAAATCCTCCAGAATTATTAGACGCTATCGCCTATGTTCAGAAGCACCTTACTGCTATCGATGTCGAGGAGGAGCATATCCGAAAAATTGGCGCTTTAAAAGTAGCTATGAAAAATTTAGCGGAGAAAAATAAATGTTCTGCAATCGCTATACAATGCTGGTCATCTTTACAAGATGCAATCGGTATTATGCCTTGCTTGGCAAATGCCATTTTGACAGATGAACAAATTCCTGTAACTTGTGAAACGGATATTCATGGCGCAATTTCTTCAGTTATGCTTCAAGCAGCAGCGCTTAATGAACGTCCTACCTTCTTTGCAGATTTAACAATACGCCATCCTGAAAATGATAATGGTGAATTACTATTCCACTGTGGAAACTTCCCCGTTTCTTTAAGTGTAGAGGAAGAACCTAGATTGCAAAAACATTTCTTATTTGATTCACATGCACCGGGCACACATGAAGGTGAAATTAAAGGTGGCGAAATGACATTAGCTCGTTTTGATGGCGATCACGGGGAATACTCTTTATTCTTTGGTAATGCCCGTGGCATTTCAGGTCCTTATACGCGAGGCTCTTGGGTATGGGTTGAAGTTGATAATTGGCCATTATGGGAGGAAAAACTTGTAACCGGACCATATATTCATCATATCGTTGGTATACATGCAAGCGTTGGGGCAGCTCTTTATGAAGCGTGTAAATATATTGATGGATTAACTCCAGATCCAGCAACACCTAGTGAAGATTATATTAAAGCATGGTTGAGAGGAGAATTTTAAGCATGGATATTATTAATTTAAAAATAAAAGCTGCTCAAATTCGAATAGACCTTATGCAAATGATTACGAGAGCGCAAGCAGGTCATACTGGGGGCTCTTTAAGCAATACGGATATTTTAACTGCACTCTATTATAAAATAATGAAGCATTCACCAGAAAATAGTAAGCTAGAAAACCGTGACCGTTTTATTGCAAGTAAAGGGCATTCTGTCGAATCACTTTGGTGCATTTTAGCTGATTTGGGTTATTTTCCGAAAGAAGAATTGGAAACATTTTCCCAATTTGGTTCTAGATTAATAGGTCATCCAAACAATAAAGTACCAGGAATCGAAATGAACACAGGTGCTTTAGGGCATGGGCTATCCATCAGTGTAGGTATGGCATTAGCAAGCAGACGTGAGCAAATAGGCTACAAAGTTTACTGTTTAATGGGTGACGGTGAACAGGCTGAGGGCTCTATATGGGAAGCTGCCATGGCTGGGGCGCATTATAAGCTAGGGAATTTAGTTGGCATAGTAGATATGAATGGGCTGCAAATTTCAGGCAGTACATCAGATGTCCTTTCCTCTGATCCCCTTAACGAGAAATGGGCAGCCTTTGGTTGGAATGTGATAGAAATTGACGGAAACTGCATGGAGCAGCTCGTCGCAACTTTTGAAGCCATTGATTCAACAAGCGATAAACCAACATTAATTTTAGCGAAAACTGTTAAAGGTAAAGGAGTTAGCTTCGCTGAAAATCAAGTGGGCTGGCATCATAAAGTACCAACAGAGGAGCAGCTACAGTCAGCCGTAGCAGAACTGCAACAACAAATCGACAGCTATCGAAAGGAGCTAGTAGCTAATGAATACAATTCCTAATAGACAAGTTGTATGTGACACACTTTTAGAATTGGCTAAAAAAGATTCTTCTATTTATGTATTAGCAAGTGATTCCAGAGGCTCTGCTGCAATGGGACCCTTTGCCGAAACTTATCCCCAGCAGTTTGTTGAGGTTGGCATCGCAGAGCAGAATATTGTTGGTATTGCGGCTGGTCTAGCGCACAGCGGTAAAAAGCCTTTCGTTACTTCCCCCGCCTGTTTTTTAAGTATGCGGAGCATTGAACAAATTAAAGTCGATGTTGCCTACTCTCAAACAAATGTAAAGCTAATCGGTATTAGCGGTGGTATTAGTTACGGTGCACTAGGTATGTCACACCACTCTGTACAGGATTTTGCAGTGACTCGAGCGATTCCCGATTTAACGGTAGTCGTACCTGCTGACCGTCACGAAACAAAGAAAATGATTGAAGCTTTAACAAACTATGAGCAGGGGGCCTATATGCGAATTGGACGTAATCCGGTAGCCGATGTGTACGACTCTGATAATTTCGATTTTGAAATAGGTAAGTCTATTCAACTTGCAGAAGGTAACGATGTAACAATCATCGCTTGTGGTGAAACCGTCAAAATTGCACTTGATACGAGCAAAAAGCTAGCGAAGTCTAATACTCACTGTAGAGTAATTAATATGCATACAATCAAGCCATTAGATACAGCAGCGATTATCAAGGCTGCTCAAGAAACAAAATATATCGTAACGCTTGAGGAGCATTCAATTTACGGCGGCTTAGGCTCCGCTGTTGCAGAAGTTGTTGTACAATCACAGTCCGTTCCAATGAAAATATATGGTATCCCTGACGAGCCTGCTATTGCAGGTAAAACGAAGGAAGTATTCAATCACTATGGGCTAAATGCCGAGCAACTAGCAGAGGATATTACAGCATTTTTAAAGAAGGCTGATTAAAATGGGTAAATTTATTTTAACTATCGACCAAAGCACTTCCTCAACAAAAGTATTTCTTGTTGATAAGAAAGGAAATATTGTTGATAAATTGGGGCTTGATCATCGGCAAATATATCCACAGCCTGGATGGCTTGAGCATAATCCTGTGGAAATCTATCAGAACCTCTTGCAGCTTTTCCATGAATTAGTGGAGAAACAGCAATTAAAAAATGGAGATGTCGAGGCAATTTCAATAACGAATCAGCGCGAAACCTGCTTACTATGGGATCAAGAGGGGCAGCCAGTGCAAAATGCAATTGTTTGGCAATGCAATCGTACAGCTCCTCTTTGTCAGCAATTAATTGAAGCTGGACATCATGATATGATTGCAGAAAAAACGGGCTTATTGATTAATCCTTATTTCTCTGCTACAAAACTCCAATGGCTACTACAAGCATATCCCAGCATGCAGCAGCCTTATTTTGGAACAATGGACAGTTGGATTATTTATAATTTAACAAATAAAAAAGTACATGCTACAGATTATACGAATGCAAGCCGTACCCTACTATTTAATATTCATACACTCGATTGGGATTCGGAATTAATCGCATTATTTAATGCGGATAATGCAAAGTTGCCTAAAATTTTAGAATCAGATGCTGCATTCGGCAGTACGAATGATTTACGTTTGCCCGAAGCACTGCTTGCTATTCCTATTTACGGTGTAATTGGTGATTCACAGGGGGCTTTATTTGCTCAAGGCTGCTTTAAAGTCGGTATGGCAAAAGCTACATTAGGCACGGGTACATCTGTCTTGATGAACATTGGCAACAGCCCCATCCCTGTTCAAAATGGACTAGTAACAACCGTAGCCTGGAAGCTTAAATCAGAAATTAATTATGCTTTAGAAGGTATTATTTATAGCACTGGTGATACCATTTCATGGGCAAAAAATAATTTAGGTTTATTTAAAAATTACAAGGAATTGATGGAGATTCTAGAAAATACACCTTCGAGTGAGGGGGTTGTTATTATTCCAGCTTTTCACGGTATGGGCGCACCGTACTGGAATAGTGAAGCGAAAGCCGCTATCTATGGGCTAAGTCGCAGCTCTTCAAGTGCCCATATTATAAGAGCATGTATTGAAAGTATCGCACACCAAATTCGAGATGTAACACAATTAATTACAAAAGAATCAGCATTAACGATTCAGGCACTACGCTGTGACGGTGGTGCGACTTCAAATCATTTTCTTATTCAGGATTTAGCAAATTTCCTACAACTAAACATTAAAACAACAGATAAAATGGACCTTTCCCCTCTCGGAGCAGCATTTATTTGTGGTCTTGCTTTAGGCTGGTGGGATTTACGAACGATTGAGAATCAACTTATAACTTATCGCAGTTTTAATCCAACTTGGGATTCTCAAAGAGCTATTCAAAAGAAAAAGCAATGGGACAGTATTGCTCAAAATTTAAACTTATTTTATTAATTGCGACCGCATTTTCCCATCTTTTTGTTATCATATAACGAGAGGATAATTGCAGGGGGATTGTTTATGAATATTTTTGAATACCAGCAGTGGATTACTGCATTTTATAAGGAACGCAATTGGTATCAGCTAAGTCCATTTATTCGCGTAAACTTTTTAACGGAGGAAGTTGGCGAAGTTTCAAGAGCTATTCGCACAATTGAAATTGGGCGTGACCGTCCAGATGAAGCGGCATTAACTAAAACAGAACAAATTGACAATTTAAAAGAGGAGCTTGGCGACGTGCTCGATAATCTTTTTATCTTGGCAGATAAGTATGATATTGATTTAACCGAAATTATGATTAGCCATAAAGAAAAGCTCATGAATCGATATAAAGAAACCGTCTGAAAAGCTTTTTTGAGAAGAAGATTGTGACAGCTCTCTCCTATCGCAAAGAGGTCGTCTCAAAATGATTTTTCAGACGACCTCTTTATTGTACCGAAAGTATACAGATTTATTCCATATTTTTATGTGAGCCATCGCATGTAGGCATACGCTTGGAATAGCCGCAGACGCAATCGCGCAAACCTTTGCCGTTTAAAATACGCGGCATATTTTTTTCGATGCGTGCTATCTTCGTTTTAGATTGCTTCGCTTGGGCAAAATGATAAATGTATTCTCTTTGCCTACCTGGCGTTAGTGCCTCAAAAGCCTTTTGGAAGATGGCATCTTCCTCAAATTTGCTTTGTAGCTCCTCAGGCATTTCGATTTCCGCTTCTTTTTTCACTTCTACTTTTAAGCCTGCCTCTTCAATTTTAATGGCTTCGTTAATATATTCCTTTATAGTCTGCTCAAGTGCCTGTATTTCCTGTAAATTTTTAAAGCGAATTTGGCGTGCTGCTTGTACCTTTTCTGTTTGCTGCACTAAAATACCTGCTGGGTCTGGCAATAATGCCCCTTTATGTAGCAATAGCGCACAATATTCTTTAAAGCCATGGATGAGTACGACATTTTTATTGCGCTGCGTATAGCACGGATGCATCCATTTGAAATCCTCGGTTAGCCCGCAATCTAACAGCATTCCCCTCAATGCTTCAAATTCCTCTTTCCATGTGGTCACATTGCTTAAAAATTCATCTACCTTTGGATTTAGCTTGCTTTTATTCATTCATTAACACCTCACAAAAATATTATTTAAACCTCAATATGTTTTCTTTAAATAAGTATTTCCAAAAATAGGGAATTACAATTCTTTATAATTGATTTACAATTTCGTTAGGAATAAAGATAGTATTCTTATTATATTATAGATAAAATTAAACTAGTTAGCACATGATGCATAAGATTATTTGACCATATTTTACAGTAAAGGGGGATATTTCATGAATCAGCTATTCAAAAATCTTAAAATTCGTTCTAAAGTAAGTGTTATCATCTTTATTACTGTTGTGTTTCTTTTAATCATAGCAGCCCTTAATTATATGAATAGCTCTGCTAATATGGAGCGTGCTGTTCATAATGAAATGTCATTAACACTTGATAAAACAGCCGAGTCAGTATTAACGAAGCTGAACCTGCACTCGCAAATGATGCTAAGCACCAAATCTTCCTTTGAAGCTAAAAGTGAATTCATGACAAGAGAAGAAGCAAAAAAGTATTTTGAAAAAGTGCTACCAATTAATCAGGAAACATTTGGAATGGGCATCTGGTTTAATACAAATATTTTAAATGAGTATTTCGGGCCGTATGCTTATAAAGAAGGAAATGAAATCGTCTATACAACTGTTTATGAAGATGCCGATTACGATTATCCTTCAACAGACTGGTATCAACTAGGGCTTGATTCTAGCGATGTTGTTTGGACAACTCCTTATTTTGACGAAGCACTTCAGCAAACATTTATTACAGCGGCTGTGCAAATAACAAGAAATTCAGTGCCTATTGGTGTTATATCAGGCGACTACGTACTAAACTCTATTCAAGAAATTGTTTCTGACGTCAAAATAGGCGATAGTGGCTATGCATTTTTGGTAGACTCAGACGGCTTATTTTTAACGCATCCTGATATAAACAAAGTAAACTCAACAACTATAGAGGAATATTTATCCATATCAGTAGAACAAATCACTCAGGAGGACGGTTCCTTTACCGCTGAAATAGACGGAGAGTCCTATATAGTTTACTATCAAAAAATTGCTGGTATGCCATGGAAAGTAGTGTTAATAGCATCAGTAGCAGAAATGTACGCCCCATTACAAAAATCTTTAACGCAACAAATATTAATTAGTGGCCTTTTATTATTATTAATTGTCGCAACTATGACTATAATTAATAAATATATTACAAAAGGAATTGACAGAATAAACAATCAACTAGGTGTCTTATCTACTGGAGACTTAACAAAACATGTAGTTGTTGATTCTAAAGATGAATTTGGGGAAATGGCCACTTCCTATAATACAACAATAGATTCTCTTAATCATATTATGAACAATATTCACTACAGCTCCGAAACTGTTGCGGCTACTTCAGAGCAGCTAACCGCTAGCGTCAGCGAAGTACATACTTCTATAACGAGTGTAGCAACATCAATGACAGAAATGACGGAAAATAGTGCAAATCAGTATGAAATGAACGAGTTATTGAATAAGCTAACAGTGAATATTACAGAAAATATGGAGAAGTTTTCAGAAACTTTACAAACGGTTGTAGAGAGCTCCTTATCAACAGTAAAAGCCGCAACAAATGGCGCTTCACAAGTACATGATTTTATTTCTGAAATAACCCATCTTCATGGGCAAGTCGAAGCAAGTGCTGAGCTAATTGTCAATTTAAAAGACGAGTCTCAAAAAATCGAAATGATGAGCACACTTATTTCATCAATTGCTGACCAAACGAATTTATTGTCCTTAAATGCCGCGATAGAAGCTGCAAGAGCTGGAGAATCAGGCAAAGGCTTTGCCGTAGTTGCAGGGGAAGTAAAAAAACTAGCTGAACAAACTGGTGATACATCTAATGAAATTGCGGCAATGGTGCGAAAAATTCAAACAGAAATAGCAACAGCCGTTGCTATGATGGGGAAAAGCAAAGAAATTGCTGAATCAGGCATTGTGTCTGTACAACAAACAGGCATAATTTTCGAAGACATTGAAGCGTCTATCAATAACTTAAAACAAATGATTGATGTAACGAATAAACATACTGCACAAGTATTTTCTGAACTACAGGCTATTGCCTCCATCGTTAACGATTTACGAGCGCAATCAGCTACTACAAATGAGCATACACTCAGTATATCAGCTATCACCGAAGAGCAATCAGCAACAATGGCTGAGATGGCCGATGCATCTGAGCAATTAGCGCAGCTAGCCCAAACACTACAGCTAGAAGTAGCTCGTTTTCAAACCGCAAAATAGAAGGGGACTTCCCCTATGAATTAATCTTTGAAGCTTCCTCAACAATATTAAAAACATACTAACATTAGTAGTAGAAGTGAAGGAAAGTTGAACAAGCTCCTAGGATCATTTTAGAATCCGTATTAAAAACCGGCTGACTTCACACCCTTATTTGAATCAGTTTAGTATGTGGGATTTGATATTATGCGTTATCAATCGGGTAACACACAGTATCGTGATCGTATCAATAAAAGAGGAAATAAGAAGCTACGAAAGATTTTATTTTTTATGATTTGTACGATGATTACGTTACGGAAAAAGACTAACAATCATCTGGTAGATTATTACGATAAATTAAAAACGCAACCTCAGAGAAAGCCTCATAAGGTTGCGATTGTCGCCTGTATCAATAAGTTTCTGAAAATGACGTTTCAGTTAATGACACAAGGCATTCTGTACGATTATGAGTCCGCACTACCAGCTCAGAAATCGTAACCAAAGTAAATTAACTATAGCACAATGACCTTTCGAAAAAAAGAAAATTCGTGAGGTCTCTTTGGTATGCGCAATTTTTTTGTGAGGGTCGGGATACCCCCACCCTCACAAAAAAATCTTTTCAAAACTTTAATTATTTTCTTAAAAGCTATTGACTGGAGGTAAGAAGGGAGTTGTCCGAAAAGTCCATTTTGTTTTGACCTCCGCATGGAAATAAATGTTTTCATCGCTTCCCTTTTACTGAAGGATAACGCTGCTAAAGTCAATGTTCATCACCTTTTTAAAAGAGGCGTTCTCTGTTTATAGGAATCAACATTTTGCGAAACATCATCGCTACTGTCCAAAATGCCGGCTATGCACGGCTTTTTGGACAGCCTCTTTTCAATGAATACTTCATCTTCTTACACTTTAAATCTTTGAATTTGTGCTTGCAAATCCTGCGCATTATCACTTAAGTTCACTGCTACACCACTTACTTCTTCCATAGTAGCAGCCTGCTCCTGCATAGCTGCTACTACCATATCAATATCAGTAGCGGACTCTATCGCATTCGTGGCAATCTCATTTACAGATGCCGACACCTGCTCTGCACTTGCTGATAATTGCTCGGAAGTAGCCGAAATATCTTCAATCTGCTCTGTCATATTCGTTACTGCTTCCTCAATTGCGTGGAATGCTTGTCCCGCCTGATTGATAATTTCAACCCCATCCTTAACAGATAGAAGAGAATGATTTACGGCAGCTTCAACACTGCCTGTATCAGATTGAATTTCTGTTGTTAATGTAACAATTGTATTGGCAGAGCTTTTTGACTCCTCTGCAAGCTTACGCACTTCATCTGCTACAACTGCAAAGCCTTTCCCATGCTCCCCTGCGCGCGCAGCTTCAATTGCGGCATTTAATGCAAGTAAATTTGTTTGCTCTGTAATATCTGTAATGACCTTTGTCATTTGGCTAATTTCTTCTGTTTGCTTCGATAGCTTTTGTACAAGCTCATTTACTTCTGTTGTAGAACTATTAATCATTTCCATTTGCTGCTTCGCTTTATTAATAATGACGCTACCATTTGTAGCTGTTGCACTTGCATCTACAGAGCTTGTCTGCAAGTCCTGCGCGGCTTCAGCGATGCGTTGTACACCAACAGCCGTCTCTTCCATTGCTTTTGCGCTTTCATTTGCAGCATTAGAAGCTGTTCGTGTGATTTCAGCGGTATTTGATGCACGATTTGTCACATCTGTAGTTGTTGCGGTCACTTCCTCTGTACTCGCCGAGAGTTGCTCTGCTGCTGCACTTAATTGCTCCGAGTTGGATTGTACATTGCCAAGCAGACCTTTCAAATTATCCTTCATTAAATTGAAGGCTGTGGCAAGCTGACCAATCTCATCCTTCGTTTGTACTGGAATATCTGGCTCCGTTAAATCCCCTTGTGCAATTACATTTGTCGATTCAACTATTCTTACTAACGGTTTTGTTATAGCTCGCTTAACGAAAATAACAAGACCGATAGCAATTAATACTGCTACAATGACTAAAATAATCGAAGTAGTTTTAGCAATGGTAATTGCTGTTGCCGACTGCTTTGAGATTTCATTCAACTTCCCATCTTGATATACCACCATTTGATCTGCAATGTTTAAAATTTCTGTGTTAATTGTCTGTAACTCATTATTTACAATATCTTGAGCTTTACTAATATGACGAGCTTTAATAGTAGCTAAAAATGTTTCAGCAGTAGCATTAAATTGCTCAACTTTTTCCTGCATATTTTTATGATGATTTATCATCGTGTCGGTTTTGAATAAACCTGATAGCTCATCCATTTTATCTTGTAATAATTGCTGATTCGCAAAAAATTTCTCTTCATTTTCCTTTGTAGCTTTTAATGCGATAGCACGTACATAAGCCCCTTGCGCAGCTATGCCGAAACGTATATCATCAACAATGCGAATTTGGACAACTCGATTTTCAAGCGCCTCTTCCATCTTCTTATCAACATTACTAATATTTATTAACCCTGATATTACTATAATAAAAAGTAAAAAAATAATTGAGAAAAATACGATATTTAACTTCTTACCAACACTCATTTTCTTCCTCCTTCACAGTATTAACCTTCTATATTATGCCAACCATTTATATGTTGTGCAATAATGCATTCGTATGAGAAGATTTAGCTCACATTACACCTCTCATTATTACGGACCTATATAATAGATAAAATTTTCCTAATATAAGGTTTTTAAGACCTCTACTGCAACTTCTAAAACACATTCATTTTCTCCAATAAGCCTATCTTAATTCGATACTTTATATAAAATCAGAATTCAGTTTTCACCTATACTTCGCGTATGCTTTATGCTATAATACACTCCGTCACTTCAACGCGTTGCAGTGAAAGAGTAAACATCTTAGAGGAGGCTTCTTATATTGCGTACAGAAACGAAAGTAGCTCCCTCATTTTGGGAAGCGGTTATAATCGTTTTAGCAATTATCGGTATTATGAGTGCGAGTATTATTCAATTTGGCGCACCACCACATATCCCGATTCTTATCATTATCACTTTATTAATTATATATGGCTTATTAAAAAAGGTGCGGTTCCAACAGCTTCAGCAAGGAATGGTAAACAGCGCTCAATCTGGTCTAGCTGCCGTTTTTATTTTCTTTTTAATCGGTGTACTCATTAGTAGCTGGATAATTAGCGGGACGATTCCTACATTGATTTATTACGGTTTTTCTACTGTAACACCTAGCTTTTTCTTTGCTATTGTCTTTGTTATTACATGTATTGTTGGCATCACAATTGGTAGCTCATTAACGACTGTTGCTACAGTCGGTGTTGCGTTTATTAGCATGGCGAGTACGATGGATTTATCACTTGCGCTAACAGCAGGCGCTATCGTATCAGGTGCATTTTTCGGTGATAAAATGTCACCCCTTTCCGATACGACGAATTTAGCATCTAGCATTGTTGGCATCGATTTATTTGAACATATTAAAAACATGGCATGGACAACTGTGCCAGCATTTATTATTTCTATCATTGCTTACGCACTTCTATCACCAAAGCGTACAACGGCATCTCTTGAAAGTATCGAAGCTTTTCAAACGACACTATTCGCAACAAACTTAGTGCATTGGTATGCATTATTACCGCTTGTACTACTAGTTATTTTGTCTATAAAAAAGATACCCGCATTGCTAACATTAGCGATAGGCTCTATATTTGGTATCGCGCTATCTTTTCTACACGACACACTTTCAATGGCTGCGATATTAGATATTCTATTTAACGGCTACACATCCAATACATTAAATGAGGATGTTAATACGTTGCTCAGTCGTGGCGGTATTGCGAGCATGTTTTTCACTATTACATTAGTATTGCTAGCATTAAGTATGGGTGGTTTATTATTTACGCTTGGTATTATCCAAAGTATTTTCGCTAAAATTGAATCCACACTCACAACAGCACGCTCCGTTATTACAGGTACTGCAATTACAGGTGTTGGCATCAACACTTTAGTCGGTGAGCAATATTTAGCTATTTTACTGACCGGAGAAACTTTCCGGGACCAATATAAAAAAGTCGGTCTTGCACCAAAAAACTTAGCTCGCGCAATAGAGGATGCAGGCACAGTCGTCAACCCGCTCATACCATGGAGTGTTTGTGGCATCTTTATTACAGATGTGCTGGGCGTCTCAACCGTTGATTATTTCCCATTTGCCTTCTTCTGCTTGCTTGGACCAATTCTAACGATTTTCTTCGCTTGGAGCGGGAGAACATTGTCAAAGATTTAATTGAATCGTTTTCAATGCTACTTTAAGTCCCATTGTTTCTATTGCTGAAGCAAATAGCTCAATTTATCGTAAAAGTACAGTTATCCAGAAAATGTCGCACTTTCTGAACAACTGTACTTTTAATTATTTTTAGGTTGTCTGAAAAGCCCATTTTATTTTGACACCGCATTGAAATAAAGGGTTGCATCGCTCCACCTTTACAGCAGGGTAACACTGCTAAAGCTAGTGTTCATCGCATTTCTAAAAGACTCCCTCTCTATTTAGTTTAATCAACAGGATAATAGAGCTCTTTTCGTAAGCATACATCTTTATGACGTAATTCCTCTCCCTTAAATCGAATCCAAATCTCATCATCAGCCATGACACCATGCGTTTTACGCACAATGCCCCAGCGATTGTACGCTTGCATACCTAGACTTTCAAGTAGTTCAGCAGCATTCGCACGTGTTGGTGGGAACGTTCGCCATTTGAGCCACTTTTCAAGCTCTTCTAATGTGATATGTCCCTCCATATTCGGTGAAAATTGCTTGTTGAAATCACTTATATAGTTCACAACATAAGGCGTTCCGCCATTTAAAGGCTTCAAATCGACGGTTGCAATCACGTCATCCATCCACATGATATCAAACTTCATATAATCAATCATGTGTGCCACTTCCTTCCACAAATAAATGTTTGAAGCTAGGATCTTTGAGTTGTGAGAGAAGTACTTGCTTCGCACGTCCAAAATCCATAGTGTTTGATTCGACAGCTTCTAAAAGTGTCTGCTTATTGATAAATGCTGGTCCTGTATAAAGGCTAAGCTGCTTTGAAAAACTTGAATTGAACGGCTTTGCTTTTACTTTACGTTTTAAAATCGTTAATGGCTTACTAGGCGTGTAGTCCTTTTCATCAGATAATAAGCTTAATCCATTATCAAAAATCGGTGCAAGCTGCCATGTTTTTTCGATAGGATTATAAAGAAATAGAATGTTATTTGTATGACGATCTTCATTTAAAATGAGTGCATCAAATGCCAGTAACTGGGCGATTTGGTCACGTACGTCTAACCCCGTAAATGCCTGTACTTGCTGCATAATTTGCTCGAATTTTTCACTAGTCGATAATGATTTATCATTTAAAATTGGGTCTGTTGACGTGAAGTTTGCTTCAAATAATCGTTCCAATGTTACTTCTTGCAATTTACCTCTGAAATCATGTGAGTAGCAGCCCTGTGATTTTTCGCCATCTGGGAGAATGATTTCACAAGGATGATACATCACATAATCCATTTGTTGTAACGTAGAGTGAGCCAGTACAAGTGAAGCCAGTACTTCTGCTTGCCCTTCGTATCCTCGTGTATTTTGTTTGACCCATTTGTCACCGACACGCCATTTCGATTGGTCGCCTTTACTAGATGTACCAATAATGCGTACAGCATCAGCAGGGATATAAATGGTTTCCATAATTCTCACGTCCATTTTAGTTTGGGTTTCCTCTATTATATAAGTAGTGGATAGTCTTTTCATTAGAAAGCTACTGAGACGAATCGAGAAGGCTATTTTATGACCTATCATTATTCGAAAAGCCTGAGCATGAGGCTGTCCCAAATGCAGGCTATACACGGCTTTTAGATAGTCTCTTTAGACAAATAATGATTCCAAAACAATCTTTACAAAAGCTTCACATAGTAATAATAAATAACAGGTACACTAAAGCTATTAATAATTAAAGAGGTGCCTTTTTTTGAATTTATTTTCCATGCAACAAGTACTATTTTCATATATACGAAGCACACATACGAAACGTGAAGAGGAACTACTATATTATAAAAAATTATTTGCACTAACAAAAATAATGGAGGAAAATCAGATTAATACTTTTTTCCAACCAATTATGGATTTACAAACAACAGAAACTTTCGCCTTTGAAGCGCTAAACCGTCCAAGCTCTACGAACGTATTCCCTTCCGCAGATGCTTTCTTTGAATTTATCGGACAAACAGATAGAGTATTTGATTTTGAATGCTTTTGCCGCAATTTAACATTAAAAAGGTTCAAAAGTCGTTTGCCTGATAATGAAGATTACACTTTATTTATAAATATTCATCCATCTGTTTTACTTGATAAAACCTATCAAAGCGGAGAAACGCTTAAGCTCGTGACATCATTAGGTATTTCACCAAATCAAGTTGTCTTTGAATTGACAGAAAGAAGTGCGGTAACGGATTTCGTTGAATTCGAACGTGTGCTTTCGAATTACCGAGCACAAGGATTTCGCATCGCTATTGATGATGTCGGCTCTGGCTATAATAGCTTAAAGACGCTTGTTTACTTGAAGCCCGAATTTATTAAAGTGGATGGTTCACTTGTACGGTTTATTGACCATCATAAAGAGCAGCAGCAATTATTTAAAATGCTTATGATGTATGTGCAGGAGTTAGATACTAAAATTATTGCAGAAGGAGTTGAACGGCTTGAAGAGCTAGAGTTTCTTCAAGAGATTGGCGTACATTATGCACAAGGCTATGCATTAGGTAGGCCAAATCATGAAATTTTACAAGCCAAAAAGCCAATGTGAAAGGAAGTTGTAAATGGTTTATATAGGAGAAATGGCTGAGCAAATTATGAGTGTTGAGCCGACGAATAAAAACAAAATAATCGATCAGCATTTTACAAAAGACCAGACATTGCGCGGATTAGTTGTTACAGATAAACGTGTACCTATTGCATACATTTCAAGGACACATTTTTACGAAAAAATTGGCACTTTATACGGATACAATTTATATATGGGGAGAGAGAGCAAACTGATTGCAAAATCGACCCCATTAATCGTGGATTTTTATAAGCCTATTATGGATGTCAGCACACTCGCTATGGCACGTAGCCCGGAAGACTTATATGATGATATTATCGTTACAAAAGACGGCAATTATTTAGGCGTTGTCAGCATACGAACATTGCTGTTAAAGCTCGTTGATATTCAAGTAGAATTCGCTAGCTTACTTAACCCATTAAGCCATCTTCCTGGCAATCAATTAATAGATGAGAAACTGAATGAAATATTGAATTACGGACAGTATAGCATTCTCTATTTTGACATCGACCATTTTAAAATGTACAACGATGTATATGGTTTTAAAAAAGGAGATGAGGTGTTGTTATTTATGACCGATTTGTTGAAGCAATACGTCTTGCCAACAAACGGTTTTTTAGGGCATATAGGTGGCGATGACTTTGTAGCTATTTGCACAGATTACGATATCGAAGAAATGTGTGCACGCATTATTTCAGATTTCGACCAACAAATTATTCACTTTTATGACCAACATCATTTTACAGATGATGCGTTTTCTATTACAAATCGCTCTGGTGAACGGGTCCCGTTTCAAATAAGCACATTATCCATCGCCGTTGTCAATAATCGCTTCACAAAATATGAATTCGCTGATGCACTGTCCGATGCCGTTGCAAAAGTGAAAAGTGAATGTAAGAAATTTCAAGGTAGTTGCTATATTGTAAATGGACATGTTTTACAAAGCAACTAACCTCCAAAGAAATTTATTCCTAAATGTAGTGGTTGGATTTCTGTTGCAATCTTTAAACATAAGGACACTTCTTTCTGATAAGATATCAATATTTTATGAGAAAGAAGTGTCCTTTTTTAATGGTATAGCCATCTTTCGTAATAACCGCGTATAATTCAAAACCATTTCACTTCTCCTTTTTCGTACCATCCTTCCGCATACTTTTTTCTAAAAACATCGGTAACCTCTCCTCCATACCTTCTGCGAAATGAAGCTGCAGCAAATCATCCCTATGTACCCAAAATACATTGCCCTCATGCGTTTCAGCTAGCAATTCTCCACTAAAATCACATGTTCTATAATTAAAAACTAAATATCTTTCACCTATTTCATCATTATGCCAATGAATGACACCACATGGCTCTAAATTAGTAATTATTAAGCCTGTTTCCTCCTTTATTTCTCTAATCGTTGACTCAATAAGGCTTTCACCTTCCTCTACATGTCCACCTGGAAAGGCAACCCCCTTCCACGATTTAATCCTATTTTGAACTAATACATTATGATTTTTTTTATTATAAATCATACACATATTGGTTAATATTACTTTCCCCATAGCTTATTCCCTCCGTCCTTCTATTAAGAATAACATTGTTAATGTAGCATGGACATTAACTCTATGAAAAACCTTCAATAAACCTTTACAAATAAGAACATTTGTTCTATATTTAGAATAACAGAAAATATCAACAATTTCAATTACTTCTTTCGCACTATTTTGCAAAGCTTTACCAAAACTTATTATTAATCTATAAAGCAGCTTTGTATAATTGAACATAAAGAGGTGGAAAATTGCGAATTTATGCGAAAGTGAAATCGATTGGAAAACGTAAACCTGTGCTAGAGCTACACCCCTTTGATATAACCTCAGTAGATACACTGCGTCAACTAATTACACAAATCGTCAAGCAAAATGTCAAAGCCTTTAACGAGGAAAAAACTTTTACTATGTATTTATTGGAAGAAGATATTGAAACTGCATTTGAACAAGGCAAAGTTGGCTTTAACTATAAATATAGCGATGCTAAACAGGCTGAGCAGGCTGCTATTGATGAGGCATTATCGGCATTTGAGGACGGTATTTACAAAGTACTTCATGGTGATGTGGAGCTGACAAAGTTAGACGCACCATTGCATGTGCAAGATGGAAGTATTTTCACATTCATTAAATTAACGATGCTGTCAGGTCGTCTATGGTAAAGGAGATGGTTGAATGAAGGAACAACTGCTTCAATTTTTACAATCAATGGAACAACAAGCTGAAAAGGAAGACAATGAATATCAATACGAGCATGTGGATACATTCGAAAATGTTATTAAGGAACATAAACTAACTACAATAGAACAATTATTTGATGCTGGGCTTTTCGAGGCGTTAACAGAGCTATATGATGAGGACTTTGCTAAAGAGTTGCAAATTTATTGCTTCAAGCAAACTACACATGCCTTTCAGCAAGGTATTTATCGTCGCTCTGTCCATAGCGATTCTTTAGAGCAGCATGCCAGCCACATCCTATCAATTATTGCTGCTGCCTTGCTGAATAAAAAAGCTAATGTGGTTGATATTTTAAGAAATTGTCAAACTAGCTATTACCGTGGATTTTTAAATTTTTATATTGATCAAAAGGATAAGCCCCTTGCCTCACAAAGCTTTGTCGACGTGAAATTTGCTCATTTATTAGCAATGAACGACGCAGAAGCCGTGCAATATGTATATGAGGCCATTTTTGGTGAAAACAATGTCGCTATTTTAACACATCAATTAATTCGCAACATTATAAGCAGTAATAATATGAAAATTATTGAATGGCTTGGACAGCTGCTAATCGCCGCGCAACGTCAAGAAGGAACACGTCAAGCGATATTAGAAAATGCCGACAGAGGCACACCTCAAACGCTTATATATTTTATGAAGCTTGTAAAAGAAAACGATTTATTACGCTTTTCGTCTGTGCAACGAGCAGTTGAAACATGGATTGGACTGCAATATTATGTAGACGATAAAAAGGTTATTCAAAAGCTGTTGGATATTGCCTATGACATACTTGCTAATGGTGCTAATATGGAAGCATTCGCCAAATCGCAGGATGCTATTGAAAACTATGCAGCACTCTGGTCCACTGCAACTCTCAATGTGAACAATATCCAACCAGTTCTACAGCATTTATTACAAGGTAAAAAACATCAAATATTAACAGCACTCTGCTTCGCCCAAACAACGAATCTCGAAATCCTTTTACGCTACCAAATTTTAGATGTCATTATGAAGCACGATGATTTAGATATTTTGACACTTGCTATGCAAGATATCTTCCCATATTATACCAAATCGAAATATCATTTTTATGACCATTTTATTCACCCAGATTATTTTGAGCATTATCCGAAAGCGTTAATTCCGCGTCTTGAGCAAATTGTTGAATTGTTAGAAAAACAGGAGTATACAGTGCATGGTAAGCCATTCCCTTGGGCCAGCTATACGCTAACGAAGGAATATATTATTAATGGCCTGATGCTTTTAGCAATCGCTTGGGATGACCACGACTATGTAATGAAAATTTACAACAATCGTAAGACACTGTCGCCTAATCAACGTGAAAACTTATTAGGCTTTATCGTAGAAAAATTAAAATTGCCTATTGCTGATGAATTTCTAATCGAATGCTTACAGGAGCGCGGCACTCGTGACTTAGCATTACAACTAATTGCAAAGAAAAAAGAGCCTTTAGCCAATGCACAAATCGAGGCAATTGAGCAGCTCTTTTACTTAAAATCAGGCGCTACGAAACAAGCAATTTTAAAAGTTCTTGTAGCACAGCCATCAGCACAAATAATAGAAAGTGCTCAACGTTTAGTGAAAAATACGAAACAAGATTTGCGTTTAGGTGGCTTAGAGTTATTAGTAGAATTAAAAAAAGTAGGTAGTGTAGGGATTGAGAAAATATCTACTATTACGAGTAATATCGCTAAACCTACTGTAAAAGAGCTGGAAATAATTACAACATTAGTTGAAGATACAAGCCATAAAACTTTAGCTGCTGGCTATGGTATTTTTAATCCGAGCTACTCGAAAGATGCTATTCCACCGCTTAAAATAACTGTTAAAAACGCAGCACAAACGCTAACATCATTCGACTTAGAAAAACTCCAAGCGAAATTGCAGCGCTTATCAGATTTATTTGAAGATTACGCCTCCTATGAATATAAGGCACGTGCATGGGATGGCGGCTCTTATGATGCGCTACTTAGCAGAGAAATAAGCCCCCTTTTCGATACAGAGGGAGAGCATATTCACAGCTATCCTTTAGCAGATGTATGGTTAAAGTGGAAGGACGATGTGAGGCTAACAGTCTTAGATTGTGTAGTAGTTGAACTTTTTGTAAAACAAAGCTATTACGGCAAAGAACCTTGGGATAGAGGTTTAACGGACGAAGCGAAAATGTTATTAGGGAAATGGATTAATTTCGACAACATTAACGGTCTCAATTATTGGTTAAACACCTTACCACATGGCGGTAAAGTGCGTAATATTGTTGGTTTACTGTACAATACAGAATACAGTCATATCGAGTCGTTCAATTTTGTATATAGTACGGCTGTTGATATTTTCCAAAACCTATCAATGATACCAAAATGGTTTGAACGAATTAATTTAGAATCTGATTGGTCGGCTTATAATTATGAAACATATCCGCTTTATCAAGCATTTATGAGGATTTGTGAGCGTCACCTTGATACAGATGAGCAATTTACGCAGCTATTCTCCCTTTATGCAGCAATCACTTCACTGCGTGAGCAGCATAATAAGCAATCTGGCGAAGGTGCCGCTTACTTACCGATTTTATATGCAAATGATGAAGTAATTGCTCGCGCACATTGTTTAGGGCTGGTCCCCATCGATGCTTGTTATTTAAAAATGTTTAATCCACTTGCTGACCGCTATCATGCGGCCGATTTATACAATCAGAAGCGGCGTGAGCAACTTATTACGAGCTATCCATTTTTAAAGGAAGTATATAAAAAATCCACTGAGCGTATTATTGATATTGAATTAAGTCGTGGTGATATGCGAACTGAAGTAAGCCATATCGCTAATTATTCATTAAAGCCTATCGTCGGTGTGACTTATTTTGCCCGAATTATCAATGCTTTAAAGGGACTAACACTAGTGCGAGGTTATATTTGGTCAAATGACTACACAAAGCGTGAAGTCTTTTCTAGTATGCTAGAGAATTGTAAGCCAGATTCTAGTGAAACTGTAGAAGATTTAATAGCTGCATTACAACCGTATGAGTTTACTGAAGCTGAGCTTTTAAATGCGATGATGTATACACCTGCCTATATTTCACTTGTGAGTGAGTATTTAGGTTGGAAGGGGCTGGAAAGTGCCGCCTGGTATTTCCGCGCACATACGACTGATACATTGAGCGACGAAAGTATGAGTCAAATTCAGCTTTATACAAGCATTACGGCAAATGAGCTTCGTGATGGCGCATTCGCAAAAGAGTGGCTGCTCGAATGCTATCACGAGCTTGGGAAAGAGCGCTTCAATAAACTGTACGATAGCGCTAAATATGCCTCTGAAGGCGCTACGCATCGTAGGGCACAGCTTTTTGCCGATGCCGCTTTAGGACATTTGAAGCTAAAGTCTTTAATGGATGAGGTAGCTGACAAACGAAATAAAGATAAGCTACGCTGTATTGGTCTTGTACCATTGAACAAAAAGCTTCCACTGAAGGACGCCTATAAACGCTATCAATTCATTCAAGCATTTTTAAAGGAAAGCAAGCAATTTGGTGCACAGCGTAGAGAAAGTGAAAGCCTTGCGTGCCGCATTGCTATTGAAAACTTAGCGCGCAACCTAGGCAATGATGTTACACGCTTTGTATGGCGTATGGAAATTTATGAGCTAGATGCGATTCAAAAATATTTCGAGCCGACTGAAGTGGAGGACATTACACTATACTTACAGGCAAATGAAGAAGGACTTGTAGATTTTGTCGTTCGAAAAGCTGGAAAACAGTTAAAATCAGTGCCAGCTCGTTTGAAAAAGAATAGCATCATTCAAGAAATGACAAATGTCCGAACACAATTACGTGAACAGCAAAGTAGGTCTCGTAAAGCTTTTGAAGAGGCGATGGAGAAAGGAACAGTCTTTACTTTTGGCGAAATAAAAGGGCTACTAGCCCATCCAGTTTTAGCACCTATGCTAGAAAAGCTTTATATTGTTAGCGGTGCAACTGTTGGCTTAATTAAGAACTTAGAGCTAGCAGATGATGCAGAGGCTCGCATTGCACACCCATATGATTTATATGCATCAAAAAGATGGTCTGAAATTCAGCATGAAGTATTTGCAAACGAAATCATCCAGCCATTTAAGCAAGTTTTTCGCGAGCTCTATGTTATCAATGCAGACGAGCAGGATAAAAATGTGTCAGGACGCTATGCAGGGCATCAAATTCAGCCACAAAAAACGCTTGCACTGTTGAAATCGCGTGGTTGGACAGCTAACTATGATGAAGGCTTACGCAAAATTTATTATGACCAAGACATTATTGTAACAATTTATGCAATGGCAGACTGGTTCTCACCAGCTGATATTGAAGCACCAACAATTGAATATGTAGCATTTTATCACCGCCGTACAGGCAAACCGCTATTGCTACAAGATGTGCCACCTTTAATTTTCTCTGAGACAATGCGCGATGTTGACTTAGTCGTAAGTGTTGCACATATCGGTGGTGTAGACCCAGAGGCTAGCTTCTCAACAATCGAAACGCGTGCAGCCATTGTCCGTGAGCTAACACAAATGTTAAAACTAACAAAGGTTTCTGTTGAAAAACAGCATGTTATTATCGAAGGCTCGCTTGCCCATTATAGCGTTCATCTAGGTAGCGGTACTGTGCATAAAATTGGTGGTACAATGATGCCAATTTTAGCAATCCAATCACAGCATCGTGGACGAATTTTCCTCCCTTTTGCTGATGAAGACCCGCGCACAGCAGAAATTATGTCAAAAATTATTCTGCTTAGCGAAGACAATAAAATTAAAGACCCTTCTATTTTGCAATGGTTAAAATAGAAAAAAGAGAAGCGTCTCAAAAGCAGTGCATGACCTGCTTCTGAGACGCTTTGTAAACCAAGATAAATTAGCATATTTGCAATTACAATACTGAGTAATGGAAATCGCATTTTTCACTGCAATTCTTTTTTCATTATATCCCCTAATCTATTCCTCAAAGGATAAATTTGTTGGCATGCTTAATATATCGGCTTGTATTTCTAAATTCGTTGATGCTACATTTTCATCTACTTCCTCAAATGCTAATTGATCAACCCATACTTGACCACGCCCTGATAAAATAATACCAAATGATATAATCGAGCTGTCCTTTGGTACATCTAATACAATGGAATACCTACTCCAATTTGTCGTTCCTTTTATTGGACGATTACTCATATTATCGAACTGAACAACATCTCCACTAGCATTGTCAACTCTCATCCACATACTAGCAAATAACCCCACATCTTTCGTTTTTAAAAAGCCCGAAAGTCGAATACGCTTATTCAAATAGTTATCAGCTTTAAATTGTTGCATCATCGTGGCAAAGCTATCTCCTTCTAGGACCGTTTTCGATTTTAAATATCCAGATGCTTTCCCTTGATGCACAACCTCCCGGTCAACCCCCATCTCATAATTAAATGGGTCTGCCCCACTTAAAATCCAACCTTTTATTGGTTTATTCATATAAGATTCCTCCTTATTTTTCAGCGCTATAGACATTAGCTTTCGGTATTGACCAGGTGGCAAATGATAATGCTTTTTGAATGCTCTCGTAAAAGCCTCCTGTGATTCAAAATCATGTGCAAAGGCAATATCAATAATTTTCTCATTTGTATATAGCAGCATAGCCGATGCTGCTGCTAACCGTCGCATTCTTATATAATCACTTATGGACATACCGATAACCATTTTAAAAATCCGATGAAGATGAAATTTAGAAAAACCAACATGTCTTGCGATTTGCTCAATTTCCAATGATTCATGCAAATGCTCCTCTATATAATCAATCACCATATTTAAGGAGAATTCATAATTCACGATGATTTCCCCTCCTTTCATCAATAGCATAACAAAGTGTATAAAATGATTTTTGATTTTTATTGCTAAATTTTGAAATAAAAAGAGGTAGTAAGAAAGTAGAAATCATCTACCTTTCCTAACAGCTCCAAAAATATTACTTACTTTTAAAATAAAACAGCAAAATTAAATGATACATTATGTTCACCTCTGTTTATTTACGAGCCCTTTATAATATAAGTTTCATATATTAGTCCATCCAATAAAAAATTGCATCCCATACTAAATAATCTTTTGGCTCTCTAAAAGTTGTTGCTATATTTGCTTTAAAGGGGAGCTGTTTTTCTACATCCTCCCTGTACAAAATCCCATAATTGTATTTCATAAAAAGGCGTTGTAAGTTTTCATATAACTCCTTTAAATGTGGCGAAATCAGCAATTGTTGCGGTTCTGCCAAACTTGTCATCGCACCACTATGCCATTCTCCCCTTACATAGCAGGTCGATTTCTCCCCTTTGCCAATTAATACAACAGGGGCAAGCATACTAATATTGACAATCAACCCTTCCCTTTCCTCCTCCATTACATCTTTTTCTCGCTCTTTACGTGTCAACATATCAGTTTTATAAACAAACCATTGCATATATGATGCATACCCACTACCAAAGTGTAACGGCTCTACTTCGCAGCGCACTGGCAATGATTTTTCCAGCTCGGCTTTAATTCTCTTTAAATAACTAATTATCAAATGTTCATCCCCTGTGTCATATGGGAACATTTCACCAAGCACCTTACCTTTAATAAACTGCTTTAATTGTTCGTTTGTAAACATCAGGTAACCTCCCTTTTTCTTAATCATATCAAACGATTATTTCCGTTTATAAAATATCGAGTGGGAAAAGGCTTTTTTCGTTATGATAAATATATAAAGGAGGGATATAAATGCTACAAAAATTTAATCAATTAATGGATTATATAGAGGCTCATTTGACGGAAAGTATTTCGGGAGAAACTATTTCTCAAATTGTTGGGCTATCCGACTATCATTTTAGAAGAATGCTTTCTTATATGGCAGGCATGTCATTAACTGAGTATATCAAGAATAGACGATTATCCTGTGCGAATGCCGAACTCGTCAACGGTGAAAAGGTGACAGACCTTGCCTTTAAATATGGTTATCAATCCGTTGATGGATTTTCAAGAGCATTTCGCGACTGGAGTGGCTTTTTGCCCTCTGAAGTAGTGAAAAATAAAATTCAAAAAACATTTCCGAAGTTTTCATTTTTTATTGATATTAAAGGAGGTATTTCAATGGAATTTAAAATAGAAAAGAAAGAAAAGTTCAATTTAGTTGGCGTAACAAAAAGAGTACCAATCCAATTTGAAGGAGAAAACAATGCCATTATTGAATTAGCCCAAACAATTACGGAGCAGCAACGAACAGAAATGTATGAATTAGGCGATTTATATCCGCATCAAGTATTAAATGCTTCCTACCATTTCGATGAAGGTCATTTGGAGGAAAAGGGAGATTTAACACATATGATTTGCTTTGCAACAACAAAGGAAAATCCATATTACGACTTAGAGCAGCTCACGATAACAGAAAATACATGGGCTATTTTCCCAAATCGCGGACCATTTCCCTCCACTTTGCAGCAAACATATGCCAATATTTATGCGGTGTGGCTCCCGTCTTCAAATTATAAGCTATTAGATGAGCCAATCATTTCCTTTACACGCTATGATGATTCAACTGATAATGTTTATAGTGAAGTTTGGGTTGCAGTGAAGGAAATATAGCGTTATTAAAAAAAGGGCGTCCCACAGTAAGTAGTGGTCGCCCCCTTTTCCCATTATTTCGGCTCGAGGTCCTCAATTGAATCAATGTCCACATATGCTGGCACAACCAAGCCAGAGCGCGCGCCTGCCATATTTTCACCTAAATCAATAAAATTATCTTTATGACTTTCATAAAAAGATTGGTGTGTTGTAGGTAGCCAAGGTGCTACCGTCACGTCAGCAGCATTGGTAGCAACCGCTTGGAACATAACTGCTGGGTCAACTTCCGTTAATGTAACATTGTAGCCTCGCTGTGTTAAAACTGTTTTTACGACATTAGCTGAAGCCATTTCTGATTCCCAAGGAACAGAGACGAGCCGAACTTCTTCCCCATTCCCTTGCTCAGTCCCCTCTAACCAGCCATTTACTTTTTCTTCATTGCTCATTACCCAATTTTCGGCTGCCTCCTCAAAGGATGATTTTTCACCTTCAGCTATGACCGCCTGCATATCATCTAATTCCCAATGGAAGGCATCTAAAATTTTATAGACATTTGGCATATCCCTATCAAAATTCAATCTTGCGAGTGTATGGATGCTCTCAGTGCCCCCATAAACGTTTTTCGGGTCATCTAAAAACTTCAAGTCATAGTCCTCGAATTTCCAATGTGGGGCCCAACCTGTTACGACAATTGGCTTTTCATTTTTAATTGCCTCATCTAAAAGAGCAAGCATCCCTGCCGTTGAGCTTTCTTCGATATCCCAACCTGTTAAATTTTCATACTCATTAAGCACATTATGCGTGGACTCAGATATGCCAGCCCCCGGCTCAATGCCTGTAATTGTATAGTTCACAGCTTCACTTACACTATCAAAATTCTGTGTTTCTTCTTTGTCACTACAGCCTACTAACAAGAAAGAAA
Organism: Metasolibacillus sp. FSL K6-0083; assembly: GCF_038630865.1. Classification (NCBI taxonomy): domain Bacteria; kingdom Bacillati; phylum Bacillota; class Bacilli; order Caryophanales; family Caryophanaceae; genus Metasolibacillus; species Metasolibacillus sp. FSL K6-0083. The sequence goes on along the minus strand of NZ_CP152046.1, from coordinate 2,812,589 downwards.
GTGACAATGCTGAAAAAATACTAGCTTTTTTAAAACTCATAAAATCCCCCTCAAACAATTTATTTTTCAAGGATAACATATAACGCTAAATGTAACAACTCATAAAATAAAACAAGTTGTTACTTAGGGCGCAAATAAAGCTCAAAAAAATATAAGCTCCGTTTAATGCTATATTGCTGTAAATCCTCGAAACACCTTATCTTTCAATGAATCTTTTGCCTTTCCAAATGCGTATTATAGAGTAAGGGCACTATAGACAGAGGGAGGTAACACATGAGCTTTTTAATTTCTCTAATTATTTTTTTAGCTATTTTATTTGTTTTCGGTGGCATCTTAAAAATATCATTTACTATTTTAAAATATATTGCATTCATCGTTATGTTAATTTATATTATAAGATTTGTTATAGCATTACTCTAAATTAAAAAGGTGGGAAATGTACAATAATCACATTTCCCACCTTTTTCAAATTCCCCTATTCCTTCACCCAGTAAGATGAACCGTCTGTATTGCGGTCCATAAATCCATATTCAATCAAATAACGTCTTAAAGTAACAAAATCCTCATGGACGGTTTTTAAAATCATATTCACTTCTTTTTCTGTATAAACTTTGCCAATCGTAAACCGCTGTAAAATATGCTGTAAAATAATAAGCTTTCTCTTTTCCTTACTAGGAATCGTTTCAATACTACCATCTAAACCTTGTTTAAAATAAGTTTGTAGCACTTTTTCACGCTCTTTATCCTCGATACTATAACGCTCATCCACCTGTGTCGCCCCCCTATGAATTTTATAATGATTCGGTTCTGAGAGTAACTGCATTAGGGCTAGGAAGATTTTAGCCTGTCTTTCCTTTTCGCGTAGCTTAAAACGATGTTGTCGCACTGTTGAAATATTGTTAACGCTACTTTCTACAGTAATTTCTTTATCCGATAAGCCTTCATAAAACAGCTTCAGCATCTCCTGCTGCACCTCTGACAAACCACTTGTTTTTTTATCCATTTGCAAAAGGGCGTGAAATGCCGTACCATGCTCTTGCTGTATATGTACCTGTACCATCCCCTCAGCCGTTAAAAACTTATGATGAAACGGATACACCTCATGTAAACAAAACACTAGGTCACAATGAAGACAGCGATATTGCAATCCATCTAATTGATAGCCTTTCATCAATTCCCCAACCGATATATTTTGAAAATCCACCATTACCACCTCGATAAATATATTATAATATATTTACTCATTTGTAAACAAAACTATATATTGTTTATAAATATATTAATTAGCTCGTTTTATATAAATTCATCTTTCAAGAATTAAATCAAAATTGGCTGTTGACATCGTTGAAATTTTAAGATAAATTAAGAGCTAATTTAAAAGGCAAAGAAAAGGATATGAGTCATTTTTGAGAAGATCATTAGAGAGGGGAATCACCGGCTGAAAATTTCCTGATTGGACAAAATGATTTACTCCCTTGGAGCCGCGTTAGGAAACTAGCGACGTTTACAGGCGTTATCTGTATCAATGAGCTACTGATGTAATGCATGAGTAGGAATTTGGGTGGAACCACGGGTATACAGCACATATTCGTCCCTTTCGAGGGCGAGTATGTGCTTTTTGTTTACCAAAAAACGAAAAGGAGATAACTGCAATGATAATTAGACCAATTACAATAACTGATGCAGAAAAGTTTATAGAGTTAAGTAAAAAAATTGATGAGTCTGGATTTATGTTGTATGAGCCTGGAGAACGAGAGATAACTGTTGAACAGCAAAGAAAATCAATTGAAAGAATCCTATCTGAAAAAAAATCAATCTTCTTTGTAGCTGAAGCCGAAAGTAAAATTGTTGGTTTTATCGCAGCGTTAGGTGGCAACCTAAAAAGAAACCAGCATTCTGCGTATCTAGTCTTAGGTATTCTCGAAGAATATCAAGGGCAAGGGATTGCAACTAAACTATTCAACCGAATTTTCGAGTGGTCACAAGAAGTTGAAATTTCCAGATTAGAGCTTACTGTTATAAAAGATAATATAAAAGCATTCAACTTATATAGAAAAATGGGCTTTATATTGGAAGGTGAAAAAGTGCATTCATTAATAATAAATGGAATGCCTGTTAATGAATATTATTTGTATAAGTTATTATAAATCTAATAAAGACAACAATTAAAATGTCTGAAATAGTTGCTATTTTAGACACTAAAAAACTGTTATTTCAATGTATTTTTAACACCAATTTTATTTTTCTACTCTAAAACTGAACTACCTTTTTTCAATGCATTGAAATAAATGTTTTTATCGTTTCCCTTTTACTGAAGGATAACACTGCTAAAGCCAATGTTCCTCCCATTTTTAAAAGAGGCATTTTCTGTTTATATGAATCAACATTTTGTGAAACATCATCGCTACTGTCCAAAATGCCGGCTATGCACGGCTTTTGGGACAGCCCTTTACCTCTTGAAAACACTAGATTTAACATCTTCTTACATTAAATTTAATGTATGTTCCTCAATCAGCTCAATATTTCTCCTATTCAACGTGTAATCCTGTATATACTTCCCTATATCCGCATAAAGTCGAACATTTTGTAGCTCTGTTACCTTAAGCCATTTTACACCTATTTGATTAGGGTCAGCTTTTGTTGGAAGTCTTGGAACAGAACCGTCCTTTAATTCACATTCGAACATCATTACTAATGTATGCGTAGTACCGAATTTTTCTAAGTTAAGATGCGGGACGTATTCATAGACAAAAGCTAACGGACCGACCTCTACTTCAATACAAGCTTCTTCTCTAGCTTCGCGTCTTACTGCCTCTATAATAGATTCATTCGGTTCAACACCACCAGCAGGTAAATCGTAAACAAGCCCTCTATTAGGGTCATTATATTCTGTTAATAATATTTGACTATTTTTAATAATGACTGCCCCTGCACGAACTCTTATATGAAAATGCATTTCCGTTCACTTCCTATGTTGTGATATACTTCAATTCTATTGTTTATTTAATCATTTTAAAAGGGGGCTTCGCAATGGAGAAATGGGATTTATATGATTATCATCGCAATAAAATAGGAAAACAAATAATGCGCGGAGATGCGATGGCAGTGAATGAGCTGCACTTAGTCGTGCATGTTTGCATTTTTAATTCGAACGGAGAAATGCTTATCCAGCAGCGTCAGCCCTTTAAGCAAGGTTGGTCTAATCTTTGGGATATTACATGTGGTGGCAGTGCCGTTGCAGGTGATACAAGTCAACAGGCAGCTGCACGCGAATTATTTGAAGAACTTGGCATTCATTATGACTTTGAAAACATCCGTCCACAATTGACGATTAATTTTGAACGCGGCTTTGATGATTATTATTTAATTGAGTACGATGTTGATTTAAGCACATTGACGCTACAACCCGAGGAAGTACAAGCTGTTAAATGGGCTTCACAGGAGGAGATTTTTAAGCTAATCGAGGATGGGGTATTTATTCCATACTATAAAGGCATTATTAATTTCCTTTTTGAGAGCAGACGACAATATGGTTCGATTCGTCTCTAACAAAGAAGGCAGGCGGCGAGCAAGTTAGCACTTGTTTTTTCCGTCTGCCTTCTGCGTTTTTTATTTCTCAATAAAACGTTCAAAAGCCTCTACCTTCAATGGCTTACTATAGTAATAGCCTTGACCTAAAAACGTAGCCCCCTTGCTCAGCTCCTTTAGCTCAACCCCTTCTGCTATAACATTCAAGCCTATCGAGTTGGCTCAATGGATAATTGCTTGAGCAATGGTCTTACTCTCACCATTCAAATAAATATCCTTCACAAACGACTGGTCGACATTTAATGCATCAATCGGAAGGGGCTGTCCAAAAAGCCGTGCATAGCCGGCATTTTGGATAGTAGCGATGATGTTTCATAAGATGTTGATTCATATAAACAAAGAACGCCTCTTTTAAAAATGGGATGAACATTGACTTTAGCAGCGTTATCCTTCAGTAAAATTGGAGCGATGAAAACATTGATTTCAATGCAGTGTCAAAACAAAATGGACTTTTCGGACAACTCCTATAGCCTGTTCCAAAATCAGCTACTTAAATTTGAATGCCGCGTTTGCGAATTTCCTTTAAAATGTCTACTGTATTTTTAATATCCGCTAAAATGCTTTCAGTTCCTTCTAATTCAAGCAACTTTGGAGCTAACTCCTTAACTCCTTTACACCAAAAGAGAAGCGAAAGGGCTGTCCTAAAAGATATTCCCTGATTTCATTCTAATCAAGCGGGCGCACTTCAATGGGGATTAATTTATTTTCTAAACGCTCGCGATATTGCTCATATTGTGCGGGTAACTTTAAATTACTGCCCATTGTTTCAGCAGTTTCATCATGTGTAAAGCCTGGCGGGTCTGTCGCAATTTCAAATAATATTTCGCCAGATTCTCGGAAATAAATAGCGTTAAAATAGTTACGGTCTTTCACTTCGGTTACGTGCTGCCCTTTACTTATCGCATATTTCTGCCATTCAATATGGTCTTTATCGTCATTAGCACGCCAAGCTATATGATGCACGGTTCCAACTCCCATTGTTCCTCGAACATCCGTTGTCATCTTTAAGTCAATAATATTGCCGATTTCAGCAGTTGCTTTAAAGCGTGTATAATCTCCTTCTTGTGCAACCATTTCTAGCCCCATTACATCCGTCAAAGTTGTAGCTGTTTCCTTTGGCTTGCTTGAATAGAGTATCGCTCCACCAAAGCCTTTAATTGCAACGTCCTTTGTTACACCACCGAATGACCAACTATTTTTCTCACTACTTTCGCGTTCAACGATTTCAAGATGTAAACCATGTGGGTCATCAAATTGTATAAATGCTTCCCCGAATCGAGTAGCATCTTTATAAGCTATATTAAATTTCGTTAATCTTGTTTTCCAAAAATCTAGTGCTCCTACAGGCACAATATATGTTGTGACTCCAACTTGACCGTCACCAATTCGCCCTTTATATGCGTCTGCCCACGGGAAAAATGTAATAATTGTGCCGGGCTTTCCACCCTCGTCACCAAAATATAAGTGGTATGTTCCCGGGTCATCAAAATTTACTGTTTGTTTAACAAGACGCAGACCAAGAATGCCTGCATAAAAATCAATATTTTCCTGTGGATGTCCTACAATTGCTGTAATATGATGTATACCTGTCGTTTGTTTTTTCATAACTAGCTCCTCCTAAATGGACATTAGTAAAACTTATCTATGATAAAACGTAAATCTATCTTAATTCAGCAGAATTTGCTGACCTAAAATAGAGCTACGGTGCTGAGGTTAAGACCCATCGCTTTTGATACAACGTTTATTTACTTTAGCTTTAAAACAAGCTACTTGCCTTTTTGAACAGTCATTATTTTAAGATTCATCCGAAAAGCAGTGCTTTACACTGCTTTTCGGACGCCTCCATTATCGAATCGTTTTTAATGCAGTAGCCCAAGGAATTACTTGGTCTAACATTTCATTTACAGAATTCCCTTGGTGTGCACCCGGTTTGAAATCTGTACCATTTTCAAAATCTGTAAACAGAGATAATGCAGGGTGCACTCGCACATCCGCCACTAACAATTCCCCTAAAATACCTCGTAAATGCTCTGCTGCACGAGCCCCACCGACAGACCCATAGGATACAATACCCGCTGCTTTGTTATTCCATTCTTCTCGTAAATAATCTAATGCATTTTTTAGAGCGCCTGTAATTGAATGGTTATATTCTTGCACGATAAATACGAAACCGTCCTGCTGCGCAATAGCCTTAGACCAAGCTGCCGCGCCTGATGCATCGCCACCTGCTTCACCTAATAACGGTAATTTATAATCTGCAATATCAATAATAGTGTAGTTTGCATCTCCACGTTTTTCTGCAATTTCTTTCACCCAAGCACCTACTTGCGGGCTTACACGACCTTCACGAGTCGATCCTAAAATAATACCAATATTTAATTTTTCCATGATTTGTTCCTCCTGCTTTTCAGTTCCAAATAATTTATTTAAAAAACCCATTTTTTTATTTCTCTCCTCTATGCTAAAACTTTTTAAATTTCCCCAACAATTATCTCGAAACCGAGGTAATTGTTTAAAAAAATTTATAAGTTGCTTGCTTTATAACCTATTCGCTTTAACAAAGCAATTGTTTCATCAATCTCTATAGCTTCTAAATCCGCAAATATCGTACTAATTTTTAATTTATGTTTCGGAAAAATCTCATCCATTAATGCTTTTCCTTCAGTTGTTAATGCTGCATATATCACACGTCGGTCTTCTGGGCAGCCTTTGCGACTAACATATTTTTTTTGTTCTAGCTTATCTACTACGTACGTAATACTACTGCTAGAAATCAGAACGCTTTTTCCAATTATTTGAATGGGCTGGTCACCTTTATGATACAGCAGCTCTAGCACAGAAAACTCTGTTGGATTTAAGCAATACGTAGCAACGTCTTGCCTAATTACTTCCTGTATAGCTTGGGAGGCACGAAGTATAACGGTAACTGCTTTCAGTTCTTTTGCTGCTAGTTCCATTCGTATCACTCCTATATTGTGACTAAATATGATGAATTTATACTTTCAAATCTATTCATCATATTTAGTTCATTTCATTTTATATTTATGCGCCTGGATTTAATTCAAGCTCCACTTTAATTTTTATATCCTTACCAACAAGTACGCCACCTGTTTCTAACGCCGCGTTCCATGTTAAGCCAAATTCTTCACGGTTAATTTTTGCTTCCGCTTCAAATCCATAAACTTCTACACCCCAAGGGTTCGTGCCTTTACCACCATATTCTACTTCAAATGTTACCGGTTTTGTTACGTCCTTGATTGTTAAATCACCAGTCACTTTATAATCTTCGCCGTCTTTCGTAATGCTTGTAGAATTGAATTGAATCGCTGCATACGCTTCTACATCAAAGAAATCAGCAGATTTTAAATGATTGTCACGGTCTTCATTATTTGTATCAATGCTTGCTGTATCTAGCGAAAACGCAATCTTTGCTGTTGTTAAATCAGCTAAATCTGAAGCCTCTACATCTGCTGTATAAGAAGCAAATTGCCCTTTCACTTTTGATACCATCATATGCTTTACTTCAAATCCAATTGCTGAATGAGATTGGTCTACTGTCCACTTTGCCATTATAAAATTCCTCCTGTTTTTTATCTCGAATTCGAGATATATAATTAAAATTTTATCATCCCGTTATTTTCCACGTCTGAAGTGAAATAGTAGGATGATTCGAATAAACTTAACTATCTCGAAATCATTTATCTCGATTTCAAAATAAATTTAACACATATTCATTTGCCTTGTCAACACATTTCAAAAAACTTTTTTTAAAAATAAATACCTAAGTAATTCAGCCAAATGTCCAGTATTTCATTTATAGGCAATATAGTACTATTTTATAAAAGTGATATGGGGAGGAGGATAACCATGAATATTTTACATGTAGTATTAAAAACCAATAAACTGAATGACATGAAATATTTTTATAAAGAAGAATTAGGATTTTCATTAGTAGATGAAACAACGCATAGCTTTAAAGTTAAATTTGGGCATAGCACAATCGAATTTAATAATAAAGATGTAGAAGGAAATCCATACTATCACTTTGCCTTTGATATTCCTTCAAATCAATTTAAAGAGGCAAAAGAATGGGTGAAACAGCGTACAACTCTTTTAACTGAAGAAGGTAAAGATGAAATCGACTTTAGTCATTTATTTGCAAAATCACTTTATTTTGAAGACCCGGCAGGCAATATTGTGGAATTTATAGCGAGATTAAATACGAATCCATCTAGCAACCAGCCCTTTTCTTTCGAAAGTCTACAAAAGCTCTCTGAAATGAGCCTTGTCGTAAAAAATAAAATTGCAGTTGCCGAAAGATTAATAGCGGCTAATATTGTAGAACGTGATGATTCAGAAATAACTCCTGATTTCTTATCTTTTATGGGGGATAAAAAAACAAAAGTTTATTTATTGCTTACTAATCCCGGAAGAAGATGGCTTTTTTCCGATAAGAAATCTGTTCCTTTTCCATTGGACATCTTTTTAGATTCGGGAATTAAATTGGGCGTAAATGATGAACACGAATTTTATATTGGTTGAGCGTCCGAAAAGCATGCTGTAGCGCTACGTTTCAGTCGTATTTCTTTGAAAATGTGATAATCATTAAATTTAGCAGCTTTCCTCCGTGGAGAAGTGAAAATCAAATTTCCGTTGCATTGAGAGAAGCTAAAAAAGCCGAAATCCCTTGTTATTATATAAAAGAAAGGATTTCGGTTCATCTTTTGGTAAGGTAAATTATTTCGATAAAGCAATTTTGATATGAGCCAAGTGATGCTCCTCATGCCAAGCTAATTTTGCGATTTTTGTGGCAACTGCTATTTGTCCGTTTACTTGATGTGTGAAAACTCTAGTTAATTGCTCCTCAGTTAGTTTTTGCCCTAAAGAAACGATTCGCGCATTAATACCTTCCAACATTTTAATAGAACTTTCTATAGGTAGCTCTGTATCTGGTTGAATAGCCCATTTCTCCTCATTAAAAGCTGGAACTGTCGGATTCTCATCTGTTAAAGCAAGCTTTAAACGTTGATACATATTTAACTGTGAGTCTGCAATATGATGAACAAGCTGGCGAACTGTCCATGCACCTTCACGATAAGTTTTACTTAATTCCTCAGCACTTAATGTATCGACAGTTTCTCTTAGTCTAGTGGTATAAGTCTCAATTTCCTTTAACCATTCTGCTACATTTTCAAATGTTACTTTTTCAGGAACTTGCAATTGTCCAATTGGGAATTTTACGTCCATTTTCAAGCCTCATTTCCTCAAATAATGTTCATTCACTTGCCTTGATTATAAGTGAATGGATATCAGTTTTTCAAATATTCCGATTTTAATAGTTAACTTATAATGTAAAAAATCGAGCTACATCGAATTTTTAGTTAGCCTCCTTGTGCGATAGATTGTCTTGCCTATTTCAAAATTATTTCTACCCTAAGCTCGTTAGCAAAACCATAATTCCATTCGTTACACCGTGAATAATAACGGATGGCCAAATCGAGCCTGTTCGTTCATATGCTAAAGCAAAAATGATACCGCTAAAGAAGTTTACGGGCATTGCGTTATATGTTGGTAGATGAACAATTGTAAATATTAGTGAGCTTATTAAAATAGCTCCTTTTAATCCTATACGTGTACGTAGCCAGCGATATAAAAAACCGCGATAAAAAATTTCCTCATAAATTGGTGAAATAACTGCCGCAGAAAGTAAGGCAATTAAAACTGTAAAGAAAGTTGCATTTTGCTGTAACGCTTCTGTTTTACTGTTTTCCCATGTGTTTCCTATAAAGCTAGTAAGCACTACGATTATTACAGCACCAGCCATTAAAAGAACAGAAAATATAATGATAATTTTCCAATCCTTTATAGCAAATGATTTTACCCCTACTTCATTCCAAGAGAGCTTTTTAGGACGAAGAGCAATAAAATAAATACCTAAAATTAGAGTAACTGCAATTGTTGCCCCCGTTAACGTTCCTGCATATAGCTCATTGCTGTCAAACCAGTAAACATAGACGGGTTTAACAACGAATTTAATGCATCCTATTACAAACACAAATTCTAGTAATATTAATAATATAAATTCTTTTACCCCCCAAAAGTCCTGTTCCTTCCAGTCTATTTGATTAATTTCCATTTACTATTCCCCTTTCATTATATGGTATAATTCAAGTGTATTAGATGACGTTACGTCACCTGCAAGCTTTTTTAGGAGGAAATGAAATGAAACTTTGGACTATTGGTGAGGTATGTAAGCAAAAAAATATCTCCATCCGCACTCTCCGTTATTATGACCAAATTAATCTCCTCACACCAAGCTTTAAGGATGATAATGGTCGACGCTACTACTCGGAAAAAGATTTGTTTGAATTAGAGAAAATTATTATTCTAAAATCACTTTCACTTCCGCTCGAAAATATACGTGATTTATTAGATAAACTAACATATAAACAAATTTTAATTTCGCATCATAATTATCTACAAGATCAACTAACGAAGCTTCAAACAAGCATTTCTCATACGGCATCATTAATTAATATGATTGATTTAGAAGAATCTTTATCTTGGGAGCAAGTCACTAAACTTGTTCAAAATTCGCAGAATACCCCCAAAAAATGGATTGACTATTTTCAAGATAATGAAAAAGCTTTTTTACAAGAAACAATTCCAAATATCAGTAACAACGATAAGACAACACAGCAATATATTTCATTGCTACGCCGAATCGATTGGTGTATCCAAAATAATATTAAGGCTGAATCACAAGAAGGCTTGCGGCTTGCGTCCAAGTTAATGGAAATATCAAAGGATACTTTTCAAGGAGATACGAAGCTAATGGAGCAATTTTGGGAAGTAAGAAAGCTACCTACTTCAGAAACGGGACTATACCCGATTTCAGAAGAAATACTGGAGTATGTAGAGCGTTGCATTGCCTATGCAGCAACACAAGAATAGATGAAGTCTATATTTTATAGTAAACAAGAAACTGCCCTTGCGGCATTTTGAGACAGTAAGAAAACACCTCCACGTTGATTTGATAAGGTACAATACCCATTTTTCAGCGAAAGGTGTTTTTTATTTGTTTCATTTTTTTAGGTCAGGTGCACTACACCTCTGTATCTATAGGGAGCTTCGAGGTTGTGAATATCATCGAACACTTGCACCAGTTTAATATGCCAATCATCTGTTTCTTATCTAGAAATCTTTAAAAATCTAGCGTAACCTGTTTAAAACATTACCAATCTCTATTATGTTCCCTTTGTATATGAACTTAGCACAAAATAGTACCCCTACGATTTCTCATCGCAAAATCAAAATAAAATTGATTACGCTTAATATTTAATCGTAAAATTCCATATGCGTCTTTTCTTGTCTGTAATAATTCAGTCTGTCCTGCAAGGTTCCCGTATGAAATTCAAACTTATGACCATCTAAATCAGTAAAGTAGATGGACATTTTATCTCTATCGTCTCTAGGACGGCTTGATAAAATGTTTACACCCATTTTCTTTAGTTTTTCGTACACCCTATCAAATTCTGTTTCTTCTATTGAAAAGGCTATATGTGTGTACGATTGATTTATTTCATTGCGAGCAATATTTCTTTCCTCATTTAGAGCAAGCCATATACCGTTTAAGTCGAAGTAGGCAGTGCTTCTTCCTCTAACTAATAATTTCGCACCAAAAGCATTTTGATAAAACTGTATAGAATTCTCTAAATTAGACACTGAAAATAAAAGATGATTTAAACCTTTTATAAGCACTATACCACCCCAAACACGAATATTAATTCAACAAAGTGAATAAACATTCAACCTTTATAATAAACTACGATACTTCCTTTCATATCAAAAATCTTTAGCAGCTCTATGTTCATTTTTTTACACAATGAAAAATAAATGATTTTGTTTTGTCAGTTGCTTGTTTAAATTCCCAATCTCCATATGCTTGAATTTGAGAAAAACCTGCTTGTTGCAATGATTCATGTATTTCCTCTTGCGTTCGAAATTTCAATTGCATCTTTTTATGAATAAGTACCTCATTTGTACGTGCATTTTTCACCGTTTCATAAAATGTAAAAACATTTTCTATGAACCCTTCGTATTCCGTCCAAATTTCAAGCGACTCACCATTCAGCGGATTCGTTGCAACATCAGGTGTAACATCCTTTTCCCACTGTTCCCATGCTTTTGCTAATGGATTACGCGTATCAAAAATAAAATGCCCTCCAGATTTTAATGCTCGATATGCGTCTGAAATAACATTTCGCCAACTTTCCTCTGTAAGAAATACTTGCGCTACATTTGCTGTCATAGTAATAGCATCAAACGAATTGGTTGGTAAATTTGTGCTATCGCCAACAATCCAAGTGACTTCACCTAAATACTCTTTACTTTTCGCATATTCAATTGCCTCTTCATTCGGGTCAATTGCCGTAATATGATAGCCGGCTTCCGCAAAATGCGTTGTCAATCTTCCTGTTCCACAACCTAAATCAGCTATTTTTTTAGCGTTTGTTTTCTTCAACAGCGCTAAAAAGAATTCATCATCTTTCCCCCAGCCGTTAATCTGGTCATATACTAATGGAATCATTTATTTACCTACTTCCTAAATTTCACTTTTATATCAAGTTATTTTTAATTTGATAAAAGTCTTGCTTCACTCAAAGCTTCGTCTAATGATTTAAAAGGTTCTAATCCATAATATTTCATTACTTCAGCATCAGATAGATAATTCAAAATTCTATTTTTATCTATTTAATATAAAATCATCCAAATACCAAGTCGGGACAGGATTATTCATGCCATCAAACCAAGTTAAAACATCCTTTGCCTGATTTTTCATAACGGTTACTTCATGTTCGCCGAAAGGGATTGCCCAAGGTAAGGATGATAGCGTATTGCTACTTATGTACAAAGCGAGCAACAAGAAAAATTCCATAGGTGGTTTTCCGTTAAAATAACCGTTAAGCTGCCCAGTAGCAAAGTGGGGACTGACATCGGCACTCCAAACAATACGATTAAACTCTTCCCATGGATCCCCATAATCATTGCGGTTAAAATCGATTATTCTCAGTTCTCCTTCTGGTGAAATAATCATATTCCCGACATGATAATCACCGTGCTGAAAGCATTGCTCCCTATCTTTCAGAAGATGTCTGTTCTTCTCAATATAAGAGATGATTTTATCATCATCTTCTATTTTAATTTCACAATCTTGGTACATTTTGATTTTGTTATCTATTTTACGGTTAAAACGGACTCCCCACTCTTCTTGCTCATTTGGCGCAGGTATACTGTGAATTTCCTTTAATATTTGCCCGGACTTTACACCTAATAAATACTGCTCAGCTTCTGGCAACTTAGGTAATACAATCTCGGCATCTTCGCCGTCACACCATTTGAAAAGTGAATAAACGCTTTTCCCTTTATCACAAATACCCAATTCAACAGGCTGCGAAATAGGTACATCATTTTCAGCTAACCATTTCATTAATTCATATTCATTTATCTTTTTATCGTATTCTGCAATATCGGCTATACGAAGCAAAAGTTTTTCGTTCGTCAAAGTTTCAACGTAATATTTTTTATCGCTCGACCAACCCTTTTTTATTGGTTTGATTAGTTCAAATGTGCTGTAGTTTTTTATATCTAGCATGGTTTTCCCTCCTTTAGAGCGTATCTTCCTCTTTTATCTGTTCTCAAAGTCTGCTATATACCTTGTTATTTTCTAAACTTACCTTCGAAAACGAGAGCAAATTCCTTTAAGTTCAAGTATACTCTTTAATTTGTCTCTGCATTTTATTCCATTGCAGACGTAGGAGTCGCTTCCTTTACAATGATAATCCCATCATATGCTTTTTGAGGAACCAGCTTAATTAAGATTATTTCCATAAATAAGTATACATTATTCTCATCATCCATGTGCATGATTAATAACAATTCCCAAATGCAGATTTCATAATTTTAACATAATCACTATATCTGACATATCTAAATAATGTATTGGGGTATCTGAGCTTTTACAGATTCGGAAGCTAATTGAATCAATTTCATAAATCGATTTTTTCAAGAGCTTAGACTGCTCCTATATTAAAACTTCCGTTTTTAAAAAATTATGCAGCTTCTTGTTGCGCTTGTAATTGTAAATTGATGCGATCGACTGCTAATTTGCAGGCATTATAAATAAACGTCACCAGGTTGAAATGCAGTTTTGCTTTTTTCCCTGTTCTGTGACGGACATTTTTTAACTGAAAGAATTGCTTTAAATAGGCATTTACTCGTTCTACTGAAGTACGTTCTTTATAGAGTTTTTTCCATTGTTCTGAACCTCTTGCTGGATACGTGTATTTGCGAATATCCGTTTCGCACTTGATTTTGAATACCTTTTGACAGAGTGAATCTTCACGTAATGGACATGTTTCACATTCTTTAGGACGCGTAAATTTTAGGGTCTGGTATTTTTCATCTTAGCTGTCGTAACAGTAGCTATGTTCTCGCACACAGGTCGGACGGAAATGAGCATCGAAGCCAACCATTTCAGATTCACGTTGCATGACATAAGGAATCACGGCTTTCATATCTTGATTCAAGATTTGGCGGTAAATGGCTTCATAATCATACCCTGCATCCAAAATGGCTGTTGTAAAATGGTCCGGTACTAATTCCGCTACCTTTTTCAGTAAAGGAATCGCTGCTTTACTATCACTTAAATTACCGGATGACATTAAGCGTGCCACAATATATTGGCTTTTTGTGGAGACAGCTAAATGTCCCTTGAAGCCATACCAGAACGTGTTTTTACCGTCACTATTTTTCTTGATTCCCCACCTCGGTTCAATGGGGATATCTCGCCAAAGCGTACTTGCTGGAATCGTTAACTGCGCCTCGATTTTCTTTTCATAAGTCGTTTGATTCGCTTCGATTTCTGCTTGTTCAGCGAGCCAGGCAGCGCGTTCTTTTTTGGATTTACGTCCACGTTTTTTCGGTGGTGCTGCTTCCTTTTTTTCAGAAGGCTTTGAGGCATCACGAGACTCGAAATGCGTGGCGTCAAAACTAAGGTGTTCATCACAAAGAAACCCTTCAATAAAGGCTGTTTGAATGAGTTCGTCTTGCATCCTATCCATTACATCTGACTCACTAATCACGTGAATCATCCGTGAATAAGACGCTTCAGATGGCACTGAATCTGAAACGAGAAACCCGCAATCCAGACGGAATAAAGGATCGTTGACTAAACGTTTGACTAAGTCTTTTATTGTAGGAATGCGTTCGATGATCCGAATAATCAGTGATTGAATCATCGCACCATAGTTCCATTCACGTGGAGCGCCACGCAATGTCTTTTTAGAAAAAAGCTGAAAAATTGGCTGTACATCGAAAGTGGAGAAAATGGCATCAAAACGACGTGAACTTTCCAAATCCAATAATTCTTGGATGTCAAAAAGGCTAATTTGTTTTACAATAGTCATAGGGCATTCACCTCTTGGTTAATTTGGTTTCGTCGCTTAAATTATACCAAAATGGGGAGGTGCCCTTTTATTTTTGTTTGATACCCCTTGATACCAAAGGGATTGGAATTATGAAATTAACTCAATTAAAGAAAGATTTGATTGATGAGGAAATTGTAAGACTAGCTGTAGAGGACAGTGGTTTGGCATGAAGCGAGGAGTTTTAGTCTATAACCAGCGGGAGCAAGAATAGCAAGTGTGGATCGGTCAGACGTGTTATTGGATTCAACCAGGTGACATGTTTGAATTGAAGATTCAAAAAGACTATTTTAAAGCTTTTTTAGAAAAAGATATAAGTGAAGGGATTATAAGGCTAAATCAATCCGTTGTATTTACTCTAAACGTGCATGAAGTTTATAAGATTCGTATTAAAACACAAGATTATTTTCCAGTTAATGCCCTATTTTAGGGCATTTTTTTATAAGTCTACATCTGAAAAAATGTGAACGAGAATGTGCACATTCTGAAATAAAGTGAAAAAAATCGCACATTAATTCAGATTTTCTCCTGAAATAAAGTGAAAAGGAGTACCCGAAATAATGTGCTCGGTTACAACAAGATAGGAAAAAAGATTGTAAGAAATGACTTCACAGGTGAATTAACTTTTCAATATTCTTCATTAAGATTGGAACAAGTAGAGCGTTTATTAAAAGCAATTTCCAATGAGTTAGGATTTCCTATTGCATTACCAAATGAAGAATTTATAGAAATTCAACAGTTTCATCTTGTATATGTAAATGCAGATGAAGTAAGCGACTTGATGGGAAATGAACGAGTTTTTAGTTATGCGTTTACAGGCAAAGATAAGATTGCTGTGAGTTATATGTACAAACGAGATATAGAGAGATTAAGGAAAGCAGGGGCTTAATGCTCCTGTTTTTTGAGTGGGGAAAACGCTCCTATAATAAAGTAAGTAAAAGGTGGTTTTCTTCAAATTTAATTTAGGATTTTGTCCTATTTTTTCGTAATAAATAAACAACTTCAATGTTGATAGAAAGAGAGCAATTTAATGACAACTAAGACAGACACAAATTCACCAATTGGTAAGGAAATATCAAAAGTTCCTAACCGTCATAAAGCATACTTTGAAACAGATGAAAGTGGAATCATCACATCATACAAGCGTAGCGTAGGCATTGATAAAGCCATTCTTAAAGCACGTTTAACAACAGAGGAAATTGATGATTTGCTTTCACGATTCAACTACTATATTGAGCATGAATCGCTATCAAATGGCTATATTGAGCATGAATCGCTATCAAATGGCTATATAAAGATTTACTACATCATGGACTTGAGAGAGCCGTTTGGTGTCTTTATAAAGTTACAGCCATTTGAAACAGGTGTTAATGCAGAAATTCAACTTCATTCACAGTTCGTAACCAATTTAGCAGGGAACAGCCCTATAATTCTTGATGTATTGAACAATCCTAAGTGGTTTATCGTTCGCTTAGATGTTGCTACAGATTATGTAACACCGTTTAACACAAGTGCTTATTTGCGTACACATGGTAATAAGAAGCAGGAGAACTTTGATACATCATCATGGGCAGGTTCTACCGCTAACCCTAACAAAAAATCATGTGATTCACATTATGATAGGGCTGTTGAAGATGATACACTTGAAACAAATTTTATCAATCGTTTTGAGGTTAAATTATTCTTTAAAGAAGCCGACAATATGACTTTTGGTAATCTAAATCATTCAGTGATTGTACAGCGATTGCAAAAAGAAATGTTTATACCATGCCTGACGTACTCGTATTTTAACGATAAGAGCGTTAAGACGAACAGGGGTACTAAATCATATATTGACCTTATTAAGCAAGCCAAGCAAGCAGGTAACGAGAACGCTATACGCTTGCTGTTGACTGATAGCCAATGGAAAACATTCCGTAAATGCTTCAAGGAAAGTCGTGATGATATTGAACAGGCATATCTTGATTCACTAAGTTATATATATGGATTTTTAAAAGCACATCTTTGATTTGATGTGCTTTTTTAATTTATAATATGTATAATTACGGTAAACTTGGAGGTGTTTATTTTGGAGGAACAGTACAATATTGAAGAGATTAATGATAGAAAACAAAGGCTCGTAGATTTATTACAAGAACGAATCTATGAATATGCAAGTGTAACTGATAAAGAAGATTTTATTATAGGTATTCACGTTGAAGAATTTTCATCGCAAGCCTTAGAATTTGAAAGCATTTACGCTTTGAAAGTGGTATTAGAAGGACTTATAGAAGATTACGAAATGGACACAGAGAGCGTAATATATAAACTCAATAAACTATTAGGCAATATAAATGGTTATGAAAGTTATCAAGAAATGAACAATGAAAATTCGGGATATATTTATTTGATGGTGAATCCTTCAATGAATGGCATTGTAAAAATAGGTTTAACTAAAAGAACTCCCGAAGAGCGTTTAGATGAATTATCTAAAGCAACAGGTGTACCTACTCCGTTTATTTTAGTTTATAAAGAGAGGTTTAATGATTGTGTTCGTGCAGAAAAAATAATTCATTCTTTATTAGAGGAACGGGGAGAGAGAGTATCTTCTAATAGAGAGTTTTTTAGTACAGAAACTAGCGAGGCAATTAAAATAATTCAAGAAGTGAAAGAAAACTACGATACAGATAGTTGGGACTTAGCAGAACAAAGTTATGATTGGTACGATGATAAACCGATTTCAAAAGAGTATCTTGAAAAAGGTATAGATTACCTTAATGGATATGGAAACTATCTACAAGATTATGATAAGGCAATTGAATACCTTGAAAAAGCAGGAGAATTAGGTGAAGCACAAGCATATTATGAATTAGGGAATCTTTATGTTGATACTATGAAAGAAGAGGAATTTACCTTAGATGTTAAGAAAGCCATAAAATATTTTGAAAAAGGTAGGAAACTCACAGGGAAATATGCTAATTACTGTAATGCAGGTCAAGCCTTATGCTATGTAAATGACTATTTTACTTATGCCAAAATTAAAAATTATACTAAAAATGACGCTAATGCAGAGAAATGTTGGAAATGGTTTTTTGAAAACTTAGATTTTAATGAAAGCGATTATCTAGCAGGAAGTCATATTTTCGATTTTTTAAATCATTTTATGTTGAATAATGAAGTATATGACGGCTATAAAAAAGCATTAGATAAAATTTCAATACAATATATAACGAAATGTAGATATGATTTATACAAAAGAACGTTAGATTTTTCTAGTTGGGATAAGATTAGAAAACATTTATTGAGTAAATTTAGTAAAAATCAGTTGGAAAGAAATGTTGATATAGAATGGTTAAGAGAAGAAAGTTCCTATGATGAAGATGGTATTAATTTTAATATAAAAATTAATAAAGGTTTTTTAAATAAAGAGGACATAATTAGTTTTAATGGAAATGGTGGGGCATATCGAAAGATAAAAGAAATAATCAAGAATGGGGATTCAGTGGATTCATTACAATTAGGTGATGTAGGAACATTAGTTGTTGATAGTGTTCTTGAAGATTTCGATGGTTATATGGTTAAAAGTTCAAGTCTAGAAGTAATAGGAAATGAAGTTTTAGAGGAAAAAGAAGTAATAAGCAAAGTGGATACAGTAAAAGTAAATGAAAGTAAAAATACTAATATTGAAAATACTACGGGCAAGGGAATATTGGGGAAAGTGAAAAGTTGGTTCGGTTGATTTAAAAGTGAATCAAATATAATGTGATGTTAATATTTTACGATACGATAGCGTTTGACCATTTCAAAATATTTTGAAGTGGTCTTTTTTTGTTCGATATTATACGTTAAAAAATTGGAAAGTTACTTTGCGACTAACTTTGTAGCAGAAGCAATTAATGTGTAAGCCCGAATTCAAAAAAACAAGCGCACCTGATCGCACGCACGACAAATAGCCAGCTTTCTGACGATTTTTTAAGAAACTGGCTTTTATGCTGTTTTGATCTTGGCACATGTTGCTTGAATTTTGGCCGACCAAGGCATGTACTCTTGTAATAATACAGGTTGCTGATGAATAGGTAAGTTCGGCAGTTCCGTTAAAAGTTTTACCAAGTATTGATAGAAATCAATTCCGTTTGCTTTTGTTGTTTCCGCTAAACTCAAACAAATCGCATTCGCTTTTGCACCCGCTTCACTGATAGAGAAGAGCCAATTTTTTCGGCCGATGACCGTTGGACGAATCGCATTTTCTGCTGGGTTATTATCAATTTCAATTTGCCCATTATAAAGAAATGCTTTCAGCTCTTTTCTTCTATTCAACGTATACTCGGTTGCCGTAGCTAATGCATTTTTACCAAAGAACTGTGACTTTTCAAGCCAGCCAAAAAACTTTCGAATAACCTTTCTTGCGTAACGCCATCTCATTTTTTGTCGTTGCTTTGGTGATAATCCTTTGAATTTTTGTTCTAATACATAAAGTTTGTTGCAGTAAGCCAAGCCAATACGCCCGTTCTTACTTTCAACTTTCCCCCAATATCGTCGAACGTGCGCCCAACAGTTAGTTAGCGAACGTAATATTGGATAACTTATCATAGGCAGCGTAACCATCACAAATAACAGTGCCTTTAAAGTCAGTCAAATATTTCTCCAATACCGTTTGACTTCTCGTTAATGCGTGCTCAAATAGAATAACCACTGGCCCCTCTGTGGGGACTGATCGGAATACCCAGTTATACGCATTTGATTGTGGACGTTTTCCATCGGAACGATTTAATACTTTGGCAACCGTTTCATCAATATGAAGCAGTGTTTTGGCCGAAAGGACATTTTTCATCTCTTCATAAATGGGCAATAGCCAATCTTCAGCTGCACGAATTACCCAATTCGAAAGATTTTTATCATTCGTGATTAATCCTGCACGTGTCCACTCTTTCACTTGACGATAAAGCGGTAGATAAAGCGAGAATTTATCATAAATTACTTTTGCCAACACCGTTGGCCCCGCAATGCTACGAGGAATCGCCGCCGTCGGCGCTTTTCCGCGTTGAATAAATGAACTTTGCTCATTATCTTTTTTACATTGCTTGCACTCATAGGCATGCTCAATATGCTGCACGCGCACCAACTTAGCTGGAATAAATGTTGCTTCTTCCCGGGCAATTGTGGAGCCAATTTCATGCAGCTGATTTTGGCAACAGTCACATTGGAGATTGGTTGGATGATGGTGAATTTCTTCTACTTCCACACCTTCTATGAATGAATCGTTGCGCTTTTTCTTTTTATTTAAACGGGTAACCGTATAGGTCACAGTTTCCGGCTTTGTTCTTCTGTTTGCTCAGAATCATTAAAAGATGGTTCATCTTCAAATAGCGAACATTGCCCGTCTGGTGCATGGTATTTTGACTTCTCTGAGCGCGAACCATAAATCATTTTCGTTAATTGGCGAACTTGTTCAGACAAGTATTTATTTTGAGCGAGGGACACATCTAATTTTTTTGAAAGCTCTTCGTTTTGTTGCTTCATAAAAGCGAGTTGTTCTTCTAATAACTGAATTAATTTTTCTGTTGTTTCTACACTCATCCTGTTCACCACATTTCCGTTCAAATTATCTGTGTTTAATTATACCATTCGGAAAGTTAGGATTAAAAGACACCTTTTGCAGATTTTAAAATTGCTTTTGGTTGTTGAAGAGATAAGCCTTCCAATAACCAACGTAATTCCTGTTGAGAGAGATTACGCACTTCTTTTTCATTTTTCGGCCATTGTAATCGGCCACTGTCTAGCCTTTTGTAAAGCAACGCAAAGCCGTCCCCATCAAAATAAAGACACTTATAGCGGTCTTTACTTGTACCTGAAAATAAAAAAATCGAGTCACTAAAAGGATCAAGTTCAAACGAATCTTGAACGAGGGTCGCTAGACCATCAATCCCTTTACGCATGTCCGTTTTTCCGCAGACAATATAAATATTTTGCACACGCGTAAAATCGTGCTTCATTTTTGAATCAGCTCCTTCATTACAGCTTGAATGATGTGCTCATCTACACCATTGAAGAAGGAGATTTCGGCCGCAGCAGTTTTGATCACACAGCTTGGTCCGGCTGTCTGTTGGAAAGAATGAGTCGGAGAATTTTCGGTTGAAAGGGAATCTAGTTTAACTGGCACAATGGTTAATTTATTCGTTGGCATAAAGAAAAGCACCTCCTTTGATTGATACGTTTATCGTACCGGAGGTGCCTGGTTGTTTATATGCGTTATTTGATTGGGGGCTTACAGACTAATTCCAAAATCGTAAGAAAGCATCATAAAAAAATCCCCCTTCACAATATGCAAAAAATTTAACACATTATCACGGGAGAGTATAGTAATCAATCTGTATGAATTTGAAAAAATCCGATAGTTTTGAGAGGGAATAAAGTGACTGTTTACATCAATGTAGGAAGTGTACCTGTTAGGATGGAGTAAAGTTTGATTAAAAGTTATCTTTAAACCTCTATATAGCCACTGACATATGGTTTATGATTGAAGTAAAGTTTACTCAAAACATCTCTATAATCCTATAAAATCAATGTTTTTTCTATTCAAGCTAATCCAAAATGGTATAGCTTTATTCCAAAACCACACATATCAATTGTATCCAACATCAGTACAACTATCGTATTGCTTATTTACTCTAGTGTAAATTTTAAGCCAGTATATATTTTTATTTCCTGTCTCAAAATTATAAGTGCCTCATTCTCATCAAACATTTTCATTAAATTCAAACCTTTTTCGATTTCTTTTTTTCCTTTCCCAGTTAAATTAATTAAACATATTCCCTTTCGAATATATATAACTGCTAATTGGAAGTATAATCGCTGTTCTTTACATATATTCTCCGCAATATCTAAATATTTTAGGGTACTGTCAATATTATTGTGTAAATGACTTTTCAACTTCTCAAGGTAGATGATCACCTTCGTATTCAAATAGATTTGTTCGAAGTTTGGATTTGGGTGTCTAGGAAAGGGCTAGCCCTTTCCTAGACACCCAAATTTCGCGCTGGCACGTCCCGGTTAGTTTGTCGGTTCATGCAGCTGTTCAAACATTTCTTCTAGCTTGGCACGGGCCTGATTAAAGCCGATGTGGCAGCGTGTGGCGAAACGTTGATTGTAGTCCTCGAACTGCGTCACTAAAAAGCGTTCCAGTGATTCTTCATTCGGGAACTGTTCCTTGCGCTTTGTATATTTTTTGATTTGCTTATTGAACGACTCAATTAAATTGGTCGAGTAGATGCTTCGCCAAATTGCTTTTGGAAACTGATAAAACGTGAGTAAATACGGATTATCAAGTAAGCTCTGTGTAACTTTTTTATACGATTTGCTCCATTTCTCGCAGAACTGCCCAAGTGCTAGCGCAGCTGCTTCGGCGTCCTTGGCCTGGTGAATCGTTTTAAAATCTTCGCAGACTTCCTTGCGATCCTCTACGCGTACTTTATGCATGATATTGCGACCGACATGAACTAAACAGACTTGATATTTTGCCTTTGGAAACACATTGAAAACAGCGTCAGCCATGCCTTTTAAGCCGTCTGATACGAATAATAAGACGTCTTCTACACCACGGTCTTTCAGCTCTTCTAGTAGCTCTTGCCAGTTGTAAGCAGACTCGGTTGGGGCAATCGTGTAAGCGAGTACCTCTTTAGAGCCGTCTTCGCGAATACCAACAGCGATATAGACGGCTTCTTTAGACACCGTATCACGACGTACGGCAATATACGTCGCATCTAAATACACGCATACGTAACGATTATGCAACGAACGGTTGTTAAATGCATCGACTGTTTCTGAAACCGCTTTTGTCATATTCGAAATCGTTTGAGGCGTATAGTGATGGCCATACATTTTTTCGATTAACTGGGCAATTTCAGCCATCGTAATGCCTTTTTTAAACAGGTGAATCACCGTATCTTCAAGCGTATCATTCGAACGCTTATACGGAGCCACGGTCTGTTGTTTGAACTCACCATTGCGATCACGTGGAATTTGAATGGCTAAATCGCCGTACTCTGTGTGAAGCGTACGCGAATAAGACCCATTGCGTGAGTTGCCTGAATTAAAGCCCATACGGTCATATTTTTCATAATCTAGAAATTCCGTTAACTCTGTCACAAGTAGCGAGTTGATCGCCATTTCCAAGTGCGAACGAAAAACCTCGGTAATATCTTGTTTTTTTACTAGTGCATCGATAATTTCTGTTGTAAACTGATTCATAGGGAAGACCTCTTTTCTAGGATTGGTTGTGGTGACTTAATTCTACCAAGAAAAGGTCTTCCTTTTTACATGGAATTTTTCATTTACACAAAATATTTTATACTCTCTATTTTAGAGCATCATTATATCTGTTATGTTCTATAGATAATAAAGATAAATTAATATGAGTGTTAAGAAAAATAGGTATTGTATTATTGAGATTCTTATATTTCTCATATCCTCTAAATAAGAAATTCTTTAAATTCAATGCTTCTTCAAAAGAGAAAATATAAAGAATAGCATTTAAAAAGTATAGATCATACAAGTACAAATCATTACTTTTACATAGTCGTTCCCATATAGGCTTTGCAATTTGCCGAGCTTCATTAAAGTCATTATATTTATAAATTATTAATAATGCTTTAGATAAAGTATATGCTTCCTTAATGATTGGGCTATTATAACTTGATAAATATGAGCGACATTCCATTTGTAAATTATTCAATTCTCTAATTCCATTAAAAGGAATATTGAAAAATTTATATAAAATTGCATCTTTTTTTGATAAGTTGTATTTATTATGGATATACATAAACTCATGATATGGTATATCCATCGAATCTAATATACTTATAAATGTTGAAGCACGAATATCTATAATTCCTTTTTCAAATTTAGCATAGTTGCTTTGTGATATTTGACAATAATCAGATATATATGATTGTGTCAACCCTTTGGAAATTCTAATTTGTTTTACAGATAAACCAATTAAGTTCATAGAATCCCTCACTTTATTCATTTTTAACTATTTTAACATATAATACTAATATGAGATAAAATTATTAAAAGGAGGTATGCATATGGTAGATTTAATTATTGAAGTTGTTAATGCTCTTGGTCTATGGCTCACTGGTTAATCACCAATTCTTATATTTAAGAAACATCATTAATTATTTCATTGAAAGTAAAAGGAGGAATTTCTATGAAACTAAAAAGCTTACTATTATTCTTTTCCATTTTCTTATTTTCTAATACTTTAATGGCAAGCGCTAACGAAAGTCAAACTATTGATTTACTAGCAGATGAGGACATTGCAATTTTGATTAATAGTGTTGGTCTTACTGAAAGTGAAATTAACGAATTTCCTGTAGAGGTTTTACAACAATTAATCAATAATAATGCAAAAAAAATTTATTTTAATCAAGAACATTTAGTTTTAGATGAAAATAATAAATTAAATAATATTTCACCATTCGTTGAAAAAGATACAGATATTACAGTAGGAGCAGCTGCATTTGAAGTGAATAGTGATAGAGTTGGTCAAAAGAAAATTTATGTATATGGTAATTTTAATTGGCTTAAAAGTCCTCCAAGTAGATGGACTGATGCACTTTCGATTGGTTGGCCAGATTCTGCCGAATTATCGTTTCCAATAAATAATAGAGGGGACATTGCACAATATGAAGCCAAATATTTTTACAGAGACGGTCCATATAGCGCATTCGGATGGCAAACTGGTAAATCAGTTACACAACCAGATGATTATGCATCCTTAGCAGGAGTAGGTTTTAGATTTAATTTAAAGAGTGGGTTTGGTTTTACAGAACACAAGGGATATGTGGGACAATACCTTTATACTAAGAAACCATCAGGTTTATTTAATATTCTTGTGAGGTATGGTCATTACTCAATCTCATTCTCACCATCTTTTACAGTTTACCCATCAATGGGTCTGGCTGTTACTCCTGTGATTAGAAATACAACTTTAAACTCCTATGCTATATTAAATTGGTGATTAAAATTAATTATAAGGATAAAGGTGTAATATGGGAATATTAGTTTGGTTAATCATATCTATAATATTTATATTGAGTTATTACTTCAAAATTAAATATATTGAATCAATGCTATCAGAAAGTAAATCTAATAGCAACAATTACAAAATTTTAACAATCACTCTATTCTCAGTAGGGATATTAATTATTTCTTTTTTACTAGTAGAGCTTTTATTCTCAAATCAATTTAATTTTTAACTTAGATTATTTTCCACACTCGACAGCAAGATTGAACAGCACCTCCATTGTTAGACACAATCTAATATTTGAGGTGCTGTTTTTCTACGCGAAAATAACCGTATCTAACTTTTAGGAGGCACTTAACTATAATCTAAGTAGTATTTCATCATAACTGTAGCAGTGGAATAAACTTTGATAAAAATGAAGTTACAACCCTTTATTTAGCAACCAACACAAAAACTCCATTTTGAAAAAAGATTGAATTGAAATGGAGTAATACTTTTAAATATCTATGAATTTTGTATAAAAAAGATTGATCATCTCAATGTGCCTTATTTCGCAAATGCTAACTGGTAGTGCAACAGCTTTAACATTTACAAACCATTAAATAGTTCCCATCAGGGTCTTTGAAATTAAACCAATGGTTATGCTCAATTTCTGTTCCGTTCATAGGTACTATATACAAATGGCCAAATAAGATTTCACCATCTGCTGATAAACCTAATATATCACAATACCATTTACGAGCTTCTTCAATGTTGCTTACAGGAATAAACACAGTACCAACTTGATTTAAAATAGGGTTCATAGATTACCTTCAAATTTAGCTATATAGGCTTAATTCGTCATTATTCCCTTCTTATTGAACCATACTGACCCCGTTAGTGAAATATCGTATTTGTAGCTAATCCCAGTACAACTTTTTTACAAACAGTATAACTTTGTTTCAAACCGACATTCAATAATAATAACATAAATTGTTCTCACATATTAATAAAAGACATAATATTCAGTCAAAATAGTAGTTTCGTTCCAAATTTAATAGAAATTTATGTTGTCTATTTGTTTTAATTCCTTTTAAACGAGTAGACCTTACTAACGATGAAACACCTTGAATGTTTATAGCCCCCACCCATTCCAGAGCCACAGCCTTCCTTAATCCGCTTTTCAACTTTAGCTGTTCTTGCTCTTTTAGACATAAAAACACCCCTCGTATATTAGTATTAAGAGCTCTTTCCGATAGAATTTCCAGTTGATCCGGACAACTGGAGGATCTGTTGGATTTCCTATAGGAAGTGGTCGCCGATTGGCTCCCTCACTAAGAGATTTATAAAACTCAACGAAAAATCTAGATGAAAGTTGCAATCTAAGCACTCAGTTATTATGATCCAAATGCCCATAACCATACAAATTTTGAAATGCCCTCACTCTGTGGTATAGACTTGATTTTATAAAGGATAGGACTGAAATGAAAAAATATTGTTTTTATTCGTTTTTCTATTATTAGCAGGCTGTTCGAAGAACCTGTGACATACGAAGGCCAACCGCTGAAAATTGCCGTTTTAGGTGAAACTATCGAGGAGCATAATATGAATATTCAGTTTGTAGACATAATATTTGAAGCACTTGAGGAAGGCGCTTTAAACTCAGTTTTAAATTTTAATGCACTTTTCATTACACCATCTGCATTTGAACAAGCTTCTCAAGATGAATATATAGAAATCTGTAGGAATTCAACTATTCCATCGTATTTTATGAAATTGCTTCTAAAATCTTTAGTTCAAGTGCAATGCTATCTTGTTTTGTGAAATCCTTCAAATTCTCGGAATTTCCCGCATATACCTCATGAATTCGATTCACACAGCGTTCAATTGTGGTAGTTTTATTTAAAATGACATCATTCATCGCCGAAAACACTTCCTCTTTCTTTAATCGCTTCAATTATCGGAGCACGCTGCTCGCTTAATGTAGCGTGCATACTTATAGGCACGCATTTTTTGACGTGTAAATTCATTTTTATCGTGAATATAAATCGGTATGCCTTGCTAAAAAATTTGCATCGTAAACACAGTATCAATGTCTCTTATATTGATTAAATCAACTTCACGATTTGCAAGCATAAAACGTTCATACGTTGAAAACGGTTATTTACTAAAATAAGCAAGATCAATATCACTTTCATCATGCGCAGTCCCTTTTGCAAAGGAACCAAATAAAAGTATAAAATTTGGATTCACATATTCCTTAATCATATCACTCAATTGTTGGTACAAGAAATCGCACATATTGTTCGCCGACACAGGGGTACTTCTTTTGCCATAGATGAATGGACAACGAAGAAAAAAGATTGTGCTAGAAAATATATTCGACAAGAAACAAGGTCCCTGTGCTAATATTATGAATATACACTCTTCCATTCACAATCACGCATATATACTATTTTTGGAGGAACTCATATTATGGACTATAACCTTGCACTTTCAGCAATTTTAGTTATTTTCACCTTTTGTTTCATGATGCTGCTATACTTTTCTTGGCAAAATAGAGAAACGCCTATTTCGATTAGTTATGGCCTAGGTGTGGTAGCTGCTACTTTATACACATTTGGATATGCATTTCAACTCGTAAGTACATCCATAGAACAAATGCTTTTTTGGATACAGATTCAATATTTAGGTATTTCTTTTGGACCGTTTATTTGGGTGATTATGATATTACAATTCACAGGTAATCAGCGAATTTTGACAAAAAAAAACATCGCTTTATTAGCAATCGGTCCACTCTATACATTAAGTGCCCATTTTTCAAATGAATGGCATCATTTATTTTACGAAAGCATGGGTTTAGATTATTCTCAAGGATTCCCGCTTCTTTTTTTAGACAGAGGTCCGCTTTTTTATTTACATATTTGCTACGTCTATAGTTACTATTTGCTTGGTATATGCTTATTAATCCATATGTATATTAAATCAAATAGAGAAAGGAAAAAACATGTTGCCCTAATGATGATCGGTTCTTTGCTTGTATTTGGTTTTCCCTTCATACATTCAATGGGGATTATAAAAATACCAATTGATATATCACCTTTCGGACTTGTTTTCTCTAGTTTATTTTACTTATGGGGAATTTCTCAATTTAATATGCTTAAACTATCTCCCTTAGCTATGAAAAAGGTTTTTAAATCCATCAATGATGCTGTAATTATTTTTGATATAGACGACACTTTAAAAAGCTATAATAAATCCGCCAATCTATTGTTCGAACCATTACCCAACAAAAAGTTAATTGGTAACTTTGCATCACAAGTACTAGCTCATTATCCTTCTCTAATGGAGCTTATTGAGAATAAACAGGAAATAGATAGTTTAACAATACAGTCAATGCAGCTAGGAGAAAACTATTATCGTGTTCATTTTTCTTTTATAGATGGAAGGAATAATAAGCCGGTTGGCAAGATGTTAATACTACATGATATTACAGAATCGATACAGTATGAAAAAAGTTTACTTCAGCAATCCAAACAATATGAATATTTAGCTCATCACGACATACTAACAGGTACATATAATCGTACCTATTTCGAGAAGGAAGTAAAACGAAAATTGGCACAGTCCAGAGAAAAAGACGGTGCATTAATGATATGTGATTTAAACTTTTTTAAAGCCATCAATGATGTATACGGTCATCTAATAGGGGATAATGTATTAATTTTTACGGCCAATTGCTGGCATGAGAATTTACCAAAGCCACATATACTAGCACGTTTAGGTGGCGATGAATTTGTCATGTTTTTTGAGCAAATTGAATCGAAGGAAAAATTTCTAAAGCAAATAAACGAGGCACGTAATACATTCAAAGTTGACTTGTATAAGCAGGACAACATCGAAATTGAAGTTGCCCCAAGTATTGGCATTGCATTTACTGATGAGGATGGCACAGATTATGAGCATCTCTACCACACATGCGATGTTCGTATGTATGAGGATAAAAAAAATATAAAAGAGCAGTACTTAATACAAACGAATGAAGAATGAGAGAAGCGTATTCGTCCCCGTTTAGCCGCTCTAAATCTCAGCTAAACGAGGACCATACTATTTCCTCCACTATCTAAAATACCTAGTTAACCTCGCCCCACCGTTAATTGTAGCTTTTCATTTATTTTAACTACCCGCCCGTTATTTAATGTAATATCTACTGGAAAAGTTGTTGATTTTTTATTTGAGAAAAACCACGTGCGGCCTTCGTTTACGAATAATAAATAAGTGGCATCTTTCCGTTCTCCCATAAATGATAAATCATCTGCAAACACTTCTTGATAATCTCGCTCAAAAACGGCAATTCCCTCCAATAAATGAAGTGCATCTAATTTATTAGGTACAACAATGCTCATTTCAGACATCTTTTGTAGAGAGGCAGCAGTAAATGGTTGTTCACTTGCTTTTGCGTCTGTAAAACGGCAAATAAATTCAACAATATTTCCTGCAGGGTCCTCAAAATAGATAGATTTCGCATCAATTCCTTCAAAATATACCTCATCATTGCCCTGTTCTCGCGCTAACGTAATTTTTTCTTTTGTCCATGCCTTCGCCTCTTCAAATTGATTGGCTGGCATATCGAATGCAAAATGATAAAATGGCTGGACTGCCAAAGGAGCTTTGACAAATGTAACAGTTGTTTGCCCTGCCTTGAATGTAAAACGATCATGTGTTATTGAAATGAAAGGGAATCTTAGTGTATTCTCATAAAATTGCTTCGTTGCCTCAAAATTAGAAGCATACATTGTGACATGTTCTATATTCATACAATTCACCATCTTTCTATAAGCCAACATTATCATTTCTTCAACATTTATTCTTCGTAAGGAAGTCTGAATTTTAAGTTATGTATATTAATTAGGAAATCAAGTGTTAAAAATACACTTAAACAAATAAATGATTTTGCGCAGTGAAATTGATATATTATATAAAATAACCCTAAATTCAGGAGGGGTGCTTGAGCTAAAAAAGGAGGAACTATGGGATACGTTGAAAATTTAAGAAAAATTGTGGGAAATCAGCCTCTTAATTTAGTTGGGGTTGCTGTAGCTGTGATTAACGAAAATGGAGATTTGTTATTGCAAAGAAGAAATGATGATCAATGGGGCGTTCCTGGTGGATTTATTGAATTGGGCGAATCTACGGAAGATGCCGGAAGAAGAGAAGTCCTAGAAGAAACTGGACTTGAAATCGGTAAGCTTAATTTAGTAGGGGTCTTTTCAGGAAAGCAGCATTTTGTTAAATTACCAAATGGTGATGAATTTTACCCTATTACAATCGCATATATTTCTAAAGAAATTAAAGGTGGGGTTCTTAAAGCTGATGGTCAAGAAACTACCGAAGCCATGTTTTTTAAACCAAGTGCGTTACCAGAAGATCTTAATCCATTAATAAAAAATCTTGTCAAACAATACTTTTATAATAACAGAATTACCGGCAGTAGCATCCGATATTAAAGATATAAAAAAGTCGTAAACGCTATCGTCTGAATGTTTACGACTTTTCTAATAAGATGTTGTTTGTGACAAAACTCTATTTGCCGAGACCATTAACGCCTCAAAATTCTACATATGCGCTTCACTAAAAGAGGAACGACTATAATTTCTTGTAGAAACCCATCCATTCTGAAGGAGATGCTGAAAATAAAGAAAATTGGCGTATTTTTCTCCATTTGCCTCTTATTCATTACTTATTTACTTGCTAGTAACTATAAATTTGAGAGAACCTTTTTAGATATAGGGTACACTAACATCGAGGAGGCTGTCGCTGAAGCTGAAATATATTTTCAACAAACCATTATTCTTCCCAATGAAGTCCCTCTATTAGAATTCACACATACTTTTGCTAGATTTATTCCTTCAGGCGAAAATCCGAACACCTATCTTGAAATTAAATATATAAGTCAAGACTTGCCAGAAAATCATTATAAAATTGTAATTAGACCAATAAAGCATAAGATTCCTACAAACAATACCCATATCACTCAACTGCTAAAATTAAATAATGGCAGGGATGCGATTTTCAGTACCAATATCCCAGGATTCAACATCCTCATTTTCGAGAACAATGAATGGCAGTACATTCTATCGCTCAATCAAAGAGTTTCACATCAAGCCGATGAATTGCTTTTAAAAATTGCAAATTCAATAGAATAGAGCCTTAATTTAACTATATATCCTTGAGCATAAATTCTAATTGCTTATGATTTTCTGATAGCCAAAGCATTTCCTTCACAAAACGTTTTGGAGGACTATTTTGCTGATCCATACTCGAATTTATCCACCAAGTGCTTTCCATAAACCACAACATTTTCAAAGAGCCAATTATGCATTCTTTTTCAAGAGAACACTGCTCACTATACCCTTCTAAAAAGGCCTGAACAAGAGAAACATCAAAGTTATTTTCATCTAAGGCTCCAGATATAATAGCTCTTGCGATATCAAGCTGTGGATAGTCATATTTCATTCTATCGAAATCTAAAACAGCACTTATTTTTTCCTCTTCTCAAATATTCAAATAAATATTTGAAACGACTTTCTCATTTACTTCATTATTCATGTATTTGAATAATAAAGTTGTTTAATTTCTACCTTAGAAATGCAATAACCACCTATCGATAAATTTGATAGGTGGTTTTAAAGTTGTTTTAAAATCTATTTTATACTAATGATTTGAATTTCAAAGAAATATTAAAGTTGTTTAAGAAAGAACACTATAGCTTTTTATTTAAAACTAAGCTATCCCACTTCAACATTAATAAATCGAATATTTTATCATCTTCACTATCTGCCTTTAAATTTATTAATTGGTGTATGTCATCATCTGTCAGAAAGATTATGTATCCTTGATCTTTGTTTAAAGCTGCTTGACACCTTTCTAATAAACTTTGCTTATCTTTAATAGTCCTACAAATTAAAATACCTAATTTCCCTGTATGTTTCCCTAATCTACCTATCAATTGATCTATCTCAGGATTTTTTGGATCTGAACTGTAATTTTTACACTCAATGATAATTTTTGGACAATATACTCTGTACGTTTCTTTTATATAAGAAAAGAACCCTTTTTCACCAACATTATCATACACTATATCAATACGTTTTTTTCCCTTATCTATCTCAACCTCTTTTGAACCTCGCATAAGTTGACAATCAAAAACCTGATTTAATACTCTAAAAATTAAATCATGATAAGTATTAGCCATATCACTTCCAACTTGAATTATCTTTAATTCTTCAGATAGTTTTAGTATTTCTTTATTATTTTCTAAATAGCTTGTTCTTTTTATACTAGTACCTAGTATTTCTAATATCTCATGAAAGATGCCTAATTCAACTCGTTGATTATTATCTTTATAAAACTCTAACAACTCCATAATATGGAGGGCTTTAGGTTGAATATTTAATTTCTCCAAAAACGATACTAAAAAGTACAAACAACTATTTTTTTCTTCAGCAGGATTTATTAATAAATCTTTTACTAACTCTATAACAACAACCCAAATTTGTTCTTTTAATTCTAATGAGAAATCAGATAAGCCTTCTACATCTTTTGGAAATAATAAATATTCTATTGGATAATCTCTCAAAAAATCTTGTTTTATTGTTGTTAGATTTAAAATAAGATTTTCTATTGATCCTATTCCTTCTTCAAGTGCTGAAGTATATACTAATTCTTCATCTATTTCCTCTGAAAAAATATCTAGTTCATCTCCCATATCAATAGTACTATATTCCATACCGTTTTCATCTATCGTACAATAAATAGCTCTATAGTAGATTAAGCCCTTATCATTCCAAAAAATTCTCTGTCCCTTTGCTCTGTATATATAATTAAAAGCTCCTCCTGCTGCATGAATCCCATCATTTAATATAAAGGCTTTTTCTGGAAATAAAGTAACATAATTATTTTTCCTTTCTTCTCTCATCGATTTATATAGTTCAGTATTATTTTCTTTTAAACGTTGATTTTTAATTATTTCATCAGAAAAATATACTCTTTCGGCCTCTTCTCTAAAAAAACCTAATTTTAATAATACTTCATGAATCTCTTGTAATTCTTTTATTCTTAAATGTTTCCTACCATTAAAACTTTCTTCCAGAAGATTAGAGATGACACCGTCTGTTAATGTATCCTTTTTTAGCAATTTTGACATAGCTCCTCCACGATATTTCAATTTTTATAATCTCATTATTCTTAAATACATTCAGAGGTCTAATGCATTTAATTGATAGTTCACCTCATACGGCATCCCCTTTAAAGTTCTCCTTCCAGTTTCAGAAAATAAAAATAAATTTTTCTTAGCTCTAGAACAAATAACGTATAATAATTTATTAGATTCTTCTATTTCATTACTACCTGGTTGATTAATAATTTGATTCCAATGTGGTAAATATCCTCTTAACAATCCAAATGATATAACTGTATGAAATTCTTCTCCTTTGACACCTTGACAAGTATTAATTACGATTCCTTCTTTTGTATTAAACATCTTTTTCATATAGTTAATATCTTTAGGGACATCGAGAAAATCCGAACTTTCATAACGACGTCTTAATCCCATAAAAAAATTATCCCATTGTTCCTTTAATAAGTCACTTGAACTATAATCAAATTCTAGCTTTTCAAATACATACTTAAAACTCTCTTCTAGATATTCTATTGCATCTTCATTTATTGAATTTATTGAATTTATTTTCTTCAATAACCTCCTACAGTTATCAGTATCAACATCAATAGTAATGCCACTTACCATAACTAATTCTTCTAAAATATCTCTTGCCCATTTCATCCTTACCAAATACTTATTTGGCTCTTTAGTTATTAAAATAATTCTAGCTAACTTAAACCAAAAATTGTCTGGATTCCGTGGTAAAAGAGTCAACCCCGGAGCATCAAATTCTATATCCGGTAAATTTGCTTTCAACTTTCTAGCTATAGAGGATAGAAAATTCCATTGCGGGGCTAAAATACAAATATCATTCGGAGATATACCATTTGAGATTTCTTTATTTATGATTTCTGTAATGGTATCTACCAAATTATCTTTATGCGTAGTTTTATTAAACATGATAATCCCGTCTTCACTACAATAACTCGCTAAGGATTCTATTAGTAAATCTGTACTTTGAAAATTACTGTATAGATTTATTAACCTTTGTGTTGATCTATAATTATTACTTAGTCCTAATTGCTTAATATTGTATCCTCCAATATCTTGGCTTATTTCCGCAGGGGATTTCACAATACCACCTAAGGATTTAAATATTGCTTGGTCTGGATCCCCAACTAAGAAAATTTTACATTGTCCTTCTGAAGCTTTAATTACCTTACCAACAATTGCATATTGAAGATCTTGAGTATCCTGAAATTCATCAATAAAAAAGTATTTAAAAATCTTCGAAAGATTACGTGGAATTTCAGGATACTTTTCAATTAAGAAGTATGCATAGTATAGAATTAAATCAAAATCTATTAATCTATTCTCTAATAAAAATTTATGATACGCCTTAGCTGCATCATTATATTTTTCTTCACTATTCACGTAATTCCCATTTCTATCTCTTCTAGTGATAAAATCATTGAATCGAGGTATATCGAACTCCGATTTAAAATTCTCCTTTAAATCTTTAGCTTTAAACTCATCTAAGATTGAATAAGTTTTCTGTAGTTCTGGCAAATAAACACCATATGGTTTAATAATCCATTGTAAACAAAAAGAATGAATAGTACCTGTCCATAATTGAGATATATCTATGCCCATAGAATTAATTCTTTTGTCAATTTCATCAGCGGCTCTATTGGTAAATGTAAGTGCTGCAATTCTATTGTTCCTTTTGTCTAACTTCTCCAACTCTTTTGCAATTTTCAATGTCAGTACTCGAGTTTTCCCACTCCCTGGACAAGCTAGTACTATTGAATTTTCCTCTTCATCTATCGCATCTTGTTGTAAAGAATTTAAATTAATATGCATGTTCAGTTATTTCAACTCCTAATAGATTTACAAATATAAGTAAATCATCGTCCTCTCTATTTCCCTTATCTTGATTTAAAATGGTCATTAAATCATTCAAGCTCATTTCATCAAAATCATACTGAGACTCTTCATATATTTTACTTATTCTGTATTGTGCCATTGCTCTTAAATGGTCATTTGTAATATGTTCCGAAGTAAATGCTATTGCTTTTAAAATATACTTTGGTATATAAGTGGCATAACTCAAGGATTCAGAAACTAATAAAGCAAACCATCCTTTTCCTTCTTTATTGGCTAATCTAAGGGCTTCTTTACCAATCAACACTCTATCATCTGATTCTAGCTTGTATTTCGATGTATCAATATCAGCTTGTCGTCTATAGATTAATGGTAGCGTCTCTACTATTTCATGTGTATTTGAATTTAATGCAAAATCAATCTCAAAAGTATGAGGTGCATAGAAAACATTTACCCACGGATTAAGTCTATATTTCCCATTCAAAACCTCGGCTCTTTCCTGACCTGCTTTTTGTGAATCTCTCATTTTCTTTTGTTCTTTAGTATCATCAGATGGGTCTTCCGGCAATATTTCTATTGCTTTATCAAAATCTGTAATAATTGCGCATTTTCTTTGAATTCTTGATTCATCAAATAAATTAGCAACATGTTCAAATACAGTGCTACTCATATTTACTACACTTATACCTATTTCATCAAGGTTAAGTCCAAAGACAGCCTTAAACATAGCTGGAATTAATATAAGCTCCGCATCACCTTCGACCAAAATCACTCCTTTGGCAAATAATAAAGTTGACCTTGTTGCATCTAAATATCTTTCAATTCTTTTACAAGTATCTGTATCCAAATCGTTACTAGGTTGGCAAACATTTGTATATCCTCTTTCTTTTATCAATATATTCATTGAGTCAATTTTACTTGCAGAAGAAATATGAGTTGAATGTGTAGTTATGATTACCTGTGTATTTTCAAAATGATATTTTTCAAACAATGTTTTTTGCACATGCGTATGAATATGAGCTTCTGGTTCTTCAATCAATAAGAAATGTGCTGCTTTTTCTTCTTGATCTTGATAAAATTCATATTCCAATAACTTTAAAGTGATATAAATTAAATTTGCACCACCTAAACTTAAGTCATCTAATTTCCCCTGATTACTGCTAGAGTCGTCCCCTACCCATAAAGTTAACGATTGAAGCAATGTTTCAACTTCCTCGGGTAATTCAGATTTAATGCTTACATTAGGAGAATATGTATATCCTAAAGTTCTGTTTAAAGATTTTTTAATCTTCTTTGTTAACATACTTATTTCATCTAATTCACTTATGTCGCCATTTAAATTCTGCACTTGTTTTTTTATCTTTTCTGCCTCTATAATTTCAATATCTTTAGTCGTTCCTCGTAGGAGTTGTAATAGAGGACTACTTTTCTTCTGCTTTAACTCCGATATAACATTTCTAAGTGCCTTTACAAAAGTACATGAAACTTCTTTTTTGATTAATGTAATATGAGGGGAAATGTTACCGAGAGCAAGATTATTATCCTCTTCAGGGTTAGGAAAAATGCCCTGTTCAAAATCTCCCACTAACTCTTTATACTGTTGCTCATCGTTAAAATCTGCGTTTACTCTACATGTAAATACACTTTCGTAATCTTTTAACGTTATATTCTTCAAAAAAATTTCAAGATCGCGCTTTACTCTTAAAGTATCCTCACCACTTTCTTGAAGTTCCTTAATTCTTTTTGTGAATTCAAATAATTTATTTCTCACTAATTTATTGGGACGATAATATAATGCATATGTGCCAAAAGATTCTTCCTCATTCCTTATATCTTGTGAATGATGTGCTACAAAGCTCACTGCTTCACTAGTATCTAAATCTTTAAAAGTAAGTTTTAAAACTATCCAATGTCCTCTCCAATCATTTAAATTCTGATTAAAATCCGTTTCTAAAAACCTTGTAGCATTCATTGGTAAACTTTCATCTAAAAGCAATCGAATTGCATATAGTGCATTAGATTTCCCAGAACTATTCTCGCCAATCAATGTGTTTACTCCTTGTTTAAACTTAAAAATAGAGTTTTTGAAATTCCTGAAATTTGTTAATTCCAACTGGGTAATATACATTCAAAATCATTCCTTTATTTAAATTTCATTTCTAATTTACGTTTCCAATCTATTAAAGTATCACTAGTATGTTTTAACTTCTCACAACTTAAATTCCTTATAATATCTTTATTCCATGATCCACCTCTTCTTACCAAGTCCATTAATAATTTTTTCAAATTGATTTCATTAATACCGTTTTCATATACAAGCAATGTTGATAAAGATTTATTATCTGGTGTAGCTATCTCAATTACATATTGAATTTTATTTGTTAATTGATTATTCACTCTAACGATACAAGCACACCTTCTTAAATCTTCCTTTATAAATGAAAATTTCCTACCTAATGGCAAGTAAACTAAATTCATTGCAATTTGATACTTATTAGTATCTTTAGCCAATAATTGAATCATTTTTATAAACTTCTCCAACCCCTGCCCTTTAATATCCTCCGTAACCTCTAACATTTTAAATTCAATAGGTTGGATCATCTCACCATAAACAGATTCATCAAGCCCTACTACTTGCTGCAGATGCTTTTGAATACCTCCACCTTGCCCTTGATTTGAAATATAAATACCGCCTTTATTAACATCTTGTGTATCACCAAACACTTTATGTATGTCAGCGAGATTCCCAAAATCAAATTGCGTTCCTTTTATATTTTCTACTTGCTGATTAGCATCCTGCTTTGAGCGTTCATTAGGATATGCATTTAAAATGTTTTCAAAGTCATTTTTTTGTTGTGAATTTCGATACTTCCTCTTACCTGGTGCATCAATTCTTTTCTTAAATGCCTTATGTTTAACTTCTACATCACTAAAGGAAGTTCCTTCCAAATTAGAACCTAACCATTGCAAAATCAAAAACTTGTTACCTTTTTGTATTCCTCGAAAACGAACTTGAGTGTTGCTGCTACTAGGAAGTTGAACCTCTAATTTTAAAAAATCCCCGTTGTTCATCTTAGCTTTAATTTTTGTATAAACAGATTCAAATGATGCTTTTATTTCTGAACTAAAGTATAGCCAACTAAAAAAACGTATAAAGTTGTCGTCTTTTACAATCACATTCGGAATCTCATCTGCAAGTTCTAAAAAAGCTTTCGAATTATTCAAATACGACCTTTTCACTAAAAATTCTAATCCATTTGGTTGCATCATTGAGTTTGCAATTGTTTTATTAATTGCAAATACCGCGCGAATAAATTCGAATTGCGGAAGGTAATACGTGTTACCTTCCATCGTAAATTCAAAGACATATTGATACATAAGCTCAGGACTCTTATGCAAGTAATAGCCAAATTCCTTACAAGCATCTAAAGAGCTTACAACTTTATATTGATTCAATTGAGGTATATCAACGTCATAAATAATACCCGTAGTCTTAGCATCCATTAGCTGACCATCTTTATAAAATGCACCTAATCGTAACAGTGGCAATGCAGCAATCGGAAAATCTAGCATTTCAATTCGATTATTGTCTTCAAATGCAGCTCTAATTCTCCATTGTTTATTTACAACCTCAACATTACCAATCCATTTCAAAACTACTTCTTTATCTTTATCAAAAGTCCATGGTCTTAATTTCATTTTGCATTTCCCCTTGCTGATAAAGTCTTATTTCATTTTCTAAAGCTATTTCTACGATATTACTTGTTTTCTCTTTTAGCCCTGCTAGTCTGCGAACTTTCCACATTACTACATTATTACCATCTTCCATATAAAGCTCCTTACATGCCCATTTAATACGACGAATTTGAAATTGCTCACGTGTTTCTAAATGTTTTTTAAGATAAGCCTTTGTTTTTGGAAGTTTATCCAATAGCTTTTCAAGCAAGGATAATTGACCAATTTCCTTTGCTACTCTACTTTTATTGACATATACAGGCTTTTCAATAGCATATAACTTTTGAATTGCTTCCTTGACCAAATGAAAAATCTCTAAATCTCGTTTCTCCCAATCAACTCTTTTACTAATCGCCAACTTCATAGCCGATCTAGGAGGATTTTCTATTAACCAACTACGATTATTACGATAATGCCAAGCATATAGAGCTAGATTCATTTCTCTTAATTGTGTAACCGTAAAATCAGGATATGTTTCGATCAACTTTAGCCATTCTGCTTCTTTTTGAAGGCGCAAATCTATTGAAAGCTCACTATTATGCGAGGACTTATCTTTTGAGTCAGAAATGTATTTTTTCACTGTTGCGTAATCACATTTTAGAATTTGTGCAATCCGATACGGACTCAAGTTACTTGTTACTAACTGTATTAACTTAGCTTGCCATACCGAACCAAAATTTTTGATTCTGCCCACTTTGAAGACATCATCCTTAACTACATCTGGGCCACGTCTTGAATAAGTAAATCCACAATCACAGCGAAACGTACCAACAGGCTTTCTAGTATCGGTACAAGTTGTTACGGTAATACTTGATATAACACGCTGTTTATAATGCTCCGCTGCTGGATTTAAACAATAATATGGTGCTTGCCCAAATGGCTCATATTTTTTGCCCATAAGATTTTCTAGATCTTTAAATGAGACATTTAGGAATTGTAATAACAGTAGATGCTGCACTGGATGAAATGCCTTACGGTGTTTTCTAACAATATTTCTAAGCCATGACGTGTCGGAATGTTCATCAAAATTGCAATCCACTAACGTTAAAAATTGTTCTCCATAGTATTGTTTGAATTGCTGCGTAAAATATTGCTGATGCACTTTCCCTAAATGATTGGCGTAGCCATTTATTTGCATTAAATATTTATAGATTTGTGTGAAGTCTTGAATTTGTATGTTTTCTGCATAGTGAATTAAATTAATACTTTCATCAGAAAGCTTTTTCAATCGTTCCTCAAGCTTTGATGAAAATACACTAACTAAATGGGGTGGTGATAACTCTGCTTTTTCAGCTGAAACAAATTCATGTTTATGTGGGTTACGAAATTCAATAGTTGAATCGTGAAGTAATTCTTGATGTAAGTGACAATAAAATACTTTCGGCAATTGGTGACTCTTATGCCAATAAGCTTCTCCGTATTGCTCTCTGTCTTGCTGTACACAGTTAGGACAAAAACGAAGATAATGCCAATTTTTGATTTTGGAAGCAGCAATGCCTAGAAACATGTGAATAGCTCCAGGGTTGCCTCCATTAGTAATATAGTTAAATGCACGACTTTTCATCACATCTGATTGAAAAGCTGTGTAGTAGTTATATAAGGTATGATTTCTTACCAAATCATTGATATTAGGTGGATTAAAATGTGAGATATTTTTATAGAAATCTCCTAAGTTATTAGGAAAATCAACTACGGCTACTGAACTTATATTTCCGAACAATTCTTTCATCGTTTGCTTTGAACTTGTGTTACCTGAGTGGTCATGATAGCGCGCAAAACAACTGTATAATAATTCGTCTGGATAAAGATTAGGAAAATAACTAAGCATGGCTTTTCCTCCTACATTGCAAATTCATCCAAAGGCGATTTGATATATCCTGCTTCTTTCAATAACTCATAATTCGACTGTTTATTTTTCTTTGCCTGTTCTACGATTTTTAATAATGGTCCCGTGCGTTCTTTAGATACTTTTGGTTTCGGCTTGCTCAATTGTTCAGCTAAATTAATTGCTGATTTCATTAATGATGGTAAATCTTCATTATCTGTTTCATTCAATGTCTTAGTAGCCACTTTTTGTGCTATCTCAACATCTATTCCTAACACTATTAAAGAACTCATAATAGTTTCTATATGCGTAGTTTGCTTTTCTTGTCGCTTTTGAGCTTGCAGTTCCTTTTTCTTTTGAATAGTTGCTCTTAAATCGATTTTTGATTCTCGCATAACTAAATATTCTTCAATATCCATTGGCATAATGTCCGCATATTTTTCTAATTCAGATGTTCGCCCATCTTTTAATGCCTTAAGCATTGGCTGTACTAGCTTTAGATCATCCTTTGCTACTTGTTTAATTGCTGCTGGTGTAATTTTCTCAGCACCTGTTTCAATGGCTCTTCCTTGTGCTAATGCAAACAATTTTACAGCTATATCTACAATACCTTGGCTCTCTTCGTATAAAGTTTGATTCAACTCTTCAGTTAAACTTGTACGTTCTTGAATCCATTGGTATTCCCAGAGACTCTCGATAAGTAAATCCCAATCATCGTCTTTTTTCATTTGCTGCCAAACCATATCACCTTGACCACTACCTCTACGTGCTTGTCTAAAATCTTGTTGCAATACCACTTTTGCTCGCATTGTTCCAATTAGTATTACAGGCACACCTACTTCATTAATTAACGTCACAAAGAAATTCATCATCTTCTCTGAATTATTATCTCGCGTCGCAAGTAAATGTTGGATTTCGTCAATAATGATTGCACCGATACAATGTAAACGAGCAATTTTCCCCATTTGTGTAACCATAGAACTTATTGAATTTCTGCGATTACCAAACTTCTCATAATAATTCGTACCAAGTAGCGTGTCCATTTTCAAAAAGAAATCCAAGCATAAAGATTTTAACGATCCATCATGAGGACAATTTAATTTTAGCCAAACAACTTGCATTAAATTTAGTGGATGCTCATGTAAAATCACTTGTGGATAAAGCGACAATACCCGTTCAATCGCCGTTGTTTTGCCGATGCCCGAAAATCCCATTAACGTCATACTGGATGCTGTAGAACGTATATCTTGGGACCCGTTTAATGCGCGATTATAATCTGCTTCCCTTGGATTTCGACTAACATAGCCATGACGTAGCAATCTAGAAAATCGCTGTTCTAAATCTAAATGCTGCATCACGGGCTGAAAGAATTTATTAATGCGAGGAATCGCATGATAGCGTATATGTGTTGGCAAATTTGCTTCCTGTAAATCATAAGGTGGATAGTAACTTAATTTTTCATACGCCTCTTCAGGTGAAAGAATCGGTGGCAATGCTTCGATTAAAGGATTTCCTTTAAAATCAATAATTTCTTGCTCGTTATATACAGCTGGCATAATCCCTCGAAAACCTACTTGCTCATTCATCTTTATCACCCTTTCTACGTTTTAAAAAGTCTCGTACATTAGGTCTTTTAAAATCCGTTTCGGCGACTGTTTGTGGAAACGCTATAATCTCTGTATCTGCTACTTGCTTTTCAATTATTGGCTTTGATTCGGCTCTGCGCTGTCTTTCCTTTTCTTCCTTACGATTATCTCGAATCGCACTAACTTGCTGTAATTTACTTAGCGTTGGATCTTGCTGTCCGTTTTTTGCCTTCTCTGCTTTCTTAATAATCGCTTCCACATCAGCAATATAATCCACATCTTTTTGAAGCTGTTTATGATTTTGTCCTTTTTCTAGCAGTCGCTCTTGTCGTTTCCAATACGTTATTTCATCTAAGCTTAAACTTTCATACCTTTTAGATACTTCTAGCATATAGCAAGCTTCAAACGAATTATCTATATCGTTTAAGACGTACACATAGCTCATATTTCTAGGGTCATACGCAATCTCAATTTTCCAAGAGCCCTTCATTCTAGCATTTTCAAACCAACTCTCTTGAATTGCTCTATCACAGCTATAAGATATACCTTTAAATTGAATCCCTTTAAAATTTACAGTAGCTGTACCTCTAGGTAACAATTGAAGCTTCACTAAATCTTCAGCGAAGGCTCGGAGCTTTCCTGTACGATTTTTAATGCCCCAATTCCAAAGTTCAAGAGGAATTGGCTGTACATCATCTGCTATTAAATCTCGGTCACGTACATACGTTTTCAAATAGTGCTTTGTGTTATGTTGTAAAACTTGCTTAATTAAAATTTGCGTAAATTCCTTCAATGTCAATTTCGCATCTAATCTATAATCCTTTGCTCCGCGCTCTTGAAAATCTACATCAATATAACCTGGTAGCAAAGGCTTTACTTTCTTTTGAATTAAATCAAATTGTTTTTCTACTATGCCTTTCCAATCAGCACGGTATGAAGCCGCATTTTCAACATGTAAATTAAATGCTTTTACCAATCGTTCAACATTATATCCTTCGAATTCACCTTTATCTGCTAACAAAATTTCTGGTAAGTGGCAGCTTGGCCAATCTTCATCATTTATTTCAATGTCATATTGCGCACAATACTTCTTTTTATTAGCAACAACATTAGTCATTGCCATCATTGCTCCTGCCCACGAGGGACCTTCTAAACCTACATACATGCCAACTACCATTCGGCTAAATACATCCATCACTAAATACACGACTGGACGCCCTATAATCCAATTTCGATTTACTTCTGAAACTAAGTAAACATCCGCAATCGTTGCATCAATTTGATAGCGAGAACCTGGACCAAACACTTCTGATTGAGATGTATTTAAAACTGCGCGATGATCTTTATTGAAGCGCTTTTCACCTTTCCTTGCGATTAATACTTCTGGCGCATTATATTCTTTTTGATACCAATATTTAAATTGTGTTAATGTAGGGAGATCTTCTTCATTTTTCAACAATTCCTTCTCCACACCATTTTCGTAATAAATATTCGCTACATAAAATTCTCTAACCATAAACTTATAGGCTGCTGTTAAACTATTTTGTTTTGAAGTTAGATAATATTTTTCAATAGCTAATCTAAAAATTCGTTTTGTATCTTCATCAACATTTATTCCTTTTATGCCATTTAAGGTCGGTCTACCGCGCTTACTTTCTCCAACCTTTTTCTCTTTCCCT
Organism: Metasolibacillus sp. FSL K6-0083; assembly: GCF_038630865.1. Taxonomy (NCBI): domain Bacteria; kingdom Bacillati; phylum Bacillota; class Bacilli; order Caryophanales; family Caryophanaceae; genus Metasolibacillus; species Metasolibacillus sp. FSL K6-0083. The sequence continues at coordinate 2,768,660 of NZ_CP152046.1, read as the reverse complement.
TTTCCACCAGAGTTTTTATAATCCGGGAGTAAAGCGTCTAATGTTTTACCTCTAGACCAATATTTATATAAATATTTGCGTATAGTTGGATAAGTTACTTGATGCTTTTCCTGAGTTTCTTTTATAAGCTTTGTACGAAAGGTTTTTTCATAAATTGCTGGTTCTTCCTTTACGATTGCTTCAATAATTGTCCATGCAGCATCACGTAATTCATAATGTTTATTTTCATATTCACTTGACACAATCACATCATAAGAAGTATCAATAACCTTTCTCCAATCACCAATAACAATCAAATCGCCTATTTCAGATACCAATTTCTTTTTTGGAAAAGCTTTAGCATTATCAAGCTCTAAAATATACATAATAACAGCGCCTGAATCAACCCAAAGAATTCTATATGTTTTTTCCTGTTGGCAGTCTTGTAAAATTTCATTAACATAAAAATTCATTAAGCCCACCTCTTTTTAGAGTCATTTAAAGTTTGAACTATCACATTTGAAACATCATCATTCAAGTTTATTTTTTCATGCATATTCACTTTTAATAATTTCTTTGCCAAAGCGTGCTTATATAGGCTAATCGCTGTTCCTATCTTAAAATTATATTTGATGTCAAACGTTTGTAAGTTTGAAAGAATAGAACCCGTAAAGCTACTCCATCCCTCAATTAACAAATTAACTTTCTTTGGATCATCAATAAAATAGGCATCACGTAAAAACTTTAAATTACCGATAAAAATTTTAGGCAACTCTTTTTCGGTCACAATTGCCCAATCTATTCCTTGCTGTTCCCAATAGCACCTCTCTATTTCGAATTTTTTGATAACTCTTTCGTCATTAAGGTCTTTTTCAAATTTCAATGTGCGAGCTTTATAAACGATAGAACCTCCTTCTCTTACAGTTAAAAAGCAATCCGTAGTCATCACAATAGGTACTTTTGTGTTTCGATCGATTGGATGCGCAATGCCTAATTGCTCTGCTATTCTCAATGTAACTTCACGCGCTAAAGGAAATTGTTCACGAATATCAATTATATTATCTGCCCAATCACAACAACAATGATAGTTAAATTCTAAATCAGACATTAAATGGTGTTCTCGCGCCGTTTTCCATCCGATGAACCTATGAATCCTTCCTCTCGACGGAACGTCTTGTATGGTCAACCACGGCTTATAAAGGGCAAGTTCTCCTTGCCCCCTACCTTCCTTAATATACCGAGAGATTTTCGCTTCAGACCAACCTGTTTGACGTTTTGACATTTAATATTTCTCCTCTCAAAAAATTAGTATCTTAGATATGGAGCAATACGTTGAGCAAACGCTAAAAAGTTACTTTCATTTTCTGGAAAAGCACTTTGCATAAACTTTAATATTGAAGAAGTCAACAAGCTTCTTGTACCAAGAAAATTATATTCATCTTTATTTGAATTAAAAAAAGCTCGAACTGGTTTAACTGTAATTAACTCATCGCTTTTAAGGATACTATTTAATGCCATATAATTATGGGCATCCGTAGATAAAAAGCCATATAAATTCGCTACTAGTTCTTTATCTTCCTCATCCTTTTCAGCTAGATACTTTGCTAGCTGGTTAATAGTTCGAGGTCCGTCATTAAGTTCATACCACTTTGGTATAAAACCTTTACTATTTCGATTTTGCAACTCATTAAATACTTTGAAAATATCTTGCAAACTTTCGTTTTTCATTTCATTAGTATGATATTGAATAGCTGATTCAAAGAATGCTCTTTCATCATCGTTTGATGCTCTTTTTAAGGAATAATTACCAGCCTCGACTTGCTGCTTGTGATATCCGATTTTATATGCCTTCGCCCTATCTTCTAACAAATGTTCATTTTCAAGTATATACTTGAAAGCTAAATAAGCTTCGATAAGTCCTCGATAATTTAATAAAGCTGGACCAGATAAGCCATTCGCACCAGAAACTCTAACCCCTTCGCTTAATTCTATAATTTTTCTATATAGGGATGTGATCACCATCGTTGGTATATCATCTAAACTTTTTGTTACTTTAAAGTCTTCTAATTGTTTAGAAGCAAATTTGATTGACTCTTTCAAAAGATCATATGGTTTCATTAATATCCCTCTCACTTTCCACAATAAAAAACATCCGTTCGCTTATTTTAATTATAAGCGAACGGATGTAAATAGTTCAAATTTTTAAACAACTATTTTATATTTTAAATGACTTTATTATTTTTTAAACAACTTTATTATTCAAACACAATTCAAACACACCAACACCAAGCTCTCTACTCCACCGTTACACTTTTCGCTAGATTGCGTGGTTTGTCGACGTCGCAGCGGCGGTGTAGTGCTGCGTAGTAGCTGATGAACTGCAATGGTACAACGCTTACTAAAGGTGTTAGTAGCGGGTGTACGTGAGGGATGATGAGGCAATCGCCTTCTTCCTCTAGGCCTGCGCTTGCAATGAGGCAGGCGTTGGCGCCGCGCGCTACAACTTCTTTGACATTGCCTCGAATGTTGAGGGCTACTTCTTGTTGTGTGACAAGGGCAAAGACGGGTGTGCCTTCCTCGATTAGAGCGATTGTGCCGTGCTTTAGTTCGCCTCCCGCAAAGCCTTCAGCTTGGATGTAGGAGATTTCTTTTAGCTTGAGTGCGCCTTCTAGGCTGACGTAGAAGTCAAGGCCTCGTCCGATAAAGAAGGCGTTGCGTGCGACTTTTAAGTAGTCTTCTGCAATTTGTTCCATCGTTTCCTTTGCGTCCACGATTGCGTCGATTGCTGTTGCGGCAATGGCAAGCTCCTGCTTTAAATCAAAATCCAGTGCTACTCCGCGTGCCTTAGCAGTAGCATAGGCAGCTACCGCTAATACTGCGAGCTGGGCTACGTATGCTTTCGTAGAAGCTACGGCAATTTCCGGACCTGCGTGCAGTAGTAATGTGTAGTCTGATTCGCGTGATAATGTCGAACCTGCTACGTTCGTAATCGTTAATGCAGGGTAGCCCATTTCCTTTACTTTCACTAACACTTGACGGCTGTCTGCTGTTTCGCCTGATTGCGAAATAAAGATGAATAAAGGCTTTTCGGAAAGGAGCGGCATATTGTAGCCGAATTCGCTTGAGATATGCACTTCGACAGGAATGCGCGCGATTTTCTCGAAATATTGCTTGCCAATTAGTCCGGCATTAGCGCTCGTGCCTGCTGCGATAATATAAAGGCGGTCTGCTGCATTTAGCGCCTGTAAAATTGCTTCATCAATTGCTAGCTCTCCATTTACCTCATAGGCTTGGATAATTTTGCGCACAACGCCAGGCTGCTCATCCATTTCCTTCAGCATATAGTGCGGGTATGGGCCTTTTTCGATATCACCCATATCAAGCTCAGCTGTATATGGTGCGCGTTCAACGATGCGACCATCCAATTTAGAAATCTCAACATGATTACGGTGAACGATAACGATTTCCTTATCATGTAGCTCGATGAATTGGTTCGTTACTTGTAGCATCGCCATCGCATCGGAAGTAACAACATTGAAATCTTGCCCAACACCGATGAGCAGCGGTGATTTATTTTTGGCAACGAAAATCGTTTCCGTATCCTCGCTGTCGAGTAGTGCTAAAGCGTAAGATCCATGCACTAAAGATAGTGTTTTACGGAAAGCTTCTACCGTTGATAAGCCCTCTTCTTTTACGAAAAGCTCAATTAGCTGTACGAGCACCTCTGTATCTGTGTCAGACTGCATTTGGATGCCTTTTAAATAAGCTTTTTGCAGTAAATGATAGTTTTCGATGACACCATTATGCACAAGTGTAAAGCGGCTTGATGCGCTTTGGTGCGGATGGGCATTGCGGCGATTTGGCACACCATGTGTTGCCCAGCGCGTATGACCGATTCCGATTGTTGCGTCCGCGTCCTCATCGACCGCTTTGCGTAAGTCTGCGATGCGCCCCTTTTCTTTAAATATCGTTACTCCTGCCTCATTGCGAAGCGCAATGCCTGCTGAATCATAGCCACGATATTCTAGCTTTTCTAATCCTTTTAGTAAAATTTCCTTTGCATCTAATAATCCGTTATATCCAACAATTCCACACATCGTATATTTCCTCCAAGTCGTTGCGAGGACAAAGCTACGATTTATAATCTATATTTATGACAATTCCATTACCTCACAGGGCGAGGCTTTCTCTTCTTTTATCCCGCATTAACGGGCAGTAAGATGCCCATTCCAAGGCTCAACTGCCCGTAAAAGCCCGATTCGTTCAACTAACAATCAATGGGGAAAACATCCACTGATTAAAGTTTCATTTTATAGAGAAAAGGCAATACGAAATAGACTACAAATCAGCACCTTTTTGTGGACAGCTGTTCTGTTTAACAGGCGTGCCAACGTTTAGGCTTTGTAGTTTTGCTCTCGCTTTTTTATGCCTATTCGCTTGTTTGTACAGAAAATCGCTTTTCTGTTTTTAAAACGAATATGACGACTGGGCATTGTCAATCGGGAGGTATCCGCCGAAATTTCGATAAACCTCCACCTCGTCAACTAAGGATTGATGTCCGCTCTATTTCCTTAGCTCAGGCGCTATAATTATTTTCCTTTATGATTTATAGTGCGCTATTTTTCTCCTCCTTCGTAGCGCATGCAATAAGCTTTTTCATCATACAAAAAATATGACAGTTCGTCAATCATCCACTTTAAGAAATATGCATTTATATCTGTTTATTGTGGCAAATGTCAAGATATTTTAAAAAATCTGTAGACGAAACAACTATCCTCTCGCCTACAGATACTCTATTATAATCCCTTCTCTTGTAAAAGGTTCACGATTTCCCGATTGAACGCTGGTAAATCCTTTGGTGTACGACTTGTGACAAGCTGCTTTTGACAAACGAATACTTCCTCATCATGAAATTTTGCACCCGCATATTCCAAATCTACTTTTATGGATTTGTAGCCTGTCGTATCTCGTCCCTCTAAGGATTTTGCTGTAATTAATAATTGGGGGCCGTGACAAATCGCAAATACCGGCTTCATTTCATCCATAAAATGCTTTGCAAATGTGACAATCCTCTCATCATCACGTAACAAATCTGGTGAAAAGCCTCCGGGAATTAACAGGGCATCAAAGTCTGCTGGGTTTACTTCATCAACACCGTAGTCAATCTTTACCGTTGCCTCGCCTTGTTTACCTGTCACCATTTTATTGCCTTCCTTATCAATATTAATAACTGTATGCCCAGCTGCTTCGAGTGCCTCTTTCGGGCTTGTGTACTCACTGTCTTCAAACTTGTCCGTAATCAATGTTGCTACTTTTGCCATTTCATTACACTCCTTTGAATTTAGTACAGTTGTATACTTCCCCTTTATCATCATATGTAAACGCCTTGAACTAGCAAAAGCGTCCAAAATGCCAACTATGTCCGGCTTTTTGAACGCTTCTTTTTCTATTCCGTTAAACCCATTTCCGCGCGTACAACTTCTGCAATTCTTTCTACATATGTCGTACAGTCGGCCTCTGTCGCAGCCTCGACCATAACACGAACTAGTGGCTCTGTTCCTGAAGGTCGCACCAATACGCGACCATTCCCATTCATGTCTGCTTCTACCTCTGCAATAACTGCTGCTACTTTTTCATTTGTAGTAACTGCATGTTTATCCGTTACACGGATATTTACTAGACGTTGCGGGAAAATTGTCATCTCAGCCGCTAGCTCAGATAGGCGCTTACCTGTCATTTTCATAATGTTAACAAGCTGGATAGCTGTTAATAAGCCATCTCCAGTTGTATTAAAATCTAAAAATACAATATGACCAGATTGCTCGCCACCGAAATTATAATCATTTGCGCGCATTTCCTCCACAACATAGCGGTCGCCTACTGCAGTTTGCACGCTTTCCATCATATGCTCACGTAACGCCTTATAAAAGCCCATATTGCTCATTACTGTTGAAACAATTGTGCCCTTCTTTAAACGACCTTTAGCATTCAAATATTTCCCGATAATAAACATAATTTGGTCGCCGTCTACGATATGGCCTTTTTCATCCACTGCGATTAAACGGTCCCCGTCGCCATCAAATGCAAGACCTACATCTGCTCCACGCTCAACGACAAATTCAGCCAATTTTTCCGGATGTGTTGAACCTACGCCATCATTAATATTTAAGCCGGTCGGAGATGAGCCCATTGTCGAAATATCAGCCTCCAAATCAGCAAATAAATGTGTCGCAAGAGCTGATGTTGCACCGTGTGCACAGTCTAACGCAACATGGATATTGACAAACTCATCTTCCACAGTTTGCTTTAAGTAAGAAATATATTTTTGCCCACCCTCAAAATAATCGTTTACAGAACCGATGTCTGCACCAACAGGGCGTGGTAAAGTATCCTCCGCTGCATCAAGCAAGTTTTCAATCTCTGCTTCTTGCTCATCAGATAATTTAAAACCATCAGAACCGAAAAATTTGATGCCATTATCTGCAACTGGATTATGTGATGCAGAAATCATAACACCTGCATCAGCATTCATAACACGTGTTAAGTAAGCCACACCTGGTGTACTAATAACCCCTAGGCGCATTACTTCCACACCGATTGATAACAGCCCCGCCACTAATGCACCTTCAAGCATCTCGCCTGAAATGCGGGTATCTCTCCCTATAAGAACTTTCGGTCGATTTTCTGTATCCTTCGTTAAGACATAGCCACCAGCTCGCCCTAGCTTAAACGCAAGCTCTGGCGTCAGTTCGCTATTCGCTACCCCACGGATGCCATCTGTTCCGAAATATTTACCCATTATTTTTCTCTCCTTCAATACAACATTGTTCGTCCAACTAACTAAGTCTCGTCCAGACTCTTATCAATTAGGCCTCGGCGTAATTGCGTCCAGATTTTTCGAGCTTGCTCGAAAACTTCATTTCAAAACCTGTGACATTCGCCGAAGCTTGGGCCAACACAGTGTTGGTCACTCAGTCGTTGCCGTAGTATGTGGCGGTCTTAGACTGAGTTCCTCTTTGTCAGCGTGCGTCTCGCCACCTGTAGAGGTGAGAGACTTCTGTATCTGTACCTATCGCCACTCTTTCGATACAAAAGAATTTTACCCCTGCGGTTACTCGTCGCAGAAATTATTTACTGGAAGATGTTAAATAATTTAGAGGAGATATCCTTGCGGCACATTTAGTAATTATTCACTCTGTGTCCGAGTATGTCTTCTCTTCACAAAAGTCTGTGAGAGCTCCCTTTTCTATTCTTCTCCTGTATCCCCGTCTGTTACAGGGTCCTCAGCCGTAACTTCCTCGCTTTCAATTTCTGCTATAGTGATATTAGCATGAACAGTAACTTTTTCATCAGAAAGCTTCATCGGAGTTTCCGGTTTCTGGATTATCACTTCGTATTCTCCAGATTCAGTTAATCCGGATAAATCTAGTTCAGCTATAACCTCATTTATGGAATCCACAATGGACTGTGGACCAAACACTTTGACACTTTCCTGACCTAAAGATAGTTCATTAATTGTTACACCTTCTGGCAATTGCCCCACTTGTTTCAGTGTAAGGGGAATTTCTCGATTATATTCATCAATTTCAACATTAATATCTACTGCCTCTGGCTGTATTGTGACATCCAGCTTATTCAAATCGCGGTCCAATACTTTGACATTTGCCTGCTGCTTAAATGACTCTGTGATACCATCCTCCGCTTTTATCGAGGCTTTCACGTAATTAATGTTATCCATTACGCTTTTCGCACCTGTTACAAAAACGTAGTTAGGCTCCACTGTCATCCCTTTCAATACGTAGCCTTCATTAATTTGTCTACTGTTCATTTCAGGCTCTACACGAAACTCCTTCGTAACCTTTTCCTCAATGCTGATATTAACGACTTGCGGATAAACCGTTACCTCTAACTTCTCTGAAAAGTTTTCAGTCTGTATTGTAACTCTATGCTCGCCAATAAACAATGAATTTAAATCGACAAATACTTTATAATCTTTTGCTAATTTCTCACGCATGACGATAGGCATAGGTCCTTCGATTCCTACATTAACCGTTTCTGGAAGCCCCGTTACAATTAAATTTTCATCATCATAATATACTTCCAGCTTCACGTCCTCAATAACATCTGCCTGCTCTGCACTAGGTGTGCTTCTAGTTGAATTATTTTCAGATTGCACATAGAAAAATAATGCGATAGCAAATAATAGTGCAGTAAGACGAACTAACCAATTGCTATTAAATAATTTATCCATTCTTTTTCCCCCTCCAAGTCCACTTAGAGGCTTGATTTGTTTCTTGCTCTGAACCAAACCATGCTTTACGTAGCAATGTCTCGAATTCCTCAATCGCTAAATTGCGATGTAAATTGCCGTTGACTGTAATGCTTATTGCACCTGTTTCTTCTGATACAACAATTGTTATTGCATCTGTCACTTCACTTAAACCTAGTGCAGCGCGATGTCGTGTACCTAGCTCCTTTGAGATAAACGGACTTTCAGACAATGGTAAATAACATGCCGCTGCAGCAATTTTATCTTTTTGCATAATTACTGCACCATCATGTAACGGTGTATTTGGTATAAAAATATTAATTAAGAGTTCTGAGGATACAGTTGCATTCAGCGCTGTTCCTGTTTCAATATATTCTGTCAAACCCGTTTCTTTTTCAATCGATATTAACGCACCAATCCGACGCTTTGCCATATAGCTGACTGATTTTTTCATTGCTTCAACTAGGCGTGTTTGCTCTTCATCCTGCTGGTTCGTCGAGCGTTGGAATATCTTCCCTCTACCTAATTGTTCAAGCGCACGGCGTATTTCTGGCTGGAAAATAATGATAATCGCCAAAAAACCCCATTCGATTACTTGTTTTAATAAATAATCTAGCGTGCTTAAACCGAAAAGAGCTGTAGCGATTTTAGCAATTACAATAACAAATATCCCTTTTAATAGCTGCACAGCCTTTGTTCCTTGAATAAGACCAAGCAGCTTATAAATTACATACCATACAACGAGTATATCTATTAAGCCAAATATATAATTTACAGGTGTTAAATCTGTAAACTGATTCATTATTAACTGCACGTGGCATCCCCCACTTTTCTAACTGTTGCATACAAAAATAGTATAACACACTTCCCCTTGCTACCGCTTTCTCTAAAGAGCTGTTGGAGCAAAAAAATGAGTGTAGACAAAATGATTTATCATTTCATCTACACTCTATCTTTATCGAACGTTCAAGTTCAAGAAAAGTTGCATGAATTATTCAAATAACGCCACGAAGTCGTTCGCCATTTTTTTTATTTTATACCAAAGCCAATCGAATGTTTCATTTATCTCTTCGATTTGCCCTGATACGACAGCAGTAGAAGCCATATAACTGCCGTTAATTACTGTGACATTGCCATCTACTTCCCCTTCAATAATTAGGTTGCCATTTTTTACGACGACATCCCCTTTAACAACCTCACCCTTTGGCACAATAACAGTTTGACCGTCAACAACTAAATTTGGCTGTGTTGTTACAGAAAACTGATTGTCATTCGGATAGCTGGCGATTAAAGTTGCCCCCATTAATAGAAAGAATACCGCAGCCGCCACAATAATTGGATGTCTGCGTAGCCATTTTTGAATGCCCAACGCATTTTTACGCTTCGGTAAACGACTCATTACATTCACCTCAAAATGCGGAGGCGCTGTAATATGTGTCGCACTTTTGACAAATGCCACTGTATCGCTTAGTTCATGCATATGCTTTTGACAATCGACACAGCCTTGCATATGCTTTTTCAGCTCTTGTTCATGCTCACGTGTAATATCGCCATCTAAATAATCATGCATATAGTCAATATAATGTTCAGGACACGTTCTCATGCGAATTCTCCTCCTACAAATTGTTTAACTGCTTGCGAAGTGCTTCCCGACCACGATGAATACGTGTCTTTACTGTGCCAAGGGGCATATCAAGAATTTCACTAATTTCTTGTAGCGATAGCTCTTCAATGTATTTTAAAACAATGACAGAGCGATATTTGTCTGGCAATCGGCTAATCTCGTATTGAATGCGGTCCTGTAGCTCCATCTGCATCGCTGCTTCTTCTGGTAGCTGCTCATCTGCTGCAATTTGTGAATACATATCTAAACCATCCGTCCCTGCTACTTCCGCATCTAAATAATAATCCGGCTTCTTTTTACGAATGCGGTCAATGCAAAGATTCGTGGCTATACGATATATCCACGTTGAAAATTTCCTTTTTTGATCGTATGAGTGCAAATTAATATACGCACGTACAAATGCCTCTTGTGCAATATCCTCTGCCTCCTGCTTGTTGCCAAGCATTCGATAACAAATTTGATACAGCTTGTGCTGATAGAGGTTCACAATATCGGCGTATGCGTTTTGATCACCTTTAAGCACTTGCCTTATTCTCTTGTTCACTAACGCATCCATCGTGCCAATCCTCTCTACCTTCTCAGCTGTTACTACCATATACGAACAACCTTAAGAAAGGTTTCAGTTTTTTCTTTTTATTATACCAAAAATTAAACAGGAAATTGTAGTAAATTCAATTTTGTTTAGATTCTGTATAGCAATGTCATGAATTGTGGAATAAGGTTCATCAAATTACAGAAGAGTTAAGTGGAAAGGGGCTGTCCAAAAAGCCGTGCATAGGCGGCATTTTGGACAGTAGCAATGGTGTTTCACAAAATGTTGATTCATTTAAACAGAAAACGCCTCTTTTAAAAATGTGATGAACATTGGTTTTATCGTGTTATCCCTCAGTAAAAGGGAAGCGATGAAAACATTGATTTCAATGCGGTGTCTAAACAAAATGGACTTTCCGGACAGCTCCTTGTGTCAAATAATGGAGGAATTAATGGCTGATTGTACTTTACACTAACGTCTCGCCGAATAATGAGCCAATTAGCGCAACAGCTACATTCGCCGTTTTGTTTTTATCGTCTAATATTGGATTAACTTCTACAAATTCTACAGAAGTAATCATTTCCGACTCTTGCAGCATTTCCATAGCAAGATGGCTCTCGCGATATGTAATACCTCCCGCTACAGGTGTACCAACACCTGGCGTGTATAATGGGTCTAAACCATCCAAGTCTAATGATAAATGCACACCATCAACACCGCGCTTCTGTAAATAACGAATCGCATCTTCCATAACTGCCGTCATACCAAGACGGTCAATTTCATGCATCGTGTAAACTTTAATATTTTTTTCCTTAATTAACTCACGCTCACCCTCATCTACAGAGCGAGCACCGATAATAATGATATTTTCCGCTTTTACTTTCGGTCCCGCATGGTGAATCGAAGTTAAACGCTCATGACCAAGACCAAGGCTTACCGCAAGTGGCATACCGTGTATATTACCAGATGGTGTTGATTCTGGTGTATTAATATCAGCATGGGCATCAAACCAAATCACACCTAAGTTTTTATATTTCTCAAGCCCTGCTAATGTACCAATTGCAATGCTATGGTCGCCGCCTAGTACAAGGGGAGTGCGTTTGTCATTTACTGCTCCTTCTACCTTTTGCGCTAGCTTCGAGCATACTTCTACAACTTCATCTAAATTTAATAATTTCTCATTTTGCTCCTGCTTTACTGGCGCCTTTTCTACACGGATATCGCCTTCATCCTTCACTGTATATCCTAACGCCTCCAAACGTTCCACAACCCCTGCATAACGAATAGCGCTTGGTCCCATATCCACACCGCGGCGTCTTTGTCCATAATCTGATGGTACCCCAATAATAGCTACTGATTTATTCATGTTTTTCAAATCTCCCTTCCATAATACCCTTATTGTAAAACGAGATAGCCTGTTGGCTCAACTCGACATTTTTATGTATAATTATTCGTTAATTTTATAAAATCTATCCATTTAAATATTCAATAATATAGATAGAACAATTATTATATCAATATATATCTATATGTAAATGCTCATAAACAGCAGAAGATAAAATATTCATTCCATATTTAGTAAAAATATATTGACTTTTGAATATAAATATTTTAGCTTTTAAAATATAATTCCAATTAACTTTAAATTTAGAATTTATTTAGTTAATATATACTATAAATTAAATGAAAGGGTGATTTTTATGAAAAAATTTCTAATTTCTATATTTACTCTGCTACTTTTTTCATTCATAGCGACTAGTACAAGCTATGCAAATGAAACACTGGATGTAAAAGATCTATCCACCGGAAAAGTTAAAGTCACTGTTACAAATAATGAAACTGGAGAAACAAAAGTTTTAGATTCAATCAAACCAACAAAATACCTAGAAAAAACTAACCTACTAAGAACACTAGGAAATGAATCAGTAATTGAAGGTTACGAAATATTCATTCCCATGGAAACAGGAGAAATTAACATCACTCCTTTCGATTCATCTGGAGGAACAAGAACTGGAGGTGGTATAACTGCCGCATTATATGTTGATTATAGTCTAAGATTAGCTAATCAAGAAATTAGATTAAATAAATTATGGGGAAGTTGGACACCAAGTTCTAACCTCTACTATTTGACAGACAGAGAAGCTAGTGCACACTCTGGCGCTGTATGGGGCAACAGTATTTACAAATATCCAACTTCGAATACTTTTTCATATAACACTGGATTTGTTGATTATAACTATTTTGTTCTGGGAGGAGATGGTGCTCCAAGAGCTTGGAGTAGTGCTATCTCTCGTCTAAGTGGAATGATTGCAACATATACAATTACTGTAGAATTCACATACCCTGATTAACTATAAAATTCCCCTCTATTTTTAAGATAGATTCAAAAAAGAGGGGATCTTAAGATATCTTTAATCCCCCACCAAACTTCGTTACTCGAAAAAAATAAACATGATTATTCTCCCCACTATAATTAGAAGAATAATTATCCCTAACCCTTTCCAACCTAGACTACCCGTTAAATCTGCTAAATTACCACTACTCCCCCTATTAAAAGCATCATTCATACTTCCTGTAGGGTTTCTTTTTAATTCTTCTTGTCTTAATCTTTCTCTTCTTTGTTCGGGAGTTTCTTTATCATTATTCATAAACACACCTCCTATCAGCAAAAACATAAAATCTTTCTTTGAAGCAATTTTACCTATCCGATACTTATTATTAATTCTAGCTAACTCTCTTGTAATTTTTTTGTTAATACCTCATCTTCTGTGGATACAAATTTTTCACTGCCAATATCAATAAAATGGTGGTAAAAACAAAACTCAAAAACACATTTCCAGTTCCCTCTTTAATGGTGTTTATTAGAAATTATTGTAATCCTATTTTATCTAAAATTCAAAAGATATGGTAAAATATACTTAAGAAAAGTAGCGATTACTCTAAAAGATAAATCTTTAGTGGTCTTGTGGATTTATTTTTAGAGGTGTATGGAAATTAATAAGTGTTATAGTTTTAATTTATATTGCTTAAAAATTCCCCAACAAAACCACAATCAAAGCAACAGCTTATCAGCATTGTAAAATCGCTCAACTGTATCCAACAAACCTGTCGCTTATCCAGTTTAAATGTTTACAGTTAAAAAACATTTCCCTACATGACTAGCACGATGTAAGAAAGCATTCTAAAATCTACTTCGATATAACAAAGCTACTAATTGTTCACGTGTCATTGAGATATTTCGATGTAAGTAATTATTATTCCCACTTGTTCTAATGCGACAATATCACCCTAGATACTACTTTATTGCAAAGGTCGAATCCTTATATCCCCCTTCAAATATATAGCTTTTTCTTACAAGTAAATCACGGATTTTTGTGTTCAGTGAAATTTCTATTGGTGTTGGGATGACATTCCCTGTTACCATTGCATTCGCTTCATATGCTGGAAAGTCTTGTCTGTCGTCACACTATAGTATTGAATATGTAGCCGGATCGTTCAATATTGCGCCTCCTAAGTCCGCTTTATTCGCAGTAATAGAAACATTTGTTATAGTTGAATTACTATTGTTCCAATTGTATATGCCTCCACCTTTACGCTCCGCTATATTTTTAGAAAATATAACATCTACTAAGGACGGGCTATTTCCGCTATTGTACATTCCCACTCCGTACATATTGTGAACTTGCGTGCCATGGATTGCATAACCTGCTGTAATTGTGATGCCATCAAGTATCGCTGTTTCATTCAATTTGAGATCTGGTTCGTCTCGATGGTAAAATTCCCTCCGCTTGGAAGGGCGCCACTGAATATCGTTTCAATGCTTTCAATATCGCGCTGCGCTAATGTTTCTTGATTCCCCGCAAATCCTCCGTAGATTGCTACGCCATTTATTTATATTAGCCCGTTTTGTCAGGGTATAAGTTCCTGCAGCAACCCAAATTCGGTTGCCAGCGCTAGCCTTATCTAATGCGACTTGCACGCTTTTAACAGCATCCGCATTTTTATAAAGCATTTCTACACTTCAATCTAATAAAACACCTATCTATATAGCAATTAAGAGTAATTGAAGCATGTGAAAAATCAATATTTTTATGCAATCCAATTATTAAAAAGAAAATAAGGCTGTCTGAAAAGGCTATTTGTTTTAGCGATATTTTGGAGAAAGATTTTCATCACATTTTTAGTGGAAGCTATCTTCATTTTTTAAATATCAAATAAAGCGCCCAAAACATCGGCAATTGCACGATTTTGGACGCCTTTTATATATTATTATAAAGTAATATAATTGTAGAAATTTTTATTTTGCCTTATTCGATTAGTTCATCCTCTAACAAAACTACTTGATTTGAAGCCATATAAGCTCGGTATAAAAACGCTACAAATTGGGCGCGTGTGACAGATTCGTTTGGACGAAATTCGCCATTATCTCCAAGCGCAATTCCCTCACGCTCAAGTACCGCAATATACCCCGCACTCCAATGTGCGCTATCGACATCAATAAATGAAGTCGTCCCTTCAGGTGTTAACCCGAGTACACCAACAAGTATCTTTGCTAGCTGCGCTCGTGTCATTTTTTCTGTAGGTAAAAAAGCACCATTTACACCATCGACAACCCTTGCCTGTTGCAATACTTTAATTGCGTCATAATAAGGATGGGCGGGTGAAACATCTGTGAAATCACTTGCTAGTCGTACTGGTTCGAATGAAAAGGCTCTTGTCAGCAGTGCTGCTACATGCATACGGCTTACTGATTCGTTCGGTCGGAATGTACCGTCCTCATAGCCTTGAATAATGCCTTGTGCTGTCAAGGCTTCAATCATTTCCTTTGCCCAATGATTCTCAATATCTTTGAAGGTCTTTTCAGTAGGTAGTTCCTTAGCTAGCTCTATCCATTTAGCGTAAAGAGTGAGATTTTCTGTTACTAGCGTATCCCCCACCCATTTTTCTGTTAGTGTTTTATCTGTATACCAGCCCTCAAACATAAAGCCCTCTCTTATTGGAACAGGTAAATCACGAATCCTTGTATTATGATTAATCTCTATTGCTTCTAAAAGTTCACCACCACTGGTTTCAAAGGAGATTTTAATCGGTATTGCTATGTTGCTATCTCTATCCAATGGCGGATTAGAAGGATTCTTTTCTTCATTTAGTGTATTCGATTTCCATTGTGCATACAAACGAACATTCCCTGCCTTCATTCGGAAGGTTGTGTTTACGGCGTAAGCGGTTCCTTTTCCATCTGCTTGTGTATTCCAGCCTGTAAAAGTATGACCGGCTTTCACTAGATTTCCGCTATTTCCTTGCACTGTTACTAGAGTGTTTTCTTCATATGCCCTCAAATCCTGCGGCACAGTTCCTCCTGTGGCACCGTTGGCATCATAGCTTACACGATACGTTGGATTCGCTGTCCATTGGGCATATAATGTGACATTCCCTGCCCCCATTTGGAAGGTTGTGTTTACGGCGTAAGCTGTTCCTTTTCCATCTGCTTGTGTATTCCAGCCTATGAAAGTATGACCAGCTTTCACCAAATTTCCACTATTGTCTTGCACTGTTACTAGGGTATTTTCTTCATATTCCCCTAAATCCTGTGGCACAATTCCTCCTGTGGCACCATTGGCATCATAGCTTACACGATACGTTGGATTCGCTGTCCATTGGGCATATAATGTGATATTCCCTGCCCCCATTTGGAAGGTTGTGTTTACCGCGTAAGCTGTTCCTTTTCCATCTGCTTGTGTATTCCAGCCTATGAAAGTATGACCGGCTTTCACCAAATTTCCACTATTTTCTTGCACTGTTACTAGGGTATTTTCTTCATATTCCCCTAAATCTTGCGGCACAGTTCCTCCTGTGGCACCGTTGGCATCATAGCTTACACGATACGTTGGATTTGTTGTCCACTGGGCATATAATGTGATATTCCCTGCTCCCATTTGGAAAGTTGTGTTTACGGCGTAAGCTGTTCCTTTTCCATCTGCTTGTGTATTCCAGCCTATGAAAGTATGCCCTGCTTTCACTAAATTTCCACTGTTATCTTTCACTGTTACTAGAGCATTTTCTTCGTATGCCTCTAAATCCTGCGGGACATTTCCTCCTGTGGCACCATTGGCGTCATATGTGATGCTATATGTCGGATTCTTTACCCAGTTTGCGTATAATAGAACATTTTCTGCCCCTATTTGAAAGGTCGTATTTACGGCATACGCTGTTCCTTTTCCATCCGCTTGCGTATTCCAGCCTGTAAATGTATGGCCAGCTTTCTTTAGATGTCCTGTATTATCTAGCACTGTAACGGACATATTTTCCTCGTATGCCCCACTATCAATAGGAACTGTTCCTTCTGTTGCCTCGTTGGCATCATAGCTTACTGTATAATAAGGCTGCATTTCATATACACCTAAATCGATGGCAGCCCCTTGAACACGCTTTTTCCCTGCAAGGTCTGTTGCAACTGTATGGGCATTAGAATCCCCTACATCAATCGCTGGTGAACCTATTTTCAAATGCAAGTTTGCACCAGCCGGATGAACAAATACATCTTCTGGCATATAAGTTGCTAGGCTTATCGGGTCACCACTCGCATCAAACAACTGTCCTTTATGGATTCCTGAGCCTGCCAATACGTCGACCAAGCTATTTACAACCTTGCCCCCAAAATTAGTCAGTGCCCCTGTATTTGCATTTCCTATGATGATACTATTAACAATTTGGCTGTGCGCGGCGCCTCCGTGAATCGCTGCTGGTCCATTCGCATATATGGTCGCATTCATTAAATTGATATTTGTCGTATCAAAGCTATATATAGCACTTCCCGCGAAACTATTTTTCGTTAGATTGAAAGTAAATAGTGCATTTATTAATGTTGGGCGTGTATTTGCCGCATTATACATGCCGCCTCCTGTACCGGCTTCATTTGCAGTAAAAGAAACATTTGTGATGATTGGCTCGCTACCACCACCATTGTATATGCCACCACCTCCATTGTCTGCTATGTTTTCAGAAAAGATGACATCTGTTAAGGACGGACTACTTGCGGAGTTGTACATACCCGCTCCAATACCACCTGAATTAGATTTCTCTGTTGCTCTATTTTCATTAAAATTAACGCCTGTTAAGGTTGGGTTACTATTGTCATTATACATTCCGCCCCCTAACGTCGTTTGATTCATATTAAATATTACATCTGTTAAGACTGGGCTACTGCCATGATTAGACATCCCGCCACCATACCAAGTTGCTTTATTTTCCTCAAATACTACATCTGTTAAAGTTGGATTACTTGCATTTTTATTGTAGATTCCTCCCCCTTGTTGGGATGCTGTATTTTCATTAAACTTTACATCTATTAGCGTCGGGCTACTGCCAATATTATAAATCCCTCCTCCATAAAATGCCTGATTTCCACTAAACGTTACATTTGTTAAGGCTGGGCTACTGTTAC
Source organism: Metasolibacillus sp. FSL K6-0083 (assembly GCF_038630865.1). Classification (NCBI taxonomy): domain Bacteria; kingdom Bacillati; phylum Bacillota; class Bacilli; order Caryophanales; family Caryophanaceae; genus Metasolibacillus; species Metasolibacillus sp. FSL K6-0083. The sequence continues at coordinate 2,750,812 of NZ_CP152046.1, read as the reverse complement.
TATTATTCATCCCCCCGCCTGACCAATCTGTTGTATTTTGCTCAAACACTACATCTGTTAGCGTTGGGTTACTGCTACTATTATACATTCCGCCACCTTCCACAGCTGCTTTATTTTGTTTAAATAAGGCATCCGTCAAAGTAGCATTACTGTTCCCAGTATTGTAGACCCCCCCTCCATTGTTTGTTGCATTGTTAGCTGTAAATGCAGTGCGTATTAGGATTGGATTACTGTTATTGTTATAGAGGCCACCACCGTCCATTGAAACTCTATTGTTATTAAACATGACATCTGTTAACTGTGGATTACTTGATTCATTGTACATCCCGCCGCCCGAATAGGCTCTATTCTCAATAAATGTTACATTTATTAGGGCTGGATTACTTTCATAATTGTATATTCCTCCGCCATATCGGTAGGCAATATTTGCAGTAAATACTACATTTCTGAGAGTTGGGCTATTTCCACTATTGTACATGCCTCCTCCGTGCATATGCTGGTTTTGTGTAGCATGATTAGGATTCCCTGCTGTAATGATGACGCCATCAAGTATAGCTGTTTCGTTCAAGTGTAAGTTATCTGGATGATAAAATACATGATAAGCATTTCCTCCACTTGGAAGTACACCACTTAATATCGTTTTATTGTTTTGAAAATCCCGCTGTGCTAATGTTTCTTCATCCCCCGCAAATCCTCCATAAATCGCTACACCATTTTTCATTCTAAAATACGCACTACGAGGGTCACTGCCATTAGCTCGTTTGGTCGGTGCATACGTTCCCGCGGCAATCCAAATTTGGTTGCCAGCGCTAGCCTTATCTAATGCGACTTGCACGCTTTTAACAGCATCAGCCCAAGTTGCTCCGCTATTGCTATCATCCCCATTTTCGCTTACATAAATAATTGGATTTGCTGTGAATAATGAAAACGGTTGTGGGCGAATATCAATAAAACGCTTATAAATAGTAGACTGTCCTATAATTCGAAACCAAATCGTATGCTCGCCTTGCTGTTCCCATGTATGCGGTGATGCTAAATTAAATAATGTCCATGAATCCCCTTCATCAATCGACCACTCTACTTGAATAGTGGCGCTATCTGTCGAAGTTGTTGTGACATGAATGGTGACAGGTTCTGTTGCAATATCCCCCTCCTCGTATAGCTGGTCACCAATTGTTAGCATAATATTTAATGTAGGATTCGTTTCCGCAAATACCGGCATATACCCAAATATAGCATGTGAAAACAACAACAAAATAATAAATAACGACATCCTTTGCTGCCATATTTCTTTCACCAATATCCTCTCCTTTGTGTAATTTGTATTAAAAATAACATATAACTCATTGCTGGTTTTATATTATATTACTCAAAAGTAATATTCAACTATAAAAAAAGAAAATATGTATTTTCTTTTTTAACCTTCTTTAGATAACATACCTTCCAATAATAAATCCACAATATCGTTCGCTATTTCCTCCGGTTCTTTTAGTTTCGTTAGCAATTGTGTAAATGTTAATCGCTCTATTATACCGATTAAGCACTCTGCCACCATTAGCGTATCTACATCTTTCCTAAAATAACCAGCATTAACCTCAAAATCTAGATTACCTCGAATTTGCTCAACCATATGTGCCTTTATTTCATCCGCTTTTGCGGACAAATAAAATCCAATTCGCGTTAAATCTGGATTTTTATCTAGAAATACCAATAACTCTTTTAAATTATACGTAATTCGCGTTTTAATTTTTGCTGATTCCAGCATTGGCTGTAAACGACTTTGCTTTGTATACTCAATAATTCGCATACGAAATAAGTGCTCCAACTCCTCAAAAATTGCTTCTTTGTTTTTAAAATACAAATAGAAAGTAGGCTGACTTAATGACGCACCTTTTACAATTGAGCTTATTTTTGTTTCATGATACCCATTTTGTGCAAATTCTCTCGCAGCTATCTCAAGCAATAATGCTCGACTTTCTTCACCACTTGCTCCTTTGGGTCTTCCTCTCTCTCCCATAAAAAGCACCTCCAATTACAATCCATTTTTTCCAATAACATATTTATCTATATAAGTATTATAAAGCTTAGAAAAAGAGCTTTCAAATAGTCAATTAAAAGCCCTTCTTATTAAGCACAAAAAACGGGAAAGACAGATGGATATCTGCTTCCCCAACAGCCCTATTATTCGTAATAGCCTTCCGTAGATTTCACGAAATTTTTAAATTGATTTGAATCATGTCCAAACCAAACCTCAGCATCATTTTCAGTGGCGAATTTACGAATCCGCTCCACTGTCGAATTATAACCCACGGAATCATAAATAATACCCGGTGGCTTGACTGGCGGGCCATAACTTTCTGCCGTATAAACGGCATCGGATGCTAGTAAAACATTACCATGACCAGGCAGCTCAACATGTAAGCCAAGCATACCATATGCATGCCCTGGACCAAAATTAATAATTTTGATTCCTTCCACCAGCTGTACTTCTTTTTCATGCGGCTTTATTGTGCGCCAGCGTAATTGATTTTGAATCCATGCCATGACATCACCCCAAATATATGCACCCATATCACGCGTCATCGTAAATTGCTTCATAACACTCGACAGCTCTGAATCATGCACGATAATTTCCGCATTTGTAAACAACTCCAAACAGCCTGCATGGTCTAAATGCAAATGTGAGGCAATTACATATTTAATATCCTCTGGTCGTACTTTTAATTGCTCTAAACGATTAATCAAATAACATTCTTCGCTCGCAAATGTTGGGAAGGCCTTTTGTATTCCTTCAGGCCAACGCCCATCTTCTCCCATACCATCGGGATTACAGCCTGTGTCGAATAAGATTTTCCCTTCTGGATGGTCAATTAATACAGCATAAATCGGAAATTCTACAAACTCTGCTGGTGGATTAGGATTATCAATTGTCGCAGGGTTATGCATGGCAATCATATAATTTTTATCCATCTTCATTGTCCCAGTGTCTAATACATATAACTTTTTGTTATTACACATTTTTCTATCCCCTTTGCTGTTTGATTAATTCTATTTATTTGAAAACGACGGCATCATATGCTGCCTTATAAATAGCAAAAATATCATCCTTCCCTAACGGCATCGGACTGCGCGCTAGGAGTCGCGTTTGCTTTGCTGCATCCTCCGTTAAGCCGGTAAGTGCCTCTTCACTAATATCGAAGCCTTTCAAGCTTGAAGGGATACCTACATCTTCAACAAGGCGCTGCAATTCCTGTACACATTTATGCGATGCCTCCTCCTGCGATAAATAGCCACTATTGAAGCCCATAGCATTATAAATGTCTTTCATGCGCTTTTCACAAGATGGACGGATATAGCCCATTACATACGGCAATAAAACCGCATTGGAGTCACCATGCGCGATATGGAATTGTCCACCCAATGGATAAGCTAGTGCATGTACACCCGCAACACCTGCATTGAAAAATGCTAGGCCCGCTAAATAACTCCCATAGCTCATATCGATACGTGCCTGCTGATTTTGCCCATCCTTTACCGCACTACGAATGGATTGGCTAATTAATTGTATCGCCTGCAATGCTAATGCGTCAGAAACCGTACTAGCATTTTGCGATACATATGCCTCAATCGCATGAGTTAAAGCATCTACTCCCGTTGCCGCTGTTACTTTTGGTGGTAACGACATTGTCAACTCTGGGTCAACAATCGCTACATCTGCCAGCAAATAGTCATGTGTTACGACATCTTTCGTACTTTCTAATGAAACAACAGCAATATTTGTGACTTCTGAGCCAGTACCAGATGTTGTAGGAATTAATATTGTCGGCAGCCCTTTCTGTTCAATGGAACGTGTAGCGCTTAAATTTAAGTAATCTTTGACATCACCTTCATGCACTGAAATTACGCCAGCTAATTTAGCTAAATCGAGCGCACTCCCCCCACCTAGCCCGACAACGATATCACTTTGATGTTCCCTTGCGTAAGCTACTAATTCCTCCGCTACAGCTACTGGGGGCTCTGGCACAACCTTTGTATAAATATTGATAGTTAAATTCAACTCTTCAAGCAGTGCAATGATTTTTTGCGTTAAGCCCAGTTCGTGCAAGAAAGGATCTGTCACTAATAATACTTTTTGACCTTTTAAGCGTTGCACCTCTTGCTGTAAATAGCTAAGGGAGCCCCAGCCTGTGTAACTTAAAGGTACAAATGTAATCTTTTCAGCCATCTATAGTCCTCCTTCTTGATTCCAAATAACAAGCTTTGTTTCCGTCATTTCCTGTATTGCATATTTAAGTCCCTCTTTGCCTGTTCCACTTTGCTTTACACCACCATACGGCATTTGATCAACGCGATATGTCGGTATATCGTTAATGATAACACCACCTACTGAGAGATTTTTCGATGCTGTAAAGGCCGTTTGAATATCCTTCGTGAAAATACCTGCCTGCAAGCCATAATCTGAATCATTAATAGCTTCGATACCCTCCTCTATTGAAGAAATCTTATTAATGCTTACAATCGGTGCAAACACTTCCTGACAGCTAACTTTTGATTTCCTGTCGACATTCGCTAAAATTGTAGGTAATAAAACACCATCTTCCACCTCGCCTCCGTATAGAAGATTTGCACCTTCTGCAATTGCCTCAGTAATCCACTGTATTGCTCGTTGCTGCTCCTTATCATGAATCATGGCAGATATATCCGTCGTTTCATCGAGCGGAGAACCTATTTTCAAGCTTTGTGTTTGAGCAATCATTTCCTCAACAAATGCAGCAAACACCTCTTCCATTACATAAATCCGCTGTAAAGAGATACATACCTGCCCCTGATTAGAAAATGCACCTGTAACGCATTTTCTCACTACATGCTCTATATTTATATTGCGGTCAACAATTAATCCAGAGTTCGACCCTAATTCAAGTGCTAAACGTTTCAATCCTGATTTTTCTTTGATTTGAATACCGACTGCTGGACTACCCGTAAATGTAATCATTTTCACCTTATCGCTCTCAACAAGTGCATCACCAACGATACCACCACTCCCTAACACGACATTAAATGCGCCTTTAGGTAAATCTGTACAATCAATGATTTTTGCTAAAAACAATGCAGATAGTGGGGTCTGTGAGGCAGGTTTTAGTACAATCGTATTCCCAGCAGCAATTGCTGGTCCGACTTTATGCGCTACTAAATTTTGCGGAAAATTAAAGGGCGTAATAGCAGCAATTATTCCTAATGGCTGCTCTAGCGTATAAGCAAAACGATTTTCCCCGGTTTTCGCTGCATCCATTGGAATCATTTCCCCAATAAGACGCTTAGCCTCATCACCAGCGAAACGATATGTTTCAATTGTGCGGTCTATTTCGCTTAGCGCATATTTTAGAGGCTTCGAACTTTCCCGGGAAATAATTGTTGCTGCCTCCAAGCGCTTGCTAGCAAATGCCTTAGCAATTGCATAAAGGATATTCGCCCTTTCTAATGCAGTAAGATTAGTCATTGCTTGCTGTGCCCTTTGAGCCGCCTCCACAGCCGCTGATACATGCTCTCTTGTTGCTTGTGGTATTTTCGCTATTACTTCCTTTGTGTATGGTGATTTTAACTCTGCATACTCGGCTGTAGAAACCCATTCACCATTGATATACATTTTTTGTTCCAAAATATACACCCTTCCCAAACTTCTTTATTCTAAATATTCTGTTATGAATACGTAACCATTTTGTTATAAAAAAATATACTTATATCCTACAAATATCTCCTGATAGGGCTCAGAAGAATATTTGTAAGAACAGAATCTTCGCCTTAGTTTAATCGCTTCACTGTTTTCCTATTAAAAAGTTTAACAGATTCGGTTATATGAACACAAGAATTTTTTTTATTTTCAATCATTTCAATTAATTTAACAATAGCGATTAATCCTAAATTTCTTTCCATCGCATGTCCTACTGTCGTTAATTGAATTTGTTCATATGCCGCCAATTCAACATTATCAATCCCAATAACACTAATATCCTCCGGGATACGAATATCGCGCTTTAATAATTCATCAATGACATTTAGCGCTATCGAATCAGATGCACCTATTATAGCAGTTGGGGAATTTGGCTGCTGGAGCAAATAATCAATTCCCTCACTAATATTTGCACGGGTTGTATTGGAATGATAAATATATGCTTCTGGCAACGCTTCTCCTAAAGCACGCAGCGCCCCTCTAAAACGATTAGCGTACGTACTAACCGTTAAATGCCCCCCTATATAGGCAATATGTTGATGTCCTAAAGCCTGTAATGATTGTGCAGCAATAAAACCTGCTTGTTCATTATCAATTTCGACAAAATTTTCATTTGATTGGTGCTTACGGTTAAATGTAATAAAGGGAATGTTTAATTTCTTTAGCTTTTCAAAAAACGGATCTTCATACAATATACAAGATAAAATGATTCCATCTACTTTGCGCTCTAAAATTTTTGAATAGGCATTTTCTAATTCCTCATCCTGTACAAATTGTACATCGACTTTATAACCTTTACTATTTGCATAATTAACAATAGCCGCAGTAGTGTCTGAGAAGAAAGGATTGTGTAGCGGACCAGATAATAGTGCAATTGTATTTGTTCGACTAGTCACAAGCAATCTTGCCTGTTCGTTAGGAATATAATTTAATTGTTCAATCGCCTTCAACACCTTATCAACCGTTGAGGCCTTTACTTGTTCAGGTGTATTCAAAACCCGGGAAACCGTCGTCTGTGACACACCAGCTAATTTTGCAACATCTTTTGACGATACGATAACTATTTCACCTCTACAACCTCAATCTCTATTTCTAAGTAAGCAATATTCATCAACCTTTAGTTTAACATATTATTTTTTATTCTTCTTTAAAAGATAAACTGCGCCTTATTATAATTACCATAGGAGCAATGTTTTGAAGATATTAATATAAAAAACAGGGACTATTTGAAAAGATATAATCTTTTCAAATAGTCCCTGTTAATAATGAGCCATGAAGGACTCGAACCTTCGACCCTCTGATTAAAAGTCAGATGCTCTACCGACTGAGCTAATGGCTCAAGAAAAAACAAAAAAATGGCTGGGGTACTAGGATTCGAACCTAGGCATGACGGAATCAAAATCCGTTGCCTTACCGCTTGGCTATACCCCAATCATTTTCAAAGATGGTGGTGGGGGACGGATTCGAACCGCCGAACCCTAAGGAGCGGATTTACAGTCCGCCGCGTTTAGCCACTTCGCTACCCCACCGACATAACACTTGAATGGTGGAGGATGACGGGTTCGAACCGCCGACCCCCTGCTTGTAAGGCAGGTGCTCTCCCAGCTGAGCTAATCCTCCATATATGAGTGTTACAATTATTTATTTTTAAATGGTGACCCGTACGGGATTCGAACCCGTGTTACCGCCGTGAAAGGGCGGTGTCTTAACCACTTGACCAACGGGCCAGTTAAAATATCTCAAACAAGACAAGAATTATAATACCATATTTTTTAGATTTGTACAAGCCTTTTTGATAAAATTTCATCCTAATTTGCAATTTTTTTTTGCGAAAGCCTCAAATTAAAAATTAGGGCTTTTTTCATTGTTAGGAGCTAAATGCTTGTTTTACTTATTTTAAACTTTATTGAAGTTTGACACTTTGCTAAGTAAACAACGAAATGTAACACTGATTTTAGATTAATCTACTTCGTTTAGCTAATCAAGGAAAATTCGGATTAAAACTAATAGTGGACCTGTTAATTCTACCTCTAAAAATAATGCTACTATAATTTTTTCATTTCAATTAATAGGCAAAAAAAATGGCTCCGAAGGCAGGGCTCGAACCTGCGACCAACCGGTTAACAGCCGGTTGCTCTACCACTGAGCTACTTCGGAACGCTAATATTCATTTATGCACTTTGTATAAGCTACTTAGTACATTTATTATTATAACAATCATTTTAATTATTACAAGTGCTTTTTTCAAATAATTAAAACTTTCGATTTAATTCACTATTTACTCATATTATCGATATGTTTGCGCTATCAATTACGCTTCAGCTAACTACTAAATCAAGATAAAAAAAGCCACTACTGATTAATTATCAGCAGCGACTTTTTGCGCGAAGCAATGTCCTACTCTCACAGGGGGAAGCCCCCAACTACCATCGGCGCTAAAGAGCTTAACTTCCGTGTTCGGTATGGGAACGGGTGTGACCTCTTTGCCATCATTACTTCACTTGCACATGGATGTGCTGGCGTCTACGTTACCACAGGATGTGGTGCTTTTAGTAGACGTTCCTTACTCGGCTTCCAATCTACTGCGCTATTCTTCGTCAACTGCACTCGCTCATTCAGTCATGTACTTTAGTACATTCCTTCAAGCGCTCTTTTGTTTCCTCGATTAGCTTGTGTCTTGAAATCCTTGTTTTTAGAAAGTGTTTGTTCTTTCAAAACTGGATAAACGAACATTGAAACAAGTTTTAATTGTGGTTAAGTCCTCGATCGATTAGTATTCGTCAGCTCCATGTGTCGCCACACTTCCACCTCGAACCTATCTACCTCATCGTCTTTGAGGGATCTTACTTACTTGCGTAATGGGAAATCTCATCTTGAGGGGGGCTTCATGCTTAGATGCTTTCAGCACTTATCCCGTCCATACATAGCTACCCAGCGATGCCGTTGGCACGACAACTGGTACACCAGCGGTATGTCCATCCCGGTCCTCTCGTACTAAGGACAGCTCCTCTCAAATTTCCTACGCCCACGACGGATAGGGACCGAACTGTCTCACGACGTTCTGAACCCAGCTCGCGTACCGCTTTAATGGGCGAACAGCCCAACCCTTGGGACCGACTACAGCCCCAGGATGCGATGAGCCGACATCGAGGTGCCAAACCTCCCCGTCGATGTGGACTCTTGGGGGAGATAAGCCTGTTATCCCCGGGGTAGCTTTTATCCGTTGAGCGATGGCCCTTCCATGCGGAACCACCGGATCACTAAGCCCGTCTTTCGACCCTGCTCGACTTGTAGGTCTCGCAGTCAAGCTCCCTTGTGCCTTTACACTCTACGAATGATTTCCAACCATTCTGAGGGAACCTTTGGGCGCCTCCGTTACCTTTTAGGAGGCGACCGCCCCAGTCAAACTGTCCGCCTGACACTGTCTCCTACCCCGCTAAGGGGCACGGGTTAGAATTTCAATACAACCAGGGTAGTATCCCACCGACGCCTCCTTCGAAGCTGGCGCTCCGAGATCTCTGGCTCCTACCTATCCTGTACAAGTTGTACCAAAATTCAATATCAAGCTACAGTAAAGCTCCACGGGGTCTTTCCGTCCTGTCGCGGGTAACCTGCATCTTCACAGGTACTATAATTTCACCGAGTCTCTCGTTGAGACAGTGCCCAGATCGTTACGCCTTTCGTGCGGGTCGGAACTTACCCGACAAGGAATTTCGCTACCTTAGGACCGTTATAGTTACGGCCGCCGTTTACTGGGGCTTCAATTCATAGCTTCGCTTGCGCTAACCACTCCTCTTAACCTTCCAGCACCGGGCAGGCGTCAGCCCCTATACGTCACCTTACGGTTTTGCAGAGACCTGTGTTTTTGCTAAACAGTCGCCTGGGCCTATTCACTGCGGCTCTCATGCGCTTGCACGCTCAAGAGCACCCCTTCTCCCGAAGTTACGGGGTCATTTTGCCGAGTTCCTTAACGAGAGTTCTCTCGCACACCTTAGGATTCTCTCCTCGACTACCTGTGTCGGTTTGCGGTACGGGTACCTCCCACCTCGCTAGAGGCTTTTCTTGGCAGTGTGAGATCAGGAACTTCGTCCATACGGACTCGTCATCACAGCTTGGCGTTAGAGTGTGCGGATTTGCCTACACACACGCCTTACTGCTTGAACAGAGACAACCAACGCTCTGCTTACCCTACCCTCCTGCGTCCCCCCATTGCTCAAACGGTGGGGAGGTAGTACAGGAATATCAACCTGTTATCCATCGCCTACGCCTATCGGCCTCGGCTTAGGTCCCGACTAACCCTGAGCGGACGAGCCTTCCTCAGGAAACCTTAGTCATACGGTGGACAGGATTCTCACCTGTCTTTCGCTACTCATACCGGCATTCTCACTTCTAAGCGCTCCACCAGTCCTTCCGGTCTGACTTCAACGCACTTAGAACGCTCTCCTACCACTGACATCGTAGATGTCAATCCACAGCTTCGGTGAATCGTTTAGCCCCGATACATTTTCGGCGCAGTGTCACTCGACCAGTGAGCTATTACGCACTCTTTAAATGATGGCTGCTTCTAAGCCAACATCCTGGTTGTCTAAGCAACGCCACATCCTTTTCCACTTAACGATTACTTTGGGACCTTAGCTGGTGGTCTGGGCTGTTTCCCTCTTGACTACGGATCTTATCACTCGCAGTCTGACTCCCGTGTATAAATATCCGGCATTCGGAGTTTGTCTGAATTCGGTAAAGCGAGATGCCCCCCTAGTCCAAACAGTGCTCTACCTCCGGTATTCTCCATCACGAGGCTAGCCCTAAAGCTATTTCGGAGAGAACCAGCTATCTCCAGGTTCGATTGGAATTTCTCCGCTACCCACAGCTCATCCCCGCACTTTTCAACGTACGTGGGTTCGGGCCTCCAGTAAGTGTTACCTTACCTTCACCCTGGCCATGGGTAGATCACCTGGTTTCGGGTCTACGACAACGTACTCCTTCGCCCTATTCAGACTCGCTTTCGCTGCGGCTCCGCTTTCTCAGCTTAACCTTGCACGTTATCGTAACTCGCCGGTTCATTCTACAAAAGGCACGCTATCACC
>NZ_CP152046.1:2370000-2735000 GCF_038630865.1 Metasolibacillus sp. FSL K6-0083 | reverse complement strand
AGTAAGTTAAATGAAATAAAAAAATTTGTTTTTCGCTCCGTAAAACGAGGTTTTTCTGCTGAACTAAGACGAAAGGAAGGATAAATGATGTATCGAATCGGAATTATTATTTTTTCTTTAATTTTACTCGCTGGATGTACTGAATCAAAATCGGCTACATTGTCATACGATGAAGTGAAAAAAATTATGGTTGACTCTATTCAAACTGAGGACGGGAAAAAGGCAATCCGCCAAATACTAGAGGATCCGAAGTTTCGCGAGCTACTAATACTCGACAGCGATGAAGTAAAGCAAGCTACAGAGCAAACTTTATTATCCCAAGAAGCTGAAGATTTTTGGAAAAAGACGTTTCAGGATCCAAAATTTAAAGAAGCAATTGCTAAAAGTATGCAGGAACAGCAAGAGGCTATTTTAAAAGGGCTAATAAAGGACGCCTCCTATCAAGAAGATTTACAGTCATTTTTTGGACAAGCAGAAATGCAAAAGCAGCTTGAGACTATTTTAAAAAGCGCCCCACTTCGGAAACAGATGGAACAGATTGTAATGGATACGATTGATAACCCTCTCCTGCAATCTAAATGGCAGCAATTAATTATGCAAAGTGGTGAAGCGAGCAGCTCTTCGGGAGGGTCCGATTCAGGTGGATCCGATTCGGGTGAGTCTAAGGAGTCTAAGGAGTCTAAAGAGAAAGACCAAGATAAGAGTCAGGAGTAACATCTACTAAAGTACATCACGCTTCCCTTTTGTATAGAATAAATAATATGGGCTGTCTGAAGTTATTCTCTTTTCAGACAGCCCTCTGCTTATTTTTTTAATTTATCGACCATTTGACGAGCAATTTCTAAATAAATTTGTCCTGTTGGATGATCCTCAGCATAAATAGAAGGAGCAAAATCTGCCTCCGTCCAATCAGGTTGTCCTAATGGAATTTGACCTAGTAATTGCGTGCGTAGCTCATCTGCTAATTTCGGACCTCCACCACGTCCAAAGACAAACTCTTTTTCACCTGTTTTCGATTCATACCACGCCATATTCTCAATAACACCCAAAATTTCATGATTTGTTTGCAGTGCCATTGCGCCTGCTCGTGCCGCGACAAACGCTGCTGTTGGATGTGGTGTCGTTACAACAATTTCTTTTGAAGACGGCAGCATCTGGTGAATGTCTAACGCCACGTCCCCTGTCCCTGGCGGTAAATCTAATAGTAGGTAATCTATATCCCCCCACTCTACATCGCGGAAAAATTGATCTAACACTTTCCCAAGCATTGGACCACGCCATACAATCGGTGCATTATTTTCAACGAAGAAGCCCATTGAAATCACTTTTACGCCCATACGTTCTACAGGATAAATACGGTTTTCCTTAACAACAGGCATTTCCCCAATACCCATCATGTCTGGCACACTGAAGCCATAAATATCGGCATCAATCAGCCCTACTTTTTTACCAAGACGCGCTAATGCCACAGCCATATTTACCGACACTGTCGATTTACCTACACCACCCTTACCAGAGGCAATAGAAATAAATTGTACAGTGGATAATGGCGATAAAATATCTTGAGCCTGCGCTTCCGTAGCTTGCCCACGAAATGCCTCTAAAGCTTCAGTTGACAGTTCTTCGAATCGAATACCTACAGATTGTGCCCCATTTTCCTTTAACACTTCAACAATTTTCATTTGTAGCGTCATTTGTTCAGGTGTATTTGTTTTCGCAATTGCGATTTTTACACTAACATGGCCTTTTTCTTCTTTAATGTTAACATTTACAATGCCATTCGTTTCTGCTAATGTTTTATGTAAAAAAGGATCTTGTAGTTGTCCCAACAGTTCTCTGACTTGTTGTTCGTTCATTTCGTAAAACACTCCCCTATTTTTATATCCACCTAGTAGTATAACACACCCCTCGTCGCAATATAGCTATTGGAGTTCCATGAAATAATAGTTCTCAATGCCGCGAGCAATGGCCAGTGCCATTTTTTCTTGGTAGCCCGGGTCGGTCAATAATGCTCTCTCCTCATCATTGCTTAAAAAGCCCGTTTCCACTAGTACTGCTGGCACTTGCGCCTTTTTTAATAAATAAATTTCCTTAATCGATAATGCCTCTCGGTCTGTATTTTGTAGATGCTCCCGGATAGACTCTTGAATCGTTTTTGCTAAAAGCTCACTATTGGCATCGCCTTCCTTATGATAAAACACTTGTGCACCGCGCCATTTACTGTTCGGGATTGCATTAGCGTGAATGGTAATGAATAAATCGGGCTGTTGCTCTTGAACAATTGTTTCTCGCAAAAAGATATCTTGTTTTTTACGCTCACGCAATGTCGAGAATTGCTCGTTCGGTGCATGCTCAGCTAGTACATCCTCGTCTGTCGTACGAGTCATCACTACCTCGGCCCCTAATCGTTTCAATTGACGAGCAACTCTTTCAGTAATAGCTAGCGTAATATCCTTTTCAATAACATCACCTTTAGAAGCGCCACCATCAATACCTCCATGCCCTGCATCAAGCACTATTTTCACCCCACCCAATGGCTCCGGCAAAAAAAAGCGCTTATCGGAGGCACTTGTTTCATAAACGACAATCATCATACAGCTAAACATAATAACAATCAGCGCTAACCAACGCTTCATATGCACACCACCTTTGACTTACTATACGCAAAAATGGACGTGCATATGCGTTCTTTTAGTTTGTAGTACCAAAATCAATCCCTGAAAGTATATACGGAATAGCTGATTTTATAAATTCTTCTGGTGATACATTTTCATCGGCTCTTCTCCATTCTACCGACGCACCATAAATGCCCCAGCTCAAGATAACAGCTGTAATTTTTAATGCTTCAGTCTCTTTCTTTGTTTGTTGTCTTACTAACATTTTGTAGAAAATAATTTCAAGTTGCTCTCGAATGATACGCGCAATCGTATCCTCGTAACCTCGATGGCAACGATTCGATAATGATTTTTGGAAATTTGTTATCGCTTGAAAGATATTGACAAAAACCTCTTCATTTAATTCATTCCTCTTATAAAAGTCGTAATCTAAATTAACTAACAGCACTTCCGAGAGCACCTTCTCTAATAGGTCATATATATCCTCGAAATGATAATAAAAAGTAGCGCGATTAATCATTGCTTCCGCTGTTATATCTTTTATAGTAATGTCTTTAAATTCTTTTTTTCCTGAAAGCTCAATGAAAGAATCAATAATTAATTTGCGGGTGCGTAAAACTCGAGGGTCCGCCTTTGCTTGAGTCATTTTTATCACTCCTTTTTTAAACAATTTCTTTAATATGTTGTATAAACGACAAATTCATAGAACTATTGGTGTTGCTCATTTTAATTATGACCTACAATCCAATTGTAAGACAAATAATACATTTTGCTTATAAACTAGCACCATTTCATGAAGCAACTGTTCAAGCTATGTTTAATGAAGTTGTCGCCTGGTCTACTGCATTGAAAACGTTTTAAGAGGCTGTCCAAAAAACCGTGCATAGCCGGCATTTTGGACAGTAGCAATGATGTTTCGCAAAATGGAGATTCATATAAACTGAAAACGCCTCTTTTAAAAATGGGATGAACATTGGCTTTAGCAGTGTTATCCTTCAGTAAAAGGGAAGCAATGAAAACATTCATTTCAATGCGGTGGCAAAACAAAATGTACTTTTCGGACAGCCCCAATTCTTATAGAGGAGGTAAAATGAATTGAAAAACAATATAGTGTGTGATTTAAAAACAGGTGTCTGCGGTGTAGCTGGTGAAGAGGAGATTGAGGTGATTGATTTTAATCAACCACAAAAATTGATTAATCTTTATTATGTAACCGACCCAATTTGCTCCCATTGCTGGGCAATTGAACCTGAGCTTCGTCGTTTTGTAGAGCAATATGGTCATTATTTTAACCTCCATACAGTTATGGGCGGCTTGCTAGAAAAATGGCATGATGGACCAATCGACCCTGCAAACGGAATTCACAAACCAGCGGATGTTGCTGGTCATTGGCGAGAAGTTGGCGAATTTTCGAGAATGCCTATTGACGGTAGTTTGATGCTTGATAATCCCGTTCAATCTTCGTACCCGCCTTCTCGTGTTTTCAAAATAATTCAAAAGCAGCACAGTGATGCGATGGCATTTACGTTTTTACGCCGCGCAAGAGAAGCGCTTTTTGCATTTAATCAAAACATTTCAGATTCATCTGTTTTAACAGAAATCATAAATAAACTTGGGCTTAATGGAGAGGCTATTGTCAATGAAGCTGAGCTACCGGTTGGTCAGCAATTATTGAATGAGGATTTTGCTCTTACTAGAAGCTTAGGTGCTCGAGGCTTTCCTACGGTTATTATGATGAATGAAGAAAATAAAGGCGTTCGAATTGTCGGCGGTCGCCCGCTTCACTATTACATCGATGGATTAAAGCAAGTTTTAAATTCGGAACAACTAAAACCGAAGCAGCGACCATCCTTTGCTAATTTGCTACAAAAAGAAAAGCTACTATTTTCTAAAGAAATTGAAGTGATGTACGATGTTGAACAATCAGATATTATTTCTTTTATTGAAAAGGAGCTTGCACCAGATCAATATAAAGTAAATGAAATTCTAGGTGAATTTTATTTTACAGCTACTAACTAAAGTAAGTGCTATTTGAAACGGTAATTTTATGTTGGAAGTACATTGAAAGCAATACTTCCATTTCTTCTCTTTCATGTAGCAGATAAATCGTTAAATCCTGTATTTCTTTCGTTTTAAAGTAAGCCCTCTATTTCAATGAGTTAAATTTCCCAAAAACACCAGCATCGGTGTCCAAAAAGTCGGCTATATACAGCCTTTTGGACACCCTCCAATTATCCTTTAAGTACCTCAACGATTTTTTTCTTCCATTGTAAAAACTCATCGCTCAAGTATAATTGCTCATCCCGCGGACGCTTAAAAGGAATTTTTATAGATGCTTTTACAGTTGCTGGGTTTGTTGATAAGATAATAATTTTGTCCGACAGGAAAAGGGCTTCTTCAATGTCATGTGTAATGAATAAAATGGATTTGTCATACGCTTCCCACATGTTAAGCAACCATTGCTGCATTTCTTTTTTCGTAAAAGAATCTAATGCAGAGAAAGGTTCATCTAAGCAGATAAGGGATTGCGGGCTTTGCAACGCTCGAATAAATGCCACACGCTGTTTCATTCCGCCTGATAATTGATGGGGATAAGCGTTCACCATCTCTCCCAAATTGGCCTTCTGCAATAATTCAATCGCCTGTGCTTCATCTGCTTTCCCCGCTAACTCACTGCCAAGCATTGCATTTTGCAATACTGTTCTCCAAGGAAAAAGCGACGGACTTTGAGGCATGTAGCTCATATTTCCACTTTCACTCGTAATATCACAATCATTTAACATAATTTGCCCTTGCTCAGGCTTTAAAACGCCTCCAATAAGATGAAACAAAGTACTTTTCCCACTACCAGAAGGTCCTAATATAGAAACAAACTCGCCATCCTGTGCAGTGAAAGAAATAGCGGAAAGTATCTTTTTTTCTCCGAAAGAATGATGTAGCTGCTCAATGTGCAGACTCATTGTACTCCCTCATTTCGTTTCCAGCGCGTAAACCATTTCTCAAGTGCTAAAAATAGTCCGAAAAATGCCAAGCTCAGAATAATTGTTATAACGATTGCAACGAAAACACGTGGCGTTCTGTAGGAGGAGGCAGATAACGTCATAAATACGCCAATTCCTTTTTGTGCACCTAGCCATTCTGCTACAACGGCTGTCATCACACTATACGTTGCAGCAATTTTTATTCCTGAGAAGATGCTTGGGATTGCATCAGGTAATTGCAACCTTAAAAAAATTTGCTTTTTCGTCGCTCCCATCATTTGCATATAATGCATCAAATCACGCTCAGTTTGTCTAAATCCATCAAGCGTTGCAATGGTGATTGGGAAAAAGGCTGTCGTTGCGATAATTAAATATTTCGGGAAATCTCCTAGACCAAACCAAATCATTAAAAGTGGTGCTAGCACAATTGTTGGGATATTTTGAGAAATAACGAGAAACGGCATAACGATTTCCCGTGCAGTCGGCAAAATATGTAACATTGTTGCGACACTAATACCTAACACAATGGCTGACGAAAAACCGACGAATACAAGCTTTATCGTCGCCAGCATATGCGGGAAAATGGCGGGGAAAACAATGAACATTTCCTTTGCGATAACGGAAGGTGCAGGTAGTACCCATACTTCAATCTGCAACAGCTTCACTGCTATTTCCCAAAGAGTAATTGCGATTAGAAGAGCTAGCACCGACTTCCACATATTTTCTATTCTCATAGCTGTTTCCTCACTTCATTGCGTTCGCGATAAATTCATTTGTAAATGCTTGTTGAATATCTACTTCACCGATAATCTGATGCTTTACCATAAATTCCGCAAAGTTTTCCCATCGACTTGCCTCTTGAACACCCCAAGCCTCTGCACCTTCTTTATAGTGAGGAGATAGCCACTCCTGACTGCGTCTCACAAGCTCTGGCTGAAGGTCGGGCTCTGCAGCAATTAAAATATCCGCCGATTTCTGTGGGTTATCAATTGCAAACTCATAGCCTTTATATACAGCATTAATGAAGGCTTGCACTGTATCAGGATTATCTTCAATCATTTTATCGTTCGTAATAATAAGGGGTGAGTAAGTATCTAACTCTGGCGCATAATCAGTCGTTTTAATAAAATGCATATCCGCATCACGAATCTCACCTTCAATACCTGTCCATGCATAAAAAATACTGACAAAATCGATGTCTCGCTCTAGCGCTACAAAATAATCTGTATTGCCGACTTGTACCGTCTCAATTTTCGAAGCATCTCCACCTTCTTTATTCATAACAGCCTGTAAAGAAGCTTTTTCTAATTCCGAGCCATATGCACCGTATATATGCCCTTCAAAGTCTTTTGGCGTTTTAATTCCCTTTGCCTTTGGCGTATAATAGCCTCCAGTGTTTTTCTGAATAATCGCAGCGATTGAAACAATAGGAAGACCTTCTGAACGCGCTTGCGTTACTTGATTTTGAAAGCTAATTCCGAATTGCCCCTTGCCAGACCCTACAATTTGCTCCGCACGTACCTCGCCTGGCAGCATAATTTCAACGTCTAAGCCTACTTCTTCAAAAAATCCTTTTTCCTTTGCTACATAAATTCCTGTATGATTTGTATTTGGCGTCCAATCTAAGAACAGTTGAACCTTTTCATTCCCTTCCTTTGTCTGACAGCTCGTTAAAAGGAAGATTAGTGATAATAATGCTAAATATTTCAAGACTATTCGCATGGCAATATATCCCCCACCTATGACTTCACTTTCTCATCACGCTGTGATAACCATTTTTCAAATGTATAGGACATCTCCCAAAATGCTAGTTCATATTCCTTTGCGATAATAAATTGTTCCTTCACCTTCTCTTTTTCTTTTTCGTTCATATCCTCCACAAGTGAGTTTAATAAATCAATTTGAGCCTGTGTTGCCTCTTGGAACCAATCGCTCGCATATGTCGCAAGCCAATTGCGATAAATTTCAGTTTCTGGATTTGCGTGCTCATAAGCCTTGCCAATATCAGCATATAGCCAATAGCATGGCAACATAGCCGAAATAATATAGGCTAAATTTCCATACATTGTTGAGCGATATAAATGTGATGTATAGCCGTAAGCAGTTGGTGCTGGCTTGAAACTTTCCATATCTTCCTCAGTAATATTTAATATTTTCGCATGTGCTTCATGCACCCCTAATTCAGCTTGTGCGGTATTGCGCGCTTTTTCTGCCAGAAAAGCGGTAATCGCGAAATCCTCTGCTTGTGCCGCTGCCAGCGCATGAATTTTTGCATAATGGTTCAAATAATAGATATCTTGCAAAATATAATTTTTGAAAATTTCAAGAGGTAAATCCCCCTTCACAATGCCTTGTACAAATGGGTGATTTAAGCTTTTCTCCCAGCTCTCCTTTGTTGCTAAACGTAATTCATCAGTAAATTTCATAAAAAAACCCTCCTAATTTGTTCTTTTTCTAAAAGGAACACTAGTAGGAGGGTTTCGTTTTTGAATGAAGTAAGCAAATATATGCCAAAATACATCGTTATTAAACGAATTCATTTCCCATCTACTTCCCTCCGCTCGTACTAACGAGATCAGGTTCTAAGAGTAAGTCTCAGCCATTATTTGGCACCCCTAGTAGAAAAAGAATCATATTTTAATTTCAAATCCATCATAACGCATTAAAATTAAATGTCAAATATTCTTTAAAATAATCAATCTATTTAATTGAGAATAGTTATCACTTATTGTATAGTAGATAGTGACATACAAATAAGTGAGGAGAAGATATAATGCAAATTTACTGGACGAAAATAAATAAGATTATTGAAGAAACGCCTGAGGTTAAAACATACATGCTGGACCTTCCAGAGGGCTTTACATGGGAAGAAGGCTCGCACACCCATTTCGCACTAAAGGGATTTAATGCTGGAGAAAAGCCAAACCGCGCGCTCATCCGCCATATGTCAATCTCCACTTTACCGCACGAAAATTCAATCGGTATTACAACACGCATTAAAGAACAATGCTCTGAATTCAAATCGATTTTAAAAAATATTGAAATTGGCACTGAAGTAGCAATCTTTAAAACACATTCGAATGTACCGCTAAAAAGAGATAATAAAAATATTTATCTGCTATCATCTGGTGTCGGCTTAGCTACTTTTAGACCACTTGTACTTGATTATTTAGAGCGTGCAGACAATGTGAATCAAATTCATTCACTAAATATCGATTCCACAAAGGATTTCTTATTCCCAAATATTTTTGAATCTGCACCTGCCAAGAAATTCATCGCACAGTTCGTCGATAATCGCAAAGACTATTATGAAGAAGTGAAAAATCTAGCCGCAGACAAAGAAGGTTTATTCTACGTTGTTGGCAGCGATGAATTCCTTGCACAAAACATTGAAATACTACGTGAACAAGGCATCCAGCCTGAACAAATTATGCTCGACAAGCACGCACAACAACGTGCTGAGTTTTTATCATTGGATTTACCAGTTTAATATATCTTAGTGAGGAAGCGTTCAAAAAGTGTGCTAAAGCACTACATTTTGGACGCTTCATTTGTGGAGTTGACCGAAAATCCATTTTTTGTCACTGTATTGAAATCAATGTTTTCATCGCTTCCCTTTTACTGAAGGAGTACACTGCTAAAGTCAATGTTCATCCCATTTTTAAAAGAGGCGTTTTCTGTTTATATGTATCAACATCTTATGAAATATCATCGCTAACTGTCCAAAATGCCGGCTATGCACGGCTTTAGGACAGCCCCTATTTAACAAAGTAAATAAGTGGAGAAATAATATTCATGCATTAGATTGATTTTAGCGAGTGGCGAGACGACACGCTGATAAAGGGAGACCTAGTCTAGTACCGCCGCAACATATGTGCGAGCGACTGAGTGGGCAATATCATGTTGGTCTAAACCTCAGTAGTTGTCACTACCGTTGGCAATTCCTATCGTTTAAAAAATCATCTAGTTCTAGATGGCAAGTGATTTTATACATCATTAAGTGAGCGTTTTTGTACATAGTTTAATGGAAATTTGTATATCTTCAACGGCAAAGCGGATAAATATAAATGTTTTATTAATCTTGACCAATATTAAAGTCCACTTTATAATAAAGTAAACTTTATAATATAAGGAGGTTATTAATATGAAAAAAAATAAAGATGAATTATTTGAACTCGTTACTGAAATAAATGACATGCATTATACGATGAATAAAATCATCATAAAAGAATATCAATCTTTACTAGATGATAATCTTTCTAGGAATCAAACAATTTTAATGGATATTGTTAAAGATTACGGAAAAATTTCTATTGGAGAAATTGCTCGACTAATGAAAATAACATCAAGCGCTGTTGGACAGATTGTTAATAAACTTGAAGATGGAAATTATTTAGTGAGGACTATTAATTCACAAAATAGACGTGAAATACTTGTGCAACTGACAGATAAGGGAACTCGATATTTTGAAAAAGAAGAAAAAATAAATCGTCAAATTATTAATCGTATTTACACACAAATGGAATTGAGTGAAATGGAAGAACTCAAAAGGATTATCACAAAGCTAAGTAACATTGTAGAAAAGACATATACAAAACAAGATGAGGAGGAAAACAATCATGACTAACACAAAGGCTAACTTAGAAAGTTTATTCAATGAAATTAAGGAAAGGGAATTGTTAAATGGTACAGTCCTTGTTGCTAAAAAAGGCGAGATTTTATACGAAGGAGCTTTTGGTAATGCTGACTTGTCAACAAAACGTCCATTAACATCACAATCTTTATTCAACCTTGCATCTGTCTCAAAGCCAATTACAGCAACTGCAATTTTACTACTCGTTCAGGAAGGCAAACTAAATCTTGAGGACTTCGTGCAGAAATGGATACCTAATCTACCTTATGAAGGCATTACGATTAGACATCTACTTAACCATACGAGCGGACTCCCCGATTATTTAGATTTGTTTGAGAAATACTGGGATAAAACGAAAATCGCAGACAATGACGACTTACTTAGATATTTAGTCAAGTACAAACCCCACCGTCTATTTGCACCAAATGAGCGTGTTGAATATAGTAACACGGGCTATATTTTACTCGCGCTCATTGTTGAGCGTGTAACCAACATGGGTTTCCCCTACTTTTTACAAGAAAATATTTTTAAGCCACTTCAAATGACTCGCACTCAAGCTATTGGTGTTAGAAAAGAAAAGATTGAAATTGAAGATTATGCATACGGTTATGTCTATGATGTATATGCAGGCGAGTACGTTTTGGCTGATGATTTCGAAGAGTCCAAAATGGTTATTTATTTAGATGGAATACTTGGTGATGGTGGTATTCAATCAACTGTCAAGGATTTATATCTTTATGAACGTGCTCTAAACACCGGAAATTTAATCAATGACGAATTACTAAAAGAAGCTTATACACCAGCGGTGACAAAAACCCAAACACCACTTAGCTATGGTTTTGGTTGGATCTTAGAGGATATCAAGAAAAAAGGACGAATCATTTGGCATAGTGGCGGCTGGCCAGGATATGTTACACATCTTAGACGCTTCATCGATCATGATATTGTTGTTATTGTACTAAGAAATAAAGAACAAGATTTCGATTTTGACCAACATGTCTTATACGCAATCGAGCAAGTAGCTTTTGATGAGCCTTATGAACTTGCTAAGGAAAAACCTCTATTAAAGCGTGCCAGAGTCATTCCAGTAAATGTTTTAAAACGCCTTGTCGGTGATTATGCACTAACGGAACACCCGGATTTAATCATTCATGTTTCATTAGAAAACAACAGACTATTTATCGAAATGCCCGGTACAATGAAACTTGAATTATACGCTAAAGCAGAGAAAGAATTCTTCTTGAGAGGATTATCAATAGAGGTTAGTTTTATAACAGAGAACGGTAAGGAATTAATAAGGATTGTTAATGGTGTTGAAGTACAAACAGCAGTGCGTCAATCATTAACCGAGGATAAATGGGATTTTAATCATGCAGATCACAACTGAAATATTACCTATTCAGTAGTTTAAGCAAGATGTTTATGCAGGAAACGATGCAGGGAAAACCTATGTACCTGCCGTTTTGCTTTCGGCACACAAAAGATTCGCTCCCGCAGTTATTCATTATAGGAGTTGTGTCTCAAAATGGCTTTTCAAACATGCCCTATTCTATTAACTTGAAAGACTAAGAAAATTAAAAGACTCGAATAGCTAAAGGTCCATTTTTGAATTATCTACTAAATTTTTTTAGTATAAAGCATAAAAAAACTCTCTCTCGACAATCGAGAGAGAGTTTTGAAAAACGTTGATATAACAACGATATTAACGTTTTGAGAACTGTGGTGAACGACGAGCGCCGCGTAAACCTGGTTTTTTACGCTCTTTCATACGTGCATCACGTGTTAATAAACCAGCAGATTTAAGTGCTGGACGGAAATCTGGGTCAACTTGTAATAAAGCGCGTGCGATACCGTGACGGATTGCACCAGCTTGACCAGTGAAACCACCACCGTTTACGTTTACGTGAACATCATAGCTACCTTTTGTTTCAGTAGCTTCAAGTGGTTGGTTGATAATTAAAAGTAAAGTTTCATATGGTAGGTAATCAGCAACATCACGGTTATTGATTACGATTTTGCCTTCGCCTGGTACTAAACGTACGCGTGCTACTGAGCTTTTACGGCGACCTGTGCCGATGTATTGAACTTGTGCCAAGGTTATTCCTCCTATTAATGTAGTATATTATCCACGAAGCTCATAAGCTTCTGGTTTTTGCGCTGCATGTGGGTGCTCTGGGCCAGCATAAACATTAAGTTTGCTGAACATTTGACGACCTAAAGAGTTTTTAGGAAGCATCCCTTTAACCGCTAACTCAATCATTTGAGTTGGGTATTTTTCTTTCATTTCGCCAGCTGTACGTTGTTTTAAACCACCAGTAAATTGAGTGTGACGGTAGTAGATTTTACCTTCTAATTTATTACCTGTTAACTCAATTTTATCAGCGTTGATGATGATTACATGATCACCTGTGTCAACGTGTGGTGTGAAAGTTGGTTTATGTTTACCGCGTAAAATAGAAGCTACTTCAGAAGCTAAACGTCCAAGAGTTTGGCCTTCTGCGTCAACTACTAACCATTTACGCTCTACTTCGTGACCTTTAGCCATGAATGTTGTACGCATGTATATATCCTCCTAATCGATTCGATTACCGTTATTTTTCATTATTAAACACTATAAGTTTCGGGGCTTATTTGTGGTGGTAATGAAAATACCATACATCATCATATAACGTATTGCGTTATAAGTCAAGAATTTTTATTGAACACACGGTGATGTTGTTAAAGACGAAAAATCCAAATAATTGATAAAATGAAACTTCAATCAGTGAAGGTTTTCCTCATCCCCACTGATTGTTAGTTGAAGCAATCGGGCTTTTACGGGCATCCTTACTTAAGTCTTGAAGTGGGAGGCTTACTGCCAGTTAATGCGGGATAAATTACTATGCGTTTATTGCGTAAAAAACTTCCTCCAAGTAAAGTCCATGTGCCGGTGCTGTCTTTCCTGCCTTACTGCGGTCCTGTGCCTCGATTGCCTGTGCCACTGCACAAACATCGCGGCGACCCGTTCCGACCTCCCAGAGTGTTCCTGCAATGATGCGCACCATATTGTATAGGAAACCATTGCCTGCAATCGTCATATGTAGCTCGTCACCAACCCATTCTAAATTTAGTGAATAGACGGTGCGCACTTTATCTACAACGCTTGTATTCGCCGCGCAAAAGCAAGTAAAATCATGTGTGCCGACAATTGACTGTGCAGCCTCACGCATGGGCTCTATATTTGGCTTAATGCCCTTCGTTTCAACTGTATAAAAACGGCGAAATGGGCTTTGGACTTTACTGCAATCCCAAATGTAACGATAACGCTTGCCTGTCGCACTATAGCGCGCATGAAAGTCGTCTGCTACTTGTTCAACACCTAAAACCCGAATATCGCTTGGCAGTTGAACATTTAATGCCTTTTGATAATTATCAGTAGGAATCGTCAGCGTTGTATCAAAATGAATAACTTGCCCTGTCGCATGAACACGCGCATCTGTACGCCCACTTGCCGTCACATGCACACGCTCACCTTTATGCATTTTCATCAATACTTTCTCTAGTTCTAGCTGCACTGTGCGCTCGCCTGGCTGCACTTGATAGCCAGCAAATTGTGTGCCATCATAGCTAATAATTGCTTTTAATCTCATAAGGTATCACCTCTAGTTTCGGCAAAATACAAGCAATGCCGTCAGTATGACAAGGGACACTAAGCAAATTGTATCGCGGTAATCCCATTTCAATTGACGATAGCGTGTTCTCCCCTCGCCACCACGATAGCCACGCACCTCCATCGCTGTCGCTAAATCCTCGGCACGCTTAAAGGCACTCACAAAAAGTGGAACAAGCAATGGAACAACTGCCTTTAAACGATTTTTTAATGGACCAGCGCTTAAATCTGAGCCTCGTGCCATTTGAGCTTTCATAATTTTATCTGTTTCATCCATTAGAGTTGGGATAAAGCGTAATGATATTGACATCATGAGTGCGAGCTCATGTACAGGCGCTTTTAATTTCTTTAATGGATTCAATAGCACTTCCAAACCGTCCGTAATTGAAATCGGCGATGTCGTTAATGTTAAAATGGATGTCATAAAAACAAGCACTAAAAAGCGGATTGAAATAAAAATACCTTGTCTCAAGCCTTGCTCATAAATTTTTAAAAAGCCCAAATCTAATACAACTGCTCCCTCACGCGTAAATAGCGTATGCAGTAAAAACGTAAATACCATTAAAAA
This sequence comes from Metasolibacillus sp. FSL K6-0083, assembly GCF_038630865.1. Taxonomy (NCBI): domain Bacteria; kingdom Bacillati; phylum Bacillota; class Bacilli; order Caryophanales; family Caryophanaceae; genus Metasolibacillus; species Metasolibacillus sp. FSL K6-0083. The sequence continues at coordinate 2,720,554 of NZ_CP152046.1, read as the reverse complement.
GATAATTGGCTTCAAACCATTAATTAAAAAATAGAGTCGAATGCGGGAAATCAATACAATGAACAACGTAAATGCAAGAAGTAACCCGTAAGTGATTATATTGTTTGCTAAAAAGACAACAATGATAAAGGCAAATACGAAAATGAGCTTAGCACGCGGGTCAAGCTTATGTACGAAGGAATTTCCAGGAATATAGCGCCCAAAAATCATTTTCTCCATCATTGTTGGTCACGCCCCTTCTTTACAACCTGTGCTAATTCAATCGCTAACTCTTCCTCTGTTAAGCATATTTTCGGCAAAATTTCACCTATAAGCTTTTCAACTCGATGCTGGAAACGAATGATACGTGGTGGCTCTAAACGATATTTCGCTAATGTCTCCACGTCTGCAAAAATCTCCCTCGGCTGCCCAGTTAGCACACAGCGCCCTTCATGCATAATGGCAACTTGATCAGCGTAGCGTGCAGCATCCTCCATACTATGTGTTACGAGAATTGTCGTTAACCCTTGCTGCTTATGCAACTGGTAAAACATGTCCATAATTTCTTTTTGACCACGTGGGTCTAAGCCTGCTGTCGGTTCATCTAATACGATAACCTCTGGCTGCATCGCTAAAACACCTGCAATTGCCACACGACGCATTTGTCCCCCTGATAAATCAAAAGGTGACTTTTCTAACACTTCGTCAGGTAATCCAACAAGTGTAATTAGCTCACGTGCACGTCGCTCTGCCTCTTCTTCCGAAACGCCAAAATTCATCGGACCAAACATAATATCTTTTAATACTGTTTCTTCAAATAGTTGATGCTCTGGAAATTGAAAGACAATGCCTACTTTTTGGCGTATAGGCTTTAATTCCTTTGCCTTTTTGCCTGCTTCAATTACGCGCTCACCGATGTGCACCTCACCCGTAGATGGCTTTAATAATCCATTAAAATGCTGTAAGATTGTTGATTTCCCTGAGCCTGTATGTCCGATAATTGCTTGATAGGTCCCGTGAGTAATCGTCAAATCCACATCAAATAGCGCATATTTCTCAAAGGGTGTATCTTTTCCATAAGCATAACTTACTTGTTGAAGTTTGATGTCCATAAATCATTCACCAGCTCTTCTTCTGTCATATGTTGTCCTAACAGCTTTACACCTTGTTGCTGCAGGAGCTTTGTCATCTTCATCGCAAAAGGTAAGTCTAAGCCAAATGTAATTAATTGCTCACCTAATGAAAAAATTTCGCTCGGTGTACCTTCTGCGTATTTTTTACCATCATTCATAAAAATAATACGGTCTGCTAGCATCGCTTCCTCTAAATCGTGTGTAATCGAAATAACGGTAAGTCCGATTTTTTCACGCAAGGCTTGAACGGTACTTAACACTTCATCACGCCCTTGTGGGTCTAGCATCGATGTAGCCTCGTCTAATATTAAAACTTTCGGGTGGATTGCTAAAGCGCCTGCAATGGCAACCCGCTGCTTTTGTCCACCAGATAAGTGATGTGGTTCATGGTTATAAAACTGATCCATCTTTACTTGCTTTAATGCATCTTTTACGCGTGCTACCATCTCTTCATACGGCACACCGTTATTTTCTAAGGAAAATGCAACATCATCTTGTACTGTTGCACCAACAAATTGATTATCAGGATTTTGAAATACCATACCCATTTTTGAACGTACATCCCACAGGTTTTCCTCTGTTAAAGCATTAAGTAAAACGCGTACTTCCCCTTCAGCAGGAAATAGTAAGCCATTCATTAGCTTCGCTATTGTCGATTTGCCTGAGCCATTATGGCCCACAATGGCAATCCACTCACCTTGCTGCACGGTAAATGAAATATTTTGCACAGCTTTGCGCGCTGTTTCATCCTCAGGTGTATAGGAGAATGTCACATTGTGAAAAGATAAAATTTCTGTCATGGCTCTGCTACCCCTCTCTTTCTCCACTCCACTATTAAAATTACACTGTTTGCAAAAATTATGCTACCTTTCCCACATATATAAAAATAAAGCACGTTAACAAGCAGGAAATGCCTAAACGTACTTTATGTTTATGTATGTGCATATGGTAAAGTTGGTGATGTAAACCAATATCCCATACAATAAAAAAGCGCGCACCTCATTCAGAGAAATGCGCTTATCACTACATTAAGGAGAATACGGCTGCTCATTTCCGTACTCTGAATGAATGAGGTGCGGAGAGCTAGACGAGACGCCAACAACATAGTGTTCCGCTCATCATAACGCTCAGCTTAATTATTTGTCGTATAAATCATTTTAATTACACACAAATATGTAATTAATTATTTACAGAAAGGGAGTGCCAGCGTTCATAGGTGAACTAGGCATCCCCTCTAAAACAACTGTGTTATTGGCTGAATCGCTGAATTAAATTAAACTAATTCAATTACAACTACAGGTGCGCCGTCTCCACGACGAGGACCTACTTTTAGGATACGAGTGTAACCACCTTGACGCTCTGCGTAGCGTGGTGCAACATCATCGAACAATTTTTGTAGTGCGAATGAAGTTGTTTCGTTACCTTCTTCGTCAGTTGCCGTTACTAGCTCACGACGGATAAATGCAGCCGCTTGACGACGAGCATGTAAATCACCGCGCTTACCTAAAGTAATCATTTTTTCAACAGCTTTACGAACTTCCTTCGCGCGAGCTTCAGTAGTCTCGATGCGCTCGTTGATGATTAAGTCAGTAGCTAAGTCACGTAACATCGCTTTACGTTGAGAACTTGTACGACCAAGTTTTCTGTAACCCATGGATGTTTCCCTCCTTTAAAAAATATCTGATCTTGCTGTATATTTCAAATTCGCTTAGTCTTCTTTACGTAATCCTAAACCAAGCTCTTCTAACTTCGCTTTAACCTCTTCTAAAGACTTGCGACCAAGGTTGCGCACTTTCATCATATCGTCTTCTGATTTATTCGCTAATTCAAGCACCGTATTGATGCCTGCACGCTTTAAACAGTTGTAAGAACGAACAGAAAGATCTAGTTCTTCGATAGTCATCTCTAAAACTTTTTCTTTTTGGTCTTCTTCTTTTTCGACCATGATTTCAGCAGTTTGCGCTTCATTCGTCATGCCTACGAAAATGTTCAAATGCTCTGTTAAAATTTTCGCTCCAAGTGAAATCGCCTCTTTTGGACCGATGCTTCCATCTGTCCATACATCAAGTGATAACTTATCGTAATCAGAGTTTTGCCCAACACGAGTGTTTTCCACTTGGAAATTGACGCGTGAAACTGGAGTGTAAATAGAGTCGATCGGGATCACGCCGATAGGAAGATCCTCACGTTTGTTTTGATCAGCAGGAGTGTAGCCACGACCACGTTGCGCATACATACGCATACGTAAATGACCGTTTTTAGCGATTGTTGCAATATATAGATCTGGATTTAAAATTTCAACGTCACTGTCATGTGTGATGTCAGCAGCAGTTACTGTGCCATCACCTTTTACATCAATCTCAATGACTTTTTCTTCGTCAGAGTAGATTTTTAAAGCTAACTTTTTCACGTTTAAGATAATTGAAGCAACATCTTCTACAACGCCTTCTACAGTAGAGAATTCGTGTAATACGCCGTCAATTTGTATTGACGTTACAGCAGCTCCTGGTAATGAAGACAGAAGGATACGACGTAAAGAATTTCCCAAAGTGTTTCCATATCCGCGTTCTAGCGGTTCTACAACAAACTTGCCATATTTGACATCTTCGCTGATCTCCACTGTCTCAATCTTTGGTTTTTCAATTTCGATCATTCAATTTACCCTCCTTCAAAACATCAATGTATAGGTTCATACCATCATAGTTGTTATTCTTGATTGACTTTACTAATAAGTTGCACAAGACATTTGCACAAAGAAATGATGTACTTAAAGAACTACGCTCTTTAAGCTGCACCCATTACACGCGACGACGTTTTGGCGGACGGCAACCGTTATGTGGAACTGGAGTAACGTCTTTAATAGCAGTTACTTCTAAACCAGCAGCTTGAAGTGCACGAATTGCAGCTTCACGACCTGCACCAGGACCTTTAACAGTTACTTCCAACGTTTTCAGACCATGTTCAAGGGATGCTTTTGCAGCTGTTTCTGCAGCCATTTGCGCAGCAAATGGAGTAGATTTACGTGAACCACGGAAACCAAGAGCACCAGCACTTGACCATGATACAGCGTTACCTTGCATATCTGTAATCGTTACGATTGTATTGTTGAATGTAGAACGGATGTGTGCAATACCAGATTCGATATTCTTTTTCACACGACGTTTACGAGTTTGTTGTTTACGAGCCATGTTAAGAAGGAACCTCCTTTACTTAATTATTTTTTCTTATTCGCTACAGTTTTACGAGGACCTTTACGCGTACGTGCGTTGTTCTTCGTATTTTGACCACGAACAGGTAGACCACGACGGTGACGGATACCACGGTTACAACCGATTTCCATCAGACGTTTAATATTAAGTGAAACTTCACGACGTAAGTCACCTTCCACTTTAAGTGAGTCTAATTGTTCACGGATTAGGTTTAATTGATCTTCAGTTAAGTCGCGAACGCGGATATTTTCGTCAATACCTGCAGCTGCTAATACTTTTTGTGAAGTTGTTTTACCAATACCGAAAATGTAAGTTAATGAAATTACAACGCGTTTGTCGCGAGGAATATCAACACCAGCAATACGTGCCATTTACGTGTGCACCTCCTTATTTATTATCCTTGTTTTTGTTTGTGTTTAGGATTTTCACAGATTACCATTACTTTACCGCGTCGGCGAATTACTTTACACTTTTCGCAGATCGGTTTCACAGATGGTCTCACTTTCATCTAACCTAACCTCCTTAATAGTCCGGAGTGCAAAAGATTATTTAAAACGGTATGTGATACGACCGCGAGTTAAATCATATGGAGATAACTCAATAGTAACCTTATCTCCCGGTAGAATGCGGATAAAGTGCATACGAATCTTTCCAGAAACATGTGCAAGCACTACATGCCCATTTTCTAATTCTACCTTAAACATCGCGTTTGGCAAAGTCTCAACAACTGTCCCTTCGACTTCAATTACATCATCTTTCGCCATTAACTCTCGTCTCCCTTCTATATGCAATTTCTGACTACCTAATCCGGTAATCATTATAACTGTTTTCTTCCGTTATTTAGAAGCAACTCGTCTCAACATATGCTTGGATTGTATGAGAGATGTTCGAAAGACGTTCGTCTGGTTTCGCTTCACACAATCCATGGAATTGAACAGATCCCGGTTTAGGAAGCTGTATTCCTTATGTTAACACGATAGCCGGAATGTCTTGGATGAGAGATTCATACCCGTTACACAGATGCTTCCACGAAACCCTCTATACAATAATCGGATCATCACACAAAACCGTGCTCCCCTCTCTCGTATTAATTGGGTACAATATGCTTTTGCAACTCTCAAAAATTATGTTTCGTTGTTGCCTCCGCATGCCTCCCGCGAAAGCAGTTAACTTGCGCCTGGGTCGGGTATCAGCTGCGGCCGCTCTGTAATAGAGCATCAAGATCAGCAAATACTTTGTTAATATCTTGCTGTCCATCAATATTCGTTAAAACACCTTTAGCTTGGTAAAAGTCAAGTAAAGGCTGCGCTTGGTTCATATTTACTTCCAAACGATTTGTTACCGTTTCTGGATTATCATCTGCACGTGTATAAAGCTCGCCACCATCTTTATCACATTTGCCTTCTACCGCTGGAGGGTTGAAAACTAAATGATAAGAAGCGCCACAGCTCTTACAAATACGACGTCCACTTAAACGTGCTATTAATTCATCTTTATCAACTTGGATATTAATCGTATGTTCGATTGCACGACCTAGGCTTTCAAGAATGCCATTTAACGCCTCGGCCTGAGGAACTGTACGCGGGAATCCATCTAATAAGAATCCTTTTTCGCAGTCTGGTTGTGATAATCGCTCACGTACGATACCGATTGTTACTTCATCAGGTACTAATGCACCTTGATCCATAAACGATTTAGCCTGTAAGCCAAGCTCAGTACCGTCCTTAATAGCTGCACGGAACATATCGCCTGTAGAAATATGAGGGATTGCGTACTTCTCAACAATTTTGTCTGCCTGTGTACCTTTACCAGCACCCGGCAGGCCCATTAAAACGATATTCATACGAAGTTTCCCCCTAAAAGCTACTGTGTCTAGCTGGTTAAGGAAACGAAATCGTTCCCTAAAACCAACATTATTTCATAAAGCCTTTATAATGACGTTTCACTAGTTGTGACTCTAATTGCTTCATTGTTTCAAGTGCTACACCAACTACGATAATCATACTTGTTCCACCGATTTGAGCAGAAGCAGGTAAGTTCATAAATGTAGTGAATAAAATAGGCATAACAGAGATGACACATAGGAAGATAGCGCCAACGAAAGTTAAACGATAAAGAACTTTTGTTAAATAAGCCTGCGTATCATTACCTGGACGAATGCCCGGAATGTATGCACCTTGTTTCTTTAAATTGTCTGCTACATTTTCTGGGTTCACTTGAACGAACGCATAGAAATATGTGAAGGCAATGATTAAAGCGATATAAAGAGTTAGACCTATTAATCCAGTCGTTTGCTTATAATCAAACATACTTGTAATAAATCTTGTAACACTATTTTCACCGAAGAATGTCGCCAAAGTTTGCGGTGTTACAATAAACGCCATCGCAAAGATTACCGGAATAACCCCTGCAGCATTTACCTTTAACGGTAAGTGCGTTTGTTGACCACCTGCTTGAGGCGCACGACCAGTTACTCGCTTTGCATATTGAATTGGAATTTTACGCAACGCTTGGTTAACATAAATTACTCCAACAATAACTGCAAGAAGAACTAGTACTAACAAGGCAAGAATGACAATTCGAATGAATAGTTGCTCGCCTGCACCTTCGATTTGTTGTGCATAAACTTGGTTAACTGCAGTTGGAATTGCTGCAACGATACCAGCAAAGATAATAATGGAAATACCATTACCTACACCATTTGCTGTAATTTGCTCAGACAGCCATAATAGGAAGGCAGTACCTGCTGTAAGCACAATTGCGATAGTTAAATACGAACCAACGCTAGTGTCTGTAATCAATGAGCCGCCATAAAGCTGGTTAAAGCCGAATGACATAGCAAATGATTGGATTAGCGCTAAAATGATTGTAAAGTATCGTGTGAATTGTGCTAACTTACGGCGACCAACTTCACCTTGTTTAGCCCATTCTGCAAATTTAGGTACAACATCCATTTGCAATAACTGCACAATAATTGAAGCAGTAATGTATGGCATAATCCCCATCGCAAAGATAGAGAAGTTTGCCAAGGCACCACCACCGAAAGTATTTAAGAAGCCAATAATATTAAATTCATCAGCAGCTTTCAATACATTTGCGTCGACGTTTGGTACAGGAATAAATGTCCCGATACGGAAAACGATGAGCATTAATAATGTAAAGATGATTTTATTTCGTATATCTCGAACGCGCATAAAGTTAGAGATCGTTTGAAACATTAGATCACCTCAGTTGTTCCGCCAGCATTCTCAATAGCTTCTTTCGCAGAAGCTGAGAATTTATGAGCTTTTACTGTAAGCTTTTTTGTTAAAGTTCCGTTACCTAAAACTTTAATACCAGCTTTTTCATTACTCACAATACCAGTTTCTACTAATAATGCAGTAGTTACCTCTGCACCATCTTCAAAACGGTTTAATGCATCAAGGTTAACGATAGCGTATTCTTTACGGTTAATATTTGTAAAGCCTCGTTTAGGTAAACGACGGAATAGTGGGTTTTGACCACCCTCAAATCCTGGGCGAACGCCGCCGCCAGAACGAGCGTTTTGACCTTTGTGACCTTTACCTGCAGTTTTACCGTTACCAGAACCGATACCACGACCAACTCGGTTACGTACTTTACGTGATCCTTCTGCTGGTTTCAACTCATGAAGTTTCATTATGAGTGGCACCTCCTTGTTCAATGATATGAAATTAGATTTCTTTTACAGTAACTAAGTGAGCTACTTTTGTAAGCATACCGCGAACAGCTTCGTTATCAGCGTGTTCAACAGTTTGATTCGTTTTGCGTAATCCAAGAGCCTCGATTGTTTTACGTTGTGCTGGTTTTGTACCAATCACAGATTTAGAAAGGGTAATTTGTAATTTAGCCATTATAATTCCCCCCTTATCCTAATAATTCTTCCACTGATTTACCGCGAAGTTTTGCAACATCCTCAGCTTGCTTTAATTCAGTTAAACCTGCAATAGTTGCACGCACCATGTTAATTGGTGTGTTTGAACCTAGAGATTTTGAAAGAATATCAGTAATACCAGCTAACTCTAATACAGCACGTACTGGACCACCAGCGATAACCCCTGTACCTGGAGCAGCAGGTTTAATTAATACTTTACCTGCGCCAAAGCGACCTTGCACTAAGTGTGGAGTAGTTCCACCTACGCGTGGTACTTCGACTAAGTTTTTCTTCGCGTCTTCAACAGCTTTACGGATTGCGTCTGGCACCTCTTGTGCTTTACCAGTACCGAAACCTACATGGCCGTTCTTATCTCCAACAACAACAAGTGCTGTGAAGCGGAAGCGACGTCCACCTTTAACAACTTTCGCTACACGGTTAATTGTAACTACGCGTTCTTCAAGTTGCTCTAATTTGTTTGCGTCAATGCGACTCATGAAGTATGTCCCTCCTTCTTATTAAAATTCTAAGCCGTTTTCACGTGCAGCTTCTGCTAAAGCTTTCACACGTCCATGATATAAGTAACCACCACGGTCAAATACAACAGCAGTAATATTTTTTTCCGCAGCGCGTTTTGCGATTGCTTCACCGATTTTAGCTGCTGCTTCAACGTTAGATCCGCTACCCTCGAAAGCTTTTTCTTGTGTATTGGCAGATACTAAAGTTACACCAGCAACGTCATCGATTAATTGTGCGTAAATGTTCTTGTTAGAACGGAATACGTTTAAGCGTGGACGCTCAGCAGTACCCGTAATTTTTGAACGTACACGTGCATGACGTTTTTTACGAACCTGATTTTTATCTTGTTTCGTAATCACAGAGGTCACTCCTTTCTAATGCTTGCTTTTAGCATTATTTACCTGTTTTACCTTCTTTACGACGAACGTATTCGCCTTCATAACGAATTCCTTTGCCTTTATATGGCTCTGGAGGACGAACGTCACGGATGTTAGATGCTAATGCACCAACGCGTTCTTTGTTAATACCTTTAACGATAATTTTCGTGTTTGAAGGAACTTCAATCTCTAAACCTTGTTCAGGTGTAAACTCTACTGGATGAGAGTAACCTACGTTAAGTACAAGTTTGTTACCTTGCAATTGAGCACGGTAACCTACCCCGATAAGTTCTAGAGTACGAGAGAAACCTTCAGAAACACCCGTTACCATGTTAGCTAATAACGCACGAGTTGTACCGTGGTTTGTACGGTGTTCTTTCGATTCAGATGGACGAACAACAGTGATGATGTTGCCTTCTTGCTCGATTTTCATATCTTGATTAAATTGATTAACTAATTCACCTTTTGGACCTTTAACAGTTACTGTGTTGTCGTCAGTGACAGTGACAGTTACGTTAGCAGGTACCTCGATAAGTTTTTTACCTACGCGAGACATGTAAGTTGCACCTCCATTCTTTTGTTACTAATTACCAAACGTATGCTAAGATTTCTCCGCCAACTTGTTTAGCGCGAGCTTCTTTATCAGTTAATAAACCTTGTGAAGTTGATACTAAAGCGATACCAAGACCGTTTAATACTTTAGGTACTTCGTTTGTTTTAGCGTATACACGTAAACCAGGTTTAGAAATACGTTTTAAACCAGTAATTACACGCTCATTATCTTTACCGTATTTTAAGAAGATACGGATGATTCCTTGCTTGTTATCTTCAACATACTCAACGTCACGTACGAAACCTTCACGCTTTAAGATTTCAGCGATTTCTTTCTTTAAGTTAGAAGCAGGAACTTCTAATTTCTCGTGACGAACCATGTTCGCATTACGAATACGAGTAAGCATATCTGCAATCGGATCAGTCATTGTCATGAAAATTTACCTCCTTCCCAAAATTAGGGGATTACCAGCTGGCTTTTTTAACGCCAGGAATTTGTCCCTTATATGCAAGTTCACGGAAACAAATACGGCAAAGCTTAAATTTGCGATATACAGAATGTGGACGACCACAGCGTTCACAACGTGTATATTCTTGTACTTTAAACTTTTGCTTACGTTGTTGTTTAACGATCATTGATTTTTTAGCCACGTTTTCGCCCTCCTTGTTTAATTACTTTTGGAACGGCATACCGAATTGTGTCAATAACTCGCGAGCTTCTTCATCAGAATTCGCAGTCGTTACGATCACGATGTCCATACCGCGTACCTTCGAAACTTTATCGTAATCGATTTCTGGGAAAATCAATTGTTCTTTCACACCTAATGTGTAGTTACCGCGACCGTCGAATGCTTTTTTAGAAACACCGCGGAAGTCACGTACACGTGGTAGTGCGATAGAAATTAATTTATCCAAGAATTCATACATACGCTCACCGCGTAATGTAACTTTAGCACCGATAGGCATACCTTCACGTAAACGGAAACCTGCAATCGATTTTTTCGCTTTCGTTACAACTGGCTTTTGACCAGTGATAGTTGCTAATTCTTCTACAGCAGCATCTAGTGCTTTAGAGTTTTGTACAGCGTCACCAACACCCATGTTAATAACGATTTTCTCTACTTTTGGCACTTGCATTACTGATTTATATTCAAACTTGCTCACTAGAGCAGGTGAAACTTCATTTACAAATTTTTCTTTTAGGCGGCTCATGTTCGTACCTCCTTTCTCGTTTTACTTGTTAGTCGATTACTACACCTGATTTTTTTGCAACACGAACTTTTTTACCATTTTCGATTTTGTAACCTACACGAGTCGGCTCGCCAGATTTTGGATCGATTAGCATTACGTTCGATACGTGGATTGCAGCTTCTTGAGATACAATACCACCTTGTGGGTTTAACTGGTTAGGTTTGATATGCTTTTTAACGATATTAACGCCTTCAACAAGAACACGGTCTTGTTTTGGGAAAGCAGCTAAAATAACGCCTTCTTTGCCTTTATCTTTACCAGTAATAACTTTTACCTTGTCGCCCTTTTTAACATGCATTGTGTGTCGCACCTCCTTGATTGGTACTGTCATGAAAATTAAAGAACTTCTGGAGCTAGAGAAACGATTTTCATGAAGTTGCTGTCACGTAGTTCACGTGCAACAGGTCCGAAAATACGAGTTCCGCGTGGTGACTTATCATCTCTGATAATAACGCAAGCATTTTCATCAAATTTAATGTAAGTACCATCTTTACGACGAACGCCAGATTTTGTGCGAACGATAACAGCCTTAACAACGTCACCTTTCTTGACAACGCCACCTGGTGTTGCTTTCTTAACTGTACATACGACGATATCGCCGATGTTAGCAGTTTTACGTCCAGAACCACCAAGCACTTTAATAGTTAAAACTTCACGTGCACCTGAGTTGTCAGCAACTTTCATACGACTTTCTTGTTGGATCACTTAGGTTACCTCCCTTCGGAATAGGTATTTTCCGAAATAGTTATTAGATAATAACCGCTTTTTCTACAACTTCCACTAGACGGAAATGTTTAGTAGCTGATAGCGGGCGAGTTTCCATGATACGTACGATATCACCGATTTTCGCAGTGTTTTGCTCATCATGAGCTTTGAACTTTTTAGAATATTTTACACGTTTGCCATAAAGCTTGTGCTTTTTGTATGTTTCAACTAATACTGTAACAGTTTTGTCCATTTTATCTGAAACAACACGGCCTGTGTAAACTTTGCGTTGGTTACGCTCAGTCATGCCAGAAAACCTCCTTTATTCGTATTATTGTGCACTGATTTCTCTTTCACGAATCACAGTTTTCATGCGCGCAATCGCTTTACGAACTTCGCGGATGCGAGCTGTGTTTTCTAATTGACCAGTCGCCAATTGGAAGCGAAGGTTGAAAAGCTCTTCTTTCAGTGATTTCACTTTTAATTCGATTTCAGAAGTGGCAAGGTCACGGATTTCATTAGCTTTCATTAGATTCACCACCAGTTTCTTGACGTTTTACGATCTTACATTTAACAGGAAGCTTATGTGATGCTAAACGAAGCGCTTCACGTGCGATCTCTTCAGATACACCCGCGATTTCAAACATAATTTTTCCTGGTTTTACTACTGCTACCCAACCTTCAGGAGAACCTTTACCAGAACCCATGCGGACTTCTAGAGGCTTTTTCGTATAAGGTTTATGTGGGAAAATTTTGATCCAAACTTTACCGCCACGTTTCATGTAACGTGTCATTGCGATACGAGCAGATTCAATTTGACGGTTTGTAATCCATGATGCTGTTGTAGCTTGTAAGCCCCATTCACCAAATGTTACTTCTTTACCGCCTTTCGCCTCACCACGCATTTTACCACGGTGTTCACGACGATATTTAACGCGTTTTGGTAATAACATTATTATTTGCCTCCTTCCACAGAGTTCTTTTTAGTAGGAAGGACTTCACCACGGTAGATCCAAACTTTAACGCCTAATTTACCGTAAGTTGTATCAGCTTCTGCATGTGCATAATCGATGTCAGCACGTAGCGTATGAAGTGGAACAGTTCCTTCACTATAGTGTTCAGCACGCGCAATATCAGCGCCACCTAAACGACCAGATACTTGTGTTTTAATACCTTTTGCACCAGCGCGAATTGTACGTTGGATTGCTTGTTTTTGAGCACGACGGAATGATACGCGGTTCTCAAGTTGACGAGCGATGTTTTCTGCTACTAAACGAGCATCAAGATCAGCACGTTTGATTTCCACGATATTAATGTGAACACGCTTGCCAGTTGTATCGCTTAAGTGTTTACGTAAGTTTTCAACTTCCGTACCGCCTTTACCGATTACCATACCTGGTTTCGCAGTGTGAATTGTGATGTTTACGCGATTTGCAGCGCGCTCGATTTCTACTTTAGATACAGATGCATCTTTTAATGTAGATTCGATATATTTACGAACTTTGATATCTTCGTGTAAAAGAGCAGCATAGTCTTTCTCAGCGAACCATTTTGATTCCCAATCACGAATAATACCAACTCGTAGTCCTATTGGATGTACTTTTTGACCCACGGATTAACCCTCCTTCTTCTCTGATACCACAACTGTAATGTGGCTTGTGCGTTTATTAATTGCGCTTGCACGTCCTTGAGCACGTGGACGGAAACGTTTTAATGTTGGACCTTCATCAACAAAGATTTCAGATACAACTAAGTTGTTTACATCTAACTCATAGTTATGTTCAGCGTTAGCAACTGCAGATTTTAATACTTTCTCAACGACTGGAGACGCCGCTTTTGGAGTATGACGTAAAATTGCAACTGCTTCACCGATTTGCTTGCCTCGGATTAAGTCTACTACTAGACGTACTTTACGAGGAGCGATACGAACTGTACGAGCGATAGCTTTAGCTTGTGTCATTAGGATTTACCTCCTCTCAAAATTAGCGTCTTGTTTTCTTATCGTCTGCACCGTGACCTTTGTAAGTACGTGTCGGTGCGAACTCGCCTAATTTGTGACCTACCATATCTTCTGTCACATATACAGGAACGTGTTTACGTCCATCATATACAGCGATTGTTTGTCCGATAAAGTTCGGGAAGATAGTAGAACGGCGAGACCAAGTTTTAATTACTTGTTTTTTCTCAGAAGCCTCTTGCGCTTCAACCTTTTTCATAAGGTGTTCATCGACAAAAGGTCCTTTTTTCAAGCTGCGACCCATTTAGGAACCTCCCTCCGTGATCCCACCACGGCTCTTCTAGCGAACCGTAGTACAATCACTTTATTTTTTACGTCCACGAATGATAAATTTAGAAGATTTGTTTTTCTTCTTACGTGTTTTATAACCAAGAGCTGGTTTACCCCATGGTGTCATTGGAGATTTACGTCCGATTGGAGAACGTCCTTCACCACCACCGTGTGGGTGATCGTTAGGGTTCATTACAGAACCACGAACTACTGGGCGTTTACCTAACCAACGAGAACGACCTGCTTTACCAATGTGGATAAGTTCGTGTTGCTCGTTACCAACTTGACCGATTGTTGCACGACAAGTAGCTAATACTAAGCGAACTTCACCAGATTGAAGACGAACAATTACGTATTTACCTTCACGTCCAAGTACTTGTGCTGAAGTACCAGCAGAACGTACTAATTGTCCACCTTTACCAGGTTTTAACTCGATGTTATGGATTGTTGTACCCATTGGAATGTTTGCTAATGGTAATGCGTTACCTACTTTAATATCTGCCTCTGGACCAGAAACGATCGTTTGACCTACTTCAAGACCTTTTGGAGCTAAGATATAACGTTTTTCACCGTCAGCATAGTTGATTAATGCGATATTCGCAGAACGGTTTGGATCATACTCGATTGTAGCAACGCGGCCTGGAATGCCATCTTTAACACGTTTAAAATCGATTACGCGGTATTGCTTCTTATGACCACCACCGTGATGACGAACAGTAATTTTACCTTGGTTATTACGACCAGCTTTGCGTGTTTTAGGAGCTAATAAAGACTTTTCAGGTTTATTAGTAGTAATTGCCGCAAAGTCAGATGACGTCATGTTACGACGACCATTTGAGGTTGGTTTATACTTTTTAATCGCCATTTGTGTTCCCTCCTTCTATAATTGCTCAGATTAAGCTATCTATTAGAATAATTCGATTTCTTTTGAATCAGCAGTTAATTTAACAATTGCCTTACGACGTTTGTTAGTGTAGCCGCTGTATTTACCAACGCGCTTGAATTTACCTTTGTAGTTCATGATGTTTACTTTATCAACTTCAACACCAAAGATTTCTTCAACAGCGTCTTTAACTTGTGTTTTGTTAGCGCGAGTGTCTACTTCGAAAGTATACTTTTTCTCTGCCATTAATTCAGAAGAACGCTCAGTAATGACCGGACGTTTAATGATATCACGTGCTTCCATTATCCAAGCACCTCCTCAACTTTTTCTACTGCAGCTTTTGTGAACACAACTTTATCATGACCTACAAGATCAAGAACGTTGATTCCGTTAGCTGTTAAAACAGTTACACCTGGGATGTTACGAGCAGATAATGCTACGTTTTCATCTAACTCAGCAGTAACGAATAATGCTTTTGAATTGATTTCTAATGCTTTTAAAATAGCAGCGAAATCTTTAGTTTTTGGTGCATTTAAAGTTAATGCATCAAGCACTAAGAAGTTTTGTTCTACGACTTTAGCTGATAAAGCTGATTTAAGAGCTAAGCGACGAACTTTCTTCGGTAATTTATATGAATAGCTTCGTGGAGTTGGACCGAATACGATACCACCACCGCGCCATTGTGGAGAGCGGATCGAACCTTGACGAGCACGACCAGTTCCTTTTTGACGCCATGGCTTGCGACCACCACCAGCAACTTCAGAACGGTTTTTTACTTTGTGATTACCTTGACGTAGAGATGCGCGTTGTGCGATTACTGCGTCGAATAATACAGCTTCGTTTGGCTCGATTCCGAAAATCGCATCGTTTAATTCGATTTCGCCAACTGAAGCGCCTGTTTGACTAAGTACAGATACTTTTGCCATTCCTGTTTCCTCCTTTCTCTTTGAAATTATTTAGATTTAATAGCAGATTTAACTGTTACTAATGATTTTCTAGAACCAGGAACATTACCTTTAACTAATAATAGGTTACGCTCTGCATCCACCTTAATAATTTCAAGGTTTTGGATTGTTACAACGTTGCCACCCATTTGACCAGGTAATTTCTTTTGCTTGAATACGCGGTTCGGAGCAACAGGACCCATAGAACCAACGCGACGGTGATAACGAGAACCGTGGCTCATAGGACCACGAGATTGTCCGTGACGCTTAATTGCACCTTGGAAACCTTTACCTTTCGAAACACCTGTTACATCAATTACATCGCCTTCTGCGAAAATTTCTACTTTGACTTCTTGACCAACTTCGTACTCTTCCACACTTACGTTACGGAATTCACGAATGAAGCGCTTAGGAGCCGTATTTGCTTTTGCTACGTGACCTTGTTCTGGTTTGTTTGAAAGCTTAACGCGCTTATCTTCAAAACCAATTTGAACTGCTTCGTAGCCATCAGTTTCAACTGTTTTCTTTTGAAGAACTACGTTTGGAGTAGCTTCGATTACTGTTACTGGGATTAAATCACCGTTCTCAGCGAAAACTTGAGTCATACCGATTTTTCTACCTAAGATTCCTTTAGCCATTTGTCACACCTCCTGTAAATTTTAAAAGTTCTATTGTGTTTTACCATTAAAGTTTGATTTCAATATCAACGCCAGATGGTAAATCAAGCTTCATTAACGCATCAACAGTTTGTGGTGTTGGGTTAACGATATCGATTAGACGTTTATGCGTACGCATTTCGAATTGCTCACGAGAATCTTTGTACTTGTGAACCGCACGAAGAATTGTATACACAGATCTTTCCGTTGGTAGCGGAATCGGACCCGATACGCTTGCACCTGAACGTTTAGCAGTTTCAACAATTTTCTCAGCAGACTGATCAAGAATACGGTGATCATACGCTTTTAAACGAATACGAATTTTTTGTTTTGCCATTACTTTCCCTCCTTCTCGCCTATTTTCTAGACATTCTCCACGAAAATTCTCCCACACACCGCCATGGCAAAGCGGCCGGGTGTGTCGGCAACCTCTCGCTTCATCGCAGTCAAAGACCAACATTCAATATTATATACAATACTATTGCAATAAGCAAGTAGTTTTATAAAAAAAATCGAATGTCTTACTAACTCATTATTTATTTCGCTATATTTATAAGCCGTTTTTTAGTATATAAAATATTTCCCATCATTGCAAGTAATAATTGTAGCTCGTTTTACTGTGATTATTCCGTTTATGTATGCTTTTTTATAAACAAACACTTTTTGGGTAATAAATGCTTATCATATAAGCTGCCTGCTATTTTACTTTGCATATTCATTCAAAAAGAGCGTCTAAAAAGCAGTGCTTCGCACATTTTTTCGGACGCCCCCTTCTTTTATTTTCAATCTCTTCCTATTTAATAGCTCTTTATAAGCTGTTCTTAATTACCTTTTTATAATATCGAATCGACAGCAGCATAAATACGATGTACATAAGTATATAGAGTCCCATCATAATAAGCATCGGTATAAGCATCTCTGTACCGAATAGAAACCACCCTGATTTGACTGCAAAATAGCTATGCAGCAAGCCAATTGATAAAGGTACTCCGAAGTTAAATACTTGCTTCCAAATAACTCCCCTTAAAATATCTTGCTCGGAAAAACCAATTTTTCTTAAAGTTGTATAGCTTACCTGTTCATCATCCGCCTCAGCGATTTGCTTAAAGTATAAAATGCTACCTGTCGTTAGTAAAAATGCCAATCCGAGGAAAGCAGCAATAAAAATTGTCATGCCAGAAAAATTCATATAGTCTTGCCATTCCTGCTTATAGGAATTTTGTTTAAGAATAATCGATTTTTCTCCTTCATTAGTAATAATTTTTCGAATATCCGCCCCAGACTGCATATAGAGTTCTTCAGCCATTGCTACGTCGCTTTTATTTTCTAAAAATACGAGCGTTTGAGGTACACGATCTCTTTTGCCATAAAACTCCTTATATTGCGTATATTTTTCATCAGATACGACGAGCACTGCGTAGATGACACCAGCACTTCCATCATGAATAATGGCACTTTCCTCCTTTACATCAATAATCTTTAATGTGTCCTCTAATCGATTGCCCAAAGACTCTACTGTAACATTGATTTCCCCTTGCTTGTTAAAGCCGTAGAGCTTCGTTACATAGCCTGTCATATTTGTTATTATAGCTTCATCTTTTTGTAGCTCTACTTTTCCCTTTAATTGCTCATAAGTAGATTGAGATAACACCCTTTTTGTAGAGCCCTCTGAATAAAATAGCTCTTGCTCATCAGCGGGATTTTTTAATAAGCCCGCAACATCAAATTGTACATAAATATCCTCGTATGTGACTTCCTTGTAGTCAATATTATGCTCGTCTAGCAACGCTAAAAACGTCGGGCCCTTCTCCGTTGTTAACACATAATCCGCAGGCACCGTTGTCGCTACCGCTTGCTCACCAGAATAATAGGCTATATAGGCAAGTGTTGAAATTGCGAGCGACACAGCTGTTAATACAGTAATTAACGTTAATGATTTAGCATTCCCCTTCATGCGATGCATAATCGGTGTAACTGCTAATACATCTGTCGCCGTTAGGTGACCATTTTTAGATAATCTACGTAAATTAAAAATAAATGCCACCGAGTAACGGAACACTAAAAATGCCCCACCGATTGTTAGCGCTAAAATAAGCAGCATATTGATAAATATTCGATCCGCTTGATTGCTATTAAACAATTGTGTTGATTCATAATAGCCGTAGCCAATTAAGACAAGCCCAAGCGCCCCAACTAACATTTGCCATATACTAAAGCGTTTTACACGCTCCTCTGTTTGATTGGATGCTGTAAAAAGTGATAACAGCGAAACCCGTCGTATCATCCAACTTAGTTGTACTAAAATAACAATTAGCATGATACTGAAAAGCACTATAGTTTGCGTAATCGCTTTAGCGTTAAATGTCAATTGTACTAACGATTCTTGTCCTAAAACCTTCATTAAAATCATTGTAAATAATCGAGAGCTTAAAAGACCTGTAACAATCCCAATTAACACAGCACCACTAAATAATACAATATTTTCAATAGCTATTAAGCGAAAGATAAGCCCCTTCGTCATCCCGATAAGCTGGTACATCCCAATTTCTTTACTGCGCCTTTTCGTAAATAGATGATTGGCATAAAGTACAAAAAACAACACAATAAAGTAAAGTAAATAAGATGCCGCTTTAAAGCCTGCAGACGCTGTTGGACTATTCGACGCTTGCTTTAACACTTCTTCGTTAAACTGCAATGTCACGAAAGAAAAATATAGTGTCACACTAAAAATTAACGAAAAGAAATATAAAAAATAATGACGCATATTTTTCAGCATCGAGCGTTTGATTAGACGATTAATCGTCATAGCCATCACCGCCTAGAACGCTCTGCGTGCTTAAAATTTGTTGGAAAAACTCCTGACGCGTTTTATCTCCTTTATAAAGCTCTGTATAGAGTGCCCCATCCTTCAAAAAGAGCACACGCGAGCAAAAGCTTGCTGCCACTGCATCATGTGTCACCATCATAATCGTCACATGACGCTGCTGGTTAATTTGCTCCAAATTTTTTAGTAGCGCTGTTGCTGATTTCGAGTCGAGTGCCCCCGTTGGCTCGTCTGCAAATACAATCGACGGGTTTGTAATTAATGCACGTGCCGCAGAAGTACGCTGCTTTTGCCCACCAGAAATTTCATTTGGGTATTTTGCCACAATATCTTCAATACCCAGAATCTCCACCAACTCTTGAAAGCGTTGTTCGGCTGCTTTCTGAGGTGTTTTTTTAATTGCTAAAGGTAATAAAATATTTTCTTTGACAGTTAATGTATCAAGCAAATTATAATCTTGGAAAATGAAGCCTAATGCATCACGTCTAAAGGCAGCTAGCTGACGCTCCTTCATTTCCTGCAATAGTTGCCCATTAATTTCTACAATTCCTTCTGTCACATGGTCAATAGAGCATAATACATTCAATAATGTTGTTTTTCCAGAGCCTGAAGGGCCCATAATGCCAACAAACTCACCTTTGTTCACTTCTAAATCTATACCCTTTAATACCTCAACTGCCGTCAATCGTTTTCCATATGTTTTACGGACTTTGCGAGCCGTTAAAATATTCATTGTCTATTCCCCCTGCATTCTTCATGTATCTTCATTTTACAGTTGCCGCAAGTAGAAATCGTTCGTTTTACGTGACAAAAATAAATGGTATGTGACAATGTCGTCACATACCGAATGTTTGCACATATTCATTTTGCATAGGAAATTTAAGTACAACAGTCGTGCCTTGTCCATAAATCGAGTCAACATATAGCTGTATTCCTAATGAGGTAGCCGCACGCTTTGCCAAATAAAGCCCCATTCCTGTTGCAATATTTGTTTCCCTACCGATTGTCCCCGTATAGGATTTTTTAAAAATGCGCGGCAAATCCTCAGGGCGAATACCTGGACCTACATCTTTTATTTTGAGCAATATATGCTCTTGCGTATCCCTTGTGACAATTACACTAATTTCACTATCGTGCGGACTATATTTAATTGCATTGGACAGTACCTGACGGATAATAAATCCGAGCCATTTTGCATCTGTCAAGACGACCTCCTCAAGTTCATCTATTTGGAAGCCAATTCCCTTCTCTAAGCACCATGTTTGAAATTCGCGTATTTCCTTAAAAACAATCGTTCGCAGCCGCACTCTCTCTAAGCGATTATCCTCGGCCAATGTTTGGAGACGGGTTTGATGCAGTTGCCGATCTACTAATAAATGCAGACGGAGCCATTCCTGCTCCAATTGATTGCGTGCCCTATAATCCTCCAATTGCTCAATCATTAGCTTCATTGCTGTTAATGGCGCTTTAATTTCATGTACCCATGCGAGTAGCTCATCCTGCTCTTCATTTTTTTCAAATTTAATTTTCTGGACAACCTGCATTTGTTGCTGACTATGCTCTCTATATAATTCTATAACCTTGCGTGTATACGCATCCCAACGATAAATTTCAACATCTTGCAGTGAATTATGGAGAAGGATATTTTTCAGATTAGGCCTTTCCCAAAAATAGCGAGCAATTAGAAATAAGACAAATAACAAAATCGCTACGCTATTCAAATAACCAACAGAAACAGCCGCAAATCCAACATCCAGCATACAAATAAGATTCCATATAACAAGTAACCCGATAAAAAAGCTTATCCATATTAAATGTTGCTTTATAAATAACCAAATCATTTGGATACCGCCATATAGCCAAGTCCTTTTTTCGTTACGATTACATTTGTTAGTCCTATATCTTCTAGCTTTTGACGTAGACGATTGATATTTACTGTTAACGTATTATCATTTACAAAGCGTTCATCATCCCAGAGCTTGCGCATTAATTCCTCACGTGTCACAATTCGATCCACTCGCTCTACAAGTAATTTTAAAATAAATAACTCATTTTTGGTAAAGTCAAGTTGCCTATCATGGTACATAAGAAGCCCTCGCTCATAATCAATAACCGCCTCTTGCCAGCTAACAACTTGCTGCACCTGTTGTTGATAATCATATGTACGCCTTAACAAAGCTTGAATTTTCGCGACAAGCACATCCATATGGAATGGCTTTTGTATAAAATCATCGGCACCAAGCTGCATAGCCATTACCATATCCATCGGGTGATCTCTTGAGGACAAAAATAAAATGGGGACATTGGATACGGTCCTAATTTCCCGACACCAATGAAAACCGTCATAGGCAGGTAATTGAATGTCAATAATGACAAGTTGCGGATTTACCTCGGTAAAATCATTCATCACCTTTTGAAAATCCTTTGGTCCTGTTATTTGTAAAGACCATTGTTGCAACCGTTCTTCTATTAAGCGAAATATCGACATATCGTCCTCTATTAAAAAAATTTTCATAATTAAGCCCCCTCCCACTTTTATTTTACAGTAGATGAACAAATTCACAAGCTTACAGGCCTAAGCAATTTTCATCTGCGGGGTCAATTCGTGCCACAATAACAAAAAACCTCAAGAGCGTCCCCTTGAGGTTTTAGATAAATCAATTATTTTTGGATAGTAGCAACTACACCAGCGCCTACAGTACGGCCACCCTCACGGATAGAGAATTTAGTACCTTCTTCAAGAGCGATTGGAGCGATAAGTTCTACTGTCATTTCGATGTTATCGCCAGGCATAACCATTTCTACGCCTTCTGGTAAGTTACAAATACCTGTTACGTCAGTTGTACGGAAGTAGAACTGAGGACGGTAGTTAGAGAAGAATGGAGTATGACGGCCACCCTCTTCTTTTGATAAAACATAAACTTCAGCTTTGAAGTTTGTATGTGGAGTAATTGAACCTGGTTTAGCTAATACTTGACCACGTTGGATATCTTCACGAGCTACACCACGAAGTAATGCACCGATGTTGTCGCCAGCTTCAGCATAGTCTAATAATTTACGGAACATTTCAACACCTGTTACAGTTGTTGATTTAGCTTCTTCAGCGATACCGATGATTTCAACTACGTCACCAACTTTAACTTGACCACGTTCAACACGGCCAGTTGCTACTGTACCACGACCAGTAATAGAGAATACGTCCTCTACTGGCATCATGAATGGTTTGTCAGTTTGACGTTCTGGAGTTGGGATATACTCGTCAACAGCGTTCATAAGCTCAACGATTTTTTCTTCCCACTCTGGCTCGCCTTCAAGAGCTTTAAGAGCAGAACCTTTAATTACAGGCAGGTCATCACCTGGGAAGTCATATTCAGAAAGTAGGTCACGGATTTCCATTTCTACTAACTCTAATAATTCTTCGTCGTCTACCATGTCACATTTGTTCATGAATACTACTAAGTAAGGAACACCTACTTGACGTGATAAAAGGATGTGCTCACGAGTTTGTGGCATTGGACCATCAGCAGCAGATACTACTAAGATACCGCCGTCCATTTGAGCAGCACCAGTGATCATGTTTTTAACGTAGTCAGCGTGTCCTGGGCAGTCAACGTGTGCATAGTGACGTGTTTCAGTTTCATACTCGATATGTGAAGTATTGATTGTAATACCACGCTCTTTTTCTTCTGGAGCGTTATCAACTTCAGCGTATGATTTTGCTTCTCCGCCTAAGCGTTTTGATAATACTGTTGCGATAGCAGCAGTTAAAGTTGTTTTACCATGGTCAACGTGTCCGATTGTACCAATGTTAGCATGCGTTTTCGAACGGTCAAATTTTTCTTTAGCCATTAGAGAAAGCCTCCTATAATCTATGTTTTAGTTTTTTTATGTTATGAGTGCTGGCTTAAACCGGGCCCAGCTTAAGCCAGTCAATCATAGCTTACAAATTAGTTATACTTTATGCAAGATGAAATTTCAATTATTCACCTTTATTTTTTTTGATGATTTCTTCTGCAATTGATTTCGGTACTTCTTCATAGTGATCGAACACCATTGAGAATACACCGCGACCTTGTGTTGCAGAACGTAAAGTTGTTGCATATCCGAACATTTCAGATAGTGGAACCATTGCACGTACTACTTGAGAGTTACCACGAGCGTCCATACCTTCTACACGTCCACGACGAGCAGTTACGTTACCCATGATATCACCAAGGTACTCTTCTGGAATTACAACTTCAACTTTCATCATTGGCTCTAAAAGAACTGGGCTACATTTTTTTGCAGCTTCTTTAAGAGCTAAAGATGCAGCGATTTTAAACGCCATCTCACTTGAGTCAACATCATGGTAAGAACCATCGAATAATTTCGCTTTAATATCGATTAATGGGTAACCTGCAATAACCCCACGGTCAAGCGAGTCACGAAGACCTGCTTCTACTGCTGGAATATATTCACGTGGTACTACACCACCAACGATAGCGTTTTCGAACTCGAAGCCTTTACCTTCTTCGTTTGGAGAGAATTCAATCCAAACGTCACCGTATTGACCACGACCACCTGATTGACGTTGGAATTTACCTTGAACTTGTGCTTGAGCACGGAATGTTTCACGGTAAGATACCATTGGCGCACCAACGTTACATTCAACTTTGAATTCACGTTTCATACGGTCAACAAGGATGTCTAAGTGCAACTCACCCATACCAGAGATGATTGTTTGACCAGTTTCTTGGTCAGTGTGGGCACGGAATGTTGGATCCTCTTCTTGTAATTTCGCAAGAGCTTGACCCATTTTGTCTTGGTCAGCTTTTGATTTAGGCTCTACAGATAAAGAGATAACTGGTTCTGGGAATTCCATAGATTCTAAAATAACAAGGTTTTTCTCGTCACATAGAGTATCACCAGTAGTTGTATCTTTAAGACCTACAGCAGCAGCGATGTCACCAGCGAATACTTTTGAAATTTCTTCACGGCTATTCGCATGCATTTGAAGGATACGACCTACACGCTCACGTTTACCTTTTGTAGAGTTTTGTACGTATGAACCAGATTCTAAAGTACCTGAGTACACACGGAAGAATGTTAATTTACCAACGAATGGGTCTGTCATTACTTTAAACGCTAAAGCCGAGAATGGCTCGTCGTCTGAAGAATGACGAACGATTTCTTCGTCACCATCCACTGAAGTACCATTAATAGCCGGTACATCTGTTGGAGCTGGAAGGAAATCAACAGCTGCATCAAGCATTTTACGAACACCTTTATGCTTGAATGCTGTACCACAAAGTACAGGGTAGAATTCTACCGCGATTGTCGCTTTACGGATTGCTCGTTTTAATTCAGCAACAGTGATTTCTTCGCCTTCTAAGTATTTTTCCATAAGATCTTCATCAACACTTGCAACAGCATCGATTAATTTCTCACGGTACTCCTCAGCTTGAGCCATCATGTCAGCAGGAATTTCACCTACAGTAAGATCAGTACCTTGGTCATTACCATAGAAAGTAGCATTCATTTCAATTAAATCAATGATACCTTTGAAATCATCTTCAGCACCAATTGGTAATTGGATTGGGTGTGCGTTCGCTTGTAAGCGCTCGTGTAAAGTTCCTACAGAATATAGGAAGTTTGCACCCATTTTGTCCATTTTGTTAATGAATACAATACGTGGTACACCGTAAGTAGTCGCTTGACGCCATACAGTTTCAGTTTGTGGTTCAACACCAGATTGAGCATCTAGTACTGTTACCGCACCGTCAAGTACACGTAAAGAACGTTCTACTTCTACAGTGAAGTCTACGTGTCCTGGTGTATCGATAATGTTAATACGGTGACCTGCCCATTGAGCTGTTGTAGCAGCAGATGTGATTGTAATACCACGCTCTTGCTCTTGTGCCATCCAGTCCATTTGAGCTCCGCCATCGTGAGTTTCACCGATTTTATGGATTTTACCAGTGTAATAAAGGATACGCTCAGTAGTTGTTGTTTTACCAGCATCAATATGAGCCATAATACCGATATTACGTGTATTCTCTAAAGAGAATTCGCGTTTCATAGGAAATTTCTCCTTCCGTTTTCGGTTAAGACTGTTTAAGTTTAATTAGCTAGCATAAAGAAGATTACCAACGGTAGTGAGCAAATGCTTTGTTTGCTTCTGCCATTTTGTGCATATCTTCACGTTTCTTAACTGAAGCACCAGTATTGTTTGATGCATCTAAGATTTCGTTTGCTAAACGCTCTTCCATTGTTTTTTCACCACGAAGACGAGCGTAGTTTACTAAATAACGAAGACCTAAAGTTGTACGACGTTCTGGGCGTACTTCTACTGGTACTTGGTAGTTAGAACCACCTACACGACGAGCGCGCACTTCTAAAACTGGCATTACGTTGTTTAATGCAGCTTCGAATACTTCAATCGGATCATTACCAGAACGTTCTTTTACTAATTCAAACGCACCGTATAAAATCTTTTGAGAAGTACCTCTTTTACCATCAATCATCATTTTATTGATTAAACGAGTTACTAGCTTTGAATTATAAAGTGGATCTGGTAACACGTCACGTTTGGAAACAGGACCTTTACGAGGCATGTGTTTTCCTCCTTTCAAGTAATAAGTAGTTATTTACAAATCTTTGATTATTTCTTTTCTTTAGGGCGTTTTGCACCGTATAGAGAACGTGATTGCATACGACCGTTTACACCAGCAGTATCAAGAGCACCACGTACGATATGGTAACGAACACCCGGTAAGTCTTTTACACGACCGCCACGGATAAGAACAACGCTGTGCTCTTGTAAGTTGTGACCTTCACCCGGGATATACGCAGTAACCTCGATAAGGTTGCTTAAACGTACACGAGCGTATTTACGTAACGCTGAGTTAGGTTTTTTAGGTGTCATAGTACCTACACGAGTACAAACACCACGTTTTTGTGGAGATTTAACATCAGTCCAAGTTTTTTTGAACGAGTTGTATCCTTTATTTAACGCTGGTGAGTCTGAATTCGTGCTTTTTGATTTACGAGGCTTACGTACCAATTGGTTAATTGTAGGCATCGATATTTCCTCCCTTCATTGATTCCTTGTTAATACCACACATCCAGGTGGTTCATTTTTAGGGTAAAAACAAAGTCTTTGTGTACACTACACAAAAACTACATCGCAGTAATCGCAATAACCGCAGCTCCAACATGAATGCCGCAAGCTTTTCCAAGTTCTTTTTTTGACTCGACCAAAGTAATTGGTATACCGATTTCTTTCGCGAGAAGAATGGCCGGATCGGTTACCCAACTGTCTGCATCGAGTGCGACAAAAAGCTCTGTAACTTGACCAGCATGCATTGCTTTCACTGCTTGCTTTGTACCTATGATTGTTTGACTGGTCTTTACTTTACTATAAGACATTTGCATATCCTCCAAAGCTTAGACAGTTAACTATCAACCTTAAATATATTATCATCCTCTACTTGCACCTGTCAACTATTTATTTAACATCTTTCAACAGGTCGAGGAACACCCGTTAAAAACATGTTGTAATCGATAAAATTCCGGCAGAGAATAGCTCTCTACCGGAATTCTCGTTACTCAGCTGAAGTTAGTTCTTCTTCCGTTTCAGCATCCTGCTCAATACGGATTTGACGGTAACGCTGCATACCAGTACCTGCTGGCACAAGTTTACCGATAATTACGTTTTCCTTCAGACCAAGAAGCTCGTCACGCTTACCTTTAATTGCTGCATCTGTTAACACACGAGTTGTTTCTTGGAATGATGCTGCTGATAAGAATGATTCTGTTTCCAGAGAAGCCTTTGTAATACCAAGAATGACCGGACGGCATGTTGCTGGATTTTTGCCATTTAAAATAATGTCTGCATTCGCTTCAGCAAATTGATGTACGTCTAATAATGAGCCCGGTAATAAATCTGTGTCACCCGCTTCAATTACACGCACTTTACGTAGCATTTGGCGAACCATTACTTCAATATGCTTATCTCCAATTTCTACCCCTTGCATGCGGTATACTTTTTGTACTTCTTTTAATAAATATTCTTGTACTGTAGATACATCTTTAACTTTTAATAACTGCTTTGGATCAATTGAACCGTCTGTTAATAATTGTCCCGGCTCAACCGTATCGTTTAATTGTACTTTTAGGCGAGCATTGTAAGGCGCTTGATACTTACGCGTCTCCACTTCACCTTGTACAGTAATTTCTTTTAAGCCTTCGCGAATTTCATCGATGTCTGATACTACCCCAGCAATTTCAGAAATAACCGCTTGACCTTTAGGGTTACGCGATTCGAAAATTTCTTGAATACGAGGAAGACCCATCGTAATATCGTTTCCAGCTACCCCACCTGTATGGAATGTACGCATCGTTAACTGTGTACCAGGCTCCCCGATTGATTGAGCTGCGATAATACCTACCGCCTCACCTACTTCAACCTCTTCACCTGTAGCTAAGTTCATACCATAACATTTTTTACATACACCGTGCTTCGTATTACATGTAAATGCTGAACGGATTGTTACTTGCTCGATGCCTGCATCATCAATTACACGCGCTACATCTTGCGTAATTAAACCATCACGCTCTAAAATAACCTCCCCAGTTTCTGGGTGGAAAATGGTTTTCTTCGTATAACGCCCAATTACACGCTCATCTAACGCTTCAATTAGCTCGTTGCCTTCCATTAATGCACCGATTAATAAACCACGGTCAGTACCACAGTCATCTTCACGTACAATAACATCTTGTGCAACGTCTACTAAACGACGAGTTAAATAACCTGAATCGGCTGTTTTTAGTGCTGTATCGGCTAGACCTTTACGTGCACCATGTGTAGAAATGAAGTATTCTAATACCGTTAAACCTTCACGGAATGAAGATTTGATAGGTAATTCGATAATTCGACCAGCCGGGTTGGCCATTAGACCACGCATACCTGCTAACTGCGTAAAGTTCGATGCGTTACCACGCGCCCCTGAGTCAGACATCATAAAGATTGGGTTCGTCTTCTCTAATGATTTCATCAGCTTCGATTGAATTTCATCTTTTGCAGCTGACCAGCTAGAAATAACGCGATCATAACGTTCTTCTTCCGTAATTAAACCACGACGGAATTGAATCATTACTTTATCTACCTTCGATTGTGCCTCATCTAAAATAGTGCCTTTGTCTGGTAACACAACAATATCAGATACGCCTACCGTAATCCCCGCACGAGTAGAATATTTAAAGCCTAAATCTTTCATACGGTCTAACATTTTTGATGTTTCCGTAATATGGAATCGCTTGAATACTTCCGCAATAACATTCCCTAGGAACTTTTTACGGAATGGAGGCACTACTGGTACAGCTGCAAAGTATTTTTGTAGAACTGCTTTGCGTTGTGCATCAATTTTTTCAGCTTCTGATAAGTCAGCATAGCCTTCAGTCGCTTCCAATTCAGCCAATTGTTCCGCATCGATTGCTAATTTTGCAAAGTATTTTTCAGGCGTTTTTTGCTCTAGGTTTACATCTGTTGGCTCATTAATGTACGGGAATGATTCTGGTAAAATTTCATTGAAAATTACTTTACCAACAGTTGTTAATAAGAACATTTTATTTTGCTCTTCCGTAAATGTTTCATTTTGGACAGAGCTTGCATGGATGGCAATACGTGTGTGTAAATGAACATGGCCATTTTGGTATGCGATTAACACTTCGTCAGGGCCGTAGAAAACAGACCCTTCACCACGAGCTCCTTCACGCTCAAGCGTCAAGTAATAGTTACCCAATACCATATCTTGAGATGGAGTAACTACTGGTTTACCATCTTTAGGGTTTAAAATGTTTTGTGCTGCTAACATTAATAAACGAGCTTCCGCTTGCGCTTCTGCTGATAATGGAACGTGGACCGCCATTTGGTCACCATCAAAGTCAGCGTTGTAGGCTGTACATACTAATGGATGTAGACGAATTGCACGACCTTCCACTAATGTCGGCTCGAACGCTTGAATACCTAGTCGGTGAAGCGTCGGTGCACGGTTTAGAAGTACAGGGTGCTCACGTATAACATCCTCTAATACATCCCAAACCTCATTGTGTAAACGCTCAATTTTGCGTTTTGCACTCTTAATATTATGAGCTAGACCACGCTCTACTAATTCCTTCATTACGAAAGGCTTAAATAGCTCGATTGCCATCTCTTTCGGAAGACCACATTGGTACATTTTTAAATTCGGTCCTACTACGATAACTGAACGACCAGAGTAGTCTACACGTTTACCTAATAAGTTTTGACGGAAGCGACCTTGTTTCCCTTTCAGCATATGTGAAAGTGATTTTAAAGGACGGTTACCAGGACCTGTTACTGGACGACCACGACGACCATTGTCGATTAAAGCATCTACCGCTTCCTGTAACATACGCTTTTCGTTTTGGACGATAATGCTAGGTGCACCAAGGTCTAATAAACGTTTTAAACGGTTATTACGGTTAATTACACGACGGTAAAGATCGTTTAAGTCTGATGTTGCGAAACGTCCACCATCTAATTGAACCATCGGACGAAGCTCTGGAGGAATAACAGGTAGTACATCTAAAATCATCCACTCCGGTTTATTGCCAGAGTTACGGAATGATTCCACTACTTCAAGGCGCTTAATTGCACGTGTACGACGTTGTCCTTGAGCTGTTTTTAATTCTTCCTTTAATGTGACTGTTTCATTTTCAAGATCAATTTTTTCAAGTAATTTTTTAATCGCTTCCGCACCCATCGCTGCATCAAATGATGCACCGAATTTTTCGCGGTAAGCACGGTATTCCTTTTCAGAAAGTAGCTGCTTGCTTTCTAAGTTTGTATCTGCTGGGTTAATTACTACGTAAGATGCAAAATAAATAACTTCCTCAAGCGCGCGTGGAGACATATCTAAAATAAGACCCATGCGGCTCGGAATTCCTTTAAAATACCAAATGTGAGATACAGGAGCAGCAAGCTCAATATGTCCCATTCTCTCACGGCGTACTTTTGCACGCGTAACCTCTACACCACAGCGATCACAAACTACACCTTTATAACGAACGCGTTTGTATTTACCACAATGACATTCCCAGTCCTTTGTAGGGCCGAAAATGCGCTCACAGAAAAGACCATCTTTTTCTGGCTTTAATGTACGGTAGTTGATTGTTTCTGGCTTCTTTACTTCGCCATATGACCAAGAACGTATCTTATCTGGTGAAGCTAAGCCGATTTTCATATATTCAAATTCATTAACGTCTATCAAGGAGCCTACCTCCCTTTAGTCTAAGTCTTTATAAAGACCTTTCCGTAGCTCGACATTCATCATCGTTTCATTTGAAAAAATTCAAAAAACGGGCAGGGCAAAATCCTGCCCGATACTGGTTACTCTACAGTTTCTACTGTGTCGCCTTCCTCATCTGTCGGCACAATGTTTAATGCATCAGCCGGTTGAAGATCGTCTTCTTCATCAAGATCACGAAGCTCTACTTCTTCATTGTTGATTGTTAGCATTTTTACATCCATACCTAAAGATTGAAGCTCTTTAATCAATACTTTAAATGATTCAGGAACACCTGGCTCTGGCACACTTTCACCTTTAACGATTGCTTCGTATGTTTTCACACGACCTACAACATCATCTGATTTAACAGTTAAAATCTCTTGTAATGTGTATGCAGCACCGTATGCTTCAAGTGCCCAAACTTCCATCTCACCAAAGCGCTGACCACCAAATTGTGCTTTACCACCAAGTGGCTGTTGCGTTACAAGTGAGTATGGTCCTGTCGAACGTGCGTGTAGCTTATCATCAACCATATGTGCAAGCTTAATCATATACATGACACCCACTGATACACGGTTATCGAATGGCTCACCTGAACGTCCATCATATAAAATTGTTTTACCATCACGGTCCATACCCGCTTCTTCCATCGTTTCCCAAACATCTTCTTCATTTGCACCATCGAATACTGGTGTTGCCATATGAATACCTAAATAGCGTGAAGCCATACCTAAATGTAGCTCTAGCACTTGTCCGATATTCATACGTGAAGGAACACCAAGTGGGTTTAACATGATGTCAACAGGTGTACCATCTGGCATAAACGGCATATCTTCCTCTGGTAAAATACGTGAAATTACACCTTTGTTACCGTGACGTCCAGCCATTTTATCTCCAACGCGGATTTTACGTTTTTGAACGATATACGCGCGAACTAATTGGTTTACACCCGGTGGTAATTCATCGCCATCTTCACGGTTGAAGACTTTCACATCAAGTACGATACCGCCTGCTCCATGTGGTACACGTAAAGATGTGTCACGAACTTCACGTGCTTTTTCACCAAAGATTGCGTGTAATAAACGTTCTTCTGCAGTTAATTCCGTAACTCCTTTAGGCGTTACTTTCCCTACAAGAATATCGCCGTCACGTACTTCCGCACCAATGCGAATAATTCCACGCTCATCTAAATTGCGCAGTGCATCTTCCCCAACGTTCGGAATATCACGCGTAATTTCTTCAGGTCCTAATTTTGTATCACGAGACTCTGACTCATATTCTTCAATATGAACAGATGTGTACACATCATCTTTTACTAGGCGCTCGCTCATAATAACAGCATCTTCATAGTTGAAGCCATCCCATGTCATGAAGGCTACTAGCACGTTACGACCAAGTGCTAACTCACCCTTCTCCATCGATGGACCGTCAGCTAAAATATCTTTTGGCTTTACGCGGTCTCCAACTTTAACAATTGGGCGCTGGTTATAAGATGTACCTTGGTTAGAGCGAACGAATTTCTGAACTTTATATTTCGTTAAATCGCCTTTTACTTCTTTGCCGTCAACTGTTTCAATACGTCGTACATGAATTGAGCGTGCTTCTACATGCTCAACAATCCCTTCGTATTTAGCAACTACAGCAGCACCTGAGTCACGCGCGTCAACATGCTCCATCCCCGTACCTACGAAAGGCGCTTCAGGATTTAATAACGGAACAGCTTGACGTTGCATGTTTGCACCCATTAATGCACGGTTCGAGTCATCGTTTTCTAAGAAAGGAATACATGCTGTCGCTACAGACACTACCTGTCTTGGCGATACGTCCATGTAATCAATCTTATCTTTTTTGAATACCGTATTGTCGCCTCGGAAGCGCCCTACGATTTCGTCTTTTGTAAATGTACCATCCTCATTTAATAATGAGTTTGCCTGTGCAACGACGTAGTTATCCTCTTCGTCAGCCGTTAAGTAATCAATTTGCTCCGTCACTTGACCCGTATCTGGATCTACACGACGATACGGCGTTTCGATAAAGCCGAATTTATTAATTTTCGCAAATGATGAAAGGGAGTTAATTAAACCAATGTTTGGACCCTCAGGCGTTTCAATTGGACACATACGACCGTAGTGAGAGTAATGAACGTCACGCACTTCCATACCAGCACGCTCACGTGTTAAACCACCAGGACCTAATGCTGATAAACGACGCTTGTTCGTCAATTCTGCAAGCGGGTTTGTTTGGTCCATGAATTGCGATAATTGAGAGCTACCAAAGAATTCTTTAATAGATGCAATTACCGGGCGAATATTGATTAATTGTTGCGGCACAATCGACGCTGTGTCATTAATCGACATACGCTCACGTACAACACGCTCCATACGAGATAAACCGATACGGAATTGGTTTTGCAATAGCTCACCAACTGAACGAATACGACGATTTCCTAAGTGGTCGATATCGTCTGTGTTACCAACACCGTATAGTAAATTAAAGAAATAAGAAACAGAAGCTAAAATATCAGCTGGAACGATGTTTTTCACTTCTTCTTCGACATAAGCATTTGAAATAACATTGATTTCTTTTTGTGCTTCATCGTTTGGCGCATAGATTTTAATTGTTTGGATTGTAATATCGTCCTCTAATACGCCGCCAACTTGAGATAGCTTGCGGAAACCGATGCCGTTTTCTAAATAAGGAATTAACTTATCTAGTGTACGTCGGTCAAGAACAGTACCTTTTTCAACTAAAATTTCGCCTGTTTCTGGATCTGCTAATGTTTCTGCAATTGTTTGGTTAAATAAGCGATTTTTAATATGCAACTTTTTATTCATTTTATAGCGACCAACATTCGCTAAATCATAGCGTTTTGCATCGAAGAAGCGAGAGAATAATAAACTTTTCGCACTTTCTACTGTTGGAGGCTCACCTGGACGCAGACGCTCATAAATTTCAAGAAGTGCTTTTTCAGTACTTTCTGTGTTATCTTTTTCAAGCGTATTGCGTAAATATTCATTGTCACCGATGATATCGATAATTTCTTGGTCTGAACCGAAGCCCAATGCACGAAGTAACACTGTAACCGGTAGTTTACGTGTACGATCGATACGAACGTAAACAACGTCCTTCGCATCTGTTTCGTATTCAAGCCACGCACCACGGTTCGGAATTACTGTTGCACCAAAGCCCTTTTTACCGTTTTTGTCCGTTTTATCATGGAAGTAAACACTTGGTGAACGGACTAGCTGTGAAACGATAACGCGCTCAGCACCATTAATAATAAATGTGCCTGTTTCCGTCATTAAAGGGAAATCCCCCATAAAAACGTCTTGCTCTTTTACTTCATCTGTTTCCTTGTTGTGCAAACGTACTTTCACACGTAATGGTGCGGCATACGTTACATCACGTTCCTTGCACTCATCCACATCATACTTCGGTTCCCCTAAAGCGTAATCGATGAATTCAAGTGAAAGATTACCTGTAAAATCTTCGATTGGCGAAATGTCGTGGAACATTTCACGCAATCCTTCTGCAAAGAACCACTCATAAGATGCTGTTTGAATCTCGATTAAATTCGGAAGCTCAAGCACCTCTTTAATACGCGCAAAACTTCTACGCTGGCGGTGTCGTCCGTACTGAACTAGTTGACCTGTCAACTCATTCACCCCTCAATAAAGCGATAATAGGTCTTTGCAAAACCATACAAATAGTGTATGATTTCGAAAGACAAAAAGAAAACGAGTCTTTATAAAAAGCTCATTTTCGGTTAAACTCAATTACACCTCAAGCTAACTTTAGTCCGGTTTTTTTCGAATGAGTACGAAAACTCCCCTTAAAAAACTGTAACATTTGCCAGAGGCTTTAGGCCAACTTGATGTTGGTCACTCAGTCGCTACCACTGGATGTGGCGCTCTTAAACTGCACTTCTCTCCATCAGCGAAAATTGAATCTCCCACTGAAAGAAAGCAAGATAAATAATTCAGCCCGCCACCTATCTAAAAGATGAGAGCTCTTAATAAATTAAGATAAACTAAATTCTCGCAAAACATACCCTACTTAAAATCAAATTCATACAAAAGGGCATACTTCTTCAAAATAATAATTTTGCATTTTATTATAATATCACAGTCAATTTGTCAAGTCAATATTTTAGCGTGAATTGACTTGACAAAAGTTAAAATTCACTTTTTTCCACGCACAATCCAATACCCTTTTTTCTTCTCAACGACCTCTACTTCAGCAAAAAGTCCCTCTAAATGACTTACAGTCGACGGAGCTCCCTGCTTTTTTTGAATAACGACCCATAACTCGCCACCAATTACCAACATAGCATATGCTTCGTTATAAAATTTAAAAATCGTTTCCTTACCTGCGCGAATAGGTGGATTCGTTAAAATAGCTGCTACTTCTATTTGAGGCGCTACATTTGCTAGTCCATCACTTTCGATAACTTGCACATTTTGAATCCCGTTCACTTCCGCATTTTTTTGCGCTAACGCTACAGCACGTGAATTAATATCCATCATATAAATAAAGCGATCTGGGTGCGCCTTTGCTAAAGCTAAACCAATGGG
This sequence comes from Metasolibacillus sp. FSL K6-0083, assembly GCF_038630865.1. Taxonomy (NCBI): domain Bacteria; kingdom Bacillati; phylum Bacillota; class Bacilli; order Caryophanales; family Caryophanaceae; genus Metasolibacillus; species Metasolibacillus sp. FSL K6-0083. Next base: position 2,685,481 of record NZ_CP152046.1, on the reverse strand, counting down.
ACCATACCCACAGCCTACGTCCATAACCGCTCCTTTAATTGCAGGCATTTCAAATGTGTCAATTAATACACGGGAGCCAAAATCTACTTCATTTTTACTAAAAACACCGGCATCCGTTTCAAATATAAACTCTGAGCCAAGCAGTGTAAACTTCCACTTACGCGGTTTACTTTCGACTTGCGGCTTATTAGAATAATAGTGCTCCGACACTTAGTAACGCCTCCTTGCTAAAAAGAATTAGGTAAAAAAACAAGCCCGTCATATGACGAGCTTGTCTATTTTAAGAGATGCTAACAAGAAATTACTTAACTTCTACAGTAGCGCCAACTTCTTCAAGTTTAGCTTTGATTTCTTCAGCTTCTTCTTTAGCAATACCTTCTTTAAGAGCTTTAGGAGCGTTGTCAACAACCTCTTTAGCTTCTTTTAAGCCTAAGCCAGTGATTTCACGAACCACTTTGATTACTTTGATTTTTTCAGCACCAGCGGCAGCTAATACTACATCAAATTCAGATTTTTCTTCAGCAGCACCTGCAGCACCACCAGCAACTACAGCTACAGGAGCAGCTGCTGTTACACCGAATTCTTCTTCGATTGCTTTTACTAAATCGTTTAATTCAAGAACTGTCATAGCTTTAATAGCTTCTAAGATTTGCTCTTTATTCATTTTAATTTCCTCCTACATTAGGTTATGTTTTAAGTTTTAGGCGATTAAGCCGATTTTTTGTGAAGTTCGGTAGCAATTAAGCTCCTTGCTCTTCTTTTTGGTCTGCAACAGCTTTTGTTGCAAGTGCGAAGTTGCGCACTGGTGCTTGAAGTACAGATAAAAGCATAGAAAGTAGACCTTCGCGTGATGGAAGTTCTGCAAGAGCTTTAACATCTTCAAGTGATGCAACAGTACCTTCGATAATACCCGCTTTAATTTCTAACGCTTCGTTCTTTTTAGCGAATTCGTTAATAATTTTAGCTGGCGCTACTACATCTTCATTTGAGAATGCGATAGCGTTTGGACCTGTTAAATGTTCGTTAATTCCTCCAACGTTTGCAATATCAGCAGCACGACGAGTTAAAGTGTTTTTATATACTTTGAACTCTACGCCAGCTTCACGAAGTTGCTTACGAAGTTCTGTTACTTGAGAAACAGTAAGACCGCGGTAGTCAACCACTACTACAGATGCAGCAGCTTGGAACTTGTCAGCGATTTCTTGTACTTGAACTTTTTTAGCTTCAACAGCTTTGCTCATTTGATGACACCTCCTATTAGAATGAGTCATTTATACCGACAAAAGAAAGCCCCTATATCAAAATAGACATAGAGGCAGAAAGTCATCATCTTAAAAAGATTCCGAATTCCGTTGTCCTCGGTAGGAAAATTAAGCGCACAATGCACTCCTACTGTCTACGGTACAAATGGATAATTCACAACAGAAACCATATTAACAAATGGTTGAATTGTTGTCAACTATTTTTATTATTTAACCGCTACGTTAGCAGCGTCAATTTTAACAGCTGGACCCATTGTAGTAGTTACGTTTACAGACTTCATGTAAGTACCTTTAGCTGCAGCAGGTTTTGCTTTTTGAACTACGTCAAATACAGCTAAGAAGTTTTCTACTAATTTTTCTGTTTCGAAAGAAGCCTTACCAATCGGAGCATGGATAATACCAGCTTTTTCAGCGCGGTATTCTACTTTACCAGCTTTGATTTCTTCGATTGCTTTCGTTACATCAAAAGTAACTGTACCTGTTTTTGGGTTTGGCATTAAGCCTTTTGGACCTAATACACGACCAAGTTTACCAACTTCACCCATCATGTCTGGTGTAGCTACGATTACATCGAAGTCGAACCAGCCTTGTTGGATTTTTTGGATGTACTCAGCATCGCCTACATAATCTGCACCAGCAGCTTCTGCTTCTTTAAGTTTTTCACCTTTAGCGAAAACTAATACGCGTTGAGTTTTACCAGTACCGTGCGGAAGCACTACCGCACCACGAATTTGTTGGTCATTTTTACGAGTATCAATCCCTAAGCGGAATGCTACTTCTACAGTTGCATCAAAGTTTACAGTGCTAGTTTTTTGCGCTAGCTCGATTGCTTCTTCTACAGAATAAAGTTTTGTACGGTCAATTAATTTAGCCGCATCTTGCAGCTTTTTACCTTTTTTAGCCATTATAATTTCCTCCTTGATTGTGGTTATAGCGGAATTTTACCTCCCACGAATAAAGGTTGCGCACCACTCGAGTGCCGCAACCTTCCAAAAACAAATGCATCATCAAGTAAATGGGAATTAGTCTTCGATCGCAATACCCATGCTACGTGCAGTACCTTCAACCATTAACATAGCCGCTTCTACTGATGCAGCATTAAGGTCTGGCATTTTTTGTTCAGCGATTTCGCGAACTTTATCACGTTTAACCGTCGCTACTTTTTTACGGTTTGGTTCACCTGATCCAGATTGGATACCAGCTGCTACTTTAAGTAGAACTGCTGCAGGTGGAGTTTTCGTAATGAAAGTAAATGAACGGTCTTCAAATACTGAAATCTCAACAGGAATGATTAGACCTGCTTGATCAGCAGTACGAGCATTGAACTCCTTACAGAATCCCATGATGTTTACACCTGCTTGACCTAGTGCAGGACCAACCGGTGGAGCTGGGTTAGCTTTACCAGCAGGGATTTGAAGTTTTACAACTTTAATAACTTTTTTAGCCACGAGACACACCTCCTTAAGTCCGTGATGTGGTAATTGGGTTGCCCCTCCCACTCAAATATCTGTCTGTCAGCTAATTTGCCGATAACATTAAAAATCTATCAATTGCCGACTGAAAACAATTTACAGTCTGACCTATGAAATGATAACACTTTTATATCATATACGCAAGCACAAATAATAGTCAAATTTCATTTTATTGCTTTCCACACATTGTCAATTTACGTAGACCACAATCTATTTCAAGTATATTATCTATGCTCAATTAGATTAGATTTTGCGAATTTGCTCGAAGCTAAGCTCCATCAGCGTTTCGCGTCCAAACATATCCACACTAACTTTTACTTTCGATTTTTCCACATCTACTTCTTCCACTTTCCCTTGGAAATGAGCAAACGGTCCTTCTAATACTTCCACAACCTCGCCAACCTCTAAGGCAATATCACCAATTGCTGTATCCTTCATACCCATTTGAGCGAGTAAACGCTCTGCCTCTTCCGGCAATAATGGCGTTGGCTTTGCACCGCCACCTGAAGAACCAATAAAGCCTGTTACGCCAGGTGTGTTACGCACGACATACCAAGAGTCATCCGTCATAATGATTTCCACTAGCACATAGCCTGGGAAAACTTTTCGCATAACTGTACGCTTTTTACCATCTTCTTTTACATCTACTTCTTCTTGCTCCGGAACGATTACACGGAAAATTTTATCTTGCATCCCCATCGTTTCAACGCGCTTTTCCAAATTTGCTTTCACACGATTTTCATAACCTGAATAGGTGTGAACTACATACCAATTTTTCTCCATAGCTACAAGGACTTTTCGTCCGTCCCTCCTTTGTTATTTTAATTCAACGGATGTCACAGTTTTTTAAGAAGATGACGTTAACTTCCATCAAACCTCTCCAAAAATCCGGACAAGATTTTTCGCCAAATGAAAAAACCCGTTATGACTACGGACGGGCTATTTCATCATCAATATTATTTTACAAACTTAAGAACCAACGGAATAACTCTGAAATCCCTAGGTCAACTACCGAAAAATATAAAGCAAAGAAAATAACTGTCACTATAACAACAACTGTATATTTCGTTAGCTCTTTACTTTTTGGCCAGCTTGTTTTTCGCATTTCTGCGCCTACTTCTTGCAGAAAGGTTGTAACTTTACTCATCCTAGCTTAACCTCCAAAATCAATGATATCCTCTATATTGTCTGTTTATGCACCGTATGTTCATTGCAGTGTGCGCAAAATTTTTTCAGCTCTAGTCGCTTTGTTGTACCTTCTTTAGCAGGCATCGCATAGTTTCTTGAGCCACATTTCTCACAACTCATAATGACTTTTTTTGCCATTTGTATCACCTTTTCGGCATTTTGTCTTTTCAAGACTAACACCTAACAATGATGCTTGTCAACAAGCTTCTTGCGTCAACGAATCCCTTCAACTTCCAAATGACGCTCCAATTTCCGCTTCACTCGCTGCAACGCATTATCGATTGATTTGACGTGACGGTTCAGCAGTTCAGAAATTTCATAATATGAACGTCCTTCTAAATAAAGTGCCAGTACTTGCTGCTCTAGCTCACTTAACACTTCACTCATTTTTTCTTCTAGATAGTTGAATTCCTCTTGATTAATCATCGCATGCATAGGGTCATCAGATTGCGGGCTTGTTATGATATCCATCAATGTTCGCTCAGATTCTTCATCATAAATTGGCTTGTCTAACGACACGTAAGAATTAAGTGGGATGTGCTTTTGGCGTGTAGCTGTTTTAATGGCTGTAATAATTTGTCTTGTAACACATAGCTCAGCGAACGCTCTAAACGAAGCAAGCTTGTCCCCCTTAAAGTCTCGTATCGCTTTGTAAAGACCAATCATGCCTTCTTGTATAATATCTTCCTTGTCAGCACCAACAAGAAAATAGGACCTTGCTTTCGCTTTCACAAATAAGCGGTATTTTGTTATTAAAAAATCTAACGCATCTGTATTTCCTAGTCGAACTTGTTCTACAAGCTCCTCGTCAGAAAGCTCTTCAAATTGCTGTATGGTTGGCATCTTACTACTTTTAAGCAATCGCTTCACCTCAGTCACTTAAGAATCATTAGCAACAGTATAATTGAACTAAACAGAAAATCAATTATCCCTTAGCTAACGCTTGTCCATCTTTTTCATATGTTTGGCGGAAGTCAATGAATTTTATATTGCACAAGTCTTTTCTCCATTATTCAAGCAATCCACCAAAGATTTCAGCTTAATTTAATTTGCCATAACAGATAAAGTAAAACTTCAATCTCGGTGGAGGTTTTCCTTATCCTCCACTGATTGTTAGGTGAACCAATCGGACTTTTACGGGCAGTTCATCTCCCACTTATCCTAAGCGTATCTTCACTTAAATCTTGAAATGGGCGTCTTACTGCCCGTTAATGCGGGATAAATTGGTTAGTCACCCCATCATCTATGAAGTTATTTATCAAAATCTAGCTAACCTACTTCAAGCCGCGTCGCCACTTTTCAAATGCAAGCTCCACATCTTTGGATAAAGAAATGCGCGAAGCTGGCTTCTCTATTTGTGTTTTTTTTACTTTGGATGAAATTTTGGTTTGCACAATTTGAATTTCAATTTCTAATTCGCGAGCAGATTTGCGCAACGCACCTTGTCCAAACACTACATTTTGCTCGGTCATATCAGAGGTTGCTACATGAATTTGTACTTTTCTACCCTTTAATTCATTCGTTAGCTTCTCTATACGCTCGTCTGCCGTTTCATTTTTCCGCGTAAATAGCACTTCGACATCGTGCTTCATATACAATTTCTCAGTACCGGGTACAAGATACGCATCGAATACAATAATGACCCGCCATCCCATTGTCGCCTTATATTCAGCAAGCAATTCTACTAAACGATCACGGGCATCCTCTAAGCTTTTATCGCGCAAAGGGCGCAATTCCGCCCAAGCTCCAATCATATTATAGCCGTCTACTAGCAAAACATTTTGCATATTATAAAGCTTGGCGGTTACGGTATACTTCGTACATTAACAGGGCCGCTGCAACTGAAGCATTTAACGAAGTAACATGACCAACCATCGGTAAATGGTATAAAAAATCACATTTCTCTTTCAGTAGACGGCTCATGCCTTTCCCTTCACTACCGATAACAATCGCTAACGGCAATGTAGCATCCATTTTGCGATAATCCGCGGAACCCTTTGCATCGGTACCAGCAACCCATATCCCGCGCTCCTTTAGTTCATCTACAGTTTGCGCTAAATTCGTTACTCGTACAACAGGCACATGCTCGATTGCTCCCGTCGAAGCCTTTGCAACAACCGCTGTCAAGCCAACCGCGCGACGTTTCGGAATAATTATACCATGCACACCAACCGCATCTGCCGTTCGCATAATAGAGCCTAAATTATGAGGGTCTTCCAACTCATCTAAAATTAAGAAAAATGGATCCTCGCCTTTTGCTTGTGCGGCTGAAAATAAATCTTCTAGCTCTGCATAATCATAGGCTGCAACAGACGCTACAATTCCTTGATGGTTTGCATCCGACAGCTGATCCACCTTTTTCTTCGGCACAAACTGCACGAGCACACCACGCTCACGTGCTAAATCTAACAGCTCCTGAATGCCTGCTTTTTTGACACCTTCTGCAATCCATAGCTTGTTCATTTCGCGACCTGAACGCAATGCCTCTAATACTGGGTTTTTTCCTGCAATCATTTCACCAGCTTGCTCTGCCATCTACGACACTCCTCTCTACTGTTCTACGATTGTAATTGCATAATTAATTATTTCATCCACTCGGTCCAACTGTCCTAATAAATATAAGCTACCGAGCACCGCTTCAAAGCCTGAGCTGTTGCGATATGTTTGCACATCTGTATTTTTCGGTATGGAGCCTGATTTAGCATTGCGACCTCTCTTAAATACCGCAAGCTCTTCCTCCGTCAAATAATTTTCCTCTAGCAAACGATATATGACCATTGATTGCGCCTTTGCAGATACATATTTGGTCGCCTCACGATGCAGCGTATTCGGCTTCACTCGCCCCATGCGCAGAAGGTGTTCGCGCACCCTCTGCTCAAGCACCGCATCTCCCATATAGGCAAGTGCTAGCGCATTCAATTGTTTAACATCTTCTTTTCGAAGCTCTGACATCCTATTACCCTCGTTTCCAGCGTGTACCTTGACGCGTATCTTCCAATACGATATTCAAGCTCAATAAATGGTCACGAATTTCGTCAGAACGTGCAAAATCACGGTTTTTACGCGCTGCATTCCGCTCTTCAATTAACGCCTCTATTTCTTCATCAAGCAGCTCTTCTTCCGCTTTTAACACAATCCCTAAAACATCACCAAGTCGGTCAAATGTTGTAAGGAATTTTTGTAAAACCTCTTGCTCTGTATTACTTTCAGCTACATAAATATTTGCTAAACGAGCTAATTCAAATAAAGCCGTAATCGCATTGGCTGTATTAAAATCATCATTCATTGCATCCTCAAACTGCTGCTGGATTGCCGCAATTTGCGTTAGCCACCCTTCAGCATTGTTTACTAAATTAGCCGCTCGCGCAAGGCGATGCTCTACATTGTTATACGCTGTGCGAATTCGCTCTAAGCCTGTGCGTGCTGCCTCAACTAAATCTTGTGCAAAGTTGATTGGCTGGCGGTAGTGTACAGATAACATAAAGAAGCGTAGCACTTGCGGATCGATTTGCTGGCGAATATCATGTACTAATACAAAATTCCCTAATGACTTCGACATTTTTTCATTATCGATATTAATATAGCCATTATGCATCCAATAACGCGCAAATGTTTTTCCTGTATGCGCCTCTGATTGTGCAATTTCATTTTCATGGTGCGGGAATGTCAAATCTTGACCGCCTGCGTGGATATCAATTGTATCACCTAAATGCTCACGTGCCATTACAGAGCACTCGATATGCCAGCCCGGTCGACCATCTCCCCAAGGACTAGCCCAGAAAATTTCATTCGGCTTTACTGCTTTCCAAAGGGCGAAATCAAGCGGGTCTTCCTTTTTCTCTCCCGCTTCGATACGCGCACCAACCTTTAGGTCATCAATGGATTGGTGTGATAATTTACCATAACCATCAAATTTACGCGTTCGATAGTAAACGTCTCCTGCTGATTCATATGCATAGCCCTTATCAATTAATACTTGGATAAATGCAATAATATCATTCATATGCTCCGTTACGCGTGGATGCACATCTGCTTTACGGCAACCTAGTGCTGTAATATCGTCGAAATATGCCCCGATAAAACGCTCCGTCAGTTCAAATACTTCTTCACCTAGCTCATTAGCCGCTTTAATAATTTTGTCATCAACATCTGTAAAATTAGATACGAATTTCACTTCGTAGCCTGCATATTGAAAATAGCGACGCACTGTATCATACACAATAACAGGACGTGAGTTCCCGATATGAATATAGTTATAAACAGTCGGTCCGCACACGTACATTTTTACCTTGCCCTCTTCTAATGGCACAAACGTTTCCTTTTGTCGTGTTAATGAGTTGAAAATCGAAATGCTCATCTTTTTCTCTCCTTTTCATCATTCTCCAAGCCCTCTTGACATCGCCATTTACGCAAATGCCTAGCGTTTATAATTATCAATACAAAAAACGTCTCCGCCACAAAATTGTGACAGAGACGCATAATTAGCGTGGTTCCACTCTGCTTGAAAGGGTCAAATCAACTATGCTTCGGTCAGATTTCTTAAATTTCGCTAGGGAAATTTTTTCGCAATCTGTCAAAAGCGTTGTTTTGATTCAGCGATGCTAAAATCAAGATTAGTCCACTTTCCGCTTTAAAGTCCTTTTAACGATGGACGACTCCGGCTTGCCTACTTTCCGTTTCAGCGAAGCGCTCAAAGGTGCATTTCCGTGTTGCCTAGGCTCAGACTACTTTCAGCCGGTGGTAGTCCTCTCTTGTCGAGCATGCGCGACGTACTTCTCCTTATCAAAGCTTTCATATATAGTAGCTTTATTGTACAGAAATTAGTAAAAAAATCAAACATTTAATTCGCGTACTTTTCTACGCGAGCAATAACTTTCTCTTTACCAATTAATGCAATAGCATTTGGTAGCTCTGGGCCATGTGTTTGACCAGTTGTTACTACACGAATTGGCATAAATAAATTTTTCCCCTTATGACCTGTTTCTTTTTGTACAGCTTTAATCGCAGCCTTAATTGATTCTGCATCAAACGACGCTAGCGACTCTAATTGTGCTTTAAATGATGTCATTACTTCGGGTACCTGCTCACCCGCTAACACCTCTGTAGCTTCTGCATCATAGTCGATTTCATCTTTAAAGAATTGCGCAGAAAGCTCGACAATTTCAGCTCCAAAGCTCATTTGGTCGTGATATAAACCAATTAATTCAGAAGCCCAAGCAGCTTGCTCTTCATTTAGTTCCATAGGTAAAAGATTCGCTTTTTGTAAATGCGGTAATGCCAATGCGACAACTTCTTTACGATCTAGCTTTTTAATATATTGATTATTCATCCACGTAAGCTTCGTTTTATCAAACATAGAAGGTGATTTAGATAATCGTTTTTCATCAAATAGCTCGATAAATTGCGCTTTCGTGAAAATCTCCTCTTCCCCTTCTGGAGACCAGCCTAGCAGTGCAAAGAAATTGAACATTGCCTCTGGTAAGTAACCTAAATCTTTATATTGCGCTACGAATTGAATAATTGATTCATCACGTTTCGAGAGCTTTTTACGCTCGTCATTAACGATTAATGTCATATGCCCGTACTGTGGATATTCCCAATCAAAGGCATCAAAAATCATCATTTGTTTCGGTGTATTTGATAAATGTTCCTCACCACGGAAGACGTGTGAAATTTCCATGAAGTGGTCATCTAATACGACCGCATAGTTATATGTTGGAATACCGTTTGCTTTTACTAGCACCCAATCGCCGATATCCTTTGACTCAAAAATAACCTCACCGCGCACTAAGTCTGTAAACTTGTACGTTGTGTCTGCTGGTACGCGCATACGTATCGTATAAGCTTCTCCAGCCGCTTCCTTCTTCGCTACTTCATCCGCTGTTAAATGACGGCATTTACCATCATATGTCGGCGCAGCAACACCATTTGCTTTTTGTGCCTCACGTGATGCCTCGAGCTCCTCTGATGTACAAAAACATTTATATGCTTTTCCTTCAGCCAGTAGACGCTCCGCATGCTCTTTATAAATATCAAGGCGCTCCATTTGGCGATATGGTGCATACGGTCCGCCGATATCGATTGATTCATCAGGTATAATACCTAGCCAGCGCAGGTTGTCGAGCTGAGATGCTTCCCCGCCCTCCACATTACGCTCGATATCCGTATCTTCAATACGCACGATAAATTTACCATCATGGTGTTTGGCATATAAATAGTTAAATAATGCTGTACGCGCTCCGCCAATATGTAAAAAACCCGTTGGCGATGGCGCATAGCGAACACGAACTTGTTTCGTCATAAAAAAACCTCCTGAATTTTAACGGATTTCCGACCGTTTTCAACTTTGTCCATTTTACCACTGTCCATATACAATTAAAAGTATAGGAGTAAAAAAGCAAAGCACTCATTATAAACGACCAAGCGATGAATATAAAACAGCTTTTTAAATCATGACCTACACTCTAAAAAGCAATAATAGCTGTTCAAAAAGTTGCATGTTAAACCACTTTTCAAACAGCCACCCATTATTGTTTTTTAATTAACAAAATCGTAGCTAAAGCTGCAATTCCTTCCTCACGACCAACAAAGCCTAACTTTTCTGTCGTGGTCGCCTTTACATTCACTTGTGATGCGTCTGCATTTAACAGCTCCGCAATTCGATTACGCATAGGTTCAATATAAGGTGCCATTTTCGGACGCTGTGCCATAATTGTTGCATCTACATTCCCTAACACATAGCCTTTCTCCTCGACAATCTTCCAAATATACTGTAGCAATTTTGCCGAATCAGCGTCCTTCCACTCAGGGTCTGTATCCGGAAAGTGACGTCCGATATCTCCCTCACCAATTGCGCCAAGTGCCGCATCCGTAATCGTATGTAATAATACGTCTGCATCAGAATGCCCTAAAAGACCGCGTTCATGTGGAATTTCAATCCCGCCTAAAATTAATTTGCGCCCCTCCGCAAATGCATGTACATCATAACCTTGTCCTACTCGAAACATATTCATCTTCCTTTAATTCAGTATTTACTTTCTATCATACCAAAACTTCTACGGAAAAAGAAAAACCCGCTTTCAATTTTTTAAAAAAACCGCATAATGTTGAATTTGTTCCTTTAACACAAAAAAAGTGAAAGAACTTTCTTTCACTCAAATAAATCATAAGTAAGACAAATCGGCTTGTTTGTTTTGGGGTCTCTCACAAGATGAACATCTACATCAAAAAGTTGTGCTAAAATTTCTTTTGTCATCACTTCTTCCGCATCCCCCACCTTAATAATTTCACCACTGCGCATGGCAATCAAATTATGAGAAAAACGGGCGGCATGGTTTAAATCATGCAACACCATTACGATTGTACAATTTTGCTCTTCATTTAATTTTTTTAAAAGCGTTAACACTTCAAGTTGATGTCCCATATCCAAATATGTAGTAGGTTCATCTAAAAAAATAATGTCAGTTTTTTGTGCCAATGCCATTGCGATCCATACTCGCTGACGTTGTCCACCAGATAAGTTATCTACAGCTTTATACTTATAGTCCAGCGTATTCGTGACACTGAGTGCCCAATCAATAATTTCATAATCCTCTTTGTTCAGTGTGCTTAATCTAGATTGATGCGGAAAACGTCCATATGACACAAGCTCTCCAACAGTTAAACCTGCAGGACTTTCTGTAACCTGCGGTAAAATAGCCATCCGTTTTGCCAAATCTTTCGTCTTAAACTTAGCAATTTGTTCTCCATCTAATAAAATCTGCCCTTTTTTATGCGGGATTATTCTTGTTAAAGCCTTCAATAATGTCGATTTCCCACAACCATTCGGACCTATAATCGTTGTAACTTTTTGCTGTTCAATTGCTATATTTACAGCTTTCACAACCTCTGTAGACTCATAATGAATCGTTACATCTTTTGCTTGAATTAAAGTCATTTTAAACTTCCTTTCCTATCGGATGATGGGACATCACCAAAAGCGTCCAAAAGGCAGGTAATATACTGCTTTTGGACGCCCTTTTGTATATTATTTCGTTAGTACTTCAACGACTTTGTCGATAATTTGGGTATTGGCAATAGCACCTGTGTATAACCAGCTCTCTTCTTTAGAAATGTTATGAACATTGCCCGCTTTAACTGCTGGTACTGCCTTCCATAAAGTATCACTTAATATCGCTGGATTTTCTGGGCTTTCACTATCAATGATGAATAAATGGTCTGCATCAAGCTCTACTAATTTTTCTAAGGAAATAGCACTCCAGTTACCTGTAGCACTTGCAGATATTTCTTTTACAACTTTTGGTACTGCAAGACCTAAATCACCATATAGCACAGCACCACTTGATAAATTTTCAGATACTATAAAGAAGTTACCTCCAGTTAGCCAAACAGCTGCCACTGATGGGTTGCCAGCCTTTTCTTCTATAGTTTGCTTTGCTTCTTTCGCCTTCTCTTCATAATCAGCTAACACTTTTTCTGCCTCTGCCTTTTTATCAAACACTTCCCCGACACGTAACAATTCATCTCGCCAATCATTGTTAACCTCTGTTCCAATAACATAGGTTGGCGCAATTTTACTATACTGAGCATATTTATCGCCCTCTACCATTGCAGAAGAATCCATGATTAGCAAATCAGGAGTAAAGCTTTGCACAGCCTCTAATGGTAAATCATGCGGAATTACAGGAACATCCTTTAACATACCTTGTAAATAATTTTGAATGCTTTTACCGTCTTTAACGCTCCATTGTGCAACTGGTGTAATACCTAATGCTACTAAATTATCCTCTAAGTAACTGGCGATGACGCGTTGCGGATTTATTGGAACTTCGATTTCATGACCCATCGCATCCGTAATTATACGTATTTCTGTTGCTGCAATTTCTGAATCATTGTTTTCTTCCGCATTTTCTACATCGGTTACGTTGGTATTATTGCTTTCCTCCTCTTTTTCGGCACAAGCAACCAATCCTAATACTAAAATGGACGTAGCCGTCATTCCCAATATTCTTTTTTTCCATGTTATTGTAGACATAATGAACCTCCGAAGTTATAATGCTTATCACATACAATTAATAATGATAATCTTTCTCAATCAATCTACAACAATAATTTCTATGTGTCAATGTCATTTTACAGGAGGCTTTATGAGAAAAGTAATAATCAATGAAAAAATAAGCATCAAAAAAAATATTTTATATATATTTATTCTTTGTATGATTACTTTTGGTGCTGTTATTTTATCTATTCGTTTTGGGGCAAGTAATCTTACATATTCCATGATTTATGATGCCATTTTACATTTCGATGCAACGAATGCTACACATATTATATTAACTGAGCTAAGGATACCACGTGCTATAGCCGCACTTATCGTTGGCGCCGCACTCGCTGTTTCGGGAGCAATTATGCAGGCAGTTACACGCAACCCCCTCGCTTCTCCATCCATTATGGGGGTTACGGCAGGAGCCTCATTTGCGGTTGCGATTACATATGCAAGTGTTTCAAATGCAAGCTTTTATTTACTAGCATTCAGTTCTTTTATAGGTGCAGGTCTAGGAACAGCACTTGTTTTCGCCATTGCAGCTTTTGGTAAAGGTGGCGTTACACCTGTTAAACTTGCTCTTTGTGGCTCTGCTATAACAACATTTTTAACTGGCTTGACAACAACTCTAGGTTTAAAATTTGATATTTCAAAGGATGTTAGTTTTTGGTATGCAGGTGGACTAGCAAGTATACAACATATGCATATCCGGTTAGCTATCCCTTTCATCGTTGTCGGAATTGCCTTAGCCTTTTTATTATCTAAATCAATTACCATCTTAAGCTTGGGTGATGAAACAGCTAAAGGGCTGGGCGTTCATACAGGGCGTATTCGTATACTAAGCACAATTGTTGTACTACTTTTAACAGGGGCTGCTGTGTCAATTGCAGGTATGATTGGATTTGTAGGTTTAATTATCCCTCATATTGTACGAATGCTTATTGGTACAGACTATCGCTGGATTATTCCTACTTGCGCAATTGTTGGCGGTGGATTTTTGCTGTTCGCTGATATCGTAGCACGCATAGTGAATAGCCCCTTCGAAACACCAGTTGGCGCTATAACAGCAATCATCGGAGTACCATTCTTTTTATATTTAGCTCGCAATGATGGGAGGGCTATTTAATGCTTAATCATCAAGCGAAACGATTTCCCATTTATTTAACTATGCTTTGTCTTTTATTAGTTTGTAGCATTATTATTAGTATCAATGCAGGCTATATTCATATTCCTTTAAATCGTGTTATTGCGACTTTAACGGGGAATGGGCTTGAACAAGATGAAATTACTATTTTTAGTTTCCGCCTACCTAAAATTTTCATGGCTATGTTAGTTGGAATGGGCATGGCTGTTTCCGGAGCAATCTTCCAAGCAATTACCAAAAACCCTCTGGCTGATCCTGGAATATTAGGCATTAATGCGGGCGCTGGTTTTGCAATAGTAGTTTATACATTTTTCATACAAGGAGTTATTTTTTCAATTGAATGGCTATCAATATTCTTTATGCCATTTGTTGCGTTAGTAGGCGCTCTCTTGGCAGCATCCCTTATTTACTTGCTCGCTTGGAAAAAAGGAAATGTTACGCCAACACGCATGTTATTAATCGGAATAGGGATTAATTCTGCATTTGGGGCGGGTATTACAATTTTGCAGTTAAAGATGGAGCCAATTAACTTTATGAAAACCATTGTCTGGTTATCTGGTACGATTTGGGGCACTTCTTGGACGTTTATTTGGGTGCTGCTGCCATGGCTTCTTGTTCTCATTCCGTACACGATTTATAAATCTCGAGTATTGGATATTATGACACTTGGCGATCAGGTTTCCATCAGTGTCGGCATTTCATTAATGCGTGATCGCCTACGCTTATTATTCATTGCTGTATTACTCGCAGGTGTATGTGTCGCTGTTGGTGGAGGAATTACATTTTTAGGTTTAATTGCTCCACATATTGCTCGTCGACTTGTAGGAGCTACACATTATCAAATTATCCCAATAAGCGCCTTGCTTGGTGGGCTGCTTCTTGTCGTTTCAGATATGATTGGTCGTATTATAATGGCTCCAACAGAATTGCCTGTTGGTATTATTTTATCCATTATCGGTGCACCTTATTTTATTTACTTAATGTTTATGAAAAAATAAAGTGAACCTTCAATACTAAAAACAGGTTTCTAAAAAGCGAACTATACTGAATCTTCGAAGTGAAGCTTCATAGTATAGTCCGCTTTTTTCATTGACTGACAACCTTTTATCTCAGCCACTTTGTAAGCTAAATATGATACTCAATGTTTTTCATTTGACTATTACTAATATTTGGAGATGGTTGTGAATTATAAACACGAGAATACGGTGGGACAGAATGCGTTAGCCAAATATTACTTCCTAGCACCGAATCATGACCAATTGTCGTTTCTCCACCTAAAATCGTCGCACCCGCATAAATGACTACATTATCCTCAATATTCGGGTGACGCTTAATTCCTTTAATTGGATTTCCATTCGCATCAAGCGGGAAGCTTAACGCTCCCAACGTCACACCTTGATAAATTTTCACATTGTTGCCAATTGTACATGTTTCTCCAATAACAACCCCTGTACCATGGTCAATAAAAAATGACTCGCCTATCGATGCCCCCGGGTGAATATCAATACCCGTTAAACGATGCGCATACTCTGACATAATACGTGGCACAATTTGCACACCCATCTCATACAACTCATGCGCAATGCGATGAGTAAACACTGCTACAATTGATGGATAGCTTAGCAAAATCTCCTCTGTTGAAAGTGCCGCTGGGTCTCCGTTGTAGGCAGCTTGAATATCCGTTTGCAGCATTTTGCGAATTGTTGGGAACCTAGCAATTAAATTCATCACAATTTTGTCTGCCTGCTCACGGCAATACGTCCCACAATTTGCTGGGTCGCTATCTTCCATATTATAAATCAACACTTTTTCTATAATATCACGCAAATCTAATGCTGCCTCACGCAATTTATTACTACTCACAATATTAATGCGCATCTCATCAATTGGTGGCGTTGTGTAAATGCCCGGAAATAATACTTCATGAAAGTTATCTAAAATTTTATAGATTTGATCACGTCCGATAAAGCCTATAGAATTTTCAATATCAACATACTGCTTATTTATATCATTTAAAGAGCTCGTAATTGCTGGTATTTTTTCATTCAACCATTCATTTAAGTTCATAACAACAAAACACCCCTTCAATTTTTAGTCTATTCTCTGATTAATCATATATCAATACTCGTGTTTTTATAAGGGTACAAAAGATTGTCGCGCTTTGCAAGCACAGAAGTTTACTAACGTATAATCATTTTAATTTCCCGCACTATATTGCACTTGGACCCGACTTTTCTTTTCTGAAATTTCATGCTATGATAAAATCACTCGATAATGATAATCGTTATCAACGAAGAAATTAATATCATCTTTTAGGTTTTAAATACTTTTCAGGGATGTGGAAATATAGTGCAAAATGTATATGATGTAACAATTATTGGCGGCGGTCCCGCAGGTTTATATAGCGCTTTTTATAGTGGGTTGCGCGGCTTAAAAACAAAGCTTATCGAAAGTCAACAAGAATTAGGAGGGAAGGTACTGCTTTATCCCGAAAAGCTTATTTGGGATATTGGTGGCCATCCACCTGTACTTGGAGGGCAATTCGTTAAGCAATTAATTGAACAAGCAAAAACATTTGACCCAACAATCTTAACGAATACGAAAGTTGATTTGATAGAGCGACAGGATGATTTATTCATCGTTCATACTTCAATGGGTGAATGTCATTACTCTCGAACGATTCTTCTGGCAGTCGGTGGGGGCATTATTAATCCGCAAAAGCTCACATTAGAGGGCGCTGAAAAATATGAGATGGCAAACTTGCACTATACCGTGCAATCGTTTCAACGCTTTGTTGACAAAGAAGTTATTATTTCAGGTGGGGGCAATGCAGCCATTGATTGGGCAGTTGAGCTTAGCTCAATCGCGAAAAGTATTACGGTTGTGTACCGAAACGAAAAGCTATCGGCACATGAGGCAACAATACAAGAAGCAATTAATGCAGGTGTTAAAATTGAATGTAACACGTCCATTACAAAGCTCACTTCCAATGCTGACAAAACAGCTATCCAGTATGTAACATGCGAAAATTCAAAAACACAAGAAAACTCTATCCGCCAAATTGATGAAGTCATTATTAGTCATGGTTATAATCGTGAAGCATCATTGGATTTTGATGAAGCAATAGCTCTTCCAAAAAAGGATGACTATTATTTCGAAGGGAAGGCTACTGGAGAAACAGCACAGCCTGGCATTTTTGCAGCAGGTGACATTTTAGCATTTGAAGGCAAGGTCAATCTTCTGATTGGCACTTTCCAGGATGCAGCGAATGCCGTTAACTCCATTAAAACTTATTTAGAGCCTAGCGCGTACCGCTACGGGATGGTATCATCACATAATGAGCTGTTCAAAGAAAAAAATCGTTCCATTATCGAAAAACAATTATCGAAAGTGGGTAATTAAAAAGTGGCTAGGGAACTGTATGAAAACAGTCCTTAGCCATTTTAATTATTTTTGCAAAGCTCGTTTACGCAAAATTGCCTCACCAAATAGCAAGTCTTCCTGTGTTGTCATTTTCAGATTTTCATAACTACTTTCGACAATATGCACTTCATGTCCAAGTCGTTCTACTAGCATCGCTTCATCCGTACCTAAAAAGCCAATTTTTTCTGCTACATCCTCAGCCTCCGCTAGCAAATCGAAGCGAAATGCCTGCGGCGTCTGAATCATCCATAGACTATCACGCTCAACCGTCTCAGCAATCACTGTGCCACGCACCTTCTTCATCGTATCCTTCGCTCGCACACCCGCAATGGCTGCCCCTTTCTCATACGCCACCTTTGCCAATTGCGCAATAATTTCTTGGGTAATAAATGGGCGTGCAGCATCATGCACAAGGACAATCTCTACTTGCTCCATTGCCTTCAAGCATGAGTGCACAGAGTGCTGTCGCTCCTCACCGCCAGCAGGTAAACCTTTTACTTTCGTAATGCTATAGCGTGCAAGCAAGCCTTCAATAAATCCTCGTTCCTCTGGCTTTACTGCCAGCCAAATGCCCGTACAATTACAATCCTGCTCAAATATTTCTAATGTGTGCATTAAAATGGGCTTTTCTAAAAGCGGCAAAAACAATTTGTTTTGCCCTGCGCCCATTCGCTTTCCACTGCCCGCAGCAGGCAATACTACTTCATATCGCATTTGCTCACTTCCTAACTTTCTTTTGGCTTAGCAAATATCATGCGCCCTGCCGATGTTTGTAACACGCTTGTAACGGTCACTGTAATTGCCTGCCCGATATAGCTGCGACCACCTTCTACAACAATCATCGTACCGTCATCTAAATAAGCAACCCCCTGATTATGCTCCTTGCCATCTTTAATAACAACGACTTGCATATCCTCCCCTGGAATAACAACAGGCTTCACTGCATTCGCTAAATCATTAATATTTAATACTTGCACGTTGTGTAACTCACATACTTTATTTAAGTTGAAATCATTCGTTAATATTTGTGCGCTGCGCTGCTTCGCTAAGCGCACTAGCTTCAAGTCGACTTCTTGAACCTCCTCAAAATCATCATCTACAATTAGCACTTGTGATGCTCGCTCATCCTGTAGTCGCTTTAAAATATCTAGACCTCTGCGACCTCGCGTGCGTTTTAATGTATCTGAAGAGTCAGCAATATGCTGCAATTCAGTTAACACAAATTGCGGCACAACTAACGCTCCCTCCACAAAGCCTGTGGCAGAAATATCTGCAATACGCCCATCGATAATAACGCTCGTATCTAATAACTTCGACATGGCCATATCATCCTGTACCGTAGTTTTTTTCTTCTGTATATTACTTTTAGGGGCAAATAGCTGCAATAGCTCCTCCCTCTGCTTAAAGCCAATGCGGAACCCTAAATAGCCGAGTATAATTGAGAAAAGAATCGGTAACACTTCTGGCACAACTGGTAGTGGGATACGCTCAATCGCAAAGCCGATAAAATACGCCACAATTAGCCCAACAATTAAGCCGAATGTTCCAAATAGCAAATCACCTATCGGCAATTTGAAAAGCACTTCCTCCATCCAAACAATTAAACGGACGCAATAATCAGATAATAAAAATGATAAAACAAATAGTAAACTAGCACCTAAAATAATCGAAACAATAGGATTGTCAAGCCACGGATTAGAAGATAAATGCATAAACTCGTATAATGGCGGTAAAAAAATAAAGCCTAACGCTCCCCCGATTAATAAAAAGGCAATTTGAATAACTCTCTTTAACATCACATCACATCCTCTCTTTGAGCATAATTATACATTGTTCCTCTTATTATTGCGATGAACAGCCCACTAATTTGCAAGAAATTTGATAGGACGTCCCAAAAACTGCACTTCACCTGCTTTTGGGACGTTTCATTCTTGTTTGGTTAAAATAAAACTCCGTGTTTAAAAGCAAGTATCCCATTTAAAAAGATGATGAACACTAGACCTCGCAGCTTTCTTTACATTTTAAAATAAAAGAAGTAAAAAAAGCTGTCAGGAAATCAGACTTTCCTAACAGCCTTTACAGTCATTACAAATTATTAAAGCACAACCGCAAGCTATCACCTATCGTTTCGACACCAACGACTTGAATACCGGGTGGGAAGTCCCAGCCACCTATATTCGATGCTGGAATAAAAGCTCGTTGAAAGCCTAGCTTTGCTGCCTCCTGCACACGCTGCTCGATACGTGAAACTCGACGTACCTCCCCCGTCAAACCAACCTCTCCGATAAAGCAATCTGTAGCGCGAACAGCCTCATCTTTAAAGCTCGAAACAATCGATGTCAAAACAGCTAAATCAATCGCTGGCTCATCAAGCTTCACACCGCCCGCTACCTTAATATAAGCATCTTGTGCCTGCAACATCATACCCATGCGTTTTTCTAGTACTGCCATTAATAGCTGCACACGGTTTTGATCTACGCCCGTTGCCATTCGTTTTGGGTAATTAAAGCTTGTAGGTGTGACAAGTGATTGAATTTCCACTAAAATAGGGCGCGTCCCTTCCATCGATGCAACGATAGTCGAGCCCGCTACACCCTGTGAACGCTCCTGTAAAAATAATTCAGATGGATTTAATACTTCCTTTAGACCACCGTGCAACATTTCAAAAATAGCAATCTCATTGGTCGAGCCAAAGCGGTTTTTTTGGCTACGCAAAATACGGTGATTATGATGGCGCTCTCCTTCAAAATAAAGCACCGTATCCACCATATGCTCTAAAAGGCGGGGACCAGCAATTTGCCCCTCCTTCGTCACATGCCCCACAAGAAAAATCGCAATATTTTTCGTTTTCGCAATGCGCATTAGCTCCGCTGTACACTCACGCACTTGCGAAACACTTCCCGGCGCACTCGTCACCTCTGGATGGTGCACTGTTTGAATCGAATCGACAATGACAAACTTCGGTTGCACCTCTTCGATTGTTTGATGCAAAAACTCTAAATTCGTTTCAGAATATATATATAGCTCCTGTGACTTTACCCCTAAACGCTCTGCGCGCAGCTTTGTCTGGCGAATCGATTCCTCCCCAGAAATATAAAGCACCCGCTGCCCACGATTGGAAAGTAGCGCGGACACCTGAAGCAATAAAGTCGACTTTCCAATGCCTGGGTCTCCCCCAATTAACACAAGCGAGCCAGCAACAATACCGCCCCCCAGCACACGGTTCAATTCCGTCATCTCGGTAACAATGCGTGCTTCCTCCACCGTTTCCACAGTCATTATCGGCACAGCCTTTTGCGTTGTTGCACTAGAATGCTGGAAGGCTCCGCGAGGTCCCTTGACAATAACCTCCACTTCCTCCACCATTGTGTTCCACTGCCCACAGCCCGGACAGCGCCCCATCCACTTCGCCGATTCGTAGCCACATGCATTACATATAAATTTTGTCTTCTTTTTTGCCATGATACCTCCGATGTTTTTAGCTTTATTATAGCAAAGTAATAAAATACTGCCTATTCACGCAAGCCTCCCTCCAAAGTCTGTGACACCCGCCGCAAGTCTGGTCAACACGATGTTGGTCACTTAGTCGTGCCAGTAAGATGCGATAGCCTTAGACCAAGTTCCTTTTTATCAGCTTGTGTCCAGTCACCTAATAGAAGTTAAAAAGACAGCAGCTTTATCGCAAGCTACCGTCCAATTTCGTTATTTTCTAATATGAAAATGTTTTACTTGCTCCACTGCCTCTAATAATTTACGTGTGACGATTTCAGATTCGTCAATATGGTTTGTTAATACACGATTCGTGTCATCAAATAGAGATGTTGTCATTTTGAATTTATCCATTACATCTTCATTTGAGGTTTTTTGCTCTTTCATATAGCCTAATAGTTCATCAATGCCTGTTTGGACATTCGTAATCATATGCAGTAAACTTTCAATTTGCGCAGATGTTGCTGCACTCTTTTCGATGCCATTCGTCACTAGCTGCATATTATTTTTATTGTCTTCATAGGCTTGGGCAATTTGCTCTTCGATTTTCTTTGTTAAGTTTGCGATGTCTTCGGTGCTTGTTTTCGTGTTTTCTGCTAATTTCCTTACTTCCTCGGCAACGACAGAAAAGCCTTTTCCATGTTCCCCGGCTCTCGCAGCCTCAATTGAAGCATTTAGAGCGAGCAGGTTCGTCTGATTTGAAATCTCTCCAATCACATTAACAATTTCCGCAATTTGCTTAGAACGCTCACTTAAATCGCTCATGCTTGAAGAGGTTTTTTGCGATTGCTCACCTAATAAATCAATTAGCTGCTCCACTTCATGTACTGCCTGCTTACTCTCAACTGACAATGTCGCCATTTGGTCAGAGGCGGAAATTAAAATATTCCCTTTACTCAATGCATTTTCTGCAATATGGTTTGATTTGATTGTACTATTTTCAACTTTATTAAACTCATCTAATATTTCTCCAACCATTTCACCTAGTACAACATGCTGATTGTTTACTTTATCATGTTGTTCAATTGTCGAAATCATTTCCTTTTTTCTAAAGTTTAATAAACCATTTTGTCATCGACTACACTTTCCGAACAGGTCTAAAGTCACAATTCGCACACAATCATTGGAAATGCGAACGCAAAAAACTTAGCATTGCGAAAAAGCACGAGAAATCAAGGTGATTTCTCGTGCTTCTATCAATTACGCCTCAGCGCAATTGTGTCCAGATTTTTTATGCTATTTAACGGAAGTTAACCTAAAACCTTCACGTCCTGTGACATCCGCCAGAGGCTTTAGCCCAACACGATGTTGGTCACTCAGTCGTTATCTTAGGATGCAATGTTCTTAGACTGAGTCCCTATGATTCAGCGAGTGTTTGCGCACTAGCTAAAATCAGTCTAATGCTTGCATTCATCTCACCAATTACAGTGGTGGGAGATTTCCGCTGAAAGACGTTAAATTAAGCCTCCACAGCATTTTCCTTGGCACGTACAACGAACTCATCATTGACATAATCGAAAACAATTTTGCCGCCTGTCAATACTGTGCCTTTTAATAGCTCTTCGGATAGGCGATCTTCCACATGTTTTTGCAGTGCGCGACGTAATGGTCGGGCACCATATTGTGGGTCGTAGCCTTCCTCTGCGATTTTTGCAAGCGCAGCGTCTGTCAGCTCTAGTTCGATGTTTTGCTCTTGTAGACGCTTCGTTAAAGATGCTGCCATTAATGAAATGATTTCTGTTAAGTGTTCTTTTTCTAATGAATGGAATACAATCATTTCGTCAATACGATTTAAGAACTCTGGACGGAATGCTTTTTTCAGCTCATCCAGCATTGTGCCCTTCATATCTTTATGTCTAGACGCTGAGTTGCCAACACTGAAGCCTAGATTTTTTTGGAATTTCAACGCATCCGCACCTACGTTTGATGTCATAATGACAACTGTGTTGCGGAAGTCAACGAGACGTCCTTTCGAATCCGTTAAACGACCATCTTCCAACACTTGTAATAAAATATTGAATACATCTGGATGTGCCTTCTCAATTTCATCAAGTAGCACGACAGAATATGGTTTACGACGCACTTTCTCCGTAAGCTGACCGCCTTCATCGAAGCCTACATAGCCTGGAGGTGCACCAACTAAACGAGATGTCGCATGTTTCTCCATATACTCAGACATATCAATGCGAATCATCGCATCCTCATCTCCAAACATTACTTCTGCTAATGCGCGGGCAAGCTCTGTTTTACCTACCCCTGTAGGGCCGAGGAAAATAAATGAGCCGATTGGACGCTTCGGATCTTTTAAGCCTGCACGTGCGCGACGAATGGCACGTGAAATAGCTTCAACTGCTTCTCCTTGACCAACCACTCGCTTATGCAGCTCTTCCTCTAAATTTAACAGCTTTGCAGACTCCTCCTGCGCAATTTTATTTACAGGAATTCCTGTCCACATTGACACAACTTCAGCTATATCTTCCACCGTTACTTGAGATTCCGCCTTACCTTGAGATTCCTTCCATTCCTTCGTTGTTTGCTCTAATTCCTCTTTTAACTTTTGCTCAGAGTCGCGTAAAGCAGCAGCCTTTTCAAACTCTTGGCTTGATACAGCAGCATTTTTCTCAGAGCGTACGCTTTCTAAACGTTCCTCTAACTCCTTTAAGTTTGGCGGTACGATAAATGAGCGTAAACGCACCTTTGAGCCTGCCTCGTCGATTAAGTCAATTGCTTTATCAGGTAGGAAGCGGTCTGAAATATAGCGGTCCGATAATTTCGCTGCCGCATCCACTGCCTCATCTGTAATTTTCACTCGGTGATGCGCCTCATAACGGTCACGTAAGCCGTAAATAATTTGAATCGTTTCATCAACAGACGGTTCATCAACTTGAATCGGCTGGAAGCGTCGCTCTAAAGCAGCATCTTTTTCAATGTATTTACGATACTCATCTAATGTTGTCGCACCAATACATTGTAATTCGCCGCGCGCTAAAGATGGTTTTAAAATATTCGAAGCATCGATTGCACCTTCTGCTCCACCTGCACCAATTAATGTATGCAATTCATCAATGAATAAAATAATATTGCCTGCTTGGCGAATTTCATCCATTACTTTTTTCAAGCGATCCTCAAATTCACCACGGTATTTTGTGCCTGCCACGACAGTTCCCATATCAAGTGTCATAACGCGTTTATCGCGTAAAGTTTCCGGTACTTCGTTGTTAACGATTTGCTGTGCTAAACCTTCTGCAATCGCCGTCTTACCTACACCTGGTTCACCGATTAGCACTGGGTTATTTTTTGTACGTCGTGATAATACTTCAACGACACGTGTAATTTCTTTCGAACGACCGATAACTGGGTCTAATGAGCCTTCACGTGCAATGGCAGTTAAATCGCGTGCTAAGCCGTCTAAAGTTGGTGTGCTCGCAGTCGGGCTTGCCGCACCGCCTCCAGCCTGATTTGCATCGTTATTGCCCAGTAATAGTAGCACTTGTTGACGCGCTTTATTTAAGCTCACATCCGCATTAGCTAAGACGCGTGCGGCTACTCCTTCCCCTTCTCGAATCAACGCTAATAAAATATGCTCTGTGCCAATATAGGAATGACCTAATTTACGTGATTCATCAACAGATAATTCAATTACCTTTTTAGCTCGTGGCGTATAGCTCACTGTTAAGCCTACTTTTTCAGTTCCCTTCCCTACTAGCTCTTCAATACCTGCTTCAATCGTTTGAGGGCTAACACCAATTGCTTCTAGCGCTTTTGCTGCGATGCCACCGCCTTCACGTACGAGACCAAGTAAAATATGCTCTGTGCCAATCGCATCATGATTTAAACGAATAGCTTCTTCCTGTGCTAGTTGTAAAACCTTTTGTGCACGTTGCGTAAATCGATTAAACATCATATGTTTCCTCTCCTTTTTCTCCTGTAGTTAAACTATCTTTACCCAATTTCCTCTGAATATATTGCGCTCGATATATATCACGGTCTACCGCATCGAGCATTGTACCTGCATATTGTTGAACAAAGCCTGGTTGAATTAGCATCACACATTCATTTAAGCTGTTTGGTGAGATTCCTTCAATTAACTTCAAGTCAACACCTAATCGCACACTTGATAGGCAGGATGCCGCCTCTTCACTCGTTAATACACGAGCATAGCGTAGCGTTCCTAATGCACGATTAACGCGGTCATCCAATGTCACTCGCGCTCGCTCAAGTAATTTTTGACGAGCAGCGCGCTCTTTCCCGATAATTTGTTCAACAACCTTTTGCAGCTCCTCTAAAATTTCACGCTCTGACTTACCAAGCGTTACTTGGTTAGATATTTGATAAATATTACCCAAATTTTCGCTGCCCTCTCCATATATACCACGCACAACCATCCCTATACGTGTCATCATTTGGATGAGGACATTCATTTGCTTAGACATTGTTAATGCTGGTAAATGCATCATAATGGATGCCCGTAAACCTGTACCTACATTTGTTGGACAACTCGTTAAATAACCAAACTGCTCATCATATGCATAGCTCACTTGCTTACCTAAGCGATTATCTAGCTTACTCGCCTGTTCATACGTCTCCATCAACTGCAAGCCCGGGCTCAAAACTTGAATGCGTAAGTGGTCCTCCTCGTTAACCATTACACTTGTCGATTCATCTAATGATAAAAGGACCGCCCCTGATTCTTTATGCTTTGCTAAATAAGGGCTAATTAAATGCTTTTCTACTAACAATTGACGCTCTAATTGTGATAAGTCTGCCATTCGAAAATAAGAAAAATTTAATTGCTCTTGTGGTGTGAGCAATGCCTTCATAAGCTTTTCCTGTACGTCATTTGCCTCTTGCTGTGAAAAGCTAAGCGGAAAGCGTGTATTGGCGATATTTCTAGCAAGTCGAATACGAGTCGTCATGACAATATCTGAATGCTCACCATATTCGGCGATGCACTTAGGCGCATGTTTTAAAAAATGCTCGATATTCATACGTCTACACCTCCAGCATCAAGCTTTTGCTGAATTAATTTTATTTCGTCACGCATTTTAGCAGCGTCCTCAAAGCGCTCTTCCTCAATTGCTCGCTGCATTTGCTGACGGATGCCCTCTACTTTTTGCTTGAGCTGCTCCATACTAATGACTACTGATTTCCCTGTATGTGATGTACCTGCCTGTAAACGGCTAAGCACGGGGGGCAATTGCTCCCGGAATGTGTCATAGCACTCAGCGCAGCCAAACTTCCCTTGCTTTAAAAATTGGCGATATGTGAAGCCGCATGACGGACATGTGCTTGGTGTGGTCTTTTTTTCCTCTGCTTGCGTGCTTTTCCACATCGGTACACCAAACCAATTTGAAATAAGCTGATGCAGACTGACAGGTTCCTCCTGTATATCTGTCTGGAACGGATGGAATTTGGATGCACAATGCTCGCAATAATGCTTTGCGACCGCTTGCCCATTTTGTACTTTTGTCACCGTGACAGTTGCGTGTCTCTGTTTACAATGTTCACAAATCATGCTAATCACCTACCTATTTATTATCGTATTTCAACGTAATAAGCATCGCCTTTACTATATATGCACGAACTTGGTCACGTAGTGGTAACGGCAATGCTAATGTGGAACGGTCGACTGCTGCTAATATCAACTTGGCTTCTCGTTTCGTAATAATTTCTTCGTCTATTAAACGATATACCATATGCTCAACTGCCTGTTGCGTTACCGCTTCTCCAGCCTGCTCCATCATATTGTCAATAAGTGCTGCTTTAGAGTGAATCTCAACACGTAAAATACGAATATAGCCCCCGCCGCCACGCTTACTTTCTACTAAATAACCTCGTTCCGCTGTAAACCTTGTATTAATAACGTAATTGATTTGAGACGGAACGCATTGAAATTTATCTGCAAGCTCACTGCGTTTTATTTCAATATGCTCTTGCCCACTTAATTCGAGAACTTGTTTTAAATAACCTTCAATAATATCAGATATATTCCGCACGATTGTCTCTCACCTCAATTCCATAACTGACTTTGACTATCTTTGACTTAATTATAAAAACAGCGAAATCGAAATGCAATTAAAAGACCTTACAATGTAAAAATTCAATTAAGAAGGACAAAATTAGCACAAAAAAAGCAAAACCTCTACATTCGAAGTTTTGCCATTTTTTATACTTTTAAAACTTATACCCAGCGTCCGACAATTGGATACTCCCATGTTGTTTCGTTGACCGCTTTGATAATACCGATAATCGGCACCACAAATAGCATTATAGAGAAGATAATTAAGAATGGAATACCAATTAATATCCAAGATAAAAATGCAGAAATTGTAATAAGCACCCACATCACACCTTGGAATAATAATGCCTGTATCGATAAACGCTTCACTTCACTATCTGTACTAATTAAGAAAAATAAAATAGGTACTAACACAGGTGCAAAAAATGCACTTGCATGAATAATTACTTTTGACCATTTGTCTTCCATAATGTATCAACCTCTCATTTTAAAAAGTTTGTACTTTATATACGGTAGAACATCATTGAAAGTTTCATTTTTTTAAGTTCCTAATTAATAAGGTCCTGTATCATCTGGATTATCTCCAGCCTGCGGGAAAAGGAAATAGGAAATAACAGCCGCGAAAAAGACAGCTCCTACAATAATCAAAAATTTGTGCAATGAAGGCACATCTTCAAATCTATTAAATAGCATCATTGTGGATGAAACTCCGACAACAGCTGTAAGTGGAACGACATACTTTAAACGTCCCTTATGAAATTTCATTGTTCGTTACTCCTTCATTAGTTGATACATTTAATTTTACCTTGTAGCTTCTAAAAAAACAAATCGAATCACGTATATACTTCCGATAAGAGATTGCAAAACTCGTATTTAAAATAGTACAATAGGAACGTTATGTTTTTTATTTTTTAAGATAGAGGAACTACATAAATTATGGGATGGAGAAAATAATGGCGAATTGGTTTACAAAAAAGACTACGGAACAATCAACTTTTTTCGAAACAGCAAAGTATATACAACAAGTTCAACTAGATGTTAATAATTACCCTGATTTAGCGAAACAACTACAATTGCTTAAATTGACAACAGAGGACTTAGCTATTTTGAAGCAGCTTCAACCATTTGCCAAAGATTTAGTCCCTATAATGGTCGAGCAATTTTATGGAGCAATTAGCTTACAATCCAATTTAGTAGCAATCATTCAAGAAAATTCGCATATCGACCGCCTAAAAGGCACATTAACTAAGCATTTAAACGATATTTTCGATAGTAAAATTAACACAGCCTATATAGAAGAGCGCAAAGTTATTGCACATGTACATGTGCGAATTGGCTTGAAATCGAAATGGTATATAGCATCCTTCCAATCATTAATGTCAACATTTATCGAATTTATTAATGATTTAGGCTTATCAAAAAGGGAGTGTATTAGAGCTATTAATGCCTTCTCTAAAGTAATTAACTTTGAGCAGCAGCTTGTTATTGAAGCTTATGAAAACGAAGAGGAGCGCATCCGTCTAGAGCTCGAGGCATCTAAGCACGCATTGATTAATACACTGCAAGACACTTCGCGTGAACTAAGTTATACGAGTGAGGAAACATCTGCGTCACTCCAAACAATTTCTCATCAAGCAGGTGGCATTAGCTCTGCTACTGAGCAAGGCCTAGCTTTTGTTGCAGAAACAGAAGAGAAATCAAATTTAGGAAGAAGTCACCTAGAAACGCAAACACGTTTAATGGATACTATTTTAACAGGGGTAGAAACTTTAGAAGCCTCCATGGCTGCCCTACGTACATCTTCACAAAAGATTTCAGAAATTGTCGGTCTTGTGACAGGTATAGCAGACCAAACAAACCTGCTGGCATTAAACGCTTCCATTGAGGCTGCACGTGCAGGTGAACACGGGAAAGGCTTTGCGGTTGTGGCAGACGAGGTCAGAAAGCTGGCGGAAGAAACAAAAACAGCTGTCCAAAATGTAGCACACTTAATTAAAGAAACAGAAAACAACATTTTAAGCATGGCTAATTCTGTACAAGATGTAGACTCACAAGTGCAGCAAACTGTCGAAACACAGCAAAACCTTGCCGCATCATTTACTTCAATTACTGAGGCCGTATCTGGTATTAAACAGCAGTATATGAATACTACAGATGATATTCGCACAATTTCAAACTTAATTGCAGAGTTAACACAAGCGTCTACAATCGTTGCTACATCCTCCGATGAATTATTGCAAATCGTGACGCAAATTAATAAGTTAGAAGATTGATTGGGAGCGTCCAAAAATCCGTGCGGTTGCCGGCGTTTTGGACGCTTTCGTTGTTGTTTTAGCAAAACATTTGTTCATCAATATAGAGAGAGAGCTTTCTTTGGAAATAAAAAAACACTAAGTTTAGCGGTACTTCCTCTAAACGAGAAGAAAAAATGGAAATTTCCTTTTCCAACAGCTTGCTTTAATATTGCAGTGCACGTTTTGCTTTGCGGTATTCCCTACGTTTCGGTGCAGTTTCAAACAAGCGTTTTTCCGTTTCTGTCTCCGGATAAACGGCAGGCACCTCCCTCGGTTTCCCTTCAGCATCAATGGCTACCATTGTTACGAAGGATTCCGTCGTTAAACGCTCCTCACGTGTTTTTAAATTACGAGTTACAACGCGCACATAAATTTCCATCGATGTACGTCCTGTCGATGTCACCAAACCTTCTAACTCTAATACATCCCCTACATAGGCAGGCGAAACAAAATCAACCGAATCGATAGAGGCTGTGACAACTTCCCCCTTAGCATGTGTCATCGCTGCAATTGCAGCAATTTCATCAATATAAGCCAATACACGTCCCCCAAAAATTGAGCCATGATGGTTCGTATCTGGTGGAAGCACAAGACGTGCTTGAATTGTACGCGAATAGCTCATTGGTACTGCATTTCCCATGTACAACCTCTCCTTCAAGAGCAATCTTCTTTTTATGTTACATCCCAACACGTGGAAATTCAAATGTTTTGCGATAATAAAGACCGATTCGAAAACTCGAATCGGTCTTTATATTAATGCCCTATATTCAATTGTTGCTGCTCATCCTGTGTAAAAATACGCGACCTTGTCAGGAAGCGCTTACCTTCCACACCTTCCAATGAAAACATGCCGCCCCTCCCATCGACTACATCGATAATGAGCTGTGTATGCTTCCAATAATCATATTGATTTTTATGAATATAAAACGGCGCGCTACCAATCTCGCCAAGTAATATATCTTGGTCCCCCAGTAACAAATCCCCTTGCGGATAGCACATCGGGGAAGAGCCATCACAGCAGCCTCCAGATTGGTGGAACATGACAGGTCCATGGCGGTCGACTAATAAATTGATTAAATCGAGTGCTGCATCTGTCGCGATTACACGCTCAACCATTTTTTAGCACCTCCCCTAAATTAGAAGAAACCTGCACGATTTGGATCATAGCTTACTAATAAATTTTTCGTTTGCTGATAGTGACTCAACATCATTTTATGTGTTTCTCGTCCGATACCAGACATCTTATAACCACCGAATGCCGCATGTGCAGGGTATTGGTGGTAGCAGTTTGTCCAAACACGACCAGCCTGTATACCACGTCCGAAGCGATAAGCTGTATTCATATCACGCGTCCAAATACCTGAGCCTAAACCATATAATGTATCATTCGCAATTTCAAGCGCTTCTTCTTTTGTTTTGAATGTCGTTACGGCGACAACAGGTCCAAAAATCTCTTCTTGGAAAATGCGCATTTTATTATCGCCTTTGAAAACAGTCGGCTTAATATAGTATCCATCTGCAAAATCAGCATCCAATTGGTTACGTTCACCACCAATTAGACACTCTGCACCCTCCTGCTTACCGATATCTAAGTAAGAAAGGATTTTTTCCATTTGCTCTGTAGAAGCTTGTGCTCCCATCATCGTATTTGGATCAAGCGGATTACCAGTTTTAATCGCCTCTACTCTCTTCAGCACCCGCTCCATAAACTGGTCATAAATTGATTCTTGAATAAGTGCGCGCGAAGGACATGTACATACTTCCCCCTGATTTAAGGCAAACATTACAAAGCCTTCTACCGCTTTATCTAAAAACTCATCATCATGCGCCATAACATCCTCAAAGAAAATATTCGGTGATTTACCACCTAGCTCAAGCGTTACAGGAATAATATTTTGTGATGCATACTGCATAATTAAGCGTCCTGTTGTCGTTTCACCTGTAAAGGCGATTTTCCCTATGCGCGGGCTCGATGCTAGTGGTTTACCAGCTTCTAAGCCGAAACCATTTACAATATTAACAACACCTGGTGGTAATAAATCTGCGATTAGCTCCATTAGCACTAAAATCGAGACAGGTGTTTGCTCTGCTGGTTTTAGCACAACGCAGTTTCCTGCCGCTAACGCAGGTGCAAGCTTCCATGTCGCCATTAAAATCGGGAAGTTCCATGGAATAATTTGTCCTACTACCCCAATCGGCTCGTGGAAATGATAAGCTACCGTATTATCATCAATTTGGCTGAGTGAGCCTTCTTGTGAACGGAGGACACCAGCAAAATAACGGAAATGGTCAATTGCCAACGGAATATCCGCATTTAAAGTTTCCCGTACTGCCTTCCCATTCTCCCAAGTTTCAGTTACAGCCAGCATTTCAAGATTGGCTTCCATACGGTCCGCAATTTTCAATAAAATATTGCTACGTTCTGTTGGTGAAGTACTGCCCCACGCATCTTTGGCATCATGTGCTGCATCGAGTGCAAGCTCAATATCCTCCTCTGTAGAGCGCGCCACTTGTGTGAACACTTTCCCTGTCACAGGTGTAGGATTATCAAAATATTGCCCTTTCGTAGGTGGCGTCCATTTCCCTCCAATATAATTGTCATAACGTTCCTTAAAATGAATCAATGCCCCTTCAGTGTTTGGAAATGCATATACCATTCAATTCTCTCCCCTTCGTTATGAATATTAGATCATACCCTATATGCTATGCTGTAACTTGTGCTAGTAGAAAGGTAGTCTTATATATTATATTGTCAGAAAAAGTGGAATATTTCAAATTTTATTACTCTCACTTTTCATCTTTCATTTTCGGTCCATTACATTAAAAGCAAGAAATACAGTCTCTCCTAATATTTTTTGCTATACTTTTAATAAAGGTGACCTATTAGTTAGGCAAAGGAACGTTAACCTTTCTACTTGCAAGCTACCAAAGCAAGTTATCTACTTTTCGACATAGTAATGATAGATTACCTCTACCTTCAAATAAAATGAAAATCTGCTTTTCATTTTAAGCACGGAGGATATAGTGTTTATCCCATTTTCAAAGAAAAGCGTTACTATCGGAACGTCCGAAAAGCAGTGTTGCAACACCGCTTTTCAGACACCCCTACATTATCTAAATTAAAGGATTGAGAATCGATGCGTATTAACAAATTTTTAGCTGAAACAGGTGCGGTATCACGACGTGGTGCAGATAAATGGATTGAAGAAGGACGAATTACGATTAACGGAGAGCTCGCTACAATTGGTAGTAAGGTGCAGGTGGGGGATATTGTCTGTGTAGATGGTCAGCCCGTTACAAGAGAAGAACAGCTCGTTTACATTGCACTAAATAAGCCCGTTGGCATTACGAGCACAACCGAAAAACATATTAAGGGTAATGTAGTGGACTTCATTAATCACCCACTGCGTATTTTTCATATTGGACGTTTAGATAAGGATTCAGAAGGACTACTATTATTAACGAATGATGGAGATATCGTCAATGAAATTTTACGTGCTGAGCACCATCATGAAAAGGAATATATCGTCCAAGTGGATAAGCCAATTACGGAGAACTTTCTACAAAAAATGGCATCTGGTGTCGATATTTTAGATACGACAACATTACCTTGTCGCGTCGAAAAAATATCGAACAATGTTTTCAAAATTATTTTAGAGCAAGGCTTAAATCGCCAAATTCGCCGCATGTGCACGGCGCTTGGCTACTCAGTTAAAAGACTACAGCGCATTCGCATTATGAACATTCATTTAGGCAACTTAAAAGTCGGGCAATGGCGAGACTTAACAGAGCAAGAGCGAAAAGTATTATTCAAGCAACTAAACTATAAACAATCGTAGCACAAGTCTGGGGGAAAGATGATGCTTACAATTCAACCAACACCACTATTAACAGGGGCGCGCATTAGCGGCGATTATTGGGATATCGACCAGCTAGTTAATGCGATTTACTATATTGCAGGTGATGCCAAGCGCTACTATGATTACCAAGGAGCACGCAACCGCATTTTGAATATGTGCTATAAGCTTCGGCAAGCGACAAAGGGCGAAGAACAAATCGAATATGTAGCAAACGGTGTTAATCGTGGTATGCAAATAAAGCAAAAAATGATGATGCCCGAAAAAAACATTTACTTTGCAGCTAATATTTTATGGCCAGAGTTATTATTTACAGCCATTGCATGTAACGATTTTATCCGTTTACATCAAGAGCTAATCGATGATTCTCCTTGGAATCAGCATATCGCAACCGTACGTAACTTCCAAGCGCTCGTTGCAGACAGTTTACTAGAATTGATTGACGAGGAGCATTATGCCGTTTTCCTACATGTACTAAATGAAAAAACACCTGCCTATTTCCGCTATGCAACGCAATATGTCGATGTGCTTAATATCGAGTACCTTGCTTTGTCACAGGAAGAGCGGGCAGCACATCTTTCGGCATTTGCCATTCGTTTAGTTGTAGAGGGCGAGGATTACCAGTTATTATTAGACCAACTTATGCAGGCTGCAAAAGAAACAAAGCATACATTGCATGAACTACAAATCTCTTTGAAATATCCTGATTTTATTGATTGGTAGTAATAGAAGGTGAAGACTCAATGATATAAAGGTTTTCTGGTTTTGATACTAAAGAATTTCAGAATCATAAAAGGAGGAGCTTTTTAAAATTCTTTTGTTTGGATAGTCTAAATAACTGTTAGATGAATTTCTTGTTATAAATCTGAACGTTCTTGTACATTAGTTTGGTACAGAATGGTGTTGATTTTAAGTTGAAATATATTTAAAACTTCTTAAAGAAACGAACATAGCAATTTATACCCACTTGCTATGTTCGCTTTGGAATAAACAGAAATATGCAAGTAGGTTGAAAGAAATGACATCTAAATTATTTGAGAAGTATAACAAACGAGCATTGAAAATTGAAGAATCTTACAATACAGAGTGACTCAAAAGGTTTTTACTGGTAATATTGAGATAAGGAGGTTATTTTATCAAAGATATTTTGTTTTTAGCAGTGTTATCTATTATTATATTTTTTATTATTTATTATGTCATTGGTAGAGATATAGGTATGTCGTTGATGCTTAGCATAGGATTTTTTCTGTTATTTTGTTTATATCCTTTTCTGAAAAGAAAGATAGATGAGATGAGTAAATGAAGTATCTTATTGTCTTGTTCTAACTTAGGAGTTGTCCGAAAAGTCCATTTTGTTTTGACACCTAATTGAAATAAATGTTTTCATCGCTTCCCTTTTACTGAAGGATAACGCTGCTAAAGCCAATGTTCACCCCATTTTTAAAAGAGGCGTTCTCTGCTTATATGATGCGAAACATCATCGCTACTGTCCAAAATGTCGGCTATGCACGGCTTTTTGGACAGCCCCTTTCTTCTACTTCTCGTTTTTTTTATTTGCGCATTTGTAGTGTCGATTCCCATCATACTAAATGGTAAACAAAAATTAATGTTAATACGACTTTTTAAAAATGATGTAGCTTTCATAATACCTCTTTCCACGAACAAGGTTATCATAAGGAATGATGACAATGCTTTTTTCAGACAAAAATAATGTTCATTCGACAAAAGAGATAGGGTTTAAAATAACATGACTTTTCAAAATCATATTGAAGAGTTGGTATTGCCTTTGCTCACATACGCCATCTTGCGAATAACCGCCTCATGCTGTGGATAGTTGGCTAATAGCTCATCCTGTGTGAACAGCTCAAAATCAGCAAAATCAAAACCGGGTGCAACCATGCAACCGACTAAGCTGAATGTAGCTGCCTCATCAACGGACGAGCCAAAAATCGTATGCTTCGGCACTAAAATTTGCGGTGTTTCTCCTTCAGCAATATTTAAACCAAGCTTCTTTGCCTCATACGTCCCATCTGGATAAATCATATGTACCGTTAATGGGCTTCCCGCATGGTAATACCATAATTCATCCGACTGTAAACGATGTAGATGAGAAATATCCTGTGAACGCAATAGAAAATATATGCTCGTATAAATTGGGCGCAAAACATCGCGCGTTGCTATTTCCTCATTAGCACGGAAGCTGGACTTATAATAGCCGCCCTCTGGATGTGCTTCAAGCTGCAACTGCTCAATGTAAAACTGTGCTGACTGTGTCATTTATTATCTCCCCTTTCA
The DNA here is from genome assembly GCF_038630865.1 of Metasolibacillus sp. FSL K6-0083. Taxonomy (NCBI): domain Bacteria; kingdom Bacillati; phylum Bacillota; class Bacilli; order Caryophanales; family Caryophanaceae; genus Metasolibacillus; species Metasolibacillus sp. FSL K6-0083. The sequence continues at coordinate 2,649,995 of NZ_CP152046.1, read as the reverse complement.
TTTATCACATTAACGAAAAAAGAGCTGCCTTGCAAATTGTGCAAGACAACTCCCCCCTATTACAGCCCACCAAGATAAGCCGCTTTTACCTCATCGCTCTCCTGTAGCTCTTTTGCTGAACCCGATAAAACTATTTTACCTGTTTCTAAAACATAAGCTCGGTGTGCAACAGATAGTGCCATATTCGCATTTTGTTCAACTAATAGCACCGTCACACCTTCTTTATTGACCATTTCAATAATGTTAAAAATATTTTTTACCATTAAAGGTGCAAGACCCATTGATGGCTCATCCATTAAAATTAGCTTTGGCTTAGCCATTAGAGCACGTCCCATTGCAAGCATTTGCTGCTCGCCACCCGATAGTGTTCCTGCTAGCTGTTTATTACGCTCTAAAAGACGTGGAAACAGCTCATAAACATGGTCCATATCTTTTTTTATGCCTTCTCTATCTTTACGCAAATAGGCACCTAGCTCCAAATTTTCCTCTACCGTCATATTAGCAAAAACGCGACGCCCCTCCGGTACATGGGAAATTCCTGCCTTTACGATGGATTGTGCTGCCTTACCATCAATAGCTGAGCCTAAATATTCAATAGAGCCCTTTTTTGGCTTAAGCAAGCCAGATAACGTCTGAAGGAGCGTGCTTTTCCCAGCGCCATTCGCACCAATTAACGTAACAATCTCACCTTCATTTACTTCCAAGGAGATACCTTTTAATGCTTGGATATTACCATAATACACACTGATATCATTCACTTTCAGCATCTTCTGTTACCTCCTCTCCTAAATACGCCTCAATCACTTTTGGATTTGAACGAATTTCTGCTGGCGACCCTTCGGCAATTAGCTGACCATGGTCGAGCACATAAATCCGCTCACAAATCCCCATAACTAAACTCATATCATGCTCAATCAATAAAATAGTTAAATTAAATTCTTTTCGAATAAATGCAATAAGATCCATTAATTCTTTCGTTTCCTGCGGATTCATCCCCGCTGCTGGCTCATCTAATAACAAAAGTTGTGGTCCTGCCGCAAGTGCACGTGCAATTTCTAAGCGGCGTTGCATCCCGTATGGTAAATTTTTCGATAACTCGTCTCGATACACATCTAAGCCAAAAATCTTTAAAAATGCGAGAGATTCCTCCTCCATTTTTTCCTCACCAGAAAAATGCTTTGGCAGTCGGAAAATAGAAGTCAAAATATTATGATTCGCCAAAGAGTGATTTGCTACCTTTACATTATCTAGCACAGACAGCTCTTTAAATAAACGAATATTTTGGAACGTACGGCTAATGCCCCCACGTGTTACTTTATATGGGTCTAATCCTTGAATTTGCTTACCATCAAAATTGATTGTTCCTTCCGTTGGTGCATACACACCTGTCAACATATTAAATGTCGTTGTTTTACCAGCACCATTTGGTCCAATTAATCCAATAAGCTCTCCTTTATTCATATACATATTCACATTTTGTACAGCCTTTAAACCGCCAAATTGAATACCTAAGCCATCGACTTTAAGAAGTGTACTCATATTTTCGTACCTCCCTTTTTACCGAACTTAAATATATCTGTAATTTCCTTTGTCCCCATTAAGCCTTTCGGACGGTATAGCATCACTAAAATTAATACAAGTGAATAAATAATCATACGTGTCTCAGGGAATCCTTGTAAATATGTCGAAACGAATGTTAAGAAAATTGCCGCAAGAACTGAACCAGATAAACTACCTAATCCTCCAAGTACAACTAAAATTAAAATATCAAAGGATTTTAAGAAGCCAAAAGCAGTTGGCTGAATAATGTAGAAATTATGCGCATAAATGGCGCCTGCTACCCCAGCGAAAAACGAGCCGAGTGCAAATGCTGCTACCTTATAATAAGTCGTGTTAATCCCCATCGCATCCGCCGCTATCTCATCTTCGCGGATTGAAATACATGCTCGACCGTGACGTGAATTTGTAAAGTTAGAAATAATTAAAATCGTAACAACTACACCGATAAAGGCATAAGTCCAGTTTGATTGATGTGTTACTTGCATCCCTGCTGCCCCACCAACATAATCAATATTTAAAAAGACAATACGAATAATCTCTGCAAAGCCGAGTGTAGCAATGGCTAAATAGTCCCCTCTTAAACGTAAAGTTGGAATACCTACTAATAGACCTGCTAACATTGCAACAACTGCACCAGCTAGAATGGCAACTACAAATGGCATGCCAAGCTTCATCGTAAAGATTGCTGATATGTAAGCACCTACTGCTAAAAATCCTGCGTGTCCAATCGAAAACTGCCCTGTTACACCAATAACAAGATGTAAGCTAACTGCTAACATTATGTTAATACACATTGTAATAAGCATATTTTGATAATGCATATTGACCATACCGAAAGAAATAAGAGTTTGTACAATTGCATAAAGCGCAATTGCCCCTACTGCATAGCCCCAAAAAACTTTAGACGTTTTCATCCCAGCTCACCTACACTTTCTCACGAGCATTTTTACCGAAAATACCCGCTGGTCGTAAAATTAAAATTAAGATTAAAATAACGAATGCTGCTGCATCTCGCCATAAAGAAAACCCGAGTGCACTAACAACTGTTTCTACTACCCCTAGCACAAGACCACCAGCCATTGCACCCGGAATAATGCCAATACCACCTAAAACGGCTGCAACGAATGCCTTTAAGCCCGGTAATACGCCCATTAATGGGTCTATTCTCGTATAATATATACCGAAAATAACCCCTGCTGCTCCAGCTAACGCCGAGCCAATTGCAAATGTCGCTGAAATTGTATTGTCTACATTAATACCCATTAAACGTGCTGCATCAGCATCATGCGAAACGGCACGCATCGCCTTACCGATTTTCGTACGGTGTACAATAAACTGTAATAATAGCATTAAAACAATTGATACCGTCAAAATAAAAATAGATTTTGTATCAATTTGTACACCCAAAATTTCTATAGATGTACTTGCAAAAACTGCTGGATATGCCTCCGGTGATGCACCACGGAAGAAAATAACTGTGTATTCAATTAACAGAGATACCCCGATAGCTGTAATTAATGCGGCAATGCGCGTTGCATTGCGTAGACGCTTATAAGCTACCCTTTCAATAATAACCCCTATTACTGCACATAAAATCATCGCCATTAATAAAGCTGGAATAAAATGCATATCCCATCTAGCAATTGCAAAGAAGCCGATAAAGGCACCAAGCATGAAAACGTCACCATGTGCAAAGTTAATTAATTTGATAATTCCATAAACCATCGTATATCCAAGGGCAATTAACGCATATATACTTCCGAGTGAAATCCCATTTACGAGTTGCTGTATCCATTCCATTATTCTCACTCCTTTAATTTAACGGTAAAAAAGGGAGGCCAACGCTCGCCCCCCTTTCATGTCACTTAACGATTAAGGATTCACTTTAGAGTTGAACACTTGATTGCCGTCTTTGAATTCAAGAACTGTTGCCGATTTAACTGGGTTGTGTTTTTCATCTACTGTAAATGTACCTGTCACTAAGCCTAAATCTTTTGTTTCAGCTAACATATTTTTAATCGTTTCGCCTGTCACATCATCACCCGCACGCTCAATTGCATCCTTCAAGTAGTATACAGTGTCATATCCTAAAGCGTGGAAAGCATTTGGAGCTTGGTTGTATTTCCCTTTGAATGCTTCTACAAACTTCTGAATTGTCGCATCAGGATCTTCGGATGAATAGTGATTTGTAATGAATGTATTGTTTAATGCATCTTTTCCAGCTAAGTCAACTAAAGTCGGTGAATCCCAACCATCAGCCCCCATTAATGGCGCTGTGATGCCTAGCTCACGTGCTTGCTTAACAATTAAACCTACTTCCTCATAGTAACCTGGAATGAAAATGAAATCTGGGTTTGCCCCTTTAATATTCGTTAATGTCGATTTGAAATCTACATCTTTTGCTACATAAGCTTGTTCAATGACAACTTTTCCACCGTTCGCTTCAATTGTTTCCTTAAACGATGCAGCTAAGCCTTTTGCGTAGTCAGAAGCATTATCAGCAAAAATTGCTACATTTTTTGCACCTAGTTCATTCGTTGCAAAGTTTGCCGCTACAGTTCCTTGGAATGGGTCGATAAAGCATGTACGGAATGCAAATTCATTAATTGAACCGTCCGCATTTTCTGTTACGTTTGGTGCAGTTCCAGATGCTGTTACAACAGGAACTTTATATTGATTGGCAATTTGTACAGTTGCTACTGTATTCCCAGATGTTGCTGGACCAATCATTGCAACAACCTTCTCCTGCTCTGCTAAACGAATCGCAGCAGATGTTGCCTCAGAGTTTTCAGATTTATTATCCACTTTGATTAACTCAATTTTTTTACCGTTAATGCCGCCATTTGCATTAATTTCCTCTACCGCTAATGTTGCGCCATCACCAATTGATGAGCCGTATGATGCTACTGCACCAGATAATTCAAGGTTAGCCCCAATTTTGATTGTATCGCCAGAAGCAGAGTTACCACTGCCTGATGATCCACCGTTTGATGACGAACTTCCGCCAGAATCAGCGCCACAACCTGCTAATGCACCAGCCAAAACTGAAGTTGCTAAGAATATAGAAGCAAATTTCTTTAGTTTATAATTTTTCATAATTATAAAACACCCTCTCATCAATTTTCTAATGTTTAGTATTTTCAGATAATTATACATAAAACATTCGTCCTGTACAATATAATTTTAAATATTCCGAAATATCTAGTTAAATTAAGTATTCAGATATTTCAGGCTCCTGTATTGTACTTGATTTTTATTATTACGTCCATACCTTTTTAATATTTTTTGCTCTTGATTTTCTCCAAATTTACCCCATATTAACAGGCTGTAAAACCCCCCTTGCAAAATTTAAAATGAAGTCAAAGTAGTTTAAGTAGAGGTTGTTTCACCCTATAGGTACGAACTCCTACGATAGCTTCAACTAACATAGAAGTTCAACATTTAAAATAATAGCGTATAAACACATATACGTTCATTAGCATTTGACTCCCCTTTTAAACGCACTTCTTTCCGTAGTGTAAAAGGCGTTTCTTGTTCAAGGTAAAACAAGTAATCAATTGCAGGATAGTATAGAATAATATGAATATTTCTTGGGTTATATTCAAATGAGTATAGTATGTTCGCTACTACTTTACGGAAAATATCAATAGAAAATGGATTGAAAAAGAAAAATACATTATCCTCTTTTTTCACAATATATCGCTCTGCTATCATACGAAAAAATGTAATAGGTACATGCTTTTTCTGCGCCTTTTCTAAATATGCTTCTCTATTTTGTTGTGCTTCAATAAAAAATTTCTCATCCATCTCAATACCAACAACAGGAATATGGAAGCGGTAATGAATATAAATGGGAACACGTCCCTTGCCACAGCCAATATCAACAAAAGTAGCATTGTCGGGCAATGTATAATTCTCAAAAAGCTGCTCAAGTCCTGTATATGGCGTAGGCTCATATCGATGGTAATGCGCCAGCTTTGGAAAACCATATTGAAAGCCAGCAGTATTTATTCGTAATAACTTTTCAAAATCATGCTCTTTCATCGCATTTGCCTCCTTTCATCAAACATGCATCATAATTGCTAATGAAAAATTTATAAATTTTTTTCAAATTTTGATGAAAGTCTCACTGCACAGCTTTCCAACTAGCCCTCACTGTGTACATAGCAAATTAATTACTTACCTTACTCACTTCTCGTGTCATTGATTGTACGAGTGTTTCCACCGTCTTTGGTACAAAGCCTTCTAATACAGGATTAATCATCGCGGCCAAAAAGCCACCAGCAGTCATCGTTAGGCTCCCAGTTAATGAATAATTACCGTCAGCAGCTGGAGCTATTTCAAAATAGCCACTACCATTAATATTGTCAGATAAGCCGACTAAGTTAAAAGCTAATTTCTCCCCAGCTACGCTTGCTGTTTCGTCTAATTGTAATTTTACAGCCTTCTGTATAATGCCAAAATCCCCTTGAAATACCCAAATCATTTGCTGTGCAGTAGGAAATTCATGATGTAGATAACCCGGAATTAATACTGCCCAGCTCTCTTTATCTTGAATAAATTTCCATAATGCCTCTTTCGTAATTTGAATTGTTTCTTGATGAACACTTGTTGCCATTTCTAAATCCCCCCTAAACAATTAATTACACCCCTGCTACTTGTTTTTCCATATTGAAGACATTAGCTATACACTTCATTCAGAATTGACACAAGTAACCAAATATTTGCTGAAGTCAATTACGCCTTCGCATAATTGCGTCCAAATTTTTTCAAGCTCGTTTAAAAACTCCCCTTCAAAATCTGTGACATCCACCAGAGGCTTAACTTGAATCAGCAGGGAACTTGAGTCTCCCTCTGATTTAAAATATTTTTTTGCATTCATCCCTCCACTTATAGAAGTGGGGGATTTCTACTGAATCAAGTTAAAACAAATATACTTCATATAGTAGCAAATAGCGTGTTTTTTAACAATAAAAGGTGAAATTAGCCCCATAATTTTATCTTTTCATTACGTTTCCTTTGACATTTGTTCTAAAATCGGGTAAATTACCAAATGGCGAACATTTTCGCTCATAATAAAAAAAATATTCGTTTTTAGAGGTGTTTATATGATGGATAACGTATTTGATTATGAAGACATTCAATTAATTCCTAATAAATGTATTGTAGACAGCCGTTCACAATGTGATACGTCTGTTACACTTGGCGGACATAAATTTCGATTACCAGTAGTACCTGCTAATATGCAAACAATCATTGATGAAAAAATTGCTTTAATGTTAGCTGAACAGGGCTATTTTTACATTATGCATCGCTTCAATCCTGAAACACGCGTTAATTTTATTAAAGATATGCACGCTCGTGGCTTGATTGCTTCAATTAGTGTTGGTGTAAAAGAAGAAGAATACGCTTTTGTTGAGCAATTAGCGGCTGACAGCTTAGTGCCTGAATTTATTACAATTGATATCGCACACGGTCATTCTAATGCTGTTATTCGCATGATTCAGCATCTGAAAAAGCACTTACCAAACAGCTTCGTTATCGCAGGAAACGTAGGAACTCCTGAAGCTGTACGAGAGCTTGAAAATGCTGGTGCTGATGCGACAAAAGTAGGGATTGGACCGGGTAAAGTTTGTATTACAAAAATTAAAACAGGCTTCGGTACAGGCGGCTGGCAATTAGCAGCTTTACGCTGGTGTGCAAAGGCTGCAACAAAACCAATTATTGCAGATGGCGGCATTCGCACACACGGCGATATCGCAAAATCTGTACGTTTTGGTGCTACGATGGTTATGATTGGTTCATTATTCGCAGGTCATGAGGAATCACCAGGTGAAACAATTGAAATCGATGGCAAACTAGTCAAAGAATATTTTGGTTCAGCCTCTGAATTCCAAAAAGGTGAAAAGAAAAATGTCGAAGGGAAAAAAATGTACGTCGACCACAAGGGACCATTAAAGGAGACATTAATTGAAATGGAGCAAGATTTACAATCATCCATTTCATATGCTGGCGGCACAAAGCTTGATGCCATTCGAACTGTTGACTATGTCATCGTGAAAAACTCTATCTTTAATGGGGATAAAGTATATTAAAATAAACAAAATGGACGTCCCCAAAGCAGCGCTGTGGCACTACTTTGGGGACGTTTCCTTACTCCTATACATCCTTAGGTCTAAATGTATTACAGCACGTTTCAAAGGAATAGCGAGCCTTTTCTGGGTTAGCATGCAAATCAAAATCGCGCGCAAACTCCATATTGCTTTTTTTGCTTATACGCTCATCCATATCCACTTGAATCCGCTCTGCGCCGCAAAGATCACCTTTGGCATGAAAAATACAATTCACCACTGTACAGTTCACTTCTACTTGTGGCATTGTTCTCCTCCTCCGTCATATTTAGCAGAAAATAGAGCAAACTATCTCTATTTCTTATAAAGTATTATGCCCATTGGGAGGAGCTTTCATAATCTAAAAAAGAAAGTACATACTATATCCAAAGTTGTTTGGAAAGACTAAAACAAGTTTTTCAAACCGCTCTAGTTACACTAAAATTTCAATGGAATCTCCACATACGCAACTGTTTCTGAATCATTTTTAGAATAAAGTGAAATTTGTCCATCATATTTTTCAACAATACTTTTAACGATAAATAACCCTTGTCCATGCACTTTATCTTTTTCTTCTCGTTTTGTAGAGTATCCTTGCTCAAAAATTGGCGTATTTGGCGAAATTTTAGGCCCTGTATTTGTTATTTGGAAAATGTACTTTTTAAAATCGACTGTGCAATCTACAACAATTTTTCGCTGTTCTTCTGGTAATACAATCGTTGCATCAATCGCATTATCAATAAGATTTGATAAAATCTTAATTAAATCTATCGTTTTTATATAATCAAAGGAGCTTTGCGCAACTGTAAAACTCATATCAATTTGATTATTTTGTGCAGCTAGCTTCTTCGTTTGTAACAAGATAGCAAGACCTGGGTGATTAATATCTAATTTAATCGATTCCAGTGTTTGCACTTCCTTGCTTAAAGCCTCAACATACTGCCTTGCTTGCTCTGCTTCTCTTAATTGTAAAAAGCCATATAACACTTGAATATGGTTCGTAAAATCATGTCTTAAAGAAGAAACAGATGTAATTAATGATTTAATCTCTGTTTGATATGTATCTTCTGTTTCATCAACTTCCTTCGCTAGCTCCTTTTGATACCAGCGTTGAATTAAAAAGAATGAAGTGATAGTAATAATAATTAAAGCACCATTAAAAATAAACAGTAAAATGTTATTTTCTAAAATATCCTTTTTAATGTTATCTAAGGAACTTGCACTTAAATCAATTCCTAAATAACCGATTACTTGCTCAGCCTCATCTTTAATTGGGACACCTACAGTTAAATACGTGCCGTATTTTGAGTCTTCCACAAAATCCGTTACAAACGGTGTTCCTTGGAAAAATGCCTCCCTTACGAATTTTTTAGGTATTAAGCAAATTTCCCCTATTGGATAATCATCAGATTGCTCTTCGTTAACAGGCTGACCAACAACCATTGCTCTTGCGACACTTGGATTATTAATTTCCATTGTATACATATATAACGCACCCGTTTTATCTTTAGCATCGCTTAAATAACTTCTAATGGCCCAATAGTAATTATTTTTTTCTGGATTTCCTAAAAATCTTTTATATGTTTTCATATCAATCGACCGAGCAATTGATTCACCAATTGAAAGGCTTTGACTAATAATGGACTCTTCTACAGTATTCTTCATCTTCATATAGGAAATCACCACATTTGCTGTAGTGAAAAGAAGGAGTAGCATTATCGAAAGAGCCATTATAACTTTTATATTTTTATTTTTCATACAACATTATAAGTCCTCTATAATTATTTTCTTTATGATTCTATTTATTCAATATTAACTGGCTGTAAGGATATAACTTTCGATTCATACAGTTTTGGTTATGTAAATATTTCCCCAGAATATAAAATCAACAATCTGTAAGGATGAAGGCTTACTTTATACATACTACTACAATTGTACCATAAATTCCTTGCACAAATTCCCATTAGACAACTGTTTTTTCTCTGATTTATTCTATGTTTAGACCTCACAGATTTTTACCTTAATCTTATCTGTCAATTAGTAGGTTGATTTTACCCATGAAAAACGGAGCCATCCAAAAAACTAACTCATCATTGATACAACGAATATGGAATTTTTACTTATTTATTTTAATAGAACACAAAAGAAACGCCTGAAAAGAAGTGCTTTGCACGCTTTTCAGACGTCCCCGTTTTTGATTATTTATTGAATTGCAATACTTCCGCTGTTGAAGCGTGAATTTCTTCTAAAAGTGCTGGGTTGTCCATTAATTTTTGACCGAATGATGGAATCATTTCTTTAATTTTTGGCTCCCATTTTTTCAGCTCTTGTGGGAAGCAGCGCTTGATTACTTCAAGCATAACTGGAACGGCTGTTGAAGCACCTGGTGAAGCACCTAATAATGCTGCAATTGAACCGTCAGCCGCGCTAACAACTTCCGTACCAAATTGTAGCGTGCCTTTTCCGCCTGCCTCTGTATCTTTAATTACTTGTACACGTTGACCTGCGACAATTACTTCCCAATCCTCTGATTTTGCATTAGGAACAAAATCACGTAGCTCGTCCATGCGTTGTTCTTTTGATAATAATAGCTGTTGAATTAAATATTTTGTTAAAGACATTTCTTTCGCGCCACAAGCAAGCAATGTTAAAATATTATGCGGCTTAATCGATGCTACTAAATCCATATTTGAGCCTGTTTTTAAGAACTTCGGTGAGAAGCCTGCGAACGGTCCAAATAATAGGGATTTTTTTCCATCAATATAGCGTGTATCTAAATGTGGAACTGACATTGGTGGTGCGCCAACCGCTGCCTTCCCATATACTTTTGCATGATGTTGGTTAATAATTTCTTCATTTTTACATTGTAAAAATAATCCACTGATTGGGAAACCACCGATATGCTTCCCTTCAGGAATACCTGTTTTTTGCAATAGCTCTAAGCTTCCACCACCTGCGCCGAGGAAGACGAATTTCGCCTTATGGTATTCCATTCTGCAGCCGTCTTTATCATGGACTTTTACTTCCCATAATCCATTTTTCATACGGTTTATGCTGTGTACACTATGTTTAAAGTTTACTTCTACACCTTGGTTTTCTAAGTTTTTAACGAGCATACGTGTTAAAGCACCAAAGTTCACATCCGTACCTGTATCAATTTTAGTAGCGGCAATTGGCTCATTAGACTTGCGGTCGTTCATAATAAGTGGAATCCACTGTTTTAGCGTTTCTGGATTATCTGAAAACTCCATACCTTTAAATAGTGGATTTTGAATCATTGTTTCAAAACGTTTTTTCAAAAACACTACATTATCTGCACCTTGCACCATACTCATATGAGGTAGCGGCATAATAAAATCTTGCGGGTTGTCGATTAGTTTATTTTGCACTAAGTATGACCAAAACTGCATTGAAACTTGGAATTGCTCGTTTACATTAATTGCTTTGCTGATGTCAATTGAGCCGTCAGATTTTTCAGAAGTATAGTTCAGCTCACATAATGCAGCATGTCCTGTCCCTGCATTATTTAATTCGTGAGAGCTTTCCTCACCCGCTTTATCAAGCTGCTCAAACACTGTAATTTTCCAATCTGGCGCTAATTCTTTAAGGATTGCCCCCAAAGTAGCACTCATTATTCCGGCACCAATTAAGATAACATCTGATTGTGTATGTCTGTTACTCATTTTTACCTTCCTCATTATATATTAAGATTTGTAGAAAAATAGACGCCCTATTTTCCTATATCATTTATTACCTTATAGCAGTGTATCACAATTCCGCCATTATTAAAATATATACTAGCAATACGAGAGTTATCATTACTTTTCGAGCCTAGTCCTTCATTATTAAAGCAAATAATGAAACCGCTTATTTCCTGTCAGGCCCCCCATATATACAGTTTCGTCCATTGTGCTTGGCTCTATATAATGCTTTATCTGCCGCATTCAATAATTGATATAAAGTTTCTTCTATTTCCTTTGCTGCTTCAGCTAAACCGCCGCTAATTGTTGTAGCTACTACGATGTCATCTTTAACTAATGGTGTATTCTCTATAGCTTGGCGTATTTGATTTCCTAATTGCTCCGCCTCTACTACTGAATAATTTGGCAATGCAAGGACAAATTCTTCCCCGCCATAACGTGCAAACAATTCCTTGTCCTTTAACTGCGATTTACAAACTTGTGCAACATGTGCCAACACTTGGTCACCAATTGCATGACCATATGTATCATTTACCTTTTTAAAGTAATCCACATCCATTAACATCACTGTGAAAGGGGCATTTTGCTCCTTTGCCACCGTATATAGTTGCATACACTTCTCAAAAAAAGCTCGACGATTATAGATTTGCGTCAATTCATCATAATAAGCTAATTGCTCTAGCTTGAGCTGTAAATCCTTTAACTCTGTAATATCATTGAAAATGATAACTAAGCCATTTTGATAATTCGGCTGCTGTAAGGCAGATAAACGCACTTGATAGGTACGTCCTGTTTCTGGCAGCGAAACTTCCTGCATTGTTGCTAACGAGTCAAGTGTATAAGGCATAGGTTTTTCTAATAATGAGTCCCATACATCCTGAAAGCTCATTCCGAGCATGGATCTTTTTAACTGCGGAAACATTTGACTACATGCTTGATTAAACTCAATCAAACGATGATGGTCGTCTAATACAACAACACCGTCATTAATGCTGTTAAAAATCCTATCTTTAGCTACCGGCATATTACGAAACAGACTTGATGAACGGATTGCCCACAAAAATAATAAAGATGAGATTACTAGTACTGCTGGCACAGGATCGAAACCGTCAGGCGTTAAACCTAGGGAGTAGATAAAAGCCATTGTCATAGGGAGAAACTGACTTCCCATTAATGCGATTAATTGTGGACGATAAACTTTATCTGTTTCTTTCCAATGGAAAAGCAATAGAAAAAAAGCAACTAGCATGCTAGCAAAAATAAATGCCCCATGAATTGAATACCATAGCCCGATTTCTTGATAAATATAAGGCTTGCCTAAAGCAGCATCAAATTCAAATATTTTGTAATGCAGATGATGATAGTCATTTGTCGCTACCATGAGCAATGTAATGATGGGGATAATGAGCAAGCCAATAAAAACCTTTTTCGTTACGCGAAACCCCAAATATTGCATGATAAGAAGCAATCCTAATGGTGGTGTTACTGCTATACCTAAATATTGAAAAACAGTCCAAACCTTCACTTCTTCTATAGATGTAGCTAATAAACCAAATCCTGCCGCAAAGCAATAAACAGCTATTAATGCGGTATAAGCCATAAATAGATAAATAATTTTAGTATAATGATGGCGCTTAATTAATACATGCAAGCTCAAATAAAGATTTAGCACACCTGCTGTAATGAATATTGTGACAATTGTTGTTATTTGTGAATGCACTATGACCTACCTCGTTTTATGTTTTGATTTTCTTATATGTACTAATATTTATAGCTGCTTCACAAGCGCAGTTAAATAGCTTGAGGCTTCTACCATTTTTGCGCCATACCAAAACATTTCGCCATCCACAAGTACAATTTTCGTATGAGGTAAAAATTCCTGAAATTCAGCAATATGCTTCTCACTATAAGGAAATGGCTCTGATGCAAGAAATAATACATCTAACTGTGTTGCTTTAAATTGCTCTTGCGACACAATTGGATAACGTCCGTCTAGCTGCGCAAACGGATTTTCAAAACCAAGGCGCGCTAAAACATCATGAATATACGTCGTATCGCCAACTACCATGTACGGTTTGCGCCAAATAACATAGCCCGCTAGCCCTCGATTTTGCTGAGGTAAAGAGGCAAAGCCCGCTTTGCTTGCCTGTACAAGCTTCGTCGCCTTATTATTTTTATTTGTTAACATACCGAGCGTTTCTATAAGACGATAACCATCCTCAATCGCTTGCACCTCCGCTACAAACACTGGGGCAATTTGCTCAAGCTGTGTCACAATTTCCGCTGTATTTTCCTCTTTCTCTGCAAGTATTAAATCCGGCTTTAGCTGCTTTATCAAGTTGATATCAACCTGCTTCGTACCACCGACAGGCGTTAATTTCTCTACCTGTCCTTTCGGAAAAATGCAATACTTCGTACGCCCGATTAGTAGCTCTTCTGCGCCTATAGCAAATAATGTTTCGGTAATGGCAGGGCAAATGGAAATAATGCGCTGTGGTTGAGTAGAACATGTCACCTGTCGCCCAATATGGTCTATTATTGTTCGCATATTTTATCTCCTCTCATTATTAAATAGCCAAACTTCCTTTTCTTTATGAATGGTCATCTTCTTTTGCATTTCGCCATAATGCGTATAACCAATAATATCCGACAGTACAAAAATAAATGCTTTCTCTAGCTTCGTGCCGTACACCGCCTGTGCTAATTGTTGACCTGTTCGTTCCCCTTGCTGCATTGCCTGCTCGATACGTTGCCATTTCAGCTCCATTCGCCGCAAGCTCTGCTCGATTACTTGTTTTGCATTTGTAAAGCTCGGCTGATGACCTGCAAACACATGCGCTAGCTCAAAGCTTTGCAAAGCATAAAAGGATTCTCGCTGTTGCTGCACAGTTGGGAGCATTGCCCCTTCTTCATCAAAATCTACTAGCGCATTCGGTATACTGTTAGCAAACATAATATCCCCAGCAAATAGCCATTTTGTACTCTCATCATAAAAAGCAATTGAATCAGGCGAATGTCCCGGGAAATAATGAATGCGAAAATCACCTAGCATTTGCGATTGATGCAACGGGAGTATCTCTGCCTGCACTTTCAATTGCTCGCGCTGCTCATAAGTTGCCTTTAACTTCGCCATACGTTGCATGGCCGCTGGCATATGTAACACATCGTACGCTCTATATAACCGCTCGAAAAAAACAATTTTATAATGCAAAAAATCGGGCTCGAAACGCAATCGCGGAACCGCTTTATCGCTTGCATAAACAGGAATTTCTTTACATGCGACAATATCATTAACCATCCCGGTATGGTCATTATGATGGTGTGTTAATAAAATTTGTGAAATATCCTGTAGTTGAAAGCCATATGCCGCAAGCTGCTCCTTGAAAAACTGCTTATAAACAGGATGTTCTATCCCCGCATCAATTAACGTCAAACTATAGGCATCCTCTACTAAAAAGCAGTTGATACTATCACGCGAATTTTGGGATGGCTTATAAATAATCGGATACACTTTTTTATTGCCAGCTTGAATAATTGGTTCCATATGAATACCCCTTACCTATTGAAAAGACATGTTAGAATGATTCTAACATGTCTAAGCCATTTTATCCTATATTAACAGGCTATCTAATGAGCGATGCGTTCGCACATTTTTCTAATATATAGGTTGTAAAATAAATTCATAGTCTGCAAGTGTAATCGCTCTCGGATATCCCTCAGATGGGGCATTTAGTGTGATAAAAATTTGATTCCCATCTATCCCACTGATTGCACCACCAATTGTTGTAGTATCAAACGTAACTTCTACCATTTTGTCTACTAGCTCTACTGGAACACTTTCTGCACAAGTAAGGACTAGCTCCAAATCATCTTTCCCAGCCCCTATTGCATTAATTATGATAGATGTTGGTGAGTTTACCTCTTGTTTAATTGTTAACTGCGCAATTATTGCTGGTACAAGCTCTGTTGTTTGCTGTGTTACAGGGTCGGTATAAGAAATCGCTTCATTTAATATAAATGTTACTGTATCACCAGTTATTTGAATAGCATTTCGCATTTCCTCTAGTAACCCGAATATAGTTGCCAATTGCTCTTCCTCAAACTTATCATATAGAATGGACCAAATAGCTTCGTACACTATGCCAACACTTGGTTCTTCTCCATCCAAATAAATCATTAACTCTTCCCCGTCTAATGCTTGCTGGATTGCCACAAGCTCCTGCAAACCACTAGCAATGTGCTGAATATTTCCTAGTTTTTCAAGCTTTTCTACCATATTATTAATGTCTGTTTGAGTCACAGCTACTAAAAGATTCATATTAGTTAAGGATGCAACCCGTTGATTAGCAATTGGTGAGCGCTTGGCATCTGTCACCATAGTTTGTGCCTCTGTAATCGCCATTTCTAGTGTATTTACTGCCCTTTGAGGTATCCATGCCTGGTCGTAAGAAATATCATAACCATTTTCCGATATAGGTATCGTGCCATTTTTCACCTCAGCTAGCTGTTCAAGCGCATTGCCAATCATTGCTTCAAGGCTCGTTATTACAAGTGGCGGATTTGTATTTCCGCTGCCAGAGCTGCCTCCACCAGTATTGCTACCGCTCGAGCTATTATCTACGACTGCTGGAGTGAACGGTAATTGTTGGCCATTGGCCTGTGTAATTGTGCGGATTTGCCCTCGGTTTTCGATTCGTTGGCGCAATTGATCTAATGGAAGGTCTGTTGTAATATTTCCTACCTCTACTCCCTCTCCAAGTACAAGTCCAGCATTTGCTGCCTCAGGTAGAAGAACATTGTCTATTTTTAATTTACCTTGTAATCTAGCACGCAATTCTTCTGCCCTCCTGCGGTTCTCCTCTTCTAGTTGTTTCTTTTTATTTTCTAGCTCCTGCAGTCTCGCCTCTTGCTGCTTTTTCAATTCTTCTAGCCTTAACTTTTGCAACTCATCTCTAACATAGGAATCAGCTACTCCTTGCATTTTTTCTTTATCTTGTTGTGATAAGTTAGGGGCAAGCTGTTCGACAATTTCTCTTATTCGTTCTTCAGGTAATTGTTGCTGTGCAGTTCTCATAATCGAAGCTATTAGCGCATCTAGCTGGTTGGACATGTCAATATTCGCTCCTAGCTCGTTGAGCATGTCGCTATTCTCCATTGAAGACCTTAGGTTTTCTAAAAATTGCTCATTCTCTGCTCGAATTTTATTCAAATTATCCAGAATCGCCCCCATTAAATCTGGATTCATTGACAATAAATCAATTACAGCTGAACCATCCAAAACCTGATTTGGATACATGTTAGGATTCATATCAACCATACCAACATGAGGGACATTTATTTCTAATGATGGGCTAATGAAATTGATATATGGTAGTGAATCATTAGAATTAATCACCGCCCCTGATCCCACAAAAATAGCGTTGATGAAGCTGCCGTTAATTTCCGTTACCGTTACAAAAAAATTAGTGGCTACCTTAGTTAGCGATGCTACTTTAGGTGTCTCATTCTCCTGTAAAAACATTTCTCCATAGACATTTACTCCGTCTAACGCGATATAGGAAGTTTGCCCCGCAACACGAAGGTCTGCCTCGATTGTTATGTTTTTTAATTCAATAAAATCAGCATTGACTACAATATAACCAACAGAGGCATTGCCACCATCCAATACTACATGGGCGTTGGACTCTCCCGATGCATTTAGGTCGATTGCCAACACTTCAGTAATTTCTCCGTTTACAATAATGACATCTAGCTTTGCCCCAGCTAAAGCAGCCGCATTTTTAACGTTTAAAATGGGCTGTGCATTTGTGCCAATGGACCATTTCTGCGCATCTGTTACCAGCTCTCCATTTTCAATATTTTGTACGGTAATAGTAGCCCCCGTAACCTGATTAACAGAGCGTGCATGCTCGCTTGCACGCTCTGCTCTAACGATAAATGTTGCTAATTGACCACGTGTCACAAATTGATTACCGCTAAAAGTAGTAGTAGATGTCCCCTTTGTAATATGATTGGCAAATAACGCAGCTACTGCTTGTTGATGAGCTACCTCCACATCTATAAATGGCATGGCTACACTCTCTGAAGTAGGTAACTGCAATGTTTGTGCAATAATCGCAGCCATCTTATAACGTGTGATAGGTTGATTAATATGGGCTGGATTGTCCAAAATACCCGATAATTGTAGAAGCTCCTCGCCTGTTCCTTCCATGCCAATAACGCCTGCAATCATTTTCGCAGCCTGTGCATATGTCACCGCTTCATTCGGTTTAAATGTGCCATCGGGATAGCCATGAATAATGCCGCGCTCGGCCAAATTTATAATCGCTTCGTAATGACTGTTTTTCTCCTGCACATCTGAAAATGGGACTTCAGCGGCTTGTGCTGCTAGCCCACCCCCTGCAACAGCGCTCGCTGTGACAACCCCCGCTGTCGCTAAAATAAATAATTGATTTTTCTCCATCTCTGCCCCTCCTGTTCGCTTCATTAGCGCATATTGTTAATAATCGACGAGCGACTATCCTGCATTTTCTTCACAAAATCTGTCATCACATCAAATGCCTCATTACGCTTATTATTTAAACTTTGCAGACGTAGCATATCCATTTGCTGTGAATTGCCTAGTGTAGAAATTTGAGCTTTTAATTCATTAATTTGTTGCGCTAATTCTGCTTGTCTAGTTGAATTCGCCGTAGCCGCCTCTTGATTTAATAGCGCTATTTGTTCATTCAATACAGCAATATCCTCATTCCTTTGCTGCACATTCTCGATTTGACTTTTTAATTGTTCATCTAATAAGCTCGTTCGCTGAGATTGAACCATCATTAAAGCCGTTTCAATATCCATCCCTTGAATATTTAATGGCGGAATTGTTCCATTAGCTGAGACCCCTCCGCTACCTATCAATAAACCAAAAGCCAACGCACTACCAATTAACGTTTTCTTCACTTTTCTTACCTCCTCATTTAATTTGTCTAACTCCTTTGCTTCAAACCATAACATGTAAAGGTTAAATCTAGGTTAAAAAATTAAAATTTTTTCTGTATATTAATATAAAAAATCAAGTTACTTAATTAATAACTCAATAAAAACCTCTGTTGCTTTTGTGTGGAATTCTGCAATTGTCGTTGCAAGTGAAAAATTCCTCGTAATTGGAAACCCTTTTATATTCATTAGCTGCAATTTATTTAATTCTAATTCTTTTTTTATAGTTGAATGAGAAAGTAAAGAAATGCCTAAACCTGCTTCAATCGATTCCTTTATAACCTGTGTACTACTAAAAGTCATCAGTCTTTCAGGATAAAAGCCTAGCTGCTTAAACCCCTTTTCTTGCATATCCCGTGTTCCTGACCCCTCCTCGCGAACAAGCCAAGTCTCATGGCTCAAATCGAAAGGAGTTATGTTATATAAATCCAATAAAGGATGGTCAGATGCTGCAATTATTGATAAATAATCAGATGCAAAGGGGGTTATTTTAATTTTTTCATTATTTATTTCCCCTTCTATAATTCCCACATCAATTTGGTTTTGTAGGAGTAATTCAATAATTTCATGGGAATTTTTTATCATAATATTTGGATTTATTTGTGGATACATCTCCAATAAAGTAGCAATCTTATAAGGTAGAATATATTCCCCATAAGTATAGCTAGAGCCAATAGATAAAGTGCCTCTTGCAGTATGCTTCAAATCATCTAATAAATTTTCCATCCGCATGTAAAGACCTAAAATATCCTTCGCATGATGGTAAACAATTTCTCCAGCTTTATTAAGCCTAACAAACTTATTAGTTCTTTCTAATAATTTTGTTCCCATTATGCGCTCTAAGTTTTGGATATAACTGCTAACTGCTGGCTGTGTCATATGAAGTATTTCAGCAGCACGAGTAAAATTTCGTTGCTCTACAACTGTAATAAAAACACGTAATGCTTGGTCCAACTTTCTCACTCCTATCAAATACGCCTCGGCTAACTTTCTTCTAGATTTTTTTGAGCGAACTAGTTGAAAGCTAACCTAAGAGCGTCACATTCTGTGACATTCGCCGCAAGTCTGACATAGTCACTCAGTCACTATCTTAGCATGCGATGTTCTTAGACTGAGTTCCTCTTTCTCAATCATTTATAGTAAGCCTTAAGCGGTTTAACAATCCACTAATGATAACCTATTACTTATCATTATCATTATTATAATTGATTTTACTTATTATTTTTAGAGGCATATGATTAAAACAAAATGTTAACTAAAGGAGATTTTTATATGACAGATTCACATAAATCATTTGCATCGAGAAATTGGCTTGCGGGAATTGGTTTTACTTTTATTATTGCATTGGTTAGCTTCGGACTTTCAAAATTACCTGTTCTGAATCATGTAGGACAGCTTGCATGTGCCATTATCATTGCTATTATTTTTCGTCAAATATGGGGATATCCTGAAAAACTACGTGAAGGAATTCAATTTTCCTCTAAAAAGCTATTAAGGCTTGCAATTATTCTTTTTGGATTAAAGCTTAATATGGATATTGTTTTTCATCAGGGATTAGGTCTGCTTGTTAAAGATGTCGGTACTATAGTTTTTTCAATAGTTCTTACCATGTTTTTGGCTAAATTATTAAAAGCAGATACCTCATTATCTTTACTCCTTGGAATAGGAACTGGGGTATGTGGTGCAGCCGCTATTGCTGCTGTTTCACCTATTTTGAAAGCGAAGGATGAAGATACCGCAATTGGTGCTGGTATCATTGCACTTGTAGGAACGATTTTTGCCGTTACTTATACTATTATAAGACCTTTAATACCTTTAACGGATATACAATATGGTATTTGGTCGGGGATTAGCTTACATGAAATTGCACATGTTGCCCTAGCTGGTACACCTGCGGGCTCGGATGCTCTTGCAATAGCTTTACTAGCCAAACTAGGCCGTGTCTTCCTACTTGTTCCATTAAGCTTTATACTTATCTATTGGATGAAGCACAAAAGAAAAACAGAAGCTGATTCTGATACAAAAATTGAATTTCCATGGTTTCTTATAGGATTTATTATAATGAGCTTATTCGGAAGCTATATACTTAATCGTGTCATTATAGTCCCTGCAAGTGTCATGGATGGAATATCATTTTTCACTTCTTTTATTTTGACCATGGCTATGATTGGACTAGGCTTAAATATTAATTTGAAAGACCTTCGAACAAAGGCTTTGCGACCGCTTTTAGCTATGCTGATTACCTCACTTTTTCTATCTATCATTACGTATTTCATTGTGTAATTAGCTATAAATTAGGGGAACCAGATTAGTTAAGGGGACTTTTGACACTTATGCTGAGAGTAACCGCAGGAGCAAATATTATACTGCGACGAGTAACCGCAGGAGCAAATGTTTTGTGTGCTGAAAGCGAAGCGATAGGTACAAGCAGTTTTAGCAAATATTTAATGTAGAAGCAAGGGAGTTGTCCGAAAAGTCCATTTTGTTTTGACATCGCATTGAAATAAATGTTTTCATCGCCTCCCTTTTACTTGAGGGATAACACTGATAAAACCAATGTTCATCCCATTTTTAAAAGAAGCGTTTTCTGTTTAAATGAATCAACATTTTGCGAAACATCATCGCTACTGTCCAAAATGCCGGCTATGCACGGCTTTTTGGACAGCCCCTCGTTGTAAATATTTAATTTGTAACAACTGCTTGAATACGCTTTTCAATTAATGCAGTTAAAGCCAATATTGTATCGAAGCTATCACCTAAAAACTCTGAAGTAGCAAAGCTGACATCTAGCTCCTTAGCTAACTCTCTACATTCAGAATTGATTTCACTAAATGATTCTACATCGGCACTAACGCTTAATAACTCACATGTAACAAAGCCTTGTGCCCCGGCAGCGTGTAAATTTTTCATCGCATCCTTCACATTTGGGGACAGCCAGCCTTCAGATTTACCAGAACGATAAACAGACTGGAATCGCTCAATATTAGCCTTTTTAGCAATCGCGGCTGAAAGCTCCTCGAATTGTTTAGCGTAAGGCTCACTGCGCTCAGGAACTAATGGTTGACTATGCGCAGTAAAAAGTACATAAGCTGATTTCTGTGCTTCAATAGGTAGCCAATCAAAGGCACGTCGAACACGCTCTGCATAAACGTTAACAATCCCTTCATCTAAGTGCCAATTATCAATCGCTATATGACGAATATCGCTTCCTTTTACAAGCTCTGCCACTTCCGTATGCACTGCCCCTCCACCACTAACAGATAAAATTGGATTAACTGACAGTGTAACGATTGTCTCTGCACCAGCTTGTACCGCCTCATTATATACATCTTCCACAAACGGAGCCGTATGCTTATAAGCATTGTATAAACGTACCTCTTCCTCTGACCTATTATTTAAAGTCGTTTGCAGCGCTTTTGCGATACGTTCTGTTGAGGAACGAATAAAATCTGGCAACCCTGATTTTTTAAAAGCCTCTTCAATACCACCAAGCATCTGTGCTGGTATGGGCTTCCCCTTTAAAATATTACTGAAATATGTTTGAACATCATCAATTGATTTCGGTGCACCATACGCATAATAAATTACAGCAATCATGAAAACAGCTCCTTATAGCAGTAGTTTTAGCTTGTCTAGAAAATAGGCTAGCACACCAATTTCCAGACTAAAATAAAGTTTTTTAGAATTCATATAGACTTTATAGCTTTACGACTATCATTCTATATTTATTGATAATCATTGTCAATTAGAATTTCGAACCCAATATTTTATAGAAGTATTCCTCTAAATACTTAGAAGCTGAGGACATAAGAGAAAAATCGAGATTGTATTATTACTATAAATATGCTTTACTATTAATTGATTATCATTCTCAAATAAGTTGGGAGGCTATATGATGTATACTGTATCAAATCGCTTTTTAGTTAAAAAAGGAATGGGGCATAAAATTGCTCCTGCATTTACCTCCGAGAAGGAGTTATTAGATTTTGAAGGCTTTCATAAAGTTGAAGTAAGCGTTTGTACACAAAACCGCGAGCATGATGAAATGAACGTCATGATGTATTGGCAAGCCTTAGAAAATTTCCAAACTTGGAGAGCCTCCGATTCCTTTAAAAAACTGCATGCGAGGGATGCTCAAAGCAATGGGGAATCACCAATAATTTCAAACCAAATCGTAATTGCTGAAATCGTCGCTACATTATCTATTTAATTTCATCGCATATAAAGCATAAGAGCTGAAGCTGTCGGGAAAATCTACTTCCCCGCAGCCTCAGCTCTTCATGCTTGTCTATTGAATTACTTGTGGTGCTGGATACTGAAAACCTTTTGTATCAACTTCTACCTTTTTCATTTGTTGATCCTCTAGCGGCTTATCTGCGCTATTACGCTCTACATTAACAATAGCATCCGCTACTTCAATGCCTTCAATTACTTTTCCAAAAGCAGCATATTGTCCATCAAGATGCGGCGAATCCTCTACCATAATGAAAAATTGTGAACCCGCTGAATTAGGGTCGCCTGCACGCGCCATTGAAATAACGCCACGCTCATGCTTCAAATCATTTTCAAATCCGTTTGCTAAAAACTCACCTTCGATTCCATAGTCAGGACCACCCGTTCCATTGCCTAGCGGATCACCCCCCTGAACCATAAAGCCCGGAATCACTCGATGGAAAATCAGCCCATCATAAAAGCCCTGTTCTACTAAAGAAATAAAATTTGCCACTGTATTTGGTGCTACAGAAGGCTCTAATTCGATAACGATTTTTTCATCATTGCTCATCGTAATCGTTACAATCGGATTTTCCTTAACCTCCGCTGCATAATCGCCTGTTTCCTCTGTCACTGTATCATCCTCCACTTTCTTTGCACCACAGCCTACTAACACTAAAGTTAGAGCAAAAAGTGCAGCGACAATATACAACCCTTTATAACGTGTCAATTTGTTTCAACTCCTATGAATTACTCTTTTACTATTATATTAAAATATTTTTAATAAGTCTGCTGGTTCTTCAATAATATAGTCATATCTCTCTGGCTCTCCAAAGCCATATGATGCAAAAGCAAACGGTATTTCTGCAAGCTTTGCAGCGAGCATATCTCCCTGTGTGTCCCCTACATACACTGCATTTTTTATATTATTTCTCTCCATAATTAATTGAATGTTTTCTCCCTTTGATAAACCTGTTCGCCCAGGGTTTTCGAAATCTATAAAATACTTCTCCATTTTATGATATTCATAAAATGCTTCAATATAGCCTTCTTGACAATTGCTCACAATAAACAGACGGTATTTTTGCGCAAGACTCTTCAAAGTTTCCTCAAGTCGTGGATATAAATTCCCCCCATAGTGCAATAAATCTGCTTCCTCCTGCCGACCACACGCAGACATAAGCGCCGATTGCTGTTCTTCATTCAAATAATCAAATAAAACTTTAGCTATTTCCTCCATTTGCAGCCCCATCACCCGCGACAAATCCTCTTCGGTCACTTCTCCTTTTCCGAAAGGAGATGCCTGAATGACCTTTGTCCATGATTGCGCCACTGTCCTTCTTGAATCCCATAACGTCCCATCTAAATCGAAAATAATGCTTTCTATATACATGTGTAACCTCCTCTATCCATCATACTTTATTATACCTTCACTAGCCCTTTCTCGCTCTTACAATTAAAAATGACGGACGGCGTAGCTCCTTTTGTATACTAGGTAATTTGTCGATGGCATCATCAGTCGGCTTTGGCTCCACTATTTTTTCAATTTGTAAACCATAATCAATTAGCGTATTCAAAACCGTTGACATTGTACGATGGTAGGTCATGACATTATCAACGAACCAATGCTGTGTACGCAAACTCTCATCTTGATAGTTATCTAAAGCAAAATGGAATATATCCCCCGCTTGATTGGTAATCCAACTATCATTCCCCTTATTCGCTGTAACAATCGGGTGCTCGATAGAAAATAGCAATATTCCACCACTTTTTAATGCTAGACTAATCTCTTTTATAAGTTGCTGGAAATCCGCCATATAGTGGAATACTAATGAGCTACTAATAAAATCAATTGATGCAGCAGGCACTGTTAAATCCTCAAATGCTGTTTGCTTAAAAATTAAGTTTTCATAAGTATAATTACTTTTAGCAGTAGCAATCATATTAGCCGAAATATCAATACCTGTGACATGCTTTGCACCTTGTTGAACACAAGTTGCTGCAAAGTCCCCCATCCCACAACCAATATCTAGTACAACCTTACCTCTTACCTCCGGTACAAGTGAGATAAAATAGGGCTGCTCCAACAAATTATTATAGTTATTTTCCCTAGCTCTTAATGCTTTATACTGCTGAAAAAATTTATTGTTATCATATATATTTTGCTTCATCCTTGCCTCTCAATTCATCATAACGTTATAAGGTATTTGCGCAAAATTATTATCACATGCCACCGAAATTATTAATAGACTTATAATTTCATTTTTGGTAGGATGTAGATAGAGGCATGTCTTCTTTAAGTAAATATTTTGTTCATCTTACAGCAATTGGTGTGCTTTAAATTTGGCAATCAGTTCATCAAAAAACATGTCTTGTTGTTCTTGCGACGGGATATGTTGAAATATATCTTGATTCTCCAGCGGTATCCCCCCTTTTATAACTAGATGAATATCCATTGTATTTTGAATATCCATAAGTGGATTGGCATTCAAAATAACTATATCTGCAATTGTCTTTTCTTGAATGCTCCCTAAATCATTGCGTCCCAAAGCTCTAGCCGCATTTACCGTTGCCGCTCGAATAGCCTCTACTTCAGTGAAACCACTTTCTACAAATAGCATCAACTCCCTATGTAATGCTAGTCCTGGGAATGTGAAAATTCCTGCTGGCGTATCTGTTCCTGCTACAACTAACCCACCTAATTTATGGTAAATATAAGCAATTTGCTTTATGTACTGATTCTGGATGCCAATTGATTTTAATGAAGATGGATAATCCAATAGACGATTCCACTGATTCATTAGCTCCTCATTTTCTTCAGTTCTATCAATAATAGGATGATTTATTGTCCAATAATGATCTAACAAATTTGCTTGGTCAAAAATAATCATCGTTGGACACAAAATAATATTTTTACTTACTAATTTTCTACAGATCTCCGTAACCCGTTCCTCTTCAGGATATTCCCAGTCAATTGTATCCCAAATATTTTGGGGAGCCTTCATTGTCCACTCTGGAAATAGCGCCTGTAAAATACCTGAACAATGCTCATTCCACTTGATACCAATATTTGCTGCATCAGTAGCCGTTACAGAATTAGAATGAATTAAATCACAACTAACTTCTTTATTATACTTTTTCGCCTCGTCAACAACGGCTTCCATGGTTTGTTTATTTAGCCATCCATACACTTTAATAAAATCTGCCCCAAGTTCAACCTGTCTCCTTACCTCTTGACGAGCCTCCTCTTCAATATCTGTATTTAAATTGTAAGGGCTTGTTTCACCCCAGAGACCTGGAGGACCATCAATCATTCGATCTGCCGAAATAACGCGCGGATTAATACGTTGCGGATTTTCAATCATTAAATCCTCTAGTTCGATAACACTTCCCGCTGTATTACGAACAGTTGTTATACCTGCTGCCGTGAATAAAGGGGCGAAGGGATACTTAATATGTACATGCATATCAATCAGACCAGGAATTATCCATTTACCCTTACAATTAATTTCTTTATATGAATCCTTCGATTCTATATCGTCTTCTATTTGGATAATACGTGAATCCTCTATTAGAATATCTTGCTTTGTGAAGATTCCTGTTTCTACATTTAATACATTTCCGTTCCTTAATACCAAATACATTTTAATCACCTTTTATTTTTATTTAATATTTTAATACAATTAAAATATTTTGTCTATTTTAAATATGATGCTATAATTTGAGAGAGGTGAAATAGATGATCTCATTAGGAGAAAAAGTTAAAAAAAGAAGGAAGCAGCTTAAACTCACCTTGAAGGAATTAGCGGGGGAGGATTTTTCATACAGCTTGCTCAGTCAAATTGAAAACGATAAAGCAAAGCCGTCAATGGCTACTTTACAGAAAATTGCAGAAAAACTATCCTTACCAGTAAATGAATTAATCAATCCTATTGAAATAGATCGATATCGCAATTTACTAGTTGAATTTGAAAAGTTAATAGTTATGCCTTTCGAGCGAAATCCAGCAATAGATAAAAAAATAACCGATGCAATTGAGCCACTATTAGAAAACATACAATTTAATAGCTTTGAAGAGGCAAGAGTTGTGGAGCTATATGTTATTTCTTATTTTTATCTTCATGACGAATTAAAGATAGAATTACTCAATCAAAGTATTGCCTATTATGAACATACCGGGCTCAACAATAAAATAATACAGGCTCAATTATTCATTTGTAAAAGTCTTATTAATCACAAAAAATATAATGAATGTGAAGCAATCATTCAAGTAATTTTGCAACAAACTGAGGTTGATGAATATTTATTTGAGCCGACAGTGTTAATTGATAGCTTTTATTACAAATCCATCATTGAAGCTGCATCAGGAAACTATATGTTAGCTTCTACATATACAACCAAATGTCTCGAAACAATGAATCGAACAAATTTATACTACAAAATTGATGCTATCTATCGATTACAGCTGTTACTTTATATTCAATTAGATAAGAAATCCGAAGGGGAAATAAACTTACAAAAACTTCATGAATATGCTCAATTCACAGGTAATCTTTATCACTCAGTTTATTATGCATATAGCAAGTTCCACTTTGAAAACCGTTTAGAGTTAAATGATCATTTATCAAATGAAATACAGCAGTTTATTACTCAATTTTCAAAGCAGGAGGATTTGTCGCTTAGCATCTTATATAATCAAGAACTAGCATATTCATTATGGAAACAGCAGCTTTATACAGAAGCATTACAACAAGTGGAAGCATACGAGATTCCTTCATATGTTATTCATCCTCTTGAACAAGCTGCCTGCTATGAAATCTTAGCTATACGGGCAGATTGTTATTATCATTTAGGTAATAAAGAACAGGCTTTTGAGGATATCGTCCATAGTAAAAAGCAAATTAAACATATGCCAAATTCAACTTATAAAAGTTTAATTAACCATATTTATTATTCTATATTTAAGAAAGCATAGAAATAGCCTATTCAAGACTTGATAATCTTGAATAGGCTTTAATGAGTAGAATAAACCCTAACTTTTAACTATTTTATCCGCTTAATAGTTTATCTATCCCTGCCCTTCCCCCGAAACAACCTTAACTTCCCCAAGAGACATCGTGTGTAAAAATGCTAATCTTTCTGCCATTTCTTTAGGGGTACTTTTGAAGCCCTGCTTAATCCAATAAATGAATAAACCTAAAAATGCATATGTTTCATACGAATTGATTGCCTCTATATCAAACCACACTTTTTCTGGCAAGCTCAAATCTTTGCGGCTAATGCTTCCAATTGTTTCGCAAAAGATGTTTTGAGAGCCTGGAATAACTTCCCCCATCAGCATAAGTGAAAAGATAAATTGATTGTTATAGACAAATTCAAAAATGGGAATGGTTGGTGTAGGGTCAGCTAATGTAAACGATTTTTTCCCTTTGTAGCTATCACGATAATATTGTGCCAGCTCGTCTAAATAGTCCTTAAAAATATCTGCTAGTAGCTGCATGCTATCTTCATAATGTGAATAAAATGTGACGCGATTACATCCTGCTACTTTTGCAATTTCCGTAATAGAAATATCTTTAAAATCTTTTTCCTTTAATAAAAATAACATAGCATCCTTTAATTTTTTACGTGTCCTTACTATTCGTCGGTCTTCTATTGTCATTGCTAAAATCACCTAATTTCATACAAGCTTTGTACAAATTATAACATGATTCAATTGCATTTCGATTGACAACAAAGATAGCGAATATTAAGAAATGATTGTCTTTTTAAAACGAGGGACTTTAAATTGACATTCCCCACTCAATTCTGTTAATTTACAATTGTAGTTTATTTATACTTACCATTTGCAAGAATGATTTTAATTTTATTATTACACTTAGGAGGAGTTTTACTATGGCTCGTTTAGAAGGTAAAGTTGCAATTATTACTGGTGCTGCACAAGGTATGGGCGCTTCACATGCAAAATTATTTGTTGAAGAAGGTGCAAAGGTTGTTATCACTGACTTAAACGAAGAAAAGGGACAAGCATTAGCTGCTGAATTAGGTGAAAATGCAGTTTTTGTTAAACAAAACGTAGCAAGTGAAGAGGACTGGGCAGCAGTTGTTGCGAAAGCAGAGGACGCTTTTGGTCCGGTAAATGTTTTAGTAAACAATGCGGGTATTACAATGGCAAAGTCAATACTGGAAACTACTGCTGAAGAATACCGTCGCATCGTAGAAATTAACCAAGTATCTGTATTTTTAGGTACAAAGGCAGTCATCCCTTCAATGCAAAAATCTGGTAGCGGCTCAATTGTTAATATTTCTTCCTTAAATGGCTTAGTTGCTGGTGCAATTGGCTACACAGATACAAAATTTGCTGTGCGTGGCATGACAAAAGCAGCAGCAATCGAAGGCGCTCATTACAATATACGTGTAAATTCTGTACACCCAGGTGTAATTGCTACACCAATGGTTGTGCAAGAGGATACGAAGGCAGCCGTAGAAGAATTTGCAAAGCATATCCCACTACAACGTGTTGCACAGCCTGAGGAGGTTTCAAAAATGGTACTATTTTTAGCCTCTGATGAATCAAGCTACTCTACAGGCTCTGAGTTCATCATTGATGGTGGTATTTCTGCACGCTAGTAGCTAACTATCAATTACATCTCGGCGAAATTGCATCGGGATTTTGATTCAGTGTATTTGGGACACCGACTGAATTAAGATAAATGGAATATAGGGCTATCATGTCGATTCGAAAAAGCATATGTTTTTTCGAATCGACTTTTTAGATTTGCTACATAAAAAAATAAGCCCTCTGTAATAGCTTTTGTCAATTACTTCTTAGCTAACTTTAGTCCAGATTTTTTGGGGCTTGCTCGAAATTTCATCTTCAAAAACTGTAACACCCACTGAAAGAAGTTAAAAGTTATTACTTCCTAAATTAAGAAAAAGGAGTTCATAAAAGTAATATTCAAAAAACATGGAGAGTATAAAATATTTTGTGTAAATGAAAAATTCCATGTAAAAAGGAAGACCTTTTCTTGGTAGAATTAAGTCACCACAACCAATCCTAGAAAAGAGGTCTTCCCTATGAATCAGTTTACAACAGAAATTATCGATGCACTAGTAAAAAAACAAGATATTACCGAGGTTTTTCGTTCGCACTTGGAAATGGCGATCAACTCGCTACTTGTGACAGAGTTAACGGAATTTCTAGATTATGAAAAATATGACCGTATGGGCTTTAATTCAGGCAACTCACGCAATGGGTCTTATTCGCGTACGCTTCACACAGAGTACGGCGATTTAGCCATTCAAATTCCACGTGATCGCAATGGTGAGTTCAAACAACAGACCGTGGCTCCGTATAAGCGTTCGAATGATACGCTTGAAGATACGGTGATTCACCTGTTTAAAAAAGGCATTACGATGGCTGAAATTGCCCAGTTAATCGAAAAAATGTATGGCCATCACTATACGCCTCAAACGATTTCGAATATGACAAAAGCGGTTTCAGAAACAGTCGATGCATTTAACAACCGTTCGTTGCATAATCGTTACGTATGCGTGTATTTA
The DNA here is from genome assembly GCF_038630865.1 of Metasolibacillus sp. FSL K6-0083. Classification (NCBI taxonomy): domain Bacteria; kingdom Bacillati; phylum Bacillota; class Bacilli; order Caryophanales; family Caryophanaceae; genus Metasolibacillus; species Metasolibacillus sp. FSL K6-0083. The sequence continues at coordinate 2,619,865 of NZ_CP152046.1, read as the reverse complement.
GATGCGACGTATATTGCCGTACGTCGTGATACGGTGTCTAAAGAAGCCGTCTATATCGCTGTTGGTATTCGCGAAGACGGCTCTAAAGAGGTACTCGCTTACACGATTGCCCCAACCGAGTCTGCTTACAACTGGCAAGAGCTACTAGAAGAGCTGAAAGACCGTGGTGTAGAAGACGTCTTATTATTCGTATCAGACGGCTTAAAAGGCATGGCTGACGCTGTTTTCAATGTGTTTCCAAAGGCAAAATATCAAGTCTGTTTAGTTCATGTCGGTCGCAATATCATGCATAAAGTACGCGTAGAGGATCGCAAGGAAGTCTGCGAAGATTTTAAAACGATTCACCAGGCCAAGGACGCCGAAGCAGCTGCGCTAGCACTTGGGCAGTTCTGCGAGAAATGGAGCAAATCGTATAAAAAAGTTACACAGAGCTTACTTGATAATCCGTATTTACTCACGTTTTATCAGTTTCCAAAAGCAATTTGGCGAAGCATCTACTCGACCAATTTAATTGAGTCGTTCAATAAGCAAATCAAAAAATATACAAAGCGCAAGGAACAGTTCCCGAATGAAGAATCACTGGAACGCTTTTTAGTGACGCAGTTCGAGGACTACAATCAACGTTTCGCCACACGCTGCCACATCGGCTTTAATCAGGCCCGTGCCAAGCTAGAAGAAATGTTTGAACAGCTGCATGAACCGACAAACTAACCGGGACGTGCCAGCGCGAAATTTGGGTGTCTAGGAAAGGGCTAGCCCTTTCCTAGACACCCAAATCCAAACTTCGAACAAATCTATTTGAATACGAAGGTGATCATCTACCTTGAGAAGTTGAAAAGTCATTTACACAATAATATTGACAGTACCAAAACATGGTCAACCATACAAAAAAAGCCTATGAGCAATTTGCGAAGGAAGGCTATTTAGAAAGTAATTTATTATTTGAATTACAGCCAGAAGGAACACACGATGTTTGTTTCTTTAGCACATACTTTATTAATGCACTTCGTTGGTTATATAGCACGGTCAATTAAAGGTAATTGAAAGATTCAAGTCAATTAACTGTGCAGAAAGAAAATAAGTATGGTATCTTTTTGCAAGATAGAGTTTTAAAAGAGAGGATTTTATCAATGAAGCAAAGTAATTTTTGGCTTGATTTACCGCGACCATTTTTTATATTAGCACCAATGGAGGAAGTAACGGACGTTGTATTTCGACATGTTATTGCGGAGGCAGGTCGCCCAGATGTATTTTTTACGGAATTCACTAATACAGCGAGCTACTGTCATCCAAATGGCGTCGACAGTTTACAAAGTCGTTTAGCTTTTACAGATGATGAGCAGCCGATTGTAGCTCATATTTGGGGTGACACTCCAGAACATTTCAGGCAGATGAGCATTGGTATGAAGGAGCTCGGCTTTAAAGGCGTCGACATTAATATGGGCTGTCCCGTTGATAATGTAGCAGAAAAAGGAAAAGGAGCAGGCTTAATTCTTCGCCCTGAGCTTGCTGCCGAAATTATTCAAGCTGCCAAAGCGGGTGGATTGCCTGTTAGCGTCAAAACAAGACTAGGCTTTACGGAAATAGAAGAATGGCGCGAATGGCTTACGCACCTTTTCAAACAAAATATCGCCAACCTTTCTATTCATCTTCGTACGCGAAAAGAGATGAGCAAAGTGGCCGCGCATTGGGAGCTAATTGCAGACATTAAAAAATTGCGTGATGAAATAGCACCTGACACATTGCTAACGATTAATGGTGACATTCCTAATCGCGCTAAAGGACTTGAACTAGCTCAGCAATACGGTATTGATGGCGTTATGATTGGACGTGGTGTCTTTACAAACCCTTTTGCCTTTGAAAAGGAACTAAAGGAGCATAACACGTCAGAATATCTTCGTTTACTGCACTTACATCTCGACTTATACGAGCATTACTCAAAGCAATTTGAGACACGCTCATTTAAAGCATTGCAACGCTTCTTTAAAATATATGTACGCGACTTCAAAGGAGCAAGCCAACTAAGAAATCAACTAATGAACGCTAATTCCCTTGAGGAAGTACGTGAGTTACTAAAAGCATTTGCAAGTGAAGAGAAATAGAAAATTTATCGTAAATGGAAAGGGGTATTCAGAAAATTGCATTGCTGATTTCTGAATACCCTTATCTCTGTCTTTTAGTCACTTCATTTGATATGTCTTTAATCTAAATGTAATGCACAAAGGCTAAATTTTTAAAAATACATTTATATAAATTACGCCCCGATTTTTCTAGCTAATCAGTAGAAGTTAACCGCTGTGACATCCACCATAAGCTTTATCCCAACACGATGTTGGTCACTCAGTCGTTACCTCAGTATGCGATGTTTTTAGACTAAGTTCCTCCTTATCAGTGAGTGTTAGGACACTAGTTAAAATAATGCTTGTATTCATCTCGCCATCTATAGAGGTAGGAGAGCTCCGTACCTGTCGACTTGCTATCGGTACAGAAAACATTCCTGAAAGAAATTAAAACAAAAAGGAACAAGCCTTTTAAGACTCGTCCCTTTTCATAGATTGTTCATGCTGAAGCAGCCATTCCTTCCTCCACAAACCGCCCGCATAGCCTGTTAGCTTTCCATTAGAGCCGATAATCCGGTGACAGGGCACAACAATGCTAAGCTTATTTTTGCCATTTGCACTCCCTACAGCTCTAATAGCTTTTTCATTTTCAATAGCAACCGCAATATCCTTATAAGATGCCGTTTCAGCATACGGTATTGCTGTTAAAGCACACCACACTCTTTTTTGAAACTCAGTTCCTTCAAATTGATATGGGAATGTAAAGTCTTGGCGTAGCCCCTTAAAATACTCATCAAGCTGATTGTAGCATGCTGTTAAAATCGGCGATGCCTCAGTTTGTTCTGCATCATCCTTTTCGGAAAAGAGTATAGAAATAATCGCTGCATCTGTTCCCATTATTTCAATTGTGCCAAGAGGTGATTCATAGTATAATTTATATTTTTTCTCCATATAATGACCTCCACAAATAAAAGGTTGCATATCCCTGCCAGCCTTGCCAATTAGCCGCATACGCCTCTATTTGATTTATTGTTGGTTTTTCTTCAAGATGTAAAAGAGCTTTTAATGCATTATGAAGACCCACATCTGTAATTTGAAAAGCAGCGCTTTGATGTAGGCATCGCATCATCACATAATTTGCCGACCATGCGCCAATACCTCTTATTGATGTTAAAGATTTTTCTATATCCTTCATTTCTAATAATTTTTCTTTCGAAAGATTGCCATTCACTATTTCCCGCGCAACGTTAATAATATATTCAGCCTTTCTTGTAGTGAATTGAAGTTGCTTCAAGTCCTCTACAGTCAAGTCTGCTATTTTTCCAGCTGTAGGAAATTTCCAAAACTGTTTCCCCTCAAAAATCACATACTCTCCAAATTTTTCAATCAATCGTTTCTTTAATGTGTAAGCAAATGTTAAATTAATTTGTTGACCTGTAATTGCCCAAACAAATGCCTCAAATAAATCTGGAATACACACAATCCTTAAACCGTAATATTTTTCAACAAGTGGCTTGAGTATTTTATCTTGGCTAGCCAATTGATAAAAACCCTCTAAATTTTGTTCCAAATCAAACCACTCCCAAATATACTGTGCTACTTTTTTACGTTCGGCTGCGGGTGGAACCCCCATCGGAAATTCAATCTTTATGCGATGATTTACTGATGTCACTTTACATAAAGTTTCACTTATTACTTTATATATGGAACTATCTGTTATTTGATGGAGCACCTCTAAATTTGATCTATCTAAATAAACTAAACACGCATCAAAATTAAATTGTTTAGGAGGCAAGACTTCGAAATAAGATTCGGAATCAATCCATTGCATTTTGGAATTCCTTTCTATATTCGCTCGGCGAACAGCTTTTTAAGCTTCGGAACACTTTATAAAAATTAGAAGGGCTTTGAAAGCCAACCTCATAGCAAATCTCCAAATTCGTTAATTTGCTACTTTTAAGAAGATAGGCAGCTTTATCAATGCGTATTTTCTCCAAATATGTGCGTGGTGTCTCAGAAGTTTCTTGTTTAAATAAACGCTCTAAATAATAAGGGCTTAAGCCAATCTGCCTTGCTATATCCTTCAAGCTTAAATTTTGCTTATAATGATTAACTAGAAATGTGATAATATTTTTTACAACCTCAATATGCGGTGAATGCTCGATTTCAGGCTGACATCGTTTACATGGACGATAGCCCGCTTCTTCAACAGCCCTTTTATCATCATAAAACTCCACATTTATCTTTTTAGGCTTCCTTGACCTGCAGGAAGGGCGACAGTATATTTTCGTCGTTTTTACTGCAGTGAAAAATAAACCATCATATTTTCGGTCACAAGCCATAATTTTTTCCCACATTTCTTCAAATGTTAGGTCAATATTGGTCACCATATAATCTACCGCTCCTTCCGCATCAAGTTAATTGCATTCATTTTATCAGGAAATCGCTCTTCATTTCATCCTTATTCTTGCTATTATGGTCGCCAAAAAGGAATTCCTTTTCAAACGATGAGGTTGTCTGAAAAGCCTATTTTATTTTGATACCGCAGGTTTTCATTGCTCCATTTTTATCGAGGATAGGCACTGCTAAAGCGAATGTTCATCACGTTTTTAAAGATGTCTTCTCTATATAGTTGAGTCAATATTTTGTCAAATATCATCGCCACTGTCCAAAATGCTGGCTATGCACGGCTTTTTGGACAGCCCCGGTGAAATGTCTCTCGTAAACTAGTTAAAACTGCTTGTGGCACTTCTTTTATCGTTATATCTTTCCCCAAAAAAAGGAGCCAATTTGTTAGCTCTTCTAATTCATCTGTATTGTTTATATCGATGTAGGTTTCCAGCATCGCTGTCGTTTGGAAGGGATTCGTATAGGTAAGGGAAAATTTTAGAGGATGGTATTTTTTAAATTGAGCAATTGCCCTTGGACCTAGCTCTAAAATAAGATTAATTTCTTCCTCCTGCTTACTTAACTTTTCTAAAATTTTTTTCTTATTTAACTGTTTTTTCATAGAGGCTGGCTCTACATCTATCAGCTTATCCACCGAAAAAATTCTTCTCTTTTCCTCCTTTAAATCAAAGCCTTCGATAAACCATAACCCCTTTTCATGATAAAGATGCAAAAGATAAATGGTATATTGCCCCTCTTTGACAGTGAGCTGTAAACAGCTATCTAAAAGAATGATTTGAATCAGCTTTTCTAATATTGGATGTGGCAAATCAGATAGCTCTAGTAAATCGGGATTGTTTGGATTCGTTCCTTCAAAAAGCAAAATTTGATTTAATAGTACAAGGTCATCTTGCTGTGTTTCCGATAGAAGCCCTAGTAATTTTTCAGCTAAGGATTGTCGGCTTTTTAAATAAGGGAGCTGTTGATTTCTCGTTGCCATAAAAGCAATAAAAAGTGCTTTAATTTCGTTATCAGTAAAGCGAACATTGGGTAAAATAGAATTATTCATTACAAAATAGCCGCCCGCTCTTCCCACCTCAGCATCAAGTGGCATACCCATTGCCTCAATTTCTCGAATATCGCGAATAGCTGTCGCACGAGAAATATTAAATTCCCGCATAATTTCAGAAATTGTAAAATGGGAGCGATTGTTGATATACCGCATAATGACATTAATCCGTTCTACTTTTTTCATTATGCCCTCCTAAACAGTATCATTTTTTGATATGATTAAACGCTATTATAAGTATATCAAATGAAAGCTCAAGTCATTTGATAAAATTCAAAAAAGGCAGGTTATAAACATGGGAAACTATACGCTTGAAGAAAAAGATGGCTTCACTGTTTTAGGCATAGGAGTTGAGCTGAAAAGCGATTACACAGATTATATTGGCATTAACAAGGAAAAGTCAGATTTTTGGCAGGCAATCCAAGAAGATGGCAGGCTTAATACTTTAAAAAACCTAGCAACAAATGATTATATCTTTGCTGTAAATGAGGCTGTAAATAACAAGATGATGCACTACGCTGGCGTTTTGACAAAGGAAACATTACCAGAAGCAACAAGAATTATCCAATTCCCAAAAGGCGAATATTTGGTCGTGAAGGGAGAAGCAAACACATCAGAGGAATTAAGCAATCAGCTTACCGGCATTGCCTTCGGTCAAGCTTTACCAGCAGCAGAGGATGTTGCCTATGTTGGTGGACCAAATACAACGGTTGAAATGGGAGAAAAAGACGGCTTAGTATACGGTGAAATGTGGATTCCTGTTGTGAGAAAGTGAAATACTGTACAAAATGCCTGAAAGCAGGACAGCACGCCGCTTTCAGGTAATTTTTTATTGAAATATTGAGCATTTTGAAAATACCAATATTTCAAGTTAATAATCATGCTTTATTTACTGGGGGTATCTATTAAGCTTTCGCCTTTTGTTCTTCAGAGAATGACGCTCATTCATTTATCTACAAATTCCACTAATTTTACTAATTAACTCTTTCCTACTATTTATACCTACTTTCATGAAAATTGATTTTAGGTGGTCCTGCACAGTGTATGTCGATATTGAAAGTTCTTCCGCTATACATTTTGTTGATTTCCCCTCTAATAATAGCTCTACCAACTCACATTCTCGAATCGTTAAATGATAAAGAAATGAAAGTATTTTTTTAGCTTCATTAGGCGAAATTCTCTCAACTAATACAGCCTTTTGAGAGGATGAAGTAAAGAGCGAACTAACGGTTAATGTCATAAAAGAATGATTAAAAGCATGCAACATTATTTTAGGAGCTTTAGATGAAGAGCCCTCCTTAGCTTGTAAACAAATTGCTCGAATGGGTCTTGGTAAACAATTCTCTTCTATTTGTTCTTCCTGTCTTATCCACTTTAAAAAGTAGGAGCCTGCTTGATTAGTGGAAATAATATTTAATGTTTGGTCTAGAATTATAATACCTGTTTCAATAACAGCTTCATCTCGTAATTTAACTTTTGGGTAGCAATAGAAAATGGATTCCTTTAACATTTTGGCAATGAATGTCAATGATTGCTTTAAGTAATTTATTTCGGCTTGGGAAAATACCCCCTGTTCTTCCGTCCGATAAAGCGTCAAAAAACCATAACAATGATTTTTATAAACTAACACCGCGCGTAACTCATCAATAAATCCATGAGGAGATAAAATTTCCCGGAATCTTTTACTATTTGATACATCACCCTTTGCGGCTTTAAAAATTGTATTACAGTAAATTTTTTTCTCAAATAATTCCGTATAACGGTTTAAATCCTCCTCCTTATATTCGTTTTCAAATAATTGCGGATGCAATAATTCAATACGTTCGTCTGTAATGGCACCTGTAGATAACAATGTCTCCGAATCAACTGTTGTAAAGCAATAGGCTTCATAAGGAATTTTCCGCTTTAATTGTTGTAAAATCTTTTTTCGAAAGGAATAGGAATCTTTAGATGGATGGATTTGCTGTAAAAACATATGCCATTCTCCTCTCTATATCCCATGTTTATGGGATAGGTTTATATGCTTAATTTTATTATTATAAATGAAAACAATTCTCATTTAATTATAAGGGGGATTGCTAGAAAGGAAAATAAATAAATCTCTTCAAACTTGGTTTTACTCAATTTCGACCGTAAGCGTAAAGTTGATTAGATATTATTTTAAAAGAGGAGCTGTCTATTACAAAATGAAATTAAATTGGCATGACAATCAAGTAAAAATGTACGACCAACAAATTGCTAAAAAAATTGCAGGATATGAGTTGCTATATAATTTAACAAGCCACTTACTATCCACACACACCTATCCTATCCAGCAAATGCTTATTATTGGCGCTGGTGGTGGACAAGAGTTAGTGTCTTTCTCCCCTGTCCTATCTAATTGCCACTTCCTAGCATTAGATTCCTCAAAGCCTATGCTGGAACGTGCGAAAGAACGTGCAAAGTCTTTAAATAACTCTGTCGATTTTATTTTGGCGAATTGGACTGACTATGAGCCTACCACTTCATTTGATGCATCAAGCTGTTTATTAGTATTAAATTTTATTGATGGAATGGAGCAAAAAATAAATTTTATAAATCAAATCTATCACTCCTTAAAGCCCGGTGCAGTACTGTTTATTGCAACTATGATGAAGGATTCTAAGCGGTGTATGGAAACGCAACTTACAGCATGGAAAAATTACATGCTACAACAAGGGTTATCCATCGAACACGCAACAATATTTGCGGAAGCATATGAGGTCAAATATCAATTGTTACAGGAAGATGAGCTAATGGCGCTCCTAACCTCCTGCGGCTTTACATCTATTAGCCGCTATTTCCAATCATTTTTACTAGCAGGTTATATGTGTATAAAGGGAGAATAGAAGGAGGTTTTTCATGGAACGTAATCAAATACTCGTCGTTGGTGGATACGGTCAAGTCGGTAGTAGCATTTGTCGGCAGCTAGAACGCATCTACCCCGGGAAAGTATGGATTGCCAGCCGAGATATTCAAAAGGCTCAGCACCTAATCAAAGAAAGCCAAGGTTCTATTAAAGCTATCTCGCTCGATATTAATAAACCATTCGATGTTTCTGTTTTACAGCATGTTAAGCAAGTGATTGTTTGTGAGGTAAAAAGCTTTATTAATGGTATAAAAGTTTATTTTGGTAAGAAAATAGGTTGGCATATTGCTTATGATTTTAACTTTGCTAATCAACATGTGCTTCGACTCGAATTTTATTACGAGAAGCATACATCTATTAAAAAAATCAAAGCTGATTCATTGCATCCCTGTTCAATTATTAAACAGCCTATTTTCTCGGTTTCACATAGGTAAACCGAAGTTTATCGTAAAAGTTATTGGCCAGAATAAAGATGGAGATATAGATGAAATACAGGTACAGGGCAGGAAGGAGGCAGATGCAACAGCAATGATGGCCTGCTTTATTTCTCAAAAAATGTATGATTCAAAATATCCTACGGGTGTCCATCATATTGAACAATTTTTTTCTTGGGAAGAAATTTATCCATTTTTAGCATCAGAAATCACTATTAGCTAACAACAGTAGATTTGTTTACCCCAAAGATAAAAAAGAGGGTATGAAGGCAGTCAAAATTTGCTCTCACTCAACCAATTACGCCTCGGCGTAATTGCGGTGGGCGTTTTCTACTGAATAGTAGCTATACCGAATCAAGTGTTATAAAACAGCTAGTCTTGCCCGAAAAATGGTATATTAGACCACTTTTCGGACAATCCCAACAGCCTTTACTCATTATTGATTTTCGGTTTCTCGCTCGCTTAACATATCAACAATATCATACACCTGTCCTTGGAGAGAAATAGGGTCAGAGAACCAGAAGCGGTAGCCGTCAATTTCAAATAATTTATTCTCTTTAACAGCTTGGAGTGTACCCCAAATTGAATCACTAGCATAATCATAGGATTCTGATTTAAGGTCCACAGCTACGAAAATATACTCTCCTGCATAATCCCGCAACACCTCATTAGATATGTCCATCCATGGTTGCTCAGGGTTAATTTCTTTTAATACATTTTCTTGCATAGGTAATTTAAGTTCATTATATATAGACTTACCTGTGTAACCTTCTCCATAGACTGTTATTGTTTTTTGGATTCCTCCCGCAAATACCGTGACAGTATCCCCTTCTGGTATTAGCGCCTGTGCTTGTGTTCTTGCACTAGCAATCTGCTCATTAAATTCTTTTTCCCAAGCAGCTGCTACATCTTCTTTCCCAAGTGCATAGCCTATTTGACGAACCTCTTCCCTCACATCGGAATCAAGTGTAATTAGCACTGTAGGCGCAATTTTAGCGTAACTTTCTACGTTTTTATTATTGAACGTAAAAATTAAATCTGGTTTTAGCGAAACAATTGTTTCTAGATTATCCCCTATATCCTCAATTCCATCTGTTTTTCCCTCAAGATAAGGACTTTGCAAATATAGCCCCTGAGCACCAATAGGCTTTACCCCAAGAGCTAGTAAATGGCCTACATAGTAATCTGTAACAATTCGTTCGGGGTTTGATGGAACTTCTACATCCCCATTGGCAGTAGATATAATACGTGTTTTCGTACTAGCGCTTGCTGTATTAACTTGCTGCTTTTCTGTCGATTCTTTAGAGCTATCTGTATTTCCACTTGTAGAGAAAGTATTATTCGTGCTGCTACAAGCCCCTAACAATAGCCCAAACGCTAGCAGTAAACTTGCTGGAATAGCGAAATGCTTGTTAAACATAATTGTCGATTCTCCTTCTTCAACACCATATTGATAACGATTATCATTTTCAATATAGCATCTCGGTTCCGTATCAACAATGTCATATATTTTTTGATTAGATGTAATATCTTCATTTATACGCTTACGAAATACGGATGGAGAAATGCCTGTGTGCTTTTTGAATGCTTTGCTGAAATAATATACATCTTGATAGCCAGTAGCAGTAGCAATTGACCGTAAGGACATAGGTGTCTCAGCCATAAGTCTAGAAGCCTTTTTCATACGTAAATGAATGAGGCAATCAATAGGTCCCCTATCCAAAACTTGCTTAAACCTATTAGAAAGATGACCGGAGCTACAATTCATAGCTGTAGCTAATGAATCGAGGCTGATTGGCTCAGCATAGTGCTCTAGCATGTACTCCATAGCTCTCGTTACAAGTGGAATAGGGCTTGAAACATTTATTTGCTCAGTAGATATTTGTTTTTGCTCGAGCACCTGTGAAACCCACTGATAAAATAAAGACTTTATTTGAAATTTCGCTATCGATTTCTTTTCCTTTATAAGCTCAAGCATTTTTCCCAAAATATCATGCAAAATTGCTGGGTTAGAAGGGAAAATACGATATATTACATCAAAAGGAGAACCTATTTCAGAAGGAAGATTACTATTTATATGTGCCTCATAGGTCAAAATAATATATTCTACAGGCTCCTTTCCAGTATGCCATTCAATCCAACTATTAGGTCCAGCATGGAATAATTGTACAGCATGTACCGAAAAAACCTGTTCATCTAACAATAGCTGGGCGTTGCCTCGTCTTATAAAAATGAAGCTGCTAGTAGGTAGTAAGGTAGCTGGAATTTTCCTATGAGGCGACAAATAGCAATTATTAATATCGATAACCTGAATTTCGGCATATTGCCAAATGCTTATAAAATCCAAAAGAATTTACCCCCTAATACAGTATAAACCGTCTCTTCACTACCGATATTTTCAATTAACCTTACTATTATTATAATTGATAATAATTCTCATTGCTAATTGATTTTTTTAAAATATTATATAGTTTTAAATCAAAATTACAGACTCATTATCCTCCAACAGAAAAGAGGGGCTGTTCAAAAAGCCGTGCATTGCCGGCATTTTGGACAGCCCCGTTTAGTTCATTAATAATCTCGTGCTTATCCTTGTTAATTGGATTGGCTATTTACCTTGTTCCGTTGATATGTAGACAATACTACTCCTCCAACTATAAACAACGACCCTAAAACTTCAGCTCCTGTTATTGGTTTATATAACAAAATCAATCCCATTATCATTGCTACAAAAGGTTCTAAATTAGATAATATGGAAGCTTTTGAAGCATCGACATGTCTAATATTATTATTCCAAATCAATGTTGCTAAACCATGCACAACTACAGCCGTTCCAATCAGAAATAACCAATCCGCCAACTCCGTACTTACGTGTAAAGACTTATCTAGTGTAAAAGCAAAAGGTACCGATACAATTAAGCCAACAATATTTGAATATAACGTAATAGTAAGGGGGTCTATCCTGTGAGAAAGAAGCCTCGTTATGATAATCATAATGGCAAATGTTATCATCGTTATAACAATCCAAAATAGACCTTTATCGACATGCAAAGAAGATACATCCCCTTTTGCTACAACAAAATAAATACCTACTATTGCTACAATTGATCCCATCAACATACGAATTGTTAATTTTTCTTTTAAAAATATGGCAGCTAAAACAGCCGTTAAAATAGGAGTCGTAGCTAAAATTAATGCAGACGTTGTCGGATCAGCCGTTTGTAATCCAATAAAAAAAGACCATTGATTAATAAAAACGCCAATAACCCCTAAAAGAAAAATGATGAGTAAATCCGATTTACTCACTCGTTTAAAATGTTTTTTATATAATGATATGCCCATTAAAAAAAGCACAATAAACAGAAGTCTAAGCATCGTTAACAGCGTTGGAGAAAAATCTTGAACTAACATCTTTCCAAATACAAAATTACTTCCCCACACCATTACGCAAGCAGTTAGCCAAGCATATGCTTTGAACATATTAATCACCCTTCCTATAGCAAATGCTAACTGTCCTATTTTATACTTACTTATATTTTTAGTATACTTTTTTGTTTGGATTTCTAACTTGGTTGAACCATATTTAAGGGAGAATGTTTCATTTACTTATCGTAAGGTTCTTCGTCATAGTACTAACCGAGGTTTATAACTACTTTTATTGGTTCTCATCAAAACCACTTACAAGAACCATATTTTTCGAAATTCATATTATACAAGAAAGCATATTTGTACTCGTTTAACTACTCTCGAGCAACGGCTTTTATACTTCTTATCTTTCGAAAACAAAAAAAGAAGGTGTTTATAATTCAGAATTCCAAGTATCTAGATATTTTATCTAAACTAGGTATTGAGGGTGCACACCCCGGTGGTATTAATCTGACAAAGGAAATATTCAAAAGGGAGAATATTAACAAAAACTCTTACATTTTAGATGTAGGGTGTGGCACCGGTCAAACTGCAGCCTATTTAGCTTACAAATATGGAGCAAAAGTAACTGGTATAGATATTAATCCAACAATGGTTGCAAAGGCCAGGAGGAGAATGAAAAAAAATCATTTACCTATAAAAATAATTCAAGGCTCCGCTGAGAAAATTCCATTACCAGATAATCTTTTTGATTTTATTATTTCTGAATCTGTCCTTTCTTTTGTAAATAAACCAAAAGCTCTTAAAGAAATCTTTCGGTTATTAAAAATTGGCGGTCGTTTCATTGCAATTGAACATACGATTAACGAGCGACTAAAGAAAGAAGAGGAAAACGAAATCAAACAATTTTATGGATTTGATGCCCTTACTATGAAAAAAGATTGGGTGGCATTGATGAAATTGGCAGGTTTCGAACATATTCGTATACAAAAAAACACATCCATCGATTCAATGCTTAATATCCATTATTTCAATGATATTGAACCTGAATTTTATGACATTATGCGAAAACATTTTAATATCCTTTCCAAATATGAAGGAAAATTGAGCTATAGAATTTATTCATGTACAAAATAAGTCGGAATTTTCCTGAAAGCAATTTAACCATTTCACTTTGTTCTTAGCCTTATGAAAGGCTTATCCGAAAAGAAATCAAAATAGCTTTTTTACAAACCTTGATTGTGGTGAGGTTCACCGTATTATGAATGGCATTTTTTAATGGAATTATAAAACCACCACTGAGATTTGCTCTAGTGGTGGTTTTCATAAACCTCACTTACTTATGATAAGGCTCTCCGTGATGTGGGTAAGTGCGGTATTACAACATCAATTTTTATATGTGGTATTACAATATAAATGAGTTAATTGCCCATTTTGGATGTCTCCTGTTCCACCATCTCTCTTTCTTTGAATATGATCAACAGAGGATGACACTGTAGATAGATATCCATCACAGATTGGGCATCTAGGTATATTTTGAACTAACGTATTAACTTTAATTATTTGCTTCTTACCTCTAGAAAAATTTTCTTTCATTCCTTGTTCTTCATTATCAACTATATCAATTTGAAGATATTTAAATTCAGGTTTCTTCTTTATTTCTGATACAATTAAATTAGGCTTTAAAATATTATTTTCTACAATTAAATCTATAATAAGCTTATAAAAATTAGCAACTTCTTTAAAGCCTCGTTTACTTTGACGATTTTTTCTTATTATCTGTTGAACTAAAAAACTGTATTCTTTGATAGTATCCTCAAAAATCCCTCTAACTGAAATAAAGCGATCATAGTTATTTTTTAACTCGAATTCTTTAAATAACTCTAAAATTCCATAATATGAACCAATCTTATGCTTACCTATATCAGAATAAAAATAAATAAATGGGTGTAAGCCTAAAGAGCTTGGCTTTTTCGAAAAAATCCTCTCTAAAATTTTTAATGTGTTTTTCAAGATTTTAACTACTTCTTTGCCATCATTTTTTTCCGATCCATTTTTGTTCACATCATTACAGATTTTCACCGTTTGTGTAACAACATCCAATGTAAAGTTTGAAGAAAATGACCCTCCTATAGGTAAATCATTCAAATTATCTAAATTCATTGTCCTATTACCAAACAAAATCGTATGTATGGCTTTTGAAAGCTCTTGTATTTTATTTTGTTCTTCTTCAGAAAAATTAGACCAATATTTATGTCCTTTCCCTGCTCTCACAATTGCCCTTGCAGCTATAGCATGTGCTTGGTTCCTAGATTTGATTAATTCCAATTCTGCATTACTGATTTTAGTGGCAGATTGATTAATTTTTAAAAAAGATTCTTCAGCAGAACTTGAATCTCCTTCAACCCATTGGACTTGCAATGCCAATGAACCTAGGCTATTTGCTATTCTAATCTTCTCTGCACTTACCTCATTAGACTGTCTTCTAATATTAAATATTTCTTTAAAACTACCGATTTTTCCGTTAATTAAATTTCGAGTTCGTTCTGCAATTTTTTTTTGATCATCTGGAATAAATGTATCATAATATTTTCGAGAAATTTCCCCATCTCCATAATCATCGTTTATCCAAGCACTCAAACTACTTAATCTATGTGCTCCATCAATTACAAATATAAATCCACTTTGGTTTCTCCATAAAATTATTGCAGGTACAAGTTCACTATTTAAAAAACTTTCTATTAAAGAACAGACTTTCTCTGGGTCCCATTCATTGGTTTCACGCTGAAAATCTGGTTTTCTTAAGGCACTAAAAAAGAAAGAATCATATCTCAAATCTTCTATTGATAATGTCATTTTATTTCTACTAGTACCTAAAAATTGCTCTTCATTCACTTCAAAATCTTCCCTTGGTATCAGCGCATCTAGTGTAACACTTTGCATCTAGAATCCTCCCCTTCAAAAAGCTATTTCCTTTAACATACATTAAAGAAAAGAGTTTTTATATAGTAATATTATAATTTTTGATAAACCATCTTTACTTATGATACGATGCTCCTCAGCATAGCTAAGTAAAGTTATATAAAATACACATCTACCCTTTTTGTAAGCTATCGTGCCTTTTTAAATATCCATCCATCATTTATTATCCTTAATCTATTCTTGTTTATTGGTTGCCTTTACTTTCTTCATCATATTATCTTTTATCTGTCTGTACGTAGGTTGAAATTTAATCATATCACTTAACTTTAATTTTTTCTTCCTTACACTCCTCCATTTCCTATGAAAAAACCTTGAATAACAAACATTATCCAAGGCTCTCCTTTATTTAATATCATTTTAATACTTTTCCTTGCCGATACCATCTTGAATGGCTCTTTACATACTTCATAGCACCAAAACTCAAACTTACCTTTTCAAAGAAAATATATTACTTCTCCCTATCAATACATAGATGATTATTGATTAATCCATACCTTCCATTTCTTTTCAATTTCTTTAATATCGCCATAGGTTGCTAAAAATGCCTCTTTCTTTGAAAATGTATCACTTTCAAACAAAACAAATTTAAAGTAGGTATCTTCACCGTAAGTTTCAATTAAAAACGCATTGAACAGCGTTGCCACATTCGTACTATATTTAAAGTCAAAATCTCCATTGTTGAATACTAGCAATTTATTATTCTTTTTCATTTCATTCTTCCAATACTTAGCATAATCTTTGTAGGTATTAGAGGCTAAACGAGACTTATAATTAACAAAACCTGTGGCAAATTCACCTGCACCAGATGAACTATACCAACTTGGTTTAGAATTCATACTTTCATTAAATAAGACACTTCCAAGATTTAATCCTGAAGCAATATACAAATTTTTAACATAAGCTATATCATATTTAAACTTCCCATCATAAGAACAACATTGTCCTTTATATAAAGAAGCTACCAAAATATTAATTTCTGTCTCCAATGCCCCTGTTTTCTTATTGTGGCTCGCACCTCCATTTACATAAGTAAATTCGTAAGGGTCATCTGATTTATTCTTTAAATAAATATTAGTAGGGAAATCTGTTTGATTTGATAATGCTGCTTCTAAATCAGAAATTTTGCTAGAATAAATTTCAAATGCAAGTTCTATCCCCTTATTAAAATTAGTGATAGCAAAATTAATATCATCTTTCTTTGTATCCTTTGGAGCATGAAGAGTATAATACTTACTCTTATAAACATACTCATTACCTACTAACTGCGCTTTTGAGGCATAATCTGTTTGATTCTTGGTAGTACTTTGCTTATTATCTTTCTGAACAGCTACAGTATCAGCAAACGCCCCTGTTGAGAATAAGCTCATCACCATAACTAACATTAAAACCTTCTTCCACATACGTCTTCCTCCTATTAAAAGAGCTTTTATACATTATTTATTACAATGCTCTCGTTTCAATATTTTCATCACCCAACTATATGAGTAGCCATATTTCCTCGCTAAAGCTTTTGCATTTGTTCCATCATATTCATTAACAATGGCTTCGTATAAATATTGTTCTGATAAGAATTTTTTAGGAAATGTTACATATTGACCAGCAAAATGATTATACACTAGCAAAGTATTTTTGTATCCAATTAATTCAATAAATTCCTTATATGATCCATTAAAACAGGAACTATCTAACTTGCTATAATCCATCTTTATCTCCTTCCGCCTTTATTGTTTTAAATATGCCATTTTCCTATGTGAAAAACACTTCGCTTAAATAATGGATTATCCTAACAAAAATCCATTTTGAAATTTGTAATTGCAGCTATCAAAACTGAAAAAGAAGTAGGGAAATCATGCAAGATGATTCTCCTACTCCTAATTAACATATCATTCATTTCGTTAGGAAAATATATGATTCACCTATTCTAAATTGGGTAAAGTAATCATTTCTACTTCATCGAAATTAGAATATCTCTTAATTGTTTCCACATCCATTTCCATTGTATGACCTTCAACTTCAAAGCTAAATCTCAGATGGATGTATGTTGATAATAAATTTTTATTCTCCTTATCAATTGTCATTTGAAGTTCATCCTCAAAGATAATTAAATTTTCCATTTTAAAAGATGGTGCTTCTTTACCCATATCTCCAAAAAAGATTTGATTCCCCATATTTAATACATACGCTTCAGGCATATCTCCTTCTATTAAATAATAGTCCTTTTCATCTGCTTTTTTAGATTCATAAGCTCCTACAGAAATATCGCCTTGAGCAATTAAATCATCTATTTTTGGCTCATTAGCAAATTCAGCACTTGCCAATACCCCTGTTTTTTCACCTGCTAGTATGGTAGATCCATCTAAACTAACATAATTAAATTCCCCACCATCTATAGATTGGTAAATATCTGAATTCACCTTTATTTCCGCAATAGTAGTTGTCTCATCATTTTTAACCAAATTCCCTGTTATTTTATATGAATCATTCAATGTATGATAATCTACATTAAATATTTCCTTTGTTTGTACAGATTCGCTAGCAATAAACTTAGAAATATCCCCCTTTGTGTTAGATTCAGAATACATATGATAACTCTCAGAAGCTCTCAAATTACTAAAAGCTTCTGCTACCAACTCCTTGGCATCCAGTTCTTCAACATGACTAAAAGTTTCATTTCCCTTTTCCTCAAAGTAGACAAATATCATTGCAATAACTGATATAATCAACATAAACCAAAAACAGATTTTCATAGCTTTCCAAATACACCCCATACGCTTCTCCCCTCAATAGATTATTTCTTAGGAAATGTTACATATTAACCTACACGATATTTTTTATACCTGATTAAATATGCCATTTTCCTATATGAAAAACACTTCGCTTTGATAATGGATTATCCTAATAAAAAGCCACTTTTGATACTTATAATTAGATAGCTATTAAAACAGAAAAAGGAGCAGAAGATTCATCCGAAGATGATTCCCCTGCTCCTAGTTGTAATGCCTCTAGCACTTCATTATTTAATTTAAGTTGAATGCTCTCGATTTTCCGTTCTTCATCAATTGTAATTTGATGAATGAGCAAATGTAACAAGCGTTTTCTCTGCTCCCTTGTAAGTGATTGATGAAAAGCCTTTTGAAAGTTTTGTAGGACATTTTTAATCTGTTCAAAGGTCACTTCACTAGAAACATTTGAACTTAATTGTTCCTTTAATGGTGTCAGTAATTCATTTAATGAGGAAATTTGTTCTTCAATACCTCTAACCTTCATTTGATAGATGCTTTTGGAAATCGTTTCTTCCATATAAGCATCTAACAGATTCGATTGCTTTTTTTCTAGGATAGCTAAGTCATGAACATATTGCTGGTATTCTCGTTGAATCGGAGCAATCAAGGATTCTTGCTTATAATTGATACTATTGACTAACTGCTGGATCAATCTATCACTTGTCATCAGCTCTTCAATTTTATTTAATACATAAGGGTCAGCATAATCAGTACGTACAGCATAAGAATTGCAAGCAACTGTCCCTTTATTCTTCCATGCGCCACATACATAATACTCTAATACCTTTTTTGTACCATCTTTTAGCTTGTTTGTCGTACGTCCAATTACCATACCTGCTTTACACTTAGGGCAACGCATAATGCCCGTTAAAGGAAACTCACCATCATGCACACGGTTTGGCTTACAGGTGCGTGTTTTGTAAACCTCCTGTGCAATGCGCCAAACTTCTTCTGAAATAATTGACTGGTGTTCTCCCTTCACAATAATCGGCTTTGGGTTGATATGATTACGCCGTTTCTCATTCCAATCCCTACGAACATTGTAGCGTATATACCCCGCATACACAGGATTCGTGACAATGGTTTTAATCGCATTCAAGGAAAATGTTTTACCTAATTTTGTACGATAACCTGCTTTATTGATTTGATTAGCAATCGACTTATAACCATTCCCTGTTGTGTAAAGATGGAAGATTTTTCGTATAATACTTGCTTCTCGTTCATTGATGACAAGCCCTGTATTTTTGCGTTTTTTATTCTCCCCTTCGATCTCAACTACATCATAACCAAGCACATGACCACCATTCCACCTCCCTTCTTTGGCACGAGCTAACATACCCATTTTCACATTTTCTGCTATGTTATTGCGCTCATATTCAGCGATGGCTGCCAGCATTTGAAATTGTAATTTTCCAGCAGGTGTTTCTGTTTCATAGTTCTCTGTATATGAACGAAAGACGATGTTTTTGCGGTTAAACACCTCGACCATATTCATGAGGTCTACACTGTTTCTTGCTAAACGATTCATTTTCCATACAAGAACAAGGTCAAACTTCTTTTCGTCTGCATCCTGTAACAATTGTTGTATGGCTGGTCTACCTTTAATGTTTTTACCACTGATACCTCTATCTACGTATTCATCAAAAATAACGTAGCCTTCTCGCTTACAATATTCACGTAACACTCGAATTTGTTCATCAATACTGTATCCCTCATCTGCTTGTTCAGTTGTTGAAACACGGGCGTAAATTGCAGCATATTTAGTTTGAGTCATTATCATTTGAACTCCCTTCTTTTCCATCTAAAATATAGGCTTCACACATTTCTGCAAGTATTAATACGACTTCGTTTGTAGCTTCCATCATTGCCACTCCTTTTATTTTGAAAGTAATGGATTGGATAGGCTACACTAAGTTAGACAGAAGAAATGAGGGGTTGTAAACTTAGACTATTAAATAAAGGGAGCGTGCTTTTATGACACGTCAACGTCGAACATTTACACCTGAATTTAAACTGCAAATGGTGAAGCTTTATGAAAACGGAAAGTCACGTGCAGATATTGTCCGTGAATACGATTTAACTGCGTCAGCCTTAGATAAATGGATTAAAAATCACCAAGCAACCGGTTCTTTCGCTGCAAAGGATAACCGTACAGAAGAAGAAAATGAACTGGATCGCTTACGAAAAGAAAATCAACGCTTACTGATGGAAAACGATATTTTAAAGCAAGCGGCGCTGATCATGGGACGAAAATAAATGTGATTCGTCATAACGCTCACAAGTATTCGGTATCAGCAATGTGTGCCGTCCTCGAGATTAAAAGAAGCACGTATTACTACCATGCAGATTTATCGGGTGAACGTGCGAAAAAAGCAGAAGATGCGGCTCTTTCAAAAGAAATTGAACGTATTTTCAAAGCCAGTCGAAATAACTATGGTACACGCAAAATCAAAAAAGAACTAATGAAATTAGCAGAGCCAAAACAAGTTTCAAAACGCCGAATTGGCCGTTTAATGCGTGAAATCGGCTTGGTTTCAAACTACACAGTAGCGCAATTTAAGCCACATAAATCAAACTGTAATGAAGCACCAGTAAAGAATGAATTACAACGAAAATTCAAACAGGACAAGCAATTAGCTGTCGTTGTTAGTGATTTAACATACGTCCGTGTCGGAAAAAAGTGGCACTATGTATGCTTATTTATTGATCTTTTCAATCGAGAAATCATTGGTCATAGTGTTGGAGAAAACAAAACAGCAGACCTTGTGTATAAAGCATTAGCAAGTATGAAAACGAACCTAAATGAAGTGAACATGTTTCACACCGATCGAGGGAAGGAATTCGATAACAAGCTGATTTCTGAAGCACTTGAAACGTTTGGTATCCAGCGTTCGTTAAGTATGAAGGGTTGCCCTTATGATAACGCCGTGGCCGAAGCGACATTTAAGGTATTTAAAACTGAATTCGCCAACCAAGCCCACTTCTCTTCCCTTAAACAGCTCGCTCTTGAACTGGATGATTATGTTCACTGGTTTAATAACATCCGTATCCATGGAACTTTGGGCTATTTAACGCCGATGGAATTCAAGCTACAGCCCACATAATTTTTGTCTAGTTTAGTGTTGACATTCCAACTTAATTCATTGGTTGGCTGACCAAGATTGTATTGTAACATTGTAAATTCCTCCTACATTTCTTCATTTGTTTTAATCATTGAAATAATAGCAACTCTACTTGTTCCTTCACCTTGATACTGCACTTGGTAAAATGTTTGTGATACATTGCCCTCAAATTTAAGGTCATAAAGCACAGTAATCTCGTTTACAAGTTCACTTGAATAAATAACAGATTTGGCCTTCTGTGTTTTCAATGTAAAGAAATTGTCATTATCAGGGATGTCTGCACCAATTGCAATTGCATCTGAACCATATGAAATTTGTACTTCCTCTGGTTCATTCAACTCCGCCATTAATTCTTTGGAGAGAACGACACGTTTGCCATTTCTTTTAGAATTTACAATGGTTAGTACACCTGCTGTAGAAGTGGCTTTACTTATCCCTTTACAGTTTGAAGGAATAAAATCAGCTAAGTTTACTTGTTGCTCTTGTTTTTCAGCATCTACTTGATTCATTGAACTAACTCCCTTCTTTTTTCATATCCATAAAAATAATAGTTAAATATGGATATACAAAATTCATTGCTACGAAGCAAATTATCTAAGTGCAATTATTTTGATAGATTGTATAATACAAATTAGATTCCTATTTGTCCAAACAGTAATTATTACTATTAATAATGCAAAATGATTGAAAAATATTAATTAATGAACAAATAAGCGAATTTATATCATTTTTAATGTTACTGCTATAGCAGGGGCGATTTTAGGTGTCAGGCTACGCTCATTCCAAAAAACCAAAAATGAATGTGGAAAAATATCACAATAGGTAAAAAGTAACAATTTTAAAATTTAAATAGAATATTTTTTGCACACAATCAATTAATCCCCCTTATCCCCCAATAATTAAAGAGTAAGAAGGTTTTTTACGGTGTTTTTGATTGGAAAACAAACTGACTTTCTACAAAAAAAATTGATTCAGAGATGTTTTTGTTTCTCACAAAAAACATTGGGGGACTTGGTGGATTTTCAAATACTCATTTGTTTTCAGTACAGAATCAGGGTGTTTTCCCCACCATTTCTATTCAAAAAAATAGAGGGAACGGCAATCACCACTCCCTCTACTTGTTAGTATCCTAGCACTTCATTTTGCTTTTCAATTAATAAATAATCAATTACTGCTGTTACTATTGCAATAATTATTACTTTCAATAACTCCCCTAGCATTTTTCCACCTCCTTCACCATTGAAATATTATATTTTCATGATGATGATTTAAAATAGCTGCACATGCGTTTTATGTTTTCTACTTCACTAGCAGTCATTTATACTCTCGTACCATACATTGCATAATCATAAAAATCCCTCATTAATTGGCGGTCGAGGTGATTTGGAATGCCATTGATAATAGTCTTGATACGTTGACTTTGAAATACATACTCTTTCTCTATGATTTCGTTTACTATTTTCTCCATTAGGATTTCATAAAATACATCATTGCTAATTGGCTTTCCTAATTCGTTATTTACTCCAACTTCTCTGTAATAGATATTGTTATCTATACTAACTTCCACATATCGCTTATTAAATACACTCATAGCTCTATCCCTTCTAAAAAGTTTGTCATCAGCTTGTCATTGACCAACCATACTTCATATGGTGTTTCATCTCCTGTTTCTACTAACATCAAGGTGTAATAATTTCCTTCAATATCCGTATAGTTAGCACTATGACAAAGAATTGGTGCTTCTACAAAGGCTATCATGTATGGTGGTACAAGTTCCTCATCTATTTCCTCATGTGTAAAGCTCATTGTTTCGTAGCCTACTTCTTGAAGTGGAATCTCCTTCCCTAGCTTTTGTTGTAATACCCCTGTTAATCGTTGAATGGCTTTCATTATCATTTTCCTCCTTATTTTTGCGAATATAAAAAGCCCTAACATCCATTTCAGATGTTAGAGCCTATTTATCACTAAAAGCTTTATTCATTTTCAAAATATCCACTCTCTTTCATTGAAACATAGCTATCATCGCCCAGCACAATATGATCGAGCATTTCCACACCAACAATTAAACCAGCCTCAATTAAACGTTTGGTAACGTCAACATCCTCTGGACTCGGTGTTGGGTCACCTGACGGATGTGGATGGCAACAGATGATGGAAGCCGCATTGCTTAAGATGGCTGTTTTCAGTACCTCCCTTGGATGAACGATGGAAAGATTCAAACTCCCTATATGTGCAACAGTAATGTTCGTTGGCTGATTTTTTACATCAAGGCACATGACGATAAAATACTCTCGGTCTACTTCACCTAAAAATTCCTTAAACAACTCGTAGCAATCTTGTGGACTACGAATGCGCCGATTTTTGTACAACATACTTGCTTCCTTCACTAATTTGACAGATACAATATCTACTCGCTTTGCTGGTGACATATTATTTCCTCCTAAAATGTATTCAAGGAAATAATATATGTCCATATTTTCAATTGAAACGCTTAATCTGTTTGTTCTACAGGTGGTACTTCATACGGGACTAACTTCCAGCCATTTTTTACTGCTGGGTAGAGGGGATGAAAGCCCCTTCTACCCTTAGGGCATTCAATTTGAAGAATATTCGCTTTCTTATCAAGCAAAATAGCCACAATCATATGCAGTCGCTTTTGTGCGCCTTTGTTGGTTTCAATGCCTGTGCCAGTTGCAATAATGACATCCTCTATTTTCGTCAGCTCTTCTTGAATACATTTCAAATTTTCAGTAGCTGATTCATTTGTATCCTTACCTTCGATAGATGGGAATAAATTCATAATAATGACTGAACCATAATCTAATTTGGCAAGGTTGTTCAAGACATACATGGTTGTCTGGTCTTGAACAACCTCATCTGCCTGCCCTGCATTTTTCATCAAGATAAGAGCTTTTCTTTTGGCTTTGTCCCACTCTTTCTTCACAATGTACTTATTCTTCATTTCGTCATCATATGTGATTTCTGTTTTTAAGATACCTTTTATCATTTTCATTTTGCCATACTCCCTTTTTTGTATTATTTACTGCATTAAAAAACACATGGAAAATCAATCCCATGTGTAAAACTTTATTTGCTTGTCCAAATATTATTCTTAGCTGATAAATCCCATCCATATCTTTCTTTATATTCATCATTTAAAATTTGTACCTCTAAAAGGTCTCCTATTTTAAAGTAATCATATAAATTACTAATAAATATATCATCCACTTCAGAAATATGAATCGAACCATTCTTTCTAATATCTTCCGTTTTTAGTTCAACATTAACAAAACTCTTAGATATACTTTTAATCACACATTGCACAATATTTCCACTTTGCAAAAAATAACTTTCATTTTTAGTATTGCTATATTTAGATGAAATGTCTAATAATACTTGAGTAAATTCTTTCGTTCTATGCAATGTTTGCACATCTAAATTATTATTTGTTCTTAATCCTTCATCTAAACAAGAAATTGCAGTTTGAATTAGATCATTTAATTTGTTATTATCTGTAATATATTCATCATAAAGTTTCTTTGCTTTAAGTTTAATTTGTTTACTTTTTCCATCATCAATCATTTGACCTACTACAATATTTTTCATAATACAAGCTATATGAAACTTAAAGCGTGAATATTTAGTTGGAAGATTTGAAGCTTTAATGTAATTGGTAATAGCATATGAAAAATATGCTGATATATAGTAAGGCTCAGAATGTGAACCTTGGATAAATAGCTTACTTTTATAAGCTCCTAAAAGTTCACCATAATATCTGTGTGTACTATGTGGTTCATTTAAGAATACAGCAATATAAGCATGTATCAATGATGGTAAACTTACAACTTTATTTTTATTTATTGTATCTGTTAATTCATATTGTTTAGAACGTCGTTCGTAGTAGAGCCTATAATCGATATCAATTGCATTGAAGTAATCCTCTAATGTTTTATGAAATGGCTTAGAAGATTCAAATGCTTCCGATTTTACTTCTGTTTGCCTATTAGTTGTATAGATTATCCTGTTCAAAATAGCCTCATTATTAACTTCAATTAACTTGGCTAAGATATACACATTCTCATTTAAGACTTGTTGATTATCAAATAGAACAAAACTTGTTTGACATCCATTAACTATCTGATAATCGAAAATTTCAATTTGGTCTCCTATAGGTTCAAGTTTTTTAGCTATTATCGTTATTCCATTATTTAAAACAGCAAAACATTCCTGTTCATTAGTATCTCCTACAGTAGTTTGTATTTCTAAATTAACAGCATTGTATCCTTGAAAAGACCTAACATTATCTTCAAAAATATTAGTAAGCATATTTCCATCATTATCTTTTAGAACTTCTATAAAGTCTCTTGCTTTAATTAATCCTGAATATGCTTGTTTAATCCCTTTCATACTAGGAAAGGAAAACTTTCTTTCCATATTAAATTTTTTAGAGATTTTCTTTTTTAGTTCTTTATATGAAGTTATTATATTATCAGAATCATATGGACGTAGCTTTACAAAATCAAAGTCTTGTGTTCGTTTAAATGAAGCCTCTTCACTTTCAATTCTATTTGTAAGATTATTCCCTTCATTCCACTTTCCACAACAAACATAAAACATCTCTAAACTTGGTTTTGAATAAAAATCTATACTTTTTTCATAGATTAAATCCTTAATCTTTATTAATGCCTCAATCTTTTCATTTGTTTTAGGGCGTTCATCAATAGGTTGAAAAAACGTCCGTACACCATAACAAAAATTTCCTATTTCGCCACCGTCAAACTTCTCAC
The DNA here is from genome assembly GCF_038630865.1 of Metasolibacillus sp. FSL K6-0083. Classification (NCBI taxonomy): domain Bacteria; kingdom Bacillati; phylum Bacillota; class Bacilli; order Caryophanales; family Caryophanaceae; genus Metasolibacillus; species Metasolibacillus sp. FSL K6-0083. The sequence continues at coordinate 2,593,987 of NZ_CP152046.1, read as the reverse complement.
TTGTTTTTGATTGAATAAAAATAAATTTTACAGAAATATTAGTTGAAAGTTTTAAAGCTTCATTCAAGGAATCTTCATCAACTACAAGCATATTATTAACAATAATCCCTATCCCATCTAAACCAATTTCTGGTACTGTCAATATTATTGTGTAAATGACTTTTCAACTTCTCAAGGTAGATGATCACCTTCGTATTCAAATAGATTTGTTCGAAGTTTGGATTTGGGTGTCTAGGAAAGGGCTAGCCCTTTCCTAGACACCCAAATTTCGCGCTGGCACGTCCCGGTTAGTTTGTCGGTTCATGCAGCTGTTCAAACATTTCTTCTAGCTTGGCACGGGCCTGATTAAAGCCGATGTGGCAGCGTGTGGCGAAACGTTGATTGTAGTCCTCGAACTGCGTCACTAAAAAGCGTTCCAGTGATTCTTCATTCGGGAACTGTTCCTTGCGCTTTGTATATTTTTTGATTTGCTTATTGAACGACTCAATTAAATTGGTCGAGTAGATGCTTCGCCAAATTGCTTTTGGAAACTGATAAAACGTGAGTAAATACGGATTATCAAGTAAGCTCTGTGTAACTTTTTTATACGATTTGCTCCATTTCTCGCAGAACTGCCCAAGTGCTAGCGCAGCTGCTTCGGCGTCCTTGGCCTGGTGAATCGTTTTAAAATCTTCGCAGACTTCCTTGCGATCCTCTACGCGTACTTTATGCATGATATTGCGACCGACATGAACTAAACAGACTTGATATTTTGCCTTTGGAAACACATTGAAAACAGCGTCAGCCATGCCTTTTAAGCCGTCTGATACGAATAATAAGACGTCTTCTACACCACGGTCTTTCAGCTCTTCTAGTAGCTCTTGCCAGTTGTAAGCAGACTCGGTTGGGGCAATCGTGTAAGCGAGTACCTCTTTAGAGCCGTCTTCGCGAATACCAACAGCGATATAGACGGCTTCTTTAGACACCGTATCACGACGTACGGCAATATACGTCGCATCTAAATACACGCATACGTAACGATTATGCAACGAACGGTTGTTAAATGCATCGACTGTTTCTGAAACCGCTTTTGTCATATTCGAAATCGTTTGAGGCGTATAGTGATGGCCATACATTTTTTCGATTAACTGGGCAATTTCAGCCATCGTAATGCCTTTTTTAAACAGGTGAATCACCGTATCTTCAAGCGTATCATTCGAACGCTTATACGGAGCCACGGTCTGTTGTTTGAACTCACCATTGCGATCACGTGGAATTTGAATGGCTAAATCGCCGTACTCTGTGTGAAGCGTACGCGAATAAGACCCATTGCGTGAGTTGCCTGAATTAAAGCCCATACGGTCATATTTTTCATAATCTAGAAATTCCGTTAACTCTGTCACAAGTAGCGAGTTGATCGCCATTTCCAAGTGCGAACGAAAAACCTCGGTAATATCTTGTTTTTTTACTAGTGCATCGATAATTTCTGTTGTAAACTGATTCATAGGGAAGACCTCTTTTCTAGGATTGGTTGTGGTGACTTAATTCTACCAAGAAAAGGTCTTCCTTTTTACATGGAATTTTTCATTTACACAAAATATTTTATACTCTCCAATTTCTCCATCACCAGTCATTATATCATCTGGATTAAAACGTTCTAATGAATATTTATTAATTATTAATCTATTAACAAAGTGCTCGAATCGAGTTTCTTTTTTCATGTTTTCTAAGCCATATTCTTGTGTATGTGTATCCAAAAAACTTTCGATAATTTTATTCACAAAATCACCTCGACTATTTTATATAAATATAACACAAACTTAGATAAATTTACTTTAAAGAATAGTAGTAGTCATTTACTACTTTATCTTGTAATGCTTACTAATTAAAATATAAACCTCACTTACTTATGATAAGGTTCCCCGTGGCGATTTAAAGGTAATGGTTATAAAGAGAGATGTTTAATTTGATATTACATTTACAATATGGACAAGGGGCGAAATACCCTTGTCCATATTGGGATTAGTATAAAAACTATCTTAACCCTTTGGTGAGATCGTCAATTAATTTTTTATTATTTGCTTCTATAGCATCCGCTATACCATCCGAAATCAAATCGACTAATTCCTCTATATATTCATCCTCTATATAATAAAAAATATCGGGGTTGTTGTTTATTCTTTGTTTAATTATTCTTTTCACTTCATTACGTCTTAATCCATATCTCATGTAAGCACCTCGTTAATATTTCTCACTATGCTTCTCATACTTTATACTAATTAATTTGATTAGAGTCCTTAAAGTAGTAATCAATTCATCCTGCTTATCAAGCCATTTATTATAGGAAACTATTAGTCTTTTCACAGATTCCAACCGATGGCATTCTTCATAAACTAAATCATCAAGTTCTAATAGTTCATCATCTGTTATACTTTTTCTGGATTCTAATGCATACGGATCTATATAATCTTTTAAAAGCGTGCCTCTTGGTTTCTTTTTCAAAATAATATCCGAAATTACTGCACTGCCTAAGTTCTGTATTGTACATTTAGTGTTATGTTTTTCGAACAGTATTTCGTTAATTTTATCTTGAATATCTGTACAGGCATCTGAAAACCCATTAAGGTATTCATAAACGGCTTCATAAAGCTTTTCAAATCCATCTGCTAAATATTGAGGGGTTTGTATTAATCTACTATCATTTTTAATTCTTCCCCACGCCGAAAATTGCGGATGCGGTGTTAGGGTTTGCTGACCTTTTGAAAAGGTAACGTAGGTAGGATAGGGGTTCTTTTCTTTTAATATGTTTTTTATTTCGATTAATTCATCATATAAGGGTTTATATATAACATTTTTTCTAAAGATTGCTGACTTAGATTTCATTTGATTATTATGAACGTAAATAGAACCAAAAAGAGCTAAAACGCCAGCCACTATTGCACCTATAACTGCTCCAATGACACCTACCATAGATGGACTAACTTTTAAATTGACTCCTTTAAACAAGAAATATCCATAAATAATTAAGGAAACAAACAGCAGAATTGAAACTGTGTAAAATATAATCTTATGTCTTTCAAAAAAGTAATCAAACTTTACTTTCATCGGTTTTCTCAAAGGTGGCCCCCCTTTTTTTCAATTAATATTTGAAGTTAGTCACTGCATTTAACATTTTTATGAAATCTCACTTTTCAACTTGTAGTATGCATAAATAACACTTGTGTAATAATGCATCATCCACTCGTACCAAATACTTTTGTTATACTCTGTTAGCTGTTTCTCATTGTTGTGTCGAATATTAAAATCATTCACTATCCCGAAAATGATTTTGTCATGCTTATTTTTGTTAATTTCATATTCATTATTAAGTAGATTTTTTAACTCTTCTCGAAGAGGTTCTAATACATCCGCTAATATATTGATAGCCTTCTTCTGAGATTCTCCATTTGCATCATACCTATAAAACATTCGCATAGCTGTTTTTAATTGTTCAATTACTCCAGCCCCCATCTCTTTCGGAGGCTCTTCTTTTAATAAGGCAAACAATGAATCGTTTGGCTGTTCCATAATAAAACCATGCTTAACATCCAAGTAGTAGCCCCCTTTATAAAATCTTAATAGATTGTTCATATGGGTAGCGAACTCTTCTTTGGGATTGTTTTTATCGGATATTTTTTGCTTATAATCATATACACAAATATGATCGTACAAAATTTCAATAACAGTAAATAACTGTTCCTCATTGTAACTTTCATGATGATCCCAGATTGGGTACACCTCGTCACTTCTTAAATGATTAATAAAAAAAATGTCTGGCGAGGGTGACATTGACGGAGGAAGGATTTGAATTTCTTTAAAGTTTTCATATATCCATACTCCTTTATAAGCCACTTCGAAATAACTCTTTTCCTCAAAATATCTATAAGTCTGGTAAAAATACCTTTTTAAGTCTTCTAAGTCTATGGAAAAATTATCCGAAAGCTGGTTATTTCTCTCCGCAAAATATTTCATTTGCCGTTCCCCCTTTTAATATTCTTTAATAATGAGGTATTACAATGATTTTAGTTATAAACAATAAACACACAACTATAATAATAAAAACAAGGAGGTGTACCGATGAACAACAACAATTTTCCTACAATAAGTAGCAAGCAACGGGTAAAAATCGTCAATGACCTACTCAAAAAGGAAGGTTTTGATTTACAAAAGGTGGCGGATCATCTTGGCATGAAATACTCCACGTTTACTAAACTGATGCAGGAAGATGATTATGTTTATATCAAACGTGACAATCAATACTACAAGTTCGTTCGTGATGAGGGATTATTGACCGCTATGCCACAATCGGATGATGAAGAGATAACTTATATAAAATCCAACTTTGCTCTCTTAAAGTCATTGATTGAGCGACATAAAGACAATAATGACTTCATACTGGACAAGCGTATTTTTCACTCTTCCTCCAAAATTGCCACGAAAAACTTCCGTATTTCAGACGATCTCTACAAGCAGTTTGTAAAAACATGTGATGAGCATTTTCCCCACCTTAAAATCCAAGATATTATTGCCCAACTCCTGCTGGGTTTTGTAGACCAATATCCTTCCCAAACTAAATAACTATACAAAAAAGGCAGTCCTGTATTACAAAAATACATGTAGGAACTGCCTTTTGTTGTGTTTATCTGGTTGTTTTGACTCGGCTGCCTATAGCTCTTTTACAATCTCTTCGTCCAAAATCGCCTTTCGTTTTTCCCAGTCAGGCATAAGGGCATAGAGCATGTTGTAGAAGCTGTCGCTGTGGTTGTTGTATTTAAAGTGTATCATTTCGTGCAAGATGACGTATTCAATACAGTGTTTTGGAGCTTTAATTAGCTCCGAATTAAGTAAAATGGTGTTTGATTCGACTAAGGCGGAACCCCAACGTGCCTTCATAACTCGCATATCAATCATTGGCTTTTCAACGCCATACTTTTCAACAAGCGGGTACAACTTATCCAATAGTTGCTGAAATGTACGATTTGCCTTTTCACGATACCACTCGTCCATTAGTTTCGCTTTCCTGCTGACGTTATGTCGGTCTTTCACAATTAAGTAAATAAAACCCCTAAAATATTTTACTGCTTCCTCTTCTGCTTCCTGTACCTTTAAACGATACTGCTTGCCAAGATACTTAAATGACTCACCACTTACATATTCACGTTCACTTTGCTTGTATGGTTGAACCTCTTCAAATTGCTTTACCTGTTTCGTAATCCAAGGTCCCTTTCCTTTTACAAAATCATAGATAAAAGTAAGGGGAACAGCATCATTTGCAGATACAGTTATGGTCATATCTGGCTTGATATTAAGATTGACGTTCTTGACGTTTTTTCTTTCCAGTTCGAATTCTATCCACTTTGAACCATATTGGACTTGGTGCATTTCCATTAGTTGTTCACGTCCTTAATAACGTCTAAGTGCTACCGTTTTAATTTGCTCAATGATCTTATCTGCCTGATCCAAGTTAATATCTACTTGGTGTTCCTTGGAAAAGTCATACAATAAGTCGTCTAATTCCTGAGCAATCCGATTATGCACTTCTAAATTATCGTGCCAATCCCTCTTTGTATATTCACGAATGATCTCATCCATTTTCAAAGCCAGCTCACCCATTGTGTCATAGCTGACGGTATTTTCATGTACTTCACTGAGAATATCCTTTGTCACGCCATAAAACGCTTGTGCATTGCCATTTTCTTTAATAACACCAGGAAAATCATCAACAGGTTCCCCACGACGATATTCTTCCATAATAGCTTTCATCGAATTCAAATACTCAGCCTCAGAAATTCGCTGTTCCTTATAAGCTTGAATCGCTTCTTGAATTCGTTCAGAAAAACGTTTATAGTAAGCAGGGTTTTCATCCCATTTCGTATTGACACTTTTCGTCAAGCGTGTCCGAATGGCATCTGCTTTTGCACGTTTTGATCCAAGGCGTTCAATTTCTTCTTCAAACTGTTTTTCATTGAGAATATCAACGGGATTCGTAATACGGATAACCTCTTCTGCTGAAATATAGTTATCCATCAACTTTTGCATTTTCGCTTCGTATTCCTTATGGTCAATCGTATCGGAGTAACGAAGCTTGACACTTTTGCGAAGCTCTTGATAGAACTTCAAATCCTTTTTGTATGTTTGAAGCTCTTCAGGTGGAAGGGCGTTGTACACTTTCTCCGACTCCAATGCAATACCGACATTTCGTCCGAATTTACTAAGGACATCATAAAATGCATTTCGACGTTCTTCGTCCTCAAGGGATACTTCATATTCTTCAATATCCCTCTTGTTTCGAATAGACGTAAACATTTGTACTAAATCAGAATGTGTTTGACGGAGCTGACCGATGATACTAATTACATCATAAATTGCCCCTTTTAAATCATTCGGATCAAAGTTTTCAAGCCCCGCCCCCGAATACATTTCAAGTGCTTCATCCAACTTTTCAAGCAATCCACGATAGTCAATAATTAACCCGTAATCTTTTCCTTCATACAGGCGATTGACCCTTGCAATAGCTTGTAGAAGCGTGTGTTCCTTCATGGGCTTATCTATATACAAAACCGTGGCTCTTGGTGCGTCAAAGCCTGTTAGGAGCTTATCAACGACAATTAAAAGATCAATGTCATCTCCATGAATGAATTCTTCTTTAATGGCATCTTCATACGCTTCAGGTGTACCGTAACGATCCATCATCTTTTTCCAATAGGCCTGAATTTTGTCTTTCGACTCCCCGTCAACGGAATCATGTCCTTCCCGCTGATCGGGTGGTGAAATGACTACGGCACAGTTCAAGTCTTCGAGGTCTTCAAAAGCTTCTAAGTATCGTATGGCTTCAATTTTACTATTCGTTGCCAACATTCCTTTGAACTGGCTGCCTTGGGTCTTATAGTTATTCAAGAAGTGCTGATTGATATCAAAAGCAATCATGGTAATCCGCTGATTTGACGAGGCAATTCGCTCAAAATGGCTCCACTTTTTCATCACTTCTTGCTTTTGCTCATCATTCAAATGACGAGTAATCATTTCCAACCGATTATCAATTGCCTTTTGATTAACCGTTTGATCGACCATTTTCCCTTCATAAAGAAGCGGAACAATTGCTTTATCTTTAACGCCATCCGCAATTGTATAGGTATGGATAAGTTTTCCAAATTTGATCATCGTACTTTTTTCTTTTTTCATGAGAGGTGTCCCTGTAAATCCTAAATAGCATGCATTCGGGAACACTTTTTTCATTTTGATGTGAAGCTCACCGTACTGTGAGCGGTGCGATTCATCAACGAGAATGAAAATATCTTTTGATTCAATTGGTTTCTGTATCGTTGCGGCCATATCAAATTTGTGGACAAGCGTTGTGACAATATCAACATTTCCATCATTAATCAGTTCAACAAGGTGACTTCCCTTTGTCGCACGGCTTGCTTTAAGCCTTGTATGATTAAACGTACTATGGATTTGCTTGTCCAGCTCCACACGGTCAGTGACAACGATTACTTGAGGGTTAAATTCCTTTAACTCCGAAAGCACATACTTCGCAAGCATAACCATCGTTAAACTTTTCCCCGAACCTTGTGTATGCCAAATAACACCTGACTGCCGATTGCCATTTTCATCTCGGATCTCAATTGTTTTCAAAATTTCCTTTATAGCAAAGTATTGCTGGTAGCGTGTTACTTTCTTCACATCTTTATCAAATAGCGTGAAAAACTGTGTAAGTTCAAGCAAACGTTCAGGATGGAATAACGAGATAATGTTTTTATCCTGCATCGTCGGCAGGCGATCGTGAACCGTTTTATCCAACCATCCCTGCAACCAGTCTTCCTGTTCTTCTTTCCAAATTGACCAGAATTTTTTCGGCGTGTTGCATGTTGCATACTGGGTTGCATTTTTATTCGTTGACATGACAATCTGTACATACTTGAATAGCTGGGGGGCATAGTCTTTCCCTTGATTGCGGATCATTTGGCTAATGCCCTGTTGCATGGAGATAGAAGCCTTTTTGCACTCAATCACGCCAAAAGGAATCCCATTCACAAATAAAACAATATCAGGACGGATTGTTCCCTTCCCATCTTGCCTTTCGATCGAAAACTCCTCAACTATATTAAAATCATTGTTTTCGATGTTATCCCAATCGACAAACTGTATCGTAAACGATTTCTTAGAGCCATCAGGCAAAAATTCCGTATAGCTACGCCCTAACAGCAGTGTTTCAAAGATCTTCTCATTCGTCTTTACAAGCCCATCTGTTAATGCCTCATCTAAATCACGAATGGCTTGCTGGATATTCGTCTCACTAAATTGATAAGAGATTCCTTTATATTCGTAGCTGTTTAACTCTCGAAGTTTCTGTTCCAATACTGTTTTCAGCAGAACTTCATAGAGATTCCCCCGCATCGCTTCTGCTTGGACGGTATTCATGTATTGATAGCCTAACCCTTGCAAAACATCAATTGCTGGCTGTTGGCTTATCGTACGTTCATCAAATAACGTTTCCCTTGGCATTTCCCCACCTCCGTATCTGCCCTGAAAAAAGAAAAAATAGATTAGATATTTACTCGTACTTTTCCTGTTAATAAGTTCTGCATAAGACCCTTTTTCTGTACTTTTAGTAATTGCATCTCTTGTCTCAATAGCACAATTTCCTCATCCATCTTCGTGAGTATTTGTGCTATTTCTTTCTGTATTTGATAACTTGGAACTAAAACTCGAATACTTCCAATGGTTGATGCACTTAGACTCGGAACACCAGAAGCTTCATTATATTTTTTCCATGGTATCCGAGTAAACAGATAATAAATATATTTCGGATGAAACCCATCGTTAATCTCTGTATAAAATAATGTATCCACAGTCCAGAATGGTTTGTCCATATAGAAGGGTCTATCAATAGTACCTTTTCTCCCAATTAGCACGGATTCTTTATTATAAAGAAATTGATCAGTTCTTCCTATTTGCCCACCCGTGCCAAGAATTGGATAGCGACCATTTTCATTTTCTACCTTCTTCTGGTCTTTTCCATGACGTATCTTTAATATTTGATTTAGTTTAAAAAGGTTAAAGTCTTCATCAAACCCAGACAACCGCACTTCACCTGTCAGCAACTTCTGCATAAGCCCTTTTTTCTGCTCTTTCTTCTGCTCAATTAACTTTTCCTTCAGCCCAATTGCCTTGTCCCAGGTAGAGAGGATGGAGGCGATTTTTTGTTGCTCTTTAATATCATCTGGTATCGAGACCATTAAGTCATGGACATCGTTTCTATTTAAAGTTGGCACGCCTGTCCCAGCGTTATATTTCTTCAAATCCAAATGCTGATAGAAATAATAAACAAATTTCTCGTCATTACCATTAAAATCGGTGACCCAAAGTGTTGTATTATGTGGCCAAAAATCCTCGTTTACGAAAAAAACATTTCCAATAGTTCCAGACCTACCAGTAAAAACTCCTGGTCCCTTAACTTTAAATTCATTATGAAAATTTACTATCCCATTTGAATAGCATACGGGGTGTTTTCCATTTTGAAGTTTAGTTGCTGGCAAATCGAACCCCCTTTGTAAAGGAGCAATATCTTTAACTTTTTTTTGTGACCACATAGTTTGTTTTCCCTGTAATAATTCACCCAATTCGTTTATCCCTCCTACTATTCGACTAATTTATCCTTGTGAGTTTCTTAGACTGATAATTGCTTTCTTCGTTTTTCATTCCTCAATTCTCTTCTGTTCTTGCTTCTCAATCTGCTTAATACTCTTCTCAGGAGTAGGCAAGTCCTCTGGCATAGTCCCGCCAAGTTCTTCTATCGTTTGTCGTACTTTTGCTCCGACTTCGAAATGCGTTTTGTATGCATTTGTTTTGCCTTGAACATTGTCCCGTCGTAGTTTTTCATCTGTCTGTGTAGCACGGAACAAATTCGCGGCCAATTCTGTACTTCCCATATAATCCAAGATTTGATGACTCTTTTTCAAACCCTTTTTGGCATGGATCGCATTTCGATCTAAACCACCGTATAATCCTTTATAGCCATGATTTTGAAAGATAGCATATTCTACAGGTGTTTCCACTCCAGCATTTTGGGCCGCTTCTGCCAGCGATTTGTTATGTTCCTTTAATTCATTTCGAATGGCTAATCGCTTTTTATCTTCATCGAGCGATTCAAACTCCTCTTGCAACTCTTGCTTGCGTGTTTGCACTGCGAAGTAAGTTTGTCCTAACGCAACCACTTCTTTCTTTGGATCGCCATTTTGGACGATTAGGTAACATGCGTAACGTGAAAGCATGATATCCTCCACTTCCCTCTGTGATCCTGAACCGAGATGGACCATTTTGTTGACGTCAACAAAATGGTCTGAAACATCATTACCACTGGTTTTACAAGCAGATTTTGCTTTATCAATAACCTTAATAAAGTTTCTCCATTCTGTGTACTGGAGAACGACTTGCAAATCCCTTGCAAACCAAAAATCCTCTCCAAACTCATTGACATGCTTGTATTCCTCAAAGGTATGTTCACTATATTTTTCAATGTCTGCCATTTAAAATCCCCCTTTACACTTAATTCCCAATGAACTTGTAAGTAATTCTTACAAGTTCAAGTTGGAAACTGAAAAAACCATCTGTTGAACACTTCGGTTATCCCGAATAGTTAAATGCAAGACTTTTTTGTCGTCAAGTGATACTTGACAACCGCCTTGCAATCAAAGTCCCAATTCCTGCAAATACTTCTCCATCTGTTCTTCCACTTCCGTAAGCTCTTGCTTGATATTTTGAATATTTTCCTTTACTTGTGCCATATCAACAGGCTCTTCTTCTTCGAATGTATCGACATAGCGTGGGATGTTCAGGTTGTAGTCGTTTTCTTTGATTTCTTCAAGTGTAGCCACATAGGAATACTTATCTTCCGCTTTATAGTTCTCATATGTCTCTACAATTTTTACAAGATCTTGTTCACGCAACTTGTTCTGGTTTTTGCCCTTTTCGTAATGTTCTTCTCCCGATGCATCAATAAAAAGAACATCTTTTCGTTTACGATCTCTCTTCATCACAAGGATACAAGCAGGAATACTTGTTCCATAAAATAGACCTTCAGGCAAGCCAATCACAGCGTCCAACAAGTTCATGTCGATAATTTGCTTACGAATTTTTGCTTCGCTGGAACCTCGGAATAATACCCCGTGTGGAAGGATTGTTGCCATTCGACCATTTTCCGCCAACGAATAAAGCATATGCTGCACAAAGGCTAAGTCGCCCCTTGAAGTTGGCGGTACACCCCATTCAAAGCGGCGGTGTGGGTCAAGACTTGCCTCCATTTTGAATTTGCTGTCCGTATTGCCTTCCCCCGCAAAGCCCATTGCCCATTTATCTAATGAAAATGGGGGATTAGCGACGATTGCCTGGAACTTCATGAGTTTTCCGTCTTCTAAGTGAAGTGGATTCGCCAATGTGTCCCCCCACTCAATTTTGGCATCGTCAATACCATGAAGATACATATTCATTAGAGCCAGTGAATGCGTTGCACCATTTCGTTCTTGTCCATAGATAGCAACCTTCTTATTCGGCACTTGATTGGCTACCTTTATCAATAAAGACCCAGACCCACAAGTTGGGTCGTAAATACGATCGTTTTCTTGTGGCTTTACAAGGCGGGCAAGTAGTTCAGATGCCATTGTTGGTGTGTAAAATTCGCCGCCCTTTTTCCCAGCGTCAGACGCAAAACGCTCAATCATAAATTGATAGGCATCACCAATGACATCTTCGTTGCCGACGACGGATGGCTTCAATGTCAGCTTATTGAAATCCTCCAATAATGCCCGCAGCATTGCATTACGTTCTTTCGTTTTCCCAAATGTCGCCTCGCTGTTAAAATCAATATTGCGGAATACCCCCCGAAGCTTGGCTGTATTCTCATCCTCCAAATGCTCCAATGCTTTGTTTATGATTTGTCCAATTTCTGCATCATTTCGGTTACTGTAAAGGTAATCGAATGTAGAATGTTCATCCAATACGAAACGTTCCCTTGATAAAGCCCGCTTGATACGTTGCTCATCGCCTTCATAACGTTTCGTATATTCTTCCAAATGCTCTTTGTATGCATCACTTAAATATTTGATGAAAAGCATCGTCAAAATATAATCCTTATATGTACTGGAGTCTATTTTCCCCCGAAACGTATCGGCGGCTTCCCATAAAACCTGGTTAATCTGTTGTTGTGTCACTTGTTCACTCATACTGTTTCCTCCTCTAATGTCCCATTAATAATGAAATTCGATATTCCTTTAAACCATTGTTCTTTTTCTTTTATTAACTGCTGATACAATGTTTTCTCCCGCAAATGAAGTTTCCACATGTCAACCAATGCCTTTTGTTTATCTAACGATAATTTAGCAATAGGCAATCCATTCATTACGTTTTGGTTCATACTTGGTATACGACTTCCCGCTTGGGAACGTTCCAATTCTTTCTTCACTTTATCTGAATTCAAATACCAAGCAACATATTGAGGTAGGAAATCACTGTGGTGAACCTTTAGTATTGCAAAGTAAGAGGGAATTAATAGTCCACTCTTTTCTTCGTCAATGTATACTGCCATATTCGGCTGACTAAGACGCATCAGTACATCGCCTTTACTGGTGAAGTAATGATCATCTAAAATGTCATTACTTTTGAACTGGTCAAAGGAATCAGTTTGAATAACGCCATCTTCTGTTATGTTTTTTAACGTTAGAAGATCGTATGTTGCTTGTACTTCATAATCTACTTCCGCTTTCTTTCGGCTTAACACGAGCCCTGTTTTTACCTCTGCAATTTCACCAAGTAACATTTTACACCTCCGATTGAAATTTAAATATGATATTTGAATTAATTATGTTAAATACATCATATGACTTTCAAACACCTGCGTCAACTAATAATATTGCTTTTAGTGAAAAAAGATAATCGACATTGAATAAAAATAAAATGAAAAACTAACTACGATACTCTTGATATAATTTAATTGCTTCAAATACTGTCTTATAGCACAGGGAGGTGGAGGAAGAAATCTCCTCTGCCTTTCCGTACGTCAGACTTTATTTCCCCAAAAGAAAAAAGCCCCCACTTAATTTAAGTGAAGAGCCTACATACCTCATGCTCCCTTTTGGTTGTAGATCATTGGAGCTGTTATCGTAATAATTTCTCCAAACAACTGAACAGTTGCTTGAATCTTTTCAATCATATTCAAGGAGTTTGGCAAAAATAATATTACTTCATTTTTCTTACTTACAATTGAATCGCACTTAACCTTTTGGACAATTGCTTTTTTCATTTTATCGTAAAGTGACCAATGCTTATCATTTGAAATTCTCAACTTAATGAAGCAGTTACCTTGCAAATCATCTAAACATACTACAAAGTCCAGTCCTGCCCGCCCTGCCCCGAAAACAATTTGGCGATTCGTTAAGTTCGCTTTTGAACGATGTACATTCAAGTAAAAAGGGACTTTATGTTTTAAACACTGCAAAAAGTATTTGTTGGCCCCTTTAATCGTTGTTACAGCATCCGCTGCATCACTCTCGTTTACGCCTTGATAGGTAGGCGGTATGATTTCAATTGCACGGTGCAGATCCATGACGGGTAGTAGAATTTGCTGTGTACTTATTTTGTTCCAAATTTCTATTTGAGGTCTCTGGTCTAACTGGTCGATATAAGGCAGGTAACTTTCATTAAAAGTGACAGTGAGCAAGTTAATTGGTTTTGCCATACGGAAATGAAGCAGATTATAAAGTTTCTCTACATGTTCTTCATTAAATTCTGGTGCAATCCAAATGACAATCCCTTCATTAATCGTTTCAATAATTCTTTTCACCTTTTCTAAATGTGATGGATCTGAAGAAGTTAGCTGGGTTTCAACATAAATAGGTACGTTGTTTTTCTCTTGCCATCCGTACATATCAATGTACATTTGCTGGTAGTATTGTTCTAATTCAATAAATTGATATTCACCATTGATATAGAGTGACAGTAAGGATGGGTTTTTCATTAATATCAAGTTGAAGATAAATTCCTTTATCGAACCATTTTTACTCACATTAAATTCCCCCTATATAGATAAGAAAGGAAGAGGCTGTTCACGCCCCTTCCTTTAACCTTTCCTCTTCCAGAATCTCATGAAATCTCCGAATCATTTCTGCCACCTGCAACAAATCCTTAAAATCACAATTCTTGTCCATTTTATTTACGATGTAGTCAACGATGTCTATAAAACAGGCTCTTGCATCTATTGACACTTCTTTTACATCCTTGAGGGAGTAATTACTTTGAATAAGAACATTTTCAACAGGTTTAATATCCGAATTTTCCCCTTGAATTGCTACTTGTAACATGTCCCAAATATTGATTTCCAATGCCTCAGCGAGCAACACGAATAGAGAAATAGATGGATTTCTTTTCTCATACTTTTCAAGCCGATGAATATAACTTGCCGACGAGTCAATCATTTCCGCAAGCTGAGCATAACTATAGCCTTTTTTCAGTCGTTCTTGTCTGATCAAAACAGCAAACTTGGATGAAACAGCCCGCTCTTTTTTATTGACTGGTAATCCTTCTTTTTCTTTCTTCAAATACCCTCACCCTTTCTTTCTACATCGACATTGCGACCCCTGTTTTTTTGTTGACTACAGTATTGTAGATTTTTCCCTGCCTTGTTATAACTTTGTTGGCGGTCGTCACTATACTGCGTGTACTTTTAGATTACAAACCGTCAATCATTGCCTTTATGCTAACAAACATTCGTTCCAATAAATTCAATTTGCTTTTAGTGTGGAATTATATTTATTTCCCTTTAAGCAATGGCTAAATATTATTTTGCATTCATTTTCCAAGGGAATTTATCAAGAGGGTTTTTCATTGCAGAAGGAGCGTTCGGATAGTTTTTGGGAATTGAAACGGGGTTTATGCCAAGTTCTTTCAGAAGTTCTAATCGTCGCTTTCTTGTAGATTTAGTCATCGTTTTAAGGGGAGTATCCAGGTCAAATGATGATACCGATTTAAGGAAGTTGATTAGTTTTTCTTTATTTGATGAGGATAAAGCGGATTGACGGATAATACTTCTTGATTCGTCTAATTTATAAAAGTCGCAAGGATGATAAATGGAGGAGAAGTATTTTGTAAAGTATTCAATGAATATATCTTCTTTCAGATAAGCCCACAATTTCTTTGGACGGTTATTTTGGGTGGTTTCTTTAGACATATAATTCAAGTGTCCATTCAGCACTCTCGCTTCATATCTAACTACGTTTTTTTCGTGTTCTTCTGGCTCAATGCCTTTTGCTTCCCTCTCTTCATCCTTTAGGTATACCACAGCCTGGGTTGACTTAGAAGAATGGTAGACAGTTGTTTCGTAGGCATTGAACTTTTCACCTTTTTTTGCTATCCCCAGATACCTCTTTTGATGACGATGAGATCTTGTCAGTTTTCTGTATAGGGCTATAAGCAAATGTCGCTCCGCTGCATTTGCCATAACTACATCGTATCGGTAATCAATTCTTGTTAGGATATGCTCCTTGTAATAAGCGGAGTGCCCAAGTATTTGAAACATAATTTCTTTAAGTTCTTGTTCAAGCATAGGATAGTCAGCTTCAGTAATATTCGACTTCTCCAATAACTTGATAGCATCGACGACAAATGATAAACGCCAATCACCACTTCCCGCATTAATAATAACAATAGACACGCCTGGATAAGCTCCTTCAAAATATTCACTGACAGTGTTATACGTTATTCCAAATCGTCGTTGGATATTTTGTACTTCGCTGTGGTGAATCGGTACATACATTTTAAATGTGTGAATCATTTTTCATACCTCCTGTTTTTCTCTATCTAAGAGGGAAAGAGGTTGGGGAGAGACAAAACCTGTTGCACCAATACTTCATGGTAAGTTTCCTGTTCCCAACCCAAGTCATATTTATTCCCTTTCTTACCCCTACTATAATGATTGATCAACAGGTTGAAAACCGCTTTTTAGTTCGAGCATGTTCGAGCAAAAGAAAAACAGCTTCCCATTGTTGGAAAACTGTTCACACATTAGGCAAAGAGTGACTCATTCGCATCAACCACTTTATTTAATGCTTCTTCAATTTTGATCATATCGGTAATCCCCAAATTCAAACAGGCAAAAATGATTTTATCTTTGAGAGTTTTATTGAATTTATAACCCATTGTTTCTAAAAATTCGACTGTTTCATCCACATCTAATTTCATCGCAATCGCTATTTTCACCATTTTGTATTTCGATGGATTATGTCGCCCATTAATGATATTACTGATAACGCCTTTAGTTAGACCTGACCTATTTGCCACATCACTTTGGGTCATCTGCAATTCATAAAGCTTCTCATTAAGAAACTGTCCAATTGTTTTCGTACGACCCTCATCACTTTTCACCAATTCTTCTATTTGAAGTAACTCTTCTTTCTCCAATCCATACTTAAAGCCATCTTTTTCATTTTTTGTTGCATATAATTCGTCAATCCAAATATCTACCAAACCAATTTTAAGGTATTCCATAACCAACCCAATATCGTTCTCTTTCATAATTTTCCCTCCCTAAAAGAGTATTAAAATTTAATACCACTATCGAATCTTTGCTTCGTATACTATAGGCAACAAGGTCATTCACCCGCAGTATATCCTATACGTTATATGATAGGCGTGGACTTAGGAACTTTCAAATGTTCTTGAAACTTCGAGGTGAGTGCCCATAGTAAATTATTCAAGGAGGATTTCCACATGAAGTACACCACAACAATTCAAAACACAGATTATACCTTGATAAGCCGTCATCAAAATGGCAAAAGACCTGAATGGTCCCCTCATCCAGATCCATTGGATACAATTGCAAAACATATTTTTCAAGCGATTATTCGCAAAAACAATCAAAAACAATACAAGGAAGGTGCTTAATTATGAAAAACAACAAAATGACAATTGGAATTTATATTCGGGTTTCGACAGACAAGCAGGCTCAGGAAGGATATTCTTTGGATGCTCAACGTGAGGAAGGTACAAAAGAGGCATATAGATTGTTTGGAGAGAATATTGACATCAAATATTATGTTGATGAGGGTATCAGTGCGAAAAAAATTGCTGGTAGGAAAGACTTACTTCGAATGATGCAAGATGTTGAAAACGGGCATATTCAAGTTGTTATCACATATAAAGTTAGCAGATTAAGTCGGTCACTCCATGATTCATTGAAACTTGCTGATAAGATTACAAAAGCAAATGTCCGTTTCATTAGCATCAAAGAAGGCGAATACGGTACTGCACATTTAAACCTTCAATTTAATATCTTAGCCTCCGTAGCCCAATACCAACGGGAGGAATTAGCAGAGAACGTTCAATTGGGCATGTCGCAACGTGCAAGAGAAGGACATTGGAACGGTGGAATAGTCTTGGGCTATAAAAATGTTGAAAAGAAATTAGTTGTTGTTCCAGAAGAAGCAGAAATTATTCAATTGATCTTTGACAAATATGCCAATCAAGGTTGGGGGACAAAGAAAATAGCAAACTACCTTAACCAAATCGGTAAACGGACTAAAAAGGGAAAACATTTTTCTATTGTTTCAGTATCAACAATTTTGGACAACCCAGTTTATAAGGGATATATTCGATTCAATCAAGTCATTGACTGGGAAAACAAGAGGAGAAAGGGGAAGAACCCTGATTATATTCTTGCAAAAGGAATTCACGAAGCGATTGTCGACGAAGACACTTGGGAAAGAGCGAAAGCACTTCGCAAAATGCGTGCAACAGGCACACCACGACAATACTCAGGTAAATTCCCGCTCACAAGCCTTGCTAAATGTCCTGATTGTGGTTCCTACATGACCAGCGTATATGGAGCAAAAAGAAAAAATGGAACTAAAGCACGATATTATGCATGCGGCCAATACCACAACAAAGGTAAAACAGTATGCAATCCAAATCTAATCAATGCAGATTGGCTTGAAAAGGCTGTTTTTGAAAGACTTAAAAATGTACTATCATCGGATGTTATGATTGAACAAATCACTGAACGGATTAATGCACAAATGAAAAAACACCCTAACTTCACTGAACAATCAAAAGAAATGGAAACGTTCAAAAAACGCCTTGCGGAGCTTGAACTCCGTAAAAAGAGAATTCAAGAAGCATTTGAAATGGGGTCTGACCTTTTCACCCCCGAAGAAGCAAAGGAACGTATGGATGAAATTCGAACAGAAATTTCCGAGGCACAAAATGAATTATTCAAGCTTCAGCAGAATGAAACGAACAATCATACAGCAATGAAGCCCGTTTCACCTGAATTTATTAAAAATCAACTTGGGGAGTTTCTCGAATTAGCTGACCACTTAGAACCATTGGAGTTTCGTGATTTACTTGTAGCTTCCATCAAGAAGATTGAAGCAACTAAAAAGGAACTGAAGAATATACATTTCTCCTTCATAGCACACTTACCTGAAAATGCAAAGAATCCATTAACGGATTCTGCATTACATACCGCCTCGAAGTCACAATCGCTGTTACTTCGAGGCTTATATTTCACCTCAAACCATTACCTATTTATGATACGGTTCCCCCTTAATAATCCTAAAACTCCGATAAATCTGCTCAACTAGTACGAGCTTCATTAGCTGGTGGGGTAGGGTCATTTTGCCGAAGCAGAGCTTTTCGTCTGCGCGCTTTAGCACATCTGTGTGCAAGCCGAGTGACCCGCCAATTACAAAAGCGACCTTGCTTTTGCCGTATGTCATCAAAGCGTCGAGGTCGGTGGCCATTTCTTCGCTTGTTTTCATTTTGCCGTCGAGGGCGAGGGCGATTACGTGAGTGCCGTCTTGAATTTTTGAGAGGATGCGTTCGCCTTCCTTTTTTTTGACGAGCCCCATTTCGGCGTCTGATAGCTGTTCGGGGGCTTTTTCGTCAGGTACTTCGATGAAGTCGATTTTTGCGTAGCTGCTTAGGCGTTTAGCGTATTCGTCTATGCCCATTTTTAAGTATTTTTCTTTTAGCTTGCCTACAGAAATGATTGTTATATTCACAGCTTATCCACCTTTACAATTCATTTACAAACATCTTATCCACAAAAGTTATCCACATATCAACAAGTCATTTCAATATATTGTGTAAAGTTATTTACTTGATACAATATATATAGCTTGCTCTTCACAGTAGTCACATTTTGTGGATAACTTTTCGTTATTATTTAGTTTATCCATAATGGGAAAATCTTCACACTCTGCTACAAACATGTCTAAGGCATGATCTATATGAGTTTCACAGCTAAATTTTTTCATTTTTTGTCGCCTCCAATAATCTGAAATTTCCACAAACTTATACACATTCTCCACAATGTTATCCACAATCTATTGTAGCAAAGAAAAAACAAGTAGGAAAGAACGCACTTTCTTTCCTACTTGTTGTGTATGACGATGCTTGTAGTTATCCACAGTTATAGCGTTGCACTGTTGTTTAATGTTAATTGTAATTCTACAATTTCTCCTTGGCGATATACCTTTAGCTGTAATGTATCGCCAACTTCTTTTTCATTGTATAAATGCTTGCGTAGCTCGATGGCATTTTCAATTTTTTTGCCGTCCATTTCTACGATGACATCATATTGCTGCACACCTGCTGTTTCTGCTGCTGAGCCGCGCACTACGTCTGTTACAACTACACCAGTTGTGATTTCTTCTGGTATTTTTAATGTTTGTTGTTGATAGAAGGCTGGCACTTCCGTTAAATCAAGAAGTGATACCCCCATCGCTGGACGCTTTACTTCGCCATGTTGCTCTAATTCTTCGATAATTGGAATGGCTGAATTAATCGGAATTGAAAAGCCTAAGCCTTCGACAGAAGATTGTGCAATTTTCATTGAGTTAATGCCGACTAACTCACCCGCAATATTAATTAGAGCACCACCACTATTACCGGGATTGATAGCTGCGTCTGTTTGCAATACTTCCGTTTGCCAGTCTTCCTGACCGTCGTTGTTTAAATCAACTGGTACCGAGCGGTCTTTTCCGGATACGATTCCTCTCGTTACAGAGCCGTAAAATTCTAAGCCTAGTGGATTGCCGATTGCGATAACTGTTTCACCTTGCTTTAATGCGTCAGAGTCGCCGAATTTAGCAGTAGCAGTAACATTTTTGCTATCAATCGCAACAACTGCTAAATCTGTCCAAATATCGCTACCGACAAGCTGTGCCTCCTCTTTAGTACCGTCCGCTAAAGTTACTTCTAATTGCTGAGCGCCCTCAATGACATGATAATTCGTTACAATAAAGGCTTTATCTTCAGCAATTTTATAAATAACACCAGAGCCACTTCCTGCTTCTTGTGAAGAAACGGATTGGTTCCAAAAACTAGATACTTCTTGGATGTTTGTTATACCGACAACTGCTTCAGATACTTGCTCTACTGCGGTCGTCACATCCGATGATACTTCCGTTACAGTTTGCTGAATCTTTGTGTTACTTGAATCAGCTGTTTGATTTGCTGATTCTGTGCCAGGCAGTTGCCCTACAAGTGAGGGCAACATAAGCCATACGAGTAGCGCCCCGACAATAATACCGGATAGTCCACTCATAAAATAGCCTACTTTGCTTCCCCCATTGTTCTTTTTATTGCGCTTTTTCTGCGCCTCTAATTCTTCTCGACGTAAACGCTCTTGTAGCGGTGTTAGTTGTTCTTGTTCCGTGTTATGCTCATCGAAATTCGTCATCGAAATCTTCCTTTCGTTCATTTGTTATTATTAGCATACACATGAAACATTAAAATTAGATGAAAATTAATTAAAACTGCAATAAAAATGTTGCGTATAAAATGTCGTGCAGTGGCCGGCATTTTATACGCTTTCGGTGGTGTTTTTTTAAAATTTTACTTTGTGGAGAAGGGTTAGTGGATTTTTTTATAGTTTTAAACATTGACTTTAGCAGTATTATCTTTCAGCAAATGGGGTTTTTCGAAAGTTCAAAACATTGAATTCGGCGGTATCCTTTCCCTCTTACACCAAACAAAAACGTCAAAAAGGTCCGCTACTGCACGGCTTTTTGACGCTTCTCTTTATACAGTTACTAATTTCGTTGGCTCCTCTGCATCGGTGTCATGTAAGTGGACAAATTCACCTGTAATAATGCCACATGATTGCAATGTTTGTGAAACGCTCATGCGCGCTAAATCCTTCATATTATTGTCTTTACTTAAATGAGATAAATAAATTTGCGTTGGCTTTTCGAAAACAACCTCGCTCATTGCAACAGCTGCATCCTCATTTGAAACATGTCCCACATCGCTTAAAATCCGCCGTTTAATGCTCCATGGATAACGTCCCATTTGAAGCATACCGATATCATGATTGCTTTCAAAAACGAAAGCATCTGCTCCGCGAATATAGCCTTTCATACGGTCGCTCACATAGCCTGTATCTGTCATAACAGCTAGCTTGCGCCCTTCCTCATGGAAGACATAAAACATCGGGTCAGCGGCATCATGAGACACAGCAAATGACTGAATATCCAGTGTGCCGAATGATTTCATCGTCTCCATATCAAATTGGAAGCGTAAATCGGTTGGAATATTGCCTATGCTCATATCCATTGCTGCCCATGTTTTTTCATTGGCATAAATCGGCACATTATATTTTCGTGCGACAACCCCCAAACCTTTAATATGGTCGCTATGCTCATGAGTTACTAAAATACCTGATAGCTTTTTCATATCACGGTCAATTTTAGCGAAAAGCTGCTCCATTTTTTTGCCGCTTAGGCCGACATCTACTAAAAAGGCATGCTCATCATTTTCTACATAAATAGCATTACCTGTACTGCCGCTAGCTAAAACACTAAATCGCATCGTCAAAACCCCTTATTCTTCTTCCTCTACTGCTTTTACATCGAGCTGCATATCAACCACTTTTCCTTCAACCGCATTGACGAAAAATTCTTCACTTGTTCCTTCCTGCGTTTGAACACGTACTTCCCATGTCGGTGCGAATACTTGTGTTTGCGTAAATTGGAACAATGTTGAATAGCCTAGCTTCATGCTCGTAATATGTGAATTCGGCTTAATAAAATTGCGCGCATACAATACTTGAATAATTTGAATTGGTGGCAGCAAATTTTTTTGTTGCTCTAATTCTCCTAGCTGCTCAAGCATTGTTTGCTCATATTTATAAACCTCGCCTTGCTCGGTGAAATAAACTTTCACAAGACCTTTTAATGAATAGTAAAGGGTCCGGTCATTCATACGTTGAAAGTAAATTGCAGTTCCTTCCTCACGATTAATATCCCACAAGGTATAGGAAGCACCTGCATTTATATACTGTTGGATAAACTCTTGAAATCCTGATTGTTCCATATTACGTAGCTTAATAGGCTTTTGGAACGTCACAATGAGCGTATCCTCATCTTCTACTCGGTACATTTCATTTATTCCTTGCAGTGCATCTGCGGTGTTAAAAAGCTTTACTTTGCCAGATATATAGGCCGCTTTTTCGACGTTATTAGGCAAAGCTGCATACGTAATATTGTCATCCTTTAATTTCGCCTCTATATTTTTTTCCCCGAGTACCTCTACATTTTGATTTTCCTTGTAGTTCTTTACATACTGCGAATAGAGGAAAATATTCAAAATCAAAAAGACAAAGATGAATATAGATTTTGTTTTATTCCAATCCATATTCACTACCTCCTACTCGCTCCAACGTGAGACGTCCCCAGCCATTTGTCGTCAGCATAAACCAGCTTGGTTCTAACGTAAATAGTTGCGCGCCTGCATCATGCACTAAATAATAACCAATTACTAAATCCTCTATTTCCTTCAAATCCTTTTTTAAATTGGTTTGAATATGTTCAATCGTCCGTGGCCCCGATGCTAATTCTTTTGCAGCTTTGTCATCAGGAATAATCATATCAAGCACATAATAAGGTCTGCGATAACGGAAAATACGATTATCTCCCCATGTTGTAGAAATACGTGTTGTAGTCGTATCACTATAAACAGGAAGGTCTTTGAAAAACATTTGATAGTCGATTATATGCTTTTGATAATTCATTGCTGCAAAACGGTAATCGGCAGTAATTCCACCATGCTCATTAAGAAAATCTAAGCTGTCCTTTAGTAAAACAGATGCTGCAATTGGTGAGATGCTTTCAGCTGCAGGATAAACATAGTGAACTGATTGCGTTAGTGTATCTAATGTCATAAGTGACATGGCATCCGTATATTTTTCAGAGTATGCACTTTCTATATTGCGTTGCACGATATTTGGGTCTGTAAATAATATCTTTTTTAATCGCTCGGATGAAATTGATTCTACCAAATACGTGTATGGAACAATCTCTGTCGGATTCATTAAAACATATAATGATGTTGCGCCAGGGCGCTCTATTTCCATGTAGCTGTCCAATATTACTGCACGATCAATAATATTTCTCTTAAAGTTTATTTTATCAGGTACCCTCACAAAAGAGCGATGCAATGTACGATTGTCTGTGTTGATAAATAAAAACTGCAATTGATCTGTTATCGCAAGACTGCTCCAATCAATAATGACACGGTCAAAGGTCATTTCAGGTATGTCTTCTTTATCATGGAATGGCAAAATAGAAGCGAATGTAGGCATAGGTATATCCGCTTGGAAAAATAATGTCATGCGATTTGGAGCTCTTAGCATTTCATTTAGTTTTTCTTCTGCTAAATTATGATTAATTAACGTTAAATCATTTGCTTCCATCTGAGAAAGCTCGCTCATCAACGTATCAATCACTGCACTAGATGTAGTTCCTGTGAAATTTTCCTCACCTTTAAATAGTAAACGATATGGCTTTACTACTTTATTAAGTGCTTTTTGTTCTCCAAGAGTTACATGCTCAACCTGTATATCCTCTATTGTTTGATACTTCGGTTTATAGCTCCATGTTAAAAAAGTTAATGTCATACTAAGTGCGATGAGTAGGAATAGGATAACTGATTTTATATGCTCAATATATTTCACTCCCATTCCTCCTCTTCATTTAATTCACATGGTAGTGTGAAGAAAATAGTTGTACCCTTGCCTTCCTCGCTCTCTGCCCAAATTCTCCCGCCGTGTGCCGCTATCATATCCTTCGCAATAGCAAGCCCCAAGCCTGTGCCCCCCATTGAGCGAGCACGTGCACGGTCTACACGATAGAAGCGTTCAAAAATGCGCGTTAAATTTTCTTTGGGAATACCCATTCCATCGTCGGAAACCATAACTGTAAGTATATTATCATGCACGGTAAAACCAAAACGAATATTTCCGCCATCTGGAGAATACTTCAAAGCATTGGAAATAATATTATCAATTACTTGTGTTAATTTATCGGTGTCAATTTCTACAAAATAGCTTGTTTTCGGCAATAGGCGCACAAATGTAACGTTTTGAGATTTTGACATTTCAAAACGATCGATAATGCGATGTAAAAACTTATTAAACTCTACAAATTCCTTTTTTAAATCATAGTCTTGACTATCCATTCTAGAAAGCTGCAATAAATCATTGACTAAACGAATCATACGCTCTGTTTCCGTTTGCGTTACATTTAAAAATGTTGGTGCGATATTTTCATCGCGCCATGCACCGTCTGCAAGCGCCTCTAAATAGCTTCGCATCGTCGTCAATGGCGTGCGTAGTTCATGCGAAACATTCGATACAAATTCGCGTCGCTCCATATCTATTTTTTCTTGCTCCGTAATATCGTGTAATACGGTAATTAACCCGTTGACAAAGCCCGTTTCCTTTTGAATAACCGAGAAATTAGCACGCAAAATATAAGGTGCCTCCTGTGTGCTAAAATTTAGATTCAACGGCTCCTTCATATGAATTAAATCTTCAAAGCTGTAATTTTGGTCTAAGCCCAGCACTGACGCAATCGGTCGATTCAACATCGCCTCACTCGTAACATGTAATAAATTCAATGCCGGTTCATTAATTAAAATTACTTTCCCCTTACGATCTGTGGCAATAACACCATCTGTCATATTACTAAGTACGGTTGCAAGCTTACGACGTTCTGCCTCAGTTGTAGATTGCGCCTCCTGCAAGCGATTCGTTAAGTGATTGAAGGCAATAGCGAGCTGACCAATTTCATCCGTACCGTAAACACGAACTTTGCGCGAGAAATTCCCCTTCGCCATCGCCTGTGCCTGCTTACGCATATCAGAAATCGGGCGCGTAATTGTACGAGCAATTAAAATTCCCAATATAACTGTAATAATAAGGGACATTGCCGTTCCCGCTGCAAAAATACGATTAATATCACTCATTTGTTCAAACACTTTTTCAATATTTGATTCAATATAAATCATACCGATTACTTCGCCATCAGGTCCTACCGTATCTAAAACAGGCTTGGCTAACACCCAAATACGCTTACTTGTTTTGTTATCATAGTAAATCATATCTATCAATGTTTCGGCAGCCATTGCTTTACGTACAAGCTCGTCAGTGGAGGGTTGCCCAACAATCGATTGGTTATTGCTTTCAGATGTTGCTAATATTCGATTGCGATGGTCAATTACGCGAATTTCCTTAATATCGCGTGATGAAATATCACCAGTGGAAAATTCACGCAATAAGGAGCTTAAGCTTTCCTCTAATTGTGGTGATGTATCATTGCGTTCACGTAAAATTTCTTCACGAATGCTATATTGAACAAGGTCAATACGCTGAAAAATTGATTCCTGAAAGCTTGTTTTTAAGTTTTGCTCTAGCTCTCTTGAAAAGTACAGCCCGATAATTTGCAAAGCAATAATAATTAATAAAATATAAATTAAAACAAGCTTTACGTGAATAGATTTAAAAAAACCTACTTTTTGCATTTTTTTTACTCCTGTTCAGGATTTCGTAAATAATAGCCTACCCCTCGACGTGTCACAATCCATGTAGGATGGCTAGGATTGTCCTCAATTTTCTCACGTAGTCGGCGAATCGTTACATCCACTGTTCGCACATCTCCAAAATAATCATAGCCCCATACCGTTTGCAATAAATGCTCACGTGTCATTACTTGCCCAATATGCTTCGCTAAATAGTGAAGCAATTCAAATTCACGATGTGTTAACTCAATTGCTTCATCGCGCTTCAATACTAAGTAAGCATCTGGCTGAATCGTTAAAGAACCTACAACGATGTTGTTCGTTTCCTCTACAGATTCCTCCGCTTGTGCAATTACATTTAGACGTCGCATATTCGCTTTTACACGTGCAATTAGCTCTCTTGTGCTAAATGGCTTCGTCACATAATCATCCGCACCCATCTCAAGACCAAGCACTTTATCAATTTCCGAGCCTTTTGCTGTTAACATAATGATAGGGAAATTATATTTCTTTCGCACCTCTCGGCAAACTTCCATCCCATCACGCTTTGGTAGCATAATATCTAAAAGCATTAAATCCGGCTGCTCTTCCTCGACCTTTTGCAGCGCCTCATCACCATCATAGGCACAAATAACGCGGTACCCCTCTTTAATTAAGTTAAATTGCAAAATATCTGCAATCGGCTTTTCATCATCTACAACTAAAATTGTCTTTTCCATCTATATCGTCCTTTCACTTTTGGAATGTTCATTTATCCCGTATTAACAGGCTGTAAGACCCCCACTTCAAAACAGCAGGTAAAACCAAGGTGTTAAAGTGGGGAATCCAACAGCCTGTAAAAACCCGACTGGTGAAACTACCAATCAGTGGGGATAAGGCCCCCACTGATTGAAGACTCACTTTATCTATATTTACGATTCTAATATTCAAAATAGTATATAGGAAGGTTTCTAAAAAACTCCTTCATTTTACTGTACCATGCTTTGCGATTTCGCGCATTAAACAGATATTTCATTTTGAAAATTGCCCAAAATTATTTCCCGAGAAATAATTGATTTTGTCGAAAAATAATAGCATTGTAACTATAATAAAAAAACTGTAGGAATTTGATTTCCTACAGTTTTTTATTATTTTAAATATGATAATGGATTGACTACTGAGCCATTTTGATGCACTTCAAAATGCAAATGTGTGCCTGTTGAGTTACCTGTTGAGCCCATAATACCAATTGATGAGCCTTGTGCAACAACTTGTCCAACTGTTACATCAATTTGTGAAAGATGTGCATAAACTGTTTCATAGCCATTATTATGATTAATCACAATTTTATTGCCATATGTGCCGTCCCAGCCTGTAAATGTTACAACACCATTATCAGATGCTTTTATTGTATAGTTAGATGGGCGTGCGATATCAATACCACGGTGGAATTCCCCCCAACGACTGCCCATATGACTTGAAATATAGCCGCCGTTTGTAGGCCATGCAAATGTGCCTGTACCGCGTGATGGGATTACCTTTGTACCTACAACTACAACGCGACTCGAAGGCTCCGAAATAACGTTTTCATCTTTAACAGCGCGCTCTGTGCGTCTACCATTTTCCGTAGTAATTAAGTAGGTTACCTCTTTTTTACCATCTGCACCTTCTTGCTTCACTACTTTTTCACCTTTAAGCATTGTTTCATCTTCTTCAACAATTTTAGCATGGTCGATTGCTTCTACTTTGAATTTTTCTTCAACAATTTTTACTGTAACAAATGGCTTATTAACCGTCACATTTAATTCTTGACCAATTTGTAAAACAGTCGATGTATCAATTCCTGGATTAAGCTCCATTAGCTCAGCAATTGTTAGGCTGTGCTCCTTTGCAATAGAGCCTAATACATCACCCGACTCAATGACATATTTTTGTTCTTCAAGCATTCCTGTTTGTAAAAGCTGAACTGCTTCATCAACATTTAAAATTTCATTTGGTGTTACTTTCGTTTCCTCACCATTTATTTCAGCAGATAAAGAAATTTCTACTATACGTGTTTCATCATCCTGTAAAGCGGGTAATTGAGCAGTAGTAGGCTGATTAAGTGCTTCTAGCTCCCCTTCAGATACATATTGAAGCTTTAATTGCTTCTGTACTTGTTCAAGAGCTTCTGCACTTTCTACGTAAGCGATTGTTTCTCCATCAACAACCAATGAATGAGCGTCTGCTTCTACAACTAAAGCAGCCTCTAGCTTTGCTAATGTTTCTCCATCATTAGCATTTGCTTCAAACACCTGCTCTGGGATGATTTCAATATTGGAATGTGCATCAATCGCTATTCCAACATATTGTCTACTTGCTTGCTGTTCTTTTTTAGCAAGCAGCTCTTCAACTGCTTGAGGATTTGAGACAGCGCCTATGTAATCTTTATTTGCATATATATGATATATCTTACTAAATGTAGCATTTGCCTCTGCTTCTTTAATAAAACCAAAGGGTATCACTAATGTAGAAAGCAATAAAGCGGTTACTGCTACTTTTTTAATTTTTGTAGATGGTTTTTTTACTAGGCTATTTAGCTGTCTATGAGCGTCTTTTGCTGTATTCCATTTCGAACTCATCGTAAAGCCCCTTCCAAAATCTCTCCTAAATACATATAGGACTATTTTCAGTGTAAAATCACACTTTTACACTTTAACATACTTTTTAGTCCATTTGAACTGTTTAGTTATTTTGTAATGAAACTGTATTATTTCGAAAACTTTGTTACATTCCAATTATACGGAGTTGCCCCAAAATCAGGGCTCTACCTATTTTTTGGGGACATTATTAATAATGTTCGAGCAAAGATATCATTAGATAAAATAAGAGGAAGGAGTTGTCCGAAAAGTCCATTTTGTTTTGACACCGCATTGAAATAAATGTTTTTATCGCTTCCCTTTTACAGAGGGATAACACTGATAAAACCAATGTTTATCCCATTTTTAAAAGAGGCGTTTTCTGTTTATATGAATCAACATTTTGTGAAACATCATCGCTACTGTCCAAAATGCGGGCTATACACGGCTTTTTGGACAGCCCCATTGACTTTAGCAGACTTTATTTGAAGTTAAAGTAAGAAGTGAAAATCAAATTTTCAATGCACTTGTAGAGCGAGGTTGCTCTTGGAATAGGGCACAGAAAAAGCCGATTTGCTACAAAACTTTTGTGATACAAATCGACTTTTTAAATTGCTAAACTTTATAAAAAAGTAGGAGTTTCATAATATAAATTAGCAGGTGTATTGATTATCCTTTATTTTACAAAAACAACCTAGGAAATTTGTTGATTTCCGTTGTGGGGGACGCTTTCTGTAGGCACGGCTTCAACTAATTTATTTCGGTTGTCACCAAAATAAATGGATTTTCAGCGTGAGGCCAACAGGATGTTGGTCATAGAGGCGTTGCCGCAGGACGAGGCGGTTTTAGCCTCCCTATACTTTGTCCTGCTGGAAGGCTTTGCTTTGCGACGAGTAATCGCAGGAGCACTCGCCCTCTTCACTCCAATCAACAAGTAAATCCTTTATTAACAGTGTATTCTCTACCTTAAAACACACGCATTAATATTCAATATTTTCATAATCAACACGCCTGATAAATTAGTATTCTGGAGGTGCTTCATATTGCGACCAGTCCACATTGAGGAATTTATTGAATTCCTTTTTAAATGCTAGTGTCACCGTTCCAGTTGGACCGTTACGTTGCTTTGCGATAATAATTTCAATCATATTTTTACTTTCAGATTCTCGGTCATAGTAGTCGTCACGATAAAGGAATGCGACAATATCAGCGTCTTGCTCAATCGAACCAGATTCACGTAAGTCACTCATCATTGGTCGCTTATCTTGACGTTGCTCTACACCACGAGATAGCTGTGATAATGCAATGACAGGAACCTTTAATTCACGCGCAAGCCCCTTTAAAGAACGTGATATCTCCGATACTTCCTGTTGACGGTTTTCTCCTGGACGCCCACTACCTTGGATAAGCTGTAAATAGTCGATTAAAATCATACCAAGCCCATGCTCCTGAGCTAAACGGCGACATTTCGCACGAATTTCATTAATGCGTACACCCGGTGTATCATCAATAAAAATACCAGAGCTTGAAAGGCTACCCATCGCCATTGTAAGCTTACCCCAATCCTCTGCTGAAAGTGCACCTGTACGCAATGCCTGTGCATCGATATTTCCCTCTGCACAAAGCATACGCATAACGAGCTGATCTGCCCCCATCTCTAAGGAGAAGATTGCTACATTTTCGCGTGCCTGTACCGCGACACTTTGTGCGACATTTAATGCAAAGGCAGTTTTCCCTACAGATGGACGTGCCGCTACGATAATTAAGTCATTACGTTGGAATCCGGCTGTAATATTATCTAAATCACGGAAGCCTGTTGGGATACCTGTTACATCGCCTTGTCTTGACTGCAATTTCTCTATATTATCAAATGTGTCGACAAGAACGTCCTTTACATGTTTAAAGTCACCCGCATTTTTTCGGTTGGCTACTTCCATCATTTTTTTCTCAGCTTCAGCTAATAATGCTTCTACCTCATCTTCACGCGTATAGCCATCCTGCACGATTTTCGTTGCCACACTAATTAAACGACGCAACAATGCCTTCTCTTCTACGATTTTTGCATAATGTGCGATATTCGCAGCAGTTGGTACGGCATTCGCTAGCTCAGAAATATACGATAGACCACCGACATCCTCTAGCTCTTTTTTTACGGAAAGTTCCTCTGTAACAGTAACGACATCTATCGCCTTTCCTTGATCGCTTAATGTCAGCATTGTTTGGAAAATAATTTGATGTGCACGACGATAAAAATCTTCCGGTATTAAAATTTCGGATGCTGTAATCAGTGCTTGCGGCTCGAGAAATATCGCACCAATAACCGATTGCTCTGCCTCATGATTATGCGGCGGTACACGGTCTATCATAGATTCGTTCATCTAACTGCTCTCCTTATTCAGCAATAACATGTACTTTCAATGTAGCCTTTACTTCTTGGTGAAGCTTTACTGGTATATTCGTATAACCTAAAGAGCGAATACCGTCGTTGCACTCCATTTTTCGTTTATCAATTTTAATATTATGTGCTTTCTGCAATTCATCTGCAATTTGCTTTGTTGATACAGAACCGAAAAGGCGTCCGCCTTCTCCTGACTTCGCTTTAATTACTACTTCCAATGCTTCGATTTTATCTTTCAAATCTTTTGCTGCTTGTAGCTCCGCAGCTGCATTTTTTTCTTCCAATCTTTTTTGACCTTCTAATTGGCTTAATGCTTGATTGTTAGCCTCTACTGCATAACCATTTTTAATTAAAAAGTTTTGTGCATAGCCATCTGCTACATTTTTAATTTCACCTTTTTTTCCTTTACCTTTTACATCCTTTAAAAATACAACTTTCATTATTCATTACTCCCTTCCATTACTTCTGCAATAGCATCCATTAAATAATTTCTTACTTCATCTATTGAATGTGCCTCCACTTGCGCTGCCGCATTCGTTAAATGTCCTCCGCCACCAAGCTTTTCCATAACGAGCTGGACATTCGTTTCACCTAATGACCTAGCACTTATTCCGATTAAGCCATCTGCTCGGTGTGCAATCACAAAGGAAGCTGATACATCTTTCATTGTCAATAAAATATCTGCTGTTTGAGCGATAATTACCGAATCATAAACACGCCCATCTTCCCCGTTAGCAATTGCAATGCCTGGAAAGGCGAATTTAACTGTTTGCACGATTTTTGAGCGTTCGATATAGGTATCGACGTCCTCTTTTAATAGCTGCTGCACTAAAATAGTATCGGCTCCATGTGTCCTTAAATAAGAGGCCGCCTCAAATGTTCGTGCACCCGTTCGTAGCGTAAAGCTTTTCGTATCAACAATAATGCCAGATAATAACGCCGTTGCCTCTAATGGGGTAATCTTCTCGTTTTTTGGCTGGTACTCTAGCAGCTCTGTTACAAGCTCGGCTGTCGAAGATGCATATGGCTCCATGTAAACAAGTGTCGGATTCGTCACAAACTCCTCTCCTCGACGGTGATGGTCTATGACAATGACTTTATCTACTTTATTAAATAGGCGTTCATCAATAGTTAAGCTCGGCTTATGTGTGTCAACAATAACTAATAATGATTTTGGGGTCATTTTAGCTAATGCTTCCTCTGGCGAAATAAAATGTTGATAAAAATCAGACTTATCAGCGATTTCCGTCATGAGTCGCTGCACACTGCCATATAAATCATCAAAATTAACGACAATATAGCCATCAATTTTATTCATTTGCGCCATTTTACGTACACCAATTGCCGCACCAATTGCATCCATATCAGGTTGCTTATGTCCCATAATGAATACTTGGTCACTTTCTTGGATTAAATCCCTTAGCGCATGTGAAATAACACGAGCTCTTACACGTGTGCGCTTTTCAACAGGGTTCGTTTTCCCTCCATAGAAACGCAATTTTCCACTTGGCTGTTTGATTGCTACTTGGTCGCCACCTCGCCCTAATACTAAGTCTAAGCTAGATTGTGCTAGCTCTCCTAATTCGACCAATGAGGAGGAACCTGCACCAACACCAATACTAAGTGTTAGCGACATGTTTTTTTGCAAGGTACGCTCTCTAATCGTATCTAAAATCGCAAATTTCTTTACTTCAAGCTCAGATAAAATAGATTCATTTAGCACGGCTAAAAAACGATCAGAAGATACCCGTTTCACATAAATTCCATAGTTTGCTGCCCATTCATTAACAATCGATGTAACCATTGTATTTGTTAAGCTACGCGTTTGGTCATCCATTGCCTGTGTTAGCTCATCATAGTTGTCGATAAATAAAACAGCAATAACTGTGCGATCCGCAAAATATTGTGTTTCAATCTCTACTTGCTCTGTCACATCAAAGAAATACAATAGTTTTTCTGTTTCTTTATAGTAGGTTCGATATTTACGTTCATCAATTGTCACCGTCAGCTCTCGCTTCTCCTCTGGCTGCATAATGCTATACAGCTCCTCAGAAATCGTAAACAGCTCTTCCCCAATTAATGAATCTCTGTTCAAAATATTTAGCATAAATGGATTTGCCCATTCGATATTGTAATCCTTATTGATAAGTACAATCCCTATCGGCAATTCCAAAAAGGCTTCCTCTCCCACCTTTTTCATTCGAAAGGAAAGCTTTTCAATATGCTTTTCTGTCTCAATATACGCTGTCTTTTCCATTTTCCAAACGTAAAATAGTCCGCCTAGTGCTACTAAAATATAGGCAAGCGCTACCCACACATTCCATAAAAATAATAAGATAGCTGCCACTAGCACTAACAAAGATATAAGAAAAAGCGGATAGCGAATTAATCGTTTTCTAAACATATCCATTGTCAACAGCTCCTTATTTTTTCTGGATTTTGTCCTTCATATACTCACGTATATTAAAGCCCAAATCGATAATACCGAGCAAAATAATAAATGAATAGAGCGGCAATGCAATCAGCACAACTAGACCTTTTAAAAAGCCCGGCGATTTGTATTCATCTAATAGGAAAAAGATAAACGATAAACCTTGCAGCGTTAATAGTAACCACAGTACAACAGAGGCATTAAGTACAGCAACATATAAAAATGTTCCTACTTCTGGTTGCACAAATAAATTAATAGAAAGAACGATTAAGTAATACCACAGCACAGCTCTTGGCAAACGCATCATTTTAAAGGATGCAAATTTCGGTACATCAATCCCAAAGCGCTTTAATAGCGGCAGGTTGATGGAAATGAGTACAAAAGTTAAAGCAAAAACAGAAATGGTAATCGTAGATGGCATAGCCACCTCCATCATGCGGAACATTTCATCTAAACTTTCACGTGTAAATGCCTCCTGCATTGGAAATTGCTCAGCAACTTTAAGTGATTGTTCATAACTTGTTTTTGCAATGTCTAAGCCAAGCTTCACAAAATCTAGATTAAAAAAATTAACAAGTGCTACATATAAAAAGGCAAATGTAAATAAGAGTGCTATACCAGTTGACATAAATAGGAATAGTTTACTTTTATTCGTTCGTATTGCATCACCAACTACTACACCTACCACTGCAAAAATGACCGATGTCAACAACATAATAATGCCACCGTAAATAAATGTAATAGCGCTGGCAATAATAGCGATAGTAATTGCATTTGCCCTATTATGCGTTGCAGCAAGCCATGCAATTGGCAGAGGTGCAAACCCCATTGCTACTATACTGACAATCGGTACATAAAAGGCAATCAGCATAATAATTGTAAATAGAACAATTGCAATGCTACTTTGCACTAATTTTTTCGTTTGATTATTCGGCATGAAGAACCTTCCTTCTATCATCAAAACTTTTGCATATTAACTAAGTATGTAAGTAAAGACGCTAACTATTAGCGTTCCACTTTCTCATTATTCTATTGTATCATTTTTTTATGCTACAAACAAAGTACGAAAACGAACGTGTGATTGGTTTAAAAAGAAATATTAATGGAATATTCTAATTTTTATACACTAAATAGAGATGTGAAACTCCGTAATTAGAAGTAATAAAATGGCTAATTCTTTCGGAGATTTGTTGGTTGTTGTGAAGCAATACAAGCAGCGATTTGAAGTTATCTAGAAGATTTTATAAAGAATCAAAAGCATGTATAAACAGCAGCTGCCATTCTAATATAAAGTGGATTAACAAGTAGAGTTGAACCAAAAAACTCCGTCTCTTTTTGAGGCGAAGTTCTTTAATTTTTACATAGGGAGATTTAATCAAATGAAAGTCGAAAAAAATATGTACAAAATAGGAAAATTTACTTTATTAAATATCAGCTATATTAACAGCGATAAGCCAAGCATTCTATGCAAATTGTGTACAAGTAATCCACCCATTTTTATTTACAGACATTAGTTTTTTATAACGTCTGTATACTTTCAATGCTTTGCCTTTTAGCAAAATGTTACCTCTCAATGGCGACATGCATACAATGTAGCCATTGCTTCTATCATGATGGAAAAACACAGCCCACTTCCAACACCTATTGCTGCGGATAGCCTTTTCTCTCTTTTTGTTGTTCATTTTTGAAGCATCTGTAAAGCCTCCTTCATGGTTAATTACGATAAATCATACGCATATTCGTCATCGGCTTCGCTTCCACCGTGTCGTGCTTTGTAAAATAGTCCGCAAGTAACTCCGTCATATCCGTTTGGATATCTTTGACAACCGGACACGTTTTAAAATAATCAAAATTTCCTGCACCTGTCGCTCGGTAACTATTCATCACAACATGATAGTGTTGACTCAATTGCAGTGGCTGACCTTGGAAAAACACAGAAACAACACGTTGACCAGCAGGCTTTGTTAAATCAATTGTGTAGTCGATGCCACTCCACAAATCATAATTATATGGCTGCTCCTTAGGATATTTAAATGCTTCACTAATAGTAGGCTTGTCATTTTTCATTGTAAAATAAGTAGCGGATTGCTCTAATGCCGCGACGATATACCTGCCTTCAACGGATAATACCTTCAACGTATTTGGATAAATATAGTTTGTGACAATATCGCGCATCGTTACATCATTTTGAAAGCCTGCACATGTATCATTAAAAATCGAGGCGCAAGAAATCGAAGCACCCGTTACTTCCATTTGCACCCGATTAACCAATTCCACATAAGAGTGTCCCTTAAGACGCGCTTCAAATGTGTCATGGATAGCTAAACTCCCTGTGATTTTGCCAATGCGCTGATCCAGCCATTTCTCCGTTTTTTCATATAAAGGGGTAATGATATTTTCAATCTCTACATTTAATGGAATCGTTTCATCCAAATAAATTAGGCTAGGTGATGTGCGCTGTAAAATGCCTTCATTATTGAATAGCAACTCCACTTTGCCAAGGCAAATCCCTTTCGTTCCTGATTGTACAACAGCTTTTCCAAATAAATGTAACGCTAACTCCCTGTGCTGGTGTCCAGTAATGACAACATCTACTCCTTCTATTTCTTGACAAAGCTGATAGCCAACATTTTCTCGTGATTCCTCTAACCGTTCACCTGTCTGTAAATCTGCTTCAAAGCCACCATGATACGCGACAATCATCACATCTATTGCAAATTTTTCACGTAGATTAGCTATCTCCTGTTGAGCCGACGTAAAAGCATCCTCAAAAAGAAGCCCTGCAATATGTGCTGGTGCTTCCCAATAAGGCACAAATTGTGTCGTAATTCCAACAACAGCAATCTTTATCCCTTCAATCTCCTTAATCATAGAAGGCTGTGTAAAGTAATGTCCCCTCTCATCTTTAATATTTGCTGCAAGCCACGGAAATTGGGATTGCTCGATGATGGTCTTAACCGTATGTAAACCATAATTAAATTCATGATTGCCAAAAATTGCGGCATCATATTGCATTGCATTTGCTACTTTTATCATTTGGTTATGGTAATGTGGATCAACTTTTTGTTCATAATAAGTCATTGGACTGCCTTGTATAAAATCACCGTTATCAATTAATAATACCGCACTCCGTTTACGCTCCTCTTCGATAATTGTCATGAGCTTCCCTAGTCCCATTGGTAACACCGACTTGTTTGAAAAGTCTGTCGGCATCACATAACCATGAATATCACTTGTCACCAAAACAGAAATCTTTTTCATACAAACACCTCATTTCTTAATTAGCTACATTTTAATCTTATCTTCCACTTTTTGAAAATTTAAATCTTTGTAATTCCTTAATATCTTATTTACATTCATCTTTTATAATCGAGTGGCACAACAATTTTAGGAGGAAAATTTATGAAAAAAATGTTTTGGTTGGTATGTTTGCTCGCAATCAGTATGATACTTGTTGCTTGTAATGGCAATGAAGGGGATGAATCGTCTACAACAGATGATGCCAATACAAATGCTTCTTCAACAGATAATACACAGGCAACAGAAGCAACTGCAACAAAATTGGAAAAGCTATCAATTGCTTTCGTACCATCACGTGACCCACAAGAAATTATTACTGCTACAGAGCCGTTAAAAGAATTGTTAACAGCAGAGCTTGCTACATTAGGCTATGACGTTGATAAGGTAGACATTACAGTAGGTACAAATTATGAAGCTGTCGGAGAGGCATTATCTGCAGGTACAACAGATATTGGCTTAATTCCTGGTGGTACATATGTGCTGTATGATGATGGCGCTGAAGTCATTTTAACTGCAACACGCTCTGGCTTAAACAATAATTCGGACGATCCAACAGAGTGGAACAATAATAAGCCAACAACAGCAACAGCCGATCAAGCAACATCTTATCGCGCATTATTAATAGCTGGTCCATCAGCTAAAGGTCGAGAGCTAGCTACTAAAGTCAACAATGGTGAGGACTTAACATTCGAGGACTTAAATGGTGCAAATTGGAATGTCATGTCTTCCTCATCACCTGCTGGCTATATCTATCCAGCGCTATGGTTAAATGAAAAGTTTGAAAAGACCATTACGGATTTATCCAAAGTTGTACAAGCGGATTCTTATGGTAATGCCTTTGGTCGTCTAGCTGCTGGTCAAACAGATGTACTTGTCACATATGCAGATGCCCGTCGTGATTTTGAGGATGTATGGACAACGGACTTTGAACGTTCTACAAGCATTTGGGATGAGACAGATGTACTGGGTGTTATGCCGGCAATTTATAACGATACGATTAGCGTGAGTAAACATTCCAAAATTATGGATGACAAATTAAAGGCTGCGTTGCAACAAGCATTTATTAATATTGCTAACTCAGATGCTGGTAAAGAAGTTATCTCTATTTACAGTCATGAAGGCTATCAAATCGCAAAAGACACTGACTATGATAATGAACGTAAAGCACAGCAATTAGTCCAACAATTAAGCAATTAATGATGTCACAATAGCGGAGTTGTCCGAAAAGTCTATTTTTTTTGACACCGCATTGAAATAAATATTTTTATCGCTTCCCTTTTACTGAAGGATAACGCTGCTAAAGCCAATGTTCATCCCATTTTTAAAAGAGGCGTTCTCTGTTTATATGAATATTTTGCGAAACATCATCGCTACTGTCCAAAATGCTGGCTATGCACGGCTTTTTGGACAGCCCCATTTTTATATAAAGGTAGGTGTAACACAATGATTGAATTTCAATGTGTACATAAAAGTTATAATAACGGATTTGTCGCATTAAAAGATATTAATCTTAAAATTGAGCAAGGAGAATACGTAGCTGTCATTGGCTTATCTGGTGCTGGTAAATCGACACTGATTCGCTGCATTAATCGAATGCACGACATTACGGATGGTTCATTACAAGTCAATGGTGTAGAAGTATCCACATTGAAAGGACAAGAAATACGTACATTGCGCAGAGGCATCGGCATGATTTTTCAATCTTTTAATCTCGTATCGCGCATGTCGGCACTAAACAATGTCCTCGTATCATTTGTGCCAGACATGCCATTCTGGCGAAAAGCGCTTGGCATATTTACAAAGCAGCAAAAAATAGAAGCACTTGAAGCACTTGATCAAATGAAGATTTTAGATAAGTCATTTACGCGTGTTGATCAATTATCAGGTGGACAGCAGCAGCGTGTCGCCTTAGCACGTACGCTTGCACAGAAACCACAGATTATTTTGGCAGATGAACCTGTTGCCTCACTTGACCCAGTCACAGCGCAACAAGTGATGTCTGATTTTCAACGAATTAATGAAGAACTGAATATGACGATAATTATGAACATTCATCATGTAGAGTTAGCACTCGAATATGCAACAAGAGTTATTGGTATTCGCAATGGAGAAATTGTCTATGACGGCCCTGCAAGCGCTGTAACAGAAAACGTATTGAACCTCATTTATAACGGCAAATTGAAAGAGGAGCTGACGATGGTTTGAACATCATAAAGACAAAATCAATGACATTAGGCAATGGGAAAACAGTCACATTTAAACGCTCCAAAGCGCCATGGATTGTGCTTCTATTGCTTTTTTCCTTGTATTTTTCAATCCAAATTACAGGCTTTAGTATCATTGTTCTGATTGAACGTATCTATCAATTTTGGAAAATTGTTGGGGAGATGATACCACCGAACTGGTCTTATTTAGACCGATTATGGCAACCGTTATTTGACACCATTAAAATGTCCTTGCTTGGCTCACTTCTCGGAGCAGTCTGTGCATTACCAATCGCTTTTTTAGCCTCTTCCAATATGATAAAAAGCACATGGCTTGTCGTAGCCAGCAAGTTATTCTTAAGTCTATTACGCACCCTACCTACATTAGTAGCCGCTTTAATCGCCACATTCATTTTTGGTATTGGTACGATGGCAGGTACGGTCGCGATTTTTTTATTCACCGTCGCTTATGTTGGCAAACTTTTATATGAACAAATTGAAAATACAGATTTAAAGGCTTTTGAAGCAATGCATTCAATGGGGCACTCTACGTTTTCAGCATTCCGTTATGCAATATTACCTCAAATTTTGCCTAACTATATTTCAACCGCGCTGTTTTGCTTTGAAGGAAATGTACGCTATGCTGCCATTTTAGGTTATGTTGGGGCTGGTGGTATCGGCTTACTGCTAAATGAAAGCTTAGGCTGGCGCAACTATGCAAATGTCGGAATGATTTTGCTGCTGCTCGCAGTAACAGTCTTTTGTATTGAAACACTTAGTGAACATTTCAGAAAGAAATTAATGTAGGAGGTGACTGCTTTGCATGCAATTGAAAAACAGCTCATCAATGAACCAAAATATACAACGAAAAGCATCATCTCTATTATGATTTTAGCCGCGTTTCTACTATGGTCTTTATCCGCTATTAACTTTTCAAATATGACAGAAAACGGATTCTCGATTGCCAAAAATATTATGCTTGGAATTTTATCACCGAATACCGAGCTATTATTTACATGGAGCACAAACGGCATACCGTACTTGCTATTAGAAACAGTGGCGATTGCCTTTCTAGGAACAATTGTCGGTGCGATTTTAGCTATACCGCTTGCTTTTTTATCAGCATCCAACATCGTAGTAAAGCCAATTGCTTTTCTTGTTCGATTAATACTAATTGTTATCCGAACAGTCCCTGCAATTGTTTATGGTTTAATGTTTATTCGTGTAACAGGGCCTGGTCCTTTCGCAGGTGTGCTGACAATGGCTTTGGTATCAGTTGGTATGCTGTCTAAGTTATATGTCGATGTTATCGAGAATTTAGAAACTAGTATTTTAGAATCACTGGAATCAATGGGCTGCACTACTTATGAAAAAATTCGTTATGGTATTATTCCGCAGCTATCCGCTATGTTTATATCCATTGTCATTTATCGATTTGATATGAATTTACGAGATGCTGCCGTTTTAGGATTAGTTGGTGCTGGTGGCATTGGAGCGCCGCTTATTTTCGCTATGAATGGCTACAAATGGTCAGAAGTTGGTTCGATTTTAATTGGTTTGATGATACTCATCTTATTTATTGAGTTTTTATCAAATAAAATTCGCAACAAGCTTGTAAGGGGGTGATGCCGTACTTAGTATAGCTTTTTCGCAGTATCCATCTATAGCTAACAAGGAGGAGAAAAATGAAAAATTTTGTAAAGTCTTTACTCATTTTTACTGGATTGATTGTCTTTCTTTACGCAGATTTGAGCTATGTAACAGCAGAGGGACCAAATGACCCCGCCCCCATTATTTACCCAGCAAATCCAAATGGCATGAAAGTGCTATTTGACAACAGTCACGGACAAACGGCTGGGCAATCGGATTGGGTAATTGACGGCGCTTTTTCAGATTTTGCGAATGCGCTAGCGAATGAAGGGTATGTTGTAAAAGAGCATAGAAGCACGTCGCCATTAACATTGGCTGATTTAGATGATTACGATGTCTTCGTTATACCAGAGGCACAAATTCCATTTAAAGCAGCAGAACAACAAGCGATTGTCGATTTTGTTGAAGCAGGTGGTGGCGTATTCTTTATCTCCGATCACTATAATGCTGACCGCAATTTAAATCGTTGGGATTCAAGTGAAATCATGAATGGTTGGCGCCGTGGTGCATATAATACCCCTACATTAAATATGTCTCCATCTGAGATTAGTGCAATGGCTGGTGTCACAAGTTCACAATGGCTAAGCAATGAGTTCGGTGTAGAGTTTCGCTATAACGCGTTAGACCATACAAAAGCTAATGTAGTTGTTCCGTCATATGAATCATTCGATATTACGACAGGTGTATCGGCCGTATCAATTCATGCTGGCTCTACATTAGCGATTACCAATCCATCGCTTGCCAAAGGTATCGTTTATTTACCTACTGGCTTAACACCAACAGCAAATAGATGGAATAACGCGATTGACCAAGGCGTTTATGCCAACGGAGGCATTGCAGAAGGACCATTTGTTGCCATCAGTAAAAAATTAAATGGTAAAGCTGCATTTATTGGTGATTCTTCACCTGTGGAAGATATTACACCTAAATATCGCAATGAAGAAACAGGTGCTCTAAAAAGAACATATGACGGTTTTATCGCAGACGATAATGCTACATTACTTGTTAATATTATTCATTGGCTTGCTACCCAAGAAAGCTATCACACATTAGCAAATACAACTGTTACGCTTGATGCTGTCACACCATTATTACCAATGGAATTGCCAGCAAATTCTATAGAACCGGCTTTTGAGCCTTGGCGCTTACCAACATCGGGTTATCTATGGTACGACCAATCAACATTTGCTGCTGGTTCGTACGGCTCATCGATTAGTCCACCAGCAACTTTAACATATACTTTAGTTACACCTACTGTATTAGATACTACTGGCAATCCATTTGATGTAACGGTGGCTATCAGCGGCTTAGCACCTAATGAAACAGTAACAGGTTTAAGAATGCAAGTGTATCTAGCAGGCGGGACAGCTATTTCTCAAATTCAAAATCAAAATGGTTCTTGGCCTTCAGGCTACGGCTATCAGGAGATTGGAACGATTACGGCTAATCATAATGGCATCGCAACTACAACTGTCCATATGCGTCTCAATCCAAATGTTACAGAAACAAATGCAACTATTCGTTTACGAGCAACAGATGGAACGAATTTAATTACA
This sequence comes from Metasolibacillus sp. FSL K6-0083, assembly GCF_038630865.1. Lineage (NCBI taxonomy): Bacteria > Bacillati > Bacillota > Bacilli > Caryophanales > Caryophanaceae > Metasolibacillus > Metasolibacillus sp. FSL K6-0083. The sequence goes on along the minus strand of NZ_CP152046.1, from coordinate 2,551,985 downwards.
CAATCTGTATTACTTGGCACACCTGAAACACCTGTAGAACCTGAGCCATCAACTGGTGAAACACAAACACTGACAAATGGTAACTATAAATTCATTTTGCCAGCCATACTTCCGAAAAATGGTGAAGCATTTCCAGTACAAGTAGTGATACAGAAATTGGCAGCTAATACTACAATTACAAACGCACAAGTTCAATTTTATTTGAGCAATGGGACAGGCATTTCTCAAATTCAAAATGCCGATGGTTCTTGGCCATCTTCCTATGGCTACTTTAATGTAGCTAATTTAACGGCTGATAGCAGTGGGACAGCTACTAAAAAAATAATGATGCGGATTAATCCGACTGTCACAGCCTCAACAGCAAATATCAGATTACGTTTAGGTTCAGGCAATAATGTGTTAACAGCAACTATCCAGCTCCCTTAATCACTATCAGAAGCACAAGTTTTCTACATTGTTGAAAACACTTCTACCAATGAAATCCCTGTGAATTTCTGCAGGGGTTTTTTTGAATTATTCCAAAAGACCTTCTAGAATTATATATGAAATGAAGTTCAATCCACTTCTTACAACTTTGGAAGCATAAAAAAAGTACAACAAAGGCTTTGCAACCAATGCTGTACTTTTCATAATCTTATTTATCTTCTGCTACGAATGGAAGTAAAGCCATAATACGTGATACTTTGATAGCTGAAGTCAATTTACGTTGATACTTCGCGCTTGTACCAGTTACGCGACGTGGTAAAATTTTACCGCGCTCAGAGATGAATTTCTTTAAAAGATCAACATCTTTATAGTCGATGTGCGTAATATTATTAGCAGTGAAGTAACAAACTTTACGGCGTTTGCGGCCTCCGCGACGTTGTGCTGCCATTAGCGTTGTCCTCCTTTAGTTTATTTTTCTATTGGACGTGAAGCATTAGAACGGTAAATCGTCCTCTGAAACTTCGATTGGCCCTTTGCTATTTGCAAATGGGTCCTCATCCATACGTGTATAATTTTGCTGATTTTGTGGTGGCTGCTGCTGTTGATAAGAACCAAATGGATCTTGTGCAGGAGCACCGCCATATTGCTGGTTATTATAGTTTTGTTGCCCTCCACCATAATTGTTACCGCCATATGGCTGATTTTGCATACCTTGTGATGCGCCACCGCTACGTGGTTCTAAGAACTGTACTGCATCTGCTACAACATCTGTTGTATAAACACGTTTTCCGTCTTGTCCTTCATAGCTACCTGTTTGAATGCGACCTTCAACGCCAATTAAGCTCCCTTTACGCATAAAGTTTGCTAAATTTTCGGCTTGTTTACGCCACGCAATACAGCCAATGAAGTCAGCTTCACGCTCACCTTGTTGGTTCGAAAATGTTCGGTTTACAGCGACTGTAAAGCGAGCCATAGGAACTCCACTTGGCGTATAACGAAGCTCTGGATCTTTTGTCAGTCTGCCTACTAGTACGACACGGTTAATCATCGGTACACAGCCTCCTTTTCAGCATTATGGTTAAAAATTATTTATCTTCTTCGCGAACAGCGATATGACGGATAATGTCTTCGCTAATGTTAGCTAAACGAGTGTACTCATCGATTGCTTGAGAACCAGCGTTTACTTTCACGATTTGGTAGAAACCTTCGCGGAAGTCGTTGATTTCGTAAGCAAGACGGCGTTTACCCCAGTCTTTTGCTTCGATGATTTCAGCACCGTTTGAAGTTAAGATTTCGTTGAAACGCTCTACTAAAGCTTTCTTCGCTTCTTCTTCAATGTTTGGGCGTACGATGTACATTAATTCATACTTTCTCATCTTTGTTTTGCACCTCCTTATGGACTTGGGCTCTCCTACTAAATAGGGAGCAAGGAGCAAGTAACTTGTATTACTCACATCTGTGAATTATAGCATGTTTTAAATTTATGTGCAATATATTTTCAAACAACGATTGAGTCAAGTATTAGATGAGCTACTAGAATATACAATAAACTGAGAGTAGCGTATAGCTGCTCTTTTATTTTCAAAAAAATAAAAGTGACTTATAATAAGAGGGGTGGAAATTGTTTGTACGATTTATGCAGAGTTTGATATGACAAGCGTGTCAGTGGCAACCGAGTATTACCAAAAGTCAGATTACTAGGTAAGACGCTGACTGAAGTTCGACTACAAACTATTTAAAGGGGTTTATGCTGATGATGATACCAGATTCAATACAGCCATCAATTTTTTATGTTACATTTGCTTATTTTATTTTTTTATGCCTATTTGTTTTCTTTAGAGTTGTCGTTTTTAATTTCGCTTTAAAAACGATTAAACGCCCTCTAAGTATTGTTTACGATATTTCTCTTTTCGTTATTACAACAATTTGGTTCTTTTATCTACATTCACAAGACTTTATTTATTACAGTTATGATTCGCCGATATTATTATTTGTTAGTTTTGCTTATTTCGTTTCAATATTCGATTTCATATATAATTATTTTTTGTATAAAAAGGCAAACTCCACGAGTCACTGTTAATGTTGCCTCGTAAGGTAGAGTAGCTGACCACTGAATTTGTAATTTACGAGTCCCTGTTCCAAACCCTACTTGTATTGCTGTTAAACCGTAGTTTGCCATTTTATATTCCTCTTGTCTTTTTTATTTATTTTCAAAAGCAATTAAATTACCTAGGATGATTGCTTTCTATAATCTAAAGGGAGATAAATAATTGTTTTGACAACCTTAGTGAAAAATATTTTTATGTTTGATTTAAAGCTCGTTTTGAGCTAGTTTTTCAGTTTCTACTAATTCAAAGAACGAAGGTGCTTCTTTGAATTTTTTTGTTTGGATGGTTTGAATAATCATTAAGCAAATTTCTTGTTTGAGGTCATCACGTTCTTGTGGACGAGTATGACGTAAAACGGCATGAATTTTAGGTTGTAACATGTCTAAAATCTCTTGTTGGAATGATGTGTTATTAACTTTTGTATTGGGCAATTAGTTCCCTCCTTATAATCTGCTTCCCAGAATTGCCTAAGTTATATGTATACCAAGCGCGGCTATATGTTAGAATTTGATAAAACGAAAGGGGGCGTAACATGAAAAAAATACTGATTACTTTTATTATATTATTTATTTTAGTAGGGTGTTCAAATAAAGAGAACACTAGTCAACAATCAAGCAGTGACAATGAGGATAAATTGAATGTATTAACTAAACAAAATGAAGAGCTAAAAAAGCAGCTTGAAGAAAGACCGAATCTTACTTCCGACCAATTAAGAGAAACGATGAATCTTTCTTTGAAAATCATTCGAGCGATGGTGAATTCAGATTATAGTTATCTTGAAACAATTATAGATTCTAATGTGACAATTGATTTTGAGAAAAAAATTTTTATATTCGAAAATGGGCATGAACAAAATTTTTTGCAGTCTATTGATTACAACATTTTAGAATACCGATTCCATCATTTAGAAAATAATATTATAACAATCGGTTTTGGCCAAAATAATGCCGCCATTTATTTTGATTTTTCACAAAAAAATGGGGAGTATTTATTAAATTCATTTATCACCAATTAAATTCTAAATAATTATCAATATAGGAGTGGTCCTGTGACAGAGAAGCAACCTGTAATAATTGAATTAAATATGAAGAAAATTGCGAGGCTTAACTTTTGGCTAACGATTGGCTTTATCGTTTTCTTTACTATCATATATAAATTAATTTATGGACAAACGAATTTTTCACTTTTAGCAATGCTGGCAATGGCTGTTTTATATATTATTTTTATCGTTTTACACGAGGTATTTCATTTAATAGGCTTTATGATTTTTGGCGGAGCAAAGTTTAAGGAGCTTGATTACGGTATTAATTTAAAGCTTGGTATTGCCTATGCGACAACAATTAAGCCAATGACAAATAGTGCAATGAAAAAGGCTTTGCTTCTCCCTTTTTGGACAACGGGCATTTTGCCGACTGTTGCTGGTCTTTATATAGGAAGCTTCACACTCGTGATAACTGGTGTATTATTAATCGCGGGAGCTGTTGGCGATTTCGCCATGTACAAAGAGTTACGTCCATTTCCAAACGATGCACTTGTCAAGGATGACCCCGAGTTACCAAAGCTATATGTGTATGAAACGAGAGTATAATGGAGGGCTGTGAATGACTGCTGTTGTCTTTTGCTTTATATTATTTATTCCGATATATATTATTTTAATTTGGCAATATAAAAATCCGAAAGAAGCCATTTTATGGGGAAGAAGATGGATGTATAAAGAGCAAAATGAAGTCAGTGAGGCGGCTGTTAAATATTCAAGAATAGCTGCATTAATTGGCATCATATTTATTACCTTTCTGTTCTTTTTCCTTTTTCTCAATCAAATTTAACTATCATTTGGATTGCTTTTTATAAAAATAACAGCCCCACCATATTAAAATATACAGATACCCTAAAATAACATATACAGTCCAAATATCACCTTGTTGTAGTCTACTAATAAAATAATGAAGTTCATCTTCACCTAATTTACGTTCGATACTATGAATAAAAGATATTATTGGAACAGTTATCGCAAAAAATATTGTTAAGACAGATAAAACTATAAGTTTTCTTTGTTTAATACATAGTCGAGCAGTTATTATTGTTATAAATAAGAATAGGTAATAAATTATCCAAAACCAATTAGGAAGTGTTCCATACTGCATATTTTTCAATCTCCCTTCTAATTTTATTCATTATCAAAGTCAAAAAAGCGTTTAAAAAGCCGGTAGCTGCACGGCCTTTTGAACGCTTCTCTCAATTAAACATTAAAACGGAACAACATAATATCGCCATCTTGTACGATATATTCCTTACCTTCTAAACGTACTTTGCCTGCTTCTTTTGCTGCTGTCATTGAGCCTAGCTCAACTAAGTCGTCGTAGGCAACCGTCTCGGCACGGATGAAGCCGCGCTCAAAGTCGGTGTGAATCACACCCGCACATTGCGGTGCTTTCATGCCTTTGCGGAACGTCCACGCACGTACTTCTTGTACGCCAGCCGTAAAGTATGTAGCAAGTCCTAATAAGTCATATGAAGCACGGATTAATTGGTCTAAGCCCGACTCTTTAATGCCTAGTTCTTCTAAAAACATTGCTTTTTCCTCGTCGTCAAAGCCCGAAATTTCTTCTTCAATTTTCGCACAAATTGTAATGACCTGAGCACCTTCTGCTGCGGCGAATTCGCGTACCATCTGCACATATTTATTGCTATCTGCATCTGCTACTTCGTCCTCAGATACGTTAGCAACATAAAGCATCGGCTTGATTGTTAATAAGTGAAGCCCTTTAATAACCTTTAGCTCATCGTCTGAAAGCTCTGCTGCACGTGCGGGCTTTTCAGCTTCTAGCGCCTCTTTTATCTTCACTAAGATTGGCTCTTCGATAAGTGCTTCTTTATCTTTTTGCTTCGCCATTTTTGCAACGCGCTGCAAGCGTTTTTCAACAGATTCCATATCAGCTAAAATAAGCTCTAAATTGATGACTTCGATATCATCGATTGGATTGACTGTACCTGCTACGTGCGTAATGTTTTCGTCCTCAAAGCAGCGTACCACTTGGCAAATTGCATCTACTTCACGAATATGTGCTAAAAATTTGTTACCAAGCCCTTCACCTTTTGAAGCACCTTTTACGATCCCTGCAATGTCCGTAAATTCAAATGCTGTTGGTACAGTTTTTTTAGGCTCTACTAATTCTGTTAATTTATTTAAACGTGCGTCTGGTACTTCCACGATTCCTACGTTTGGGTCAATTGTTGCGAATGGGTAGTTAGCAGCAAGTGCGCCAGCCTTCGTAATCGCATTAAATAATGTTGATTTGCCGACGTTTGGTAAACCGACAATTCCAGCCGTTAATGCCATATAGGACACAACCTTTCTATGCTCAGTTCATTTTACTTATGTTAATAGCCTTTTCTATTATATTGATAATACGCCTAAAAGTCTAACCGCATTATTGTTCATCGACTTTTTTAATTACTTTTTTCATCTTCTTTTCAAATTCACGTCTAGGAATCATAACGCTATGCCCACAACCTTCACATTTAATGCGAATATCTGCACCTAAGCGAATAATTTTCCATGCATTTGTTCCACATGGATGCTGCTTTTTCATTTCTACAATATCATTTAATTCAAATGCCTTACCTTCCAATTTTATTCTCTCCCTTCAATTTCTCGTCCCATTACACGGTCATACAGCATCATTTTTGGGAATGGAGTGACTATACCATTTTGCTCTAGTAGCTCCTTCACGTCTTGACGAATTGTTCGAGCAATTGTCCATTGCTGTAATGGTAATGTTTCAGCTATAATGCGCACAGTTACTTCATTATCGGTCGCATTTTGAACGCCTAAAAAGGCAGGTATATTTGTTAATGCTGGATGCTGCTGTGGTAGCTTTTCTAAATAGGCAGTAATGAGTTTTTCTGCCTTTTCAATATCAGCATCTATATTTAACTCCATGTCAATCATAAACTTCGAGTGATTGATGGAATAGTTCGTTACATTCGTAATAGAACCGTTTGGAATAATAAATTGCTCACCTGTATTGCCCTTTACCTTCGTTGTACGTAAACCAATTTCCAGGACAGTTCCCTCTGCCCCGTTTATTTTTATATAATCGCCTACACCAAACTGATCCTCAAAAATAATAAAAAATCCTGTAATCACATCTTTTACTAAGCTTTGGGCACCAAAGCCAATTGCTAAGCCTGCAATACCAGCCCCCGCAAGTAGCCCTGCAATTTGAATATCAAGGGCAGATAAAACGCCCATAATGGCAGAAAAGTACACTAAATAAGATAAAACACTTTGCAATAATTTTAATATTGTTTTTTGACGACGTTCGGAGTGATTTAATGGAGAACGCATGCGTACAACAAAAATTTTCTCAATAATCTTCCTTCCAACACGAACAGCAATATAGGAAGCAGCCAAAATTGCAATCACTTTTATAGAGGCTATTAAAATAAAATCCCATAACGCTTCACTCGTAAGATAATCCCAAGTTTTTTGACTAATTCGTGTGAGCCCCCTTAGATTGACTGTTGCTGCTGCCGAATAATATAATTCCATTTTTTCACTCCCTGTATAAGAAATTAACAAATTGAGTATACTGCACAAATATAACGTACTTTTACTATTTTTAGAAAGTGAGTGAAACAAATGAATAATCATTCTATTCATTATGAAGCATCAAGTGCAGTATGGAAACTAAGCGATATTTTTTTACAAATGATTCCCTTTGAGCATAGCCAGCTAGTCTTTTGTTGTATTGGTACAGACCGCTCAACAGGCGATGCACTCGGTCCATTAATCGGTAGCCAGCTATTGAAAAGCTATGCATTTCCCTTTGATGTTATCGGGACGTTAGAGGAGCCGTTACATGCATTAAATTTACTAGAAACATTTAATAATTTACAAGCACAAGCCGAGCCACCATTTATTGTTGCAATCGATGCCTGCTTGAGTGAGAAAAACCGCATAGGAAATATTATAGTAGAGAATGGTCCACTGTTCCCTGGCAAGGCTGTAAAAAAACAACTACCCCCAATTGGTGACATTTCCATTAAAGGAATCGTCAATATTGGAGGTTTTATGGAAGCACAAGTATTGCAAAACACTCGTCTTCATTTGACATATAATATGAGTGAAAAAATTGCTCGTTCCTTACAGCTAGCTTGGCAACGCCATCTATTGAACAATAAACATAATAGCTACAATAATCGCCACACACAAAATACTTGGCAGCAAATTGGCTACTCGAATTTTCGTTAAACCGGTAATATTCAAACCAATTGCTAATATCATAATACCACCTGTAGCTGTCATTTCTTGAATAAATAAATCGAGCGCTTCCTGCGGAATATATTTGCTAATTGCCCCTGAACAAATGGCGATAAGTCCCTGATAGATAAAAACGGGTATAGCCGATAATAAAACTCCAATACCTAAAGTAGATGCTAAAATTATGGACGTAAAGCCATCAATAATACCTTTTGTAATTAAAATATTATGATCATTACGCAGACCACTATCAAGTGCACCAAGTATCGCCATAGAGCCAATAACAAATATCAGCGTTGCTGTTACAAAGCCTTCAGCAATCGAGCCACTACTATTTTTACCGAATAATGATTCTACCCATTTTCCCAAGCGGTTAAACCATTTGTCTAAATCGAGCCATTCACCAATCATCGTACCAACAACGAGGCTAACTATGACGATAATGAAATTACCACTCTCAAAGCCCATTGAAATTCCTAGGACAGCCACGGCTAACCCGATAATAGACATAACTGTTTCTTTCATTTTTTCTGGAATATTACGAAACAGTCTACCAATAAACGCACCAGCTATTATTAGCGCGGCATTTATTAATGAACCTAATAAAATCATATTTACCTTCTCTCTATTCAGTGCGCTCTAATTGTAAAATTTCTAAAATACGCTCTAAATCCTCATCTGAGTAAAATTCGATTTCTATTTTCCCTTTATCTTTCTGTTTTTTAATTTGTACGCTCGTTCCAAAATAATCTCGGAGCTGCGCCTCTGTAGCCTGTACAAAAATATCACGTGCGGGTGTTTTTGTTTCACGTGAAACATTTTCATTTAATGATTGAACGAGCGCTTCTAATTGGCGTACATTCAATTGCTGTGCAATTACCTTTTTTGCTACTTCTGCAATTTGTCTTTTATTTTTCAAACCGAGTAATGTACGACCATGTCCCATTGTTAATGAGCCGTCGTTTACTAATGCACGCACTTCCTCAGGTAGCTGTAGTAGGCGAATATGGTTGGCGATATGTGGTCTACTTTTTCCAAGACGATTTGCTAAGTCTTCCTGTGTGAAATTCAATTGCTCAATTAAACTACTATATGCCTCTGCTTCTTCAATTGGTGTTAAATCCTCGCGCTGTAGGTTTTCCAAAATAGCTACTTCCATCATTTGCTGCTCTGTCATTTCTTTGACAAGCACAGGTATTTCATCTAAACCAGCTAATTTTGCAGCACGCCAGCGACGTTCTCCAGCGATAATTTCAAACTTACGTCCCTTTTTACGTGCAAGTATAGGCTGAATAATGCCATGCTCTTTAATCGATTGTGCAAGCTCATCTAACGCTTCATCTTGAAAAAGCTTGCGTGGCTGAAATGGGTTTGCTACAAATTTGTCAATTGCCACCTGCTGCACATTGCCCTCCTGCTGTACTGCCTCCTCTGGAAATAGTGCGCCAATACCTTTTCCCAAACCTTTAACCATTTTTAATCACTTCCCTTGCTAGCTCTACATACATTTCTGCACCTCTTGATTTTGCATCATATAAAATAATTGGCTTACCATGGCTCGGTGCTTCTCCTAGGCGAATATTGCGAGGAATAATCGTTTTATATACTTTATCCTGAAAATACTTTTTTACTTCCTCTATTACTTGTAAACCTAAATTTGTCCGCGCATCAAGCATTGTTAAAAGAACACCTTCTATCATTAGCTGTGGGTTTAAATGCTTTTGCACAAGTCGAACTGTCGATAGTAACTGACTTAAGCCCTCTAATGCGTAATATTCGCATTGTACAGGAATAATAATTGAATCTGCCGCCGTTAATGCATTAATTGTTAATAAACCGAGTGATGGTGGACAATCAATAATTATGTAATCATAATCTTGTCTTATTGGTTGTAGTGCATTTTTTAATTTTCCTTCACGTGAAATAGCTGACACGAGCTCTATTTCTGCACCAGCTAACGAAATTGTTGCAGGCACAACAAATAAATTTTCTATTTTTGCTGGTAAAATTGTTGTTGTAATATCCTCGTCGTCAATAATGACATCATAAATACAGCCATGTACATCTGCTTTATTTATCCCAGTACCACTTGTTGCATTGCCTTGTGGATCAATATCAATTAACAGTACCTTTTTCCCTAAATAAGCTAAACAGGCGCTTAAATTTACAGAGGTTGTCGTTTTGCCGACTCCCCCCTTTTGATTAGCAATTGCGATAACTTTCCCCATAATCCCACCTACTTCCTACAATTCATTATCTTATATCGTAAATACGCTTTAAAGGTATTCTATCAAAATTTACGCGTAGTTCCTAAAGTTATCCTACTATTCTAATAAAAAAAGCTGTCTAAAAAGTTGGTTATCGTACCACTTTCCAGACAGCATTGTTATTTTTTTGAAGTATTGACCATAAAAAATGAAAGCTTTCTTTGAAAAGGGCGTGTCTGAAGGGCTTTTTTAGATATGACCTTTACGACAAGAATAGTTAACACTTTATTATAACTACCTTTCCTATACCTAAAGCGAGGCGACAGCTCCTGTTCTTCAATATCAAGCTTTATATAAATTTTTTAAATAGCTCTATATATTAAATGGTTTACTTCTTCTTCGGTATTTTAACAGTGATTTGGTAATATTCCTCTGTATCCTCTTCCTCTGTTTTCAATTGAATACCGCTTTTCGTTACCATTGTTAACGAGTGCTTAATTGTATTTAGGGCGATGCGCACATCTTTGCTAATTGCTTTGCGCTTTGGTTTTTCTTTCTTTACAGGCTCTTCCTCGGTAGATGGTGATAGCAACTGTTGAATTTGCTCTTCAAGCTGACGTACGTTCCAGTCGTATTCTTTAGCTGCTGTAATTAGCTGTAATTGTAATTGCTCATCTTTCACAGCGATCAGCGCACGTGCATGTCGCTCGGTAATTTCGCGCTTTAAAATGGCCTCTTGTATAAATTGAGGCAATTTCAATAAACGTAGCTTATTTGCTACAGTTGATTGGCTTTTTCCAAGACGCTGTGCAAGCGCCTCTTGCGTTAATGAATGTAATTCAAGTAATTGCTGATAGGCAAGTGCTTCTTCAATTGCTGTCAATTCTTCACGTTGTAGGTTTTCAATTAATGCAATTGATGCTGTTTCTTTATCACTTAGCTGTCGTACAATCGCCGGCACTTCCGCCCATTGTAGCTTTTTCATCGCACGATAGCGTCGCTCACCTGCAATGATTTCATAGCCATCATCGCTGCTACTCCTACGCACGACGATTGGCTGAATGACACCATGTATATGAATCGTTCTAGATAATTCTTCAATTTTTTCATCGTCAAATATAGTACGCGGTTGAAAACGATTCGGTATGATTTTTTCAATAGGAATTTTCACTACTTCTTCTGTAGCCTTTTTTTCTTCTATAGCTGCTACTTCACTTTTTACTTCAGACTCTTTTCCGCCTCCGAAAAAACGTGAAAAAGGACTTTTCATCCGAGTGGCACCACCTTTAAGAAACTTCTTACTCACTATAAATATTATTGATTATTCAAGCAGAAATGTACATAGTTTGGAATCAATCAATTATGAAACTTAGCATCTACGTATTCTATCATTAATTAATGCCTACTATCATTATGTATGCTTGAAAACGATAAAATATCTATCAAACATACAAATTACTTGTGAGATTTCAGTAGAACATACCAACCAATTATTACTAACTAGCTCTTGACCTGCTTTTATTGAATAGGTGTTTTGTTTGGAACACCAGGTTTACGTGGGTATTTCTTAGGTGTTGGCTTTACTTTATTAAATATATATAAAGTACGCTCACTTTCCTCTACTGGCAATTCAAATAAAAATTCCTCTTTCAGTGTTATACCAAGTGTTGTAATTGCTTTTTTCGCATCTGCTAATTCCTGCTTTCCAGCCGCTGCTTTTAATGCCACAAACTGACCACCTTCTTTGACAAGTGGCACACATAGCTCTGATAGAACAGAGAGTCTAGCTACTGCTCGAGCTGTTACAACATCGAATTTCTCGCGATATTTAGCATTTTGACCAAATTCCTCTGCTCTTGCATGAACAAATTCTACATTTTCTAAATGTAGCTCCTCGCTTAAATGATTTAAAAATGTAATTCGCTTATTTAATGAGTCGACAATCGTTATTTTTAAATGAGGGAAGCAGATTTTAATTGGTAAACTTGGGAAGCCTGCTCCTGCGCCAACATCACAAACAGATGTTATCTTTGTAAAATCGAAATAAAAGCTAGCGCTAATGGAATCATAAAAATGCTTTAAATAAACACCTTCTAGGTCAGTAATAGCCGTTAAATTCATTTTTTCATTCCACTCTACAAGTAGCTCAAAATATTTTTTAAATTGGGCAATTTGGGCAGCTGTCAGCTCAATGCCCTTCGCCTTTAATGCTTCAATAAATTGTTGCTCGTTCACTACAATCCTCCTTTAATTAAGGGGCTGTCCGAAAAGGATATATTTTCCGGACAGCCTCAGCTCTTTATCTACTTATTCATTTGATAAAACATCACCGAAAGTGTCTAAAAGCAGACAATGCACTACGCTCCCTTTTCAGACGGCTCTTATAATCTCGATGCGTCGATATGCTATTAACTAATCATTGGCTACACGGGCAATTTTCCCCTGCTCAATATAAACAAGTAAAATTGAAATATCTGCTGGATTTACCCCAGAAATACGAGAGGCTTGTGCAATTGATAACGGGCAAACAGATTTTAATTTTTGACGCGCCTCTGTCGCTAAGCCCGAAATAGCATCATAATCGATATTATCTGGAATTTTTTTATCTTCCATTTTGCGTAAACGCTCAACCTGCTGTAACGCCTTTTGAATATAGCCCTCATATTTTAATTGGATTTCAATTTGCTCTTTTACTTCCTCTGAAAATTCCTTTTCCGGAGGTGTTAAAGTTGCAACTAAGTCATAATGCATTTCAGGACGCTTTAATAAATCTGCTCCCCGAATACCGTCTTTTAATTCAGTTCCACCTACAGAGCGAATAGCCTCCTGTGTCTCTGCATTGGGCTTAACAATCACTTCGCGTAAACGCGCAATTTCTTGTTCAATTTGCTCACGCTTCGCTGTGAATTTAGCATAACGTTCCTCAGAAACCATTCCCACTTTATAGCCGACATCCATTAAGCGCATATCTGCATTATCGTGACGCAATAATAAACGATATTCAGCGCGTGACGTTAATAAACGATATGGCTCGCTTGTGCCCTTCGTTACTAAATCGTCGATTAGTACACCAATATACGCTTCTGAACGGCTTAAAATTGTTTCTTCTTTACCGAAAATTCTAGAGGCAGCATTAATACCTGCCATTAATCCCTGTGCCGCTGCTTCCTCATAACCTGATGTACCGTTAATTTGACCTGCTGTATATAGATTTTTAATACGCTTCGTTTCTAGCGTTGGCCATAATTGCGTTGGAATAACCGCATCATATTCAATCGCATAGCCAGCACGCATCATTTCTGCATTTTCCAATCCCGGCACAGATGCGATTAATCTTTTTTGCACATGCTCAGGTAGGCTTGTTGATAAGCCTTGAACATAAACCTCACGCGTATTACGTCCTTCTGGCTCTAAGAAGATTTGATGGCGTGGCTTATCGTTAAAGCGCACTACCTTGTCCTCAATCGATGGACAATAACGCGGACCTGTTCCTTTAATCATACCAGAGTACATCGGAGATAAATGCAAATTTTCTTCGATGATTTGGTGTGTCAACGGGCTTGTATATGTTAGCCAGCATGGTAGCTGATCCAAAATAAACTCTGTCGTTTCAAAGCTAAATGCACGTGGCACATCATCCCCCGGCTGAATTTCCGTTTTTGAATAATCGATTGTACGATTATTTACTCGAGGTGGTGTCCCCGTTTTAAAGCGAATAATATCAAAGCCAAGCTCCTTCAAATTGTCAGCTAGCTTAATAGACGGCTGCTGATTGTTTGGGCCACTTGAATATTTTAAATCGCCAAGAATAATTTCACCGCGCAGGAATGTCCCTGTCGTGATAATGACTGTTTTCGCACGATAAATCCCGCCGATTTGTGTGATGACACCCTTCACTTCATCATCTTCTACGATTAATTCTTCCACCATCGCTTGGTGAATTTGGAGATTTTCTTGTTCCTCTAATAAGCGTTTCATTTCTTGCTGGTAAAGCACTTTATCTGCCTGTGCACGCAATGCACGAACAGCCGGCCCTTTACCTGTATTTAACATACGCATTTGAATATGCGTTTTATCGATTACTTTTCCCATTAATCCGCCTAATGCATCAATTTCACGTACAACAATTCCCTTTGCTGGTCCACCAATTGATGGGTTGCATGGCATAAAGGCAATCATATCAAGATTAATTGTCAGCATTAGCGTTTTAGCGCCTAATTTTGCGGCAGCATAAGCTGCTTCAGCTCCTGCGTGTCCAGCACCGATAACAATGACGTCAAATGTACCTGCTTCATATTGTGTAGGCATGCTGTAACTTCCTTTCGTTTTTTATTTTCCTAAACAAAACTGTGAAAATAATTGATTGATTAAACTTTCCTGTACTGTATCACCGACAATTTCACCAAGAATCTCCCATGTACGTGTAACATCTATTTGTACCATATCAACAGGCACACCCATCTCTGCGGCGTTCAGTGCATCTTCGACTGTTTGCCTTGCTTGATGTAATAATGCAATATGACGTGCATTTGAAACATATGTCATATCTCCACCTTCAACTTGTCCCGCAAAGAAAATTGCAGCAATCGCCTCTTCAAGCTCAGCTACTCCTTCTTCCTTTAATAATGAAGTTGTAACGATGCGACGTTCGCCAGCTAATTCTTTGACACGCTGCAAGTCAATTTGTTGTTGTAAATCCGTTTTATTAACAACAACGATGTAATCCATATGTTTAATTGTTTCAAATAGGCGCTCATCTTCAACTGATAAGCTTTCTGCCCCATTTAATACGAGTAAAATTAAGTCTGCTCCTTTTAAAGCCTCTCTCGACCTTTCTACCCCTATGCGCTCAACGATATCTTCTGTTTCACGAATACCCGCTGTATCTACTAAACGTAGTGGTACGCCGCGCACATTGACATACTCCTCTATAATATCACGCGTTGTCCCAGCAATATTTGTTACAATTGCCTTGTTTTCATGCACTAAACTATTCAATAAAGAAGACTTTCCTACGTTTGGTCTTCCTAAAATAACCGTCGATAAACCTTCACGCAAAATTTTCCCTTGCGCAGATGTCGTTAGTAATTTATCTATTTCGTCACGTACCCAGCTACATTTTTCAAGCAAGACAGGTACTGTCATTTCTTCTACATCATCGTATTCTGGATAATCGATATTGACCTCTACTTGTGCTAATGTTTCGAGTAGTGCTTGTCTTAATTCGCCAATTAAGCGTGACAGCTTACCGTCCATTTGTGTTAATGCCATATTCATGGCACGGTCTGTTTTGGCACGAATCAAATCCATTACAGCCTCGGCCTGCGATAAGTCGATTCGTCCATTTAAAAAGGCACGCTTCGTAAATTCCCCCGGCTCCGCCAATCGAGCTCCATAGCGTAACACAAGCTGTAATACGCGATTAACAGAAACTAGCCCACCGTGACAGTTAATTTCTACAACATCCTCGCGTGTAAATGTTTTCGGCCCACGCATCAACGATAGCATAACCTCTTCCACTACTTCCTCTGTCTTCGGATCAATTAAATGCCCGTAGTGAATCGTATGTGTCACTTGCTCGGCTAATTTTTTTCTATTTGGCGCTTGAAATATTTTATCTGCTATCGCTATTGCTTCATCACCACTCAAACGAACGATTGCAATAGCTCCCTCTCCCATTGGTGTGGATATCGCAGCAATTGTATCAAAATCCATCAAAAAGCCTCCTGACTTCATGTTTATAAAAATCAATTACGCCTCAGCATAATTGCGACTAGATTTTCTTCAAAATCAATTTATCCACATGTGGATAACGTAACCGAACGATATTTCCTAACAACTTAGATTAACATATTTTCAGCAAAATCTAAAGTAATTGTTGTTAAACAAGCCATGCAGTTGCCGGCTTGTTTAATATTAGCGATTATGTTTTGGCAAAATGTTTATACAAGAATGTAAACACTAAAACAAACTGGTTCTTACGTACTTTTGGTGAAAGTGAATTAGATGGGGATTTCGTATATACTTTATTTAGATTTATTTGGTACATGGCACTCCTGTGGAAGTGTCTTTAATGGACTTAAATTTATATTTTCGAAAGCAGGGAAGAAAAATGATTGAATTAAGAAAGATTACCCACGATAATTTTGAGGCAGTGTTGAAATTAAGCATAACAGATGAGCAGAAAGGAAATGTGGATTCCAGCATATATTGTTTGGCTAAAGCCTATGTAAAGATACTCAACGACGAAAAACCTCCCATGATCTTCGCTATATGCAACAATGATGAAGTCATAGGATATGTCGATATTGGATTTTACGAACTGGCGGAAAGCTCAATTTTATGTGAAAAATATGGAGATAAATCTACTTATGGACTTAATCGTTTTATGATTGATAAAAAGCATCAAGGCAAAGGATTTGGTAAACAAGCAATGATGAAAGTTATTGATTACATAAAGTCGTTTCCACAAGGAAAAGCAGATGCAGTTGCTACATCATATTGGATGGTAAACGAAGCCGTTCGGAAGTTGTTTGCGTCTGTCGGTTTCGTTGAGACAGGAGCGATATGGGACGGACAAACAGGGGACAATTGGAATGCAGAAAGAAAAGATATAGAGTACGCAGAAGTTGGTGCCAGACTCGGATTATAAAGCTAATAAGTTAGGTGTCTGGCTCTGGACTTCTTTGATAAATCACTCGCACTTTGTTCCCTGATTCTATCCTGCCACTGAACTTTTTCCATGTTTCGATGTTTTCAGAGTTATCAAATTATCATCTCCCTACTGCTCTAATGTTGACAAAGTGTGTTGCCAACATTATTTGCCGTAATAGGGCGCAGTTGTAGCATAACTGTCTATAGCAAGTCAGATTGTTCAATCACTTAGTTAGCGCGGAAGGTGAAATTTATGACAATTGAAAAAAGAAAAAATGTTAGACCGCAATCTAATTAGTCTAACATTTTTTTGATTTAAGAAGGAATATTCAACCCCTTGAAACGAAAAAATAATTATCTTTTTTCATCATTTTTCGAAATAATAGAGTTATGTCCCAGCCTCTTTTACTATTTTACAAGCTCATTCAAAACACTAAAAAAGTCATTGTCCCCTTTAATAACATAAGCTACTCTCTTATTTTCAGGAACTATTATTTTCTTATTAGAATCAAGATAAAGAACATATCCCTTATTCAAAGTAATATTAATACGATAATCCCATTCAGAAGAATAATTTGTTTTTTGAAATTTTGCTTTTGAAAAAGTATCTATTAACTTTTTTTGTTGAACTTCTGAAATTTCAATTACTTTGAACATGTCCTCTGTTTTTATATCAATACTTTCAACACTTAAAGATTGCTCTTCTACATCAAAATCGACACCTTCAAGTATATCAGTCACAGAATAAATAGTTTTTTTCATCATAAAATTACCACCAACAATAATAACTAAAGCTAAAAAAGCGATTATTACAATCTTTTTTTTACCATAATATTCCCTTCCCTAGTTTTGAGCACTTTCGTACCTGTTCGAAGAAATTCCCTTGCCTCAAAAATGCTCCTAATCCCAGTTCTTTTTTACAGAAGTTTTATCTCTACCAATCTTTACTTATAATATAAGTTTATCAAACTTCAATAAGGAATTTCCAGTAATTTAAAACAAAAACTGCCTCCCCCAATGTTCACCATATTTTCAAAAAAGGACATCTACTATCTTCTACAAGATAATACTTTTAAATAGCAACAAATAAAGCGTCAATCAAGCCGGCAACTGCACGGTTTGATTGACGCTCTCTATCCATTTGTCGGTTCGATAACTAAATAGCGATTTGGCTCTACACCTTCAGAATACGTTTCAATATCTAATCGATTTGTTAAAGCGTGGTGGATAATTTTTCGTTCATATGATGGCATTGGCTCTAACATCACTTGCTTGCCAGTGCGAACTGCTTTGTCTGCCATACGCTCTGCTAATTGCTCCAAAGCAATGCGACGACGCTCACGATAATCCTCAACATCAAGCTTAACGAGCATAAAAGATTTTGCACTTTTGTTTAACACAAGCTGTGTTAATTGCTGTAAAGCGTTTAATGTTTGTCCACGTTTTCCAATTAAAAGTGCGGCCTTCTCACTTTCTAACTTAAATGTTGTATACTTGCCTTCTGTTTCGTGCTCTATCTGTAAATCATTAATGCCCATACTTTCAGCTACACTTTCAATATAAGCTTTCGCCTCTTGTATAGGGTCTACATTTAGTTGCCCTTCTGCTGGTTGAATCAGCTCTTCATTCACGTCATCAGTTTGAACTTGTTCCCCGAAAACTTCCTCTACTAGCGTTTCTACTAGCGGTTCTTGAACTTGTACTTCTTCTACAGCTACTTGATCAACTTCTTCTTTCATTGTTACACGCACCTCAGCAGGACGTGCACCAAAGCCTAAAAATCCTTTTTTACCTTCTTGTAAAACTTCAACATCTACTTGTTCGCGGGTTTTGCCAAGCTGTTGTAACGCTAATGAGATCGCTTCTTGTACCGTTGCGCCTATTTGCGTAATTTGCTTCACTTTTTCGCTCCTCCTGTAGTAGCTTCTTGTTTATTTTTATTCCAAGGCTTATAAATCACAAGGTTTTGAGACACAGAGAAAATGTTCCCGATTACCCAATATAATGATAGTGCCGCTGGTAAAAACATACCAAAGCCCATAATCATTACTGGCATAATGTACATCATCATCTTCATTTGCGGGTTGTCAATTGCAGGACCTGTCATTAATACGACAAACTGGAATAACCCTGCAATAATTGCTAATACCACGCTAGGTTCAGCTAATGGGAAAATTAGAAATGTACCTAAATCAATTGTCGGTGTTGCATTCATACGGCTAATCGCATGGTAGAAACCGATTAAAATTGGCATTTGAATTAACACAGGTAAGCAGCCCATTAAAGGATTTGCACCTGATGATTGCATTAATGCCATCATTTCTTGCTGATATTGCTGCTGTGTTGCCGCATCTTTAGAGCTGTACTTTTGTTGTAGCTCCTTTAGCTTCGGCTGTAATTCTTGCATCTTTTTAGAGCTTTTAATTTGCTTGATTGTCAGTGGTAAAATAGCAGTTCGAATAATAATCGTTACAACGATAATACCTAAGCCATATGTACCAAGCAATTCTGCAAAATATTGAATAACTGAAACTAACGGCCAAACAATGAACTCATTCCAAAAGCCTTTACTTTCAGCTGAGATCGGTTGGTTAAATTCTGAACAACCTGATAGCAATAATGTAGTAGCAACCAGTGTCAGAACGATCCAAAGTCTTTTTTTCAACTTTCTTCCCCCTAGATGAATTCCTCTATTTATTCATTTGTGTTTGAAGATATTCTATCATGTGAAGGCATTTGCACTCCACTATTTTGTAGTGTCATTTCGATTACTTCAATACTTTCGCAATTTTTAAGACATGCTGTAAACTTTTTTTTGTTTCATGAAAATTTAAAATGGCCGCCTGATGCCGGGCGATAATAACATAATCCATATCCTGCCTAACTTCATCTTTTAATTCAAGAAATGTTTGACGGATATAGCGCTTTATTTGGTTACGTGTTACGGCTTTTCCTACTTTTTTGCTCACTGATAAGCCTATACGAAACTCCTCTTGTGCCTCTTTTGTCAAGCAGTAAACGACAAATTGGCGATTTGCAAAGGATCTTCCTTTCTTAAACACCTTTTGAAAGTCTTCATTTTTTTTAATTCTTTGGCGTTTATTCATTCCTTCACCATCTCCATCTACTCATTTCATCAATTATATAGAAAAAAAAGACCACTGATGTGGCTCAGTGGACTTATGCTGATAATACTTTTCTTCCTTTACGACGACGAGCAGCTAATACTTTACGACCGTTTTTCGTGCTCATACGTGCGCGGAAACCGTGTACTTTGCTGTGCTTACGTTTTTTTGGTTGATATGTGCGTTTCATTATATTACACCTCCTATAAGAATGAGAGTTTGCTATTTATCTATTTCGACATACAGACTTGGATATTATATATATAAACCGTACTATTTGTCAATCCTTTAATGAGAAAAGCGCTAAAGAATCTGTTTAGCCCTGACAGACATTGGAGTGCACAAGTGCAAAAATAAACGCTTCACCACTTCTCAAAATAAATGAGCAGCGCATGTTTAACCTAGACGCTGTTTAAAAACCAAAAACTTATACTTCTTATTTTTTAAAATATGTCCTCTTTTATTTCTCTCTTAGTTATCCACAAGATAAACAGCTTTAGCAAAAATAACTATGTGCATAATTTTTTTCACTTTCAAAATTATCCACATACGTTATTGACAGCTTTTTCACAAACTAATAGCATGTGGACAACTGCTTTGTGAACAGTTTGCACTATGTGGATAAGTTTGTTAGAGTATTGTAATTGCTCGCTTTTTTTGATACGATAAATGTGTTTTCTTTTGTGGACGATTTTCTTGGGAAATATTTTATCCACAGTTGTTGATAATCTGTGGACAATATTATACATAGGCTTAGGATATCATTTATCCACAGGCTGTGATTATGTGTATGTCTATTTCATATTTACGTAAATGAAATAAAAAAATAGAGGTATTATCTTTAATTCAGCAAAATAATTAGTTACCGGCTGAACAAAAAGCATTCATCTTAAAATAGAGCAGGAAAGTGAATGCCACTTTAAATAAAATTAAATTTCGAACGAAAGGACGAGTCCGCTTGGAGCATTTAGAAGAATTATGGAATAATGTCCTTGCTCAAGTAGAACGAAAGATTGCAAAGCCAAGCTTCGATACATGGCTAAAACCTACAAAAATTTTAACTTTTGATGGCTCGACGATAACAATTGCTGCGCCAAATACTTTTGCAAGTGAATGGCTAGAAAAGCATTATATGCATCTTTTAACAGGTAGTTTAAACGAATTAGTAGGACAAGATTTAGTCATTAAATTTGAAGTTCAAAATGAGCAGGATGAGGATGATTTTGAGCTACCAGCACCTAGAATTAATGGGCATAATCAAGATCACCAAGAAATTTCACCCGGAATGTTAAATCCAAAATACACATTCGATACATTCGTTATTGGCTCTGGTAACCGCTTTGCACATGCTGCCTCGCTTGCAGTCGCAGAAGCACCAGCGAAAGCATACAACCCATTTTTCATCTATGGAGGCGTAGGGCTTGGCAAAACACATTTAATGCATGCAATTGGTCACTATGTGTTAGAGCATAACCCTTCGGCAAAGGTTGTATACTTATCATCTGAAAAATTCACAAATGAATTTATTAACTCCATTCGCGATAATAAAGCCATTGATTTCCGCAATAAATATCGAAATGTAGATGTTTTATTAATCGACGATATTCAGTTTTTAGCTGGAAAAGAGTCTACACAAGAGGAATTCTTCCATACATTTAACACATTACATGAGGAATCAAAGCAAATTGTGATTTCGAGTGACAGGCCGCCTAAGGAAATTCCAACACTGGAAGATCGCTTACGCTCGCGTTTTGAATGGGGCTTAATTACCGATATTGCACCACCTGATTTAGAAACAAGAATTGCAATTTTACGCAAAAAAGCGAAGGCTGATCATTTGGATATTCCTAATGAGGTAATGCTTTATATTGCCAATCAAATTGATTCCAATATTCGTGAATTAGAGGGCGCTTTAATTCGTGTTGTAGCCTACTCCTCACTTGTTAAAGAGGATGTAACACCAGAACTTGCAGCAGCCGCATTAAAAGATATTATTCCAAATGCGAAGCCACGCATGATTTCAATTTTAGATATTCAAAATGCAGTTGGAGAGCATTTCAATATTCGCTTGGAGGACTTTTCTGCTAAAAAGCGTACAAAATCAATTGCGTTTCCAAGACAAGTTGCCATGTATTTATCGCGTGAACTGACAGACTTCTCACTGCCAAAAATTGGTGAGGAATTTGGTGGAAGAGACCATACAACCGTTATTCATGCACACGAAAAAATTTCAAATCAGCTTAAAAATGATCAAGGACTTCAACAAGATATTAAACAAATTCGTAGCATGCTAGGCAAGTAAGCCTTCTTTTTTGTTCAGCATGGATGTGGATAACTTATTAATTTCTGTACAAATTTATACACAGTCTATCTACATGTGGATAGACTGATTTTACTTGTTAAAAGGCACTTATCCACAAATCCACAGCGCCTATTACTATATCTATTTATTCTTTTATTATTTTAATAATATTATATATGGGGGTACGACATGAAATTTGATATTATGCGTGACCGGCTTTTAGCAGGATTAAATGATGTCATGAAAGCAGTTAGTTCAAAAACAACGATTCCAATTTTAACTGGTATTAAAATTGACGTAACACACGAAGGTTTACATTTAACAGGCAGTGATGCAGATATTACAATCCAAACATTTATTCCGGTTGAAGAAGATGGAGAACAATTAATAAATGTTAGTACAACGGGCTCAATCGTTTTACAAGCGCGTATGTTTAACGAAATTGTAAGAAAGCTTCCGACAAATGATGTAGAAATTGAAGTATCAGCAGGCTTTGCAACAAATATTCGCTCAGGTAAATCTGAATTCCATTTAATTGGCCTAGATGCTTCAGAATATCCATTGCTACCTGAAGTCGCAGAAGACCGCCAGTTCTCAATGCCTGCAGATTTATTAAAATCTGTTATACGTGAAACAGTATTTGCTGTTGCAACGTCTGAAAGCAGGCCTGTGTTGACAGGTGTAAACTGGAGAATACTAGAAAATGAATTAATATGCGTTGCAACGGATAGTCATCGTTTAGCACGTCGCAAAATTCAGCTTGAGCAATTACCTGCTGAAATTAATAGTGTTGTTATTCCTGGAAAAAGCTTAAATGAATTAAACAAAATTTTAGAAGATTCAACAGACCCTGTACAAATTGCATTAACAAACTATCATGTATTATTTAAAACGGAGGATGTATTATTCTTCTCTCGTTTATTAGAAGGCAACTACCCTGATACATCACGTTTAATTCCAGAGGACTATAAAACAAATGTAACGATTAATGGGAAGGCGTTACTACAAGCGATTGACCGTGCATCCTTATTAGCACGTGAAGACCGCAATAATGTTGTACGTTTTGAAACATTAGAAAATAATACAGTAGAAATTTCCTCAAACTCACCAGAAATCGGGAAAGTAGAGGAACAAATTACGGTAGAAAACCTTGAGGGCGAGTCACTTAAAATTTCCTTCAGTGCTAAATATATGATGGAAGCACTACGAGCAATCGATGGACAAGATGTAGTGATTCAATTTACTGGTACGATGCGCCCGTTTATTTTACGTTCAATACATGACGACGCCATTTTACAGCTTATTTTACCGGTTCGTACTTACTAGTTTTTCTCGAAAAAGCTGTCTGAAAAGCATGCTGCTGCATGTCTTTCCAGACAGCTTTTCATGTTTAAATGAATTTTTCTGTCAAATTAGTCTTTCGCAAATGGCATATTTTTTAAAACGAGGCTTGCATAATGTAGGTCAGTTAACCGTTGTTACAGGACGTGACGATTTTAGGTTAACTAGCTTGAAGAAATCTGGATACAATTACGCTTCTGCGTAATTGATAAGAAATACAAGTGTTTTAATTTGCTATTCATCTAGAAAAATTTGCTTCACTTACGCACAAGCCGATTTTTTGGTATGATAGAAAGATAGATTTCGTTTAGCGGAGGATGACAATCGTGCAAGATATTTTTATTGATACAGAGTTTGTAACGTTAGGGCAAGTGTTAAAAATGACGGATGCAATTAGCTCCGGTGGAATGGCAAAATGGTTTTTAAGTGAGCACGTTGTTTATGTCAATGGCGATGTCGATGATCGTCGCGGGCGCAAATTACGTAACGGTGATGTAATCAATATCCCAGGCGTCGGTCGCTTCCGTATTGTGGAGAACGGTGCAAGTGAATGAATATTGAGCAATTAAAGCTGATAAATTATCGAAATTATGAGTCGTTAACGCTGGATTTTTCTCCTAAAATCAATGTTTTTATCGGGGAGAATGCACAGGGTAAAACAAATGTGATGGAATCCATCTATGTTTTGGCTATGGCTAAGTCCCACCGTACATCGAATGATAAAGAATTGATACGCTGGGATGCAGACTATGGTAAAATAGAAGGTGTTGTGCAAAAGCGTTATGGCGGTTTTCCTATTGAGCTGACAATCTCAAAAAAAGGCAAAAAGGGAAAAATAAATCATCTTGAACAAACACGCCTTAGCGATTACATCGGGCAAATGAATGTCGTGATGTTTGCACCAGAGGATTTATATGTTGTCAAAGGAAGCCCTCAACTACGGCGACGCTTTATTGATATGGAAATTGGGCAAATATCTCCTGTTTATTTACATGATTTATTAACATTCCAAAAAATACTAAAGCAACGTAACCATATTTTGAAAAGCAATCAAGGTCGCCATACATTAAACGATGTCATGTTTGATGTTTATACAGAGCAGTACATACAGGCTGCTGTTCAAATTATTCGCAAAAGATTTCAATTCATGGAGCTTTTACAGGCATGGGCTGAACCAATACATGCCGGTATTTCGCGTGGCTTGGAAAAGCTAGTTATAAAATATCGACCAATTTCAGGGCTAGTGGCAGATCAAAGTGCTGAGCAAATGGCTGCTCATTTAGAGCAAAAGCTTTTAGAGGCACGAAAAAGGGAGCTAGAGCGCGGTGTTACATTAGTAGGACCACATCGTGATGATTTGCAGTTTTTTGTCAATGACTATGATGTTCAAACATATGGTTCGCAAGGGCAACAGCGCACGACAGCTTTATCTTTAAAGCTTGCTGAAATTGAATTAATTAAACAAGAAACGAAAGAAACACCCATCTTATTGTTAGATGATGTGTTATCAGAGCTAGATGATTATAGACAATCACATTTATTAAATACAATTCAAGGTGAGGTTCAAACATTTGTTACAACGACAAGTGTTGAAGGAATTCATCATGAAACGATTGAACAGGCCAGTTTGTTCCATGTGAAACAAGGGTCTATTGTAAAATAGCAAGACCTTTAGGGAATAATGGTTGTACACAGTGTGAAGAAAGAGTGGGTGAACATAGTGTCTTTAGAAGAAAAAGACGTTCAGCAGCAGACATATGATGCTGACCAAATACAAGTATTAGAGGGCTTGGAAGCAGTTCGTAAACGCCCTGGTATGTATATCGGTTCTACAAGTTCAAAGGGGCTACATCATTTAGTATGGGAAATCGTTGATAATAGTATTGACGAGGCGCTTGCTGGTTTTTGTACGGATATTACAGTAGCAATTGAGAAGGATAACTGGATTCGCGTAGAAGATAATGGCCGTGGTATTCCTGTAAGCATTCAGGAGAAAATGGGTTTACCAGCTGTTGAAGTTATTATGACTGTGCTACATGCTGGAGGGAAATTTGGCGGTGGCGGTTATAAAGTATCAGGTGGTCTACACGGTGTAGGTGCTTCTGTTGTGAACGCATTATCTATTGAAACTGAGGTTTATGTAAAGCGTGACGGTCATATACACAGCATTAAATTTTCTCGTGGACGTACTGTGCAGCCACTAACGGTTGTCGGTGATACGACTGAAACAGGAACAATGACACGCTTCAAGGCGGACGCCGATATTTTTACTGAAACGACTGTTTATGAATTTGATATTTTAGCTACACGTGTGCGTGAATTAGCGTACTTAAATCGTGGAATTCGTTTAACAATTGCGGATGAGCGTGAGGATGAAGTACGTTCAACTACATATCACTATGAAGGTGGTATACGCTCATATGTTGAGCATCTAAATGCCAATAAAGAGCCACTTCATGAGCCGATTGATGTACATGGAGAAAAGGACGGAATTGCCGTTGAAATTGCTATGCAATATAATGCAGGCTTCTCTTCTACGATTATGTCGTTCGCCAATAATATTAATACGTATGAGGGCGGTACACATGAATCCGGCTTTAAAATGGCTTTGACGCGTGTTATTAATGATTATGCACGTAAAAACGGTCTACTAAAAGAGGCTGACACTAATTTAACAGGTGAGGATGTGCGAGAAGGTTTAACGGCCATCGTATCTATTAAGCACCCAGATCCTCAGTTTGAAGGACAAACGAAAACAAAATTAGGTAACTCAGAAGTAAGCCAAATTACGAATGCTTTATTCTCAGATGGTTTTGAGCGCTTTATGCTAGAAAATCCAACTGTTGCACGTCAAATTGTTGAAAAAGGCTTAATGGCAGCTCGGGCTCGTGTTGCAGCGAAGAAAGCCCGTGAATTTACACGTCGTAAATCAGCTTTAGAAGTATCCAGCTTGCCCGGGAAACTGGCAGACTGTTCTTCTACAAATCCTGCTGAATGTGAAATTTATATCGTTGAGGGTGATTCTGCTGGTGGTTCAGCGAAAAGTGGTCGCGACCGTCATTTCCAAGCGATATTGCCTTTGCGCGGGAAAATTTTAAACGTAGAAAAAGCACGCTTGGATCGAATTCTTTCGAACGCTGAAATTCGCGCAATGATTACTGCCTTTGGTACAGGAATCGGAGAAGAATTTAATTTAGAAAAAGCGCGTTATCATAAAATTATTATTATGACAGATGCCGATGTTGATGGCGCACATATCCGTGTACTGTTATTAACATTTTTCTTCCGCTTTATGCGCCCGCTGATTGAGGCTGGTTATGTCTATGCAGCTAAGCCACCACTATATCAGGTGAAGCAAGGGAAGCATGTAGAGTATTGCTATTCAGATGCAGAGCTAGAAGAAATTTTAAATCGATTATCAAGTGTACCAAAACCAAACGTACAGCGTTATAAAGGTTTAGGTGAAATGAATGCGGAGCAATTATGGGAAACGACAATGGACCCAGAGCATCGTACATTAATTCGTGTTGAATTGGATGATGCGATTGAGGCGGATCGAATTTTTGATCAATTGATGGGTGATGACGTTGAACCACGCCGTCATTTCATTGAAGAAAATGCTGTTTATGCAGATTTAGATATTTAATCGTTTGGAAGGGAGGTCTATATTTTGTCTGAGATCGAACATGGGAATATTCAAGGAAGAAATATTACGACTGAAATTAAAACATCATTTTTAAGCTATGCTATGAGTGTTATCGTGGCACGTGCTTTACCTGACGTACGAGATGGTTTAAAGCCGGTGCATCGCCGAATTTTATATGGGATGCAAGAGCTAGGAAATACGTCAGATAAGCCATACAAGAAAAGTGCCCGTATCGTAGGGGATGTAATGGGTAAATATCACCCGCATGGAGACTCATCTATTTACGATGCAATGGTTCGTATGGCACAGGACTTCAGCTATCGCTACATGCTGGTGGATGGGCATGGAAACTTCGGCTCAGTTGATGGTGATGGTGCAGCAGCGATGCGATATACGGAATCGCGTATGTCAAAAATTGCAATGGAAATGCTACGTGATATTAATAAAGACACAATTGATTATGATCCAAACTATGATGGTAGTGAGCAAGAGCCAAGGGTATTACCATCTCGCTATCCAAACTTACTTGTCAATGGTGCTTCTGGTATCGCTGTAGGTATGGCGACAAACATCCCACCACATCAGCTTGGTGAAACGATTGATGCAGTGCTTGCTTTGTCTGAAAACCCAGCTATTACGACAGAAGAGCTAATGGAGATTATACCAGGACCGGACTTTCCAACAGGAGGTTTAATTATTGGTCGCTCTGGTATTCGCCGTGCTTATGAAACAGGTAGAGGCTCAATTATTATTCGGGCTAAAGTAGAAATTGAGCAAAGTAGCAATGGCAAGGAAACAATTTTAATTCATGAGCTACCATATCAAGTAAATAAAGCGAAGCTCATTGAAAAAATCGCCGAGCTTGTACGCGATAAAAAAATCGATGGTATTACGAATTTACGTGACGAATCAGACCGTCGTGGTATGCGTGTTGTTATTGAAGTACGTCGTGATGCAAATGCCAATGTCGTTCTGAACAATTTATATAAACAAACAGCTATGCAATCCAGCTTTGGTGTAAATATGCTTGCGTTAGTAGATGGACAACCGAAAATTTTAAGTTTAAAAGAAGCGTTACACCATTATTTAGAGCATCAAAAAGTAGTAATTACACGTCGTACAAAATTTGAGTTACGCAAGGCAGAAGAGCGTGCGCATATTTTAGAAGGTTTACGTATTGCACTTGATCATATTGATGAAATTATTTCGATTATTCGCGGCTCTCGTAGCGGTGATGAGGCGAAGCCAGTATTAATGGAGCGCTTTACATTGAGTGAGCGACAAGCGCAAGCAATTCTTGATATGCGTCTTGTTCGTTTAAGCGGCTTAGAGCGTGAAAAAATTGAAGCGGAATATCAGGAGCTACAAAGATTAATCGCTGATTTAAAAGCAATTTTAGCAGATGAAGCAAAAGTGCTTGAGATTATTCGTAAGGAAATGCTTGAAATTAAGGAGCGTTATAATGACATACGCCGTACAGAAATTACTGCTGGCGGTTTAGAAATGATTGAGGACGAGGATTTAATTCCGCGTGAAAACTCTGTATTAACATTAACGCATAATGGTTATATTAAGCGTTTAGCTGCGAATACATATCGTTCACAAAAACGAGGTGGTCGTGGCGTGCAAGGTATGGGCACAAATGAGGACGATTTTGTAGAGCATTTATTATTTACATCGACTCATGATACGATTTTATTTTTCACATCTAAAGGGAAAGTGTTCCGAGCGAAAGGCTATGAAATACCTGAATTCGGTCGTACAGCAAAAGGTTTACCGATTGTAAACTTATTAAACATCGAAAAAGATGAGAAAGTAACAGCGATGATTCGCGTAGAATCTTTTGACGAGGATGCGTACTTTATCTTTACAACGAAAACAGGTATTACAAAACGTACACCAGTATCGCAATTTTCCAATATACGGACAAACGGCTTAATTGCGATTAGCTTACGTGAGGATGATGATTTAATTTCTGTCCGTTTAACAGATGGACAGAAGCAAATTATTATTGGAACACAGGACGGTATGCTAGTCCGGTTCAAAGAAGAAGATATTCGCTCAATGGGACGTTCGGCTGCCGGAGTCCGAGGAATTAAACTGCGTGAAGGTGACTATGTAGTCGGTATGGAAATTATCGAACAAGGTCAGGAAATTTTAGTTGTTACAGAAAAAGGCTATGGAAAACGTACACCTGAGCACGAATACCGTTTACAAAGTCGTGGTGGTGTTGGTTTAAAAACAATGCAAATTACTGAGAAAAACGGTAAGATGTGTGCGGTAAAAGCAGTTGATGGTACTGAGGATATTATGCTCATTACAATTAACGGAATGCTTATTCGAATGGACGTACAGGATATCTCCATTATCGGCCGTAGCACGCAAGGTGTCCGCTTAATTCGTTTAGCGGAAGAAGAATATGTGGCAACTGTAGCGAAGGTTGAAAAAGACAATGCAGATGAAGTGACAGATGATGAGGACGATGAAAATCTAGAGTAAAAGAAAAAATCTTTTACACGGAGCTATAGAAAAGCAGAGGAATATTTGCTTTTCTATAGCTCCTTTCTTTTATAAATACTACTATATTTATACAAATTGTTACGATACAATGGAAGAAAAGTACGTACACAAAGGTGGTTTTTAAATTGGAGGCTACTCACATAAATGTTAAGGAAATAAAGGTTGGACAGACTATAGCGGATCATATATTTGCAAATACACAATATCCTATTATTTATAAAGATACGAAAATCACTTATGAGCATATACATTTACTAAATGTCTTTAATATTAAAGCTATTCCAATTTATCAGCAGTTGGCAGGAAGTAATAAAACGGTAGATGTTGTTGAAAGTAAGCCTGTTCAGCATATTGAGCAAGCTGTTTCATTCGAAAAATCCTATGCTAGTGCAATCCAACAATTCAAAAAGGAATTTTTCAATTGGGAATCTGGCGCAAAAATTGATATGACAAAAATACGTGGGATGGCTATTCCGCTAATCGAACAAGTGCTTGAAAATCGCTCTTATATATTTGATTTAAACAGCTATTCAAACCCACAAGACTATTTATACCATCATTGTATAGCAACAGGATTAATTTCCTCTATTATGGCGCAGAAGCTTGGCTATGAAAAAGGTATTTGTATCCAAATGGCAATTGCCGGTGCATTGGCAGACTCTGGAATGGCAAAAATTCCTGCAAAAATCCGTGACAAGACGAGTAAGTTAACTGCACAAGAGTTTGCTGAAATACGGCAACACCCTGTTCATAGCTATGTAATGGTAAAAGATTTAGCAGCATTAAAAAGTGAAATGAAGAAAGCCATATTCCAACACCATGAACGATTAAATGGCAGTGGGTATCCAAAAGGAATAAAAAGTGAGGACATTTTAATTTTCTCTCAAATTATTGCTGTAGCAGACGTTTATCACGCTATGACAAGCGAACGACTATACAGTGAACAAAAAGCAACTTTCCAAGTAATAGAGATGATTAAGGAGTCGGAGTTTGGAAAGTTTGATATTAAAGTTGTGAATGCTTTAATCGCTATTGTCGCTGATTTGCCAATCGGCACTAAAGTCGAGCTATCAAATAAAGAGCGGGCAGAAGTTATGTTTATTAATAAATATGCACCAACAAGACCGCTAGTGAAAATAACGAGAACTGGCGAAATTATCGATTTAGCAACAGTGCGTTCCTTCTATATATCACGAGTTATTACAAAAAGTGATGATTAATTGCTCATTAATAAAGCTGAAGGATGGGAAAGTAGGAGAGCCCCTATAGCCTCATTCGTTTTATTTTTATTTAGATTCAGCAAAGGATTCGTCTGAAAAGTCATTTTGAGGCGGATCCTTTGTACCGAAAATGAAGCAGCAGAAAAAAACGCCTATTTCTAAATACTTCATTCAATATTTAAGGCATATAAACACTCACTAATTTTAAATGAAAATTATTTTTAAAAAGTATTGACCTTAGATTAGACATCTGATAATATTTAAAAAGTCGCTATGATGTATGAGCAATATTTTCAAGAAAAAGTTTTTTTAGAAAAGTAGTTGACTTAAAAAACATAGCGTGCTATTATATAAAAGTTGCGTCTGACAGATGCAACAATAACATGAACCTTGAAAACTGAACAAGCAAGACGTGAATGAATAAAGTTTCATTGAATAGATGAAACACAATTTTGGACATCGAATGAAGATGCCAGCAAATGTTTTAATGTATCGAAAGCGAAGCGACAGATACAAATTTGAGCTTACTCAAATTCTTTTTATGGAGAGTTTGATCCTGGCTCAGGACGAACGCTGGCGGCGTGCCTAATACATGCAAGTCGAGCGAGTGTTACTTTGGTGCTTGCACCGAAGTAACGCTAGCGGCGGACGGGTGAGTAACACGTGGGCAACCTGCCCTGTAGATGGGGATAACTCCGGGAAACCGGGGCTAATACCGAATGATACTTTGAAACCCATGTTTTAAAGTTGAAAGATGGTTCTGCTATCGCTACAGGATGGGCCCGCGGCGCATTAGCTAGTTGGTGAGGTAATGGCTCACCAAGGCAACGATGCGTAGCCGACCTGAGAGGGTGATCGGCCACACTGGGACTGAGACACGGCCCAGACTCCTACGGGAGGCAGCAGTAGGGAATCTTCCACAATGGGCGAAAGCCTGATGGAGCAACGCCGCGTGAGTGAAGAAGGTTTTCGGATCGTAAAACTCTGTTGTAAGGGAAGAACAAGTGCCGTAGTAACTGGCGGCACCTTGACGGTACCTTATTAGAAAGCCACGGCTAACTACGTGCCAGCAGCCGCGGTAATACGTAGGTGGCAAGCGTTGTCCGGAATTATTGGGCGTAAAGCGCGCGCAGGCGGTTTCTTAAGTCTGATGTGAAAGCCCCCGGCTCAACCGGGGAAGGTCATTGGAAACTGGGGAACTTGAGTGCAGAAGAGGAAAGTGGAATTCCAAGTGTAGCGGTGAAATGCGTAGAGATTTGGAGGAACACCAGTGGCGAAGGCGACTTTCTGGTCTGTAACTGACGCTGAGGCGCGAAAGCGTGGGGAGCAAACAGGATTAGATACCCTGGTAGTCCACGCCGTAAACGATGAGTGCTAAGTGTTAGGGGGTTTCCGCCCCTTAGTGCTGCAGCTAACGCATTAAGCACTCCGCCTGGGGAGTACGGTCGCAAGACTGAAACTCAAAGGAATTGACGGGGGCCCGCACAAGCGGTGGAGCATGTGGTTTAATTCGAAGCAACGCGAAGAACCTTACCAGGTCTTGACATCCCGTTGCCCACTATGGAGACATGGTTTTCCCTTCGGGGACAACGGTGACAGGTGGTGCATGGTTGTCGTCAGCTCGTGTCGTGAGATGTTGGGTTAAGTCCCGCAACGAGCGCAACCCTTGATCTTAGTTGCCATCATTCAGTTGGGCACTCTAAGGTGACTGCCGGTGACAAACCGGAGGAAGGTGGGGATGACGTCAAATCATCATGCCCCTTATGACCTGGGCTACACACGTGCTACAATGGACGGTACAACCGGTTGCCAACCCGCGAGGGGGAGCTAATCCGATAAAACCGTTCTCAGTTCGGATTGTAGGCTGCAACTCGCCTACATGAAGCCGGAATCGCTAGTAATCGCGGATCAGCATGCCGCGGTGAATACGTTCCCGGGCCTTGTACACACCGCCCGTCACACCACGAGAGTTTGTAACACCCGAAGTCGGTGAGGTAACCTTTTGGAGCCAGCCGCCGAAGGTGGGATAGATGATTGGGGTGAAGTCGTAACAAGGTAGCCGTATCGGAAGGTGCGGCTGGATCACCTCCTTTCTAAGGATATTTTCGGAATATCTCCTACGGAGATAGCATTCACGGATTGCTGTTCAGTTTTGAAGGTTCATCAATGGAT
Organism: Metasolibacillus sp. FSL K6-0083; assembly: GCF_038630865.1. Classification (NCBI taxonomy): domain Bacteria; kingdom Bacillati; phylum Bacillota; class Bacilli; order Caryophanales; family Caryophanaceae; genus Metasolibacillus; species Metasolibacillus sp. FSL K6-0083. The sequence goes on along the minus strand of NZ_CP152046.1, from coordinate 2,518,998 downwards.
GAATACTTCTTATTGTGCTCCTGCGGTTACTCGTCGCAAATACGCGAGGAAGCAAATACAGGTAGCCTATTTGTTCTTTGAAAACTGGATAAAACGACATTGAAAGTAACAAGTTTTAAATAGATCAAGTAATTGATCGTGTAAGTTCTTAAATCTTATTTCTTTTATGAGATAAGTTGTAACTAACATGAAGGTTTCAAGACACGAGTAGGACAAGGAAGCGATTGAGCGATGGAAGGAGCGTACCTAAGTACGTGACTGACAGAGTGAATGAAGCTGACGCAGTCATACGATGTGTATTGAAAGCTGAAAATGAAGGTTTCGAGATACGAGCAAGCCAAGGAAGCAGCTTGAGAGAATGAAGGAGCGTACCTCTGTACGTGACTGAATGAGCGAAAGTAGCTGACGCAGGATGGCGATGTATATCGAAAGCTGAAGGTTAAGTTATTAAGGGCGCACGGTGGATGCCTTGGCACTAGGAGTCGATGAAGGACGGCACTAACACCGATATGCCTCGGGGAGCTGTAAGTAAGCTTTGATCCGGGGATTTCCGAATGGGGAAACCCACTATGTTTAATAGCATAGTATCCATACGTGAATTCATAGCGTATGGAAGACAGACGCAGGGAACTGAAACATCTAAGTACCTGCAGGAAGAGAAAGAAAATTCGATTCCCTGAGTAGCGGCGAGCGAAACGGGAAAAGCCCAAACCAAAGAGCTTGCTCTTTGGGGTTGTAGGACACTCTATACGGAGTTACAAAGGAATGAAGTAGACGAAGCGACTTGGAAAGGTCCGCCAGAGCAGGTAAAAGCCCTGTAGTCGAAAGTTCATTCCCTCCAGAGTGGATCCTGAGTACGGCGGAACACGTGAAATTCCGTCGGAATCCGGGAGGACCATCTCCCAAGGCTAAATACTCCCTAGTGACCGATAGTGAACCAGTACCGTGAGGGAAAGGTGAAAAGCACCCCGGGAGGGGAGTGAAAGAGAACCTGAAACCGTGTGCCTACAAGTAGTTAGAGCCCGTTAATGGGTGATAGCGTGCCTTTTGTAGAATGAACCGGCGAGTTACGATAACGTGCAAGGTTAAGCTGAGAAAGCGGAGCCGCAGCGAAAGCGAGTCTGAATAGGGCGAAGGAGTACGTTGTCGTAGACCCGAAACCAGGTGATCTACCCATGGCCAGGGTGAAGGTAAGGTAACACTTACTGGAGGCCCGAACCCACGTACGTTGAAAAGTGCGGGGATGAGCTGTGGGTAGCGGAGAAATTCCAATCGAACCTGGAGATAGCTGGTTCTCTCCGAAATAGCTTTAGGGCTAGCCTCGTGATGGAGAATACCGGAGGTAGAGCACTGTTTGGACTAGGGGGGCATCTCGCTTTACCGAATTCAGACAAACTCCGAATGCCGGATATTTATACACGGGAGTCAGACTGCGAGTGATAAGATCCGTAGTCAAGAGGGAAACAGCCCAGACCACCAGCTAAGGTCCCAAAGTAATCGTTAAGTGGAAAAGGATGTGGCGTTGCTTAGACAACCAGGATGTTGGCTTAGAAGCAGCCATCATTTAAAGAGTGCGTAATAGCTCACTGGTCGAGTGACACTGCGCCGAAAATGTATCGGGGCTAAACGATTCACCGAAGCTGTGGATTGACATCTACGATGTCAGTGGTAGGAGAGCGTTCTAAGTGCGTTGAAGTCAGACCGGAAGGACTGGTGGAGCGCTTAGAAGTGAGAATGCCGGTATGAGTAGCGAAAGACAGGTGAGAATCCTGTCCACCGTATGACTAAGGTTTCCTGAGGAAGGCTCGTCCGCTCAGGGTTAGTCGGGACCTAAGCCGAGGCCGATAGGCGTAGGCGATGGATAACAGGTTGATATTCCTGTACTACCTCCCCACCGTTTGAGCAATGGGGGGACGCAGGAGGGTAGGGTAAGCAGAGCGTTGGTTGTCTCTGTTCAAGCAGTAAGGCGTGTGTGTAGGCAAATCCGCACACTCTAACGCCAAGCTGTGATGACGAGTCCGTATGGACGAAGTTCCTGATCTCACACTGCCAAGAAAAGCCTCTAGCGAGGTGGGAGGTACCCGTACCGCAAACCGACACAGGTAGTCGAGGAGAGAATCCTAAGGTGTGCGAGAGAACTCTCGTTAAGGAACTCGGCAAAATGACCCCGTAACTTCGGGAGAAGGGGTGCTCTTGAGCGTGCAAGCGCATGAGAGCCGCAGTGAATAGGCCCAGGCGACTGTTTAGCAAAAACACAGGTCTCTGCAAAACCGTAAGGTGACGTATAGGGGCTGACGCCTGCCCGGTGCTGGAAGGTTAAGAGGAGTGGTTAGCGCAAGCGAAGCTATGAATTGAAGCCCCAGTAAACGGCGGCCGTAACTATAACGGTCCTAAGGTAGCGAAATTCCTTGTCGGGTAAGTTCCGACCCGCACGAAAGGCGTAACGATCTGGGCACTGTCTCAACGAGAGACTCGGTGAAATTATAGTACCTGTGAAGATGCAGGTTACCCGCGACAGGACGGAAAGACCCCGTGGAGCTTTACTGTAGCTTGATATTGAATTTTGGTACAACTTGTACAGGATAGGTAGGAGCCAGAGATCTCGGAGCGCCAGCTTCGAAGGAGGCGTCGGTGGGATACTACCCTGGTTGTATTGAAATTCTAACCCGTGCCCCTTAGCGGGGTAGGAGACAGTGTCAGGCGGACAGTTTGACTGGGGCGGTCGCCTCCTAAAAGGTAACGGAGGCGCCCAAAGGTTCCCTCAGAATGGTTGGAAATCATTCGTAGAGTGTAAAGGCACAAGGGAGCTTGACTGCGAGACCTACAAGTCGAGCAGGGTCGAAAGACGGGCTTAGTGATCCGGTGGTTCCGCATGGAAGGGCCATCGCTCAACGGATAAAAGCTACCCCGGGGATAACAGGCTTATCTCCCCCAAGAGTCCACATCGACGGGGAGGTTTGGCACCTCGATGTCGGCTCATCGCATCCTGGGGCTGTAGTCGGTCCCAAGGGTTGGGCTGTTCGCCCATTAAAGCGGTACGCGAGCTGGGTTCAGAACGTCGTGAGACAGTTCGGTCCCTATCCGTCGTGGGCGTAGGAAATTTGAGAGGAGCTGTCCTTAGTACGAGAGGACCGGGATGGACATACCGCTGGTGTACCAGTTGTCGTGCCAACGGCATCGCTGGGTAGCTATGTATGGACGGGATAAGTGCTGAAAGCATCTAAGCATGAAGCCCCCCTCAAGATGAGATTTCCCATTACGCAAGTAAGTAAGATCCCTCAAAGACGATGAGGTAGATAGGTTCGAGGTGGAAGTGTGGCGACACATGGAGCTGACGAATACTAATCGATCGAGGACTTAACCACAATTAAAACTTGTTTCAATGTTCGTTTATCCAGTTTTGAAAGAACAAACTCTTTCAAGGAACGTCTACTAAAAGCACCACATCCTGTGGTAACGTAGACGCCAGCACATCCATGTGCAAGTGAAGTAATGATGGCAAAGAGGTCACACCCGTTCCCATACCGAACACGGAAGTTAAGCTCTTTAGCGCCGATGGTAGTTGGGGGCTTCCCCCTGTGAGAGTAGGACATTGCTTCGCAATCAAAACCACTGAGGAATCAGTGGTTTTTTTATATGGAAAAGAAGCCTCCAACTACCAAAGACCGAAGGTCAGCTCGGCGCGTGATTGGAGGCAAACAATGGCTTAATTTTTCAATCGAATGTCAACTTGAAGCAGTGCAGAAGAGCAAGGAGTCCGAGGCGCTAAGGAGCGCGGAGCGGAATGTGCATGGCACATGAGCACCGCAAGCGACGCGGGCAACGAAGGAATCCGCGGCTCAGCTGTACTGCGTTGAAGTGCCGCTGGTAGTTGGGGGCGCCCCCTGTGAGAGTAGGACATTGCTTCGCAATCAAAACCACTGAGAAATCAGTGGTTTTTTTATATGGAAAAGAAGCCCCCAACTACCAAAGACCGAAGGTCAGCTCGGCGCGTAATCGGAGGCAAACAATGGCTTAATTTTTCAATCGAATGTCAACTTGAAGCAGTGCAGAAGAGCAAGGAGTCCGAGGCGTCAAGGAGCGCGGAGCGGAATGTGCATCGCACATGAGCACCGCAAGCGACGTGGGCAACGAAGGAATCGGCGGCTCAGCTGTGCTGCGTTGAAGTGCCGCTGGTAGTTGGGGGCGCCCCTGTGAGAGTAGGGCATTGCTTCATCTGTAAGGGATAGGAGGGATGTAACTAATCTTGGCTAGGGTTAACTAAGGCATAATTATATACTTCATTTTGAATATACTTTTTTAAACCGTTCACATACAACTAACATATTTGGTGAAAATTCTTTATCGTATTCCTTTAATAATTCGGTAAAGAATTTTTCATGTGCATTCCACCAAAACTGATAATCTCCTTCCCCTTCAGCTAAAGCAAATTCTTCTGTTACCTCATTCATCGGAATAACCTCAACCGATTGGATTTGAATTACTGCTACGGGCTCTTCTAGCCCATTTAGAACGATATAATATTCACCTGTTTGGGGTATAGCTTCGTTTTCAAACTCATAAAACATATAACCTGAAGTTGTCGCTGTTTTCTTTCCCTCGACAACTAAATCAGCTAACCAATCAGCGGAAGTTCCAAATTGAAATGCATCTTTATATTCGATTCCTTCTTTATGAGTTACTATACAAAAATCACTCCAAAATTGTTGTATCTTATTCATATATAATCAACCTCTAATAATATTATTTTCTTAATCGTTCTGCTAGTTAAATAAGAATTGATATGTATAACGTAAATTTAGTTAATGTAAGTGTATCATTTATTTCCAAATTTTATACTGAATTATTTTAATAATGCAAGAAATACCCTGTATGCTCTTTTGAAAATTTCAAAGCAAGAAAAATATAAATAAAATATAAAAGTGTTATGATAGGAATGAACAAAGCTCTTTTCTTTATATTTAAAATTGGATAATCAATAGTCGGAATTATTTTTCTTTTTATAATATCTTGACACCGCAGGAGCACGTTGATAACCTTACAATAATATTCTTTTACCTAGGAGGAATTTTCGAAATGTGGGAAACAAAATTTGCTAAAGAAGGATTAACATTTGATGATGTACTACTAGTCCCAGCTCATTCAGAAGTATTACCAAAAGACGTGGATTTATCAGTACAATTAACACCGAAAATCAAATTAAATATCCCTTTAATAAGCGCTGGTATGGATACAGTAACAGAAGCAAAAATGGCAATTGCAATGGCACGTCAAGGTGGAATTGGTATTATTCATAAAAACATGACGATTGATGAGCAAGCTGAGGAAGTAGAAAAAGTAAAACGCTCTGAAAATGGCGTTATTACAAACCCATTCTTCTTAACACCAGAGCACCAAGTGTTTGATGCTGAGCACTTGATGGGGAAATACCGCATTTCGGGCGTTCCGATTGTAAACAATATGGACGACCAAAAACTAGTAGGTATTATTACAAATCGTGATTTACGTTTTATTTCAGACTACTCATTAAAAATTGATGATGTAATGACGAAGGAAGATTTAATCACAGCACCTGAAGGTACAACATTAGAAGATGCTGAGAAAATTTTACAACAATATAAAATCGAAAAATTACCGATTGTTGACGAGAACGGTAAGTTAACGGGCTTAATTACAATTAAAGATATAGAAAAGGTAATTGAGTTCCCAAATGCGGCAAAGGATGTTCATGGTCGTTTATTAGTAGGGGCAGCAGTTGGTGTTTCAAGTGATACAATGACGCGTATTGCCAAGCTTGTAGAAGCACAAGTTGACATTATTGTTATTGATACAGCACATGGTCATTCACAAGGTGTTTTAAATACCATTAAATCAATCCGTGCTGCTTATCCAGAATTAGAAATTATCGCGGGAAATGTAGCTACAGGAGAAGGTACACGCGCATTATTTGATGCTGGTGCAGATGTAGTAAAAGTAGGTATTGGACCAGGTTCAATTTGTACGACTCGTGTTGTCGCTGGTGTAGGCGTACCACAAATTACAGCTGTATATGATGCTGCTTCAGTAGCACGTGAGTATGGTAAAACGATTATTGCAGATGGTGGTATTAAATATTCTGGTGATATTGTTAAAGCATTAGCGGCTGGTGGAAATGTAGTTATGCTAGGCTCATTATTAGCAGGTACCTCGGAATCACCAGGGGAAACGGAAATTTTCCAAGGACGTCGCTTTAAAGTATATCGTGGAATGGGATCACTTGGTGCGATGGAAAAAGGTTCGAAAGACCGCTATTTCCAAGAAGATGCGAAAAAATTAGTGCCAGAAGGAATTGAGGGACGACTTCCATACAAAGGACCACTTGCTGATACGATTCACCAATTAATTGGCGGTATTCGTGCAGGTATGGGTTACTGTGGTTCAGCCAATTTACAAGCTTTACGTGAAGAAGCGCAATTTGTTCGTATGACGGGGGCTGGTCTTCGTGAATCACACCCACATAATGTACAAATTACAAAAGAGGCACCAAACTATTCTTATCAATAAATCAATTACACTTTAGTGTAATTGTGTCTAGATTTTATTCGAGCTAATTGATAAAAGTGTCAAGTCCTATGACATCCGTCAATGGTCTATCACTTTTTGAGCAAGTGTGTTACACCATCTGGGTTAAAGTAAAATAAATCATTCATCTTATCGCCTAAAGATGTGGCATTTGCTGAATAAAAAAAATGCAACTAATCCACTCTGTTAACGTCAATACTATTGTTAACAGAGTGTTTTTTATTAATTAAGCTTGAAATATCTATGACATTCGTCGGAGCTTTATCTTGATTTTTCTAATAATTGAACTACATACAATCTATAAAAGGTAATTTTTTGTAGCATCGAGATAAATCCTACATTTATTGACGTTCTATGATAAAATGGCGAAGGAGAAACTATTTAGTGGAGGTAGCTTTGTGAAAAAGGCAAGTATGAAAATGATCAGTTTGCTAATGCTTCCGATTTTATTACTAAGCATGCTAGTAACAGCACCGGTGGCAAATGCAGAAACTGATTTAGGTTTGACAGTAGACGCAGCGATTTTAATTGACGCAGATTCAGGGAAAATTTTGTATGAACAAAATGCAGATACACCATTAGGTATTGCAAGTATGACAAAAATGATGACAGAATATTTATTGCTTGATGCAATAAAAGCGGGAACAATTACTTGGGAACAGGAATATCGTGTAACAGACTATACGTATAAAATGTCTCAAAATCGTGCATTAAGTAATGTACCGTTACGAGCAGATGGTGTTTATACAATACGAGAATTGTATGAAGCGATGGCAATTTATTCAGCAAATGCTGCGACAGTTGCGATTGCAGAAACAATTGCAGGGACGGAAACAGAATTTTTAAAGTTAATGAACGCAAAGGCGGAAGAACTTGGACTTGAGGGGTATAAATTTGTTAACTCAACAGGTTTAAACAATATTGATTTATTTGGTATGCATCCATCAGGCACTGGTGCAGAGGATGAAAATGTGATGTCGGCTAAATCGACAGCCAAATTAGCCTATCTTCTACTAAAGCAGCACCCAGAGGTTTTGGAAACATCTAAAATTGCTAAAAAGACTTTCCGAGAAGGGACAAGCGATGCAATTAAGATGGAAAACTGGAACTTCATGTTACCAGAACTTGTTTACTCCTATGAGGGGGTAGATGGCTTAAAAACAGGTACAACAACATTTGCAGGGTATTGCTTCACAGGAACGGCTGAGCGTAATGGAACACGACTTATTGCAGTGGTAATGAAGGCTGTTGATGCAAATGGTGTAGGCTCTTATGAAGCGCGTTTTGATGCAACAGCAAAGCTATTTGATTATGGGTTTGGTCAATTCACAAAACAAGAGTTATTACCTACTAACTATGTATTTGAAGAGCAAAAGTCAGTGAAAGTGACGAAAGGGAAAGAAGATAATGTTGCAATTGCAACGAAAGAGCCTATCTCTGTCATGATTAAAACAAATGAAAAAGATTTATATAAGCCTGTTTTGAATTTATCGAACGAGGAATTAGAGGCTGCAGTTGAGGAAGGTGTCGTAGTGGGACAAGCCTCATTAGAGCGCTCAGAAGGCACAGATTACGGCTTTATTGACGGCAAGCAACTAACAGTAGATATTATAACAACAGCGTCTGTAGAGCGTGCTAGCGGCATCTCATTATTTTTCCAAGGTATCGGCAAATTTTTCAGTAACTTATGGGGAAGTGTAACAGGCTTATTTAGCTAATAATTTTAAATGAAGTTGTCCGAAAGCACGTTAGTACGTCGCTTTCAGACAACTTTTTGTGTTTTAGAAGGTTGTAAACAGTCAATTTAGCGGCTTCTCTTTGAATAAGTAAAAAGTGATTTTAATTATAGTAAAGCAACCACAGTTTTTTGGACTATGTGTAACTCCATATTTTATTGAGATTAAAAACACGGATTTTAAAATCTCCTTTTAACATGTATTAACGGTCTGTAAAAGCTCGATTATTGCTGTTCTACTAAAATGGAGAGGTGCATATACATAATACGTGAAGGAGCGTGAAAAAATGTGTGGAATTGCGGGTATCGTGAGCTTTGCTAAAGTATTAACTGATACGCAGCAAATACAGCAGATGACGGATATTTTAGCGCATAGAGGCCCTGATGCACAGGCTATTTGGACTGAACAGCATGTACAGCTTGGTCATCGTAGATTGGCGGTAATTGATGTGGTAGGCGGGGCGCAGCCAATGACAAGAACTCATCGAGATAAACTTTATACCATTGTGTATAACGGTGAGCTTTATAATACTGAGGAATTGCGTCAGGCGTTAATCACACAAGGCTATACATTTACAACAACATCAGATACGGAAGTTTTACTGTATGCATTTATAGAATGGAAAGAGCACTGTGTAGAGCGTATAAACGGCATTTTTGCCTTTGCTGTATGGGATGATAGCCAGCAATCAATTTATTTATTCCGCGACCGATTAGGTGTAAAGCCTCTATTTTACACACAAAACGCTGAGGGACTATTATTTGCTTCTGAAATAAAGGCCTTATTAGCACATCATACAATCCGTCCAATTGTTACCTATGAAGGATTAACAGCATTGTTAAGCATCGGCCCTTCTAGAAAACCAGGCACAACAGTTTTCAAAAATATTTTTGAATTACCACCTGCACACGCTTTACAATTCAATCAAAATAAGATGACGACTTGGTGTTATTGGGATGTGGAGAGCAAGGAGCATAAAGATTCATTAGAGCAAACGATTGAGCATGTACGAGAATTGACAATCGATGCAATTCAACGTCAATTAGTTAGCGATATGCCGCTTTGTACATTACTATCTGGAGGGCTTGATTCAAGCATTATTACTGCAATTGCCGCGAACACATTAAAAGAGCATGGTGAAAAGCTTCACACTTATTCAATAGATTATGAAGATAATGCCCAATTTTTTAAAAAAAATGATTTTCAAACGACACGGGATGGTTATTGGATAGACATAATGAGCAAGCAATTTAATACAGTGCATCATGAAATTATTATAGAGCAGGAGCAGCTCGTTGCGTATTTAAAACAGGCACTACGGGGGAAGGATTATCCGAGTATGGTGGATATTGATAGTTCCCTTATATTATTTGGCCAAGAAATTAAGAAAAATTTCACTGTTGCCTTATCGGGTGAATGCGCAGATGAATTATTTGGTGGCTACCCTTGGTTTTATAATGAAACACCATTCTTTCCTTGGATTCGCTCTATCGACGAACGAGCGCAATTACTTCAAGGTAGCTGGCAGCAAAGACTACCATTAAAGGATTATTTACAGCAAGCTTATCAAGATGAAATTACACAGATACCTACAAATGATAAGAGACAGCAGCTCTTTTATTTGAATCGCCAATACTTTATGCAAACCTTATTGGAGCGTAAAGATCGTATGACGATGGCAGCAGGCTTAGAAGTTCGCGTCCCTTTTGCAGACCATCGCCTTGTTGAATATGCTTGGAATATTCCCTGGGAAATGAAAACAATTGGCGGCTTGGAAAAAGGTATATTAAGAAAATCCTTTGAGGGCATTTTACCTAAAGAAGTAGTATATCGGAAAAAGAATCCATATCCTAAAACCTACCACCCTAAATATACAAATGGGGTTCAGAAAATATTGCAGCAGCGACTAGAAAATGAAAATTCAATTTTATACGAGCTGTTCAATCATGAAAAAATCAATGAGCTGATGCAATCGGGAGGTTCATCTTTCCGAGTGCCTTGGTTTGGCCAGCTAATGGCAGGACCACAGCTGCTAGCATTTTTAATTCAGATAGATATGTGGTTTGAGGAATATGCTATTGAGCTGGTGGAGCATTAGTGTTTACTAATGCTCCATGCTTTTATTAAAGTATTGATTGTACTTTAGTACGTAAAATGATAATTATATCACTCTTCAAATTGATGTTTTTTCATTGTAGAAGATGGACTTCACTTTCTAACAAAAAGACAAACACCCAAAATTCACTTGAGCGTTTGTATTGTAACATTAAACTTGATTATTTAGGTGGGAGTATCTAATCAGTAATTAATATTGTGCTTCAGCTACTTTTTTGACACGTTCTAAAAATTCAACAACTATTTTATCTGAAGCAAATAATAAAAATAATTTTCCGAACCATTTTAATGAATTATTCGTTACAGTATACGTGAAAGAAGTTTCTGTTTCATTTATTTTATTTAATTCATAGTAAGCTGTAATTTCAAACATATTAGCGAGTGTAAAGCCTACTTTCAATATTTTTTTATCAAGCTCATTCGTATAGTTAAGTGTCTTTACATCATACTCTTCGATACGTTTTCCTTCTTTATATTTTTGGCGATAAACGCTGCCAACTACTTCCTCCGTTATTTTTATAGGTTTGTTTTCAATTACTTGTGGCATAATCTTTTGCAAATCAGATAAAGAGCCATTAAGTAGTTGCCAAATGCTTTCTATGGGGGCATTTATGTTAATGGTCTTTGTCCATGTTTTCATTAAATCGCCTCTACTTTCAATAATAAAATGATTGATTTTTTGGAGCTGTTTGGTGGAAGTTAATCGAAAACCATCACGTCCTATTACAACGGTTAACTGACGCCTCCCTTCAAAATATGTGACATACTGGAATCTAATTGTACAAGATATTTTTAAAAGATTGCATCTATTAGGACAATCTTTATTTTCCTTACACTCATTTTGTATTAATGTTTGTCAATGCTCCATACTGCCATAAGTGCGTCAAGATGGGGCTCGATTTTATCGATTGGGATGCCGCCGAAACCTAATAGAAATGTTGGGCGCTTGAGCTGTACTGGAGTTAATAAATAATTCGAAATAGGTAAGATGGAGATATCATTTTCGATAGCAATTTGCTGTAATTCATGCTCCTGTTTTTCGTGTGGAACTTGAATTAATACGTGCATGCCAGCGACATCTCCCGATACTTTAATTGCTGGATAATGCCTCGTGAGTATGGATAATAGCTTATCGTGCTTTTTACGATAAATTTTACGCATGCGATTGAGATGCTTTGAAAAATGCCCATCCTTCATAAAGTGGGCTAAAATATGCTGATCAAAGCGTGGAACAGTCGCAGAATAATAGCCGAATACTTCATTATAACGAGCCAGTAAAGTTGGTGGAAGCACAAAATATGCAACACGTAACGAAGGCATCAGCGATTTTGTAAATGTACTCATATAAATAACTTTATCATTTTGGTCCAAACTATGAAGTGCAGGGATTGGTTTTCCAATATAACGAAATTCGCTATCATAATCATCTTCAATAATATATCGTGATTCTTTTTGGGCAGCCCATTTTAATAATTGAGCCCGGCGCGCAGCAGATAAAACAGCGCCTGTTGGGAATTGATGTGAGGGCGTAATATATACTAAATTCGCCTCTGTTTTTTCTAGCTGGTCAACGAGCAAGCCATCTGCATCGACATCAACAGGAATCGCCACATGCTCTAAATGATTGCGAGGAATTGCCGAATAGCCGGGGTTTTCTAACGCAATATTTGTATCATCGAATAAGCGTAAAATAAAGGGCATGAGCTGCTCTGTACCAGAGCCAATAACGATTTGCTCTGCTGTGCAATTGATGCCACGCGATTGATATAAATAGCTGGCGATTTGCGTACGCAATTCATACTCCCCTTGGCGGTCGCCAATTTGTAGTAGCTCTTTGGAGTGCAAATCAATAAGCTCTTTTGCATATTTTCTCCAAACAGTGAAAGGAAAGGAATCCTCGTCAATTTTCCCAGGAGAAAAATCAATTTTATATGTCCGTTTTTTTTGAACAGTTGGTGTACTATTAATCGGCTTTTCAATAAAGGGTAGCTCATCAATATCCTCAACAAAATAACCTACGCGTGGCTTTGAGGCGATATAGCCCTCCGCCAAAAGCTGTGCATAGGCTAGCTCAATGGTTGTTTGGCTAATATTTAAAAAATCACTAAGCTTTCTTTTAGAGGGCAATTTTTCACCGACGGCAATTTTCTGCTGAATGATTGCGTCCTTAATGCCCTCATATAACTGCTCATACAATGGCGTGCTCGTATCGCGGTCCAATGAGAATAGCAGCATATCCATTGTTCGTCACTCCTTCAAATATAATATTGAGTGTTTGAAAAGCAAACGAACGCACTGCTTTTCAGACATGATTTTTGATGAAAGGGTAAAGTCTTTTCTTTCAAATATTAAATGAACTTCAGTTGCGTGCTTTTTTTACTATTAGCCCTCAATTGTAATAATAATACCACTTTGATTGTCACCGGATATAGTATATGTTTTATCCTTTGGAAGTACAGCTTTTGAAAAAAGTACACTGTCATAGTACTCAATTGTATAATCTTGACCATTAACAGATGTATGAACGATTTGTTCATCTTTTAAAAATTCAATATACTCTTCAAGTGCTAAATCTTTTTCTTGCATTAGTACACTATGTGGCAAGCCAACATAGCGAATATGCCAAGGCTCATATTTAATTTTTGTAATATGCGTTTTATTTTTCGGGTAACGCATGATGAAGCCATGCTGCCATACATTTTCAGCGAGCCATTGTCCTTCAAATGTATCTTCCATACGACCTTGTGTAGAGCCAATATCTAATGATAAACCTAAATTATGCTCACTATAGCCAGCAGGAAGAGCACTGTCCTTGCCATATTCATCATATAATCTTTTCTGCTCCTCAAAGCTTCTGAAGCCACTGCTTATCATAAAATTGGAGATGCCTTCATGATAGGCCTGCTCCATTAAAGCTTCGAATGGTGCTTTTATATGTTCAGAAATTAAAATATCGTTATATAAAACGACGTAGTAATTGTTGTAATTTGTTTTCGAAGCATTAACAAGATCCTTTGGGATGTATTTCTTTTTAATCGGAAAATCATGATTTACGATTAATAAATCACCCTGATATACTTGTTCTTTGGCTGATGTATGTCCATCAATATTTGATTTTTGATTATTGAAAGTAAACCATGCGCCGATACTAAAAATAAGTAAAATAACAATGATTTTTTTCATTTTTTCTCCTCCCTGCTATTACTTTCATAATAAAGAGGAGAGCTTAAATAATTTGTACGGAAATACTTAAATCTTTCTTAAATTAATAATAAAGCATGTTTCCTTCAATGAGCTTGTAGCAGAAATTGTGCCTTCGTGCTGCTCAACAATGTTTTTAGCGATAAATAAGCCTAATCCAGTACTGTTATGTTCAGAAGAACGCGATTTATCAGCTGTATAGAACATATCAAATAGATAGGGTAAATCTTTCTCGGGAATCATGCTCCCGTAATTACAAATTCGTATTTCAAGCGAATCGTCTACAGTCTTAGCTGTAATATCAATATATTGACCATCTACACCATAGCGACATGCATTGGTAATTAGATTTTCAAAGACACGTGCTAATAGCTCTCCATCTGCGTAAACCATTAAATTATCTTCAATTTCGGTGCGAGTAATCAAATTCGCTTGCTCAACAATCGGATACATTTCCTCAGCAAGTTGTAATAAAAGATGTCCGATATCGAATGCAGTTTGCTTTAGTGGAAGCATGCCGTAGTTTAATCGAGTCACTTCAAATAATGTATCGATTAAACCTTCTAATCGACCTGCTTTCGTATAGGCAATCGTTAAAAAATGCTTTTTTTGCTCCTCTGTTAAATTTTCATCATGTAAAATTAAATATAAATAACCGAGTACAGAGGTAAGAGGTGTGCGTAAATCATGTGCTAAATTTACGATTAATTCATTTTTACTTGATTCTGAAAAATCACCTCGTTCAATTGCCTCTTGTAGCATTTTGGCAGCTATATTTATATGCTCGGCTACCTCGCCAAATTCATTGCGACTTTGGATATGAATTTTTTGAGAAAAATCACCATCTGCGAGATGGCGAATGCCAGTAGAAATCGTTTGAAAATAGCCCGTATATTTTTTAGTTAACAGCATAAAAATGAGAAACGATAAGAGGGCAAATACAACTAAAAAGGCATTAGTATCACCAAAGGCTCGCAAATTTTGGCGTAAATCAGCTAAGCTGGTGTCAGCATAAACATTTTGCTTGTAATACCAGCGCAATATCGAGAAAATCACGCCTGTAATAGCCCCTGAAAAAGCCATACTAACGGCAAATAAAAAAGCCATTTGAACACGGAAATTGTGAAATCGCTTAATCATTAAATGTATAACCTACTCCCCACACAGTTTTGATAAACTGATTTTTTTTATTCTCTTTTAATTTTTTGCGCAAATTACGGATATGTACCATCACTGTATTGGCACCTTCAAAATACGCCTCATTCCATACTTCCTCAAAAATATTTTCTGTGCTAAATATTTTTTTAGGATGGCTGGCAAGTAAATATAAAATATCGAATTCCTTACGGGTTAAATCAAGCACCTCATCATACAGCTTGACCTCACGCTTCTCTGGCAAAATGATTAATCCACCATATTGCAGTATCGGTGCTGTAGTAGAAAAGGCTGTATTTAATGTTTTAAAGCGTCGAAGCTGTGCATTGACACGAGCTGCTAATTCAATTGGCGTAAATGGTTTTGTTATATAATCATCAGCGCCGAGTGCAAGTCCATGAACCTTATCAAAATCGGAAGTTTTGGCGCTAACAAAAATGATGGGCATATTGAAATTTTTGCGAATTTGTGTAGCTAATGTATAGCCGTCCATATTAGGCATCATAATGTCTAATATAATAAGGTCAATTATTTGATTTTGTAATATAGACAATACTTTTGTGCTATCGTAGCATGTAATGACATCATAAAATTCCTTTTCTAAATGTAAGGAAATTAAGTCAGCAATCTCTTTTTCATCATCAACAACAATAATTTTTGCTTGTTGCATAGGCAAATCACCTCACCGTCATTATACGTAAAAATAAGTAGCAATGCTTGTTACGAGTTGCGAAAAAAAATAACCTATAGTACAATGAATGCAAATTATAAGATAATGCGATGATAGGAAGTAGTAACAAGCACGTTTTTTTATAGAGAGTTAGCGGTTGGTGCAAGCTAATAAAAACACTTGTGAATCCGTCCTTGAGTTGTCTTGCTGAAAATGATAGTAGGCAAAGACCGGTGACTAAAGCCGTTATGAACGAAGTGGAATAAGCAGTATTTGTTTATTCAATTAGGGTGGCAACGCGGGTAGCTCTCGTCCCTTTTTAGGGGATGGGGGCTTTTTTGTCGTTTCAGCGAATTAGTGTACTAAAGAATGGAGGAAGAAATATGTTAGATATTAAACGTATTCGGGAAAATTATGAAGAAGTAAAAAAAGTGTTGCTTACACGCAATGAGGATTTAGGAACTTTTGACCAATTTGAAGCATTGGATGCAGAGCGTCGTGATTTAATTGCCAAAACAGAGGTATTAAAGGCAGATCGTAATAAAGTATCTGAGCAAATTTCAATGATGAAGCGCAATAAAGAAAACGCAGACGATGTCATTGCACGTATGCGTGAGGTAGGGGAAGAAATCAAAACGCTTGATGAAACATTACGTGCAGTAGAAGAAAAATTTGAAGATATGATGATGCGTTTGCCAAACATTCCACATCCATCTGTGCCTGTGGGTGAAACAGAGGATGACAATGTGGAAGTGTATACATGGGGCGAAAAGACAGCGTTCGATTTTGAACCAAAGCCACATTGGGATGTAGCGACAGACTTACGTGTTGTTGATTTCGAGCGCGCGGGTAAAGTAACAGGCAGCCGCTTCTTATTTTACCGCGGTTTAGGCGCACGTTTAGAGCGTGCATTAATGAGCTTTATGATGGATTTACATGCCGAAGAGCATGGCTATGAGGAAATGATGCCTCCAGTTATTATTAATCGTGATGCGTTAACAGGTACAGGGCAATTACCAAAATTCGCAGAGGATGTCTTTAAGCTAGAGGAGTTAGATTATTTCTTAGCACCAACCGCAGAAGTACCTGTAACAAACTTCTATCGCGATGAAATTTTAGATGGAGAAATGCTACCAAAAGGCTTTGCAGCATATAGTGCTTGCTTCCGTTCTGAGGCAGGTTCAGCGGGGCGCGATACGCGCGGGCTTATTCGTCAGCACCAATTCAACAAAGTAGAGCTTGTGCGCTTTGTAAAACCAGAGGAATCTTACGAGCAATTGGAGCTATTAACAGGTCATGCTGAAAAGGTATTGCAATTATTAGAGCTACCATATCGTAAACTATTAATGAACACATCTGACTTAGGCTTTACAGCAGCAAAAAAATATGACTTAGAAGTATGGTTCCCAACGCAAGATATGTATCGTGAAATTTCTTCTATTTCAAATTTTGAAGATTTCCAAGCGCGTCGTGCCAACATCCGTTTCCGTCGTGAGCAAGGAGCAAAGCCAGAATACGTGCATACATTAAATGGTTCAGGCTTAGCGATTGGACGTACAGTCGCTGCAATTTTAGAAAACTATCAGCAAGCGGACGGCAGCGTAAAAGTTCCTGAAGTGCTAGTACCTTATATGGGGGGGAAAGCAGTAATTGCAGTGCCAGAAAAATAATATCAAAAAGGCTATAAACTCAGTATTTATAACTGTAGCTTTGAAAAAGCCCGATAGTAATGTTACACAATACATTACATTAGATAACTAAAGAGGTTATTTTTACGGTATCATGCTAGTGACAATAAAATAGAAGAAGTAATGCTACTTACACTTTGCTGCGGGGGTATTTATGAAAACTCACTATTATTTAGGCTGGTTTAATAATTTTTTTCCAGAGAATTTAAGCAAGGTGTTACAGGAAGATATTACTGACAGAAAATCGCTTGCTATGATTAGCTCCAATCCATTGTTTTATGAAGATGACGGTGCGATTGAACGCACGTGGCTTGAGCAGGCAGGCATTATATTTGATGAATACCATATAATTAATTATCGCGTACAGAAGGAAGATGCCCAAACCTTAATTCAAAATGCTTCAGTCATTTTCTTGTTAGGTGGAAATACTCTTAAACAAAATGAGTTTTTGATGGAATATGAATTGTCAGGCTTGATTAAAGAAAGCAGAGCCGTTGTAATGGGAGCAAGCGCTGGTGCAATCAATATGTCCGCTAAATGGTTATGCTCGAAAAACTTTGGTTATAAAGTTGAAATAAGCTCTGTTTACGATGGAATCGGCCTTAGCAATTTTTCCGTCCTGTCTCATTTTGACCTTGAAAATAATATTGCGCTTGTTCAAGATGAACTATCTCCCTTATCGAAAGAAATGAATGTTTATGCTTCGAACAAAGATTGCGCTGTACGTGTAAAGGGAGACAAAATCGATATTTTAGGCAATGTCTATTTAATTTCCCACTCACAGATTCAGAAATTGGGTGAGACACTTTAGTCATCATGACCTAACTGAATTAATTTCTTTATGCAAAGCTCCTATTTTAAATCAACAACTGTGCAGCAACAAAAATAATGAGCTAACTAAAAATATTTAGAGCGTGTTTTGGTAAATCCTTTTTTCTAAAACACGCTCTTTTCTTTGATATTCATTATCTATTTCATCAAACTTATCCCACATTAACGAGCAGTAAGAAGCCCACTTCAAAACTTAAGTGAAAATACACAAAGGATAAATGGGAAATCAACTGCCCGTAAAACCCCACTGATTGTAGTTCCGCTCTATTTGCAATCTTTCAAAAATTGTACACCTCTTTCAAACTTTAATAAGAAAAAAGTGTCTGAAAAGCAGTGCGTGCGCACGTTTTCAGACACTTATTTATTGTATTAACTAATGCGAACACGATTTTTCACTTGGAAATTATGTTCTTTTTGTACTAAGTAAATAATTCCTTCGATGAAGCCGATAAAGCCTGGAATATAAGTCCAACAGAAGATTAAATAAAGAAATCCCATTCCAGGACGCCCTAAATAAAACTTATGGATACCTAGTGAGCCAAATAAGATAGCGAGTACAGCAGCAAGCAGTTTTGATTTAATTGGCCATGAAGGGTCTATACCAGGAGCAAGACTAGTATTTACAGGTGCTTGGTAAGCCTGCTGTTGAAAAGCAGGTTGAGCTTGTGCTGTTGTTTGAGGGGGAAGGTCTAATTTCCCACCACAATATTTGCAATGTGCTGTATTTTCTTCAACAGGTGCACCACATTGAGAACATTTTAAATTACTCATTTATAGAAACCTCCTAAAATTACACGATTATAATGTAAAAGTTATGTTATTGCTTTATTACGAATAAGTTAGTTTGCTTTTTCGCCGCAATTATGACAGAAGCGGGCATCGAAATCGAGTATTGTCCCACAGGAACAAGTAGATTTTTTAAAGCTCTTACCACAGTTGCCACAAAAGTTCGCATTTTCATTATTTTCAAAGTTACATGAAGGGCAAGCAAATACCTTTTTCTCCATATTAGCTCCGCATGAATTACAAAATTTGCTATTCGGCTTAACCTTTTCATTACATGAAGGGCAAACGGAATGCTTGTCTATACTTTTTAACGGTGGAAGTTGTTGCTGCATGCTCGTAATAATTTCAGAGGCTGTATTTAAGCCAAAATTACTTAATAGCACCGAGCTTGTCACGTTATTTTGATTATTTGCCGCACCTTCATAAACATCAAAGCTTCGCTGTGTTGTATAGCGGTCATCGCCCATAATCTCAAATTTAGCGCGAGCTGTTAAAATTTTATTAATCTCCTCAAAGTCTTCATCTGGGAAATTAATTGATTTTATATGGAAGCTTAAAAGTGAGAAGCCATACCCCTCAAATTTTTCTTTTACGATTTCTTCCATTGATTGAGAAAGGTTTGCTAATTCTGTTGAGATTTCTAAGGCAGAAATTTTTTCACGAATAATCTTATTTGCTAGCTCTGTTTTTATATGTGTAATTAATAAGCCTCGGAAATATTCTTGTACTTTTTCATATTGCACAATCTCATCTGAAGTCATGCTGCCAATAAGCTCTGAGAAGAATAGCATATAATTATCAATACGAAGAGCCATTTGACCAAATGCACGAATTCGTAATTTAACAAAATATTTAGGGTCAATCAATTGGATTGGATTAGATGTTCCCCAATATAAATCAAGCTTGCTAGCTAAGTTAATATAATAAATTTCAGCCGTAAATGGTGTTTTTCCACCATATGCAAAATTCACAATAGAGCCGATGATTGGTAAATTGTTTGTGGAAAGTACATATGAACCAGAAGGAAAAGCGTCACATACTTGTCCTCCCTTTACAAATAATGCTACTTGTCCTTCATTTACAATTAAAGTACTACCCAGTTTTATATTTTCCGTTGGGTATTTGTAAATAACCCAATCTCTTGAGCGCAGTCCATCAAATTTAATACGATCAAATAATGCCATAATGATTCATCCTTTCAATTATTTCAAATATTGTAAAAGGCGTATATTCTATTTATTATTGTCCTTCGGAATGAAATATGTGTCAACTGCTATTTCATTTAAGTATAGATATTTTCCAATACTTTACTGACTCAGTACTATGATAAAAACAAATGATTAGTGGAAATTCACCAAGTAATATTTTACTAGAATATATAGGTACTATTGTTTTGGCAAATTTATTAGAATGTGATTATTATGGCTTGTAGATGTATAATAAACTATTACAAAAGGCTGACAAATAGCTAGGTTATCAGTCCTTATTAAGGAAATAAAAGCAAGATGGCGGGAGAAAGTATGATTGCATTACAAATATTCGGAGTGAAATAATAGGGTAGTTAGATTCCCTGTACATTGTAAATGAAAACGAACTTATAAAAGCTTTAATAACTTTGATTTTTTATCTTTAAAGTTGAGGGAAAAACGGTATTAATGAATAAATTAATTGCGTAAACGAGAGAAAATATAATAGACAGAAAATAAAAAATATTTTAAAAAGGTATTGCAAATTTAATTATCGGTATGCTAAAGTATGGATAAGAATTTTATGAATTCGAATTCAAAAAAGAAAGGGGATATTTTTTGAGCCAGAGACCAAATGCATATGACGTAGCTAAACTTGCAGGTGTGTCTCAAACAACTGTTTCGAGAGTGCTTAATGATTTTCCTTATGTTCGACCTGCGACTAGAATGAAAGTATTAAATGCGATTGAAGAGTTAGGTTTTAAGCCTGATGAGATTGCTAGAAGTTTAGTGAAGAAAAAAACGAATACAATTGGCTTGATTGTTGGGAATTTAGCGAATCCATTCTATGCTGAAACGGCGCAGGTGATTCTAAATGAAGCCAGTAAATTGAATTATGATGTAATTATGATGGATGGGGATTCCAAAAACGAATCGCTTTCAGAGGTACTAAGTAAATTATTAAATCGTAGGGTAGATGGTGTCATTGTTGCAACTGTGAAGCGACGAGAAGAACTAACAGTCAATATAGTTGATAGTACAATCCCAATTCTGTTTTTTAATAGGTCTATGGATAACTTAGAGCAAGCGAATTATGTAATAGTTGATGATTTAAAAGGTTCGAAAATAGCAATGCAATATTTGATTGAAAATGGACATAAAAGCATTGCTTATATAACTATAACTGGTTATCAAGAGTACTCAACATTTAATGATCGATTTTTAGGGTACAAACAAGCATTACAAGATAATGGTATTGCTTATAATGAAGAATTAGTTTTTGAAGCGAATAATCATAATAGTGCATTAGACTTTTCCATGAATTTATTACAGACAAATCCAAATGTGACAGCTATCTTTGCTTCGACAGATAGCATCGCATTAGAAGTATTGGAAGCGATTTCTCGTTGTAATAAAAAAGTACCTGAAGAGATTTCAATAATGGGGTTTGATGATATCAACATAGCTGGGAATCCATATGTAAAATTAACAACAATTTCTCAACGAAAAGAAGAAATGAGTAAATTAGCACTTACTAATTTGTTGGCATTAATAAGTGGAGAATCGAGTTCCCCTGTTCAAATTGTATTAGAGCCAAAACTTATTGTACGTGGAACAACTAAAAGTACAAAAGGATAATAGAGGATGTTAAATAAATTATTTGATATTAACGATAAAGTTGTCATTGTCACTGGAGCAAGTGAAGGAATTGGAAAAGAAATAGCATTATTTTTATCAGAGCAAGGGGCTCATGTTGTGCTGATTGCACGCAATGAAGCCAAATTGAAATTAGTGGAAGATGAAATAAACAAGAAAAATGGAAAGGTAACAATAAAGCCTTTCGATTTAGAAAATGTTCATCAAATTGAAGGTTTAGTTTCTGATATTTATTCAGAATGTAAAAGAATTGATGTTTTAATCAACAACGCAGGTATTAATATTCCAGAGGCTATTGAAGATGTAACAGTAGAAAATTGGGAAAAGATTATGAGGCTGAATGTAACGAGCGTTGCCTTCCTATGTAAAACTGTAGGAAAATACATGAAGCTAAATAACTATGGGAAAATTATTAACATGTCTTCTCAAATGGGGTTTGTTGGATACTATAAACGTAGTGCATATTCTGCAAGTAAAGGAGCTCTAAACCAATTAACAAAAGCCCTAGCCATTGAATGGGCAGAATATAAAATTAATGTTAATGGTATTGCTCCTACTTTTATTGCAACAAACTTTACGGAAAAGATGTTCCAAGAACCTACCTTTAAGCAAAATGTTTTAGACAGAATACCTTTAGGAAGATTAGCAACAAGTGAAGATATTTTGGGGGCAGTTTTATTATTAAGTACAAAGAGTTCGGATATGATAACAGGTCACACATTATTAGTGGATGGTGGCTGGACAGTTTGGTAAATTTTGAATTCGAATTCAAAGGGAGATTTTAACAATGAATAATGGACTTTCTGTAGAAGTGAAAGATTTCAAAAGCCCGAAATGTATTAGATTCGGTTACGATTCACTTCAATCTGTGAAAGGTTTGTTAAATGAATTAAATGTTAGCAAAGTCTTGATTATTAGTGATAAAGGGATTGAAAAAACAGGTCTTGTTAGCCAGCTTGTATCATTGATTGCTGATGAATCTCTACAAATCACAACATTTACTGATATTGTAGGTGAGCCAACATTCGGATTAGTGAATGCAGTATACGATAGCATAAAAAATAAAGGCATTGAAGCGGTTATCGGAATTGGTGGTGGTAGCTCTTTAGATGTAGCGAAAATTACTGCTGCACTAGCTGATAAGGAAGATATTCAACCTTATTTAAGCAGTGAAAAAATAATCGAAGCAAGAGCTGTCAAATCCATTTTAATTCCTACAACTTCGGGAACAGGTTCAGAAGTAACA
Organism: Metasolibacillus sp. FSL K6-0083; assembly: GCF_038630865.1. Classification (NCBI taxonomy): domain Bacteria; kingdom Bacillati; phylum Bacillota; class Bacilli; order Caryophanales; family Caryophanaceae; genus Metasolibacillus; species Metasolibacillus sp. FSL K6-0083. The sequence continues at coordinate 2,496,166 of NZ_CP152046.1, read as the reverse complement.
ATGAATGCAATTTTTGGTGATGAGGTACAACAAGTTAAACGCGGTATTATTAGTGATGTTTTACTTCCAGACATTGCAATTATTGATCCCAATTTAACGCTTACTTGCCCGCCAAGAGTCACAGCAGCTTCTGGCGTAGATGCATTTACACATGCAATCGAATCATACTTAGCGAAAAGAGCAACTATGTTAACAAAAATATATGCCGAAAAAGCAATGGCATTGTTCCCTAAAAACATTAAGAAGGCTGTACATGACGGGGAAAATAAAATTGCTCGAGAAAATATGAGCTGGGTTAGTTTATTAGGTGGCGTTTCCTTAGCAAATGCAGGTGTAGGAGCAATTCATGCCTTAGCTTATCCATTAGGGGGGTATTACCATATCGAGCATGGTGTGGCCAATGCTTTACTACTGCCCTATGTATTTAAAATGATAGGGAAAGCCAACACAGAAGAATTATTAGAAGTGATGAAGATTATGGATTTATACGAAGAAGACATTAATTCTAGCAATGTTGTTGAGCATTTTGTAGCATATTTATTTAAGTTACTTGAAGACTTAAATTTACCATCTACATTAAAAGAATTGAATGTTAAATTTGAAGATTTAGAGATGATGGCGACAGCTGCAAGTCAAATTCACCGTTTATTAGATAATACACCATATAAATTAACTGAAGATTCCATTAAAAAGATTTATGAGGATGCCTACTACGGCAATATCAAATAACTAAGGAGAGATTATTTATGACAGTTCAACCAAAATTCAAAACAAATTATTCAAATGAAGAAATGGAAAACAATTTCGTTATCCGTTTTGATGAGCTTAAGAAAGATGGTATTCCTTTAATGTTCATTGATAGCATTTTACCAGGGCATAATCGTATAAATTACGCGCTAATCGGAGATACAGCGAGTGAAAATGATAAATTCTCCCCAAAAATTACATCTCCACATGGCTTCCAAATCGGTATGGTAAAAGCACCAAAAGGAAATGGACCAGCCTACCATACACATGATTATATTGAAGCGTTTTTACCTCTAACAGGTCAGTGGCGCTTCTATTGGGGAAATAGCGAAGATGAAATTCAAGGCGAAACAATAATTGGTCCATGGGATTTAATTTCTTTACCACCAGGCTTATGGCGAGGCTTTGAAAATATTAGTGAGGAAGAATCTTGGATTTTTGCTGTATTAGAGCAGCATGAAGTATTTGAAGGAAAGGATCCATACTGGCCAAAAGAATTAATTAAAAAGGCAGAAGAGTATGGCTTTAAAGCAGATCAATTTGGAAAAATGATTAAGCCAGATAATTTTGAAGAGCTGGAAAAGAAAATAGCTGAGAATTTAAAAATGGGAGAAAAATAATGTCACTTCCTATCGTATATTTGTCTGGTACGCTTTGTACAGAAAAATTATGGTCAGAGATGACTGAATATTTAGGCTATTCAGGAGAAACTATAATTTTTAATTTGAATGAAAAAAATACGATTAAAGATATGGCACAAGATGTTTTACAGCATATAGAAGGACCATTTATATTGGCAGGTCTCTCTTTAGGAGGAATTGTAGCACTCCAAGTAGCTGCAATTGCTCCAAAGAGAGTCGAAAAACTAATTTTATTTAATACCAATCCTTTTCCACCAACGGAAAATCAATTTAAAAGCTGGGCTAATAATCGACATTTTATTGAAACACAAGGCTTTGAAAATTTTGTAACAGAGTGCTGGGCACCTGCACTGGCTCCAACTAATCCTTCTTTATTTTCTGCTGTTCAAGATATGGCGTTAGAAGTTGGACAACAAGTTTATTTGCAACAATTGGATGCTGTACAAACGAGGCAAAATCAAACTACTATTTTAAGCTCTATCCCTTGCAATACATTAGTTGTTGTAGGCGAAGAAGATCAAGTTTGCCCAGTTGCCATGTCGCGTTATCTGTCTGAGAAAATTGCTAATGCAAAGCTAGTCATTCTACCTGAAACAGGACATTTATCAACCTTAGAACAGCCCAAAAAAATCGCAAATATCGTAAAAGATTGGTTAGCAAATTCTTAAAAGTTCAGGAGGGTTTAAATGGCTGATTTAACATTAAAAAATATTTATAAAACATATAGTGACGGCACAAATGCAGTTGAGAATTTTAATTTAGAAGTAAAAGACCATGAATTTATTGTGCTTGTTGGACCATCAGGCTGTGGGAAATCTACTACTCTACGTATGATAGCAGGGTTAGAGGAAATTTCATCGGGTGATTTTCTCATTGGCAATGACCGCGTAAACGATGTTGAGCCAAAAGACCGCGATATCGCGATGGTGTTTCAAAACTATGCCTTGTATCCTCATATGACTACTTATGACAATATGGCATTTGGGTTGAAATTAAGAAAAATGGATAAAGCAGAAATTCGCCAAAGAGTAGAAAATGCTTCTGAAATACTAGATTTAACAAAATACTTGGATAAAAAGCCGAAAGCCTTATCTGGAGGACAACGACAACGAGTTGCATTAGGCAGAGCCATCGTTCGAGATGCCAAAGTTTTTTTAATGGATGAGCCTTTATCAAATTTAGATGCGAAACTACGAATGCATATGCGAGCGGAAATTATTAAGCTACATAAACGATTACAAACAACAACGATTTATGTTACGCATGACCAAACGGAAGCACTGACAATGGCATCACGCATTGTAGTGATGAAAAGTGGACGCATTATGCAGATTGGTACGCCAACGGAAGTTTATGAAAAACCGCAAAATACATTTGTTGCTAGCTTTATTGGATCTCCACCAATGAATTTTTTGACGGGGGTCGTAACAAATGACGGTTTAAAGGTAGACAACATTATGTTAAAAGCTTCTGCTCAAAGTATAAAAACTTTAATTGACAAAGGTTATTTAGATAAAAAAATTATCATTGGCATTCGTCCTGAAGACATCTCCAAAAGCCTTGAGGCTGTACAAGATGAAAAAACATATAAGGCTCGAATTACAGTACCTGAAATGCTTGGCTCTGAAACGATTCTTTATTTTGATTTAGATGGGCATGACATGATTGCCAAGTTGCGTACTGCTGAGACATTTAACATTGATGATAATATCTTTATCCAAATTAATATGGATAATGCCCATTATTTTGATGAGGAAACAGAACAAAGAATTTTTTAAGGAGTGTTATAGATGCAATCAAAAAATGATTTAACCTCTACAGATAAAATTTCAAATGGGATGTTTCTTGGCACATATGCTCCAGCGTTAGTTGAGATGTGTGGTTTAGGGGGCTTCGATTTTATTGTTTTGGATAATGAGCACGGTGCTTTTAGTGACAGAGATTTAGAGGAGCTCATTCGAACAGCAGATGCGGTAGATTTATTATCAATCGTCCGTGTTTCATACGATGAATCAAGTATTCAAAAAGCGCTTGACCGAGGTGCTCGCGGGATTCAAGTACCGATGGTTAATACGAAAGAGGATGCATTAAAAATTGTGCAGCAAGCGAAATACCCTCCTTTAGGTAAAAGAGGGGTCGCTTATTCACATAGAGCAGCAAAATATGGCTTATTGAGTGGTCAGCGTTATTTAGATGAATGCAACAATGAGACATTTATAGCAATTCATATTGAAACATATGAGTCATTTGAAAATTTGGATGAAATTTTACAGGTGGAAGGAATTGACCTTATCTTTATTGGTTTAACAGATTTATCTGTAGATATGGGATATACGGACAATTCAAATCATCCAGATGTTATGAATGTGGTGCAAGAAATTTATAAAAAGGCAAATGCAGCGAATGTTGCAGTTGGAGAAGTTGCAGGAAATGTAGAGGCAGCCCAAAAAGCAGTAGCTAGAGGGGCTAGCTATGTAGTTTTAGTAGGAACAAATTACTTAATGAAATCATTGCAGGGATATATTGCAAGTATGGAGTAACATTGTAATGACAATTCAAACTTTATTAAATGGATATAAGAGCAAACGATTTAAGCCACGGGAAATCATTCAATCCTATTTTCAAAAAATTCATGACTTGCAACCAAATGCCAATAGCTTTATTCAAATAACAGAAGAGTTAGCATTCGAAGAAATAGAATCCTTGCAGGACAATCAACCATTGTATGGTGTACCGTTTTCTGTGAAAGATTGTATTGATGTAAGAGGGTACATAACAACAAATGGTGTACTTGAAACAAATGCTGTGAAAAAAACTGAGCATGCCTCTATTTTCGATAAACTTGAACGGGCAGGGGCAATCTGTCTAGGAAAAACCAATTTATCGGAATATGCAACAAGTGTGCTTTTACCAAGTACCTCGTTTGGTGCAGTGACGAATGCACAGCATCCAACCTTTATTCCAGGCGGTTCAAGCAGTGGTTCAGCAGTAGCAGTTGCCCAAGGTGTATCTTTATTTTCAATAGGAACAGATACATCAGGCTCCACGCGTATTCCTGCTGCATGTAATGAAATTGTAGGGTTTAAGGCTCCATATAAAAAGGCGCTTTTACATGGGGTAACACCACTATCTGTGACTCAAGATCATATTGGCATATTGACGAAAAACATAGCCGATTTGAAAAAGGTATTACAGAGCCTTGATATGGTTAGCACGGATACTATAAAAACTGTGAAAAAAATCGGCATTCCTAAAGGGTATTTTGATACATGCTTAGATGCAGAGGTTGCCAACTCACTAGAGAAAGTTTATCAACAATTTCTGCAATTAGGATTTGAACTAGTTGAGCTAGATACATCTTTTTTGCAAGACACATTAGCTGTAACTAGAACAATTGGTACAAAGGAATTTGGCAGGGAACATATGAAGGATTTAGGGAATAATTCACATCTTTCCCAAACAATCAAGAACACATTACAACGGAGCTTAGAAATTACAGATAATCTGTACAATGAAGCTTTAGAAATAAAGGAAGCATGGACACAGAAATTTATTCAGTATTTTAAACAAGTTGACATGATTGTAACACCGACATTACCGATTGTTCCACCTATGCTAGACATTACAACGATTACATTAAATCAAAAGCAACACGATGTAGAAGAATTACTTGTTAGGTGTACAAGCCCATTTAATGTCATGGGGTTTCCAACAGTGTCTCTACCATCCAATATAGTTCATCGAGACTTGAAATTTTCTATACAGCTCACAGTTTTAGAAGAAGATATTAATTTATTATTAGATTTTGCAAATGACGTTTTCGAAAAATGATAAATTAGGGGGCAATTAGATGAAGAAATTTATGAAAAAAAGTAAGTTCTTATTGGTTTTTGTTAGTGTCTTAGTCTTAGTTCTTAGCGGCTGTTCAGGTGGAAGCTCGGGTGAGGTTGATACATCAAAGCCTGTCAAAGTGCTATTATCTGCTGGTGATATTGGTCAGTTTAATGCTTGGAAAGCGCGTAGTGAGGAATTCACAAAAGAGACAGGTATTAAAGTTGAATTTTTAGAAACACCGTATGACAACTTACTAGAAAATATTACGACTGATGGTATTTCTAACGGTGGTGCATATGATTTAGTTGTATTTTTAGATTCAATGGGACCAGCCCTTACACAATTTTTAGAGCCTTTAGACAGCTATATTCAAAAGGATAATTTTGATGTAGGAAGATGGCCGAAATCGTTAGTTGATTTATCTACGTTTGATGGTAGCATCTATAGCTTCCCAGTGCGTGGACATGTACAGATGATGTTTTACCGTGATGATATTTTTAAGAAATACAATTTAGAAGTGCCAACGACTTGGGATGAATTTGATGTAGTAGCACAAACGATTAAAGAAAATGAAGGCATGGATGCCATTGTTCCATACTATAAAACGGGTAACAATGGACAAAACCTGTTCATGTGGACATCTTATTTATGGGGCAATAAAGGCGACATCTTTGATGAGAACTACAAGCCAATCTTCAATAACCAAGAAGGAATTGAAGCAACTCAAAGATACGTAGATTTATTAGTAAAAGATAAAGTAGCTGCTGCTAGCTCTGTTTCTTATGGAGAGCAGGATTCTCGTACACATTTTAAACAAGGCGACGGTGCTATTTGGATTGGCTGGTGGTGGGTGTACTCAGAATTTAACAGTGCTGAAGCATCCGCTCCTGAAGTTGTAGGAAATGTAAAGTATGCACCAGTACCAACATGGGATGGTCAAGGTACATCAACAAATATTAGCTCATTCCCATTAGCCATCACAAAAGGCTCTAAAAATAAGGATGCTGCTTGGGAAGTTTTAAAATGGATTTCGTCTACTGAAGAAGAACTAGATATTGTAACGCAAACTTGGGAAAACACAATTGACCCATCGCAGGCATCAACAGTTGTAACACAGCTTGATAATTTAAAGGATGCAAAATTAAATGAGCTTTCAAACAACTTCTATCAAGTTGGAGCTGAAGGATTCGAAAACTCGAAAGCATTACCAAACATTCCAGAATGGTCACAGATTGCAGATACATTGAGCTCTGCTATTTCCAATATGGCTACAGGTGCATCTGTAGAAAGTGAATTAAATAAAGCTGCATCTCAAGTTGAAGCCATTTTACAAAGCGCTGGTTATTACGAATAGTAAAATTGTACAAGTGTGTTAAGTAGCTTAAAAATATATTAGCACACTTGTCTATTTTCATCTCATTCAAACGATTTCTTATGAATCTGTAGATGTTCATATGAAATAAGAAAAGAGGTACAAGATGAATAAAAATCTTTTTAAATATTTACTGTTGGCTCCAGCACTATTACTTATCTTATTAATTACAATTTATCCGTTATTTAATTCATTTTGGATTAGTCTTCATGAATGGGATTTGAAAAAATCCGTTGAAATGGGTAACTTTGTTGGATTGGATAACTATATGAGGGCGTTTACAGATAAATATTTTTGGAATAGTGTCATCATCACACTAATTTTTGTAATTAGTACCGTTGTAATTACATTGACGTTAAGCTTTATTGTTGCTCTGTTACTAAGCACTGATGGTAAGTTTATGCAGTTTGTACGTGCGATTATTATTATTCCATTTGCAATCAGCCCGGCATTAGTAGGTTATTCATGGAGATTTATGTTAAACCCGGAATATGGCCTATTCCATAAAATTATGGGGACATTTTTCCCCTTCTTAGGTGATGTTGTTTGGCTAGGCAGTAGTGTCACTTCTTTGTTGGCTTTAATATCGGTGACAGTATGGATTTGGCTACCATTTATGAGCTTAATGTTTATTAGTGGATTAATCGGTATTTCAACAGAGGTATATGAGGCAGCAAAAGTAGATGGAGCAACGTGGGTACAAACGATTTTCAAAATTACACTACCATTAATGAAGCCTATTATTTTAATTGCTTCTATTTTAATGACAATGTTCACACTAAAAGTATTTGATCCTGTTGTCACTTTAACGCAAGGAGGACCAGGTAACTCAACAGAGGTATTGAATTTCTTCATTTATAAAAATGCTTTCAGATACTTTGATATGGGGTATTCGTCAGCGCTAGGCTATATATTAGCAATGATTACAATTATTTTTGTAGTCATTTATATGAGAAAGCTAAGCAAAGGAGATGATTGGAGTTGACAGTTGTAAAATCGACAAATCAAAAAAAGTTCAACATGAAGAATTTCCTTAGATATATTGGTGTATGCCTTGTGCTTATTTTCTTGTTCTTACCTATATTATGGATTGTGATGACAGCTTTTAAGACAGAAAATGATTCATATAATTTTACGATATTTTTTCAGCCAGTTTTAGATAATTTTAAGTTTTTATTTAGCCAACAATTTAATTTAGGAAAGTACTATTTCAACAGTATATGGATTGTCTTTGCTACATTGATTATTACGATTCCAGTAAGTGTTTTAGCGGCATATAGTTTGTCTCGCTTTGAAATTAAAGGAAAACAATTAATTATGTTTGCTATTTTAGCTACACAATTTATTCCGCTAGTGGTGAATTTAATTCCATTATTCTTGATTTTCAGAAACCTAAATTTAATTGATACGACAGTCGCGCTTATCATTGTTAATCTGGGACATACAATCCCGTATGCTATTTGGTTAATCAAAGGCTTTATTGATCGCGTTCCCATTGATACGGAGGAGGCAGCATCGATTGATGGCGCGAATAGATTTCAGATTATTACTAAAATTCTGATACCTACCGCGCTACCTGGAATTATTACCGCCACAGTTTTCTGCTTTGTTATTACATGGAATGAGTTTATGTTTGCATTGATTTTAACACAAAGAGAGGCTGTTACTTTACCAATCGCATTATCATTCTTCAATGGAGAAAAAGGTGTTGTTTGGAATCAAATGGCGGCTGCAGGAATTGTCTTTATGCTACCAACAGTTATTTTCATGTTATTAGTGAGAAAACAGTTTGTACAAGGTATGACTTCAGGAAGTGTTAAATAAATAAAAAGGTGTGGTATGCAAATGGAAAAAGAAAATAAACAGCTAGAAAAACAAATGGAAAAAGAAGAGGTGTCGAATGTGAAAGAAACTATGCCTGCAACGAAGAAAAAATATGACCATATCATTCATTATGCGAATACGGCAGATGTTAATATGATTGACCATCGAGATGATGAAGACTATATATCACTAGAAAGCCATCAAATCAAGAAACAGAGTATGAAAGGTTTTAATAGTGAGTACAACAATATCGTTGATTATATTGTTAAAATTACAAGACAAATCTGGAAAGAGAAGGATATTGGTCTTATTTATGACACATACAGTACTAGTATATCTGTCCATAAAGGTTTAGTTAATTCACATGGAATTAATGAAGTTATTTCAGGTACATTGCAAACGCTGCAAGCATTCCCAGACCGTAAAGGATTAGGCTGGAGCGTATTGTGGTCTGGCAATGATGAAGATGGCTTTTTCACATCGCATCGAGGAAAATCCTATGCAACGAATGCTGGAGATAGTGCCTATGGCAAGGCTACAGGAAAAAAGGTGATATTTAGAACGAGCGCGGATTGCTTAATTAAGGATAATAAAATTTATGAAGAATGGCTCGTAATGGATACATATCATTTAGTGCAACAATTAGGTATTGATCCTGTAGAAGTAGCCAAGAAATTTGCAAAAAGCTCAGTTAATCTAGCACCTCCAATTCAATTTGGTTTACCGGAAACAGCAGAAATGGGATTGCCACCAAAATTATTAGATATAGATTTGAAAAATTGGGAAGTAGGCAATTTCATGCTTTACATGTTTAATCGAATTTGGGAGCGACGCTCAATTAATTTTGTACGTGAATGTTATGAGGAAAATGCAGTTGTGCACTATGTATGTAATAAAGATGTAGTAGGATTCAATGAAATCCAAGGTATGTATATTAGCCTATTTGCATCTGTACCAAATGCCAAACTAATTTTAGAACGCATCACATGTAATAAACGCGATAACGACTTTAATTGGGATGTGGCAGTACGCTGGCGCTTACAAGGTGTACATGAAGGATTAGGTTATTTTGGTGCACCATCTGGAAAGTTTATCGAAATTTGTGGCATCAACCATTATAAAATCCGCAATAAAAAAATTGTAGAAGAGCATTTTTTATTTGATGGAATCGAAGTTTTACGACAAATTCATACTGAAGTAGTGAATGAAGATAGCGGCATTATTATTGAAGATGGCAATTTTTCTGGGGTATCTTAAGCAATTTTAAACTTTCATATTCAAAGGAGAACAGCATGAAAAAGACACAGTTGTGGATTAATGGTCAATGGGAGCCGACAGACCAAACATATGAACTTTATGCACCATTTTCTGGTGAATTACTTGCACATGTAGCTAAAGCAACTGTTTCAGATGTTAATCGTGCAATAGAAGGAGCACAAGAAGCATATCAAGCATTTAAGCAAACAAGTGCATATGAACGTTCAGAAATATTGTATAAAGTAGTGGAACTACTGAAGATGCGTAAACAAGAAATGGTTGATATTTTAGTGAAGGAAGCTGGTAAACCTGCGAAAGCGGCAATAACGGAAGTAGAGCGTACCATTTCAACTTATTTATTTGCCGCTGAAGGTGCTAAACAGCCTAGCGGTGAAACTGTCCCTTTGGATGCTGCACCAACGGGAGTTGGCTATATGGGCTATACAAAAAGAGTTCCTTTAGGCGTTGTTTCAGCCATTACGCCATTTAATTTTCCGTTTAATTTAGTAGCACATAAATTAGGACCTGCCTTTGCTGCGGGGAATACAGTTGTGTTAAAACCAGCAAATCAAACACCTATGAGCGCACTATTTATGGCGGAAATATTTAAAGAAGCTGGATTACCAGATGGGGCATTACAAATTGTTACTGGTTCAGGTGGAGAGTTGAGCGAAGCTTTGACTACTCATAGATACATTAAAAAGGTCACATTTACTGGTAGTGAAAAAGTCGGGTTGGAGATTAAAGAAAAAGTAGGCTTACGGAAGCTGACGTTAGAGTTAGGTTCAAATTCTGCATTAATTATAGAGCCCAGTACCCCAATTCAACAGATTATTCAGCGAGCAGTAAATGGCGCATTTAATTTCGCAGGACAAGTATGCATTTCGTTACAAAGGATATATGTACATCAATCTATTTATTCACAATTTGTAGAAGCTTTCGTAGAAGAAACAAAAAAATTAGTTATTGGCAATCCGGCAGATGGGACTACTGATATATCAGCTATGATTAACCCAAAAGAAGTACAACGTTTGCAAAGTTGGTTAGAGGAAGCGAAGGAATCAGGGGCACAAATTATTGCTGGAGGGACTTTTACAGAGCGTATTATGACACCTACAGTCGTCGTTAATACTTCTCCAAACATGAAAATCGTATGCCAAGAAACATTTGCACCTGTCGTTTCAATTGTACCGTATAAGGATTTGGATGAGGCAATTCATCTAGTTAATGCTTCTAATTATGGATTGAATGTTGGCATCTATACGCAAAATTTAACAGATGCCCTGTATGCAGCTGATGACATTGATACGGGGTCATTGATTATTAATGATATTCCCTCTTTCCGTGTAGATAATATGCCGTATGGTGGCGTAAAGCAAAGTGGTTATGGGCGTGAAGGAATTAAATTTGCTATTGAAGAAATGACAAATTTGAAATTTATAGCAGTGAAAAAGAGTTTGTGAGACGAGTAGGAGGGAATTTAAAATGATTTATGTGAAACAAGCCAAAAGCACAACTGCAACATCAATGAACGAAGTGTCTACAATTGTTAAGGATATTATTGAAGATATAAAGCAAAATGGGGATGTCGCAGTATTAAAATATGAGGAGAGATTTGGTTCTTCTAACAGACCATTTCGTGTAACGCAAGAGGAGATTGATAATAGCATTGCTCAACTCTCTAGTGACACAAAAGAATTAATTGATCGAGTAGTAGAACGGGTAAATGCCTTTGCTGAGGCGCAGCTAAAGTGCTTACAACCATTAGATGCAGATTTCGGTGATGGCATTAGAATGGGGCATAAAATCGTACCAATTGAAACAATTGGTGCATATATTCCCGGGGGACGTTTCCCATTACTTTCATCTGGCCCAATGGTGGTTGCGCCAGCAAAGGTAGCAGGTGTTAAGCGCATTGTTGCATGTAGCCCTGCAAACTATCAAGGAGGAATTCATCCTGCTGTTTTATACGGACTTGTCAAATCAGGTGCTACAGATATTTTTGCCATTGGCGGTGCACAAGCCATTGCTGCGATGGCTTATGGTACAGAAACAGTACCAGAAGTAAGCATGATTGCGGGTCCGGGAAATAAATTTGTAGCAGAAGCAAAAAAACAGGTTTTTGGGAAAGTAGGAATTGACTTACTTGCAGGTCCAAGTGAAGTTATGGTATTTGCTGATGAACATGGCAATGCATTAAAGATTACGGCTGATTTATTAGCACAAGCCGAACATGACCCGAGTGCACGTGCGATATTTGTGACAAATTCGATGGATGTAGCAAATCGAGTAGTAGAACAAGTACATGAAACATTGAAGGAATTTTCAAATGATTCACCAGCACATGCTTCTTGGGAAGATTACGGTGAAGTCATTGTTACGGATTCAATCGAGGAAGGAATCGCGGTATGTAATGATTACGCAAGTGAGCATTTACATGTACATGTAGAAGAAGCTGATAAATATACGGCAAGTTTAACAAATTACGGTTCTTTATTTATTGGAGAGGATAGCTCAGTTGTATTCTCTGATAAAGTATCGGGAACAAATCATACACTGCCTACATTAAAAGCTGCTAAGTATACAGGCGGATTATGGGTAGGAAGCTATATTAAAGTATTAACGCATCAAAAAATAACCGGTGAAGGTGTCCAATACTTAGCGAATCACGCTGCACAGCAGTCTGAAATCGAAGGGTTAGAGGGGCACAAACTATCTGCAGCAGTTCGAATTAAATAAATAAAAAGTGCCGGATCCCCCCTTCCGGCACTTTTTTAGCTACATCACATTAGATTGTTGATAGCCTATTAGAAGAAATGCTTGAGTAATTTGAGGATATTCGGGGTGAAAAAGCGCCTTTTCTGACGCTCTTTCACTGTACAATCCCATCAACCATCTTCACAATACGATTAACGTATGGCAGCATTTCTTCATCGTGTGTGACGATTAATGTAGCGATATTTAGCTCTTTTGTGATGCTTTGCAGTAGCTCCATTATTTCTTTCGAGCGTGTAGAATCTAAGCTAGCAGTAGGCTCATCTGCAAATAAAACCTTTGGCTGATGAATGATGGCACGGGCAATTGCGACACGTTGCTTTTCACCACCCGACAGTGAGGCAGGGTACATGTTTTTTCGGTGTTCCATGCCAATCAATGATAAAATGTGGTCGATATGCTGCTGTTGCTTAGTCTTAGCCCATTTTACTTCTGCTACATCAAGCATAAGGAAGAGCTGTTCCTCTACAGTTAAAAATGGTACAAGATGGGCAAATTGAAAGACGAAGCCGAACTCACTAGCACGCACCTGACGAATTTGTTCTTCATTCATTGTGGCTAAATCGTGCTCATTAAAAATGATACTTCCCTCAGAGGCAGATTGAAGTCCAGCGGCAATTGTGAGCAGTGTGCTTTTGCCTGAGCCAGATGAGCCTACTAAAGCAGTCATTTCACCTGGATATAATGTCAAACTAACTCCTTTTAATATTTCTTCTTTTACTTCTCCCATTTGAAACGTTTTGTGTACATCAGTCACTGTAAATAAAGCCATTTTATCCATCTCCCCGCTGTATCGCCTGTAAAGGTTCAATTTGTTTAATTTGCAAACCAGAAAGCGTTGCCCCTATGAAGCCGATTACTAAAAAAATGCCAGCCAATTGTAGCGTAGTAGTAATTGATAAATGGAAGGGCATTTCGCTCGGCGCAAGCAAGACAAAAGCCTGGCTTAAGGCAATTGCAAATGCAAGGGCAATGATAGTAATTACAAGCATTTGTGTCCAAATTAATTGGAATAGCTTAACCGTTTTTAAACCGATTGCTTTTAAAATCCCGTATAAGCCAATTTTTTGTACATTCATCATATAGAAGAAAATAGCGAATAGCATTCCGCTGATGATAATCAAAAAGCTTACAATCATATTTAAAGACATTTGCTCTGCTTTATAGCTTGGGATACTTTGAAGTAATGCTTTTGCAGTAAATGCTTGCAATCCATCAATCACAAGTACCTCACTATTTGGGATAAAAATTAATTGCATCGTATTTGTGCGATACATTTCTTGATAATCCTGTTGATTAATAAAGGCAACAGGTGCATGACTGTATTTTTGCTCCTCAACAAAGCCTTTCACAGTCAACTCACCATTCAATTGATTACTTACTAAGCGATCCCCTATATTTACACCTTTTGCTTGCAGTGATTGATCAAGCACAACCTCTCCCTGCGCTATTTCTGGAAATAAATTTGAAGACGTCGCTGTAGTGAAGGCTACACCATGCTGCTGCTCCTCTATATCATTTAAAAAGCCCATTGAAATTGATAAGGCAACCGCATTGTCATGCTGTTGAAGCAAATCATCCTGTATATTTTGCGGGATTTGAGACATATTGAATGACCCCTCCGCCTTCTCCGTCATATAAAATTGCCCATTCGGCAAATTTCTAATCAGCGCCGCATTGTCCTGTGACAAACCATTCGCCAACCCCGAAATAATCAATGTCAAAAAGCTGATAAGAAAAACAATTGAACCAACAATAATAAACCTTACTTTATTACGTTTCATTTCCTTCCAAGCAAGATTCATACGAAGCACCTCCATGTTTCTTGATAACCTAACTATAAAAGGCAAAACTGAACTGAGCATGAACTAGTAAAGTGAAAATAAAAAAGACTATAGGTTCGCCTACAGTCTTTAAGGTGTGTGGATTATTACAATTTATTACCTAATAGAATGTTTTTTAAAAAAATTTTAGGATGCAATTTATATTTGCTTACATTAATCAAAATATTTTAATGTATATATTGCCCGAATTCTAAAGTAATTGTTTGAAGTAAAGAGTCATCATTATATATTTTAACTAATTCAATTGCTTTGGATAAATAAGGTGTTTCGTTAGAAGGAAGTAGTTTTTGTAAGCATATTTCTTTTCTCGATAGACAAACTGCTAGTGATTGATAGGGCATTATTTTTAGATTTTCATTTAATAATTTATTGAGAATCTGCAATGCTTCTTTATATTGTTTATTTTTGATTAGTAATAGGGATAGATTAATACACAAAGTAAGTTTTAAGTTTTTTACTTCTTCAAATTTCTTATATTTTTTTAAACGTTGCAACATATTGTTAGATATTTCGATAGCTATGTCTGTAGGAAAGAAATATAAAATAGAATTTAGTAATCTAAAGTCTGTTATATACCAATTATGTAAAGCCGACATACGTGTCCAAATAGGAGTTACTAATTTCCTTGCATTTTCCATGCCAAGATTCTCTCTTAGATGCAATAATGCTAAACAAACTAAACGCAAATCCTCTAATAATAAATCTTCATTATATTGTAAATACTCATCTATCGCCATTAACATTCTCTTTAATTCCTCTTTTGAATTATAGGGCATTGAGAAGAAGTCTTGTACTAATTGTGTTTTTTTAGCATTTTGGAAGCCTTCATGAATAAAAGAGAATTCATTATAAGTCATATTTAGTTTTTCTAGTAGTTGATGAAAAGCTACAAAATTAATATCACATTGATTATGTTCAAACTTTGAAAAGGAGCTTTGAGACAAAATATTTTTTGCTAAGTATTGTTGACTATATCCTTTGTTTTTTCGGATTACTTTTAATGTTGAACCATAATTCATCTATAATTCCTCCTCAAATATTCATATTTGAATATTTTGTCTGAATATTAAATATACCATATAAAATAAAGAAAAAAGAGGGGTGAAAGATATGGAATTTATTATGGCACTTATGGATATCTGGCTTATTGGTGGGGGAGGGTGATTAATTTTTTTGTTTAATAAAAGTAATATTCTATTTTTCTAACACAATGACTATTTTCATTGGATGGGAGCAAAATAGTCATTGTTATTTTTAAAATTAAAATACGTAATTTTTATAATACATAAAATACTAAAGAGGTGGTTTTACAAAATGAGAGTACAAGCTTATTTTCACTTGTTAAATAAGTATGAGAGCTTTCCAGTTGAGGAAGTGACAAAGGTTTTAAATCTACTTCCGACGTTTGTTAATGAACGACAAGAAATGCCTCTGTACACCTCGATATTCTGTAATTTCACCAATTGGCAATATGGAAAAGAATATAATGAATTTCATAATATAAATGATTTATTGATTTCGTTAGTTGAAGTACTTGAACCAAAAATGAATTTAATTAAACAGTTAATAAACAAGTATAAATTGACTGCGGAAATAGCAATCGTAATGGGTATAGATGAAGGACGTATGCTTAGTCTGATGATAGATTCAAGGGTTTGCAATTTTGCCGCTGAGATTAATGCTGGCATTAACATTTATTCTTATGAATTTGAAAGTTTAATAGATAGTAGTTTGTATTTGTTAAATTGAATTATTATGGGGAATTAAGCAATATACTATTCATAAAACCCAAGTAATGATGAGACTTTTCGTCATTATTTGGGTTTTCTTAATTAATTGTAGCCTCCCTTTACGGGCAATCACACATAAGGTAGAATTTTTAGTGAGTAATACAGAAAAGGGGTGTTTGTATTGGCTAGTAATAAAATATGGTCATCGTTTAGCGAGGCTGTGGCAGATATTGGGGATGGCAGCACGTTAATAGTTGGTGGCTTTGGTCTTTGTGGTATTCCTGAAAAATCAATTGAAGCGCTGAAGGATAAAGGGACAAAGGATTTAACAGTTGTTAGCAATAACTGTGGTGTAGATGATTGGGGGCTAGGGTTACTCCTTGCCAATAAGCAAATAAAAAAAATGGTCGCTTCTTATGTGGGAGAAAATAAAATTTTTGAGCAGCAATTTTTAAATGGTGAGCTAGAGGTTGAACTGACACCGCAGGGAACGCTAGCAGAACGCATTCGTGCAGGTGGTGCAGGTATTCCAGGTTTTTATACGGCAACAGGGGTAGGAACACCAATTGCAGAAGGGAAAGAAATTAAAGTCTTCAACGGCAAAGAATATTTGCTCGAGGAAGGTATTGTCGGCGATTTTGCGTTAGTGAAGGCTTGGAAGGCTGATACAATGGGGAATTTAGTGTTCCGTAAAACATCACGCAATTTTAATCCACTTGCGGCAACAGCGGGAAAGATTACGATTGCAGAAGTGGAAGAAATCGTTGAGGTTGGTGAGCTTGATCCAGATGAAATCCATACACCGGGTATTTATGTACAGCGTGTTTTGCTAGGAGAAAACTATGAGAAACGCATCGAACGACGTGTTGTGAAGGGGGATCTTTGATATGCATGATAGTAGACAATTGATTGTAGCGCGTGCTGTACAAGAAGTGAAGGATGGCATGTATGTCAATTTAGGTATCGGTATTCCAACACTTGTCGCGGACGCTTTACCAGCAGATGTCAATGTATTATTACAATCAGAAAATGGTTTGCTTGGCATTGGACCTTATCCATTAGATACGGAAGTTGATGCAGATTTAATTAATGCAGGAAAGGAAACGGTTACTGCTGCGCGCGGTGCAGCCTTCTTTGATAGTGCCGCGTCATTTGCGATGATTCGTGGGGGACATATTGATTTAGCCATTTTAGGTGGGATGGAAGTTTCACAGGAAGGCGATTTAGCGAATTGGATGATTCCCGGCAAAATGGTAAAGGGCATGGGTGGCGCAATGGATTTAGTTGTTGGCGCGAAGCGTGTCGTTGTTATTATGGAGCATGTCAATAAACATGGTGAGTCGAAAATTAAAAAAGAATGCACATTACCTTTAACAGGAAAGGCAGTTGTACATCGTCTAATTACGGATTTAGCGGTGTTTGATTTTACAGAAGAGGGTATGGTTTTAATTGAAGTGCAAGAAGGTAGTTCTGTACAAGAAGTTCGGGAAAAGACAGAGGCTGATTTCATAGTGGCTGAACATTTACAATAAGAAAAAAGGGCGTGTCTGAAAAGGTGAGATTTTTTCAAACACGCTTTTTTAAATTGCTTTTATATTGATTAGTTTAATTTTATTTTGATTCAGTTGCAGCATTGTGGTTAATTAATGGTTTTTCCTGTATTGCTGAACACAAGACGAGATTCTTTCAGTCCATTTTAGTGCCCCGTATAATTAAATAGCAGTAGCTTATTTTCTGATTTTGTTAATTCAATTACCGTTAATGCGGTGTTATGCATGCGAGGGAGATTGTGCTTAGGTAAAAGGAGCTGTAAAAATTGCTGGAGCAAATCGCCGTGACTGACGACGAGTATGCATTCTGTTGGAAACTGTTGCTGTATATATTGTAAAAACGTTTCGCAGCGAGTAATAATTTCTTGTTCAGGTTCTATTCCTAACTCTACATTTTGCCAATGGATGCCCCATTTTGCAATCCGCTCCTGTTCTGTTGTTCCTTCTATCATGCCTGTGCCAATTTCACATAAACGCGCATCTATCCATAAAGGGATGTTGCCATGCTGCTTCGCGATGATTTCAGCAGTTTGTTGTGCACGAGCTAGAGGGCTTGTAAAAATGGCGTCCCATTGCTCATTAGCAATTCTTTTAGCTAACATTTGTGCCGCAATGATACCCTCTTGATGTAAAGGGATGTCTAGCCGTCCTTGCTCCCGCCCCTCTTTATTCCATGCGGTAATACCATGTCGGATAAAGCCAATTGTCGTCATTGTAATTCCTGCTGCTGAGCTCGCTTTTGTGCCTTTTTACGAGCTCGCAATGCGCGAAAGAAGTCTGTTAAAATTTGTCCGCATTCCTCAGCTAAAACCCCTTCAACTACATCGCATTCATGGTTAAAACGCTTGTCGTTGAGCAAGCGATATAATGAATCGACACAGCCTGCCTTTAAGTCGCGTGCACCATAAACAACACGTGGCACTCTCGATTGTAAAATAGCGCCAGCACACATTGGGCAAGGCTCCAACGTAACATATAAAGTGGTCTGTTCTAAGCGCCAGCTTCCGATTTTTTCGCATCCTTGTTGAATAGCTAGAAGCTCAGCATGTGTAACAGCATTTTGCGTCGTTTCACGCAAATTATGGGCACGTGCAATAATTTCTTCGTTATGTACAAGGACAGCTCCAATTGGCACTTCCCCCTTTTCACCTGCGTGTTGTGCCTCGATGAGTGCTTGCTGCATAAAATAACGGTCTTTTTCAAATACGTCCATCTTCATCGCTCCTTGCCCTCATTGTAACAGAGTGCCAGGCACACACACAATTCTCACACAATTCACTGTGTCTATGATACAATGAAAAGCATTGACGAATTTGAAATTTAGGGGAGGAACTTTTCGTGTCAGTTCCATTTATAACAATCGAAGGCCCGATTGGTGTTGGGAAAACATCTTTATCTAATGCTGTTTCAAAGCATTTTACATATCATTTATTAAAAGAAATTGTTGATGAAAATCCATTTTTGGGGAAGTTTTATGAAAATATTGAGGAGTGGAGCTTTCAGACGGAAATGTTTTTTTTGTGCAATCGCTATAAACAGCTGTCTGATATTAAGCAATACTTAGCATGCGAGCAGAAGCCCGTTGTAGCGGACTATCATATTTTCAAAAATTTAATCTTTGCCAAGCGGACTTTACAGCCTTCAGAGTATAATAAATATGAAGCAATTTATAGTATTTTAACGGCAGACATGCCTGTTCCAAATATGGTCGTTTATTTATATGCAAGTGTTGATACATTGATGAAACGCATTGCGAAGCGTGGTCGTGAGTTTGAAAAAAATATTACACGTGAATACATGGAGCAGCTAGCGGCAGATTATCATGAATTTATTCAGCATTTTGTGAGGATGCATCCGGAGATTCCTGTTATACAGCTTAATGGTGATGAAATAGACTTTGTAGAAAATAAAGCTGATTTAAAAAATGTACTGCAAATTATTGAGCAAAAGTTACAACAAAGGAGTATAAAGTAGTTATGAATTTACGAGAAAAATATGGAATCCCGACAAATGCAGTTATTACAATTGCAGGAACAGTTGGTGTTGGTAAATCAACAATGACAAAAGCATTAGCAGAGGCCTTAAAATTCCGTACATCATTTGAAAAGGTTGATACGAATCCATACTTAGATAAATTTTATGAGGATTTTGAGAAATGGAGCTTCCATTTACAAATTTATTTTTTAGCAGAGCGCTTTAAGGAGCAAAAACGTATTTTTGAATATGGCGGGGGCTTTATTCAAGACCGCTCGATTTACGAGGATACTGGCATTTTTGCGAAGATGCATTATGATAAAGGCACAATGAGTCCAATAGACTATGAAACATACACAAATTTATTTGATGCTATGGTTATGACACCGTACTTCCCACACCCAGATTTACTCGTTTATTTAGAAGGGCCTGTGGAGGATATTATCGGTCGCATTCAAGAGCGTGGACGAGCGATGGAGCAGCAAACACCACATGATTATTGGTATGAAATGCATGGTCGCTATGAAAATTGGATTAATAATTTCAATGCATGCCCTGTACTGCGATTAAATATTAATGACTACGACTTAATGGAAAATCCAGAACAAGTTGAAAGTATTATAGACCGCATCGCATATATGATGGAGCAAACAAGCCATTTAAGAAAGTAGAGGCTAGTATATTTTTTATAAGCTTACTACTAGAAAAGAAGCTAATACTTTGTCTTACTGAGTCAGTCGCAAACTTTACATTTAAGAATATAAAGAGGTATAAAGTCCAGTGTATTTGAAAGATTGCTGTGTGCTTTATACCGCTTTTTTATTTTAGCCTGTTGAAATATTATTATTAATATAATAAAATTTATTTCGAATAGAGAAATACTGCAATAAAAATATTCGGAAAATTTAGATAAATTTACATTGCGTTTGTTTTAGATAGACGAGGAGGAAAATTTATGATTCGCATACAAGAAGGTTATTTAAACACATTATCAGAGTGGCGCAGAGATTTTCATCGCTATCCAGAACCGGGCTGGCTGGAGTTTCGGACAACAGCAAAAATTGCTGACCAGCTTGAGGAATGGGGTTACTCAGTATATGTAGGGAAGGATATAGTTGTTGGCGAGCGCATGGGGCTTCCAGGCAAGGAAGAGATGGATATATTTTTTGAACGTGCAAAAAAGATGGGTGCCAATGATAAATGGCTCGCAAAAATGGAAGGTGGCTACACAGGTGCATTAGCTGTTCTTGAAACAGGAAAGCCCGGTCCGAATGTGCTGTTTCGTGTAGATATTGATGCACTACCGATTTTAGAAACGACAAATGAAAGCCATGTACCACAGCAGCTAGGCTTTCGTTCGGTAAATGAAGGTTATATGCATGCCTGTGGTCATGATAGTCATGCAACAATTGGTCTTGGACTTGCCGAGCAAATATTGCAGCAACGCGATAAGCTAAAAGGGACAATCAAAATTTTGTTCCAGCCAGCAGAAGAAGGGGTACGTGGTGCGGCATCGCTTGTTGCCTCTGATTTATTTGATAATATCGATTATTTTTTTGCTCTCCATATTGGAACAGGTGTTGAAAAAGGGGTATTTGTTGCTGGGACTGACGGGTTTTTGGCGACATCGAAGTATGATGTGTTATTCGAAGGAGTTGCCTCACATGCAGGGGCCTTCCCAGAGCAAGGGAAAAATGCCCTTCTAGCAAGTGCTCAGGCTACTCTTGCTTTACATGCATTACCACCGCATAGTGATGGCTCAAGTCGTATAAATGTTGGGACACTCCATGCGGGCGCAGGGCGAAATATTATTGCACCAAATGCCAAGATGCAGCTTGAATTACGCGGGGAAACAACAGAAATTAATGCATTTTATGAAAATCAAATGCGCAATATTTTAGAAGGTATTGCGACAATGTATGATATTCAAGTTCACTATGAAAAGGTTGGAGGTGCGATAAGTGTACCATCAGACAAAAAGCTGGCTGAAAAATTAGCAAACATAACAAAAGCATTAAATATTCCAACTGTTGAATACCAATATTTCAACGCGGGCTCAGAGGATGCTACATATTTGATGGAAAAAGTACAAAGTAGTGGTGGGGTAGCTACATATTCTATTATAGGAACAGATTTAGCAGCGGGGCATCACAATGAATGCTTCGATATCCGTGAGGAAGATATGTTACCAGCTATTGAAATATGGCTAAATATGCTACTACATCTTAGCGAGGAGGAAAAGTAAATGGCAGTGACAGCGCTTGCGGCAATGCAAGAGCTTGAATCTTATCTAATTAAATATGAGCAAGACATATTTACTTTATCTGATCGGATTTGGGAAATTGCAGAAATACGTTTTGAGGAACAACAATCCGTACAATTATTAACTAGTTATCTTAAGGCAAATGGCTTTGAGATAGAAACAGGTCTAGGTGGAATCGAAACGGCCTTCGTAGCAAAGTATGGGACAACGGGTCCGATTATTGGCATTTTAGGTGAATATGATGCATTACCCGGTTTAAATCAAAAGGGTGGTGCGACAGCACGTGAAGCATTTGTAGAAGGGGCAAATGGACATGGTTGTGGTCATAATTTATTAGGTACAGCAGGGGTTGCAGCAGTAATGGCTTTAAAGGAATGGATTGCTGAAGGGAAAATACCTGGGCAAATTCATTATTATGGCTGCCCAGCAGAGGAGGGCGGCTCAGGTAAAACATTTATGGTGCGTGAGGGTGTGTTTGCTGACGTTGATATCGCCTTAACTTGGCATCCAGAATCATATGCCGGTGTTTGGAATCGTTCTTCTCTGGCAAACTACCAAGTGTACTTTGAGTTTGAGGGCATCGCTGCACACGCTGCAAATTCACCTGAGCTTGGTCGCAGCGCATTAGATGCAGTGGAGCTGATGAATGTAGGCGTAAACTATTTGCGTGAGCATGTGCCATCAAATGTACGCTTTCACTATGCAGTAACAAATACAGGTGGCATTTCACCAAACGTAGTACAAGCAAATGCAGAAGTATTATATTTAATTCGCGGCAAGGATATTAAGGAAGTGGAGCAAATTTATCAGCGTGTGGTCAAAATTGCAGAAGGTGCGGCATTGATGACGGAAACAACGGTTAAGGTGAAGTTCGATAAAGCCTGCTCTAATTATTTGCCGAACGACACAATTAATCAACTTCTCTATAAAAATTTAGAGGCAGTAGGGTTGCCGAAATATACGAAGCAAGAGCTTGCATACGCAAAGCAAATGGCTCAAACATTAACAGCGAATGAAATACAGGCAGGAAAAAATGACGTCAAGGACATAGCGGGTGGGCATAATATCGATGAAGCCTTTTTGCAAATGAATGGCCCATTTTTAAATATTGTATTACCCTATGAACAATCAGATAAAGCGATGGCGGGCTCAACAGACGTCGCAGATGTTAGTTGGGTTGTGCCAACAGCGCAATGCTTCACACCTTGCTTTGTTTTTGGCACGCCGCTTCATACTTGGCAAGTCGTATCTCAAGGGAAGACATCTATCGCACATAAAGGCTTATTATATGCAGCGAAGGTGATGGCATTAACGGCAATTGACTTATTGCGGGAGCCTCAGCTTATCACGAAAGCAAAACTAGAGCATGCCGCTCAAACAAATGGCTCATACGTCAATCCAATTCCAGCTCATGTGAAACCGAATATGAATAAATAAAAATTGTGTGAGTGCCTGGCACTCACACAATTTTTATTTTCAAAAAGCGCAGAAAAAAAGCGAGCATGAGAAGCACAACAGGTGTTAATGCGATGAGTTGGTAAGCGTTATTTGCGCCTACTAAAAAATAAAGGGCAATTGGTAATGATGCCACAGCACTTACACAGATGAGTAACCAAGATAATCGAGTTAATCCAACTAGCAATGCACCGACCGAAACAGCTAACGACAAGTAGAAAAGTGTTAACATTTCTTGTGAGCCTCCTAGAAGTTAATAGTATCAGGCGTGTTGATTATGAAAATATTGGATATGGATGCGTGTGTTTTAAGGTAGAGAATGCACTGTTAATAAAAGATTTATTTGTTCATTGGAGTGAAGGGGGCGAGTGCTCCTGCGATTACTCGTCGCAAAGCAAAGCCTTCCAGCAGGACAAAGTGTAGGGAGGCTAAAACCGCCGCGCCCTGCGGAAAGCGTCCCCCGCAATGGAAATCAACAAATTTCCTAGACTCTTTTTGTAAAATAAAGGATAATCAACGCATCTGTAATAGTATATATAATTATAGCTTGTTGGGAGAGCTTTTCGTAAATTGAAGTGCGAACTTTATAAAAAACCTTATTAATTCGCTAGAAAACTGTTAGTAATAAAAAATAAAATAAATTAGAAATAATGCATTTAAAATGATGAAAAACTAAAATATTTTGCGTATTTATAAAAAATAGAGAAATTAATGATGTTTAGTGTGCTTTATTGCGATTATTTTTGTAAGATGTTGGGGATAGCTAATACTTTAGTATGATTGAATTATGATATAATTCAGAAAGTACCTTACTATTTGATTTGAGCTACTATGTTAAGCGTACTGAAATGAGGTGAACCTTTTTGCACATAGGTAATCGAATACGAAAAATCAGAATGCTAAAAGGCTTTTCTCGTGAGTATGTTTATACAGGCATTGTATCTAACTCTCATTTTAGCAATATCGAAAAGGGAAGATATCAACCGCCAGCTGAGACATTGCAATTGATGGCCAAAAGAATGGAAGTACCGCCTCATTATTTGAGTGATTTTTATGATGAGGATGCAGAAGTTGCAGCGATTATTGAACGTTTAGCCGACTGTGTGAAAAACCATCAATTACAAGAGGCGCAAGATATTTTAAACACTTATCAAGACAAGCTAACGTATATTTCCTCTGTTTGGCAAGAGTTAGACTTCAATCTCACTCGTTTCGATGTATATGCGAAGCTTCATCAAGATGATAAGGCAAAATTACTATTTGAGAAGGAAATACAAGACATTATACAATTACAAGATGTACCGCCTGAATTGCGATATAGATATTTAAAAGTATACGGTACATACTTTTTAATGCAGAAAGACTTTGAGCAAAGCTTGCTACATTATCAACAAGCGTTGAGCAGTACCTATGCTATATCAGACCAAATTCCGATTCGCTATAATTTAGCCATTTGCTATTATCGGTTGGGTGATATAGAGCAGGCATGTAAAAACTTAGACAAAGTGCTCCATTACGCTTTACGTACACAAAATTGGATAAGTGCTATTCATGCCTATAATTTATTTGGCGTCTTGTTTCAAAAGAAAAAAGACTATCAACAAGCGCAAAGCTATTATCAATATGGCATTGCACTTAGTGAGTTAATTCAATTGGATGAAGTATTAATTATAGGGAAGCTCTATCATAATTTAGGGTTCATTTATTTTGAGCAAGCAAATTATGAGGAGGCAGAAAAAACGCTATTGCATTGTGTGGAGCTTAGAAAAGATGCACCTCAAATAGATAAGGTCAAAACCATTTATTTATTAATAGAAACTTATATTAAACAAGGTAGCTTAGAAAAGGCATATCTAGAGTTAGCGAATTATAAAACGCTTATCCCGCATTCGCTCTATATTTTTTGTCAGGCAAAGCTTGCTAAAGGGCTGCACAAAGATACGGAGTTTGAGCAGTATATTTTACAGGCAATGCATCTTTTCGAAAGAGAGAAGGAGCTTGTTTATTTGTCAGAGGCATTTGAGCATTATATTCCTTATTTAGAGGAAAAGCGCAAATACAAGCAAGCATATGAATTATTAAAAAGGTATCACGATATTAAAAAATAAAGGAGTTATGCAAAATGAAAAAATGGATTTTAGTATTAGCTTTATTATTAGTAAGTGTTCCACTTTATGGTGAGGTTAGCCCGCAAGATAATAGCGACATCGGCGAAGCAATGTAAAATAAGTTTTGTTACATCGGAATGTTATCATTTCGTTAAATATTTCGGCTGCAACTAGTCATGCACCTTCCTTGTCTATTAATATAATAGAAGAAAAGGAAGGTGCATTTTTAATGAATGTTGCAGTATATTGTGGTTCACAAATGGGGAAATCCCCAATTTATAAGGAAGCAGCGGCACAGTTAGGGGAAGTATTAGCTAATGCGGGACATGGCATTGTCTATGGCGGTTCAAATATTGGCTTAATGGGACAGGTTGCAGATGCTGCATTGCACGGAGGCGGAAAAGTAATCGGCATTATGCCTACGCATTTACAGCAACGTGAAATTGCCCATACGAGCTTAACTGAAATTCATTTTGTAGAGTCTATGCATGTGCGTAAAGCAAAGATGGTAGAATTAGCAGATGCCTTCATTGCATTACCAGGGGGCTGTGGCACGTTAGATGAATACTTTGAAGTATTTACTTGGGCGCAAATCGGTTTACATGACAAGCCTGTTATTTTGTATAATGTCAATGGATTTTATGATGCAATCGCACAGCATTTCGAAAAGATGCTAGATGAAGGCTTTATACGAGCAGAGCAACGTAGTTTACTACATATAGCGACATCACCCCAGCAAATAGTGGACATTTTGGCGAGGTAACCCTCGCTTTTTTTATTGCAAACAATTTTAAATTGTGTGTAAATTGTATGTGTGCCTGGCACTAAAATAATTTAAACTTTTTCATAAACTCATCCGTCTAGTAGTTGTATACATTAATCAAAGGAGTCTTTCGGAAATGAGTAATTCGCGCGCGGAACAAAATTTAGTAACATTTATCCGAAACAACAAAGAGCGTTTCTATTATCTTGCCTATAGTTATACGAAAAATGAGCAGGATGCGCTGGATGTTGTACAGGACAGCATTCAAAAAGCATTACAATCGCTTCATACATTACAAAATGAGGAGCAAATAAAGAGTTGGTTTTATAAAATCGTCGTGCGCACAGCTATCGATTTCCTCCGTAAACATAAGCGTCAACAAATAATGGAAGATGATAAGCTCGCGCTATTAACACCACAGCAGGTTGATTCGTATGAAAATACGGATTTGGAGGTGGCTCTTGATAGTTTACCAACTATTTATCGAGAGGTAGTTATCTTGCGTTATTTTGAGGATTTAAAAATTGAAGATGTTGCGCGTGTATTAGATACAAATATTAGCACAATAAAATCTAGATTGTACAAAGCGTTAAAGTTGTTAAAGATACAATTACAAGAGGAAGAAGGTTTTTAATGATGGATGAGCGTTTGAAAAAGTTAGAGCAACAGTATAAAAATGTACCGATACCGAAAAGTCTTGATTCAATAGTAGAGGCAAGCTTGAAGCAGCGACCAAAAAAGCGTGCGCCTAAATGGGTTTTAGGTGCGGTTGCAGCGACGGCGCTCTTTACTGCTGGTTTAAATATTAATCCTGCAATGGCCAAAAGTTTAGTAAATGTGCCAATTCTCGGTGATGTAGTAAGTGTATTGACATTTGTGAGCTATGAGATTGAACAAGATACGTATTCTGCCAATATAGATGTGCCAAAAATTAACGGGAAATCAGAAGAGATTGTGGCGCTAAATAAAAAATATGCGGCAGAAGGCAAAGAGTTGTTTGAGAAATTTAAAGATGATGTAGATTGGATGAATAAAAACGAAGGTGGCTATCTAGGTTTAGATAGTAGCTATGTTATTGCAACAGATACAAGCCAAATTTTATCAATAGGTCGCTATGTTGTTGAAACAGTCGGTTCTTCGTCAACTGTTATGAAATACGATACAATTGATAAGCAAAAGGAAATAGTCATCACTTTACCAAGTTTATTTAAAGACAATGCTTATGTAGAAAAAGTTAGCGCCTATATTGCTGATAAAATGCGCGAAGAGATGATAGCAACAAATCAAGATAAAATGTATTGGGTAAGCGATGCAGGTCTTGAGGATGAAAGCTTAGTCGAGCTCTTTACAACAATTAAGGCAGACCAAAATTTCTATATTTCGGAACAGGGTAAGCTTGTAATCGTTTTTGATAAATATGAGGTTGCACCAGGTTATATGGGAATAGTAGAGTTTGAAATCCCAACAGAGATAGTGCAAGATTCACTTGTAAGCAACGAGTATATTAAATAAATGGGGCGTATGACAAGCGGTGTAGTTGCCTGCTTGTTATACGCTTTTGTTGATGCTTTGTCAAAGCTATAACTCGTAAAAGAGAGAACCCTCCTCTTTGAAAACAGGCGAAACATGGGCTTTAGCAGATTTTTTTGCATTTAAAATACTTAACTCTATATTAAAAAAACCGCTACATCAGTAGCGGTTGTCATTTGAAAAATATGGCGGAGGAAGAGGGATTCGAACCCCCGCGCGGTTTAACCCGCCTGTCGGTTTTCAAGACCGATCCCTTCAGCCGGACTTGGGTATTCCTCCGTATAGATGTCTTATCGACAAGAATTAGAATATCATGTATTAAAATGTTGGTCAAGCACTTTTTCTGAAAAATATTGAAATCAGGCCTTGGCTAATTATTTGATTCGATTTAGATATCTGTTGTTACAATCGCCTGTTTGCTTGATAGCAATAGAAGAACATCGCTAAATCAAGATAAACAATAAATTCCTATGTACAATTCGTTGCTTTTTTTGTGGCATATGAGTATACTTATAAATGCCGTGCTAGATGGGGAGGTAGCGGTGCCCTGTAACTTGCAATCCGCTCTAGCAAGATTGAATTCCTTTTCTGAGGCTGTCCGTATTGTTTGGTCTGCCTTTTGCACGTAGTGTTGACGGTTGGGTCCTGCGCAATGGGTACCCATGAACTATGTCAGGTCCGGAAGGAAGCAGCATTAAGTGGTTTCACTCATGTGCCGCGGGGTAGCCTAACCTGAGCTGTCGACAAGAGTAACGCTTATGTGCGGCTGTCGAAGGAAGGTGCACGGCTTTAAATTGCAGGTAATAGCGCATTCATCTACTATGATGGATGCGCTTTTTTTAAAGAAAAAATCGCACAATTAATGCTATACTATAGCTAGTGAATTCAAGCAAAGGAGAGGAAACCGTTGACGTATCAAGCATTTTATCGTGTCTATCGCCCTCAATCTTTTCGGGATATGTCAGGGCAAGTACATGTAAAAAGAACGCTGCAAAATGCCCTCCTGGCAAATAAAACAACGCATGCCTATCTCTTCTCTGGTCCCCGTGGTACTGGAAAAACAAGTACGGCGAAAATTTTTGCGAAAACATTAAACTGTGAGCATGCCCCGACAAGTGAGCCTTGTAATGAATGTGCTACATGTAAAAGTATTACGGAGGGTTCACATCCAGATATCATTGAATTTGACGCAGCCTCTAACTCTCGTGTAGAAGAAATGCGTGATATTATTGAAAAAGTCCACTTCACACCAGCAAATGCGCGCTTCAAAGTTTATATTATTGACGAGGTACATATGCTATCAACAAGTGCTTTTAATGCACTATTGAAAACATTAGAGGAGCCTCCAGCGCATGTTGTATTCGTTTTGGCAACGACAGAGCCACACAAGCTGCCAGCGACGATAATTTCTCGCTGTCAACGCTTCGATTTTAAGCGCCTTTCTTCCACTGATATTTTAGAGCGTATGAAAGTTGTTTTAGAAGATATTGATCTACCGTTTGAAGAACAGGCATTAAAGGTAATTACACAAGCGGCAGCAGGGGGAATGCGTGATGCACTTAGCTTGCTAGACCAAGTGGTATCCTTTAGTAAAGACATATTAACAATGGAGGATGCGCTTTTTGTAACGGGCTCAGTTAGTCAAGATGTATTTTATGACCTAACAATTGCCATTGGGCAAAAAGATGTCGCGCAAGTACTCTCATTATTAGAGCAGTTAGTTGCTGATGGCAAAGAGCCATTACGTTTAACAGAGGACCTAATTACATTTTTCCGAGATTTATTATTGCTACAAACTACTGGCGATTTAAGTGAGCTACTGGAGCTTGTGACAATGGAAGAGAAATTTGTTCAATTAGCGGAGCAATTTTCGGCAGACACGCTGTATAGTTTTATCGACACATTAGCGCAAACACAGCAAGAAATGAGATTTTCTCATCACACGAAAATCTATTTGGAAACAGCTTTGTTAAAAATAACGCAATTTACAGCGAGTCCCACAGCATCAGTGGGCGTAAACCCAGCGCTAGAAGAAAAAGTTGCAATGCTAGAGCAGCTTGTTCAGCAGCTAACAGAGCAATTAGCGAATGGCACAACTATGCAACAACAGGAAAAGCAAGCGCCGCGACAAAGGGCAAAAACGCCAAATGGGTTTAAGCCGCAGACAGGGCGTATTCAAGAAGTGTTAAAAGATGCTACGAAGGAAGATATTCAAAAAATAAAATCAGCTTGGGCACAAAGCTTAAATCAAATGCAAAAATCACAAGCGGCACTTTTAGCGGAGGCAGAGCCTGTTGCAGCATCTTCTAGTGCTTTTGTGTTAAAATTCAAGTATGATATACATTGTCAAATGGTAGCTGAAAATCGCTCTTTATTAACAATGTTTACACAAACATTGGCAGCTCAAATCGGTACGATGTATGAGATGCTGTGCATTCCAGAAAGCTCTTGGCTTGAATTGCGAGAGAACTTTATTCGCGATAACGGTCTACACGCTAAAAAAAGTGAGCAGGTTCAGGAGACGGCGCAGCCATTTATTGACGACGCACAGCCAATCGCGTCGCAGGACCCACTTGTAGTGGAAGCTGAAGCTTTATTCGGCAAAGATTTTGTTGAAGTTATTGAAGAATAATTTATTCAATTTAGGAGGAATTTAATTATGCGTGGAATGGGTAATATGCAAGGCATGATGAAAAAAATGCAAAAAATGCAAAAAGAAATGATGGAGGCACAAGAGGCTTTAAATGCCCAGCAATTTGAAGGCTCTGCAGGTGGCGGCGTAGTGAAAGTAATCGTTAATGGCCAACGTGAAATTCTTGAAGTGAATTTGGATGAGTCAGTAGTAGACCCAGAAGATATTGAAATGCTACAAGACTTAATCGTTGTTGCAACAAACGATGCATTGAAAAAAGTAGAAGAGACTACAAATTCAACAATGGGCAAATTCACACAAGGCTTAAACCTTCCATTCTAGGAGGTACAACATGCATTATCCTGAACCAATTTCAAAGCTTATTGATAGCTTTATGAAACTGCCAGGCATTGGACCGAAAACTGCGGCCCGTCTGGCATTTTTCGTGCTAACGATGAAAGAAGATACCGTTTTATCATTTGCAAAGGCGCTAGTTGATGCAAAGCGTAATTTAATGTACTGCTCGCAATGTGGTCATATAACCGATATTGACCCGTGTCATATTTGCTCCGATAAGCAGCGAGACGTTTCAATGATTTGTGTAGTACAAGATCCGAAAGATGTAATTGCAATGGAAAAAATGCGTGATTACAACGGGATGTATCATGTATTACACGGAGCAATCTCGCCTATTGAAGGAGTGGGACCAGAGGATATTAATATTGCATCGTTATTGACACGACTTCATGATGAGCGAGTGCAAGAGCTTATTTTAGCAACAAACCCTACAATTGAAGGGGAAGCAACGGCGATGTATATTTCTCGTCTTGTTAAGCCATCAGGTATTCGAACAACAAGAATTGCACACGGCTTGCCGGTAGGTGGCGACTTAGAGTATGCCGATGAAGTTACTCTATCGAAAGCATTAGAAGGTAGACGTGAGTTATAAGGTGTGTGACACATGTTCTTTTCACGAAAAGGAAAATTAAAAAAAGAATTCGACGAAAAATTAGTATATCTAATAAAAGAAACAAAAGAAGGCTGGCATAACGCTAAAGTAATTGAAGATTTATCAGATGATTACAATTTAGATGTTGAAGCACAAAGAAAAGCTGCTGAGAGTATTCATTTCTTCTTATTTAAAGAAGCAAGAATTCGCCAAGTAAATATAAAATGAAGTTTGGAGCTGTTGGAGTGGGGATTTTCTTCAGCAGCTCCAATTCAGTTTGGAGCGATAAATATGATGGAAGGAAACCTCAATTAAGGGATTATGCCGATGCGTAATTGATTAATAGGCTAGCTGCTTGAGCGTGAGGATTTACCTTTACCTAGTCATCTCGGAAAATCAAAATTGTAGTAGTAGCTTTTCTAATTGCATATCTAAATATTCAGCTTGCTGAAAGAAGAAATAATTAGTACTGTCCTTGCATATGTTCTGTTGAATACATTTTCGAGGAGCGGGTTATTATTTATAAAGCACTTGGCATTGGTCTAATTTTATTTATTGTTATATTTATAGGAAGTAAGTTAAATTGGAACGTAATATTTGAAAAGCTAGCATTGATTTGGTTTAAGTTAGCGTTTGCAGTTATGATTTTATTTGGAGCGCATTTATTGCTATCAATGCAAGGCATTATACTGCCAATCAATATTTTTTCAATAGCAACAATAACGTTTTTAGGAATACCTGGCGTGTTATGCGTAGCATTCACAACTTTTTTATTAAATTTTTAATAAAGGTATTGCATAAAATGAATGATGATGCTAATATAGATAAAGTCGTTAGGGAAATAAATTAATAATAAGATAAATTGTTGACTAACGTATTAAGGATATGATATATTTTAAAAGTTGCCGTTTTAATATTGACGCTAACAGATAATAGTGTTAAACTATTAAAAGTCACTTATTGATAACTGCAAATGATATGAACCTTGAAAACTGAACAAGCAAGACGTGAATGAATAAAGTTTCATTGAATAGATGAAACACAATTTTGGACATCGAATGAAGATGCCAGCAAATGTTTTAATGTATCGAAAGCGAAGCGACAGATACAAATTTGAGCTTACTCAAATTCTTTTTATGGAGAGTTTGATCCTGGCTCAGGACGAACGCTGGCGGCGTGCCTAATACATGCAAGTCGAGCGAGTGTTACTTTGGTGCTTGCACCGAAGTAACGCTAGCGGCGGACGGGTGAGTAACACGTGGGCAACCTGCCCTGTAGATGGGGATAACTCCGGGAAACCGGGGCTAATACCGAATGATACTTTAAAACCCATGTTTTAAAGTTGAAAGATGGCTCTGCTATCGCTACAGGATGGGCCCGCGGCGCATTAGCTAGTTGGTGAGGTAATGGCTCACCAAGGCAACGATGCGTAGCCGACCTGAGAGGGTGATCGGCCACACTGGGACTGAGACACGGCCCAGACTCCTACGGGAGGCAGCAGTAGGGAATCTTCCACAATGGGCGAAAGCCTGATGGAGCAACGCCGCGTGAGTGAAGAAGGTTTTCGGATCGTAAAACTCTGTTGTAAGGGAAGAACAAGTGCCGTAGTAACTGGCGGCACCTTGACGGTACCTTATTAGAAAGCCACGGCTAACTACGTGCCAGCAGCCGCGGTAATACGTAGGTGGCAAGCGTTGTCCGGAATTATTGGGCGTAAAGCGCGCGCAGGCGGTTTCTTAAGTCTGATGTGAAAGCCCCCGGCTCAACCGGGGAAGGTCATTGGAAACTGGGGAACTTGAGTGCAGAAGAGGAAAGTGGAATTCCAAGTGTAGCGGTGAAATGCGTAGAGATTTGGAGGAACACCAGTGGCGAAGGCGACTTTCTGGTCTGTAACTGACGCTGAGGCGCGAAAGCGTGGGGAGCAAACAGGATTAGATACCCTGGTAGTCCACGCCGTAAACGATGAGTGCTAAGTGTTAGGGGGTTTCCGCCCCTTAGTGCTGCAGCTAACGCATTAAGCACTCCGCCTGGGGAGTACGGTCGCAAGACTGAAACTCAAAGGAATTGACGGGGGCCCGCACAAGCGGTGGAGCATGTGGTTTAATTCGAAGCAACGCGAAGAACCTTACCAGGTCTTGACATCCCGTTGCCCACTATGGAGACATGGTTTTCCCTTCGGGGACAACGGTGACAGGTGGTGCATGGTTGTCGTCAGCTCGTGTCGTGAGATGTTGGGTTAAGTCCCGCAACGAGCGCAACCCTTGATCTTAGTTGCCATCATTCAGTTGGGCACTCTAAGGTGACTGCCGGTGACAAACCGGAGGAAGGTGGGGATGACGTCAAATCATCATGCCCCTTATGACCTGGGCTACACACGTGCTACAATGGACGGTACAACCGGTTGCCAACCCGCGAGGGGGAGCTAATCCGATAAAACCGTTCTCAGTTCGGATTGTAGGCTGCAACTCGCCTACATGAAGCCGGAATCGCTAGTAATCGCGGATCAGCATGCCGCGGTGAATACGTTCCCGGGCCTTGTACACACCGCCCGTCACACCACGAGAGTTTGTAACACCCGAAGTCGGTGAGGTAACCTTTTGGAGCCAGCCGCCGAAGGTGGGATAGATGATTGGGGTGAAGTCGTAACAAGGTAGCCGTATCGGAAGGTGCGGCTGGATCACCTCCTTTCTAAGGATATTTTCGGAATATCTCCTACGGAGATAACATTCACGGATTGCTGTTCAGTTTTGAAGGTTCATCAACGGATGAATACTTCTTATTGTGCTCCTGCGGTTACTCGTCGCAAATACGCGAGGAAGCAAATACAGGTAGCCTATTTGCTCTTTGAAAACTGGATAAAACGACATTGAAAGTAACAAGTTTTAAATAGATCAAGTAATTGATCGTGTAAGTTCTTAAATCTTATTTCTTTTATGAGATAAGTTGTAACTAACATGAAGGTTTCAAGACACGAGTAGGACAAGGAAGCGATTGAGCGATGGAAGGAGCGTACTTAAGTACGTGACTGACAGAGTGAATGAAGCTGACGCAGTCATACGATGTGTATTGAAAGCCGAAAATGAAGGTTTCGAGATACGAGCAAGCCAAGGAAGCAGCTTGAGCGAATGAAGGAGCGTACCTTTGTACGTGACTGAATGAGTGAAAGTAGCTGACGCAGGATGGCGATGTATATCGAAAGCTGAAGGTTAAGTTATTAAGGGCGCACGGTGGATGCCTTGGCACTAGGAGTCGATGAAGGACGGCACTAACACCGATATGCCTCGGGGAGCTGTAAGTAAGCTTTGATCCGGGGATTTCCGAATGGGGAAACCCACTATGTTTAATGGCATAGTATCCATACGTGAATTCATAGCGTATGGAAGACAGACGCAGGGAACTGAAACATCTAAGTACCTGCAGGAAGAGAAAGAAAATTCGATTCCCTGAGTAGCGGCGAGCGAAACGGGAAAAGCCCAAACCAAAGAGCTTGCTCTTTGGGGTTGTAGGACACTCTATACGGAGTTACAAAGGAATGAAGTAGACGAAGCGACTTGGAAAGGTCCGCCAGAGCAGGTAAAAGCCCTGTAGTCGAAAGTTCATTCCCTCCAGAGTGGATCCTGAGTACGGCGGAACACGTGAAATTCCGTCGGAATCCGGGAGGACCATCTCCCAAGGCTAAATACTCCCTAGTGACCGATAGTGAACCAGTACCGTGAGGGAAAGGTGAAAAGCACCCCGGGAGGGGAGTGAAAGAGAACCTGAAACCGTGTGCCTACAAGTAGTTAGAGCCCGTTAATGGGTGATAGCGTGCCTTTTGTAGAATGAACCGGCGAGTTACGATAACGTGCAAGGTTAAGCTGAGAAAGCGGAGCCGCAGCGAAAGCGAGTCTGAATAGGGCGAAGGAGTACGTTGTCGTAGACCCGAAACCAGGTGATCTACCCATGGCCAGGGTGAAGGTAAGGTAACACTTACTGGAGGCCCGAACCCACGTAC
Organism: Metasolibacillus sp. FSL K6-0083; assembly: GCF_038630865.1. Lineage (NCBI taxonomy): Bacteria > Bacillati > Bacillota > Bacilli > Caryophanales > Caryophanaceae > Metasolibacillus > Metasolibacillus sp. FSL K6-0083. The sequence continues at coordinate 2,460,924 of NZ_CP152046.1, read as the reverse complement.
GTTGAAAAGTGCGGGGATGAGCTGTGGGTAGCGGAGAAATTCCAATCGAACCTGGAGATAGCTGGTTCTCTCCGAAATAGCTTTAGGGCTAGCCTCGTGATGGAGAATACCGGAGGTAGAGCACTGTTTGGACTAGGGGGGCATCTCGCTTTACCGAATTCAGACAAACTCCGAATGCCGGATATTTATACACGGGAGTCAGACTGCGAGTGATAAGATCCGTAGTCAAGAGGGAAACAGCCCAGACCACCAGCTAAGGTCCCAAAGTAATCGTTAAGTGGAAAAGGATGTGGCGTTGCTTAGACAACCAGGATGTTGGCTTAGAAGCAGCCATCATTTAAAGAGTGCGTAATAGCTCACTGGTCGAGTGACACTGCGCCGAAAATGTATCGGGGCTAAACGATTCACCGAAGCTGTGGATTGACATCTACGATGTCAGTGGTAGGAGAGCGTTCTAAGTGCGTTGAAGTCAGACCGGAAGGACTGGTGGAGCGCTTAGAAGTGAGAATGCCGGTATGAGTAGCGAAAGACAGGTGAGAATCCTGTCCACCGTATGACTAAGGTTTCCTGAGGAAGGCTCGTCCGCTCAGGGTTAGTCGGGACCTAAGCCGAGGCCGATAGGCGTAGGCGATGGATAACAGGTTGATATTCCTGTACTACCTCCCCACCGTTTGAGCAATGGGGGGACGCAGGAGGGTAGGGTAAGCAGAGCGTTGGTTGTCTCTGTTCAAGCAGTAAGGCGTGTGTGTAGGCAAATCCGCACACTCTAACGCCAAGCTGTGATGACGAGTCCGTATGGACGAAGTTCCTGATCTCACACTGCCAAGAAAAGCCTCTAGCGAGGTGGGAGGTACCCGTACCGCAAACCGACACAGGTAGTCGAGGAGAGAATCCTAAGGTGTGCGAGAGAACTCTCGTTAAGGAACTCGGCAAAATGACCCCGTAACTTCGGGAGAAGGGGTGCTCTTGAGCGTGCAAGCGCATGAGAGCCGCAGTGAATAGGCCCAGGCGACTGTTTAGCAAAAACACAGGTCTCTGCAAAACCGTAAGGTGACGTATAGGGGCTGACGCCTGCCCGGTGCTGGAAGGTTAAGAGGAGTGGTTAGCGCAAGCGAAGCTATGAATTGAAGCCCCAGTAAACGGCGGCCGTAACTATAACGGTCCTAAGGTAGCGAAATTCCTTGTCGGGTAAGTTCCGACCCGCACGAAAGGCGTAACGATCTGGGCACTGTCTCAACGAGAGACTCGGTGAAATTATAGTACCTGTGAAGATGCAGGTTACCCGCGACAGGACGGAAAGACCCCGTGGAGCTTTACTGTAGCTTGATATTGAATTTTGGTACAACTTGTACAGGATAGGTAGGAGCCAGAGATCTCGGAGCGCCAGCTTCGAAGGAGGCGTCGGTGGGATACTACCCTGGTTGTATTGAAATTCTAACCCGTGCCCCTTAGCGGGGTAGGAGACAGTGTCAGGCGGACAGTTTGACTGGGGCGGTCGCCTCCTAAAAGGTAACGGAGGCGCCCAAAGGTTCCCTCAGAATGGTTGGAAATCATTCGTAGAGTGTAAAGGCACAAGGGAGCTTGACTGCGAGACCTACAAGTCGAGCAGGGTCGAAAGACGGGCTTAGTGATCCGGTGGTTCCGCATGGAAGGGCCATCGCTCAACGGATAAAAGCTACCCCGGGGATAACAGGCTTATCTCCCCCAAGAGTCCACATCGACGGGGAGGTTTGGCACCTCGATGTCGGCTCATCGCATCCTGGGGCTGTAGTCGGTCCCAAGGGTTGGGCTGTTCGCCCATTAAAGCGGTACGCGAGCTGGGTTCAGAACGTCGTGAGACAGTTCGGTCCCTATCCGTCGTGGGCGTAGGAAATTTGAGAGGAGCTGTCCTTAGTACGAGAGGACCGGGATGGACATACCGCTGGTGTACCAGTTGTCGTGCCAACGGCATCGCTGGGTAGCTATGTATGGACGGGATAAGTGCTGAAAGCATCTAAGCATGAAGCCCCCCTCAAGATGAGATTTCCCATTACGCAAGTAAGTAAGATCCCTCAAAGACGATGAGGTAGATAGGTTCGAGGTGGAAGTGTGGCGACACATGGAGCTGACGAATACTAATCGATCGAGGACTTAACCACAATTAAAACTTGTTTCAATGTTCGTTTATCCAGTTTTGAAAGAACAAACACTTTCTAAAAACAAGGATTTCAAGATACAAGCTAATCGAGGAAACAAAGGAGCGATTGAAGGAATGTACTAAAGTACATGACTGAATGAGCGAGTGCAGTTGACGAAGAGTAGCGCAGTAGATTGGAAGCTGAGTAAGGAACGTCTACTAAAAGCACCACATCCTGTGGTAACGTAGACGCCAGCACACCCATGTGCAAGTGAAGTAATGATGGCAAAGAGGTCACACCCGTTCCCATACCGAACACGGAAGTTAAGCTCTTTAGCGCCGATGGTAGTTGGGGGCTTCCCCCTGTGAGAGTAGGACATTGCTTCGCAATCAAAACCACTGAGGAATCAGTGGTTTTTTTATATGGAAAAGAAGCCCCCAACTACCAAAGACCGAAGGTCAGCTCGGCGCGTAATCGCAAGCAAACAATTGCAAACACTTTTAATCGAATACAAGCTCAAGCAGTGCAGAAGAGCAAGGAGTCCGAGGCGTTAAGGAGCGCGGAGCGGAATGTGCATGGCACATGAGCACCGCAAGCGACGCGGGCAACGAAGGAATCCGCGGCTCAGCTGTACTGCGTTGAAGTGCCAATGGTAGTTGGGGGTGCCCCCTGTGAGAGTAGGACATTGCTTCGCAATCAAAACCACTGAGGAATCAGTGGTTTTTTTATATGGAAAAGAAGCCCCCAACTACCAAAGACCGAAGGTCAGCTCGGTGCGTAATCGGAGGCAAACAATTGCAAACACTTTTAATCGAATACAAGCTCAAGCAGTGCAGAAGAGCAAGGAGTCCGAGGCGCCAAGGAGCGCGGAGCGGAATGTGCATGGCACATGAGCACCGCAAGCAACGCGGGCAACGAAGGAATCCGCGGCTCAGCTGTGCTGCGTTGAAGTGCCGCTGGTAGTTGGGGGCGCTCCTTGTGAGAGTAGGACATTGCTTCGCAATCAAAACCACTGAGGAATCAGTGGTTTTTTATATGGAAAAGAAGCCCCCAACTACCAAAGACCGAAGGTCAGCTCGGCGCGTAATCGGAGGCAAACACTTTTAATCGAATACAAGCTGAAGCAGTGCAGAAGAGCAAGGAGTCCGAGGCGCCAAGGAGCGCGGAGCGGAATGTGCATCGCACATGAGCACCGCAAGCGACGCGGGCAACGAAGGAATCCGCGGCTCAGCTGTGCTGCGTTGAAGTGCCGCTGGTAGTTGGGGCTCCCCTGTAAGAGTAGGACATTGCTTCACAACCAAAAACCACTGAAGAATATCAGTAGTCAAGTGCAGAAGTTACCAAGAAGAAAAAGAGCGAACATGGAATAAATCTCAGAAAACATGGAATAAAAGTTGAAAAACGTGGAATAAACTCATAAAAACATGGAATAAACTTCGAAAAGCATGGAATAACGAACCGCTGGGAGCCTATTATAAATAAATTTAAACTATCAGCTAGAACCAACAGTTACTAAAAGTAGAGATAAAACAATATAGATAATGCCTTTGTAAAACAAAATATCAATGGAATTAAAGCTTTCCTGTAACATGCTAATAAAAGCTTGAAATGACCTAAGGAAAGGGAGAAGCTTACCGTTATAGTATCACAGCCTTCCAATAACCTTCAAAATCTACTTATATGACAATAAAAAAATCCGCCATACTTGCCCTAACCTCCTCCTTTTCTACAGATACATAAAATATTTATATTTTTACTAATTCCAATACGAAGTTTATTCGTCTTTAATTATAAGAGGAGGGGATGCGCGTGCAGGATATATATGAGCAACACTATGAAGCAATTTATCAATACATACTCTTTTTAACTACAAATCCTGCGATTGTGGATGATTTTGTTCAGGAAACATTTATCCGCTATTATCATACAAAGCATGTACGAAATGAAAAAGCATTACTTATCCGAATCGCTCGGAATTTAGTATATGACTATTTTAGGCGAAAGCAGCTATTAAAATGGTTGCCTTTAACTAAAACAGATTATGAAGATGAGGCACTTTTACCTGAGGAGTTATTATTACGTTCGCAGGAAGTACGGGAACTGTATAGAGCATTAGCAAAAATTAAAGTAAATTATCGAGAAGTGATTATTCTTCGTTATATTGAAGAACTATCAGTGAAAGAGGTGGCTCATTATTTGGAGTTGTCAGAGGTGCAAGTGAAGAATTATACAGCGCAAGGCTTAAAATCGTTGCGTGGTATTATGGGGAGGGAAGCGGATGTTTGATTTTAAACAATTAGCTGTAAAGCCTAGTGAAGAAAAGAAGGAGCAGCAATATCGTTTGATTGAAAAACGATTACAAAAAAGAAGACCTCATTTATTACCAATTGTATTGCCCCCAGTCATTGTATTAATTGCTTGCTTATTGTTTATTACGATGCCAATCCATCCATCTGAGCGAACAGCGCTTAAATCCAATGATATTGTGCAAATTTTAGGAACGTTAGGAGAGGGGAATCCTAGCTCCATTTATCGTTGGAATGTAAAAAATATAACAAGCCCTTCACTACTTGATAGCTTTGAGCAAGCTTTACATGAAATGAAGCCAATTACGTTGTCAAATGTTCCTGATATTACATATACGGTGCAATTAACATACGAAAATGGGGTAATTGAGAAGTACTTTATTAATTGGGGAGAAGATATGCATCTTGGCGATATGAATGGGGAATGGTACATTTTAGATAATCATAATTTATATGATACAATGGCAGGGCTAGTTTTCCTTATTACTGAACGTGATTTTCGCAGTACAGGATATATTATTTTAATTATCAGTATGTGTTTATTATGGGCAGTTGAAAAAAAGATAAGACCACAAGGACATGATGGGAAGAAACTCCCTTTATATTCAATGAAGTTACAATATGTCATAGATATAGTAATGATGTTAATTATTATTGTTCCATTCATCGTTATAAAAAATCCACTTGTATTTAACTTTTTCGCTACTGTAATTATAAGTGGGGGGTTAAAATTATGGTTAGAAGCTCGCCACGGTGCTGAAAACTGGCGTTATAAAATGATTGTTTATCGTACTTGTTATTTGTTGATAGCGTTTAGCTGTATATTATTTATTATATAGAACATGGGGTCATTCCCCATGCTCTTTTTCATGTATAATGAGAGCAGAAATATGAACGGGGTGAAGGAAGATGAAACGAGAGCGCCCGCTTGTGGAAGCTTTACAAAAATTTATTGAGCAGGAGCCGTATTCTCTGCATGTGCCAGGGCATAAAAATGGCAGTATTTCAAATTTACCAAGTGAAATGTTGCCAACTTTGCGCTATGATGTAACGGAGTTGACTGGACTGGACGATTTCCATCAGCCAGAGGAGGCAATTGCTCAGGCAGAGGAGTTGCTATGTCAAACATACGAGGCAGACCGAAGCTTTTTTTTAGTGAACGGCTCGACCGTTGGGAATTTAGCGATGGTTTATGCAACATGCCAAAAAGGTGATACAGTCCTTGTTCAGCGTAATGCACATAAATCCATTTTCCATGCACTGGAGCTTGTTGGGGCACAACCTGTTTATTTAGCACCAGAATGGGACGAGCAAACATGTACAGCTACACATATTCATTTAGATATAGTGAAAGAAGCATTACAGCATTTTCAAGATATTAAAGCAGTTATTTTAACATCACCTACGTATTATGGAATCGTAACAACACAATTAAAAGCGATTATTGATTTATGTCATACATATAAAATCCCAGTACTTGTAGATGAAGCGCATGGTGCGCATTTTGTTGCGAGTGAAAGTTTTCCAATGTCGGCTTTAGCATTAGGTGCGGATATTGTTGTACACTCGGCTCATAAAACATTGCCTGCCATGACGATGGCTTCATTCTTACATGTGAAATCAGCTCTTGTAGAAGTGGATAAAGTGAATCGCTATTTACGCATGCTACAATCGAGTAGCCCCTCCTATTTATTGCTTGCCTCTTTGGATGATGCAAGGCATTATGTTAGCACGTATATTGAAGCGGATGCGCATTATTTAAAGGAGAAGCGAGCGCAATGGATAGAGTCTTTACGAGCAATTGATGCGCTGACAGTTATTGAGGTAGATGACCCTTTAAAATTGTTGTTGCGTGTTCACGGATATACAGGCTTTCAATTAAAGGAGCAACTAGAGCGACATCAGTTATATGTAGAGCTTGCAGATGCAGAGCAAGTGCTCGCCATTTTACCGCTTCTAAAAAGAGGAGAGGCATATCCATTTGCGGATATGCGTATACGTATAAAAGAAGCCATAGCAACGCTGCGAACAACAGAGCAAGAGGTTTTACCAAAATTAAGTGCGCAATTTAGTTTAACGAAAATCGTGATACCAGAATATCAATTTGGAGAGGTAGAGCAGCTAGAGAAAGAATGGATACCTTATATGCGCGCAATAGGAAGGGTAGCAGCATCCATGATTATTCCGTATCCACCCGGGATTCCATTGTTTATACCTGGAGAAAAAATTACGGTCGCAAAACTAAGTCAGCTAGAGGAATTATTGGCGATAGGTGCAACATTTCAAGGGAACCATCAATTAAATAAAAAACGAATTTATGTCATAAAGCAGTAGTTGGAGGAATATAACAACATGGTAAGCAATTTATTTATTACGTTCGAAGGGCCAGATGGGGCAGGAAAAACGTCTGTGCTGAAGGAAATTGTACAACGCCTAGAGCAACAAAAGGTAAATTTTTTAGCAACGAGGGAGCCAGGTGGTATTCGCATTGCTGAAAATATACGGGAAGTTATTTTAAATCCAGCATATAAGGAAATGGATGCACATACGGAGGCATTGCTTTATGCTGCAGCGCGCAGCCAGCATTTTTATGAAAAAATTATACCTGCACTGCAAGCGGGAAAGCATGTATTATGCGATCGTTTTATTGATTCTTCGCTTGCATATCAGGGCTATGCTAGAGAGCTTGGCGTGGATGAAGTACTCAGTATTAACGAGTTTGCCATAGGGAAAAGAATGCCTGATTTAACATTGTTTTTTGATTTACAGCCTCACATCGGATTGACACGCATTCAAGCAAATCGTTCAGATGAAATTAATCGTTTAGATGCTGAAAGTTTAGTGTTTCATGAGAAAGTGTATGCTGGTTATGAAGAGGTACTGCGTCGTTATCCAGAACGAATTCGCATAGTAGAAGCCTCAAAGCCTTTGGAGGAAGTAATTGAGGATGTTTGGGAAATTTTAAAAGAGGTTATAGTTTAAAAGTAAATGAATTGCATGACTGTGTTGTGCTATAATAGTACTATCAATTTTATTGAAGGGGTGAGGGCGGATGAAATTAGTAGTGGCCGTTGTACAAGACCAAGACAGCAACCGTTTATCGAACGCATTAACAAAAAATAATTTCCGAGCAACAAAATTAGCGAGTACAGGTGGATTTTTACGTTCAGGAAATACAACGTTTTTGATTGGTACAGATGATTCGTTGATACCGAAGCTTTTAGATATTATTCGAGAAAACTGTCGAGCACGAGAACAAATGGTAGCACCAGTTTCACCGATGGGAGGCAATGCAGACTCTTATATCCCGTATCCTGTTGAAGTAGAAGTTGGTGGCGCTACAGTATTCGTATTGCCAATTGAGCAATTCCATCATTTCTAATTCCAAACAAAAGATACTAAAATAGAAGTGGCGCTGGAGGGGAATTCATTGAAAATCAACCAAGATTTACGTGTTCTAAACACCAATCGCAATGAACTACGGCCTACAACACAAAGCGCTAATCGGTTTGGAGAAATGGTTGTAAAACAAGGAACCAAAATGCAAACAGACCAGTTAACACGTTTGCTTGGTGATATTTCAGCAGCAGGGGAGCGCGTAGCAAGATCCCGCAATTTACGTGAGTTGACACGTTATAAAATGTTGATTAAGCGTTTTTTGCAGGAAGCTGTTGATTATGGTCTTGAAATGAAGCAATCACATACGTGGAATCGCTTTGGTGAAGGGCGTCGTTTAAAAATTATCGAAACAATTGATGAGCGTCTAGTTGAATTAGCACAGGATTTATTAGATGAAGAAAAGGAAACAATTGACCTATTGGCTAAAATAGGTGAAATTAAAGGATTATTAATTAATCTATATATGTAAAACCCGTGTCTCCACCACATGACACGGGCTTTTTTCTAACATGGATAAAAAGTCAGAAAAACGTCTGGACGAGATTTAGCCGATGCATAGTTGATTCAACAAGCTTTCTATGAAAGCTGGAGAAATTTGAAGATGTGAAAAGGTGAAGCAAATGGCACATAATATGAATGAGCTAGAAATGCTACAGCCTGTAGTTATAAAGCAAATTCAAACAGTTTACGAGAAAAATAGGATGGTTCATGCTTATATTTTTGATGGTGAAAAAGGTAGTGGAAAAAGAGCTGTTATGCAGTTTTTTGTAAAGCTTTTATTATGCGAAAACGTGTCGAATAATGTTCCATGTGAAACATGTCGAAATTGTTTAAGAGTAGATTCGGGCAATCATCCAAATATTCGACAAATAGAGCCTGATGGACAATTTATTAAAGTCGATCAAGTGAGGGAGCTTATTTCTGAAATGACAATGACAGCAGCGGAGGCAGGTAGGAAAATTTATGTGCTACATCATGCAGATAAATTAAATACAGCCTCTGCAAATACATTGCTTAAATTTTTAGAGGAGCCCGATGGTGATGTTATTGCGATTTTATTGACGGAGCAAATCCAGTCGATGCTACCGACAATACGTTCACGCTGTCAGCATATAAAATTTTCACAGCTACCGCGACAAGTGATTGTGCAGCGGTTAGTAGAGCAAGGTGTCACACAGTCGATGGCAGCTACAGTAAGTGTGGTAGCAAATGAACTAGATACAGCACTTTTTTTAGCGAAAGATGAGCTATTTGCACATGCGAGAAAAACAGTGTTAAAATTAATAGAAGCTGTCAGAAAAAATGTCCATGAGGCGATGTTAATCGTGCATGAAGAGTGGCTACCTTCCTTTAAAGAAAGAAACGAAATGGAGCAGGCGCTTGATTTACTGCTATTTGCTTATCGTGATATTGTCGCATTAAAAGCAAATATGGAGTCTGCTTGTACCTATCCAGATATGTTACAAGCCTTTAAAGATGTAGCCTTACACACGACATACGAGCAATTATCAAATCAAATGCAGGCAATTTTACAAGCTAGACAGCAGCTACAACGTAATATGAATAGGACGTTGTTGATGGAGCAGCTTATGCTGAATCTGCAGGAGGGGTATACATTTGTATAATGTAGTTGGTGTTCGTTTTAAAAAAGCGGGCAAAATATATTATTTCGATCCGGCAATGTACGAATTAGTGGAGAATCAATACGTCATTGTAGAAACAGCGCGAGGCATTGAATATGGTAAAGTCATTATACCGACGAAGGAAGTTGGAGAAAATGATGTTGTATTACCATTAAAGCAGGTTGTACGCCCAGCGGATGAGCGTGATCGTATTCAAGTTGATGAAAATCAAACGGAGGCAAAGCGCGCGTTTGATTTAGCAAATGCTAAAATTATCGAGCATAGCTTAGATATGAAGCTTGTCGATGTGGAATATACGTTTGATCGCAATAAAATTATTTTCTATTTTACTGCGGAGGGGCGAGTCGATTTTCGTGAGCTTGTAAAAGATCTTGCATCTGTTTTCCGTACGCGTATTGAGCTACGTCAAATAGGTGTTCGTGACGAGGCAAAACTATTAGGTGGAATTGGTCCATGTGGACGAATGCTGTGTTGTTCAACGTTTTTAGGTGATTTTGATCCGGTATCCATTAAAATGGCGAAGGATCAAAACTTATCATTAAATCCGACGAAAATTTCAGGACTTTGCGGTCGTTTAATGTGTTGTTTGAAATATGAGAATGATGAGTATGAGACAGCAAAAGAAGGAATGCCGGATATTGGCGATTCAACAATGACGCCAGATGGCATCGGAAAAGTAATAGGCTTGAATGTGTTAGAGCGTATAATTCAAGTTTATTTACAGGAGCAAGAGCGAACAGTAGAGTATACGCTTGAAGAACTATTGCAATCTGAGGGAAATCTTATATAGATTACATGCGTCGTAGAGTAAGTGAGTCTAGATTCGATAGCTCATTTAAAAGCTGGATGCAATGAGGTAATTGATAAAGGTGATAAACTTCAACTGAATAAAGATAAAGATTTAATGGGGTGGCTTGAGTGAAGGACCGTAATTTCTTAAATACCGTTATGGAATTCGAACAACAGCTTGAAGCGATACAAGAGCAATTTAACTATTTAAAACAGTTTGTTGCACATATGATGGAAGAACATCAAACACTTCAAGCAGAAAATCTTCACCTACGTGCGCGCTTAGATGAGTTGCAATCAAATGAAGCGATACAAAATGAGGAGCGCAAAAGCGATGTGGCAGACATCGGTGAAGGCTATGATAACTTAGCACGTCTTTACCACGAAGGATTTCATGTATGCCACGTACATTTTGGCAGCTCGCGTAAAGGTGAGGATTGCTTGTTTTGCCTATCGTTTTTAAATAAAACAACATAGTTAAAAGAGGGCTGTCTAGAAAAGAGTTTCTTTCTGGACAGCTCGACTTTGTTAAAAACCTAATCATCGCGTCAGCAATGATAATCGTATTGTAAATATTTTTTAACTTTTTTCGGCAGAAGTCTCCAACTCTATAGGTAGAGAGATGGATGCAAGTATTAAGCCAGTTTCAGCCGATGTCCAAACACTCGCTGATAAAGAGGAACTTAGTCTAAAACAAATGCATACTAAGATAACGACTGAGTGGCCAATATCGTGTTGGTTTAAAGCCTTCGGCGGATGTCACAGATTTTGAAGGGAGTCTTGTGTGTGATGCAGGTCAGTTAACCGTTGTCACAGGACGTGACGGTTTTAGGTTAATATCCACCAAACAGCTTGAAAAATTTGAACGCAATTAAGCTGAGGCGTAATTGATAATGGAAGGGCTGGGGGAAGGCAGATGAACATTTGCTATTCCACCAGCCCCTCTCTTTTGGTGCTTCATCATAAAGGAGGAAATATTAGAAATGGAACAGTGGCTACGAGATGATGAGCGTTTAGATTATTTATTAGCAGAGGATTTACGTATCATTCAAAGCCCCTCTGTATTTTCGTTTTCTTTAGACGCTGTATTGTTATCACGTTTTGTGAATGTCCCAAAAAACAAAGGACATATTGTTGATTTATGCTCAGGTAATGGGGCTATTCCATTATTTTTAAGTGCACGAACAAAGGCACAGATTACAGGAGTAGAGTTGCAGCCTAGATTATACGATATGGCTTGTCGGAGTGTTGATTATAATGGACTTAACCAGCAGATTACAATGACATTGGGGGATGTAAAGGAAGCTGCTAATCAATTAGGTGTTGAAAAATATGATGCAGTAACATGCAATCCTCCATATTTTTTAGCACATGAGATGAGCGACAAAAATATAAGTGAGCATCATGCAATTGCACGTCACGAAATTCACTTAACATTAGAGGAAGCTGTCATTGCTGCAAGTCGTTTGTTAAAGCAAGGGGGGAAAGCCGCTTTTGTACATCGACCAGGTCGTTTGCTTGATATTATTACAGCTATGAGAGCACATCGGTTAGAACCAAAGCGCATTCGCCTCGTTTATCCGAAAGCTGGCAAGGAAGCGAATACACTATTAATAGAAGGAATTAAAGATGGTAAACCAGACTTGAAAATCTTACCTCCTCTTTATGTGTATGATGATGATAACAACTATACGGCAGAAGTGAGTGAACTTTTATATGGAGAGCGTGGCTAAGCATTATTTTTATGTTTTACAATGTAAGGACGGGTCTTTATATGCGGGTTATACGAATAATTTAGAACGGCGGGTTGCTGTCCATAATGCTGGTAAAGGTGCAAAATATACGAGAGCAAGATTACCTGTCACATGCGTCTATTTTGAGGAATTCATTACGAAACGGGAGGCAATGCAGCAAGAATATGCATTTAAACAGCTAACACGTGAAAAAAAGGAAGATTACATAGGGAGGAATGAGCAAGCATGAAATCACAAAAAAGTAGCCAGCATGAAGCCAGTGCTTGCCTCTATTTGGTCGCGACACCAATCGGCAATTTAGAGGATATAACGATGCGTGCATTACGTATATTAAAAGAGGTTGATATTATTGCTGCTGAAGATACGCGTAATACGAAAAAACTTTGTCATTATTTCGATATTACAACACCACTCGTCAGCTATCATGAACATAATATAGAAGCGGGTGGAGAAAAGCTTTTGCACTATTTGCGTGAAGGGAAATCCGTTGCACTTGTTAGCGATGCGGGATTACCCTGTATTTCAGACCCCGGTGCAGATATTGCCATGAAGGCAATCGCAGAGGATTTTGCTGTTGTGCCGTTACCTGGAGCAAATGCTGCATTGACGGCATTAATTGCTTCAGGTATTACAGCACAGCCGTTTTATTTTTTTGGTTTTCTAAATCGACATAAAAAGGAGCGCCGCTTACAGCTTGAAAGCTTAAAAAAGCGCCAAGAAACAATTATTTTTTATGAAGCGCCGCATCGCTTAAAAGATACTTTGAAGGATATTGAGCTTGTAATCGGCAATCGTCAAATTACATTAGCCCGTGAATTAACAAAGAAATTTGAAGAGTTTTTGCGCGGTAATGTGAATGAGGCAGTAGAGTGGGCGATGAACAGTGAAATTCGGGGAGAATTTTGCATTGTGCTGGAAGGTAACCAAGAGGTCCCATCAGAGGATGAGCAAGCATTTTGGACAAGCATGACAATTGAAGAGCATGTAGACTATATAATTGAAGAAATGGATATATCCTCGAAGGATGCTATTAAAGAAGTTGCGAAACAACGCAATTTACCAAAGCGAGATGTATATCAGGCATATCATAAATGAACGAATGCTTAACATCCTGTTTGTGATGAGTAATCGCCGGAGCACATTATTTTTGTACTGAGAGCAGGGGGACAGGTGCAGAGAGGGGAAATCCAAGAACTCGATATGTATAGGAACATCGCATTAGCTAGACTTGCGGAGGGTATCATAAATTTTGAGGGGATTCCCAAAAAATCCAGATTAGAGTTGGCCGAGGGGCATAATGGATATTGTTAAAAAGGCTGTCTGATAAGTGGCGTATAGGAGCACACTTATCAGACAGCCTTTTCTATAATTTTATTTTTTTAAGCCTGCTTCGATTTCTTTAATTAATAATTCAGCACCTTCTGGGCTTAAAATTAATTTACCACCTACAAGACGTAGGTTATCGTCAGATACTTCACCAGTTACAGCACATGTCATATTTGGCATGTATTTCTTTAAGATGATTTTGTCGTCATCTACATAAATTTCTAAAGCATCTTTTTCAGCAATACCTAATGTGCGGCGTAATTCAATCGGAATTACTACACGTCCTAATTCATCGACTTTACGAACAATACCAGTTGATTTCATAATATAATTCCTCCTTAAAATAAATTGTATAACAATTCTACAAAATTCGACATGAATTGCTTGTCTACCATGAATCATACCAAGTAATTACATAATCGTCAATAAATTAGTTTGAAAAAAAAGTTACTTTATAAATGATTTGTTAAAAAGTAAGTTAAAATGCCGGTTTATTGAGAGAAATTAGGATATAATAAGAAAAAGCATCTATTTATTTATCGGCGTTATTCTACAAAATTCGACATATTTTGTCGATTTATTTAACTTCTTTCAATGGACGTCCCGGATTTCGAGGGAATTTCCTTGTTAGAAAAAACTGACACCCTGTTAAGGCTGTAATATTCTATCATTGAAACGAAATTCGTACTTCGATAGAATAGATATTATATTGCAAAGTAATTGGAGGCACTTTACGTGAACGAAAAACAGACATTTTATATAACAACCCCTATCTATTATCCGAGTGGAAAATTCCATATTGGTACAGCGTATACGACAGTTGCATCAGATACGATGGCACGTTATAAACGACTGCGCGGCTATGATGTACGTCTTTTAACAGGTATGGACGAGCATGGACAGAAAATTCAAGAGAAGGCAGCGGAGGCTGGCAAAAATCCACAAGATTATGTAAATGAAATTGCGGACGCAGCGAAAAAGCTTTGGGCGTTGATGGATATTTCATATGACGATTTCATTCAAACAACGCAGGAGCGCCATAAACAAAGCGTTGAAATTATCTTTAAAAAGTTTTTAGAGAATGGTGATATTTATAAAGGCGAGTATGAGGGCTTATATTGTGTGCCGTGTGAGTCATACTATACAGAAATGCAGCTTGTAGATGGTAAATGTCCTGATTGTGGACGTGATGTACAAACGGTAAAAGAGGAATCATATTTCTTTAATATGAAGAAATACGCGAGTCGACTATTGGAATACTATGAAAATAATGTAGAATTTATTGAGCCGGAATCACGTAAAAATGAAATGATTAATAACTTCATTAAACCAGGATTAGAGGATTTATCGGTTTCACGTACATCATTCGACTGGGGAATTAAAGTACCCGGTGATCCTAAGCATGTTATTTATGTATGGGTAGATGCACTTTCAAACTATATTACGGCATTAGGCTACGGCTCTGATAATGAGGAACTATTTAATAAGTATTGGCCAGCAGATGTCCATGTTGTAGGAAAGGACATTGTACGTTTCCATACAATTTATTGGCCAATTTTCTTAATGGCACTTGATTTGCCACTACCGAAAAAAGTATTTGCACATGGCTTTATTATGATGAAAGATGGAAAAATGTCGAAATCAAAAGGAAATGTCGTATATCCTGAAATGCTTGTAGAGCGTTATGGATTAGATGCAGCGCGCTACTTCTTATTGCGCGAGCTACCATTTGGGTCGGATGGCGTATTTTCTCCAGAATCATTTGTAGAGCGTACAAACTTTGATTTAGCGAATGATTTAGGGAACTTATTAAACCGAACTGTATCCATGATGAATAAATATTTTGATGGCATTATCCCGACTAATAATTCACAATCAACGGAGTTTGATGAAGCGCTAAAAGCACATGCAAACGAAACGCGTATTAAATATGAAGAAAGTATGGAGAAAATGCAATTTAGTGTCGTATTGGCAGAGTTATGGTCGCTTGTTTCTCGCACAAATAAGTATATTGATGAAACAGCTCCTTGGGTATTAGCGAAAGAGGAAGCAGATCGACCAAAATTGGCATCGGTTATGGCGAATTTAGCAGAAAGCTTGCGCCATATTGCGGTTATGCTACAGCCGTTTATGACACAAACGCCAGCACGCATTTTTGAGCAGCTAGGGTTAGATGATAAATTATTAGCATGGGATACAATTGAAACATTCGGCAATGTTATTGCGCCAAACGTTAAAGTGGCAGAAAAAGGAACACCTATTTTCCCGCGTTTGGAAAATGAAGTGGAAATTAATTATATTCGTGAGCAAATGCAAAGCTCAGTTCAAACACCACAGGAGCAACCAAAAAATCCGGAGGCTGGAGAGGTTGCAGAAATTTCTATTGATGACTTTATGAAGATTGATTTACGCGTTGCTACAGTGACTGCTTGTGAGCCTGTGCCAAAAGCAAATAAATTATTGAAGCTACAAGTTGATTTAGGATACGAAAAACGTCAAGTTGTTTCAGGCATTGCGGAGCATTATACACCTGAGCAGTTGGTAGGTCAAAAGGTGATTGTTGTCGCAAATTTAAAACCAGTGAAGCTACGCGGAGAATTGTCACAAGGGATGATTTTAGCCGGCTCGCATGATGGAGTGTTAACATTAGCTACAGTTGATTCAAAACTTGAAAACGGTGCAAAAGTAAAATAATGTATGAGGGGCCTGTTGGAAAAATTGTTTACCACAGGCTCTTTTTATTGAAAAATAGAATATGGATTAAATTATATTAGCATAATTAAAAAATGCAAAAAAAGTATTAAAAGTAGTTATATAGGACTAAATAAAAATTCTATACACATATAATGTCATAAAAGATAAGATTTTTGTAATATAAACGTAATAATTCTGAAAACTAAGAAATAATTCAATCCAATAAAATATACGTCAGGAGTAATGAAAGATGGTAACTTTTATAGACACACATGTACACTTAAATGCAAATCAATATGATGGGGATTTACAGCAAGTAATTGACCGTGCTCTAGTAGCAAAGGTTGAAAAAATGGTGGTTATTGGATTCGACCGCAAAACAATTGAACGGGCAATGGCCTTAGTAGATAAATACGATTTTATTTATGCGGTCATTGGCTGGCATCCTGTTGATGCCATAGATTGCACAGAGAAGGATTTAAAATGGATTGAAGAGCTTGCAGCACATCCTAAAGTAGTTGGTATTGGTGAAACGGGACTTGATTATTATTGGGACAAGTCACCAAAGGATGTACAAGAGTTTTGGTTCCGTAAGCAAATTAAGCTAGCACAAAAATTAGATTTACCAATCATCATTCATAACCGCGATGCAACAGGAGATGTTGTTCGTATTTTGCGCGAAGAAAATGCTGCTACTGTTGGTGGCATTATGCACTGCTTTGGAGGCAGCGTGGAAACTGCGCGTGAATGTATCAATATGAATTTCATGATTAGCTTAGGAGGACCTGTGACATTCAAAAATGCGCGCCAGCCAAAGGAAGTCGCAAAGGAAATACCTTTAGAACATCTATTAATCGAAACAGACGCACCATATTTAGCGCCGCACCCATACAGAGGGAAAAGAAATGAACCTTCTTATGTGCCATTGGTAGCTGAAGAAATAGCAAGACAAAAAGAGCTCTCTTTGGAAGAAGTTGCTAATGCTACGACGGCAAATGCAATACGTTTTTTAAAATTAGATGTTTAAATTGTGAATATGCCTCCAATACTGCGTTTAAAGCACTTTTTTTTAAGTGTTTTTTAGCGGATAAAAAACTTTATAGTTGACAGCATGAAATCAAGTCCGTATAATTCAGCGAGTATCAAGGAGGCGTATTTTCATGTCAAATAATTCCATGAAAAGCCAGTTCTTAGGATCATTGAGGAGCAAGGAAACAAGAGCAAAAATATTATCGTTTGTCTTGTTTGCAGCTGTAATTTCATTCGTTCTTTTCCAAGGAACGAAATCACCTGTCATTATTATGGCGGATGGGGAAGAGCAAAAAGTAGCAACACACGCAAAAACGGTCGGCGAGCTTTTAGAGGCACGCGACATTAACGTATCACAATATGATAAAGTATCACCCTCATTAGATACCAAAATCGTTAGTGGAATGACGATTGAATGGGAACAGGCAAAAGAAGTAATCGTTTCAGTTGACGGGGAAGAGTCAAGTGTATGGACAACTGAAAAAATAGTGAAGAACATTTTGGAAGAAGCAAATATCGAAGTAACAGAGCACGATAAAATATCACAAAGCTTGACTACTGAAATAGAGGCAGATAACAAAATCGATATTCAAAAGGCGTTTCAGTTAACGCTTGTCGATGGTTTAGAAGAGAGACAAGTTTGGTCCACTTCGACTACGGTCGCTAACTTTTTAAAACAACAAGAAATTCAATTAGGTGAATTTGATCGTGTCGAGAATAAACTGGAGGACGTTATCACTCCAGCAGAGAAAATCGTAGTTGTTCGCGTAGAAAAAGTTACCGATGTAGTGGAAGAATCCGTTGATTTCGCAGTCGAAAAGAAAAACGATTCTTCATTGCTAAAAGGCAAAGAAAAAGTTGTAACAGAAGGTGTCGCGGGGAAAGTAGAGCGCACTTACGAAGTAGTAAAGGAAAATGGTAAAGTTGTCGAAAAAACATTGAAATCTGAAAATGTAACAAAGAAGCCGACAACAAAAGTTGTAGCCGTAGGGACAAAGGTTGTCACTGCGAGTGTTTCTCGTAGTAATTCAGCAGCACCTGCTGGCGGCACAGAGTTTTATGTAACAGCGACTGCATATACACCATACTGTAATGGCTGTTCTGGCATTTCAGCTGCAGGCATTAACCTGCGTAGCGACCCTGGATTAAAATTGATTGCTGTAGACCCACGTGTCATTCCTTTAGGAACAAAAGTATGGGTTGAAGGCTACGGCTATGCAATTGCTGGTGACACTGGCGGTGCAATTAAAGGCAATAAAATTGATATTCTTGTGCAAACAAAGCAACAAGCATATAGCTGGGGACGTAAGCAAGTACGTATTAAAGTATTAAATTAAATATATAGTTAATGAGCTAATTTTTTTGCTCATTTATTTCGTGCTGTTTAAATGACGCAAACTTCCAAAGAAATGTACTTTTGTAGTAGTTGTATTCAATGCTACTTCACACTGCACAAAAGAGCTGTCTCACTATGATTTTTCAGGCAGCTTCATTTCTACATGTTTAACTTCCTTCGGCAATGTTTTCTGCGACGAGTAACCGCGGAGCACATGTTTGTATCGAAAGTGAAGCGGACAGGTACGGCAGTCTCTTTTCTAGAAGTGGCGAGAGATAATGAATGCATTTGTAATTGATATACTAGCGAACGAAAACTAAAGCAATACCAAAATGTTCATAGGGGGTGTAGGGAAAATTTTGACTTTCCTTACACCCCTTTACTTCGCTATAAGAGCCACTATGTTTTCTCTATAGTAAGAAGTGTTTTCTGAAGAGTGTATTGGAGAAAATTATGATAAAATGGCTCTATCATTTACCCCGCATTAACGAGCAGTAAGATGCCCATTTAAAGAATTGAATGAGAAACGGCTTAAGGGTAGGTGGGAGATTAACTGCCTGTAAAAGCCCGATAGGTTCAACTAACAATCAGTGGGTCCTGAAGAAAAGCCACTGATTGAAGTTTCACTTTATCTAAATTCAGCAGAAAAGAGGAGCAGCTTTTGGATATAAAAGAAATTATCGTTGTAGAAGGTAAGGATGATACAACAGCGATTAAACGAGCTGTCGGTGCGGACACAATTGAAACGAATGGCTCAGCCATCAACGAGGAAATATTGTGTCGCATTGAGCATGCAAACGAGAAGCGTGGGGTCATTGTATTTACAGACCCAGACTATCCAGGACGCCGTATACGTGCAATTATTGAGGAGCGTATACCGAATGTAAAGCATGCATTTTTAGCGAAAAATAAAACAATTGCTAAAAATGGTAAAGGTCTTGGCATCGAGCATGCCAGTGATGCAGATATTCGTCAAGCACTTGAGGATGTTTATACACCGAATGAGCAAACGAATATGGAGGAAATAACCCTTGAGGATTTAATGCTAGCGCACCTTATCGGACATCCACAATCAAAGCCACGTCGCAATCGACTAGGAGAAATATTAAATATTGGTATGACAAATGGTAAGCAGTTGCATAAGCGCTTGAAAATGTTTCAAATTACACCGGCACAATTTGCACAAGCAATTGCACAGTTAGATCAGGAGGAACAAAATGCATAAAGATATTGCAACACCTATTCGCACGAAAGAAATTTTGGAAAAGTACGGATTTTCATTTAAGAAAAGCTTGGGTCAAAACTTTTTAATTGATCCAAATATTTTGCGAAATATTGTAAGTCATGCAAAGCTAACAGAAAACAGTGGTGCAATTGAGGTCGGTCCGGGAATCGGTGCTTTAACCGAGCATTTGGCACGCGAGGCTAAAAAAGTTGTGTCGTTTGAAATTGACCAGCGCTTATTGCCAGTGCTAGAAGATACGTTAAGTCCCTATGACAATGTTACAATTGTTCATTCAGATATTTTAAAGGCGGATGTAGCACAAGTAATCGCAAAGGAAATGCCTGATGTTCAGGATATTATGGTTGTTGCCAACTTGCCATATTATGTGACGACACCAATTTTATTAAAGCTTCTACATGACAAACTACCGATTCGTGGTTTTGTTGTTATGATGCAAAAGGAAGTGGCGGATCGCATTACTGCAAAGCCTGGCACGAAGGAATACGGTTCACTTTCTATTGCGATTCAATATTTTGTGACAGCCGAAGTAGCAATGATTGTACCGAAAACGGTGTTTATGCCACAGCCAAATGTCGAATCAGCAGTTATTCGATTAATTAAGCATGATAAGCCACCAGTAGCGGTTATTGATGAAGAATTTTTATTTGAGGTGACACGCGCATCATTTGTGCAACGTCGTAAAACAATTTTGAATAATTTGCAGGCTGGACTGCCAAATGGTAAGCAAAAGAAAGAAGATATTTTATCGGCATTAATAAAATGCGAAATTGAGCCAACACGTCGTGGAGAAACTTTAACAATTCAAGAATTCGGTAAATTAGCGGATGCACTTTATCCAAATTTCGCAAAACGCCAATAATTTGGCTAACTTAAGACAAGAATTAAAAAAAATATTTTTTTTATAAGAAAAAAGTTGACTAAAATTATTGTATGGTGATAAAATATATATCTTTTGACATTGTTTATAAAACGTGATACACTAATAAATAGTGAGGTGTATGCGAAATGCCAAAAACAATTGCCAATATTAAAAAGGCTCTAGATGGTCATTTAGGCAAGCGTTTGCAAATAAAAGCAAACGGTAGCCGCAAAAAAACGGTTGAATGTGCAGGTATATTAAGTGAAACACATCGCGCAGTATTCGTAGTAGAGCTCGATGAAAAAGATAATGCGTGTAAACGCGTTTCTTACAGCTACACAGATATTTTAACAGAATCAGTAGAAATTACATTTTTAGATGATGCAATAGCAGTTGGTAAATAATTACCGATACTTTTTAACGGGTTTCCAAAAGAAGTCTCCTATTCTCAAGGAACATGAGTGAATTGGCGATAGCCGAAGCCCACGCTATAATATAGAAACAAAAACTCTTGGAACAAGAGGGTTTGCTCGGGCACTTATCGTTGGTTAGTAACAGCAACGATAAATCGAGAAACCCCCACTTTAATTAGACTTGTAAGGTCAAATAAGTGGAGGGTAGTTCACTATGTAAAAGGACACTCAAATTTTTGAGTGTTTTTTTGTTTTATGAATTAGCTGTATAAAGAAAATGAATTTAAGCATACTAATGAAGCCAACTGAACTTTAGAAAGGGAGGTCATCTGCATGGCACGAAAAGGCATCATGTCGAATCGTCTGAAGGAAGAGATTGCAAAAGAACTTGGATTTTATGATGTAGTAGAACGTGAAGGCTGGGGTGGTATTACTACCCGTGATGCAGGGAATATGGTTAAACATGCGATTGAGAAAGCAGAAAAGCTTCTTGCTGAGCAACAAGCTACAGACACAAAGTAGCGATAGTTTTAACTTAAGTAAACCGATCATATAGGAAAGTTGGCAAAGGAAAGAGGAGCGTCCAAAAAGCCGTGCAGTTGCCGGCATTTTGGGCGCTTTTGTTGGTGTTACTTCAAAAAGCTCACTCAGCTAGAGTGGCAAGAAGGTTCTTTGAAAAGATGAAAAACAAAAATTAGGGGATATTCTTCTGAATGAAAGTGAATAATGGAAAATCGAGTTTTTATTGTTTAAGCAAGGCGGACTGCCTTTTCATACAATCCTGTTTTTTGTTTAAAAATGTGATTCCTTAAAAAAACAAGGCTGAAAACAGTGAAACTAGCACCTTTATTTGAATTAAAGATGAAAGAGTAAAAAATCAATTTTATCCCGCATCAACGGGCAGTAAGCATCTCACTTCAAGACTTAAGTGAAAATCGGCTTAAAGATAAGTGGGAGATTAACTGCCTGTAAAAGCCCGATAGATTCAATTAACAATCAGTGGGAATGAGGAAACCTCCACTGATTGAAGTTTTACTTTATTGGGTAGCAATTTTTTTATTTTCGAACTATTCCTATTTCGTGTTCCGTACAATGAATATGATAAAATATAAATACTTATTATATGAGAGAGCTCTATTAGGGAGGGATTCAAACATGCTTTATGTTAAAGCGCCAGCTAAAATTAACTTAACTCTAGATGTACTATATAAAAGACCTGATCATTATCATGAGGTTGATATGATTATGACAACGATTGATTTATCAGATAGAATCGGTCTAGAAATACGTCAAGATGGCTTAATAAAGATTACCTCAGCAAATCGTTTTGTACCGAATGATGAGCGTAATTTTGCTTATCAAGCGGCGAAGCTACTTAAAGATACATATAAGATTAAAGAAGGTGTATCAATTACGATTGATAAGGAAATTCCTATCGCGGCAGGCTTAGCGGGAGGCAGTAGCGACGCCGCAGCAACACTTCGAGGATTAAATGAGCTTTGGAGCTTAAATTTAACAATAGATGAGTTAGCGGAGCTTGGCGCACAAATTGGCTCGGATGTGCCGTTCTGCGTATTTGGAGGAACCGCTCGTGCAACAGGACGTGGGGAAAAAATTGAGGAGCTGCCAGCACCACCGAATTGCTGGATTGTGTTAGCTAAACCTAAGATTGGCGTCTCAACTGCAGATGTCTATGGAGGTTTAAAATTAGATGATGTAGAGCATCCGAATACAGCAAGGGCAATAAAAGCGATTGATAGGAAAGATTATGCAGCATTATGCGCATCTCTTAGTAATGTATTAGAAAGTGTGACGCTAAAGCTCCATCCTGAAGTTGCGATGATTAAGGAGCATATGCAGCGCCTAGGCGCTGATGCAGTGCTTATGAGTGGTAGTGGGCCGACTGTTTTTGGATTAGTAGATAATGAGGCACGTACAGCAAGAATATATAATGGGTTACGAGGTTTTTGTGACGAGGTGTACACAGTTCGTTTACTTGGTGAGAGGAATCCACTTGCGTAAATGCGTACATTTATGTTAACTTACGTATAAAATATTCGTGTTAACTTTCTCTAGTCAGCTTGAAAAGAGCTAGCTAGAGTGCAATTGATAGGAGAGGGACATACTATGAAATGGAAGCGTAGTGAACGACTTGTTGATATGACATATTACCTGCTTGAGCATCCGCATCAATTAATCCCCCTCACTTACTTTTCGGATTTGTATCAGTCGGCCAAGTCCTCCATTAGTGAGGATTTAACGATTGTAAAGGAAACGTTTGAGGAGAAGGGTATCGGACTCTTAATAACAGTTCCTGGCGCAGCGGGCGGGGTAAAATATATTCCGAAAATGTCTGAGCAGGAAGTGAAGGAGATTACTCAGGAGTTGATTACTCAATTGGGGCAATCAGATCGATTATTGCCAGGCGGCTATTTGTTTATGACGGATTTACTTGGTAATCCAGATTTTATGAATCGCATTGGTAAGGTATTTGCGAGCGCCTTTGCAGGGCAACAAATCGATGTTATTATGACAGTAGCAACAAAGGGTATTTCTATAGCACATGCAATAGCACGCCATTTGAATGTGCCTGTTGTTGTCGTTCGTCGAGATAGCAAAGTAACTGAAGGCTCAACAGTGAGCATTAATTATGTATCAGGCTCTTCGCGTCGTATTCAAACGATGGTTTTATCTAAACGTAGCATGAGAAGTGGACAACGTGTGCTAATTACCGATGATTTTATGAAGGTAGGCGGTACAGTTAATGGAATGAAAAGCTTGCTAGAGGAATTCGAATGTGAACTAGCAGGTATCGCTGTATTAGTTGAAGCAGAGCATGCGGATGAAAGATTAGTGGATGATTACTATTCTTTAGTTAAACTTCATGAAGTAAACGAGAAGGATCGTATTATTGAACTTAGCGAGGGCAATTATTTTCAAAAGGGGAGATTCTAAATGAAGGCAGTATCAACAACAAAAGCACCAGCAGCAATTGGACCATATGCGCAAGGCATGATTGTCAACAATATGTTTTATTCATCAGGTCAGATTCCATTAACAGCTTCAGGGGAACTTGTAGATGGTGATATCGTTGAGCAAACGAATCAAGTATTCGAAAATTTAAAAGCCGTTCTTGCAGCAGCAGGCTCTTCACTAGACCAAGTGGTGAAAACAACAGTATTTATTAAAGATATGGATGAGTTTGGAGCATTGAATGAAGCATATGCTGCTCATTTTGGAGAGCATAAGCCAGCACGCTCAACAGTTGAGGTAGCTCGCCTACCACGCGATGTGAAGGTAGAAATTGAAGTAATCGCATTAGTGAAATAAGCGAATGAATTAGGGTTGTTCGAAAGCAGGCTAGTATGCAGCTTTTGGACAACTCTTTTTTTAAGACTTTAATAAAATATTAACTATTAGGAAGATAAAAAAACATCGTTTAGTGCGTTTTTCGCTCACTTATTACAAAATTTAAGAATAAATTTTTATAATATTTGAACTATTTTAAAAATTTAGTAATATTAAAGGAGGAATTAATATTCTATGAGAAGAATATTATATTTCAACATAGGCATCTTAGATTGAGGGGGTGAAAGAATGGAAGTAACAGATGTAAGATTGCGACGTGTACAATTAGAAGGGCGTATGCGTGCTATCGCTTCCATCACACTAGACGATGAATTTGTTGTACATGATATTCGCGTAATAGATGGCAATACAGGTCTATTTGTAGCAATGCCAAGCAAGCGTACTCCAGATGGCGAGTTCCGTGATATTGCACATCCAATTAAATCGACTACGCGCAACAAAATTCAAGAAAGCGTATTAGCTGCATATCATGCGTCAAGTGAGGATGAAGAGCTAGAGTTAGAACAGGCAAATGCATAGAAGGCTATATAAACAAAAATAGTCGGGCTGTGAGGAAGTTAAAACTTCTTTACAGCCTTCTTATTTTTATCAAAAAGTACATGGTTGAGATTAGCTAAAAGAAATGACAACAAAAAGCTGATTTTTTTCCTATTGAATATAAAGTGAAACTTCAATCAGTGGAGGTTTTCCTCATCCTCCATTGGTTGTTAATTGAACCAATCAGGCTTTTACGGGCAGTTGATTTCCCACTTACACTTAGCGTATTTTCACTTAATTCTTGAAGTGGTGTCTTACAGCCCTTTAATGCGGGATAAAATTAAAGAGAAAGGCTTTAAATTCAATGTTTACAACTCCAAACGGTCATATTTTAATGAAAAACAAATGAAATGCCCAAAAACTGGTGCGTTATCATGTTTTTTAGACATCCCAATGTCATAGTTTTGTCAAGTCACAATACCTTGAAAAACACGGTGATTTACTATATAGTCAAGTATGAGACTTAGAGTTAAACTGGGGGACTTATATGACAAATATTTTTGCAATCGTTTTGGCTGCAGGTCAAGGAACACGTATGAAGTCCAAATTATATAAAGTACTACATCCTGTTTGTGGAAAACCAATGGTAGAGCATGTCATCAATCATATTGAAACACTAGATGTAAATCGTATCGTGACAGTGGTTGGTCATGGTGCTGATAAGGTACAAGAGCAATTAGGCGATAAAAGTGAATACGTGCTACAGGCTGAGCAACTAGGGACGGCACATGCGGTTCAGCAAGCAGAGGGCATTTTAGGTGACCTTGAAGGGATAACGCTTGTTGTATGTGGTGATACGCCGTTAATTAGACCAGAAACGATGAAAGCATTAGTTGATTTCCATCGTGAGCAAAATGCTAAGGCTACAATTTTGACAGCGATTGCAGAGGACCCAACAGGTTACGGTCGCATTATTCGTAACGAGGGCGGGCAAGTAGCGCAAATTGTAGAGCATAAGGATGCGACACCAGAGCAGCACTCTGTTAAAGAAATTAATACAGGTACGTATTGCTTTGATAATAAGCTATTATTTGAAGCATTAAAGCTTGTAAACAATAATAATGCGCAAGGTGAATATTATTTACCTGATGTGATTGAAATTTTACAAAAGCAAGAGGAAATCGTATCTGCTTATGTGACGAAGGATTTCAATGAAACGCTAGGTATTAACGATCGCTTCGCTTTATCACAGGCGGAGGATTTGATGCGCGCACGTATCAATGAACGTCATATGCGCAATGGTGTAACAATCATTAATCCTGCCACGACACATATTAGCGTGGATGCAATTATCGGTAGTGACACAGTAATCCTACCAGGTACGATGATTGAAGGAAAAACAATTATAGGTGCGGATTGTGAAATTGGTCCCAATAGCCATATTATAGACAGCCAAATTGGTAGCGACACGTCTATTCATAGCTCTGTTGTAAAAAGTAGTGCAATTGGTGATGCGGTAGCGATTGGTCCATTCGCACATATTCGACCTGAGTCCACACTCGGTAATCATGTGAAAATTGGCAACTTTGTTGAAGTGAAGAAAAGCCAAATAAATGAAGATTCTAAAGTATCACATTTAAGCTATATCGGCGATGCCGAAATCGGCAAAAATGTGAATATTGGTTGTGGCTCCATTACTGTCAATTATGATGGTAAAAATAAGCATAAAACAATTATTGAAGACAATGTATTCGTAGGATGTAACACGAATTTAGTTGCACCGGTAACTGTGCGTAAAAATGCATTTATCGCCGCAGGCTCTACGATTACGAAAGAGGTTCCTGAGGATGCACTAGCAATCGCACGTGCAAGACAGGAAAATAAATTAGGCTATATGAATAAATTAAAATAATATAAATTCAGGAGGGCATCATGCCATATCATTACGCTGACTCAAAACTAAAACTTTTCTCACTAAATTCAAATAACCCACTTGCACAGGAAATTGCACAAGAAATGGGCATAGATTTAGGTAAATCATCTGTAAAACATTTCAGTGATGGAGAAATTCAAATTAGCATTGAAGAAAGTATTCGTGGTTGCGATGTATTCATTGTGCAGTCAACTTCCGCACCTGTAAATGAGCATTTAATGGAGCTTTTAATTATGATTGACGCAGTGAAGCGCGCTTCTGCTCGTACTGTCAATGTTGTAATCCCTTACTATGGCTATGCTCGACAAGACCGTAAAGCAAAAGCTCGTGAGCCAATTACAGCAAAATTAGTGGCGAACCTATTAGAAACTGCTGGTGCAACACGTGTAATTGTATTAGATTTACATGCACCACAAATTCAAGGCTTCTTCGATATTTTAATTGACCACTTAGTGGCAGTACCGATTCTTGCTGATTACTTCGGTTCAAAAGGCTTTAACCAAGAGGATTTAGTAATCGTTTCTCCTGACCATGGTGGTGTAACACGAGCACGTAAAATGGCAGAGCGCTTAAAGGCACCGATTGCCATTATCGACAAACGCCGTCCAAAGCCAAATGTTGCTGAAGTAATGAATATCGTAGGTAACGTTGAAGGTAAAATTTGTATTTTAATTGATGATATTATTGATACAGCAGGTACAATTACAATTGGGGCTAATGCATTGATTGAGTCAGGCGCGAAAGAAGTATATGCTTGTTGTTCACACCCAGTACTATCTGGACCAGCAATTGAGCGTATTGAAAACTCAGCAATTAAAGAGCTGGTTGTCACAAATACAATTCAATTACAAGAAGAAAAGAAATCGCCAAAAATTAAAGAGCTTTCTGTTGCGAAATTAATGGCAGATGCAATCTCTCGTGTTTATGAAAATAAATCAGTAAGTACATTGTTTGATTAATGACTAAAGGCTGTAAAGGAAGTAGTACAACTACTTTCTTTACAGCTTTTGTCGTTTGAGCTATCCAAATAAAATGCTCTCCAAACTAGCTTTTTATAACTGATGTATCCGCTATTTATCCTCATTTTTCTTAAACAAAAATACAAATGCAACAGCTATAAAAGATACAGATAAGACTTTTGTGAAACTTTTATAATCAGGAGCTATAAATTGGTTAGCAATAAAAGCTAGCATCGCCATAACTCCATAAGAAAGACTACGCTGTAATTTTGTTGTTTTTATTTTAAGTACAGTCATAAGTAGCTCAACAATTAAAATAATCGCAAATAAAATAAGAATACATAGTAGCATATACATGAAAATCTTGCCCTCTTTTAAAGTGAATAGACATTAATTTTTTAGTGTATTGATTATCCTTTATTATATAGTAAGTGCTTGTAAATTTAGATTTTTTTATAATCCTCTTTTGCGTCTAGCCATTCTTGTCCGTATTGATATATAGTTAAAGCCGCACCAAATGGACCTACTTTAACAGCTCCGCCCACAATCTTTTTAATTAAAGACCAGCTCAATAAATTACCTGCTTTTAGTGCGTTAATTATATCATCAGCAAAACCTAAAACTCCAAAGGTAACTAAATCTAGTTCTTTACTTTTTAATGCATCCGCATGACCTTGAAATCTTATGAAATTAGCAGTAGTTTTTGTAGTGTTTTTATAATAGGGATTTTGCCCAATCATAATAGCCTCTGCAGTTCCATCTGTAAATAATCTATATCTAACATCTGAAACATAAGAACCACCATAAGATGCTGATTTTAAAGTGGCAATTGAAGAACTATTAGAGTCCAAAGGTATTTTTTTCCGTCTATCGAGGTTACTTCTAACATGCCAGAAATCAATTCGGAAACAATAATAGTTTCATTATTAAATAATAATTTTTCATTCCCTTCGATTTTATAAGCCTTGATGTTTATTATTTCAGCATTACTTATTAATTGATTAATCGATTATAATCGATTACTATTGATTTATAAAATAATCGATGGAGTGAGTGTAATGAATTTGAAAGAATCACTGACATTGGAATTTAAACGGGAATTAACGGATGCTATCAAGCGAGAAATCATTGCTTTTGCAAATACACAAGGTGGCGAACTTTACATTGGGGTCGATGATGATGGCACTATTATCGGTCTTGACAATGCTGATAAAGTGCTTGAATCTGTTTCTAGTATGCTGCACGATGGTATTCAGCCAGACATTTTAGTGCACACTTTTTTAGAAATTATTGAGTTAGAGGATAAAGAAGTTGTAAAAATCAGCATTGCAAGGGGAGCTCGTCGCCCATATCATTTAAAAGCAAAGGGCATGAAACCATCCGGCGTCTTTATTCGATACGGTACTTCCGTTACAAATGCTTCCGAAGAAAACATCCGTCAAATGATTATTGAATCTGACGGGATAAATTATGAAACGATGCGAAGCATACAGCAAGAGCTGACATTTACAGAAGCTGGAGCTGTTTTTAATGAGCAAAACATAAAGTTCGGTCCAGAGCAAATGCGTACGCTTGGTCTTATAACAGACGATGGCTATTACACAAACTTAGGATTACTTTTCTCGGATCAATGTGAGCATACAATCAAATGTGCTCGTTATTTAGGAAACGATAAACTTGAATTCCAAGACCGCAAAGAATTTGCTGGCTCTATTTTAGCCCAAGTAGAGGCAGCTTATGAATATTTATCGTTAAATAATGCAAAGCACGCATATTTCGAGGGGCTTAAACGAATTGAAACGGAAAGCTATCCGAGTTATGCATTACGTGAAGCGTTAATTAATGCGGTTACTCATCGCGATTATAGCTTTAGTGGTAGCATACTTATTCACCTATTCCAAGATCGATTGGAGCTTGTTTCTGTTGGTGGTCTAGTTAAAGGATTAACGCTAGAAGATATTGAATTAGGTATCTCACAAAGTCGTAACCCGAAACTAGCAAATGTCCTTTACCGATTAAAATGGATTGAAAGTTATGGCACAGGCTTACAGCGCATGAAAGAGAGTTATAGGGGGAGTGCTATTCAACCGTTTTGGACAGTTGGACCAAATGCATTCGTCGTCATACTTCCTAAAAACAACCTTTCTACTCCTACTGAAGATAATAAAATCTTATCTGACTGGTTAACACAAAATAAAGAATTTGCTTCCAAAGACCTTGAAAATTATTTAAATAAAAGTAAAGGTACAGTACGGAAAATTATTATGGAATTACTTCAGAGCGGACAAATTATACGCATTGGGCGAGGGCCGAAGACAAGGTATAAAGTGATTTAACATACTTGCAATAAAGTGAAACTTCCATCAGTGGGGGTTTTCCTCATCCACACTGATTGTTAGTTGAACCAATCGGGCTTTTTCCAGCAGTTGATCTCCCGCTTATTCTTTAGCGTATTTTCACTTAAGTCTTGAAGTGGTAATCTCACAGCCCGTTAATGCGGGATAAACAAAAATAGTTGTATATGATGCTTTGTTCGCTATAATCAAATTAACAATAATAGAAAGTAGCGTTCAGATGAAAACATATAATGAAAAGATGAGCATTTATCATGGCATGGCTTCCACACTTGCTGCCAATACAACGGCAAATTATATTCCGATATTTTCGATGGCGATTTTAGGGGCGACGAATTATCAGGTCGGCTTAATTAGCTCTATTCCGCCTTTAGTCACATTGCTGATGACGATTCCAGCGGCAATTTTATTGAATAAAGCGGTAGAGCAAAAGAAGCTTGTTGCCTTTTCCGTACTGATTGCAAGGCTTATTTTTATGTCATTCATCTTTATCGCCTATATCCCGCAGGCAATTGCGTCATGGGCTTTATTAGCGTTGATTGCGTTAATGAGTATACCAAACACAATGGCGAATATGGGCTGGCAGGCATTAATCGGTAATATTATTGAGGATAGAAGGCGTGGTCAATTTTTTAGTGACCGCAATCGCCTGCTAACAATTGTAGGACTTATTTCGACATTAACTATTGGTATTATTATGCGAGAGGCTACGAATAGTACCTTTGCTTATCAGCTTTTATTTTCAATCGCCTTTTGCTTTGGCTTGTTAGAAGTATACTTTTTGTTAAAGCATGAAGAAGGGGAGCCTGTACAGAAAAAGGAACGAAATAAGGCTATGAATTGGGATATTTTCAAAGACTCTAATTATGTCCGTTTTTTATTTGTAGCTTTACTTTTTAATTTCGGCTGGCAAATTGCATGGGGGCTTTTCAATATTTATAATGTGCGCTATGCAGGGGCAACAATATTTTGGATTAGCATGTTTAGTGCGGCAAATATGCTAGCGCAAATTTTTTCCTTCCCATTATGGCGTAAATGGTCAGAGAAATACGGCAATATGCGTGTCTTCGTTTGGGTAGCCTTCGGTATGGCGGTAGCCCCATTCGCGATGTCACTATCGACAAATCTTGTCTATTTAACACTCGTATCTGTACAATCGGGTTTATTCGTCTCTGGTACAACATTAATTCTATTTAATTTATTGCTAGAAAATTCCCCAAAGGAAAATCGTACATATTGCATTACGAGCTATAATGTTTTATTAGCGATTATCGCCTTTATCGCACCGCAAATCGGTATTTGGATACTCGAAACATTTACAATGACAACTGCTATGAACATTAGCACCATTGTTCGACTAACAGCAGCATTTGGTTTCCTGTATGTATGGATGAAGAGTAGAAGACCAGTGAGCTATTCCAAAAGCCGTGCGTAGCCGGCTTTTGGATAGTAGCGATAATGTTTGATAAAATGTTGATGTAACTAAAAAGAGAAATCCTCTTTTAAAAATGTGATGAACATTGGCCTAAGCGGTGTTCCCGCTTGGTGAAAAATGGAGCGATGCAAACCTTTATTTCAATGTGGTGTCAAAACAAAATGGATTTTTCGGACACGCCCTTCAATACTGACAATTAATAAGACTTTTTTAATGTATAGTCGAGTGATGTGTTTTGTTTTAATCATAGGTATACTTTTCCTGTTCCTGATTTTTTACTATAATAAAAATCAAATCTAGAAATAGGCCATAAACTTTTAGGGATAAAATCTTGTTTGAATTGATGTATGGCATTTTATCCTGTACAACCATATTTGGCTACATGATTAGTTACTGCACTCGTGTTCATTTTTGTTAATGCTAATCCACTAAAATCTACACGCTCTAATCTTATATCATCTATACTATAGGTAGTAATATCCTCAGTTAGTAAATCTAATTCTAACTTAAACTCATTAATTTCCGAAGCATTGCCGTATCGTTGATGTTAATTAGAAATAGAATTGCTAAGCTATATAAGATGGTGGTTAAAAATTTCATAAACTTCATTTTCAAATATGCCTCTCAATTAGTTGCTATAGCATTTTTTATATTCTCGAGTTAACCCCATTATAGTACTACACATAACACATAAACAATTGCGTGATTCCGCAAATAAAATATGCGGAATCATGCAATTGACTTTAGTTATAAAATTATCTTTAATTTCTAATTTGATACAAATAAATACTGAACTATGCTCTACTGTCCTTGCTGTGAAACTAAGACAATGGTACTATATTCTCTAAGTAAGGTGGGTGATAAAGTTGGTATATAAAAATGATATAATAGATAAAATGAAGGAAATTATCTTATTAGAAAATATAGAGGAACGTTTCAAAATAACTTTATTAAGTTATATAAATGAAAAAAGTAATTCTGCTATGTCTTTTGGGGAGCTTTGCGTGTTCCATTATCAGGCATTTTCACAAGAACCAGAGATAGATAGAGACATCATACGAATTGCTGCTGCTGTTGAATTATTAGTACTGAGCTTCGATATAATAGATGATTTGCAGGATGGCGATGCGGATTATATATGGTGCAATAATCCTGCTATTGCGATGAATGGTGCGTTGGCAATGATTTTTTTAACAGCCAAGCTGATTCATGAAAG
Organism: Metasolibacillus sp. FSL K6-0083; assembly: GCF_038630865.1. Lineage (NCBI taxonomy): Bacteria > Bacillati > Bacillota > Bacilli > Caryophanales > Caryophanaceae > Metasolibacillus > Metasolibacillus sp. FSL K6-0083. Next base: position 2,428,270 of record NZ_CP152046.1, on the reverse strand, counting down.
TACATTTCAGCACAAAGCGCAGGCTCTGCATGTGCTAAATGAATTTGCAATAAAGAGCATTAATGGACAATATCTTGATTTAGAAAATAGCGCAAAAGACGAAGCTTCTTATCTCAAAATGACAGAGGCTAAATCAGGCGCATTAATAGCACTTAGCAGTTCTATAGGAGCTAGCCTAGCGCTAGGTAAATTGGATGAAAGAGTAATTGAGTATTCAACATATATTGGTGTAGTCCAGCAAATATTAAATGATATCCAAGACCTGAAAACATGGGGTAAAAAAAATGACTTGCTAAATCGCAAGTATTCTTTACCAATCCTTTATTTATTGGAGCAGTCAGAAGCGTATGCAGATATTTTGAAAAAATATTATAATGGTGCAAAAGTAGAGCTTGAACCTACATATTTTAAACAAGTATTATTAGAAAGCGGTGCAATTAATTATGCACTTGCTATAAAAAATATTTTCAAATTCAAGACATTGCATATAATAAAAACGATGCCATTTAACAATGAAGAAAAACAATATTTAATAAAATTAGTAGAATAGGAAGTTTTAACGTGATTAGCAAATTAATTAAGTATGTAAAAGAAAATTCTCAACTAATACCACTATTAGAGGATAATAAGTTATCACTTTTAGGTGTCTCGAAATGGGAGCAACAGGCAATTGTTGAGGCGATGAATGAGCCGATGAAAGCATTATTTTCCAAATGGAGATAAAAATGAGCAAAAAAGTGTTTTTGGTAGTGTTATTTGGATATACTACCTTATTTATATACTTAATATCATTTTTATTAAGAACACCGTTTATCGGTATTGAAATAGTGCAAGTGCAGCAAGATTGGAAAATTCAAGATTTTGCTCATCCTGAATGGGCCGAGAATTATAATATTGAGCGCGGAGATATCATACTGGAGATTAATCACCAGCCAATAAAAATTGCTGATGATGCCACGCAATATGTAATAAAGGGCGCAAGCAGCATACTTACCCAAAGTACACAAGGGGACAGTAAGCTTATCAAAATTTCATATCGCGATTTTCCGATACAATCGTTTTATTGGGTATTATTACCGATTGTTTATTTTATAATGAGTTTAATTATATGTATTTATTTGAAACTATATAGAAAAGAATCCTTTCAATCTATTAATATCTTTGTATTATTTATATTAACAGTAGCATTAACATACGGTGCTATAGGACCATCAGGATACTTGGGGAATATAAGTGTTTTTATTATGAGTAATGGAGCTATAGCAAGTATTATTTTATTACTACATTTTTTAATTAACTATCTACAATTATTAGATGTTAACCATAGATTGATAATTAAGCCTACTTACTTGTATGGGATTCTTATTATTAGCTGCTTGTTGACGTTATCAGAGAAAATTATTCCAACTATCTATGAATGGAATACAATTTTTATACTATTAGGAATAGCGTTTCTTATTTTTTATGCATTCCTAATGCTATTAATTGTCTACTTGAAATATCGTAAACAACAGCTATTAGTATTGCTCTTTTGCTTAGTAGGGCCCTTTTTACCGATGCTCTTACTATACTTGTTACCGATGCTGTTATTTCAACAGCATGTACTAGCTATGGCTTATTGCACCTTGTTTTTACTTTTGATTCCCATTTTGTTAATGCTCACACAGCTCCCAGACTATTTATTCGATGTCGATTATGAAATTTCAAAAATACGCTACTATAGTATGCTATCATTAGTTGCCTCTAGTATCGTTGTAATAGGCCTTTATTTTATACTGGATATAAAGCGATTAGATGCTTTTAAAAGCTTTCTTTTCTTATTTATTGTTATTTTTGGTTTGTTCTACGTAAAGGAACGAATCGATTATGCAAGCCGAAAAGTTTTATATTCTCCTAAAGGCGATTACGTGCATTTTGTGTATAAAACCATTGAACAAATTACGCATATGCCTTCAGTTGATAAGTTATTAAAGCATTTTAGTGAGGCATTGGCTCAGCAATTATCTGTGAGTCATGTTGAGGTACATACTTATTCCACTGCTAATCGGGTGGCAAATCCTAAAATAATTGAAAACTTAGCGTTAGGTACTGTGAAAAGGGTGGATGGTCGTTATATTGGCTGTTTGCATGAAACATTGGATAAAAAGTATATTGTGACGATTGCTAATGAGGGCGGTCTATATTTAAAAAAAGAAGAGCTATTATGCTTGGAATTGCTCATTATGTATGTTAGTAATTTCATTGATAACACGCAGTTTGTCGAAGGGCTTATTGAGCAACTTGATACATCGCAGCAAGGCAATCCAGCATGGCTGAAGAAATATATTTGGCTGCAGCTAGAAAATGAAAAATCCCAGCTTGCACAGGAACTACATGATACGATTTTACAGCAGCAACTTTATTTAATACGTGAGCTAGATGTAGCGCAAATAGATAAGCAGTTAATTAAACGTCAGCGGGAATATTTAATCCAATTAAATGTCGATTTGCGTCATTATTGTGAGCAATTGAAGCCACCTTTACTAGAGAAGCAAGGTTTACGGGTTGCATTGAATAAATTATTTGCGGAAATAGAGCGACAGGCGAACTTTACAATTATCCATGCAATAGAAAATGTCGTATTGGACTCCCCTGAACTACCACTATTAATTTATCGTACAATCCAAGAGATGTTGAATAATGCATTAAAGCATTCACAGGCAACCTATGTCAAAATTACACTAACCGCTTCGACGCAAGGTTTTGAATTAGTTTATTTTGATAATGGGGTTGGCTGTGATTTATCTGAAATTGATGGGAAAAATTCGATGGGATTACAAGGAATGAAAGAACGAGTGTATGCATATAACGGCTCGTTTGAGTTAACATCAGCCTTAGACGAAGGTATGCATATTGTTATCAAAGTTAAGGAGTAATGTAAGGATGATTAAATTATTATTAATAGACGACCATCCATTGATTTTAGAGGGAAGTAAGCAAATTTTTAGCAATGCACCTGATATAGTAGCTGATACGTTAGAAGATATGAAATCATTCTCAAAGGTGCTCACAGAAACACAGTATGATGTGTTTTTAATTGATATTAATTTAGGTGAGAGCAGTGGATTAGAGTTTGCGGAGCAGGTAAAGGCTAAGTATCCAGCAGCTATCATTATATTGTATACAGGTGAGCAAATAGAAGATTATTATTCACTTATTTTAGAGAAAAAAGTGGATAATGTCATTTCGAAAACAGCAACAAAGGATACTATTTTAAAAGCGGTATATGCTGCAGTGAATAATGAAGTGCTGTTGCCTAAAAGCTTTATTGATTACGTACAACAGAATCCAATGAAAAAGCAACTACAATTAAATCAGCGAGAAAAACGAATTCTAGAGCTAGTGAAAGAAGGCTATACGAATAAGGCAATTGCGTTAGAGTTAAATTTAGCGCAGCGCACAGTAGAAAGTTGTTTATCCCAAATGTATATGTTGCTAGATATAAATACACGTGCCGATGCTGTGCTGAAAGCTACGGAATTGAAGTTGATTTAAGTAGTTTTTTGAAAAACACCAAGTAGCTTAAACCCCTTTATTCTATAGGAGTTTAAGCTACTTAATCTATTTTTATTGAAATAAAACTAATCCTTTTTTAAAAAAAGTGATATAACGCCTATCGTTCCGGTGAAGGTTTGAATTATTCCTAAAAAAAGATAAAAATGGTTTTGGTTATTTGCGATATTCGTAAGACCATTTAAAATGAATAAAAAGTCACTAGTATCGCATAAATAACGTCAGAATCTTCAGATTGCGTTTCCCCCGATTTTAAAGAAAAATCGAAAACACCAAAACTGAGGTAGCGAACATCCATTTTTTTACTATAACCTTTGACGAGTGCAACGGAGACGAGAAAGCTTTTCGTGGCTTACGCCTTATGCAAGGAAAACCGTTCGCGCCACAAACCTATTACGACACTTTGCCTTTTCTATGAGCTGCCTAGTTGCGGCGAAGCTAGCCAAAGTGGCAGGTTTATCTATCAGCCACGATACATTATTACGTATTGTTTATCAAACAAATGTCACGCCACGAGCGATTTCAACCGTGATAGGTATTGATGAGTTTGCTTGGTGTAAAGGACATACCAAGTCATAGTTGACGTCATAAGAAAGTCAATCAGCATTACTAAACTATGAATAGAACTTCCAATACCAAACAAAAGACAAATAATAAATTTCTCTTTATATTCCATCAAATTCCCCCTACTCAAAACTATACACATTCACTACCGCATGTCTACTACGGGATTCCGCATTCACTATATGCGGAATCCCGCAATTGTTATTTAGACAGGAGTAAGAGTATTATGAAGGTGGCTCGAGTGTAAGTTTTCTTTCTAGAGTTGTGATGAATTAAAATTTGGGAAATAAAGGGGTAGTGAAAATGAAATCTAAGGAACTTTGGTGTAAGGTTTTATCAATGGTACTAGTTATTACGCTAATATACAATTCTACGGGAAGTATTGTTACTGCAAGTACAAATGATATTAGCACTACTGATGAACAAATATCAGAGAACGATGTTGAATTATTAGCTAAAATGTTGGAGTTGATTTATGAGTCCGGACAAATTACAGAAGGGAATAACATTATCGGATTTAATAGGGAATTATTTGAAGTAGAGTTGCAAGGATTAGAAGGTTATGAAGAAATAATTACAGAATTTGAAAAGAATGAACTATTTGTTGAAATGATAAGCCCTACTATGTCAACTTATGTAGCTGCATGTGGATGGTATTTAATGAAAGATAAACCTGAATATCTTGCAGCAGAAAATGAATGTATAATGGAAGGATTACAAGCAAACTACGGACCCGTGACAGTGCTTGCAACCATAGCCAATTTGATAGCAGATAAGGAATTTAAGTTAGCCGCTAAGAAGATACTAGCATTAGGTATAAAAAGCAATATAGCAGGTATTGTAGTCGTTTTGGCTTCTATTTTGGGGGAGTGCGGTAAGGAAATGGAGAAAAAATTCCCAGGGAAATCTAATTGTTATTAGAGGAATATTATAAAAAGTCTACAGAAAACTAAAAATGCTTTTCTGTGGACTTTATAAGTACAACTTGATTTTGGTTAATTGTACTTTTTTTGTGATACAAAAAGTTCTGTAAAGTTTGCTCATTGTAATAATCAGGGCTAGCAAATCAAAAGAATTTAGTTGGGATAAATCATAAATAAAAATTATATTGTCAATTAAGGATTTGTAGGGATTTAGTATGTTTATAATTACTTCTATCACAGGGAAGCAATTATTACTTTATGGTGTGGAATAGTTCAAACGGAAATCTATCGATAAAGTATAGAAAGTGGGGTGAATATTATAATTCGCAATATTACCGTTTTTGTAATCGGCTTTATATCAACATTTTTAGTGTTCAACAATATATTTAGTGAATATAATTTAGTTTTAAGCTTACTTTTCCGAGTTTTATTTGCTTCTTTTTTCCTTTTTGTTATTTATTTGATTAACAATCCTATAAAAACAAGGAAATAATACCATTTTGAGTGGAGATTTGGGTAATATTGTTCATTTGTAAACGCTAAAATATAATTAACAGTACGACCATCCATTGTTTTTAGAGGGGAGTAAGCAAATTTTTAGCAATGCACCTGATATAGTAGCTGATACGTTAGAAGATGTGCAATCATTCTCAACCCATTGCTTAGGGGCATTCTTAATTAGGATTTCATTTTCTTTCGAAATCTTTCTGCTTCTAATATTTAAATAAATGATAGAAACAATGAAACCAATACTAACACAAATCATTGTAATTGTTAGATTACCCAAATTACGGGACATGTTTTTCCATCCAATTTACTACAGTATTTTTGATTCTGACCTGTTTGTTGACTAGAATGATTAACGTTTTAAACACCTTTAATCTTTTCCGAATTATTTTATTAGAGCTTTAATACAGGTGTGTTGATTATTTATATAAAAATTTACGCGGCGCTAGTGGTATTAAATATATACATAATTTAGGTAATTTTATTATCTATGTGAAAGAAAAGATTTAGCATATATTGCTGCGTTCTTCACATTAGATAGAGGTTTGATTAGTAGTTTCATTTCAATTGTTCAGAATCTTCTTGTATACAAAATTTTTCTGAAAGACGAGTTTATTGAAACTACACAATAATGGATATACAAGTAAAGGAGTAGGTAGTTTATATGATTCAAGTAATGATAGAAGAAGCTGGCTATGAACAATCTAAAATTATAATTGAGAATATTGATTTTTCAATTCCTAGTGGTCAAATGGTAGGTTTGATTGGAGGAAATGGTGCGGGGAAAAGTACAACAATTCAAACTTTACTAGGAGTAATCCCATATTATAAGGGAAATTTGTCTGTCCCAGAATGTGGATTCGTTCCTGAAAGACCTATTCTGTATACATACTATACTTTAAGAGAACATATACATTTGCTAGTTAACTTAATTCAAAAAGCAGGTTTATGGAACCGTGCATTGGAACTTTGTAATCTATTTAGATTAGATAAGCATTTAGATGAATATCCAACTAGTTTTTCAAAAGGCATGCAACAAAAAGTAATGTTGATTTTGGCATTTACACCGAAATATGATTTTTATATATTGGACGAACCGTTTATGGGGCTTGATCCACAAGCAATAAGACGTTTATTGATTTTGCTTGAACAGGTAAAAACAGATGGTGCAGCAATTTTAATATCAACGCATGCATTAGATACAGCTCAACAAATATGTGATAGCTTTGTTTGCTTACACGAAGGAAGATTGATTCGTCGAGGAACACTTAAAGAGATGCAAGAAAAAGAGGGACAAACTTTACTAGAAATTTTTGATGAGCTTATTGAAGGTACAAGCGATGCAATTATTTAAGGAACGCTTTAACAGGCAATGGCTTGAAAACACAGATTTTATTAAAAAAAATATGGATGGTGTCACTTGGCTGTATCTATTAGTACCTAGTATTTTATTTATTACCTTCTTTTTAAGAGAAACTGTATTTAAATTAGAGTATGGAATCCTAACAGATATGAATCCTTATATCTTAATTCTTCTTATTTTATTTTGTTGTAGTCTATTGAAAAGTAGGTTATTTATAGAACCAGCAGACGGAGTTTTTCTTATTCAACATACGGCAGTGTTCACTAAGTTGAAACGCACTGCATTTTGGTATTCTTTATTTAAAAATACAGTATTAATATTATTGATTTATACTATATTGTTTCCCTTGTTCTATATTCTTCTGAATTTTACATTTTTACAAATCTCATTAATAATTACTGGGATGTTCTGTTGCTATTTACTTTGCGATTTAACAGATTTATTACAGCGTAAATGGCTACGTAATATAGTAAAAGTGCTTACTATATTATTATTGACGATTGCTTTAATGATGGTATATTGGTGGATGTTGGTGATTTTAAGTCTTTTAGCATTAATCTGTATATATTTCTTTGAAATATATGCAATCCGTAACCACCGGTTGTTTCACCATCAACTAGAATTAGATATAACTCGAGCAAATAGAATTTACACTTTAATATTTAAACTAAATAAAGATATGAGATCAGTGAAAATTAGACATTTTAGTAAAAGGGCTCCAAAATTGTTTGTTTTACCACTTTCTAATAAAAAGCAAAGCACCTTAGTTGAGTTAGTTTTAAAGACGATATGGCGGAATAAGGGGCATTTATCGGAATTTTTAATACTTATAACAATTATGTTGCCATTATTAATAATTTTTCCTCTAGGGATAAATATCGTTCTCATCATCTTTTTTTACTTTGGGATTAATAGTTATTTAAATTCCTTAGTTATAAAATTAAAGGATAGCCCTATTTTCATCTTGATTAGATATTCGGATCATGATTGGATATCTGCTCTTAAAAAGATAAAGCAATATGTGGTAATACCTACTATTACTTTATATATTTTTGTACTTTTTATAAAAGTTATATTATTTTAAATACTAAACACTAGTGTCGCATTAAAATAATTCAACGTAAGTGAGGTACTGTATTCAGACGACCTACGAAAAGCTACGGACTTAGAATCGATTAGCTTTTCGCAACGTGGACGCCGGTTAAATCAAGTGCCGACAGAGATTTTTCAACAGGTATTTCTTGATTTAGTTGCCCAAATTCACAAGAAATCGCAGTATGAGCAGCGAAGAAACACGACGACACCGCTGAAAATCATTGATTCGAGTACGTTGCCGTTGAATTTGAACAATCACAAATGGGCAGAATTCCGCAAAACGAAGTCGGGCATTAAGCTACATTTGCGTCTTGTTTTCGCAGAAAACGCCTTTCGTCTCCTCAAAGTGCTCGATTCAAAAGGAAACGAACTACATTTGATCACCAATCGATTTGATTTGAGTGCGGATGAAATCTCGGAGCTGTATAAATCACGTTGGGCAATCGAATTGTTTTTCAAGTGGATGAAGCAGCACTGAAATATCAAAAAATTCTACGCGCAGAGTGAACAGGGCGTGCATAATCAGGTGTACATCGCAATGATTGTGTACTGTCTGTATGTGCTGGCACAGCTGAACACGAATAGTTCAAAAGCGTACTTGTAAATCAGTCGTTTATTGAAGGCAGCCTCGTGGAAATCGGCTCGGCTCTGGATTCGTAAAATCGCAGGGAAAGCTGTTCCAGTGTCTTCGTTTTTCATCTGAAACGGAAAAACAAAAAACAGAAAATTGCGTCAAAATTTATGCGACGCTAGTGAATAGAGTAAAATAAAGAAATTTTTGAAAGAGGGTGAGAGAGTTTATGAAAATGAGTATAAAACAGGAGTTTATGGCTACTGTTGCTATTGTTTTGGCTATATTATTATTTGGTTTCTTTGCATTACCGAAAATGGAAAGCCTTATGCTTATTGTACCGATTGTGCTGGTGATGGTTTTAGCAGGGGGCACTCTTCTAGGTAAAGTTTTAACGATGAGAGCGACGTTGAGGTAAAAATGGTTGTCTGAAAGTAGGCTAGCACGCTACTGCCAGACAGCCGTTTGTTTTTTACGTTAAAATTTTTACATAATTACTTGCTTTGATTAGTAAATATTCAAGCCGTATGTACAAAATAGTAATTATCTGAAAAGAAATTTCAATTAGGGGCTGTCCAAAAAGCCGTGCATAGCCGGCATTTTGGACAGTAGCAATGATGTTTCACAAAATGTTGATTCATATAAACAGAAAGCGCCTCTTTTAAAAATGGGATGAACATTGGCTTTAGCAGTGTTAGCTTTCAGTAAAAGTGAAGCGATGAAAACATTGATTTCAATGCGGTGGCAAAACAAAATGTACTTTTCGGACAGCCCCCGTAAAGATATGCTATTTTTATATTATGGATTCGTATTTTTCATTTTCTTAGGATTTTTTTATTATATTTGATTATGAAATCAGATGGGGGTGTAAGAAAACATATTAAAGTGAAGTATGGAGTTAAAGGCGAAGATTTAGCTCTCAATGAGATTATAAGGGCAATCAACACGCTATAAATATTGCTATCTGGCAGTGACATTTTGCTGTGCTCCCTGTTCGATGATGTAGATTATCTAACTAAAGGTATTCCTTTAATTAAGAGCAAAAGACATTACCAAAATAAAATTAGGAATCACTCTTTTATTTTTGAAAGTAGATAGGGGATATTTACCTGTAATGTCTTTGCCTTTACTATAAAACTATAGCGCGTTACTTACCGCAAAAACAATTGCGTGATTCCGTATGAATTTTATGCGGAATCACGCAATTGCTTTTTTAGTAAAGGTCATGTTTTTCTTTCTATGCTAGAATTAATGAAAAATAATTGATATTTTAGTCTGATATTTTTCAGTTACATATATACGAAAATTCTTACGAAAAGGTTGGTGAACGGTTCTAGAATCATGGGCGGCAACTTCATAGTAAAATAATCGAACTACAGTGGTTACTTGATGCGGTGAAGGAATTAAATTCAAATTTGGAGCTTCGAGATGCATTTCATAATATTCTTTATCAAATGATGTATGTGATGAAAGCGGAGACAGGGAGTTTATGGGTTATTGAGCAGGGGAGTGGCGATGTGGTTGTGAGTGCGGCGAAGCGGAGCTCGTTAGTGATGTACGCACACACCCAAATTGGGCACAGCGCATAGATGAATCAACGCAGTTCACAACAACCTCGATGATGACCGCCCCCCTTAATGCAAAAAGTAAGGTGCTCGGGGTATTGCAATTGCTAAATAAACAGGGGGCAAGTTTTTCGATGATGATATAGCATTGGCGACAACTTTTGCGAATCAATCAGCGCTTGCTCTACAAAATGGGCAAATGTTTGAGGAAATTCAACAAATGTTTTTAAGTATGATTCAAACGCTTGTCAAGTCGATAGATGCGCGCGACCCATATACAGCAGGCCATTCGGAGCGTGTTGCGATGCCTTCACCGCTATTTTACTAGAGAAAAACTATGAAATAGATGCCAGCGCTATAAGCGCAAGCAGGGGAGCCGTAAGCACCGCACTATATGCGCTGAATATGTGAAATAGAGGATAGCTGAAAAGGGGAAGAAAGGCAATAAGCATGTCTAGCATTCCTACTTTTCGGTTATCACCCTTCTTCAGCTTTAAAAACATATAAATAAATTAAATAGCCAAAACGAAGAAATAATGTTTAGCTGGTGCTTCTGTGGCAATGGCAAGGTAACTACATGGAATCGTTGCTAGCAAAAAAATATACGGTGTGTAATTCTTCAATATTGCTTCGCTCGGCTCTTTTGTAAATTACCCCATTGCTCAATAGCATGATGCCTAGAAGCGTTGATAATATAAAGGATGTTTTATTAATTTCGGCTTTTAAAAAGATTGCCGCACTGTTATTGATAAAAATGAATGCGCATAAAATAAAACTTAAATTGCCAGTAAATTTATTATTTTTCATAGCTATTTTGACTGTTTTCCTTCCTTTCATTTACTCTTTTGCGAGTATCGTTCGTATACCATAAAAAATAAGCTGACGATAAAGCTAAAACAAAAGGGGGACCAATTAAATTTTCCAGCTAAAATTGCTGTATATAAAGTACTCGTTATACCAAGCGCACATATTACCCCAAGTATAATCATTAATTTTTTGTATTCCATATGAAAATCACCTCTTATACAGTCATTTTATAAAGGGCAAGATTGAAAAACAATTGCGTGATTCCGCACTACTTTTATGCGGTATTGCGCAATATATAATGGAAAATCAACAACAAAGGACACTTGTCAATTTCTATGGTAGAATAGGCTAGAATTGTTGTAGTTAGATAAAACTAAAAGGGTGAACATAGATGAAATTGATAATTGGTTTAGGCAACCCTGGCAAACCATATGCTCATACACGCCATAATATTGGCTTTGATGTCATTGATGCAGTGGCAGAAAAATGGGGAGCACCGTTAAACCAAACGAAATTTAATGGTATGTATGCGACTGTGCATCGTCCTGAAGGCAAGGTGATGCTATTAAAACCGTTAACATATATGAATTTATCGGGTGAATGTGTGCGTCCAATGATGGATTATTTTGATATTGCAATAGAGAATCTTATCGTTATTTACGATGATTTAGATTTAGATACAGGTAAGCTACGTCTGCGCCAAAAAGGCAGTGCTGGCGGGCATAATGGGATTAAGTCATTGATTCAACATTTAGGTACACAAGAGTTTAACCGCATCCGTGTTGGCGTCAGCCGCCCGCCGGCAGGCATGAAGGTGGCAGACTATGTGCTGTCGAAATTTTCAAAGGATGAAGAGCCAGTTGTAGAGGATGCAATAAAAAAATCATGCGATGCAGTGGAACTCGCATTATCAAAAAGCTTTTTAGATGTAATGAATGTTTTTAACGGTGCATAAATAAACAGGAGAAAGCCTATACTTTGAATACATAGCTTTATCATGATTTAGAACATCTATACTGTTGAATATTCGGTATAAAGTCAACTGAACCATGATTAAGCCCCTAGTGCATGTGACAGGTTTTTTAGTGCATTCGAGAAAATAGCCGTGGGGTAATTGATTCAAAGGAGGACTTGCCTTGTCAGTTCGTTATCGTTGTAGACATTGTGAAACAGAGATTGGCACATTGCCATTTGATGCAGATGAAACTATTCGCAAGCTTCACCAATTTGAAATTGGGGAAGTGGATGACTATGTGGAAAGGGACGAACGAGGGGATACGACGGTGCATTGTATATGTGAGCACTGCGAAAATTCCTTAAGACAATTTCCAGATTACTATGCATTGAAAAAATGGCTGCAATAATGAAATGCTTTGGCTGATGAGGCCAAAGCTTTTTCCACTTCCTACTTATTTAATCAATTAAATAGAGGTGTGATTGCATTCAGATTTTTTTGAGTAGGCTCGAAAAAACCTGTGACATCTACTCGAGGCTTAATTTGAACTAGCAGGGAATTTGGCACACCCTATGATTTAATTACTTCTCCACCTATAGAAGTGGGGGGCTTCTGTATCTGTCGCTTTGCTGTTGGTATAAAAAAATGTGCTCCTGCGGTAGTCACAATAGAATTGTCACTATCCTCGACGGAGTAAATAATTCTGAATCAAGTTAAACTATTGAAAGGAGGCTTTGCTATGGATATTTTCCATCAACTATTCTCGCAAGATAAGCATATAAATCCTTTTTTGCAGCAAGTAAAAAAGGATAGTAAAGTAAGCCAATTGGTTACAGGCTTAACGGGTGGCGCAAGACCAGCGTTATTGCAAGCCATTTATAAAGAAACAGAGCGTCCGCTATACGTGTTATCGCCCAATTTATTGCAGGCTCAAAAGCTTGTGGATGATTTAACAGCACTTGTAGGCGAGGACGAAGTGCATTATTATCCAGCGGAGGAGTTTATTGCGGCAGGTATGTCAGTGGCGTCTCCAGAGCTACGCGCGCACCGTATTACGACATTAGACAATTTAGTAAATCGGAAACGCGGTATTTATATAATTCCAATTGCAGGTATGCGTAAAATGATGACGCCAATGACAGTCTGGCAGTCACATTTACTGAAAACAGCAGTGGGGGAGGATATCGCCATTGATGAATGGCTAGTGCAGCTCGTTACGATGGGCTATAGCCGCAGTCAAATGGTAACGACGCCTGGTGAGTTTGCGGTGCGCGGGGGTATTTTAGATATTTACCCACTCGATGCAGAGGCGCCTGTTCGTATCGAGCTATTTGATACAGAAGTAGATTCAATCCGTACATTTTCAGCAGATGACCAACGCTCAATTGATAAACTAGATCATGTGCATATTTTGCCTGCTGCTGAGCTGCTTTTAAACATTGACCAACGTATTCAACTTGCAAATCGTTTGGAAATAGCACTCACGAATAGCTTAAATAAAGTTAAGAAACAGGAAATTCAGGAGTTACTTTATCAATATATTCAGCAGGACATTGCCCTACTAAAAGAGGGGAATTTGCCTGATACTGTAGCAAAATATGGTTCCTTATTATTTGAGCAGCAAACATTTTTAGGTGATTATTTTGCGCAAGATGGCATCGTTTTTTGGGATGAGCTTGGACGTATTCAGGAAGTAGCAGATGCATGGGAGCGTGAGGAGACAGAGTGGTTTTTATCGCTAATTGAAGAGGGGAAAATGCTACACGATGTGAAGCCATCCTTTACTTTAAAGGAAATCGATGCAATGCTAACATTACCAAAATATTATTTTGCATTATTTACTAGGACGTTTTCTGGTTTCAAATTTACTAAAACAATCAACTATTCTTGTAAGCCGATGCAGCAATTCCATGGGCAAATTGCGTTATTGCAATCAGAGCTTGTGCGCTGGCAGCAGGAAAAATATACGGTTTTATTTGTTGCGGAAGGTAAGGAGCGTCTAGCCTCTATCAAGCGCACATTAGAAGACTATCAAATTCATGCGCAAATAGGTTTAGGACAGACTGGCGGTATTTATTTAATCGATGCCGCATTATCAAATGGCTTTGAGCTCCCATTGCAAAAGATAGCCGTTGTAACAGATGATGAGCTATTTAAGCAGCAAGCAAGAAAAAGGGTGCGCTCGCAAAAAATGTCCAATGCGGAGCGTATTAAAAGCTATTCGGAAATTAAACCTGGTGATTATGTTGTGCATGTGCACCATGGTGTCGGGAAATATATCGGGATTGAAACGCTCGTTGTAGGCGGGCAGCATAAAGACTATTTGCATATTCGCTACAGAGCGGATGACAAGCTATACGTATCAGTAGATCAAATTGACTTAGTGCAAAAATTTGTAGGGTCTGAGGATAAAGAACCGAAGCTACATAAGCTTGGCGGGCCAGAATGGAAAAAAGCTAAGGCTAAGGTTGCCTCTGCTGTACAGGATATTGCAGATGATTTAATTAAGCTTTATGCAAAACGTGAGGCAGAAAAAGGCTTTGCCTTCTCGCCAGATTCTGATGATGTACGCGCATTTGAAGATTTATTCCCATATGAGGAGACAGAGGACCAACTACGTAGCATTATTGAAGTGAAGCGCGATATGGAGCGCGAGCGACCAATGGATCGACTTGTTTGTGGTGATGTTGGGTATGGTAAAACAGAAGTGGCAATTCGTGCAGCATTTAAGGCAATCCAAGATGGGAAGCAGGTTGCTTTTTTAGTACCAACAACAATATTAGCACAGCAGCATTTTGAAACATTGCAAGAGCGCTTTACAGAGCAAGCCATTCATGTAGGTTTATTAAGCCGCTTCCGCACGAAAAAGCAGCAAACCGAAACATTAAAGGGTTTGCGTAATGGAACGGTTGATATTGTCGTCGGGACACACCGCATGTTATCGAAGGATGTTGTTTATAACGATTTAGGCTTATTAATTGTCGATGAGGAGCAGCGTTTCGGTGTAACACATAAGGAAAAAATTAAGCAATTAAAAACGAATGTGGATGTATTGACATTAACAGCTACACCAATTCCACGTACATTACATATGTCAATGGTCGGTGTACGCGATTTATCGGTTATTGAAACACCACCACAAAACCGTTTCCCGGTGCAAACATATGTGATGGAACATAATGGGGCGCTTGTACGTGAAGCGATAGAGCGAGAGATGGCACGCGGTGGGCAGACATTTTATTTATATAATCGAGTAGAGGATATGACACGTCGTGTAGAGGAAATTCAAATGCTTGTTCCAGATGCACGCATTGGCTTTGCACATGGTAGAATGACAGAGTCAGAGCTAGAGTCTACGATTTTAGCGTTTTTAGATGGTGAATACGATGTGCTTGTAACGACAACAATTATTGAAACGGGTGTCGATATTCCAAATGTCAATACGTTAATCGTACATGATGCAGACCGGATGGGGCTTTCACAGCTTTACCAATTGCGTGGACGGGTTGGACGTTCCAATCGTGTAGCTTATGCATATTTTATGTACCAACGCGACAAAGTATTGACAGATGTTGCCGAACAGCGTTTACAGGCAATTAAAGAGTTTACTGAATTAGGCTCGGGCTTTAAAATTGCAATGCGTGATTTATCAATTCGGGGTGCAGGTAATTTACTAGGTGCCCAACAGCACGGCTTTATTGATGCAGTCGGCTTCGATTTATATTCACAAATGTTAGAAGAGGCGATTGCTCTACGTCAAACAGGTGTGAAAAAAGAGGAGAAGCCAGAGGTAGAAATCATTTTGCATACGGAAGCCTATATTCCAGATGCCTATATTCCAGATGGCTATCAAAAAATTCAAATGTATAAGCGTATTAAAGCAATGGACCGTATAGAAGATTATGAGGAAATAATTGATGAGCTACAAGACCGCTTTGGTGATGTGCCAACCGAAACGATTCGTTTATTGCGCATTGCACGGATGAAAGTATGGGCACTAGCAGCAGGCATCGAGGCGATTAAAGAAAAGCAAGGCATTGTTTCGATTCATCTATCAGAGCAAGGAACTACACAAGTAGACGGTGCGAAAATTGTTTCTGAATCGATGAAATATGAGCGTGCAACAGGCTTTAGCATGGACGGTATGAAGCTTACTGTCACAGTCGACAGCAAACGCTGTAATAAGCATACACCCTTCGATGTTTTAGAAGGTATGATGCAAATTATTGCCGAGGCAATAAAGGTGGGCGATCCAAAGGCTGTGCAGTAGCCGGCCTTCGGAACGCTATCGATGATGTTTTTTCAAAGAGTGCCCCCGTTAAAATAGCAAGAGGATTCTTTGAAAATAGGTGAAACACTTGGTTCGGAGGATTTTCTTCCGAATGAAAATTGACTTTTTTCCTTTAAAACATAGATAATCATTACATTTCACATCCTTATAAAAAAGATGTTTGAAGCTAGGGTCATTCAACTGTGAAAATAATACTTGTTTAGCTCGTCCAAAACCAAATGTATTTGATTCAAGAGACTGCTTTATCAATAAAAGCAAGATTTATATAGAACGCAAATTGTTTTGAAAAGCTTGAATTAAAGGGCTTTGGCTTTTTAAGTGTCGTTATTGGCTTACTAGGTGTAGAGTCCCTTTCAATCCATAATAAACTTAATCTGTTATCAAAAATTAGTGCGAGTCTCCCTGACTGTTCAAATTTTTCTTGTGTTAATAATGATTTATCAACTAAAACAGAATCTGTTGAAGTAAAATTCGCTTCAAATAGAGGCTGGGACATAGCTCTATTATTTCGAAAAATGTCGAAAATAGATAACAACTTTTTCGCTTCAAAGAGTTAAATAGTCCTTTTTGAATCAAAAAAATGTTAGACCGCAACCTACTTGGTCTAACATTTTTTCTTTTTGTCCCAGCCTCACTTCCTGTAGTTTGCCTCTGAAATCATAAGGCTAATAACAACCAAAAGATGTTTCATCATGTCAGATATACTAATAATCCATACTGCGTCGGCAGGTATATGAATAATCCCTATATTTATCCTGTTTGTCTTAATAATACAGCCAGACAAAAAACATTTCATAAACAGTACAGCAATTTTTTTGGTCCGACTTGCATACATTTCAACTTTTTACACCATACTACTTTAAAGTGCAGTTTGAATTTGTTGAAAGTGAGGCAATTGATAATGAAAGCAACAGGAATTGTACGACGTATTGATGATTTGGGACGAGTTGTTATTCCGAAAGAAATTAGACGCACGATGCGTATTCGCGAGGGAGATCCACTTGAAATTTATACAGACCGCGAAGGCGAAGTTATTTTAAAAAAATACTCACCGATTAACGATTTAGGCGAGTTTGCACAAGAATATGTGGAATCACTTTATGAAACATTCGGCACACCAGCACTTATTAGTGACCGAGATGAAGTAATTGCGATTGCAGGCGTGTCGAAGAAGGAATATGTCAATCGTAGGCTATCCGCTTTTGCGGAGGATTGCTTAAAATCTCGCAATACGACACTTGAAAAGATGGAAACAACTTTAGAAATTGTGCCGGGGCAATTTGAACAGGTTAAATCCTATTGCATCGTACCTATCGTTAACAATGGCGATATTATCGGGGCAGTATACCTATTTTCAAAGGCGCATTTTATCGGCGAAGTCGAACAAAAGGCAGCTGAGCTAAGTGCAACATTTTTAGCAAAGCAAATGCAGCATTAATTCCAAAGCCACTAGATGCAGCGAATGAGCTCATTTGGTGGTTTTTTAGGGAATTATAACATTGAGAATTGGGAATAAAATAATTATTAAGGGCAGCTCAGTCTATATCGAAAATAATTAGTATTTTTTATGGTTGATTTTCTGCAAAACTAATATTTTAAAAATAAGAGCTGTTTGAAAAAGGATACATTCTCCTATTTTTCAAACAGCTTCTAATGTTCTTATTTGAGCTTTTTTATAATATTAATTTTTATTACTTTTTCTGAAACATAATGGCAGTAGCTATAGCAGAAAGACCGACTACGATAGCTAGTGGGGTAGCACTAGCAGTTAATACTTCCGCTATATAATTTTTTTGATAAACAACAATCAAACTAATTGTCGAGACGATAAGGATAATAAGTAAAATCCATCTAGTTATTTGTTCAAGCATTAAAATCTATCTCCTATCAACCGAATAATGTTGGATAGCTGGCTTTCCTACACTGCCATAAGAGGTCTTTGTCCAGAGTACACCATCCCAATTGGATCTGTGTTCCTGCACAATTTTCACTCTATGTGTGTGTCTACCTTCTTTATAATAAAAATCTCTGCTTGAATACCCTGCATCTGGGCCTGAAAGTGTGATTTTATGGGTTATTTTTGTGCTACCGGATGTATTAAAACCAAAAGAACTTTTAACTGCAGGTAAAGAAGCGCTTGGAATCTCATTACTGAATGTGCCTGATATA
Source organism: Metasolibacillus sp. FSL K6-0083 (assembly GCF_038630865.1). Classification (NCBI taxonomy): domain Bacteria; kingdom Bacillati; phylum Bacillota; class Bacilli; order Caryophanales; family Caryophanaceae; genus Metasolibacillus; species Metasolibacillus sp. FSL K6-0083. The sequence continues at coordinate 2,409,908 of NZ_CP152046.1, read as the reverse complement.
GTGGCAGCCACTTCTTTGGATTTTTCATAAACCATTCCTCTTGCAATACTTACAATAAAATAAGGGTTCGATAAATATGACCAGCTTTGCGTAATTCCCTGATCATACACATACCATCTATCATATTCTCTATAGTTATCTAGTGAACCAGCTCCGCTTGGATTCACTTCAATTATTGGTTCATAATAACCTAGCAAAACTTCGTTAGTACCATCATAATCTTCAACCACAGGATTAGAGAATCTAATAAAGTTGTAGCCTTCTAAGCCACTCCCTATAAGAAATTCATTTTCACTATCTGCTATTTTAGTATTAGTAAACTCAGTCGTTGCTTTAGCATGATTTAATGTCCCGAATGCAATAAACATTATAAATGTTACAATAAATAAAAAGCGTAGGTTTTTTAAATCGATTGCCTCCTTAGATAAGATTAATACAATCATACAGTTGAACCATAATTTTTATTTGTTATAACAAATAACGCAATACCTAGGATACTTTTATGATACCATAAATAATTTCTTTTGCACCGCCAGTATACCGTCACTTTTTTGTCGGTATCATTGAATTCTTTGTCGCTTTAGAGAGGAGAAAATTTTTATCCCTTTATTACAAATGTGATCTTATTTTTCAGTAATTTTTATAAAAGTATTATACTATATTCACTCATACAATATGAGGAAGAGGTGTAACGATGACGCAATATGGAATGAAGAAATATATGAGAGGCGCACTATTATTGACGCTGGCGGCACTTGTAGTGAAGGTGCTGAGCGCTGTTTATCGTGTGCCTTTTCAAAATTTAGTTGGGGATGAAGGGTTTTATGTTTACCAGCAGGTGTACCCATTCATCTCATTTTTTGTTGTATGGACATCCGGCGGGTTTGCAATTGCAATTTCAAAAATGCTGGCAGACACTGCTGATATAAATAGAAAACGGTCGATTTCAAAGATAATTTTCAGCTATTTAACTGTGCTGTCACTCGTGTTTTTCAGTTTATTATTTTTCGGTGCACAAATGCTAGCATATTGGATGGGTGATGAAAAGCTAGCGCCGTTGCTGCAAACGGGCGCTTTTGTTGCGCTCTGTATGCCGACACTCGCTTTATTAAAAGGAACGTTTCAAGCGAAGGGAGCAATGGAGCCAGTTGCTTATGCACAGGTATTTGAACAGCTAATTCGTGTGCTCGTCATTTTAGGTGGCACGGTTTTAGTCATGCACACATCGAAGTCTATTTATGCGGCAGGTAATGTAGCGGTACTTGGTGCGGTAGTAGGAGAAATCGCAGGTATTATGCTGCTATTATTTTATATTCGTAAGCAGTTAAATGGCAATTGCCATGTTATCAAAATAAATATATGGGCAGTTATCAAAGATGTGACGCTGTTCAGCCTAAGTGTTAGCTTAAGTAGCTTAATGTTGCTCGGCTTTCAATTAGTTGATTCCTTTACAGTTTATACGTCATTGCTTGAGCAAGGAATGCCTATGGAGCAGGCGATGGTGCAGAAAGGTATTTATGATCGTGGGCAGCCGCTTGTACAGCTTGGTGTCGTTATTGCATCATCGCTGTCACTAGCAATTGTGCCCCTCATCGCACAAAAAATAAAAACAGCGGGTCGCGGGGCGATGCCATTTGTGCAATTAACATACCGTACAGCATTATTATTTGGTACGGCAGCCACATTTGGTTTAATTATTACAATGCCATATGTCAATGAACTTCTATTTACTACCGCTGATTTATCGGCTGTATTAATGGTCGTAGTAGTACAAATTATCCCATTTTCACTTATTTTGACATTTACAGCAATTTTACAAGGTTACGGCAAATTAAAAATACCAGCATTGATTGTTGCAGCAGGTTTTATCGTAAAATGGCTGAGCAATATATGGTTGTTGCCAACAATCGGCATTATCGGTGCAGCATTGGCGAGTAATTTTGGCTTGTTCCTTAGTGCTATTTTCCTTATGCTATATATAAAGCGAATCGTCAATGTCAGTCTAGCACCGCTTGTTTTTTATAAAACACTGGCGGCGGCAAGTATAGCAATGGTCATAGCAGTGAAAGTAAGTGCCTTTCTTTTCCACGTGTTACTAAGTGCAATAGATGGGCGTACGCAAGCTGCAATAATGAGTGGCGTTTTGATTTTAATAGGGGCATCTACCTTTATTACGATTATTGCCAAAAGCCGTATATTGAAAGAAAAAGAATGGTTTTTAATCCCATTTGGTCGACGTATGGCACTATACCAACTATGGCTAAATAAAAGAAAGTAGGAAAAATAATGAATGAATTAACCGTAATCGGCTTAGGGGCATCTGATTTGGAGCAGTTGCCATATGGCGTTTATAAAAAGCTTAAAGCGGCTAAAAAAATATATGTGCGCACACTAGAACATCCTGTAATACAGGATTTGACAACAGAGGATATTCAATTTCATAGTTTTGATGGCGTTTATGAAAAGTATGACACATTTCAACCTGTCTATGAGGAGATAGCCGCGTGTTTAATCGAGGTTGCACAGCAGGAGTCGGTATTGTATGCAGTGCCAGGGCACCCGCTAGTGGCTGAGCAAACGGTACAGCATTTAATTGAGGCAGCAAGGAATGGGGAAATTAAGCTCAAAATCGAGGGTGGGCAAAGCTTTCTAGACCCGATTTTTACAGCGTTAAAAATCGACCCAATCGAAGGTTTTCAATTATTAGATGGTACAAGCATGTCTATGGACGAGTTGAATATGCGCCAGCATACTTTGATTGCACAAGTGTATGATGAGTTTAGTGCGTCAGAGGTGAAGCTGACATTAATGGAAAAATATCGTGATGATTATCCTGTAACAATTGTGACAGCAGCAGGCTCTTCACAAGAAAAGATAGTGACAGTCCCTTTATACGAGTTAGACCAAGTGGCAGAGCTTAATAATTTAACGACAGTTTATGTGCCTCCTGTGGCATCAGACGAAGATGCGCTGCGTGATTGGACAACTTTGCGTCGTATTATTGCTGTTTTGCGCGGACCGGATGGCTGTCCTTGGGACCGAAAACAAACACATGAATCCTTGAAAAAATATTTAATTGAGGAAACGCATGAATTTTTAGCAGCTGTTGATGCAGAGGATGACTTTGCGATGGTCGAGGAGCTAGGCGATGTTTTGCTTCAAGTGTTTTTACATGCGCAAATTGGCGAAGATAATGGCTATTTCAATTTAGAAGAAGTGCTTGCGTCGGTTAGTGAAAAAATGATTCGCCGTCATCCGCACGTGTTTAGTGACGTAGCAGCAGAGGATGCCGATGCGGTCATTGCTAATTGGGAGGCAATAAAGCGTCAGGAAAAGGGCGAACAGCTAGAGCCGCTTTTAGCAGGTGAGCACCGTGCGGAGTCTTCGCTGCAAACCTCTTATAATTATCAGAAAAAGGCTGCGACAGTTGGCTTTGATTGGCCAAATGCAGAGGATGTATGGGCAAAGTTTGAGGAGGAGTGGCAGGAGTTTCGTCAGGAAATTACAGAGGGCTCTGCTGCTGCGCAACTTGATGAATTTGGTGATGTGTTATTTACACTTGTGAATATCGCGCGCTTTTATAAGATTTCGCCAGAGGAAGCGATGATTCATGCAAATGAAAAATTTGCTCGACGCTTTGGCTATGTGGAGCAACGAGTGAAGATGAGTGGACAGGGTTTCACCGCATTCACACTAGAACAATTAGATGCCTTCTGGAATGAGGCAAAAAAGCAGGAAAAGGGAGAATAATATGCGATTAGATAAATTTTTGAAAGTATCGAGATTAATTAAACGCCGCACATTAGCAAAGGAAGTTGCTGTGCAAGGTCGTATCACAATTAACGACAAGGTCGCAAAGGCGAGCAGTACTGTAAAAGTCGGTGACGAGTTAGCGATTCGCTTCGGACAAAAAATCGTCACAGCACGTGTTGAGCAGCTAAATGAAAATGCCCGCAAAGAAGACGCGGCAAATATGTTCACCATTTTAAAGGAAGAGCGCCTAGAAAAAATTGAGCCAGAATTCATTGACGACGAGGATTGAGCAAATGGCAGATGAAAAGGAATGCCCGCTATGTGGCGGCAGTAATAACTGTGGCGTTGCGAGCAAGCAAAGCGACTGCTGGTGTATGACCGTGAAATTCCCAAAGGAAATACTCATAGAAAATCCAACAAGCTGTATTTGCGAGAAGTGCTTGGAGGAATATGGGGAGCGTAATGTATGAGAAAATTAGGTATTTTATTTTCTTAAGTTTAATAACTAAGTCAAGTTGGAATTTGCTATCTCTTTTTTTGCCGGATAATGACTAAAAAACAGAAACCATAGCGACAACTAGCCTAAATGGTTCACTCTACTGTAAAACAGAAGAACCCCCAACAGGTGCAACTGCTGGGGGTATCTGGTGCTAAATCTTTTTTTGCTAATGCCAATATAACATCAGTCATCAGCTTTTTAAAGTATGTTCCCTTCCCTTTTATCTATTCAAAATATTTTTCTACTTGAATCAATTTCATAAATCGATTTTTTTCAAGATCTTAGACTGCTCCGTTGTAAAAACGACCGTTTTTAAAAATTATGCAGTTGCTTGTCATTTGCTTAATTGCTCGCTGATATGATCGACTGCTATCTTGCAGGCATTATAAATAAACGTCACGAGACTGAAATGGATCTTGGCCTTTCTACCTGTTTTGTGACGGACGTTGTTTAACTGAAAGGATTGTTTTAAATACGCATTTACCCGTTCTACGGCGGTGCGTTCTTTATAAAGCTTTTTCCATAAATCTGAGCCACGTGCTGGATTCGTATACTTCCGAATATCGGTTTCACACTTGATTTTAAACACCTTTTGACAGAGCGAATCCTCGCGTAATGGACAGGTTACACATTCCTTTGGGCGTGTAAATTTCAAGGCTTTGTACTTTCCTTTCCGGTGGGTTGTTTAGTCGCTACCATTATACCGAATTTGGGGAGGTGCCTCATTTTTATTTAGTTGGAACCCTTGATACCGAAGGGATTGGAATTATGAAATTAACTCATTTATCCTCATTTTTCTTAAACAAATATACAAATGCAACAGCTAAAAAAGATATAGATAAGACCTTTGTGAAACTTTTATAATCAGGAGCTATAAATTGGTTAATAATAAAAGCTAGCATCGCCATAACTCCATAAGAAAGAATACGGTATAATCGCGTTGTTTTAATTTTAAGTACAGTCATAAGTAGCTCAACAATTAGAATAATCGCAAATAAAATAAGAATACATAGTAGCATATACATCAAAATACCGCCCTCCTTTAAAATAAATAGATATTAATTTTTTTAGTGTATTGATCCTCCTTTATTTCACAGAGAGTACCTGTGGGTTTGTTGATTTACGTTGTAAGGGACGTTTACCATGAATACAGCTTCACACTAATTTATTTTGACAGGAGCCAAAATAAAGGGATTTTCAGCTTGTGTGCTTCTCACTGGGGCCGCCCCTCCATTTTAATTGACAAGTAAAGGTTTTATAAAAAGGGTTTTCTTCTATAAAACATGTGGTTTAATAACTAATGTTTATATAATCAATAAAACTGTAATTTCTTTGTGATTTTAGATTTTTTTATAATCTTCTCTTGCGTCTAGCCATTCTTGCCCATATTGATATATAGTTAAAGCCGCACCAAATGGACCTACTTTAACAGCTCCACCCACAATCTTTTTAATTAAAGACCAGCTCAATAAATTACCTGCTTTTAGTGCATTGATTATATCATCAGCAAAACCTAGAACTCCAAAGGTAATTAAATCTAGTTCTTTACTTTTTAATGCATCAGCATGACCTTGAAATCTAATAAAATTAGCATTATTTTTTGTAGTATTTTTATAATAAGGGTTTTGCCCAGCCATAATGGCCTCTGCAGTTCCATCAGTAAATACTCTATATCTAACATCTGAAACATAAGAGCCACCATAAGATGCTGATTTAAAAGCAGTAATTGAAGAGTTATTAGAGTCAAAAAGTACTTTTTCGCCATCTTCTGATGTTAATTCTAACATGCCAGATGTCAATTCTGAAACAACAGTAGTTCCATTATCAATTAATAATTTTTCATTCCCTTCAATTTTATAAATCTTAATACTTATTATTTCTGTATTATCTACTTTTTCAACATGCTCATGAGTTTCGTATGAAATACCATCTTTTTCATATTGATATATAACAAGTTCAGGGGAATCTATAATAAAATTTACCCCTATATCATTTGCTATTTCCTTAGTAATCTCTGCATTTTCTGCATTTATATATAGTGGTACGGTTGTTGCAAATAATAACAGGAAACAGAGTATTCTGGATGTTATTTTCATAGTTCTCATCTCTCCTCAATTAATATTTTAATATTTGATATAACTGAACAAGTTTATCATTATTGTTCAGTTATGAAATTTGAGCATGCTTAATTCATTTATCCTCGAGTTAACTTCATCTTAGCGCTATACATACTGCATTCACAATTGCGTGATTCCGTATGTATTTTATGCGGAATCACGCAATTGAACTTATTTTTTTGTTACTATTTGCAGTTTTACACTATTAAAATAAACATATCTATCTGTTATTCTTGCTGTTAATATGAGACAATGGTACTATAATATCGGTGTAAATGAAGTGATAAAGTTGGTATATAAAAATGAAGTCATGGAGAAGATGAAGGCAATTGTTCTATAAGCTAATTTAGATCATAACTTCCAAACAACTTTATTAAGTTACATAAATGAAAAGCAAGAATTTTTGAAAGTATCGAGATTAATTAAACGCCGCACATTTCTTTTCGAGGACAAGTTACTTCATGATATTATTTCGAAATTAAGTGCTAAACAGAAAGAAATTCTTTATTTACTTTATATTGAGGGAATACCTGAAATTGAAATTGCTCATAAATTAGCCATTACAAAACAAGCAGTTAACAAAACAAAAAACCAGACCTTAAAGAAAATCAGAAAAAATTATCAACAAGGAGAGAGCTAATTGCCCCATTTAAAAACAAAAAATGCCCCATTCCAACAAGAAATTTTAGATATGTTATAACCTAAAATTCATGCCGTATTACGTCAAACCCATCCACAAGAACGGGAGGACCTAAAACAAGAAATTCACTTAATGATTATTCACACCATCCAAACGAAAAAATTCAAAAAAGCACCTTCATTTTTTGAACTAGTAGAAATAGAAAAATTAAATCAAAACCAATCTTAAAAACACCTATAAAAATATTTTTCATTAAGGTTGTCAAAACAATGATTTATCTCCCTTTAGATTATAGAAAGCAATCATCCTAGGTAATTTAATTGCTTTTCAATAACAAAAAGAAAAAGGAGAGATTGATAATGGGATGGACAAAAATTAGTTCAACAGTAGAACACATTACTTTGGAGGATTTCCGACAACAACAAGCACAATCTGCAGGCTTTAATTATCAGTCATTCACGATTATGGTTGCAGGTCTAGGAGTAGCAGCTGTGTCATCTTTACTTGCGAGATATATCGGACCTACACTTGCTCAAAGATTGACACATGCAGGGTTTGGTTTATCTATAGCGTCGGCATTAGATACTTATCTAAAGTCATCAAATCAAGCTAGTCTAGAAGCTGCTGTACGCGACGCAGACCTAAATAAGAAAAAGTATATGCGTATTCATTCGGAAATGTGGTACTATGAAAGTGCTAATGGTAACTCTTCCACTTGGGATTGTCGAACAACATATATAGCTTATTAGTCCTTTGCTTTTTTATACATTAATAAAAATATTTTCGTTGTAAAAACTAGTATTAGAAAAATAGAAAAAAAGATGAATATTAACTCTTCTTTCAATATGGAAAATACCAAAATTGGTATAGATAGTATTAATTGTAAAATATTAATTGAAATATTCACTCTTTTGGGAATGTTACCAAAAATCTCTAAACCACCATTGATAAGCAGAAGCAGATAGACAATTATAGTGCCATATATCAATGTTTTCATATGGGTAGGTAAGTGAGGCATTTGCAAACTCACAAAAATAAATATAATAAATGTGAGCCAAACCATAGCATAATTATAAATTGGAGAATAAGAAATTGAAGGTTTATTTTTTTTATCCATTCAACCGTTCCTTTCTAAATTTAACGTAATCCGCTAGAAGTCGCCTACTTTAAGCACAGCTAAGTGGGGTGCAGTTCACTTTAGCTTTTATATAAGCTTATCAAATTCTAATAAAAAATTCCCGTTTTTTTCACTTCAAGTGCCAACTTTAAATTAATAGTTCGATTCTGTATAAATTTTTTCAACTGCAGGAACAGATTTTCAATTACACTTATCATAAATTGTAAGAACCAATTTATGTATTTTTCATTATCGTAGCCAAGGCACGCATAATTTTTCCATTCAATTTCTGATGACTGTGCTTCCCAAACTAAATGACTTAGAAACTGCAAACGGCTTCCATCTGCTTTTTTGTCAAACCATCCCCATTCATTTTCGGGAAGTGTCAGAGAAACTTCTTTCTTAACTCCACCTGATGGACAATCAACAGGATTTTCTCAGGTAAAAATTTCTGCCTAACAATTTTGCTAATACACTTTCGGTTCGTCATTTTGCACTTGCCAATTCTAAAAAGCAACAACGGAGTATACTTTTTCTTCAACGTCTGAATTTTCGTCATCTACTCGAATCCAATGGATACGAAAACGTGAACTACTGATTCCTTATACACATTATCGAAAAGAGCAAACATCGTTAGAAACCGTGTTTACCATACTTTTAAAAGAGGCGCTCGCTTTTGTGAAAGATAATCGCCACTGTCCAAAATGCCGGCTATGCATGGCTTTTTGGACAGCCTCCTCGATATTAGTCTACAACGATAACGCCCATTAATGAAGCTAGCTGAATTGCCTGAGAAGAGGATACTTTGCAGCCATTTAAGCTATTAATCGAAATGGTTAGTGTTTCAAAAGTAGATGAGCTAATATCGATGCCTTTTAATGAAGTTTGCTCGAAATTGGCGTCATTCAAATTGCAGCAATTGTATTCAATTCCTTTAAATTTGCATTCGTAAAAATCGCTATTTGTTAAGAGTGTTTTGTTGAATATCACTTTTTCAAGCTTTGCGCTGTCAAATGTTACTAAGTGTAAAATGCAATTGTCAAAACGTACATTGCCTAAAGAAGATGTAGGAAACTGGCTTCCTAACAGTTTGCAATTGATAAATTCCACGCGATGAATCGAGGATTTGCTAAAGTTTACATTGGACAAATCACAATTTTCAAAGCGAACATCGGTTAATTGGATATGGCTGAAATTTGTATAATTAAAGTGACTATTTTTCAGAATGGCTTTGTCGATACGAACCCTCTCTATTGCCTCATTCGTAAATGTAGAGTCAATAATTTCACACATTTCTAGCTCTGGATATTCCTCATACAAAATATCAGAGAAGTTTCTCGCAGTTAATTGTGCTGGGATTTTAGGTAAAGTAATTTTCATTAAAGGCTCCCTCCAATTGGTAAGTGAAGTTTACAAGCTGTTGCTGTTTTTTCAAAAAGCTTGTTAATTTCATTTGCTGGTAAAGGCCTGCTAAAATAAAAGCCTTGTATACTATCACAGCCGAATTGTTTTAATATATTCCATTCTTCTTGTGTTTCAACACCTTCTGCCACGACCTGTAAATCAATTGTTTTTCCTAGTTGAACGATTGTTTGGACGATATCTGCACTGTTTTGATTGATGCTTATATTGCGTATAAACTGACGGTCAATTTTAATTTGATGGACAGGGAGGTTTTGCAAGTAGGCAAATGATGAATAACCTGTTCCGAGGTCATCGATTGAGATAGAAAAGCCCATAGCTCTAAGCTCTACCATTCGATTTTAGCAGCATCACGGTCTTCAATTGTTACATTTTCAGTAATTTCTAGTATTAAGCTTTGTGGGGCAATACCGGCTGTTTTAGTGCAATTCAATAAAAAATCGGGTAAAGTCGTACTCAAAAAATGAATGGGCGATAAATTAATCGATACCGTTAAATGCGCTTTGCCTTCAATCTGCCATTTTTTTTATTGAAAAATCAATTGAGCAATCCATATACTAAACCTCTCTCCTATCACGCAAGTTTTTTTATTAATTATAGCATTTTCCTTTTTTTATTTAGCAATGAGTTAGTTATATTATTTTCTTCTAATAATTTTAGTCATGCCTTTCCCATATGCTGCATAAAGTGTGACAGAAGCAAAAAGGAGGGGATGGACATGACATTGCATCAAGAAAGTAATCGTTATACAATTCCGTCGGGTGAGCATTTAGTGACAATTCGCAACCGCAAGCGAATGGACATGACATCAATTAAAGCAATTGAGCGTTTTGATCAGGAGGAATTTTTCATTCACACATCTCAAGGACATTTGCTAATTCGAGGTGAAGAGCTACGCATTGTGCATTTAGATGTGGACAAGGGGCTACTTACATTAGAGGGCAATGTGAAGCTCATGCAGTACGATGAGGAAGACGGTGCGGCAAAGGGCTTTATTCATAAATTGTTCGGATGACGATTTCAGCACAGCTAATGAGTGCTGTCATCATGTTGGCAAGTGGACTATTTGTCGGCTGTGTTATTGACAGTACTCGAGCCGTATTGGGAGGGCTATCTGGGCGACAATGGATTCGTCAGTGCGCTGTAGTGCTAGAGCTTATGGTATGGGTTGCTCTCGGATTTTGTACATTTTATTTTTTATATGTGACAAAGGGAGGGCAGTGGCGCGCGGTTGATCCACTATTTCAGCTAGTTGGTATTTTTGCGTATGATAAATTATTCAGACGCTTTTTCCGATTTGTCGGTCGTGTATTTGTATTGCTCTTTATTCGTCCAATTTATTGGATTATTTATATTATCGGGCGCTTTTTCCTGATGTGTTGGCATTTGTTCAGGTCGATAGTCTTATTCATACTTACACCTTTCATGAAACTGTACAAAGTAACAATTGGAAACCGCTTTAAAAAATAGTTTTTACAAAGTATAATAGCTGTATTATTCAAAATCGTGAGGTGAACAAAATGGCAAGGCGAGATTACCAAGAACCATCACCTAACAGAGTAAGAGCGTTAGATAATGATTATGTTCGTTCTAGTGAAATTCAGGCGAGCAATAAACCTTCAAAGCAGCAGATTGTTCGCCGTCGTCGCAGGCTGGTAGCATTCTTTGTTATAGCAAGTGTAGTCATTTTTGGACTAGCTAGCATGCTAATGAAGCAGTATGAGCGCCTTGATGCGAAGGAGCAGAAAAAGGCAGAGGTTTTAGTGGAGCTAGAGCAAATACAAGAAGTGCAGGATATGTTAAAGCTGCAAATTGCAAAGCTTGAGGATGATGAATATATTGCGAAGTTGGCACGTAAAGAATATTTTATGTCTGAGGAAGGCGAGATTATTTTTACAATTCCCAAAAAGAAACAATCGAATGAACAACAAGAAGATGATGATGAGTAAGGGTGAGGGCGAATCCGTGAAAAGTGTTGGGTCGCCCTCCTTGCTGTGAAACGAATCAGATTTAGCGCAGTGTTGTTGACACGATTATCCTGTTCGTTATAATAGAATAGAAACTGTTATTAATGATAAAAGTTTCAGTATACTTAGTACATGACTTATGAAGTCGCTTAATTTTTAAGGAGGAGCATTTTTTTTATGTCAATTGAAGTAGGCAGCAAATTACAAGGTAAGGTAACAGGCATCACAAATTTTGGAGCATTCGTTGAGCTGCCAGATGGCAAAACGGGTTTAGTACACATTAGTGAAGTGGCAGACAACTATGTGAAAGACATCAACGAACTTCTAAAAGTAGGGGATGAAGTTGAAGTCAAAGTGATGAATGTTGAAGCTGACGGTAAGATCGGTCTTTCAATCCGCAAAGCGAAGCCTCAACCAGAGCGACCAGAACGTCCTCAACGTCCACGTCGTGATAATCGATCAAATGAGCGAAATGATCGTCAACCGAAAGAGACTTTCGAGCAAAAAATGGCACGTTTCTTAAAAGATAGCGATGAGCGTCTTGCAACATTAAAGCGTGCAACAGAATCAAAACGCGGTGGCCGTGGAGCTAGACGAAGTTAGTTTACTGGCTATTTCAGGCGTAGAAAAGATGTAATATAAGGGCGTCCGAAAAGTGTGCAATGCACTGCTTTTCGGGCGTTTTGTTTGTATTTTATGAAAATGAATTCTTATAAATAAAAGTAGGTAGCCATTTTAGCATCTTTCAGGAAGATTTTCTGCGACAGGGCTGTTCGAAAAGGTGGCTCCATTTTACGATGCAATGAAAATTTCAATTACTTTTATTCGGAGGGAAATCCGCTAAACGTAGTGTTGCTCCGGATTTCAGGGAACCCTCTATAAGTGCGCTCTTTGAAGAAGCACTGCCGAGGGCATTTTAAGCGCCTCTCCCCATTTATTTTTTCTCTTGCTTTATTAGCATGCGAATGAGCGAAATGAAGCAAAAAATTCCAGAAATAAGACCGACACTAATCATAAGTGTTTGCACGATGAGGGGTAATTTTGTTAAGAGTACACCACCTACAATGAGCAGCATACTAAAAGAGCAGAGCAATGTTAGGTATGTAAATTGTTGGGTCATGATTTATAATCTCCTATCTATTTCGATATATCTAGTATAATCAATAACTTACTTTTTTTCATATGGTGCTTTGTCCCGCATTAACGGGCAGTAAGACTTAAGTGAAAATACGCTAAAGGATAAGTGAGAGATGAGCTCCCCGTAAAAGCCCGATTGATTCAACTAACAATCAATGGGGATGAGGAAAACCTCCACTGATTGAGGTTTCACTTTATTGGACATATCCATCCTTTTTATGACAAAGAAGTAAATCAGATATTCACCAATTCACTCATTTTTCCCACTATTTGCTAACAATTCGTCGAAACATTTTTTCTAGTTGCCTATATGAACAGACAAATTTTACACTTTAATTTTTATATAATGGCAAAAAAGCTAGAGGAGATGACTATATGACACGAGTGGAAATGCTAGAAACACCTTCTATGTGGCAGGGGATGAAGGGGTATGCAAAAAATAAAAAAACTATCTATAGTTTGCAAGCTACCTTTTTCATTATTGCTTATTTTTTAGCACAAGCAGTATTTTTTGATGCGACACTACCTTTTTTATTGCCATTTTGGGCAATTGTGCGACTGCGCTATGACAATATGCGGACAGCTGTTATTATTGGTGGCTTGTTAGGTTCCTTATCGTTTGGATTAGGACAGGCAGTGATTTTATGTTTGCAGCTCATCGTCTTTGAGCTGTTATGTCGCTTCAAATATTATAAGATGCCAGCTTCTTTGGCGATTGGTTTATCCATTTTACTTATCCAATTGCCATGGCAAAGCGTGTCATATGGGGGAGTGCCGCCATTTTTAGTGCTCTTATACGTCGGCTATGAGGTAGTATTAGCTGTGTTAATGACATTATTTATTCAGCTTTTCTTCGTGCGTCCACACCAATTTTGGCAGACAAATTGGTCGTATGAGCGCATTGGGGCTGGTTTTGTCATTGCGGCCGCCTTGCTTGGCGGGATGCAGTCTGTTGTTATCTATTCTTTGTCTTTAACGATTTTTATGCTACATCTCATTATTTGCATTGCAGCTAGAGTGGCAGGTGTCCAAGTAGCAACGATGACCGCTACGATTTTAGGAACGTTGCTAGGTGTTGCAAGCCTATCCTTTACGGGAATGCTTGCTTTGTATGCAGTGACAGGTGTTGTTACGGGAAGCTGTAAGCAACTAGGACGGCTAGGTGTTGCACTAGGTAGCATAATACCTAGTGCGCTATTCTTTTTTTATGATGCGACATTACCGCTCGATCTCGTCTATTTCTTCTCCATTGTCGTAGCAGCAACTTTATTTTTGCTACTTCCACAATCATTATTTACAACATTGCATGATTTGTTTTACCCAGAGCGAGATGAGGTGCTATTAAAAAGACAGACGTGGATGACAGAGCATGCGACAGAAAATTTAATGCAATTTCAGCATTTTGTTGATTTTATGAAGGAGCTTGTATTCGATCGGTTTACTGCGGATTATGTGGAAAAGAAAAAAATTGAGCCATTGGCTACATGTATGAGCTGCTTTCGCTATGATCGCTGCTGGGCTGATGCAGAAATGAGTCAGACGATTGAGGGCTGGTGTGTGGCGAAAGCGGCTTCGAAGCCAGCGGAGGTTGTGCGTACAGAGGAGCAGGTGAAACAAAAATGTGTGAAGTCAACTAAATTGCTAGAGGAGCTGGAATTGCAGCTCTATCAGGAGCAAATGAATGGGCAATTTTATCATGGAAAAAAAATGATTGCATTGCAGTTGCGTGATTTGAGTCGCCATCTGCAGCGACTTATGCAGGAAATTAAAGAAGAAGCACTATCCTTTCAGTCTGTGGAGGAAGAGCTAATGACTGCGTTCAAGCAAGCTTATGTGCCTTGCTTTCAAATAGATGTGTTACAAAGTAAACCTGGCGAGCGTATCGTCGTGTGCTCACTGACACCGAAAAATAGTAATCAGTATGATATGCTACAGCTTTGTGAGCGGCTTATTGTGCCGATTTTTTATGATGTTTGGCAGGAGCCTCTTTACGTAGAGCATTATGAAATGAGGCAAGAACCATTCCGTCATATGCAGGTGCGTTTTCGTTCAGCTGTCCGTTATGAATTAGCGCATGATAGCTATAGTCAAGCGAAGGAGCTAGTAAATGGCTCAGGAGATTCGCATGCTATTTTTCCGATACATGCTGGGCTGACAGCGGTTATGCTTTCAGATGGAATGGGACAAAATAAAGAAGCGCAGCGTGAGAGTAGAAAGCTGATTCGCATGATGCGCGAATGTTTATTGTATAATATGAATCCAGAAACAGCGATGCATACGTTACACTATGTTATGTCGTTAAAGCGTGAGATAGACATGTATGCAACGATTGATTTTGCGCTAATTGATTTACAAGGTGGCACACTTTGGTCATGGAAGGCTGGTAGCATGTCGACATATATAATTCGTGGTCAAACGGTTATGAAAATTGATGGGACAAGTGCACCTGTAGGCTTTATGCCACAGTTTTCTGTAGAAACACAAAAAATGAAGCTGAGAGCAGATGATGTTATTTTTATGGTGTCGGACGGTTTATTTTCAAGCGAATTGAATTGGGACGAGCAGGAGTCTTATTTTTTGGAGTTGATAAAGCAAAGAATTGCCGAAAAAATGCCGATTGATGTGTTATTGTATGATGTAATGGCGCATTATAAAGGGCGTTATGATATTGAGGATGATTGTACATTGATTGGTCTGACATTGCAGCATATTATTCCACAATGGGCAACTGTAAAGGCGAATTAGTATAGAAGAACGGAGGTGAGAAGGTGGATTCATTCGAAATAAAGGTGATGCATAATATTCGAAAGCAGCAATTAGTAGTAGCAGGAGACCGTCTTCTCATCGCTTGCTCTGGTGGCGTTGACTCGATGGGCTTACTGTATTTTTTCCGAGCAATGTGTGCGCAGCTAGAAATAGAAATTGTCGTAGCGCATGTTGACCATATGCTAAGGGCGGAAGCCTCGGCAGCAGACCGAGAATTTGTTGAGGCGTTTTGTGTAGAAGAAAATATTAGGGTACATAGTACGGCGATTCCAATAGCCGATATTCTTGAAAAGGAAGGTGGCAATTTGCAGACGACTTGTCGCAGTGAGCGTTATCGTTTTTTAGCGCAAATTATGCGGCAGGAAAAGTGCACGAAGCTTGTTACAGCACATCATGCAGACGATCAGCTCGAGACGATGCTGATGGCTCTCGCAAAAGGCGCGACGATTAACGGCTTACAAGGAATGATGGCAAGTCGTTCATTTGCAGATGGTGAGCTTATTCGTCCCTTTTTAGCAGTAACGAAGGCAGAAATTTCTAGTTATTTGCAAAGTCAGAATGGAGTATATCGTGAGGATGCAAGTAACGCGAAGGATGATTATACAAGAAATCGCTTCCGTCAGCGTATTATTCCTTTATTAGTTGAGGAGAATAATCATATAGCCGCACATGCTGTTCAATTAGCTAGCCAGCTACAGCAGGATGATGCATACTTAATGGAGTTAGCAAAAGGAGCATATGCACGAGTAGTTAAGGAAAATACGGCAGAAATTTATACGATTGATGTTCATGCTTTTCAAAGAGAATCACCTGCTTTACAAAGAAGGCTCATTTTAATACTATTAAACTATATTTATAACGATTCAAGTACACTTTTTAGTCAATCATTATTATCATCTATCTACGCCTTATTTGAAACTACAAGTGGTAGTGCGACAATCCATTTACCGAAACATTACATGATGCAACGCGCATATGATACTGTGACTGTTTATCCACATAAAGTATTCGAGGTGCGTGAAGCGAAAGCATTAGCGTTAAATAAATGGCTCGATTATGGGCATATCTGGCTATTTGTAGGGACTTATACAGGGCAGCACGATGGCGAATGCTACTATTTTCAGTCAAAAGCAGTAAACTTCCCATTACATATTCGTACAAGACGAGAGGGCGACCGTATACAGCTTGCTAATATGATGCAAGGAAAACGGTTATCAAGGTTATTTATTGACTGTAAAATCCCTTTAGCGAAACGCGATAGCTGGCCGTTGTTAGTCGATGCAGAGGATGAGGTATTAGCTGTACTCGGTGTGCGTGTAAATAACAAATTTTCCAAGCAGCGACGCGGGGAGGATGATTGTGTTCTCATCGTGCGTAGCGCTCGTTAAAATTTGCAACAATTTGAGGGGGAATCACATATGATTCAAAACGATATTGAAAAAATTATGATTTCGGAGGAGCAGATTCAAGAACGCATTCGAGAGTTAGGCGCACAGCTAACAGCTGAATACGACCATAAATTCCCGCTTGCTGTCGGTGTTTTAAAAGGTGCAATGCCTTTTATGACAGACTTAATGAAGCGTTTCGACTCTTATGTTGAAGTGGACTTTATGGATGTATCGAGCTACGGCAATGCGACTGTTTCTTCTGGCGAGGTAAAAATTTTAAAGGACTTAAACACAAGTGTGGAAGGTCGCGATGTTATTATTATCGAGGATATTATCGATAGTGGCTTAACACTTAGCTACCTTGTCGAGCTATTTAAGTATCGCAAAGCTAAATCAATTAAGATTGTAACGCTATTAGATAAACCTTCAGGGCGCAAGGTGGATTTAAAAGCAGATATCGTAGGCTTTGAAGTTCCAGATGGTTTTGTAGTAGGATATGGATTAGATTACGCAGAAAAATATCGTAACTTACCGTACATTGGCATTTTGAAAAGAGAAGTGTATTCATTCTAAAATCAGAACATATGTAACGATTTTGACATAAATCGACTTTCACATATATTCTTTAGGGCTTTTCATTGTATCAAAAAATGAACGTATGTTAAGATTTTATCTATAGTTTTTCTGTTATGTTGTGAGGAGGCTGGGGATGAATCGAATATTTCGATATACCATATTTTATTTATTAATTTTTCTCGTAATAGTCGGGATTTTTGGCACTGTCAATGGCAGCAACTCTGCTGTTGAGGAGCTAGATTACAAAAAGTTTTTTGCGGAGCTGGAGTCTGGTAATGTTGATTCAGTGATGATACAGCCAGCAAAGGGCGTACTCTCAGTTGTTGGGGAATATAAAAAAGCTAACGATGATGAGGCAAGCAAAAAATTCACGCTGAATATTTTACAAAATGATGAGCAGGCAAAGGAGCGCATTTTTAATCTTGAAGAGGACTACGGTATCAAGGTTGAGCATGCGCCAGAAACAAGTGGATGGGTAAGCTTCTTTACAGGTATTATTCCATTCATCATCATTATCATTTTATTCTTCTTCTTGTTGAGTCAATCACAAGGTGGCGGTAATAAAGTGATGAACTTCGGTAAATCAAAGGCTAAGCTATATGATCAAGATAAGAAAAAGGTTCGCTTCAACGATGTAGCTGGTGCCGATGAAGAAAAGGCAGAGCTTGTCGAAGTAGTAGACTTTTTAAAGGATCATCGTAAATTTACTGAAATTGGCGCGCGTATTCCGAAGGGGATTTTACTTGTGGGTCCTCCGGGTACGGGTAAAACTTTACTTGCACGTGCAGTTGCTGGTGAGGCTGGCGTCCCATTCTTCTCGATTTCAGGTTCTGATTTCGTAGAAATGTTTGTTGGTGTTGGGGCATCGCGTGTACGTGATTTATTTGAAAATGCGAAGAAAAATGCGCCATGTATCATTTTCATTGACGAGATTGATGCAGTAGGTCGTCAACGTGGTGCGGGTCTTGGCGGTGGTCACGATGAGCGTGAGCAAACGTTGAACCAATTATTGGTAGAAATGGACGGCTTCGGAGCGAATGAAGGAATTATCATTATTGCTGCAACGAACCGACCAGATATTTTAGATAAGGCGTTATTACGTCCAGGTCGTTTTGACCGTCAAATTACAGTAGGGCATCCTGATGTAAAAGGGCGTGAGGCGATTTTAAAAGTGCATGCACGCAATAAGCCACTAGCGGATAGTGTGGATTTAGGAGCGGTAGCACAACGCACGCCAGGTTTCTCAGGTGCAGACCTTGAAAATCTGCTAAACGAAGCAGCACTTGTAGCAGCTCGTAAAAGCAAAAAATCAATTAATATGGCAGATATTGACGAAGCGTCTGACCGCGTTATTGCGGGTCCAGCGAAAGCAAGTCGCGTTTACTCGGCAAAAGAGAAAAAGCTTGTTGCATTCCATGAAGCTGGGCACGTAGTTGTAGGGCTAGAACTTGATGAAGCAGATACAGTGCATAAGGTAACGATTGTTCCTCGTGGGCAAGCGGGTGGTTATGCTATTATGTTACCGAAGGAAGAACGTTTCTTTACAACACGTCAAGAGCTGCTTGACCGTATCGCTGGTTTATTAGGCGGGCGTGTTGCAGAGGAAATCGTACTTGGCGAAGTGTCAACAGGCGCACATAACGACTTCCAAAAAGTAACGAGCATCGCACGTGCAATGGTAACTGAGTACGGAATGAGCGACAATCTTGGAGCAGTTCAATACGGTTCAAGCCAAGGGGGCAATGTTTTCCTAGGGCGTGATTTCAACTCGGACCAAAACTACTCTGATAAAATCGCTTATGAAATTGACAAAGAAATTCAAAATATTGTTGATGCTCAGTATGAGCGTACAAAACGCATTTTAACAGAAAAGCGTGAGCTATTAGATTTGATTGCTAACACATTAATGGAAAAAGAAACATTAAATGCACAGGAAATCGAGCATTTACGTGACTTTGGTAAATTGCCAGAAGTAGTTGAAGAGATTGTAAATGAAGTGCCTTCTGAAGTAGTAACAGAAGCACAGCCGACAATCGAAAAAGCTGGTTCTGCAACGGTTAATGAAGAGGTTGTAAGTGAGCAAACACCACCAACAACAGAAGATTTACCTGGGGAACATAAACCTTTAGGTAAGCTATCTAACGAACAACCACACAAGCCTCTAGGCAAAACTGTACAATCAGACGAAGAACACAAGCAATAAAATGGAGGCTGATGGGAAACTTACTTTCCCATCAGCCTTTTATAGTTAGCTAATGTTCACATAAGTTGAAGAAAGCACAGATAATTCAGAGTAAAGTGCAGATAACTTGAGAAAAACGCAAATAATATGAAAATAATGCTGGTCAAAATAGCATAAGTTTTTGCTTTCGTATGGTATGATTTTATGTAAAAGTGAAAATGAGCTGGTAGGTGTCGTATAGATGATTTTAGTAATGGATGCGGGCAATACGAATATTATTTTTGGCATATATAATAATCATCAGCTTCTGCATAATTGGCGTATTGTAACGGAGCGCAGTAAGACGGAAGATGAATATGCGATGCAGTTGAAAGCCTTTTTTTCTCATGAGGGCATTTCATTTGAACAAATTGAAGGAATTATTATATCCTCAGTTGTGCCACCAATTATGTTTGCTTTGCAGCGGATGTGTGAAAAATATTTTCGCATTAAGCCGCTGATTGTTGGACCGGGCGTTAAAACAGGATTAAATATTAAATATGAAAATCCCCGTGAGGTTGGAGCGGACCGCATTGTCAACGCCGTAGCGGCCTTAGTGGAGTATGGCATAGGTCGCCCAATAATTATTGTTGATTTTGGGACTGCTAATACCTATTGCTATTTAAACGAAAAAGGTGACTATATGGGTGGGGCGATTGCGCCGGGAATTGCGATTTCCACAGAGGCGCTGTATACGCGCGCTTCTAAGCTACCGCGCATTGAAATTGCACGACCTTCACAAATCGTTGGCAAAAATACGGTTGCCGCAATGCAGGCAGGAATTGTTTATGGCTTTATTGGTCAAGTGGAGGGCATTGTCAGCCGTATGAAGCAGCAGAGTGTTAAAGAGCCGTTAGTGATTGCAACCGGGGGCTTTGCCGAACTAATTGCAAATGAGACGCAATTGATTGATATTGTAGACCCATTTTTAACATTAAAGGGGCTTTATATTTTATATCAACGAAATTAAAAGGAAAGAGGATTTAACATGAAAGATTATTTAGTAAGAGCGATAGGCTTTAATGGACAGGTGCGTGCCTTTGCGGTTCGCACGACAGAAACAATTGGAGAAGCACAGCGTCGTCATAGCACATGGCCAACAGCTTCGGCGGCACTTGGACGTTCGATGACAGCAGCAGTTATGATGGGAGCTATGCTGAAGGGCGATGACAAGCTAACGGTAAAAATTGAGGGAGATGGACCAATCGGACCAATCATTATCGATTCGGATGCGAATGGTAATGTGCGTGGCTATGTCACAAATGGACAAGTACATTTTGATTTAAACGAGCAAGGAAAATTAGATGTGCGACGCGCTGTTGGTACAGAAGGGGCATTGACGATTGTAAAGGATTTAGGTTTACGTGATATGTTCTCAGGTCAAACGCCAATTGTATCTGGTGAAATCGCAGAGGACTTTACTTACTATTTTGCGACAAGTGAGCAGGTGCCCTCATCTGTAGGACTTGGAGTACTTGTCAATCCAGATAATACAATTTTAGCTGCGGGCGGCTTTATTTTGCAATTAATGCCGGGTTGTGAGGAAGAAACAATTGATGCGATTGAAGCGCAGTTGGCGTCAATTGAGCCTGTATCAAAAATGATTGAAAAAGGCTATACACCGGAGCAAATTTTAGAGACAGTGCTAGGGGAAAAGGGCGATATTTCAATTTTAAGTGAGGCGCCTGTACAATTTAAGTGTCAATGTTCAAAAGAGCGTTTTGGTGCGGCAATTATCGGTTTAGGTGCGAAAGAAATTCAAGAGATGATTGCTGAAGATGGAAAAGCGGAAGCACAATGTCATTTTTGCTTAGAAACATATAATTTTAGCCAGGATGAATTGGAAGGCTTCATTGATGAAATCAACGCGTAATATTCGCACAACACCAACACCACCAATAAAAACGCCACTTTCACAACGTCGATTAAAAACAAAACCGGCACTAATGATACTAGCAATTTTACTAGCAGGAAATTTGTTTTGGTTTATTATGTGGCTCTTGCCATCGAAAGATAAATCGAATAACGATGAGGTCGTTGCAACGATTGATGGAGATAATATCACACGTCAGCAATGGCTTGCTAAAATGGAAAGTATGTATGGAAAAGAAACACTACAAGGCTTAGTCAATGAAGCTGTTATGGAAAAAGCAGCGAAGCAACATAAAATTAGCGTATCGGATGAGGAAGTTGATTTAGAGCTAGCATTAATGCACTCAACTCAGGATATTACAGACAGAACATTCCAAAGTCTTTCTGATAAGGAGCTGCGTCAAAAAGTCCGAACGCAATTGATTTTAGAAAAGGTATTAGCGAAGGACATTATTATTACAGAAGAAGCAGTTGAAGGCTTTTATCAGGATAATCAATCGCTCTACAATATACCGACATCGTATAGGACGAGCATGATTGTAGCAGATTCTAAAGAAAATATAGATAGTGTGTTGCAGGAGTTACAAAATGGCTCTGAATTTTCTGTGCTAGCAAGAGAGCGCTCAATTGATACCCCATCAGCTAGCTTAGGTGGCGATATAGGCTTTATTACGGAGCAGCAGGCGAATATTGATGCCGCTATATTGAAAGCTGTCGCCAAGCTAGAAAAAGGGACAACGAGTGAGGCGATTGTTTTAAGTGATGGTCGCTATGCTGTTTTGCATGTAAGCGAAGTTAAAGAGGGGCAATCCTTTACATTTGAAGATGTGGCAGCGCATATTAAGCGTGTGTTAGCTGTGGAGCAATTATCGGCTAGCATAACGCCAGAAATCTTCTGGACAGACTATGATGTAAATTGGTTTTATGGGGAAGCGAAATAGCAGCTATAGCGTATTGAAAAAGTGAGGGGAGTGTCCGAAAAGTCGCCCCATCACTTTTTCTTTTTACTCTACAGAAAGGGAGGTGTTTTCCAAAATAAACTGTAATTATAGCGAATTAATTAACTGAATTTTCTGTATCTGTTACTTTTATATTCTTTAATAAGGGTTTAACGAAAGATGAATATTTTGAATGAGTTGATTCAAAAAATAGAAATGGCGATGCGATGTTGAGCCATTTTAATACAACGATAGAACCAGTTTATATTAATACAGATACAGTATTTATATTAGTAGATAATTGGTGGCGCGGAAAAGACAGCCGAGATTACGGTTCAATTTCAATAAAACAACTGAATGGAAAAGTTTTGGGTTATGAGAATTAAAGGTGGCGTCCCAAAAAGCATGCGTGGTGCTGCTTTTTGGGCGTTTAGGTTATGTTTTATTATTTTTAAATAATTTCAAAGGGTTGGAAACAGTGCTTTAAAAATCGAACTGAAACGTAATTTATTTTCTAAAAACAAACAAATATTTGTCTTTTTTGTGTCAAATCTATTTTAAAAAGCATATTATTGAAGAAAATTAGAATTCCTATTGATTTTATAAGAATTGACGAATATAATAACTTTATTGAAAATTGATTCGCGAATTTCAATGGAAAATAATATACATAGAAATTACTAAATTTTTTTTGTGTAAAACCAAGTAAATTTATATGTTAAATAAAATTAGAAGGAAGGTAAAGTTTAATGAGTTTGAAAAAATTTATTAATGTAGTAGGAATTATTGGTTTAAGCGCATTCCTTGTAGCTTGTGGTGGAAATGATTCGGCTACTGAAACGAATAAGCAAGATGTTTCGGCGGAGCAATCGGAAGGCGGACAAAAAATAGTTGTTGAAGATGCGGTTATTCCAGCAGAAAACCCAGCAGCTTCACCAGAAACGGCAATTAAACGTGGGGATACAGTTGTAGTTGGCTTGCAAGAGCCTGGCGGTGTATTTACGCCATATTTTAATACAAGTGGCTATGATGGAAACGTACAGTCTGTTATGTTTGAGCCTTTAGTAGATATTAATGCAAAAGGTGAAACGGTAGCAGGCTTAGCAGAGGACTGGGTTATTTCAGAAGACGGCTTAGTATACACATTTACTTTGCGTGATGGGTTAAAATTTGATGACGGTACACCTTTAACAGCGGAAGATATCGAATTTACATTAACTTTATTACATGACCCAGCGTATGCAGGTAACACAGATATTACAGAAGCAAGCATCGTTGGCGGGTTAGACTACAAAAATGGTGATGCGACAAGTATTTCGGGTATTACGGTAATTGATGAGCGCACAATTGAGATTACGACGGATAAAGTAAGTGCTCGTACTTTACGTTTACTAGGCGGTGCAGTGCTGAAAAAGGATTACTATGGCAATGGCTATGTGAAAGGTAATTTAGATTATTTAGCCGCATTACATCAAAAGCCAATTGGGGCGGGTCCATACCGATTTGTTGCTTACTTACCGGGGCAAGAAATTCGTTATGAGGCGAACGAGCATTATTATGGTGGTGCACCAAAAGCAAAAGGCTTTATTTATAAAACAACTGTTGGGGATGCACAGCAATTCTTCCAAACAGGTGAGTTAGATTATAGTGCATTAGCGGCAAACCAAGATAATTTTGAGTTTTTACAAGCATTAGGCTTCGCAGATATTAATATTTATACATCTTCAGCTTATGGCTATATGGTATTTAATCATGAAAAAGAGGTGTTTAAAGACCCGAAAGTGCGCCAAGCATTTTCATTGGGACTAGACCGTCAAACAATCATTAGCACATACTATCAAGGTTTTGCACAAGTAGCAAACGTACCTGTATCTCCGACATCATGGGCATATACTGCTGATGTAGGTTCGACTGATTATAATCCAGAAAAAGCGAAAACTTTATTAGAAGAGGCAGGCTGGATTGTCGGGTCAGATGGTATTCGTGAAAAAGATGGTAAAAAGCTTACAGTATATTACTTTACGACAGCAGGTGGCCTAGGCGATACGTTAATTCCAATTGCGAAGGAAAACTATAAAGAAATCGGCATCGATTTACAAGTGGAGCAAATGGACTTTAATGCGTTGTTAGCACGTGTAGATAAAGGTGACCATGATTTAGCTTCTTTCACAACAACAATGTTACCTGACCCGTATAACGGTGTTGAAGGCTTCCATTCGAAAAGCAATAACTCAACATTTAAAGGCTATGGTGATGAAGAGATTGACGCATTAATCGAGGCGACAATTGGAACGAATGATATTGCAGAACGTACAGCTGCATTCCATGAATTATACGAGGCATTAGAGGAAAATCCACCAGTGATTTATATGGCTTATACAAAGGTATTAAGTGGTGCTAATGCACGTATTGAAGGTTTCGAGCCAAATGGCTACCGCGGTATTGCAAGTAGCTTGCGCAATTTACAATTAGCGGAGTAATTAATTAACTTAATTCAGCATTCGTTGGGGCTGTCCAAAAAGCTGTGCATAGTCGGCATTTTGGACAGTAGCGATGATGTTTCACAAAATGATGATTCATATAAACAGAGAGCGCCTCTTTTAAAGATGTGATAAACATTGGCTTTAGTAGTGTTACCTTTCAGAAAAGTGGAGCGATGTAAACTTTTATTTCAATGGAATGTCAAAACAAAATGGACTTTTAGATAATCCCGACGAATGTGGGAAATTCAATTCAACGAGGGGTAGTTCCATACTTCCTGTTGCAAAGAGGAACCCAGTCTAAGACTATTGCATACTAAGATAACGATTAAGTGATCAACGTCATGTTGTCCAGACTTGCGGCGGATGTTACAGATTTTGAAGGAAGACCTGCACGATGCAGGTCAGTTGACCGTTGTCACACGACGTGGCGGTTTTAGGTTAACTTCCACCACCGAGCCCGAAAAAATCTGGACGCAATTACGCCGGGGCGTAATTGATTTTTGTAAAAGTAATGAAAAATCCGCTTTACTTGTCGGAGAGAAGCGCTGTAATCCTCTTTTTTGGGGTTACTCGTTCCACTTTCTGAATAAGTGGGAGCGGATTTTTCTTTGAAAATTTTAGAAAGCAGAAAGGAATGAGCTAATGAAGGGCTATGTTGTGAAGAGACTTCTTTACATGATTCCAACATTATTTGGGGCATCGATTTTAATTTTCTTTTTATATTCCTTAGTACCGGGAAATTTCATTGATGCAGACCAAAATCTAACGGCTGAACGAAAAGCAGAATTGTATGAATTGCATGGATATAATGAGCCAGTCGTTATTCGTTATTTTATTTGGCTAAAAAATTTATTAAAAGGTGATTTAGGCTATTCGCTACAGTTTCAATTACCTGTTGGTGAAGTAATCGGAAATTACATATGGAGTTCGTTTATCGTAGCGCTGGCATCGTTAATTTTGACGTGGTTAATCGCTATTTTAGTTGGAATCATATCAGCGATTCGACAATATTCAATATGGGATACATTTATAACAATTATTGTCTTTGCTGCAATGGCAACACCATCTTTTTTCCTAGGGTTAGTAATTATTAAAATATTTGCGGTTGATTTAGGGTGGCTGCCTGCTGGGGGCATGATTACTACTGGCAGTAACTTTACGGGCTGGGATTATGTAAAAGATGTGGCAGAGCATATGATTTTGCCCGTTCTCGTCTTAACAATGCTTGGTATAGGCGGCTTAACGCGTTATTTCAGAACGAATATGCTGGAAGTGATTAAGCAGGATTTTATGCGGACTGCTCGGGCTAAAGGATTGAAGGAGCGAGTTGTTATTTTTAAACATGGCTTACGAAACGCATTATTACCTGCGATTACTCTGTTTAGCTTTGAGCTACCGGCTTTATTTGGCGGTGCGATTATAACAGAGCAAATTTTTAACTGGCCGGGCATAGGTGCGATTTATATGCAGGCATTTTCAGTACGTGATTATCCGCTGTTAATGGGCTTCACGATGTTTATCGCGGTGCTAACAGTGCTTAGTAATTTACTGGCGGATATTTTGTACGCAATTGCTGACCCACGAGTACGGGTGAAAAAATAAGCGAGGAGTTGAAATTGTGGAAAGTAGTGCTGCAACGCTAAAGAAAAATAAAAAACTACCGAAGCCTTCTTCATTATTAAGGCAAATCGTAAGGCGTTTTTTGCAAAATAAAATGTCGCTTATTGGATTAGCGTTTTTAATATTTATTATTTTATTGTCTTTTATAGGACCTTTTTTTTCGCCGCATATAAATTTAGGCGTTGACCCAACGAAAATAAATCAAGCACCGAGTGCCGAGCATTGGCTTGGAACGGATAAATTAGGGCGCGATGTATTAACGCGCTTAATGTTAGCTGGACGCATTTCGCTATTAGTCGGATTAGGTGCGATGGTTATGTCCGTTGTCATTGGGGGCGTGTTAGGCATTGTCTCTGGTTTTTATCGCGGTATTGTCGACCAAATTATTATGCGCATTGCTGATGTGTTAATGACATTGCCTGGATTGCCATTACTATTTATTATGGCGGCGATTTTATCAGAATGGAAAGTGCCTACGGAGTACCGCATTTATATCGTCATGCTTATGTTAAGTATTGTCGGTTGGCCGGGCTTGGCACGACTTGTGCGCAGTCAAATTTTGAGCCTAAGTGAGCGTCAATTTATGCAGGCAACAGAGGCGCTCGGCTTGCGTGATAGCCGTAAGTTATTCAAGCATTTATTGCCGAATATAGTGCCCCTCTTAATTGTCTCGGGTACATTAAGCGTTGGTGGCGCAATTTTAAGTGAATCAACATTGAGCTTCTTTGGATTAGGTGTTGTGCCACCAGATGCCTCGTGGGGGAATATGATTACTTCCGCCAATTCACTTATTGATTTTCAAAAAAGACCTTGGCTATGGATTCCACCAGGTTTAGCTATATTTTTAACAGTTATTAGCATTAACTTATTAGGTGATGGGCTGCGTGACGCAATTGATCCAAATATGAAAAGGAGGTAGGGACTGTTATGGAAAATGCGGTGTTAGACGTTAAAAATCTTTTAACTCAATATTATACTGGCGATGGCGTTATTAATGCTGTTCATGATGTTAGCTTTTCGATTCCAAAAGGGCAGACGGTATGCTTAGTAGGGGAGTCGGGCTGTGGAAAAAGCGCAGTCGCTATGTCCATTATGGGATTGATTGATGCGGGTTCAGGTGGCATTAAGGACGGCGAAATTTTATTTGAAGGCAAAGATTTGTTAAAGATGAAAAAACATGAGCTACGTCAGCTCCGTGGTAATGATATTTCAATGATTTTCCAAGAGCCAATGACCTCTTTAAATCCCGTCTTAACAATTGGCGGTCAAATAATCGAGCCGTTAATGGAGCATGAGCTCATTTCGAAAAAAGAAGCGAAAAAAAGAGCATTGGAGCTAATTGAGCTTGTTGGCATCGGGCGTGCAGAGGAAATTTTTAATAGCTATCCTCATGAATTGAGTGGTGGTATGCTACAGCGTATTATGATTGCCATTGCGTTAGCATGCTCGCCTAATTTGCTTATTGCGGATGAGCCAACAACGGCTTTAGATGTAACGATTCAAGCGCAAATTTTAGATTTGCTTCGTTCATTAAAAGAGCAAAGAGATATGTCGATGCTATTGATTACCCATGATTTAGGGGTAGTGGCAGAGGTGGCAGACTATGTCATCGTTATGTATGCGGGGAGGGTGATTGAGGAAGGGCCTGTTGTGGAGCTTTTCCAAAATCCTAAGCATCCATATACGAAAGGCCTGCTAAAGGCAAAGCCGGTTATTAATCAAAGGCAAGAGGAACTATATACAATTGCAGGGCAAGTACCGAATTTAGCTACTTTAACACCTTCTTGTTATTTTAGTGAGCGCTGTGAGCAGTGTATGGCGATTTGTAACGAGCAAATGCCGGAAATCAAGGACTTGGATAATGGGCAAAGGGTAGCTTGCTGGCTATATGAAGAGGTGACAACGGTATGACGAACGAAGCGCCATTAATAGAAGTGAAACATTTGAAAAAATATTTCGGTGAAAAGGGCGGATTATTTCAGCGTAACGCAAGTGTAGTAAAGGCTGTGGATGGTGTTAGCTTTCAAATTCACCGCGGTGAAACATTTGGTCTTGTAGGAGAATCAGGGAGCGGTAAAAGTACGATTGGGAAAAGCATTTTGCGCCTTCAATCTATTACGGAGGGGGAGGTGTTATTCGATGGCAAGGATTTGCATAAGCTTTCCAATGCAGAAATGCGCTATTTACGACCTAAAATACAATTTATCTTCCAAGACCCGTATAGCTCTCTAAATCCACGCATTCGTGTTGGTGATGCTATTGGGGAGGCATTGCTAGACCATGGATTGTGCGAAAAGCATGAAGTGGCTGAGAAAGTGAAGGAAGTACTTGAAATATGCGGACTCTCTGAATACCATATGGAGCGTTATCCACATGAATTTAGCGGTGGTCAGCGTCAGCGAATCGGCATTGCACGTGCGATTATTTTGCAACCAGATTTTATTGTGGCGGATGAGCCTGTATCAGCATTAGACGTTTCCATTCAAGCTCAGATTATTAATTTATTTAGCAAATTACAGCGTGAAAGAAATATTACTTTTCTTTTTATTTCGCATGATTTGAGTGTTGTGGAGCATTTATGTTCACGCATTGGCGTGTTATATTTAGGAACGATGATGGAATTAGGTAGCCGCGACCAGCTATACAGCAATCCGTTACATCCATATACAAAAGCACTTTTATCGGCTGTACCAATCCCAGACCCGACATTAAAACGTGAGCGCATTATTTTAAAGGGAGATATTCCGAATCCTGCGAATCCACCAAGTGGCTGTAAATTTCATACGCGTTGTCCATTTGCGACAGAGCGCTGTCAAGTAGAAGTGCCTGAATTTAGGGAAGTTGAGCGTGGTCGCTTCGTTGCCTGCCACCTTGTGTAAAAAAATTTTGTATTAGGCTTATGAATGCGTTGACAACTTCTATACTTAATTGGTAATATGTGAGTTAGGTAAAGTCTATAAACTTAGTAGGAATTATAGAGGGGATGAATGAGATGAGTAAATTAGCAAATTCAATTGCAGATTTAGTAGGTCGTACACCGATTGTTAAGTTAAATAACGCAACTGGTGAAAACGAAGGCACAGTATATGTTAAGTTAGAATACTTCAATCCAGGCAGCTCTGTAAAGGATCGTCTTGCTTTAGCGATGATTGAAGCAGCGGAAAAAGACGGAACATTGCAAGCGGGCGGTACGATTATTGAGCCGACAAGTGGGAACACAGGTATCGGTTTAGCGATGATTGCAGCAGCAAAGGGCTATAAAGCAATTTTAGTTATGCCTGAAACGATGAGCTTAGAGCGCCGTAACTTACTTCGCGCGTATGGTGCAGAATTAGTACTTACACCGGGTCCAGAAGGAATGAAAGGTGCAATTGCTAAGGCGGAGAGCTTATCGAAGGAGCATGGTTATTTCTTACCGCAGCAATTCGAAAACGAAGCAAATGCTGAAATTCATCGTTTAACGACGGGTCCAGAAATCGTAGAGGCATTTGAGGGCTTAAAGTTAGATGCATTTGTAGCGGGCATCGGTACAGGTGGAACAATTACTGGTGCAGGGGAAGTGCTAAAAGAGAAGTATCCAGAAATTGAAATTATTGCAGTAGAACCGCAGGATTCACCAGTGCTTTCTGGCGGTAATCCAGGTCCACATAAAATCCAAGGTATCGGTGCAGGTTTCGTCCCTAAGGTATTAAATACAGAAGTGTACAGCTCTGTATTTACTGTTGAAAACGAAACGGCATTTGAAGTAGCTCGCAAAGTAGCTCGTGAAGAAGGTATTTTATGCGGTATTTCTTCGGGCGCAGCGATTCACGCAGCAATCGAAACAGCTAAGCGCCTAGGTGCAGGAGCAAATGTATTAGCTGTTGTTCCATCAAATGGCGAACGTTATTTATCGACACCGCTTTATCAATTTGAAGATTAATTTTATTGAATGGGGTGTGGGAGGCAACTGTCTCTCACACCCCTTTTTTTGGAAACGGGTGTTTCAATGACTTTATATCATTTTTTTGTGACAAAATCAAAATAGCTGCATCAAGTTTTTAGTGCAAAAGAAACTGTCTACAGAGGAATTCCTCTATAGACAGTTTCTATAATTTTCGGGTTTAATAATAGTATACGTAAAGGGGTGTTACCATATGGATAAATTACAATGTGTTACTTTATTTATGACAAAGGATGCGTTTTTTTATAGCTATAAAGAGCAAACAATATTAGAGAAAAGCCATGTGTTTTTAGAGAGTGGTCGTGGTGGGCGTTACTCGATTGCTGCATGGAATCCATTTGCAACGTTATATGCAAAAGAGGGCGGTTTACAAATTGAGGAGCGAAACGGTGCACGCTTTTTGCAGGGAGACCCATTAGTATTATTAGAGCAATACCTGCATGAGTACGAAATAAAAAAAGAGGACGAGCTACCTGATTTTCAGGGCGGGGCAGTTGGCTTCGTATCGTATGATTATGCTCGTCAAATCGAGCGCTTGCCAACGATTGCACTAGATGATTTGCAAGTGCCAGATATTTATTTTTATGTTTTTGAGCATTGGGCAGTGTTCGATGAAGAGACGAATCGTGTGACATTAATGAAGCGTCCTGAAAGTGAGATGGACTTGCAAGAGTGGGCACTTAAATGGCAAGAGGCCGCGGAGCAGGGGTTAGGCAAGCGTTTATTCCATGCTGAGAAGGCGGCTGAGGTAAAGAACGATGAAAGTGAGCTCTCTGTATCATTTTTAGGTGAGGAGTTTGAGCAAGCTGTGCGCAAAACACAGGAGTATATTGCACAGGGCGATGTATTTCAAGTGAATTTATCTGTGCGTCAGGCAAAGCCATTGCATGCAGCACCGATTGTTATGTATGAGGCGGTACGCTCATTTAACCCATCTCCGTATATGGCCTTTATTGCAGCACCAGAGTTTGCGGTTGTAAGCGGTTCGCCAGAATTGTTAGTGAAGCGCAAGGGTACAGCGTTATCAACACGCCCTATTGCTGGAACGCGTCCACGTGGTCAGTCAGAGGAAGAGGACATTCGTCTAGCACACGAATTAATTGATAATGAAAAAGAGCGTGCAGAACATGTGATGCTCGTTGATTTAGAGCGCAATGATTTAGGGAAAGTTAGCCGCTATGGCACTGTAGAAGTGGACGAATTTATGGTGATTGAACGCTATTCACATGTGATGCATATCGTGTCCAATGTGCGCGGCGAAATAGCGGATAACAAGACCAATGCTGATGTGATTCGCGCGATGTTCCCAGGAGGCACGATTACAGGGGCACCGAAAATTCGCACAATGGAGATTATTGAAGAGCTTGAGCCAGTGCGCCGCGGCTTATATACAGGCTCAATTGGTTGGCTCGGCTTTAACGGAGATATGGAGCTAAATATCGTCATTCGCACAGCTTATATTAAGAATGAAACGGCGTATATTCAAGCGGGTGCGGGCATCGTTATTGATTCCGTACCAGAAAATGAATATATCGAATCGCTTACGAAAGCGAAGGCGATGTGGCAAGCTAAAGGAATGGCTGAAGGGGTGTTAAAATGATTTTAATGGTTGATAACTATGATTCATTTATTTATAACTTAGTGCAATATTTAGGTGAACTGGGAGAAGAGCTCATGGTTGTGCGTAATGATGTGATTACGCTTGCGGAAATTGAAGAACTTGCACCAAAAGTAATTGTTATTTCTCCGGGCCCTTGCACGCCAAATGAGGCGGGGGAGAGTTTGAATATTATTCGCCATTTCGCTGGAAAGATTCCGATTTTAGGTGTTTGTTTAGGGCATCAAGCGATTGCGCAGGCTTTTGGGGGCAATGTTATTCGTGCAGAGCGCCTAATGCATGGCAAAACATCACCTGTTTATCATAGCGGTGTAGGTTTGCATCGTAAAAATGCCAATCCTTTTGCGGCGACACGTTACCATTCATTAATCGTAGAAAAGCATTCATTGCCGGATTGTCTAGAGGTAACATCGTGGACAGAGGAAGGCGAAATTATGGGCTTGCGTCATAAGGAGCTTGCGGTGGAAGGTGTGCAATATCACCCAGAATCAATTATGACAGAGGATGGTAAGCAGCTGCTCAAACAATTTTTAGAACTGTACTGCAAGGAGTGAGGTCGTATGATTTGCTGGATGAATGGTCAATATATAGGGGCAAATGAGCTGATGATATCGCCATTTGACCACGGTTTTTTATATGGCTTAGGCTTTTTTGAAACAATGCGTACATATCAAGATGTGCCCGTATTTTTGCAGGATCATTTCCATCGTTTGACTGAATCTTTGAATATGTACCGTATTTATATGCCGTACACACTAAACGATATAGCGGAAGTGATGCATCGTTTAAATGAGTTAAATGGCGGGGGTGATGGTTATTTTCGCATAAATGTATCTGCTGGCGTACATGATTTAGGTCTTGCTACTGCTGACTATCCACAACCAATTGTAATTATTTTTCGAAAGCCTCTTGTGCTGCCTGAGCGTGGGACAGAGAAGCAAGCTGTCTTATTAAAAACGGTGCGCAATAAGCCGGAAACCGAAGTGCGCTCGAAAAGTCATCATTTTGGCAACAATGTATTAGCGCGTATGGAACTGCCAAACTTATCTAGCTATGAAGGTGTTTTTTTAACAGAGGAAGGTTATGTTGCGGAAGGGATTACCTCAAATATTTTTTGGGCTAAGCATGGTGTGCTTTATACACCAGCTTTAGCTACGGGCATATTGCCGGGCATTACACGTAAAATCATCATGACGCTTGCAAAGGCGCAAGGGTATGAAGTGCGTGAAGGCCTATATGACCGCTATGATATACAAGAGGCACATGAATGCTTTGTAACAAACTCGATACAGGAGCTTGTTCCAATTTCATCGCTTGAGCATAAATCCTTTGCGGGGGCGGAAGGGGCTATTTATCAGCGCCTACACCAATCGTATATAGCGGAAATTCGGGATATTATTAAAGGGAGATAAACAATGCTAGAACATTATAAAACGCCGCTTGTATTAAACGGCATTCCACTAGATTTTCAAAAGGAAACAGTTATTATGGGTATTTTAAATGTGACGCCTGACTCGTTTTCTGACGGAGGTAAATATGATTCAATTGATGCGGCTATTACACAAGCGAAGCGCATGGTAGCAGAAGGTGCAAAAATTATAGATATCGGTGGAGAATCTACAAGGCCGGGGCATATACCTGTTTCTGAGCAAGAGGAGCTTGAGCGTATTCTCCCAATTATTCGCGCACTAGCGAGTGAGGTGCCGGCAATTATTTCTGTCGATACTTATAAGGCGAATGTGGCGCGTGCGGCAATTGAAGCGGGTGCGCATATTATTAACGATATTTGGGGTGCGAAAAAAGAGCCTAAAATCGCACAAGTTGCTGCTGAATTAGGTGTACCTATTATTTTAATGCACAATCGGCAGGATGAGGATTACGTCGATTATTGGGCGGATTTTAAAAAAGATATGCAGGAAAGCATTGGTATTGCAAGACAGGCAGGGGTGCCGGATGCCCATATTATGCTAGACCCAGGCATCGGCTTTGTGAAAAATTTACAGCAAAGTATTGAGACGATGCAGCGCTTAGACGAGCTAGTGGCGTTTGGTTACCCGGTGCTTTTAGCGACATCTCGCAAGCGGATGATTGGCACAATACTTAATCTACCTGTTGATGAGCGTGTTGAGGGAACGGCTGCAACCTGTGCATTTGGCGTGCAAAAGGGCTGCCATTTAATGCGTGTACATGATGTGAAGGAAGTAGCTCGCACAGTGAAAGTGATGGACGCATTAGTAGGCAAGTTCGAAGTGAAGGGGGAGTTGTAATGGATTATATACATTTACGTGATATGCAATTTTTCGGCTATCACGGTGTTTTAAAGGAAGAAAATGTGCTTGGTCAACGTTTTCGTGCCTCGGTTTCCCTTGCTGTCGATATACAACAGGCTGGGCAAACGGATGATTTGGAAAATACAGTGAGCTATGTTGGTGTTTACGATATTTGCCAGGAAATACTTGAGGGTAAGCCGTTTCAACTGATAGAAGCGGTGGCAGAAACCGTAGCAACAACTATTTTGCAACGTTATAAGGGGCAAATTTTCGGGTGTCGTGTGGAAATCATTAAACCAGACCCCCCAATTCCGGGTCATTATAAAGAAGTAGCTGTTGAAATTGTGCGAGGTAAATTTTATGAATGATGTATTTTTATCAATCGGCACAAATATCGGTGAGCGAGAAGCAAATTTACAACAGGCTGTGCAATTATTGCAGGCACAAGTTGAAGTAGTAAAAGTTTCATCGATTTACGAAACGGCACCTGTCGGCTATACAGACCAGCCGTCCTTCTTAAATATTGCTGTACATGTCCGAACAACGCGCAGTGCTACGGAGATGCTTGCCCTATGCCAAGGGATAGAGAACGAGCTTGGTCGAGTGCGTGATATTCGCTGGGGACCTCGCATTATAGACCTCGATATTTTACTTTTTAATCAGGAAATAATTGCGACTGAACACTTGCTTGTGCCGCATCCACGTATGTATGAACGTGCATTTGTTGTCGTGCCTTTAGTCGAAATTAGCGAAAGTTTTGAAAGTGAGCAAATGGCGCTAGCCCGTGATACACTAGACAAGTTAGATTTACAACAAGAAGGTATTATATTGTGGAAAAAATTTGAATAAAATGGGGCGTCCTCAAAGCTAGCAACTGCACAGATTTGAGGACGCAACGAGCTTGATGGTGCTTTTCCTAAGTGGAAAATTGAGATTTTCCCTCCGATGCGCTACCAAAACAAAATTGCCTTTCGGACAACTTCTAGCGATTTAGTGAAGGGGGCTTGCCCGTAGATACCTTTGCACCTGAAAGAAAGAGCTTAAAGTATAAAGAGGGAGGATACTCAAAGTGAATATTGCACAGCAAAAGCCATTTCAAATTGCAGACATCGTTATGGAAAATCGCGTCGTATTAGCCCCGATGGCTGGAATTTGCAACTCGGCTTTCCGTTTGACGGTAAAGGAGTTTGGTGCAGGTTTAGTTTACGCCGAAATGATTAGCGATAAAGGTATTGTTCAACGCAATGCCAAAACATTGGGCATGCTTTATATTGATGAGCGTGAAAATCCATTATCATTACAAATTTTTGGCGGGGACAAAGAAACGTTAGTAGAAGCGGCAAAATATGTAGAAGAAAATACAACAGCAGATATTATCGACATTAATATGGGCTGTCCTGTTAATAAAATTATTAAATGTGAAGCGGGCGCACGTTTATTATTAGACCCGAACAAAGTATATGAAATGGTCGCAGCTGTTGTCGATGCAGTAAAAAAGCCTGTCTCGGTAAAAATGCGCATTGGCTGGGATGAACAGCATATATTGGCGGTTGAAAATGCACAGGCGATAGAACGTGCAGGTGCATCCGCAGTAGCTGTCCACGGTCGCACGCGTGTGCAAATGTATGAGGGTAAGGCAAACTGGGACATTATTCGTGACGTCAAGCAAAGCGTCAACATCCCTGTACTTGGCAATGGTGATGTCGAAACACCACAAGATGCCAAGCGCATGCTTGAAACAACTGGTGTAGACGCCGTAATGATTGGACGAGCGGCATTAGGCAACCCATGGATGATTTACCGTACGGTACAGTATTTAGAAACAGGCGAACTAAAGGATGAGCCATCGATTCGTGAAAAAATGGATGTATGTTTACTACACTTCGAACGTTTAATGCAACTAAAAGGTGAAAGAGTCGCCGTGCGTGAAATGCGCAGCCATGCTTCATGGTACTTAAAGGGTATTCGTGGCAACGGTAAAATCCGTAACGCCGTTAACCAAGTGGAAACGAAGGAAGAGCTATATATGCTACTAAACGGCGTCGCAGCCGACTATGAAACACAAGAAAAATCGGCTTCCCTATAAATCTAATGGGAAGGCCGATTTTCGTCTTTCATATAAAGAGGGTAGAAGCCCAATTCTCCGATAGGACAAGGAAAATGCCAATTAATAAGAGTGAACCTCCGACTAGAACAGCAAAAATCACCAAAAGTCCCCCCTGATAGCCAAACCAATGGGACTTTCTCAAAATGTTCATCTACAAAAATTGCAAAAAAGATGAATCCCCTCTCGAAATTGTGTACAATAATAAAATATGGACAAAGCAGACCAATCAACTATAGGAGTGAATAACGTGTCAAATATAGAAGAATTAAACGATCAGCTTTTGGTGAGACGCCAAAAGATGACTGATATTCGCGAGGGTGGGCTTGACCCATTCGGTGGCCGCTTTGAGCGCACGCATTTATCAAATGAAGTAGTAGCAGAATTCGATGCTTTCGATAAAGAGCAGTTAGAGCAGGAGCCAAAAAGCGTAACGATTGCAGGGCGTATTATGACGAAGCGCGGCAAAGGAAAAGCGGGCTTCGCACATCTGCAAGACTTAGGTGGTCAGATTCAAATTTATGTGCGTAAAGATGCTGTTGGTGATGAGGCATATGAATTATTTAATAAAGCCGACCTTGGGGACATCGTTGGTGTGACAGGAAATGTATTCCGTACACAAGTAGGCGAACTTTCTGTTAAAGCGACAGAATTTATATTTTTAACGAAGGCGTTACGACCAATGCCAGAAAAATTCCATGGCTTACAGGACGTAGAGCAACGCTACCGCCAACGTTATTTAGATTTAATGACGAATGCAGAAAGCAAGGAAACATTTATTGCACGCTCTAAAATCATTCGCGCCATTCGCAACTACTTAGATAACAATGGCTATCTAGAGGTTGAAACACCAATGCTACATACAATTGCTGGTGGAGCTGCGGCACGTCCGTTTATTACGCACCATAATGCACTTGATATGGAGCTTTATATGCGTATCGCAATTGAGCTACACTTGAAGCGATTAATCGTTGGTGGCTTAGAGAAAGTATATGAAATTGGACGTGTCTTCCGTAACGAAGGGATTTCAACGCGCCATAATCCAGAGTTCACGATGATAGAATTGTACGAAGCGTATGCGGATTACAATGACATTATGAACTTAACGGAAAACTTAATTGCGCATGTGGCACAAGAAGTACTTGGCACGACAACAGTGCAATACGGTGAGGATACAATCGACTTAGCTGTAGGCTGGAAACGCATGCATATGGTAGATGCAGTCAAAGAGGCGACAGGCGTGGACTTCTGGCAGCCAATGACAGTTGAAGAAGCACGTGCATTTGCAGCGGAGCATGGCGTGGAAGTGCAAAATACACATGAAGTAGGCCATATTATTAATGAGTTTTTCGAGCAAAAAGTGGAGGAAACATTAGTACAGCCGACATTCATTACAGGTCACCCTGTGGAAATTTCACCATTAGCGAAGAAAAACCCAGAGGACGAGCGTTTCACAGACCGCTTCGAACTATTTATCGTGCGTCGTGAGCATGCTAATGCCTTCACGGAGCTAAACGACCCAATCGACCAACGCGAACGCTTTGAAGCACAAATGGCTGAAAAAGCAGCGGGTAATGATGAAGCACATGAAATGGATAATGATTTCATCGAAGCATTAGAATATGGCATGCCGCCAACAGGTGGTCTAGGTATCGGTATCGACCGCCTCGTAATGCTATTAACAAACGCACCATCAATTCGGGATATATTATTATTCCCAACGATGCGTCATACAGGGAAATAAAACAATAACGGCTATCTGGAAGTAGCGTGCTTGCCTACTTCTTTAGATAGCCTTTTTTTATGTAGACATATTTATTGAAATATTTAGTTGAATACACAGTAGAAAAGAACTGTTATTTGCTAAAATTATACTAAATTTGAAGTTTTAATAATGGGGGACGGGAAGGAATGAAGTGGCTATCAATTATGACAGTAATATGTACGTTACTAATAATAATCGGTTGTGCAGAGTTTTCGGAAGAAGAACAAGTGCTAGATAATCTAGCTGTTACAGAAGGAAGTGTCATTGATGTGGCTGCCACAAGCGATGAGACCCTAGCGAACGGCTGTTTAATGGGAGAAGTTTATATAGCATCCGAGGATACTTGTACATTGCCTTTGAATTGCAATGATGATGCTTCTTGCGTGGCACGTGGGGATGAGCTTGTCATAATGCTTGAAGAAGAGTACGGCTCGTTAATAGCAGAAGAATCGGTATCAACAGATTTAGAAGGCATTTACGAACTTTATGTATATGAAATTGATAACGAAGAGGAAATGATTCTGACGGATGATGACGTGACAGATGAGGATATGAATTATCATGCGGAGTTATGGTTTGATTTTGCGTGGCTAATACCCGAGACAGAGCGCCAGGGAATTAATCAATTTATTGTGTTTGAAAGTGGCGATACATTGGCCTATGTGCAGCAACATGATGATAGTGGTCAATATTGGACGCTTGGTATGAATGAGGAAAATATTGAGTTGGCATCCGAAACGATGATTACCTATCTACACGAATATGCGCACTATTTATCATTGAAAGATGGCGAACAAAATATGGGGGTAGAACTAGATGCTTGCGAGAATGTTTTAATTGAGGACGAGGGTTGCTTTTATGAAGATGCGTATTTGGTCTCTTTTTATGAGCAATTTTGGAACCCCTCGAGTGAAGATATAGATGATTATGTATCAGATTATGCAACAAGCTCTGTTTCAGAGGACTTTGCAGAATCCTTTGCACATTTTGTGTTAACAACAAGACCAGTTGAGTTAGCTACTATAGTAGATGAAAAAGTTGAGTTCTTTTATGACTGGCCTTATTTTGTAGAGTTACGTGCGCATATTTTAACTCGAGTAGCAACATGGTTAGTGCGTGCTGTAGAATGATTCTAGTTTTTTGCATTTTATGTGTTTAAATAAAGAGAAATAGAGTATAATTTTCTAGTCTTTTATTTTTTGTGCCAAAGTTAAATTGTAGGACACTGAAAATTTCTACCTTTAATCTGCTCGAGAAAGATGTAGACAAGAGTTAGTGGAGACGTAGTATAAGAAGAAAGTTTTAGTGGGGGTCTATAATGAATTATAGAATTATGAATAAACAAGTATTTGAGCAGGCGCAGCTTCGTTCTGTAGCGGATGTGGTATTCACAGAAGAAGAGCTAGAGAATGGCATGAAGCTAGCCACTTCTAAGAAAGATCCAACACTGACTTTATCTTTAGTGGATATAGATGGGCATAAGAAGTTTGATGTTCGTTGGGATGATTCGTCGGAGATTTTCAATGGCTGGTATTCTGCGTGGGATAATTTTTTATGGTGTTTAAGTATTGTTGAAGGTCAAGGCGAGTAATATTTGCAAGTGATAAAATAGGAATCTAAGTATAATAGAGGCTAAGATTCCTGTTTTGATTTGTTACGTGAATACTAGCGTTTAAAATGACTAATATTATT
>NZ_CP152046.1:2365000-2367500 GCF_038630865.1 Metasolibacillus sp. FSL K6-0083 | reverse complement strand
ACGTGACTGAATGAGTGAAAGTAGCTGACGCAGGATGGCGATGTATATCGAAAGCTGAAGGTTAAGTTATTAAGGGCGCACGGTGGATGCCTTGGCACTAGGAGTCGATGAAGGACGGCACTAACACCGATATGCCTCGGGGAGCTGTAAGTAAGCTTTGATCCGGGGATTTCCGAATGGGGAAACCCACTATGTTTAATGGCATAGTATCCATACGTGAATTCATAGCGTATGGAAGACAGACGCAGGGAACTGAAACATCTAAGTACCTGCAGGAAGAGAAAGAAAATTCGATTCCCTGAGTAGCGGCGAGCGAAACGGGAAAAGCCCAAACCAAAGAGCTTGCTCTTTGGGGTTGTAGGACACTCTATACGGAGTTACAAAGGAATGAAGTAGATGAAGCGACTTGGAAAGGTCCGCCAGAGCAGGTAAAAGCCCTGTAGTCGAAAGTTCATTCCCTCCAGAGTGGATCCTGAGTACGGCGGAACACGTGAAATTCCGTCGGAATCCGGGAGGACCATCTCCCAAGGCTAAATACTCCCTAGTGACCGATAGTGAACCAGTACCGTGAGGGAAAGGTGAAAAGCACCCCGGGAGGGGAGTGAAAGAGAACCTGAAACCGTGTGCCTACAAGTAGTTAGAGCCCGTTAATGGGTGATAGCGTGCCTTTTGTAGAATGAACCGGCGAGTTACGATAACGTGCAAGGTTAAGCTGAGAAAGCGGAGCCGCAGCGAAAGCGAGTCTGAATAGGGCGAAGGAGTACGTTGTCGTAGACCCGAAACCAGGTGATCTACCCATGGCCAGGGTGAAGGTAAGGTAACACTTACTGGAGGCCCGAACCCACGTACGTTGAAAAGTGCGGGGATGAGCTGTGGGTAGCGGAGAAATTCCAATCGAACCTGGAGATAGCTGGTTCTCTCCGAAATAGCTTTAGGGCTAGCCTCGTGATGGAGAATACCGGAGGTAGAGCACTGTTTGGACTAGGGGGGCATCTCGCTTTACCGAATTCAGACAAACTCCGAATGCCGGATATTTATACACGGGAGTCAGACTGCGAGTGATAAGATCCGTAGTCAAGAGGGAAACAGCCCAGACCACCAGCTAAGGTCCCAAAGTAATCGTTAAGTGGAAAAGGATGTGGCGTTGCTTAGACAACCAGGATGTTGGCTTAGAAGCAGCCATCATTTAAAGAGTGCGTAATAGCTCACTGGTCGAGTGACACTGCGCCGAAAATGTATCGGGGCTAAACGATTCACCGAAGCTGTGGATTGACATCTACGATGTCAGTGGTAGGAGAGCGTTCTAAGTGCGTTGAAGTCAGACCGGAAGGACTGGTGGAGCGCTTAGAAGTGAGAATGCCGGTATGAGTAGCGAAAGACAGGTGAGAATCCTGTCCACCGTATGACTAAGGTTTCCTGAGGAAGGCTCGTCCGCTCAGGGTTAGTCGGGACCTAAGCCGAGGCCGATAGGCGTAGGCGATGGATAACAGGTTGATATTCCTGTACTACCTCCCCACCGTTTGAGCAATGGGGGGACGCAGGAGGGTAGGGTAAGCAGAGCGTTGGTTGTCTCTGTTCAAGCAGTAAGGCGTGTGTGTAGGCAAATCCGCACACTCTAACGCCAAGCTGTGATGACGAGTCCGTATGGACGAAGTTCCTGATCTCACACTGCCAAGAAAAGCCTCTAGCGAGGTGGGAGGTACCCGTACCGCAAACCGACACAGGTAGTCGAGGAGAGAATCCTAAGGTGTGCGAGAGAACTCTCGTTAAGGAACTCGGCAAAATGACCCCGTAACTTCGGGAGAAGGGGTGCTCTTGAGCGTGCAAGCGCATGAGAGCCGCAGTGAATAGGCCCAGGCGACTGTTTAGCAAAAACACAGGTCTCTGCAAAACCGTAAGGTGACGTATAGGGGCTGACGCCTGCCCGGTGCTGGAAGGTTAAGAGGAGTGGTTAGCGCAAGCGAAGCTATGAATTGAAGCCCCAGTAAACGGCGGCCGTAACTATAACGGTCCTAAGGTAGCGAAATTCCTTGTCGGGTAAGTTCCGACCCGCACGAAAGGCGTAACGATCTGGGCACTGTCTCAACGAGAGACTCGGTGAAATTATAGTACCTGTGAAGATGCAGGTTACCCGCGACAGGACGGAAAGACCCCGTGGAGCTTTACTGTAGCTTGATATTGAATTTTGGTACAACTTGTACAGGATAGGTAGGAGCCAGAGATCTCGGAGCGCCAGCTTCGAAGGAGGCGTCGGTGGGATACTACCCTGGTTGTATTGAAATTCTAACCCGTGCCCCTTAGCGGGGTAGGAGACAGTGTCAGGCGGACAGTTTGACTGGGGCGGTCGCCTCCTAAAAGGTAACGGAGGCGCCCAAAGGTTCCCTCAGAATGGTTGGAAATCATTCGTAGAGTGTAAAGGCACAAGGGAGCTTGACTGCGAGACCTACAAGTCGAGCAGGGTCGAAAGACGGGCTTAGTGATCCGGTGGTTCCGCATGGAA